>JBQMRN010000001.1:0-798357 GCA_052171895.1 Arsenophonus sp. NEOnobi-MAG3
GGTATATGGAGTTTCAGAGATGGTGCCTATATTCTACTGATTAATTTCGTGAATGATTTCAAGAAGAGAGAGATGATATCCAATGAAAAGTCTACTCTAGAGATATCCGTGAAATCAGATATTACCTGTAATCCCTTGTATGAGCTCATTCGTAATAGTACCAAGCACCTGATAGCCACCGCCGTATTGAGGCTTAGCTAGAAATCATGGGGCGGCGTATGCTGAACGGCGCCTTTATAGGCGGGCTGGATGCCCGTCGTCCGTAATGGTTATTTCTACACCGAACTATACAGATTGGTATAGGCGATGGCGATATTGAGATTAAAGTGCCTCAGGTAAGGTGGTATCCGACAGCGGCAAGAGAATATGTTTCAATATCTAGCTCCTAGCGCATTATCTGAAGCGTCTAAAAAATATTAAAGAGTTGCTACCATGCCAGCAACAACACCTGCGAGGCATATCCACCGATGATTTTTAGCGAGGAAAAATCCCCCAGGTGAAAAGTACATCCTCTCTCTGAATACCATCAGCAGACTGAAACAGCAATAGCTTGAAGAGCACAGGCAATGTAGTGCTTGCGAATTTAAGCGATATGCTCTACGTTTATTTCTTGGCTGATGGCATATACTCTCCTCTCAGGCAAGAGGATCGCTTTTCCATTCTGGTGATTATCGGCGTCACTGAATACGGATATAATAAGGTTGTTACACTCGAAGATGGTTATCAAGAGCTAGAAGCGTACCAGACCAAATTTCTTAATGGTCTACGAGCGCCGTAGCTTAACCGTATCTCCTAGGCTTGCTACAAAAGACGGTGCCCTTGGTTTTTTTGAAATGTAATGGCAAAGATATTCCCGCACACGTAGCAGTAACGCCATTAAGTACACAAAACAGCTAATGTCCTGCCTTCACTTTCCAAAGGCATGCAACTGAAAGTTAAGACTAAGCTGACCGGGAGGTCTCTTACTAACAGAGAGCAGTAATCCCGTTAATAAAGCTCTTGATGTTTTATTAGCAAGGTTTTCAGGAAAGTATCCTGCAGAGATGAAGAAGCTAGAGAAAGATCGACAAGAACTGCTTGCATTCTACAACTTCCCGTCAGCGCACTTGGGCGTCAATAAGAACGACGAATCCGATTGAATCGTCTTTTTACAACAGTCAGGCTAGGAATTCGATGCACGAAAGACTATGCTTCAAAAAACAACCATTTCAATGGTATTAAGCTACCACGTCTGTTCAAAAAATATGGAAGCAGTTAAGAGAATTTATCTTTTTGACCCTGGTGGTAAACAACCTCCAATTTAAAGATGGAGAAAAGATTTATAAAGCAACATAGCGGAACCTGTAACCAGCCCCAAACACCACAAATTTGCTAATAACTCTTGATGAAGCCTGCAATAAATTTCTTGAAAAACACGCTGAAACTGTCAACTAGTGGAGCCGTCTATTTATCGAGCAAATGATTGCCTGCAGTACTTGTGCTATGGGTTAGTGTCCGGCCCCCGACAGGTGCTACTGCTATACCTATCCTGAATGTTTCAATAGCTGTTTTTCCTAGCAAAGCTGTAAATCAAAAGCCTGCAGTTTATGCTGCTTCAAATCTACCGAGCAGTAATTAGCACAGCAGGTTCATATTTTATTTGATTAGTGGAGTAGACAACAAATTACTTTCAGTATTCCCATCTTCTTTGGGCTTTTTTAACAATAAAACTTGTCGCGACTTAACGCTCTGTTTCGCCTCGCCACCCCTATACTGCAGTGTAATGGGCACGCGAAACAGGGTATCGAAATTGATATTTTCAGTACCTCTTACACTCTTATGCTCTACAACTCAATCAACATCCGCATGTTCATGTCTCGTCACTCGTGGTGGTCTGGATATTAAACATGCTGTATGGTATGAGCTGTTCTTCAAAAAAATAGCGATAAAAGTACTTTTGTGAGGCACTCTTATCCGTATTTTACGTCACAGCTATAACCTGATAAATCCTAGTTCTCTTCCTGATTTGGAGCATATTCTTGGCAGGAAGAAGTGGTGGCGTATAGTACGGACGTTACTGAAAAGTGCACTTCGCTAAAAAGATGAAAGGGGCATGGCATAGCATAAAATACCTCTGACACTACATTAAACCCTACCCGGTAGTATCCGCATTAAAACTTGGCATTACTGATGGGGGGGGAATAGAGTAGGTTGTATATCATTAATGACCAGCTGACTAAATAGTAGCGGCATCAGACCCTGACGCATGAAGAAATAATCTGGCGCTATATTAGCTATATTCTAGTAGGAATATTAAGCTGGTGTGTTACTATGGATTCTTGTCGAATCCTAAACTAGAAACACTATTACTGAAGGTATAAAGGTGAATAAAGTGCTGGAGATGACGGCTTCTAAAAAATTGTCTGTTCTTATGAACTGATTTCCTGCACACAGATCACTATAAATGTATTCTTTTGGCGATAGGCTACTTTTTATTGACACTCAGCTCGCTAAACAGGTAATGGATTTGTTGTCAGAAAGAATGTATAAAATGGGAAAAAACAAAGGTTATTAAGCTAAAGCTAGGATTAATATATTTAAAATTACTGCGTTAGGTCAAAGAATACACAGTCTGATAAAATTTTTACTTACAATAAACTAATAAATCGATTCTATCTCCTTTTAGCAAAAATAAATGACTTTTCTCTTCACTTAAAGAGGGATTCAATTTCCATAACCTCAACCCATTTAATATACGTCGCAGATAACTAAACCAGTTATCC
Source organism: Arsenophonus sp. NEOnobi-MAG3 (assembly GCA_052171895.1). GTDB lineage: Bacteria > Pseudomonadota > Gammaproteobacteria > Enterobacterales > Enterobacteriaceae > Arsenophonus. Next base: position 2,763 of record JBQMRN010000001.1, read on the forward strand.
TTGTGATTTAATTTCGGTAGAGAACTTCTAGTAAAATTGTTAAATGTTTTTCTAAAATCGTGGATTTTGCAATATCCTTCAGCAGATAACATGTTCACTGTGACAATATAGGCAGGATAAAGTGCAATGAATTGCTTCAATGTATAAATTGATATTATCCGACATATTCTCATCGACCAAACTAATGAGATCCAGCTTTATGTTGACAAAGAATGAGGAAACAGTCTATATGACTGTTTGCTTTTCATGGCAAGTTCTGTAGCTAAAATCCTTGATAAAGTATAAGAGATTTTACCAACAACCTTTGCGAACATAGCAAATGGCATACACTTGATAATAAAACCTTTATATATACGATTAGAGTTGCATTTTTAGCTAATCTATTGCAATAATTTTTATATCTAATTTTATATCATTCATAATTGGCAGCAATAATACATTTTTCATATATAGATATCACCTGGTTTTCAACTTTTATTGATGTTAAGTTAGTGCCAAATAAATTTGAAGAGGAGTATTTGAGCTTCATAATAGTATATATCACGTATTACGAGACATTTAGAATTTTAAAGCTCTGAATAAATACTACTATCAGTTATGTTACAAAAACAGACCATTTCTATATAATTCAAAAAAACTGAATGTATTTTTAATTTTTTTTTGCTTTTATATGCAAGAAAAGATCTCAATACTCATAAGATTTCAATTATAGGTCCCGTTGCTAGTTTAATTGGCATGGGCGGGTTTATCATTAACGAATAATCTTAGTAATACCAAAAATATGGCAGAGAAACGCAATATATTTCTGGTTGGGCCTATGGGCGCCGGAAAAAGTACTATTGGTCGACAGATAGCTCAGCAACTTAGGATGGAATTTTTTGATTCAGATCAAGAAATTGAACGACGTACTGGTGCTGATGTTAGTTGGGTATTTGATTTGGAAGGTGAGCAAGGCTTTCGAGAACGTGAAGAAAAAATTATCAATAAGCTTACAGAAAAACAAGGTATTGTTCTAGCAACAGGTGGGGGGTCGGTAAAATCAAAAGAAACACGAAACCGTCTGTCTGCTCGCGGGGTAGTCGTTTATCTTGAAACTAGGATTGAAAAACAAATGGCTCGAACTCAACGCGATAAAAAAAGACCTTTATTGCAACTAGATCATCAACCTGCTCGTAAAGTTTTAGAAAAACTTGCTCATGAACGCAATCCATTTTATGAAGAAATCGCAGACATTACTATTCATACCAACGATAAAAGTGCAAAAGTGGTTTCTAATCTAATCATTAGATTAATAGAAAATATTTAATTTAATAAATCAATAAGAATAGTTTATTGATCATGCCATAAAGGTAAAATCAACATGGAAAAATTGATAGTTAGACTCGGTGAACGAAGTTACCCTATTAGTATCGCTTTTGGTTTATTTAACTCCTCTGATGCATTTTTTCCTCTAAAAAGTGGCGAATATGCAATGATTGTAACAAACAAAACACTACATACTCTTTATTCTGCAAGGGTAAAATCTACTCTTAGAAAAATAGGCGTTAAAGTTGATGAGATCATTCTACCTGACGGAGAACAATACAAATCATTAGCTACCCTTTATACTATCTTCACTGCCTTGTTGGAAAAAAATCACACTCGAACAACCACCCTTATTGCCCTTGGTGGCGGTGTTATTGGTGATTTGACAGGATTTGCTGCGGCCTGCTACCAAAGAGGGGTTAGTTTTATTCAAGCACCAACCTCGCTTTTATCTCAAATTGACTCATCTATTGGAGGAAAAACAGCAGTCAATCATCCATTAGGTAAAAATATGATTGGTGCTTTTTATCACCCAATATCGGTTATTATTGATTTAGATAGTCTAAAAACATTACCAGCACGTCAATTTTCTTCAGGTCTAGCAGAAATTATTAAATATGCTATAATTCTAGATTATAATTTTTTTTGTTGGTTAGAAAAAAATATTAATAAACTATTTGAATTTGATGAAAAAAGAATAGCTTATTCTATCCGGCTTTGTTGTAAATTAAAAGCAAAAATCATTGCTATGGATGAAAAAGAAACCAATGGACAACGTGCATTATTGAACTTAGGACATACCTTTGCTCATGCCATTGAAACTGAATTAGGCTATGGTTTCTGGCTACATGGTGAGGCAGTTGCTGCAGGTATCATGATGGCGGCAAAAACTGCAGAATTAATTGGCCAATTTGATAATAATCATACTCAACGGATTTTAAACTTACTGATACAAGCAAATATCCCTACTAAAGGACCAGAAAAAATGCCTGCTGAAGCTTATTTACCTCACATGATGAGAGATAAAAAAGTAGTTAATAAGCAACTCAATCTGGTGCTACCAAAATCTATTGGCAATGCAGAATTATACACTAATATAAGCCATGAGATTGTTTTAAAAGCAATTAAACAATGCCTACATACAGATTAAATCGTGATTAATGTATGTAAGATAGCCATAGTATGACACTATGATAAATATCTGTATATTAGAATCAAACTGTACATAAATAATCTTTATCCATGAAATAAGGTCATTCACCTTAAAAAGGGAGGGGAAATGGACGATTTTAAACCAGAAAGAGATCCTCAAGATCAGAGTAACTTCCGGCCAGATACTTCAGACAGACCTATATTACGTTCACGTCAGCAAGGATTTAAATACCATCTAGCCTCTAAGCAACATATCATGATTGGTATCGCTGTTTTGGTTCTATTGTTATTCATTATCACGATCAGATCAACACTTAAAGCACCAACTGATCATGAAAAAGAATATACCTCTACAACAACAAATGAGCTTAATCTCAATATTTCTAAACCAACATCACTGTTAAATGAGTCTCTTTTATCTTTACATCAAAAAAAAAATCAAGCACAAAGCATAACCATTCCTTCAATTAGTAATACACCAACTGAAAGTTCTTTGTCTCTAGCTAACCAAGGCCAAAGTAACCATATTGAAATCCCTGGTGACCTTGTTGATGCTTTACAGCATGGACAAACATTAGCTAGTATAAAGCAACAACTTGTTGAAAATCCAACATCAACACCATCATCAACAAAACTTCCATCTACTACACCAGCAAAGATCGTTGAACCAATTAAAACTAATCATAAAACAAAAACAAAACCTATAGTTCGAACACATACAAATAAAAGTAATGATTTATTGTCGGCTCCAGCGAGTAATTATACACTACAATTAAGTAGTGCACGCCGTTTAAACTCTCTAGAAGCATTTGCTAAAAATAATCGCTTAACTAATTATAAAATCTATAAGACCATACGTAATGGACAACAATGGTATGTTCTTATCAATGGTAATTACCGTTCAGTCAGTGAAGCAAAAAACGCAATTTTAACTTTTCCCGCTTCTGTTCAGGAAAAAAAGCCTTGGGTTAGAAAATTTCATCAAGTTAAACAAGATCAAAAATAAAGAATCATTAGGCGCAAATCTGCTCTCCTAAACAGAGAGATATACAAAAACTCTGGAACATTTAGATAAAACACGGCAGCATGAAGAAAAAACGCGCATTTTTAAAATGGGCTGGTGGTAAATATCTTCTGGTAGAAGAAGTTAAAAAATATTTACCAGAAGGTGATTGTCTGGTAGAACCATTTGTCGGGGCAGGTTCGGTATTTTTGAATACAAATTATAATGCTTACATCCTGGGTGACATTAATAATGATCTTATCAATTTGTATAATACTGTAAAATATCATACTGATATATTTATGCAGCATTCACGTCAGCTTTTTAATAATGAGTTAAATACAGCTGAGCAATACTACCGTTTACGTACAGAATTTAACTTATCTAATAATTCTAAACGCCGTAGTGAACTATTTTTATATCTTAATCGTCATTGCTATAATGGTCTTTGTCGTTACAACTCAAAAGGAGAATTTAACGTTCCATTTGGGCGTTATAAAAAACCTTATTTTCCTGAAGATGAACTCTATTGGTTTGCTGAAAAAGCACAAAAAGCCATTTTTATCTGTCAAACCTATCAAGAAACATTGCTATCAGTAAATAAAAGTGCTGTCGTTTATTGCGATCCACCCTATACACCTCTTTCTGATACAGCTAATTTTACCGCATATCATACAAATAGTTTTGATAATAAAGAACAATACAATTTAGCTCAAATAGCTTATCACTTATCATCAACACGCGGAATACCCGTATTAATATCAAATCATGATACACCAGCGACTAGAGCATGGTATCATGACGCAAAGATAAATGTTATTAAAGTACGTAGAACAATTAGTCGTAATAGCCTTGCTCGTAGAAAAGTCGATGAACTGTTAGCAGTTTATAATCCAACTTATAAAAAAAACATAAAAGGTAAAAAACAAATCGGAGATAATAATGAAAGATTTTCTGATTGCACCCTCTATTTTATCTGCAAATTTTGCATGTTTAGGTGAAGATACTTGGAAAGTTATTAAAGCTGGCGCTGATATTATCCATTTTGACGTTATGGATAACCATTATGTTCCAAATTTAACTTTTGGCCCAATGATATGTAAAGCATTGCGAGATTATGGCATTAAGGTACCCATTGATGTACATTTGATGGTAAAACAAGTAAATCGACTGATTACTGACTTTGCTAAAGCTGGTGCAACCTATATTACATTTCATGCTGAAGCAACTAAGCATATTGATCGCACATTAGAATTAATTAAAGATAACGGATGTAAAGCCGGTTTAGCTTTTAATCCTGCTACACCATTAAATTATTTAGATTACGTGATAGATAAATTAGACATAATCCTAATTATGTCGGTTAATCCTGGCTTTGGTGGACAATCTTTTATTTCACAAACCCTAAATAAATTGCGTCAAGTTCGTAAAATAATCGATAATAATACTTATAATATTCGCTTAGAAGTTGATGGCGGCATCAACATTAATAACATTATTAATGTTGCAAATGCAGGTGCTGATACTTTTGTCGCTGGTTCTGCAATTTTTAATCAACCAGATTACAAAACTGTCATTGATGCTATGCGTAAAAAGTTAGCTGAGGTAATTTAATTAGATTTAAAAAATTAATTGGTCAAGCCATTACATCTAATTTAGATAGTACGTATATTAATCGAGGACAGTGCCTGGCGAATTAACAGAAATAGCTAAACAACAACCATTACCATTAGAAATTGCTACCAATAAACCAACACAATTTATTGATCCTTTATTAAAAAATTAACCATTACTTCTTATTTTTTTTATATTAGAAGGGCGATAATATAAAAGAGAACTTCATATTCAACTTCCCACTTCCACTATATCTTACAATGGGAAAATTTAGCCTACATAAAGATCAACTATTATTTGTTGGTGATTCTCATAATGATATCTTAGCTGCTAAAAATAGAGATTGTCCTTATATGGGGTTAACTTATGGATATAACTATAGTAAATCTATTGCATTAAGTAAACAAGACTATGCATTAGATATACTTTGCCGACCTCATTCTTGCATTAGAACTGCTACCTTTGATAAGTCTGGACTTATAACATGAAGATCCCCCCTATAAAATCAACTAATATCCACAAAAAGCCAATTGTATTCAGTGGAGCTCAACCGTCTGGTGAGTTAACCATTGGCAACTATATTGGCGCATTACGCCAATGGGTCCACATGCAAGATAATTATGACTGTATTTATTGTATTGTTGATCAACATGCCATTACAGTCCGTCAAGACCCAAAAGAATTAAAAAAGCGTACGCTTGATACATTAGCCTTATACTTAGCTTGTGGTATTGATACTAAAAAAAGTATTATTTTTATTCAATCCCATGTTCCTCAACATACTCAACTTAATTGGGTGCTTAACTGTTATACCTATTTTGGTGAATTAAGCCGCATGACACAATTTAAAAATAAATCAGCCCGTCATACTGAAAATATTAATACTGGATTATTTGATTATCCAGTATTAATGGCTGCTGATATTTTACTTTACCAAGCAAACCAAGTTCCAGTTGGTATTGATCAAAAAAAACATTTAGAATTAAGCCGCGATATTGCTCAACGTTTTAATTCCCTCTATGGTGAAATATTCACTATACCTAATCCATTTATTCTTGAAAAAGGAGCTCGGATTATCTCTTTACAAGAACCAAAAAAAAAGATGTCAAAATCAGATGATAATCGAAATAATGTAATAACTTTATTAGAAAATCCTAAATCAGCGGCTAAAAAAATAAAACGAGCCCTTACTGATTCTAATAAACCACCACGAATTTATTATGATTCAGAAAACAAACCGGGTATTTCTAATCTGATAGATATCCTTTCTGGTGTAACAGGTAGATCTACCTCAGATATAGAAAAACAATTTGTCGGAAAAATGTATCGTGATCTTAAAAATACTGTTGCTGATTCTGTTTCAGATATGTTAATAAATATTAAAACTCGTTTTGATAAATTTCGTAATAACGAAAAATTATTGAATGATATTATGTCTGAAGGTGCTAGCAAAGCAGAGGCTCGCGCTCAACTAACCCTTAGTAAGGTTTATGACGCAATTGGTTTTATTAATTATAAAAAATAATTTAATTAAATAAATACTAAAATACCATTTACCTAAATCAAAATTCCATTTTTATTTCTTTATAATTAAATAAATAATTAATTAACAAGAGTTATAAATTTTAAGTTATTAGCACATTTGGTGGATGGCGGGTCACAGGGCTACATTCCTACTCTGATGCTTTGTGAATCTGTTTTCCATCCTTAAATTGGACGTTGTTTACCACCAGCACCAGGGTCGCTCAACAAGTAAAATCCCCTTAACTGGTTCCAGCTTTTCTGAGCAGACGGAAGAGCAGCTTAAATACTATTGAAAGAATTATTTTTCTCGAATCACAGTTTTTCGCGCGTTACTTTACTAGTCTGCTGTCACAAAAGCCAATTCAATTTGATTCGTCCTTTTTATTTGATCCCCAATACGATGACAGGAAGGCATAGAGAATGCCAGCAGTTATTCTCGATCTTTTTCCATCTCCTTCATTGGTACAGGATACTTTGCTGAAAACCTTTTCAACAAAATATAAAAACATAGAAGGCTTTATTAGCGGCATCAGGGCTCTCTACTCGTCAGACCTCATGCAGCTTAGTCTTAACTTTCAGTTGCATGCCTTTTGGGAGTGTAACCAGCACATTAGCTATTTTTATATTTAATGCCCTTCCTGCTACCTGTGTGGAGGATATCTTTGCTATTGAATTCCAAAAACCAAGGGCACATCTCCCGTAGTAAGCCTTGGATATACCCTTAACCCAAGCGCTTGCAAGCCATTGAGAAGTTCACCAAAATTCCATTTTGACTCTCAATAACCATCTTCGACCACAACAAACTAATCCTTACGTCCATGCTCGTAACGCCAATAATAACCAGCAGGAAAAGGCGATCATCTTGCCTAAGATATATGCCATCAGCCAAGAAATAAATCTAGCGCGTATCGATTAAATCTTGCAGGTACCACCGTTGCCTGTGCTCTTCAAGCCATTGCTGTTTAACTCTACTGATGGGGTACTTTCAGAGAGACCATGTGCTTTTTCACTGAGAAGCACACCCAAGAACTTCATAAAATCACCAGTAGAGATAACTTGCAGCTACAGCCAGTAGCAACTCTTCGACATTTTTGCACGCTCAAGATAAGGTGATAGCGATAAGCTGTTAAAGCATATTCTGTTGCAGCTGTGAGAGACCCCAATGACCTTATGCACTTTAATCTCAACATTGCCAATACCAATCTAGTATAATTCAGTGTGGCAAATAATCGTTACAGACGATGGCATGGACGCCCGTCGAAAAGCTGGCGTTTAGCATGTTATCCGCAGCATAGCTTCAAGCTCAGCCTCAACGGTGTTGGCTATCAGCTTCCTGGCAGTATTACGGATAAGTTCATGCAAGGAATCACAGATAATAACTGATTTCGTGGATACCTGTAGGGTAGACTTTTCATGGCATATCATCTATTTGATCTTGAAATCATTCATAAAAATCAATCAGATGAATAATACGCAACCATACCCAATACATCAAAAATGAGAATAATTCAAGAGCAGAAGCAATGGTGCCTTCGTGATTTAATCGATACGTACTACACGTTTATTTCTTAGCCAATGCCATATACCGTCCTGTTAGGTAAGATGATCCCTTTGCCTTCTGGTCTCATTATCAGCGTTACCAAGCATGGACGTAAGAAAGTCGTTGCGGTCTAAGATGGTTATCGAGAATAAAAATGGAACTTGGGAAAACTTCTCAATGGCTTATAAGGCTATGGATTAAGCATCTTTCCTAGGCTTACTACGGGAGATGGTGCCATTGGTTTTTGGAATGCAATAGCAAAGATATTCCCTAAAACGCAGCACTAAGGCTGTTGGGTACACAAAACAGCTAATGTTGCTGACTTCAGTCTTCAAAGGCATGCAACCGAAAGTTAAGGCTGAACTTCTGGAGATCCTGGCTAGCAGAAAGCCGTGATGTCGCTAAAAAAGCCCTCTATGTTTTTATGTTTTTTTGGAAAGATTTTTAGGGAAGTATCCTGCAACGATGAAAATTTGCGAAAGATCGAGAAGAACTGTGCTTTGAGAAAAACAATCCTTTCAATGGTATTTAAGCTGCTTCCTTTTGCTCAGAAAACTGGAACCAATTAAGGGGATTTCAGCTGTTGAGAGCGACTCTGGTGGTAAACAACGTCAAATTTAAGGATGGAGAATAGATTCAGGAAATATCAGAGTAGGATGTACCATGTGACCGCCATAAACCAGATTTGTAATAACTATTAATTAGTTATTCTTTTAAATTTTTTATTGATAAATTTTATAAAAAATATCTATTTCAATTTAATTAGCTAATACATGAATTGTTTTATAGAGAAATAAAAACCTTAAAAAATATATTGTTTATAATTATTTTTATAATTATGCTAATCTCTTTCAAATAAAGATTGATTGAAACATTTATTTTATATTTAAGTAACAGGAGTTAATAGACATGAGCTATACATTACCTTCCCTACCTTATGAATATGGAGCACTAGAGCCACATTTTGATAAAAGGACAATGAAGATTCATCATACCAAGCATCACCAAACATATGTCAACAATACCAATGAGGCGTTAAAAGATTTTCCTGAGCTTGCTAATCTTTATATAGATGAATTAATTCAAAATTTAGAAAATATACCTGCTGAAAAGCATACTATTTTACGCAATAATGCAGGTGGGCATGCTAATCATAGCATATTTTGGAAGGGTTTGAAATTAGGTACTGAACTACAAGGTGAATTGAAATCTGCAATTGAACGTGATTTTCTTAGCGTTGAGAATTTTAAAGAAATTTTTGAAAAAGTAGCAGCAACTCGTTTTGGTTCTGGTTGGGCGTGGTTAGTATTGAGATTGGATGGGAAGCTGACTGTCATTTCGACAGCTAATCAAGATAACCCGCTAATGGGTGAGGCTATTTCTGGTGTTTCTGGTTACCCTATTTTAGGGCTTGATGTCTGGGAACATGCTTATTATCTTAAATATGAAAATCGTCGCCCCGAATATATTAAAGCCTTTTGGTCAGTTGTTAACTGGGATGAAGCAGCGAAACGTTTTGCAGAAAACATCAAATAACATTGACTTTATCTGTTTATTTATTATCAATGATAATGGTGCTAGATTATTTTATCGGCCTCTTAATATTTAATAAACAATTAAAATTCTAGCAATAAAAAATTATTGAGTTATGTTTATTTCTGGTATATTGGATTTTGAAGATGGGTGTGCAATCCTGTTGATTGATTTCATGAATGCTTTCAAGAAAAAAGACCGATTATATGTCATGGAAAAATCTACCTACAGATATTTGAAAAACCAGATATTACCTATGAGATCCCTTGCATAAACTCATCCAAAATGCTACCAAGCAACTGATAAGCCAGCGCCGTTGAAGTTGAGCTCGAAGTTATGCTGCGACAACAAGCTGAACGCCACCTTGTCGAGGGCGGCCTCATGCCAGTCGTCCGTAACGGTTATTTATCACACCGAACTATAGAGACTACTATTAGCGATGTTGATATTAAAATACCTAAGATCAAAGATCGCAGCAGCAACAGAATATGCTTCAACAGCTCTCATTGCTACCAGCTTATCTAAAGCGTGCAAAAATCTGCGAAGAGTTCCTGGCATAGTTATACCTGCGAGGCATAACTACCGGTGATTTTCACGAAGGTCTTGGACGAGGGGGGCGCTTCTCAATGAAAGCACATGCTCTCTCTACTAGTACCCCATACGTATCAGCAGCTGAAACAATAATATCTTGAAGAACATAGGCAATGGTGCCTACTTGGATTTAAGCGATACTCGCGCTATCTTTATTTCTTAACTGAGGTATATATACTACTGTCATGAAAGATGATCGCCTTTTCCTGCTGATTATTATCGGCGTTGCTGAGCCATGGAAGTAAGGAGCTCTCGTTGCGTGTGAAGATGGTGCTATTGAAAATTAGAAGCGAACTTGACCGAATTTATCAATGCCCTTATTCGACCGAGTGGATTAACTGTATCTCCCAGCAGGCTTACTACGATGGACACGGTACCATTAATTTTTAGAATGCAATGCCAAAGATATTCTCAGACACACAGCACCAACGCGCTGTTAGTACAAAAACAGTTAATGTGCGGGCTTCACTCCTCAAAATCATGCAAGTGAAAGTTAAAACTGAGCTGCAGGAAAGGGGGGAAACTGGAAGGTGTGGCTAGCAAAGAAAAAAGCTGTTATGCCGCTAAAAGCCCTTGATATTTTATTGGGAAAGTTTTCAGCAAAATATCTTTAAGCGATGAATAAGCTATAGAAAGATCGAGAAAGAACTGCTGGCATTCTACGACTTCCTGTGTTACCACACACTTGACGTCAATAAGAATGACAAATCTGGTTAAATCGGTTTTTGCGATACTGAGGCTACTAAGCCGAGGCGTAAAGAACTTATAATTCAAGAAAAAGAACCCATTCAATGCTATTTAAGCTGCTACAATCTGCTCAGAAAAGCTGAAACCAGTTTCAGGAGATTTTTGACCTGCTGACAAACCCTGCTGATAAGGTAAATAACATCCAATTTAAGGATGGAGAACAGATTCATGAAGCATCATAGTAGAATGTAGTCTAAGCGTTATGCACCAAATTTTCTAATAACTGTTTGATATTTATGCTATTACAGGTAATCAATTTAAGTGGTTATTAAATGCCTTTAGTGACTAAAATACCATCCATTAATTATATGTATGTAGGCCCTTAACCTGTTGGAGAAAATTAAAGCCGGTTTTATCGAAAGCATTCAAATACAAATTGGCGCTCCTGAAGTATTACCAGATGCTATTTCTCGTGCAGCGATTATGATTGTTCACGCCTTACTAAATAGTAATAAAATCTTATGTTACGATACTGGCTGATAATCCGGCAGTTATTGCAGAACGCTTTTCACCATTATAATCAATCAATTTGAAGCTGAACGTCCGAGAGTCTTCCCGGTTTATCTCTCAACACAGATAATGCGATTATAACCTCGATCGCTAATGGCCAAAAGCCATAAGAAGTGTATGCAAAACAACTGCATGCATTAGGAAAATCTGGTGATATAGTCCTTGCAATTCCCAGAAAAGGCAACAATCCCATTCTGATAACAGCTGTTGAAGCTTCACTCGCACAGAATATGACGATTATAGCCTTAATCGGTTATGATGGCGGGAAATTAGCCGGCTTATTAGGCATACAAGAGGTAGAAATTTGAATATCTCCGCAAGGAAGTATCAAAATTCAAAAAATTCACCTATTAACAGTTAACTGTTTCTGTGATCTAATCAATAATACACTTTTCCCGCATCAAAATGACTAAGGAAAATATAATGAAAGCATCCCAACTATTTAAACACTACAAAGAGTTCAACAGGTAAAAGTGTGAATCCCCCGCAGACTTTCGGTATCATTGTACCCAATACGAAATGAATAAAGCTCCCTGATAACTAGGATGATCCACGATATAAAATATATCTCTGTTGGCGTTGATATTACAAAACATCTGATACAGGTCAATTTCATTTAATGAGCATAGAGGTAAAATTATCGATAAACGAGTTAAACGAGATGCTTATTTAGAATATTTCAGTAATCATGAACTTTGTTTTATTAGCATGGAAACCTGATGAGGGGTTCTCAGTATTCAGCTCCTAAATTGGAAAACTTAGGCATAAAGTTTGATTACTTCAAAGTAAATTCGTTAAAGCGTTCATGATTGGCAACAAAAATAACGTTATAGATAGAAGATCGCGCTATATCTAGATGATTATTCAACAACTAAGTAAAGCGCTTACCGTTAAAATCTAAGAACAATAAGCCATACTATATCTACAATAAAATGCTCGCGTCGCTCCACAGTTGCTAAATTTGGTACGGACCAGATCAACGGGCTCTAGATGGATTATTATTAGAATTTAGCGAAACAGTAGATAAGGAAGCCAACAGGGATCATTAAACAAGAATATGCCAGAAGTCCTTAATCACTTGAAAGAAAACCTGCCGCTATTCTTGATTTACTAAATTAAAGAGCAATATTGACGACTTACTGATCTTTATACTCAAATAGTTGGCATAGAAGAAGAGTAGGTGGATAGCTAGGCAAAACAAAACTAGGCATGTCAGTGAATTATGCAAATCCACGGTGGTTTTGGCACCGCTTATCGCCATTCCTACAGTTGCTAAAATGGGGGAATGCTAATACGTTTCGGTCAGAGTAAGAGTTTTCTGCCTATATCAGGCCAATACAAAAACAAACTGGCAGTAGCTGGAAGGTTACGGTTACTGGGCATCAACAAACGTGGTAATACCACCTATCTGCAAACGTTGATTATCCATACCGTAAAGATTCACGCTACACTGCTTCCCAAAGAACCCATCCCATTTTGAGTTACAGCCCTAATGAAAAAACGGGCGATCAGCGTAGCGGTTGCTCGGAATGGCTAACAAGATAGTACATACGGTCTTGACTTTTGTAACCCCTGATTGGAACTGACAAAAAACACGTCAGTGTTAGACCGTTTTAAGTAATATGCGTTAATAAACATTAACTCTTTTAAAAATTAAGGATGAATGCTAAAAGCTTGCATAGGCAATCGTAATTATGAAACAATAGATAAGATATAGACTTGCTAAACCTCGATTGTTTCTTGGGAGCTTAAAACTAGTTAGCAAAATAAGATGCGACTCAGCGGATTAGATAGAGGGACTCCACTACAACGGCTGCTATAAGGCTAATATAGAGCTGCAACTTCCATCAATATCTCAACTCTTCGGATGTCTTGCAAACAGGGATGCGTTCATATAACATATAATGAGATTCTATCCTCTAATTAGTATAATATACAGTACCATTTTATTACAAGGATGCATTAGTGCTGCTGTAATAGGATCAGCTGCGGTCGCCACAAAAAGCGCAACAGATCCAAGAAGTGTCGGTCGCCAGGTCGATGATGGAACATTAGAAGCCCGAGTTAGTGCTGCTCTTAATAAAGAGCAAGGAATTACCTGCAATGCACGTATTATTAGCACAGCTTATGAAGGTAAGATACTACTTACCGGGCAAGCCCCAGATCTTGTGTTAGCTGAAAGAGCAAAACAGATAGCAACCAAAGTAGAAGGTGTTGAAGCGGTTTATAATGAGATCCGTAAGGCTACGCCAGTTGATCTTAGTACGGCTTCTAAAGATACTTGGATAACCACCAAAATAAAATCGCAAATTTTTACGAGTCATTCGGTTAAATCATCAACCGTCAAAGTTATTACTGAAAGGGGGGAAGTGTTTTTACTTGGCATTTTAACTAAACAAGAAGGAACTTTCGCAGCAAAAATTGCCAGTGAGATAGATGGTGTCAAACGCGTAACTACCGCATTTACCTATCTTAATTAAGATTTTCATGCAATATAAAAAGTTTTTACCTTTCTAACTTGTTACCTTGGTGGTAACCATAAAATTGGATAATAAATCTGAGGATAACGCACTTTATCTGCTGTATTCTACGCTACGACGCTAAATAATCTTTGCTATCTTTGATAAAAATTAAATTTTTATTATTTTTTTGTTAAAAAACCTAAGTTAAAAGAACTCATTAATAGATATAAATTAAACAACCTTCATTGAAATTTAATAGCTAATTTCATTAGCTTAAGTTAAGTTATTAATAATAATTAATTATATTACCTATATTATTTAATTAAATAAAATGCAATTAAATTAATAATGTTAACTTACAAATTCCAAGTTATTAGCAAATCTGATATATATCTAGGAGATACGGTTTTAAGTCTCACACCAGCTGTTCGCAGGCCATTGAGAAGTCCAGTCAAGTTCATGGTTAGGAAATTGAATTACTCTTTAAGTGAAAATAAATATCCATCCATTATTGCTAAAATAGGATAGAATCAGTTTACAAGGATAAATAGTTTAATTATCTGCAATGTAGTTTGAACAACTTGATTTTATTAGACTAAAAAAACAAACATGCATTGATTTGAAACCAGCGTTTAGATAGCATCACTGCTTTCTTGCTTTAGCGGCGGGGGCGGAACTGGGGACAGAAAACATAAATTTACTAAGTGCTATTGTTGCTAAGTTAAAAAATATTTTCCCTGAATTCTTCAAAATAGAAGCCTTATATCCTATATCCTATATCCTATATCCTATATCCTATATCCTATATAGGAAAACTAGAAAATGCGGAAGAGAAGGAGAAAAAAGGAAAGAATGAATTGCACGCTCTTAATCGCCAGAGATCCATGTAAGCGATGAAATTTTTGAAGAGTTTAATGCAGAGTGTGCTAGCCGTTTTCTTAATCTGATCATTGATAAAGAGTCCATCCACTCCTAGAGTGGAGCTAAATGGTACGAAACCTTTACTAACAGAGCTATGCTGATAGCTGGTATATTAAGTTTCAGAGATTTAGGCGGTATTATCCGGATAATTGATTTCATAAATAGTCTCAAACAAGAGAGAGATCGCATGCCATGAAAAAGTTTAGCCTTACAAGGTGTATATCCGCGAAACAAGATATTACCTATTATCCATTTCATCAACTCATCCGTAATGGTAAAAAGTAGCTGATATAGCCCGTGTCGCATTGAGGCTGAGCTCGAAACCATGCTGCGATAACATGCTAAACACCACCTTCTCGGACAGTGGTGTCATTCATGGCGTTGTCCGTAACAGTTATTTGCCAGAACAAATGAACTATACAGACTACTATTGGTATGTTGAGATTAAAGTAGGTAAGATTAGGGGATCGCAGCGGAAACGGAATATACTTCAACAGCTTGTTACTAGCACCTCATTATCTAAATGAAACGGGCAAAAACGTTGAAGAATTGCTACCATGGCTGTATACCTGCGAGTAGCATCTACCAGTGATTTTCACAAAACATTGAGAGGGGCGCTCCTTGCTGAAAAAGCACATGGTCTCTCTGACTATCATCAGAAAACTAAAACAGCAATGGCTTGAAAAGAGAACAGGCATGCTTCCTGTGTAATTTAAGCGATACGCGCTATGTTTATTTCTAGGCTGATGGCATATACAATTTTTCCGTCCAGCAAGATGATCTCTTTTTATTGCTTGTAATTATTATCAGCCTCACTGAGCATGGACGTAAGGAGATAATTGCAGTTAAATACTTATCGAGAGTTAGAAGCAAACTTGGCTGAACTTTTTAATGGCCTGCGAACACCTGGTGTAACTTAACCGTATCTCCCTGGCTTGCTACGGAAGACGATGCCATTAGTTTTTAGAATGCAATACCACAAAGATATTCCCAAACACATAGGACCAACGAACGCTGTTGGATACACAAAATAGCTAATGTGCTGACTTCACTCTACAAAGGCATGAAACAGAAAGTTAAGCCTGTGAGCTGCGCGAGATTTGGCTAGAAGAAAGCTCTGGATCGCCGCTAATAAAAAGCCCTTGATATTTTTTTAGAAAGGTTTTATGGAAGTATCCTGGAGCAATAAAGAAACTGAAGAAAGATCGAAAAGAACTTCTGGCATTCTACGACTTCCCGTCAGAGCACTGGTCATCAATAAGAACGATGAAGTTGATTCAATCAGCTTTTGCAACAGTAAGGCTACGAAGCTGACGCATAAAGAACTGTTGTTCAAAAAACAACCATTTCAATGATATTTAATCTACTCTCCCATCTACTTAAAAAAGCTGGAACCAGTTAAGGGGATTTAATCTATTGTTGACCATGGTGGTAAACAATATCCAATTTAAGGATGGAGAACAAATTCAAAAAGCATCAGAGTAGGAATCTAGCCTGACCCATTGCCATATACTAGATTTACTAATAACTCTTGCCAACATAGCTAATTAAAAGCATTAGCTATTAAAAAAATATGAAAGAACAGCAGACAGTACTATTAAAAGTTTTGTTCTCGATAAAAGCTTATGGGATGAGGCTACCTCTTGTAGTCTGGCGTGTTCTGTTGTTGGAGGGGGGACACCAACAGAGCTTAGCAGTCTGCATAGCCAAACCTAGAAGCCGGAACACGTTCGTTATCATGTATCCAGCAGAGGAGCTTGGTGATCTTGCTTTAACAAAATTTTCAGTTACTTTTTTGTATCAGACAATGAAACTTCTATACAAAGTGCACAATCAAGCAGCACTCGAGATCAAATTATTATTTGCTCATATATCTTGGAAAGATATACTGAAATAATGATTATGAGTATCCAAACTTATCGTTTGATAATAGGTTTCTTGCTTGGTTATTATTTTCCTAAATACGGTTAGGTGTTCGCCCCCCTTACCAAGAAAAATATTGCGGATTTAGCTTTCCATCTTGCTGACTAAGATACCTTTCCTACCCACGGAGTGCTTCACTGATAGCTTTAGCCGCTTCATCGGCATTTAGGTCTTGGCTAACGAATTTCCATGTGCCATACCTATGCCTCATCTCTAGTATACGCTTAAATGCTGGGCGGGCAGCATGGCTTCTTTGATAAATCAATATCAATCTCATCATTATCCTATCTGGCAATTTGGTGATTACATATACCCTTAACAGCAGTGGGACACGGCGCCATTTCCATAATCAGTCGCAAGATTTTCGTCGATCGGTTTCTCACCAAACTTGGCGGTAATGGTTCGGCGCTGGTCTGCTTACGCAGCTTACGTAAATCCCTTGCCACTCATTTGTTTTACCTCTCCACAGACGATTAAACCCCTAAACGGGAGAGCTGCTGATCGACAGGCAAATCCGCCGAATTAATTAACCAGTTAATCTCGTCTACAATCTGTAAATGGGTAATACGTTTTTCTCGAAGTAGTTCAAACAGGCATTGACGAATATCCGCCGGTAATAAATCAGCTTTACTAGCTACCTACCGCCTAATGTTTTCTTCCATGGGACCACGCAAGACAGTCTCTGCAAGACTCATTCATTTAATTCCCCATGATAATCATTCACTGAATATACTATTAGCAGATACTGGTCTTGCATTAAGATATCGGCAATCATTCGTCACTTCGGTAAAAGTTTTTTACCACTAACTCAAGCTGATATATCACCGCCTACAAGTTGGCGTGGGTCTTTTTTCAAATTATCCAGCAACATGCTAATTTCTACTTTTAGAGATGACCATATGCGCGGACAGCCTGTGGTCTCCAGGATGGGCTGGCTCTTTCCCCCATCAACAAAAATCTAGCGTTAAGATGTTCAACCTGCTCGGATTCAGCAAAGGAGCAGAACATCAGCCACATAAAATAGCATACCGCTGGTGAGTGGCTTCGCAGCGGATATAGCGCCGGCGTAATATAGTCTTTTAGGACTTAACTCACATGGGAGCGAGAGAAGTTGGGCACGCGCGGATGTGCTTCTCCCACCTTAGCCTGTTAGGCCATACAGTAGCTCGCATGTAGGGTATCCTCATAGCCTTCCCTAACCCACAGGGTTCTATCTAACCTAAGCGCCGACGCGTAATAACATACTGGCTGGATTTAGGTCTGTCCGTTGTTCACAAGGGGTTTATCATTTCCATCCTTTACTCATCATGCGATTGCGTTTGTCGGTAATGCTCTGCCTGGTGCAACATGGTCTTGTCTGCATTACAGTGTTAATCACGGCTAACACTTGCAGCGAATAGTAGTTCTACGCTAGCCAAAAAGGTCAACGACTCTGGGAGGGCGCCGCGCGCGGTACTGGCGAAAGCTACGGAGAGGCTCAGCCAATAACCCCGTCATATACGTGATATTGGTGGTAATTATTACCACTTTCACGGGAGTTGCCAGGGGGAAGAAAGCGAGTCTCAGCTAGCTCCCGAGTCTAGGGGATGGATAGTAGCTAGTAATAACGCCAGCATGCACAGCGTTAGCGCTGTTTTTAGTAGCTTCTTCACTGCTTCGTATAAAGGGTTGAAACAGTCCACATTGCCGGCAAAGCCATTCGTCATCGCCACGGTGATTGACCAGATAGCTCAGCATGAGCTTATTCACCTTGACTAAACGACAAAGCTCATTACAGGTCGCTGGAATATCACAAACATTGGTAGTGCTTTAGCAGGATTAAATATCTAAAAGGTAGGGATAACCTAAAACTGGCACTGACATTGTAAATAAAGGCCTCGCTTCGCACTACACGGTGCCAAGTCTAATACCAATATTAGGTAAAGGTGACCGCTCAATCATGGCGAAAACCTGGTGTATATTTGCCGCCAGCAGGAAGGAGCGCCACTTAGATTACGCCGGCGTTTTTAATGTATAGGCGATGAAGTTGCCACAAGTATGGACGTAGTACACGATAAATACTCCCCTACTATCATAACAGCGTGGTTGAATCCGTTTCCTCCACCCCGTGACCCCTCTCTTCCAAGAAAGTGATATACAAGTCGACTAACATCATGTGGAGTGGGGAAGCCTGCCGACACCGCTGAAGACGGCGAAGAGTTTGTTACGTAACAAGTGTGGAAAATCTGGCATAGCAATACCTTAATGCAGAGATTCCTGGCAACAGGATAAGCATTGGATGAGAAGGGAGGGGATTACGCTCTATTAACAATCCAACCACATGTGGGGAATTCGATTGTTCGAATAAGTTCAGAGTAGATTAAGTTGGCAAACAGAGGAGTTGATAACTTTAAATAGAGAGAGCTGGCGTTAGGTCGCAATCAGTTTATAAATCTATATCTCTAGCTGAGCCAATATTCTTTACGTAGCGTCTTAATCGGCGTGATCTACCATACCAACACACACACCAAACGGTGGAATATTTCATCGTCGCGTAAGGCATTCAGAAGGCTCTATCGCCTTTAGGTAAACAATAATTGTGCCAGCGCCGGCTAAGCATACACCTGCTGACAGGGCAGGTGGCATTTTACTGGCTAAGCGACGTACCTCTGGTAATGTAAAAACCCTAGCGTTGTAACCACCACCTCATTATTCATGATATCTAGCAGTGCTGTGAGCAATTGTAGCCAGTGAGGCTACAAGGTTCTCCTCTAACCACGCTGTCAATTCAGTCAATTAATACATGCAGCTAGGTATCTATTTCAGGAGTAAATCCAGTTAGTGTATCTTCATCATCTACCTCATAGGTAAGTTAAGCAATTGGAATATTCTGACCCTGCGAAAGAAAACGGCACAGTACCACTATTTAGTATACCACGTAAGTTTCAATACTTTTTTAATATCTGTCTCTCATGACCCAAACGCACACACCAGTGCAGTGTTATAAATTAAATTTTTATTCATCAATATCAATATCTCTTTCAGTAGAATTCAGCGCACCAAGCCGTACCCCCCCTGAGGTACCATCTAGATTAAATTTAAAGAAATGGGTTAAAATACATTATAATTTATAGATATCGAGCAATAGTTGTTTATAGGCTTTCTTCGGTTCTCGTTCATAAAAACGCAGATATAGCTACTACTGCCGCTGACCTTAATCAAATCACTGAGCGTGCGCATTGTCTATTGCCATTCTTCATCATCAATATCTAAATCCCTCATCGTCAATATTTCGTTAATATCAATCTGGCCTTATTTATTTATTTTAAAGGAACGATTCACGATGGCGATTAATTTTGTATCCGAGACATCTGATCACTTGGTATAATACAGGCCTGTATTTTTTCTTTTACCACCTGAATGCGTTCATAAAAAATGCGGTGTTTGGCCACACCTTAAGGAGAAAACGATACTGCCAATCAAATCTGATCAGGGTAAAATTACCTTTGGTTGCCCCTGTAATTAATGCCATATTCTACGGCTGATAAATCAACAAAAATTTCAAATACAGTGCAGGTGGAATAATTTAAATTCGACCAGTTGTCGCCGGGAGGAAGGGTGGGAAGAGCTGCTCTTCTATTTCTTTGGTAAACAGACTCTCAATCAATTCATCTCGTAGTAGATCAATAGGCTTAAACATACTCGACCTGGAATTATATAACCTCTAATGCATTAATACCATAGCCTTCAGGAGAAGTTAGGACAATTTTCTTGGTGATGATTTAGTTCATGCTTTCCTCATTAAAAAAGGGACAGTGATAGTGCGCATATAGCTCTAGGCATCCCAATAGAGCAGATAACTTAATAACGATTTAGCGTAGAACCTGTTGACGCTGGCTCCGATAATACAATTTAATAGTAGTAAAGGCATCGCAAACGCCGTTAGCTGAACTGCCGGGGAGCTAATTTTTATAAACTAGCACTACCGATAATAGCAGCCTGACAGGATCTCAATTTCGACAGCACATAACTGATAACGTACGGTATTCATTGCCTTAAACATGTTCATCATGCCTTCCCATTTTTTATGTAGTAAGGAATTACCGTGCATTAGACAATAATGTAATTAATAAAACCTAGCACCAGTTGGACAGCACTTGCCACCAAAACAGTAATACCCATAAGGCGTGCCAGGTGGCCTGGCATACCACACGCCTGGCGATAATTTTCGCCTGGATAACGTGCAGCCCAGGTTACGCTGCTTCCCATCTATCCACATCAAATCTCTGATACTAGTAATAATCCTTGCGGCGGCGTAGGGCAACATCATCGCACACTCATCTTATACCGCTCTACTTCTAAATAGAAGTACGAAATTTCACCGCGTAAGAGGTAGACATCGTGCGAGATATCGTGTTATCAACGTGGTTATCTAGCGCATAGCGCGCCATACGCCGCAGGGCGCTGATTTTATAGCGTAAGGCTTATTTATCATTAGCTATCCTGATTAATTGATTCATCTCATGGCATAAATACATCATCACATATTGTACATCCAGGCAGCACATAGATAGCAGCTGGCGCGATTACAAAACAAAACTAGCAAGACAAGTTATATGCCTATTCCAATGAAATGGATACCACAACCCCCCTCTAGTATTGAGTACAGGATCTTTGGATGTCCTGGACGCTGTCGATAAGGTAAAGAGTACTCCCCCATATTTATTTCCCTGCCAGCAAGAGGTTCATTTCGGTATACATTTTCATGAAAACCTCCTTGATGTATTGATGTATTTTCGGCAAATTTTGGTTGAGCATCGCCGTTTACCATTAGACACGCGTGGCGCAAGGTTACGCGACAATACCTGCAAATGGGCCGGCATTATAGACAATAGCATGGTACAACCAGCGTCAGTTCACTCTCGTCGGTAATGCTTCAGGCTGCTATAATCATGTGTTATCATCGGTTTTTTTGCTTTTAATAGTCTGTCAGAGCAGCGATACGACTATATAGAAATCTGACCAAGTCAATGCGCCACTTCCTTGGTTTAGCGAGCCGATTTTGATAATCCTCACGGGTTACCTATCAGCATTCCAATCCCAGTCGAATCCTCACATCGCCGAGAGCTTCTTCAAGCCCGCCAATGTCCAGATACTCAGCCTAATCGACAATCATTAGCCCGTGAGTGCCGGGGAGCATCATCAGCCATTCAGGTATTGGCATACTGGAAATACTGGCGAGTAGAAAAGGTTTTGCTCACCATGAAGCCGACAATCACGTTCATACATTAGGCTAACCAGATAAACTATAAATATCGCTCATATTTCCTTGATTCTGCCTGTTTCTACAAACTTCGACAACGCATGCAAGGTCTTTTCTGCTGATAATTGGTCATCAAGCGAGTTAAGAGTTCCCTAATCCAGTGATTGTTTCCATTATAGGTGCTATTGATAAAGCTGGATATCACTGTGCTCGATTGGCAGGTCTCACGGGTAATCTGCGCCTGATATCACCCACCCTGACTAGAGAGCCGTATCAATTAACGGTTACAGCTGTTTGATAAGCACCGTGTTTCAGTCATGACAGCTTTTCTCGCTCATTAAAGAGAAAAGCATTGTTTTTACTTGCCCATTTGATTAGCCAAGAAAGTGTTTTTTTACAACAGCCTGTCAATCTGCTTGGCTTCCAGTAATGCCACGGCAGTGCTGTAACGCCGATTTCGTATCGATCTCATTTTATTCTTCAATCTCAATATTCAATATGATATTTCATACTTACAGATAAATATTAGCCAGTAATCCGAAGTCATCCACTTTTCCCTGCAATGTTAGGCTATTTCTACCTCAGCGATCACCACTTTTCTTCACTCCCCTCTTTGCGCATCCTTTTATACGCTCTTGCCGGTTTTGATATTCCAATGTTTTATCAGGAAGAGGGAGGTATTTATTGGTATCCAAGAGCCCCTCACACAGATAAGTAGCGTCCATCCGGCGCACAATAATCTTGCTGGCATCATGAATATCGTAATTCAGTAGTACCTTACAGCCATGTTCAGCTATCAGTTTCTACCTATAGTAAATATTGTTAAGGAAATAGATTTCACAACAGGTGACGATACGTTGAGTCTACGGCATAAACAAGTCGTGCAGTTCAAACTACCTCAGCAATTCCAGCTCGGTACGGATACATTCGTTTCCCAGCTTCGAGGGGTAAAATTCAGCTGTATTCTAATGCTGAGGTGAGCATCGGGTCTTTTAGGAAGTTTACTGTGCATAGGAGCGTTGTACCCCACTCCACCTAGAGCTTAATTTTATCAATCAATCTGTATACAACAGGAGGGCAAGCTTGCTCTTTGTGTAGTAGTCTTCTGAAAGGTTAGGTTAAAAGTTCATGGCTATTTCCCCTCCTTTTACCATTGGTGTTCTCAATGCTGATTTAAGCGGTGCCTTGATAACTCTTTCGCACGGGTTTCCCGGTTAACGCCAGTACCAAATAGCAAATCAGCGGGCAATGTACATCGGAAAGGTATGATTTAGGCTTTTGATAATGCTGTTTCGCCCCCTTGCTGATTCTCTGGAATGCCGCTCGGATGTTCAATACCCAGGCGGGTTAAAATATTGCTAATATTGATATCGAGCGTGTTATTGCTTTTGTCGCTACCGTTATCCGAATAGTAGAAAGAACGGATTTCCTTAGCGTGAGTGACTATACCATAGTACAGCATATCAATAACGATAATCATGTTCTTAGAAAGCAATAAGCTCCAGCCGGTGATATAGCGGCATCTGCCATCAATAATCAAGATTAGTTCCAGCAAAAACGGTTGATCGTGCTCAGTATGGGCGACTTTCATCTTCATGCCCTGACCGTCTCTCCCCCAATCCAGACGTAGTTAACCGGTAGACTGCTCCAAGAGTCGCGACGGATAATAAACTCTTATAGCTAGCGATATTCGCGCTGCCGGTTTTGCCTCCCTTACTGTTTGACTGGTTTAGGGAGTTTCTCCATCACATACAGTATGGCATCATAAGAAGGCAAAGCGGCTTACCATCAGAGGCTCATCTGCATACTGCGTCCTTGCCAGTCAGCGCAAAATCTGCATATACCTCTTTCATACTGCACCAGTAATATGCATGTATCAGCAATCTCTAACGCTGCTTATCGATCAGATCAGTAAACTTATTGCTAAAACACAGGGCAATCGAAGGTAAATATCTAACTTGTTTTCCAAGCTTCTTAGAATCTCTGTTGGTTTTTAATACAGTGCCTTGTTTGAGGACATCACCTAAAAGTGTAGTAATTATCACTTCTTTAAGATAAGGCTAATAGATAGATATGGCGCTGGGATTCAGGTGCAAACAATCAATGTGCTATACTTATAAGCTTTGATACTTTGATGCTTTCGTTTCATTGATTTAGAGCTACTTACCTACTTATTCAATGCAGCCATAGGCCCATTATCTATACTGTCAGAGATAACTCTAAGACTCCAATTAGTCCAGTTACTGATATAAACATGATCAGGGTCCTTCACGAGAATGAAGAATACTAATTTGGCCAGCTTTCTTCAGGAGCAACACCGATCACTTTAGTAATAATGGGTTCATATTTTTATAAGGGCTATCAAGCATATTTTCAGTGAATTAGGTTTCAATGGCTGGGCTTGGATCGATAATTAACGAAGATGTAAATCCTTTCACATGTATTAAAGAAATAATATATTGTTATAATGTGATAATCAAAGTTTAAAACTTCATTTTAATCATAATTAAAATATTCTAAATATATTATCTATCAAAATAAGTCGAACAAGTTATCTATACAGGTAAATATAGATTAAAAAAGAAACATTTATTTTATTTAAATATTAAAAATGATAGCTTATCAACATAAAAACAAAAAAATACATGAACTATTGTGTTTCTTTTTTTAGTGCTGCAGAAGAAAGCTTTTTGCATAGATTAAAGTTTCCCTGGACGGGAAGAGGAGCTTTATAACAGGCAACAGAAGATTGGTAACTAAGACGATCCATACTTAATAAGTATTTTTCATAGAACGTCAATCTCGTGTTTAAACATACTAAAAATAGCTAAAAAAGAATTAGTATCTATTGAGTTGGTTATTAATTGAATTGCCAAAAACCATACCTAACTAATAACTCTTATCTATTGCTTAATAAGCAATTAGAATATCTTAATGTCATTTAAAATGCACTATAGGGATTAGAACAACAAAAGCAACTAAATTGCTTAGAGGGGAAAAGTAGTGGGAGGGGGGTCATATACCTTCTTATAGGGTTTTACTTAAGCCTAACAACCAAGGTTTACTTAAACTAAGAGAAAACAAAAAACAAGGCGCATTCTTTGTGAATGGAGTCGATATCAAAGGAAGAATTTAATTCAATTTTATCTAAAATTGAAAATTAGTACAGGAAAAAGCATTTCAGAAATAGAGCACTCTGCTGCTAACGTCCTGCCAAGAACCTGAACTAGGCCTTGGTTTGGTTAAAATTTTTAAAATGCAATCTTAAAAAGATTAAAGCCTATTTGTACTGGTATCAAATATTTTTCTAGATGAACAATTAGTTATTTTTTAATGATTTCTATCAAATCAAAAAAATTGCTTCTACCTCAATATATCCCATGAATTCCTGGATATATTCCCACAACTATCAAATAAATTATTTCTTTATAGTTATTAACGTATACTGATATTTATGCTATCAAGGCAGCAACCGCAATCTCAAATAAAGGTTGTGCCCATATTTCGAATAAAATTCGAATAACGGGATACAATATCGCAAATAAAGATGCCTAAATTAGCATCTAACTGTTTTTAGATTGATCATTTACTAACGGCTTATTGGACTATAGACTAGTCATAAAACGTAAATAATACTATAAACTCATCGCACTAACAATAATAACAATAGCCGTTAACTACCATAATTTTTTATTGATAGCGGTAATGATGAGATAAAATTTACCAATAAAACCTAAGGTAATCGGTATGCCTGCTAACGACAGCATCATGATAGTCAAAATAATCGCTAAAACTAGTTGGCACAAATATTATCCCTGACAAGCATTAATATCGGTTTTATTATCAGTATAATAAGGACTAGTTAGAATACTAACAAAGGTAAAGCCCATAAACTAGCAAATAAATATCTGATAAAATAAATTGACACTATAATTTCGTTATAGACTATCAGTCTGTAAAGCAATTAATGGCAGTAACAAATATGCCATATAGGCAATAAATGAGTAGCCTAACAGGCGTTAATACTCTATTATGAAATAGCCATTAAATTACTTAACAATATAGAAGCAATGGCGATAACTCTAAGTACTATCATTAATGCCTCACTTTCTGTTAGAGGTGATGTCATAAGTAAACGCATTAAAACAGCAGAAATAGCAATTTTGCCAGCAGTCTCCAAAAATATTGCTACGGGTGGGTGCAGGCGCATCTTAATAAAGATCTGACTTCCACAATTGGAATGGAAGAAAAGAAAGTTTGAAATCAATCACAACCAACATCATCCATAAACCAAGCATAAGGACTGGATAGTGAATAATATGCTAATTTAGGCTTAAACCTAATTTGGCAAAGTCTAAGCTTCCTAATTCAGCATAAACTAATAATATACCAAACAATAAAAATAAAAAGGCAACCGCAGATAGGAAACATATATTTTAATGGTAGCTTCTAAGGAGTGCTTCTGAATAAAAGCATAACCAATTAAGCCAAATAATGGCAATGAAATTAATTCAATACCAATGAATAAGCTTGTCAAATAATTGCCCATTAATAACAGGATCTCACCTACTACCGCGATACTTAATAATAAATAAAACTCTTCTTTATTATATGGGTATCCTGCTAGGTATTCATAGGCATAAATTGATGTGCTAATACCAGCAATCAAAATCATTGCGCTATAAAAAAGTGAATATTTATCGATATAGATTAATAGTGTCACTTCAATCGGTAATCTATCTCCAATTAAAAAAACAAGACAACAAGGCAATAATAAAACTAGCTATTATTAATGTGCATTGATTAAACGATGACGTCACCAGGCAATGGATAACATCTCAATCACCATTAACACCTCAATGATAAAAAGTAGTGATATTGCGATCAATTGTTTAAAAGTTATAGCCATGACGAATTATGGCCTTAATATAAAAAATAAGATAAAATATCAACTATGAAGCAATTTCATCATATTTTTTGAAGTATATAACACCGGTTGCGGATAAAAATCTAACACCATTAATAACAATGCTAATATCAATAAAACTAACATCTATCTAGCATTTAATAAAGCAGGCAGTACTTTTTTGAATTTTGCAGTACCATAATTGACCTGTTGCATCATCCAAAGTGCATAAATAGCGACGGTAACAAATTCCATATGTGACAAACTGCTATAAGCCAGCAGGGAGGTCAGGTGTTTGGTATCTGTCTGTTTGAATGCTAATCATTCATCATAAAATATACTGATTATACCTAGCGGCATCACAATAGGGGTAAATTGAATTGATGCTGCAGGAAATAATTGTAATGTAAAACGCAATAAATCATAACCAGCCGCTTTCAGCATAATATCTAAAATATCAACAGAATCATCTGTGGCTGATTGTTCTTGTATGTCTGCCATCCATCCATAAAACGGTACTAAAGGCCCTTTCACCACAAAGGGAATAAAAATCTAAGCATTAATAAATACTGTGCTGTGTCAACGATGATATTTTAGTATTTAACAGATCATGATAGCCGTTAGCAGTATCATTAGTAATGATAAACCATCAATGGCTAAGGCAATATTAATACCTAATAGCGTGATCCATGGCTCGAATGTCCATTAATTAAATCAAAAGTAACAATACTACTATCAATACTGCCATCAACCCCATAGAAGCCAAATACCAACGGATCTGCCCATTCTGGCTTAACGTTAAGACTTTATTGCCCAAATGTGACATCAAAATGGGAATATTCATTAATGAATAAACAGGATTATTTGGCAATAATTGAGCAATTGCTTTAAAAGGTTTTACAAAAATAAGGTTAGAAAGTTGCTCAAATCTCAAACTCTGATATCACCAAACCATAAAGAAACTCCCCACTGCACTTTTAGCAATTGATTTAACAAGCTTAAGTTTTTAAAGATAGAGAAATATCGCTAGTGGGAGTCCGAGTAATGCTACAATCGCTGAAACTATTTCTAGCCTAACTTTACCAAACTGATTGATTATATCACTGACAGCAAATATTCCCGCCGCTAACGATTAAACAATCTGAGCATCAACAACTGTAGATAATAGTGCTAATATCTCTAACGGCAGGCTATGAGTAATACCGCAGACAGTTTGAGCTAAGGTCTATTTTTGTCATGAAAGACAATAAAAATCATACGGAAGATATACAGTCAGTAATAAATGCACCAATTATGCTACCCAAGAATAAAACTTTTTCTCCTTGAAGGGCTGCTTCCCATAAATATCTTATTTAACTATAAAATGCGGCACTGACTAGTGGTATTGCCTCTAGCGCGCCACCCTACCACCGATTAAAAAATTATAAACAAAAAAATTATAAACAAAAGGTAGCGTTTTACGTAAATCAGCCATCTTAAATATATTTTGTTCATCCTGACAGGCGACAATGACTGAAGTAACGGATGAAAAGTAAAGATTTAAAGAAAGCATGACCATTAAATGGAAAATAACTGCATCCCAAGCCTGAACAACTAAAGGTAAAAACATATAACCTATTTGACTCATTATCGAATAAGCCAATACGCGTTTGATATTTGTTTGGACTAATGGTGGCTAATCCAGCCAATATTAGGGTGACCATAGCTATAATGACAAGTAAATGCAATATTTCCGATGTCATAAAAAATATGATGATGGATATAAGCAATTAAATAAACTCAAGCAGGGAGAATACTTGCTGTATGAATAACTGCAGATACTGGAATTGCACCCGCCATTGCATTAGCTAACCAAGTCTGAAAGGTAACTAAGCAGATTTACTGATCGCTCCAACAAGGATCATTAACGTAGCCCAATTAATCAGCGAAAAACCAGCGATAATTTACTGTACTACCAGTCAGTATGCTCAATTGATGAAAATTCAATGTGCTAAATTAGTTATAGAGAATCAAGATACCAATCGCTCAAAATACATCAGCAATCCATGTAGTAATAAAAAAAGCCTTCATGGCTGCTTTTCCATTTTTAGGATTGGTATAATAAAAACCGATTAGCAAGTAACTAGATAAAGCAACGCCTTCAAAACTCAAGTATCTTAGCATCATGTTATCAGCTAAAACTAAAACAAGGATACTTGCATAAACAAATTAGTAGTAAGAAAAAAACGAGAATAACCTTCTTCACCAGGCATGTATCAAGAAGCGTATATATAAATTAAAAAACCGACGCCTATCACAACCGGTAACATAGTTAATTATAAAGCATTAACCAGTAGTGTAATAGGAATGTTAAAATTTTCTACCACTATCCAATCTCACAATATTTGATGATATAGATAACCATCGTCAGGATTATTAATACCAAAATCAATTTCTACCCAAAACGTTACCAGTGCGGCTAAACCTACCGAATCAACCCTGATGATAGCAGACAGATTTTCCAATCAACGCCAGCAAGAGAATGTAAACAGTAGAAATCCCAATACTGCCATTCGCGCATCTCACTGACTTCATCAATATTAAGGTTCCGGTGATGACGATGAAGTTGCAATAACAAGGCCAATCCTATACTTGCTTCCGAGGCACCCAAGCTAATTATTAGGATATAACATTACTTGATCATCAGATTCTCCCAAATAGCTACCAGCCACCTCAAAGGCCAATGCAGCTGAGTTAATCATTATTTCTAATCCTATTAATATAAAAAAGCTTTGCCCTGGATCAGGCAGATAGCTTAAGGCTAAAATGAATAAAATTGCCTATAAAATTAAAACATGTTACAGAAGGATCCTATTTTGATCCTCCAAATCAGAATGACTATCAAGAGAGTTAAAGCCGCTTTTCACTCCCGATATGAAATATTACGACAAGACCGGCCAATAACAATTAAAGAAAGGAGTTCAACGGATAACACGTAAGGATCAAATAAACTCATGCCAATCTTCTTAGCAGTAATCACCTCACTTTTGATCTCCCTATGTTGTATTGAAAAATAGCATAGATAATTACGCTAAGTAAAACAACTGAAAGGATATAGCTTTGCCAATCCATGCTTTTGGTTGTAGCTAGGCACGCTACTGATCAACGATTGATTTACCTAAATTAAATATCATGAGAACAAAAACAAACAGCACCATCATAATAACCCCGGCATAGATAATAATTTTTAAGGCACCACCAAAATAAAAACCAACTATGTGTTATTACACTAAAGGGTCGCAAAAATAGCAATCAATGCGGCGACATAAAATGTAAATTCCATAAACATCGCTCCTTATAGCAACAACTCTTTAAGATTAATCGGCTTAGCTTCATTATTCGCTTCACCTTTATCTTTAGCACTAATCGTCATAGCCGTTTTGTGATAAAAATTATAATCTGGATATTTATCTAACCCTGAAATCAATAAATCTTATTTTTCATAGACCAGATCTTAGCGTTTATATTCCCTCATATCAAAATCAGCCGTTAGTTGGATTTCGGTAATCGGATAAAAGCCTCTTCACATAAACCGCAGAAAATACAACGAGAAAATTAATCTGGAAAAATTCTGGGTATCAACAGCCATCTATCTGTTCCGCTTTTTATAATAAAATACAGCCAACAGGGCAAACTACCGCGCACTTAAATTGCATCCACACAACGTTCTGTACCATCAGTCAGGAGCACGAGTTAATACTATTTATACGATGCTATCTTAACATATGAATCCAATCTCTTTTGCATCCAATCGAGGAACTTCTGCAATAGTTTCTCTGCCAGGCTTTCGGTAACTCATGAGCAACACACCGATCCGAAATCAAGCCCGGTGCATACAGGAAACCTGTAATTACTTTAACAATATCATATATTTTTTTAGGATCAGTAAATGCAAAGAAAATTGGATATCAGAACAGCGACATCCTCAATAAAAGTACTGATATAGAGTAAATGGCTGTTAATACGAAATAACTTTGACAACATAACACAGATAGTTTTAATGTAATCTGGTATGTCAATTTCTGCCAGTTTTTACCGATAATACATAATGCATTTTATTAATACAGCCACCTATAATTCCCTATGCGGTCAATATAGGGAATATAACTGTGCCAGAATTGATGATCACCTATTTTTCCGTACCTCATTGGTGATAACCAATATCTGTTACACAGTCGATAATCTCTTTTGCATCAAGCTGCAGTACAATGAAAAATACTCTATGAGATGAAGGATGATTTAGGCCTAAATTCAAAAACATAAAATTTTCATGTTCATTTCTTCTTGGCATTCCCCATTTTTCAGGTTTAAAGATCAGTGATTCCATCTCCATCTCTAAATCAAGTTTCTATTTGGTTAAAACAAAAGAATTAAATTTACTAGATCTGGCTAGATAATCTTTACATAACTGGTGTCTGTCCTTCCCAGGTCATTGGCATTAATAATATCCGCAAATTTGGATGGCTATTAAATTTTATCCCAAACATATCCCATACTTCACATTCATAGTAATTAGCATTTAGAAATAAAGAAACGATAGAGGAAATATTAAGATCTTTCTCACTAAGCGCCATTTTCAACATAATATTATGGTTACGCTTAATGGAAATAAGATGGTAAAAAATAAAAAATCCGCTTCAGATAAACCTTGCTGGTTTATTCTTTGCCGCTCATCAACCCCATGTAAATCAAACAGTATGACCTAAGGTTTCGGTTGTTTTTTTAAAAACTCTATCACGGTAAGAAGTTGTTCACGTTTAATCCATATAAGCAACATTTCCGTATAAGTTAATTAAATTCTGAAAGTATTTGGACTAAATTGGTTATGCAGTGCTAAATTTATTGGATCATCATAATAATCGTAAGTTTTCCATGCTTGCTTGATAGTCTCTTGCGTTATTTAATCTGTTATCATTATACACCACAATGCTTGATCAGGTTTATTACGACCGTAATAACATTACTTCTGTTACGTTGAATTGGTTATATTTCTAAGTGTTATATTTTATCAGGTATTGATAACGTTTTGATCGCTATTCTTTCATCACGCTTAGGCTCTTTTTTAGATGCATATTGGTGTGATAAACACCATAATGGCCAATTACCCATGTCAATAGATGACGTTCTTTACCAATCTATTATTGTAATAAGAATAAAGCTTGCATATAAGCTTCCTGACGTGGAGGATAACCTGGTATATAGAGGTCAACAGGAAAATTTTATCAACCACCCATTAACAAGGGAATAAATATCGTACATACCACCAGAGTTAAGGTATGCCCCCCATAGAAATTACCCATTTAGGCGCTAACATTTGATCATAAAGTCATTGAATAACACTGACCATCTTACTAAAATAGGTTCTAGCAACAAGTATAAAATCATCCTGTCGCGGTGACGACATTAATATATCAGCACCAAATCGAGCGATTTCTTTTACCGCAGTGAAAGAAATCGCCATTTTAACATAGCAACAAAAAGGCCAAAATTGTACGGCCAGAGAGAATTTTTCTGCCAAAATTCAGCATATTATCTAAATCATACTTTAATTTCCCCATATAAACACTACGATGAACATGCTGATCTAATGGATATCCGATAACTTACTTTGTTTGCAAGAAATAACGGTCATTCTTACCATTTAAGTCAATGCGAGTGAACGTATAATCCATCTTTCAATGCCACAATTTTACTATGGGTGACGATTATTGGTTTTAATTATTTCACTCGGTTTTGCAAAATGCTTACGTGAACCCGAACGCACTGGCGTCCAATTAAGTGCTCCAATACGAACAAAGTAGAATAAGCCAAGCAATAGCATCAAAATAAAAATATTTACCTCAATAAAGGTTAACTAGTCTCTTTCTTTAATAGAAACTATCAAGGCATAAAGAAATAACGCTTCAACATCGAAAATAACAAAAAACATTGCAACTAAGTAACATTAAGGAACAGAGACCAAGAGCGCTGATAAGATATATTGCAAAATCCCAATAATAAGCAAATACATCGATAGATGTAAAGATACTCACTAGCTTATTCATTCATTATAAATAAAAACGCTATCATTACATTGCTTTTAAATTAGCGCAATATTAAAGCACTCTAACCATAATTAGAGGAGAAGAAAAATAAAAACAAATAGATAAACATCAATTTTTCAACTTATTACTTCACCTTAATACTTCTAAGAACTATTCTATTTATAGAATAGAGCTTTTCACATCTTTTATCTTAAACTGTAAATTAAAATATCACTAACTAAAACGTGATAGCTCCTTTAACTAATACTAACAATCAGTAACTAGTGTAACTGATATTTCGTTTTTTCTATATTATTATCTCACGAAAACCTGTTTTAAAACCGCTTTACTATCCGCTATTTTTTGATCACGCCAGCAATTCTATTGAAAATACAATTAATTAGAATATAATCAATTTATAATTAATTATATTAACGACTTTTTTAGAAAAATATTAATTATTAGATTAAATCTAAACCCTATTATAAACAAAAATTTTTTATCAAAATAAGAATTTACTACTATAACTATTTAAAATAGAGAAATACTGCTGAAATAATAGCATCTCTCGCGTTAATTAATTTAAATAACAACATTAATTAAACCGTAATTTTAATTTTCCATCTATCAGATTTATAATATTTCTTTATTAATTATCTTGCTAATCGGCTTTACTATATAAGGTATTTTCTTGTTTTTAATTGCACTAAATACAGTTAAAATAACCTCGTTTCGCTCATTAATATTATGGTATAACCAATAATGAATTTCTGGTAAACGGGGTAAACCGTCACTTTCACTTAAAATTCTCAAATCCCTAGTCTGCATTTCCAGTGGACGCGCAGTGACACCTACTTCAGCATTAACCGCTGCAAGCACTGCCGATAACGAAGCTGCTTCATAAGCAATACGTCATTTAATACTGGCAGCATTGAGAATACTTATCGCTATTTCACGAAATGGATTGGTTTCATCCATAACAACCAATAGAACTGGCTCATTCAATTGATGCCGAAAATCAGGTGCACACTGCCAAAGTATCGGTGCAGAACGCAAAAGCGTACTTGGATATTGACTCAATTCTGTCGGTATTAGTGCTAAATCAATTTCGCTATTATTCAGCATTTTTTGATAAAATTGGGGCGCTTTATATAAATATCAACGGCCATACGCGGATATACTGATGCGATACGATTAAGCAAAAATGCTAATAAAGTATTGGTAGTGTCATCAGAAACACCAACTCGCAATTCACCTTCAGCATCATTATACTTTAATGAAACTGAAGCATCATCATTAGCACGTAATATTTGCCTGGCATAACCTAATAACTGCAACCCATGATCTGTTAATAATTTATTACGACCATGGCGCTTAAAAAGTTCACGGCCCACTAACTGTTCTAAACGCTGCATTTGTTGGCTAACGGCTGATTGAGTACGACAAATTGCTGATGCTGCTGCTGCAAATGTATTAAGATCAGCAACAGCAACAAAAGTTCTAAGTAAATCAAGATCTAGATTCATAATTTGGCGATTTGAATTTATCATTTTATTCTCTTATAGCATTCCTGCTATTATTATAAAATTCAATAGATATTGAATCATTGATAGTTAAATAAATAAAGATAAAACATTACATATTGAAATTTATTTTTATTAACACAGTATTTATTATTTCTATACACTTATATTAACTTAAATTATTCAATAATAAGTATGTTTTACCTTTTGATAAACAAAATGCCAATAGAAGAATGGGATTCTTCTTGTTTTTATTAGAATAATTTTTAATTCCAAATCTCTGCTAAAATAACAATTTTCCAACTAGAAAATACCTTATTCTAAAAAATTAATCATCAAAGCTGATACAGATAAGAAAAACTATAAATTGATAATCAGCAATAAAATTATATTTCTCAATATAGGATAATAACATATTAATTTTAATTATATTTTATAAAAAGAATAGTTTTATCATGAAACCAGCAATGGTTTTGTAATAAAAATACAATACAAAATCTTCTAAGTAATTTATTTTTTGCTTACTAAAAATAATCTCATATTTAAAATAGAAGTCTAAAACATATTAAATTTAAAATTTAATAATTAAGTATAAGTTATACAAATTTTTTGTATAACTTAACTTAATTATTAAAACCAACTTTTCTACCAAAATAAACAATATACTCAAAATTTTTCCAACTAAGAGATTAGAGGTCTATTGTACATAAAATGCAGAAATTTTCTCATATTCTATTAACGTTAAAGTTCAAACAGAATAAATGAATAGAATAACTAAATCCAATAAATTTGATAATGTATATGCTATGATATAAGAAGGTCAGCTTATTAAAGAAGCTAAGCGTCTTGAAGAAGAAGCCTATAAAGTTCTTAAACTTTATATTGATAATCCAGCACCTTTTGGTTCCGAAACGGGGATCAAATTTTATTTGATGATCTAAGCAATCTTACTCACTTACAAGGTTATACACCTCCACCGTCAAAGCAATCATTCAACACTATGAATGTAGCAACACTATGCTTTGAGCTTCGCACAGAGCTCTATGCCACTTCGTGGAAGTTCATGATCTGAGTACTGCTTTATACTCTGCGATATGTTAATATTTTTAGCAAATTATCCAAATTGCTCGGAACAAATCTCCTAGAAAGGGAAAACCAGGTAAATCAGGAAGACAACAGTTAACTTCACGTGTTACAGCGCCTGTTTATCAAAAGCGCTTTATAATCTCTCTCCTGAAATTAATGATGATAGACCGACTTAATTTTTTATGACTCCATAAAAGAGAGGCCATACACCAATGCGTTCAACTTGATCTCCAATTTTTTAATACGCTAACTATTATCTGCTCTAATTACGATTATCCTAGTTTTTTACCAAAAAAGCTTAGGCCAAGTTGATGACGCTGAATACAACTGCATTGAGTAGACAATGACTGAAAGTATGCTTGCCAATGAATTCATTACCTATAGGGAACTAGGAATAAACTCATCAGCGCTACTACTGTGCCTCTCCTAGATCGTCCCACCGCCGTTTTTCTAGCAAAGCTATAAGTCAAAAGCCTGCAATTCATACGCTTTTAAAGCCACGGAGCAGTAGTTAGCACAGCAGGTTTATATTTTGCTCGATTACGATTGGCAACACATTACTTTCACCATGCCCAATCTGCTTTGGCCTTTTTTCAACAATAACTGGCCGCAACTCAACCCCCTGTTTTTCGCTGCTTTATACTCCACGCTATGCTGCAGTTGGCACGCAAACATGGTATAGAAATTAGTATATTCTCTGTCTTGCATACTTATGCTCGACAACTTAATCAACATCCGCATATTCATGTTTCCCTCACCCATGGTGGTCTAAAGATTAAAGATTTTGTATGGTGAACTATTCTTCAAAAAACACTTGAAGAAATCTGGCGAGACGCTGTTATCTGGTTATTGCGTTATAGCTATACCATAATAAATTCCAGTGTCTTCCTGGTTTTTGGCATGTCCGCAACAAGAAAGAGTGGCGGCGTTACTTGAAAGGCGCAGAATGGATACGTTACTGAAAAGTGCAGTTCGCTAAAAAGATAAAAGGGAGGGGCGATAGACTGAAATACCTCTTGGCGGTACCTTAAACGCCCCAAGTGTTTATCCGCGTCAAAACATAGGAATTACCGATTGAGAGTTGTTGTACATCATTACTATGACTACCTGACTAAGCAGTACCAGACAGCAAATCCTGACGCAGGAAGAAATAATCGAGCAGTATATATCAGTCATTTTCATGGCTAGGCATGTTAAAATGATGTCTTACTATGCTTTCTTATCGAATCATAAACGAGGCATACTTGTTATCGAAGGTGTATAAGGTGCTGGAGATGACGCAGCTCAAAAAAACTGGAAAACCAGGGTTCATGGCTTTTATGAAAGGATTCCTGCTGTGCGCACAGAGATCTGTATAAATGTATTCTGTGTGCCGACAAACTACTTTTTATTGACGCTCAACAGCTTGGCTGAGCATGCAACAGAATTCTTATCAAGAAGAATGCATAAAATGCAAAAACGATGATTATTAACCAAAAACTAACCTTAATATCTTAAAAATTAGTGCATTAGGTCAAAAAAAATACACATTTCGATGAATTTTCACTTTTAATAGAACTAAAACAACCGATTCTATCTTCTTTTAGTAAAAATAAATAGCTTTTTATCTTCATTTAAATAGCGATTTAATTTCTTAACCATCAAGGCTGGATGGTGCTTAATGGGCTGAAAGAAAATACCAAAAGCTATATTGAATAAAGGTTAGAAATATTAGCCGCCATGAAGTGGCTTTATGCTAATTTTCCTATGCAACATGCAATCTAAACTCGATTAGACGGTTATCAAAGTATTAAGGAATTTATCTTTCTTGTGGACGATTATATGAACAACGTAATTGAGCTTAAGAACTGATTAATAAAATTTCTAGGGATCGTGTATTAAACCGCAAGGTGCTTTGGAGTTATTAGTAAATATGGTGCATGGTGCTCAGGCTCTGCATCCGCTCTGGATGTTTTATAAATCTGTTCTGCATCCTTTAATTGGAAATTGTTCATTATCAGAGTCAGCAAGTTAAATTGCTTTAACCAGTTTTAGCTTTTCTAAGCAGACTGTAGTAGCTTAAATATCATTAAAAAGGTTGTTTTCGAACTATAGTTCTTACGACGTTGGATTCCTACCTTACTCTCGCAAAAGCTGATTCAATCCGATTCGTCGTTTTTATTGATGCTTAGTGCTCTGAGAGGGATAGTGCATAGAATGCCAGCAGTTTTTCTCAATCTTTTCCACCTTCATTATCACCGCATGAGATACTTCGCTAAAAACCTTGCCAACAAAACATCAAGAGCTTTATTAGCGACATCATACCTCTTCTCCTAGGCAGACCTCCTTGCAGCTCAGACCTAACTTAGGTTTCGTATCTTTTGGAAGTGAAGCAAGCACATTACCTATTTTCTATACCCAATAGCATTGCTGGTGCGTGTCTAGGAATATCTTTGCCATTGTATGCCAAAAACTAAAGAGCGCCGTCTCCCTGTAGCAAGCCTTGGAGAAATACACTTTAGTCACGCGCTCGAAGACCATTGAAAAGTTTGCCCCAGTTCGCTTCTGATTCTCAATAAGCATCTTCGACTGCAATTAGCTCTTTATGTCTATGCTCAGTGACGCCGATAATGAACGGCAGGCAAAGGTAATCATCTTCCCTGAGAGGACTGTCTATGCCATCAGCCAAGAAATAAACGTAGCGCGTATCGCTTAAATCACGCAGGCAGTATTGCCTAATGGTCTTAATGCATTACTATTTCAGTTTGCTGATGCGGTACTAGTAAAGAGACCATGTTCTTTTCACCGAGAAGCACCCCCAGGGCTTCGTAAAATCATTAGTTAGATAGCTCGAAAATACAGCCATGGTAGTAACTCTTCGACATTTTTTCACACTTCAGATAATGTGATAGCAACGAGGTGTTGAAGCATATTTCATTTCTACTGCGATTTCTGATCTTAGACACTTTAATCTTAAGATGGCCATTAGCAGTCTGTATAGTTAGCTGTGACAAATAGCTATTACAGGCAGACGGCCTCATGACACCCGGGCCAATCATGACAAGGCGGCATTTTAGCATATTATTGCAGCATGGCTTCGAGTGCAGCCTCAATGGCAATGGCTATAAGCGGCCTGGCAGGCACATTATGCATAAGTTCATAAAAAGATCAGAGGTAATATGTAGTTTTGCGGATATCTGTAGAGTAGACTTTTTTATAATATATCATTTCTCTGTTATTGAAATCATTCAAGAAATCAATCAGCAGGATACACCTCCATCTCCAAAACACCCTCATCAGAAATGAGTATAACTCTTTTTTTTAGTGGATTATTAGCATCAAAAAGCAGTTTTTAAATCGCTAACCGCTAGTTATCTAATCCTTCCATCGGTAATATAGAGAGAGGGTGATAGCCGGATAATTGATTAAGGTTGGTTTTCGCTTTACAAATGATTCAAGGTTGAAGAGTATTACCTTTACTATCATAATAAAAACCAATCCTAAGATTAATTTTATTCAAACATGGATCTTTATTAAATTTATCCATTAATGATAGGGTCATAAAAAACATCAAGATTTAAAATATTTAAAATTCTCTCCCCACTATTATTACATCTATATTTTATTATATAACCAATAATAAATTTATTCGTTCAAGTATTCCATTGCCACCCGCGAGGTTAGCTTTGTCAGTAATTCATAATCACTAATCCCAGTATATGCCGATACTTCTTCAACAGGCAATAGATCACCCCATATAATTACTTCATCGCCGACCTTATCGTTAGTTTTAATCCCTAAATCTACTGAAATCATATCCATAGAAACTCTACCAACAATTGGCACTTTACGCCCATTTATTAGTACTGGCGTTCTTAACGGGGCATTACCAGGATAACCATCACCATAACCAATCGCGACTACACCAAGATTAGTATCCTGCTCACTAATCCAAACTCCACCATAACCAACCGGCTCTCCTGCTTTATGTTGACGAATAGCAATTAAATTAGATTTGAGTGTCATAACCGGTAGCAGACCAAAATCTTTGCCTTGTTTAGCTTCCTGTCCTGAAGCACCATACATCATAATACCAGGACGCACCCAATCAAAATATGATGTCTGCCATAATAGAATACCAGCTGATGCAGCGATCGATTTTTCACCGGGTTTATTTTTTATAAAAGCATTAAAACAAGCTAATTGCTGCTCAGTCGCTACAGGTAAACTAGGCTCATCAGCGCGACTAAAATGACTCAGAATATTTATAGGCTTTTTAATATTCTGACATGCCATCAAGCGAGTATAAGATATTGCCGCCTCTTCAGGTCTGAACCCCAACCGGTGCATACCGGTATCAAGTTTCATCCAAACTTTTATTGGCTTTTCTAATTTAATTTGTTCTAAAGTTTCAAGTTGTTCAATACTCTGCACAACCACGTCAATCGCATGCCTGGTAATAATAGGTAATTCAACCAAATCAAAAAAACCTTCTAATAATAAAATGGGGTTGGTAATATCATTTTCACGTAATGCGATTGCTTCGCTAATACGAGCAACGCCAAAACTATCAACCAGATCTTTAACTGTGTGAGCTGTTTCTAATAAACCATGTCCATAAGCATTAGCTTTAACGACAGCAATTATGCGGCTATGAGTCGCAATTTCCCGAACTCGTTGTAAATTGTGACGCAGAGCGCAGCGATGAATGACAGCGGTTACCGCTTTCATTTTACTCTCCGTATTAAAATTAAATAAATAGATTATTCGTCGTGGTAGATTGGCCAAGCATAGTTATCAAAACGTGACCATTGTCCATTGAAAGTCAGACGTACTGTTCCAATCGGCCCATTACGCTGCTTACCGATAATAATTTCTGCTATCCCTTTAAGATCTGAATTATTGTTATAAAGCTCATCTCGATAAATAAATATAATTAAATCAGCATCCTGTTCAATCGAACCTGATTCACGTAAATCTGAATTGACCGGTTTTTTATCCGCTCGTTGTTCCAAACTACGATTAAGTTGTGACAATGCGATCACTGGCACTTGTAACTCTTTTGCCAATGATTTAAGTGAACGGGAGATTTCAGCAATCTCAAGTGTACGATTATCAGATAAGGAAGGAACACGCATAAGCTGAAGATAATCGATCATAATTAAACTTAAAGCACCATGTTCACGGTAAACCCGGCGAGCACGCGAACGAACTTCTGTCGGCGTTAACCCAGCAGAATCATCAATGTACATATTTCGTTTTTCCATCAACAATCCCATGGTACTGGAAATACGCGCCCAATCTTCGTCATCCAGTTGGCCTGTACGAATACGCGTTTGATCAACACGTGATAAAGAAGCTAACATACGCATCATGATTTGATTCGCAGGCATTTCTAGACTAAAAATCAAAACCGGTTTTTCTTCCGTCATGGCTGCATGTTCACATAAATTCATCGCAAAGGTGGTTTTTCCCATGGAAGGACGAGCTGCTATGATAATCAGATCAGAGTTTTGTAAACCTGCTGTTTTTCGATCCAGATCCTGGTAACCTGTAGAAACACCTGTTACTCCATCATGAGGCTTTTGATATAACTGTTCAATTTTTTCCACTGTTTCCGATAGGATCTCTTCAATTCCTTTTGGACCGTCATCTTTATTAGCGCGAATTTCTGCAATTTGGAAAACACGTGATTCAGCTAAATCCAGTAACTCTTCGCTAGTTCGACCTTGAGGATCATAACCCGCATCGGCGATCTCATTTGCCACCGCAATCATATCACGAACAACAGCACGTTCTCGCACAATATTTGCATAAGCATTAATATTGGCAACACTTGGAGTATTTTTAGCTAATTCCGCTAAATAGGCAAAACCACCGACATTATCTAATTCCCCTTGCTGCTCTAATGATTCAGATAAAGTAATTAAATCAATTGCCCTGCTTCGCTCAAAAAGACGTTGCATTTCAACAAAAATGATTCGATGTGCTCGACTAAAAAAATCTGCATTCGTT
Organism: Arsenophonus sp. NEOnobi-MAG3; assembly: GCA_052171895.1. Lineage (GTDB taxonomy): Bacteria > Pseudomonadota > Gammaproteobacteria > Enterobacterales > Enterobacteriaceae > Arsenophonus. Next base: position 44,401 of record JBQMRN010000001.1, read on the forward strand.
ACACGTTCTGAGACATGATCCCAACGCTCGTTATCCAACATTAATCCACCTAGTACCGATTGCTCAGCTTCTAAGGAGTGAGGTGGCATTTTTAGCCCCTCTATTTGATGATCTTTCTGACCAATAAATACAGTTTTTGCGGAATACTTCTTCGCCATAGCACTTTCTTTACCCATTAATCAATAGAGTCGCATATCAGTATACTTCACTTCCCGGAAGATAATATGTTTTTTGAATAATTCAGGTTTAATTTTTAAGCAATCTTTCATAGACTCCAATGGAGTTTTACTACCTAATACTGATTATGGTAATTCCTGATTGTACAGTTAAACATATCAATGTAGAGTGATCTCAAGCTCTTGAGCAGAATTAAAATAATGGCTTTGCTTCCCATCTTCTATTATGCTCCCATTAAATCGCTCAACTTTACCCTTCGTTTAAGGATGCTTCTGCGTGCTAAAAGTCCCTGTTCTATAACAAGCTCTGTACAGAAATGGATGAATTCATATTTTCCGATGGCTAAACATTTTCATAGACCAAGAAGACTCTATAAATTCATTTTCATTATCTGTAAGTACCATAGATGGATAGCCATAGCACCTGCTCGGTTAAAATCACGTAAGAACCGTCGAGCCATTGACACGCTCTTTTAGCCTTGTAATGACGGATAAAAACACATCGAGTTTCACAATCTATATCTATGCAAAGATAACCTTTGTGAAGTTTCGTTTAGCATTAGCGGAAAATATTTCACATCTACGTGCAGATAAGCAGGCTCATAAATTTTAAAAGCTTTATGTACTTCGGCTTCGCGGCTTTTCCCCCTTACCTCATTTCAAGCTAATCCCCCTCCCCGGTGTCTGCGTAAACAGCAACCATAGCCCAGATTTACATACTAGGGAGGTTCAGGAATTCACATGCGACTGCCAGCAGATCGCTGAGAGGGAAAATATTTGTCTCAAAAAAATGACTGCAGCTTCATGAGCGGGCGACATCGTCCGTCGGCAAACAATGGAAAATATGGCTGTGATCATCAACATCATCTTGTTTTTTCCTTTAGCAACAGTAAGTTTTGATATATCAGCATAAGGCTTAGCAAAAGTAAACCAAACTCTTTGCTAGATTGAAGAGCAGCAGTAATTTTAAGTGTTATTGTTGCCTAACAAGATGGAGCTTTATGATCACATAATACTTTGCCATTAATAACTATTATATCCAATTTAGTAGCGATCTTAGCATGGAATATGGCTATATGAGCCGAAAGTCTATATAATGATCTCAAAATAAACAAGATTCGCTATTTAGCTGCTATTTTATAAAATTTGATCATTTAATGTGAGATAAAACCTCAACAACTATTCACTGTTATCTTTTACAGAAAATCTAAAAATGTTGCAAGGTTTCCTATCAATTAAAACATAGCAAAACATTGGGAATAAATCTGAACTTTAGAAAAAGATTACAATCATAGCTAATAATTGACTAGTTCAAAGATAACTATGAGTTATGGTTATTTCTGCTATATTATAAAGTTCCGGAGATGCTGAGTATCTATCCTACTGATTAATTTATAAATGATTTTAATAACATAGAGATGATATGCCATTGAAATAGCTACCCTACAGGTATCCTAAAACCAGATATTACCTGTTCTGATCCCCCCCTTCATAAACTCGTCCGCAATGGTGCCAGACAGCTGATAGTCACCCACCTTTGAGTTTGAACTCAAACCTATGGTGCGACACAACATGCTGAAAACACCGCCTTTGTCGACAGGCGTGTCCATGCCGTCGTCCGTAACGGTTATTTATCATAGGGAAGCATAGAGACTGCTATTGGCGATGTTGAAATTAAAGTGCCTAAGGTTAGAGAGATCGCAGCGGCAACGGAATATGCTTCAACAGCTCGTTGCTACCACCTTATCTTAAGCGTGCAAAAAGCGTTAAAGAGTTGCTGCCATGACTCTACCTGCGAGGTATATATCTCCACTAGTAATTTTCACGAAGCCATTATTGGGTGCTTCTCGATGAGAAGCCATATATCTCTCTGATTAGCATCAGAAAACTGAAACAAAAATGGCTTCTGAAGAGCATAGCTAATACTACCTACTGGATTTAAGCGGATAGGCCACTACGTTTATTTCTTGGCATATACAGTCCTGTTAGGCAAGGTGATCGCCTTTGCCTGCTGCTCTTATTATCGGCATCACTGAGCATGGATGTAAGAAGCTTATTGCGCTTAAAGATGGTTATTGATGAGTCATAAAAGGAACTGGGCTGAACTTCTCAATGGGTTTCAAGCGCGTAGCTTAACCGTCTCTCCCAGGCTTGCTACAGGAGATGGTGCCCTTTATTTTTTGGAATGTAATGGCAAAGATATTCCTGAACACGCAGCACCAACGTGCTGTTGAGTACAAAAATAGCTAATGTTCTGCCTTTTCCCACAAAGGCATGTAATCAAAAGTTAAAGCTGAGCTAGGTGAGAGGTCTGGTTACCAGATAGCTGGCATCCAGCTAATAAAAAAGGCATTGATGTTTTCTTGGAAGCTTTTCAACGAAGTATCTTGTAGCGAAAAGAATCGGCTGGAGAAAGATCTAGAAAAACTGGTTGCATTCTACAACTTTCCGTCAGCGCACTGGACATGAATAAGAACCAGGAATCCGATTAAATCGGCTTTTATACACTGAGGCTACCAGAAGGCCAAGATGCAAAGAAGTGTAGTTCAAGAAAAACAACCCTTTAAATCTTATTTAAGCTTGCTCCAATCTTTTTAAAAACCTAGAATCGTTAAGGCGATTTGATTTGCTTAACCCTGCTGGTAAAGAAGGTCTAATTTAATGATAGAGAATAGATTTATGAAGCATCCAAAGCTGTATCTGACTATCAGCAGATACTAGATTTGCTAATAATTCTATAACTAACCGTTATAACAGACTACACTTTTAGATTGTTTTATTTGCGAATATTTATATAGATTATTAATCATGTTTATGGCAAAAACACTTTTTCAAGTGATGAATATTCAAAATATTTACATTACGGCAATCAAAAATTTAACACTCTTTTGATACAATTTAATAATAATAAAGAATTAGCAAAATTTCAGCAATTAATTAATAATGATCTATAATTAAAGCAAAAGTAGTCTAGAAAATTACCTAAAGAGAGGGGAAATAAAATGCGAACAAAAAATAAAATAAAAGCTACTTCTATTAATATCAAATGCTTTATTTGATCGCATTTTCAGTTTCCATTAATTAAACACTCACTAAGTCTGGCATAGATAAATTGACCTTAGTTATTCAATCATTTACCTGTGATAAACTCAAGCGCCTCCTTAACAACAGTTATATCTGCGCTTTTTTATGGGCATTTTCACTCAAATGACGGCGCCACTGGCGAACACCCAGGAATAGCTTGAAATATTCCCAACATATGAGAAGTAATCTGAATTAAATAAGTTCTCTGTTTCAACTCGCGTTTAATATAAGGATACATTGCTTGTACTGCAATAATCGGATCAGTAACCAGGTTACCTTTGTCAAAAAATTCTAAATCAACATGAGTTAATAATACAGGATTTTGATAAGCTTCTCGCTCTATCATAACACCATCAAGATGATATAAATGCTGTTTAGCCTCATTAATGCTTTTAATACTTCCATTAACCACAATGGTTAACTTAGGAAAATCTTTTTTAATTGATAGACACGTGAATAGTTTAAAGGCGGTATTTTCCGATTCTGTTTTGTAGTTAACCTAGATAACCAAGCTTTGCGCGCATGAATAATAAATAAACAACATTGAGTCTCTAAAACGATTTTATCAATAAAATCGGTTAAAAAAGCATAATTATCGTCATCATCAACGCTAATTCGGGTTTTTACTGTTATTGGGATCGTAGTAGCATCATCTTGCATTGCTTTTATACAATTCGCTACTAGTGCCCCTTTTCACGCATCAAACAAGCATCAAAACGACTATTTTTAGATGCGATCTGAAGGACAACCAATATTAAAATTAACTTCATCATAACCACTTTTCTAAGCCATTTTTACACAATTTGCCAAAATCTCAGGCTCATTACCCCCTAACTGCAAAGCAACTGGATGTTCCTCTTCACTATAAGACTATAAGCCAGATAATTACGCTTACCATAAATAAGCGCACCAGTTGTCACTTTTTCTATAATAAAGTAAGGCTTCTTTAGTCAATAAACGGTGAAAATAGCGGCAATAGCGATCTGTCCAGTTAACCATCTGTTTACACTAAAACGATGGTGGTTAGGATTGCCTCTCGATGCCGTTAATTCGTTGCCTGGCGTTAATTTTATATTAGTGATGTTATTGTACATTTCCCCCTGTTTTGGTATGTTGTTTTTATTATTGCTAAATGGCATTAGTGATTTTATCAGGCATTATAAAGAGAATTTATTTCTATACTAACCAATATTCTATTATACCATAGAGAAATACCCAGATGTAGGATGGCTCTCAACACAACAAAATTACCAGACAACCTTAACTTTAAAACGAGAGTTTCTACATCGAGAATGATAATTTACTGAGAGTTAAAAATCAAATGATAATCAATTTACAACTAGCATAGAGTCAAAAAAGTTATGTTCATTTCTGGTGTATATAGTTTCTGAGATGCTGTGGAGGATATCCTACTGATTGATTTCGTTAATGATTTTAATAATAGAGAGATGATCTCTAAAACCTCATACATCAGAAATGAGCATAATTCCTATCAATATATTTGGGTGTACATTCAGAAATACCCCCCAATCAGTATTGGGTACTAAAACTGTTTTACAGTCTATGAAAATTAGTTCAAAGTTAAACCTGAATTATTCAAAAAAACTATACTATCTTCCAATCAGTGACACTTAAGATGCTAATTTAATCATCAAAGCGTTTCGCTTTATTATTGAGGATTTTTAGATTTTATACAGAGAAAATGTCGTCTAATTGGTCTCCTGTTAGCAAACCTCGCTCTAATACTACTTCTCTAACATTTTTACCTGTTTCAGCACATATTTTACCGATGATATCACCGTTATGATGGCCGATAAATGGATTAAGAAAAGTAACGATGCCAATTGAATTAAAAACATATTTCTCAGAAATTTCTTTATTGACACTAATACCGGTAATACATTTTCCTAGCAAATTACGAGAAGAATTATTTATTAATGACATAGATTTAAAAATTGCTTGGCTGATTGCTAGTTCCAATCACATTCAATTGCAATTGTCCTGCTTCCTCCGCGATTATAACACAAGTATCGTTGCCGATAACTTTAAAGCATGCTTGGTTAACAACCTCAAGAATAACAGGATTAATTTTAGCAGGCATAATAGATGAGCCTGCTTGTATCTCAGGTAGATTTATTTATTTTAAACCAGCACGAGGGACGGAAGAGAGCAAACGAAGATCATTACAGATTTTTGATAGCTTAACGGCTAAGCATTTTAACTCCGCGTGTCCCGTAATATAAGTACCACAGTCTGTAGTTTCTTCAATTAAATCTTCTGCTTGGATACATGGAAATTCCGTTACTTCAGCTAATTTTTACTACCAATTTTTGATAACCAGCAGCGGTATTGATTCTGGTTTCGATTCCGGTTGCACCAAAATTAATTTCTAGTAATAATTTACTACCGCGGTGTAAAATTTTTATTTCTTCTTTTTAATAATGTGGAAAATGCATGAAATTCTTGCACTACTGTCATAGGAACCGCATATTGTAATTGGGGTTCGACCCATTTAAGAATATCTTTAAATTCTTTGCTTTTTGTTCAAAACCTGCTTGAAGAGAGGTAATTGATTTAATCAAGTTAGTAATAGAGTTATAAACTGCAATTCGAAAGGCGCTAGGATAGACATCATTAGTTGATTGACTTTTATTAAAATAGTCATTGGGATTTAAATATTGGTATTCACCTTTTTTATGCCCCATTAATTCAAGACCAATGTTAGCTAGGACTTCGTTAGTATTCATATTTAAAGATGTACCAGCTCTCCACCTTGAAAGACATCAACTGGAAATTGATCCATGCACTTGCCTTTATTTAAAATTTCATCACAAGCAATTAATAATTGCATCTGCTTACTTTTGAGAAATAGTTTTTAATTCTTTATTTGCCATTGCCACTGTTTTTTACTATTACCATTCCACGAATAAATTCATGTACATGATTAATAGATCGGTCGCTAATGCTAATATAGAAATTCTCGATCGCACGCAATGTATGAATACCATAGTAGCCTTCAGCAGGCACATCTCGGTTACCTAATAGATCTTCTTCAGAACAGATACTTTTAGACATATAAACCTTCTTAAAATTAAATAACAATTTACTAATTTAATAGTAATGTACTATTAAAACTAGGTTAGTTTAATGTCATATTTAAAATTAATAACTAATATTTTATATATAAGAGTGATATACTCTTAAAAAAGTAGTAGCACTAAAATATGTAATATGATATATCTATATTAGCGAATTAAATACGAAAAATCTGATTTTATTCACATAATTCATAAAAATATTTATCATTGATAAATATATGATAAATATACATAATTTAAGTATTATCCGCCTTATAAAGCAAATATTGTGATTTAAGAAAAATTTATCTTTCTAAGTTAAGAAGCTAGCCTATTATTAGCAAATAATAGGAGACTTGTAATTCGTTGATTTCCATTCATACTTTTATATTTGTTAATTTATATCGAAGCAGTTATTTTTGTTATGGGTTTCTGAGAACAGAGGTGTATTAACCACTTTAACATTAGTAGGTTTAACTTCAATACATTGGATTTTCTTTAGTAAAAAATCAATGGATTAATAACGTATTATTAATACGTCAAAATTACCTAAAAGTAAAAATCCAGCCGAGGAAATGATTAAAAAATAGCTTTAATGATTGCTGGTATTTTATTTAATCTTACCAGGTTTTTAGTGATTTTAGGTTTGTTATTACTATTTTCTCCGATCCAAAAACTGATAGGTATAAAACTTATGCACATATTCATTTTATTCTGCCTGGATAGAGGCAGAGGAGGTGGCGTCCTTTCCGGCCACTAATGGTAAATTTACCATTATTTAAAATGGCCATACCACCATGAAGATGAATTCGAATTTGATAGAAAATTAATTTTTCATCAAAGAGCATTAAAAAATAAAGACAAATTCTTCTAAAAAAAGAAGATCATGATGATAAGATGGATGATAAAAAGATAGTAACGATTTTCTTTTTTAACTAGAAAAAATAAAAAATTTTTTTGGAAACCCCTTGAACTGATTTTTATTGCCCCAATGTCGTCAAACAGGGTACTGGTATAATAAGATATACTAGTATCATTCTTGTTAACCTTATATGGATTTTATTTATAGGAGATCTATTAATGAAAATTCGTCCATTGCATGATCGAGTTATCATCAAGCGCGAAGAAGTTGAAGCTAAATCTAGTGGTGGGATTGTTCTGACGGGTTCTGCTGCTGGTAAATCAACTCGAGGTAAAGTCCTAGCTGTTGGTAACGGTCGAATCTTAGAAAACGGTGAAAATAAACCATTAGATGTAAAAGTTAACGATATTGTTATTTTTAACGACGGCTACAGTGTAAAGACAGAAAAGATTGATAACGAAGAAGTATTGATTATGTCAGAAAGCGATATTTTGGCAATTATTGAAAAATAATTTTTCGCTTAGATCTTCTCAATGAAAGAATTTAAAGGAAAGAAATAATGGCAGCTAAAGACGTAAAATTTGGTAGTGATGCACGTGCTAAAATGCTCCGTGGAGTGAACATTCTTGCTGATGCAGTTAAAGTTACTTTAGGCCCGAAAGGCCGGAATGTAATTCTAGATAAATCTTTCGGCTCACCATCCATTACTAAAGATGGTGTATCTGTTGCGCGTGAAATTGAATTAGAAGATAAATTCGAAAATATGGGTGCTCAAATGCTAAAAGAAGTTGCATCTAAGGCAAATGATGCAGCAGGTGATGGCACAACAACAGCAACAGTACTCGCTCAATCAATTGTTAGTGAAGGTTTAAAAGCGGTTGCTGCAGGCATGAACCCAATGGATTTAAAACGCGGTATTGATAAAGCAGTTTCTGCGGCAGTTAAGGAACTGGAGAAATTATCTGAAACTTGTGCTGATAATGAAAAGATTGAACAAGTCGGTACGATTTCTGCTAACTCTGATAAAACAGTTGGTGAATTAATTGCTAAAGCAATGAAAAAAGTCGGTAAAGAAGGCGTCATTACCGTTGAAGAAGGTTCCGGTTTAGAAGATGACCTAGACGTTGTTGAAGGTATGCAGTTTGATCGCGGTTATTTATCTCCTTACTTTATCAATAAACCTGATAGTGGTTCTTCTGAATTAGAAAATCCATATATCCTGTTAGTAGATAAAAAAATTTCTAATATTCGTGAATTGTTACCTTTATTAGAAAGTGTAGCTAAAGCAGGTAAACCGCTCTTAATTATTGCTGAAGATGTTGAAGGTGAAGCACTAGCAACATTGGTAGTCAATAATCTACGTGGTATCGTAAAAGTTGCTGCGGTAAAAGCGCCAGGCTTTGGTGACCGCCGTAAAGCAATGTTACAGGATATTGCTATTCTAACTCATGCTACTGTTATCTCTGAAGAGATTGGTATGGAGTTAGAAAAAACTACCCTAGAAAATTTAGGTCAAGCGAAGCGCATCGTTATCAACAAAGATATCACTACTATTATTAATGGTATCGGTACAAAAGAAACAATTAAAGGCAGAATCGAACAAATTAAGCAACAACGTGATGAAGCAACCTCAGATTATGATCGTGAAAAATTGCAAGAGCGTATTGCTAAGTTATCAGGCGGTGTTGCAGTGATTAAAGTTGGTGCTGCAACTGAAGTTGAAATGAAGGAGAAACGTGCTCGTGTCGATGATGCGTTGCATGCAACTCGTGCAGCCGTAGAGGAAGGTATTGTTGCTGGCGGCGGTATTGCTCTAGTTCGTGTTGCATCTGCATTAGATAAGTTGAAAGGTGATAACGAAGATCAAACCGTTGGCATTCGCATCGCACTACGCGCAATGGAATCACCAATGCGCCAAATTGTTGAAAATGCAGGTGAAGAATCTCCTGTAGTTGTTAACAATGTTAAGCAAGGTAAAGGCGGCAACTACGGTTATAATGCTCTAACTGAAAAGTATGGTGACATGCTTGAAATGGGCATTCTAGATCCAACTAAGGTTACTCGTTCCGCTTTACAATTTGCTGCTTCAATTGCCGGTCTTATGATCACAACTGAAGCTATGGTAACTGATTTACCAAAAGAAGATAAAGCTGATCTAGGTGTAGGTGGTGGTGGTATGAATGGTATGATGTAAGGTATTACAAATCCTAATATTTTCTTTTTTTACAAGAAAACCCTAAGTTTAACTTAGGGTTTTTTATCATAAAATTTTTATCTGTTTATTATCTAATTTTATTGAGGGTTTGCTATTGGCTGATTACTGACTTTAAATCTATTTTTCATATAATAAAATTTAATTTTCGATAATATGATTTAACCGAGTATATTTACTAGAATAAGCTTATATATTGTTATATATACTGGTATAGAACATATTGATGAGAAAAGTATTTGACTGTCTGTAGATATCCTGTTCTTATCAATAATAAGCTCATATTTAGCAGAAAATTCTGTAATATATGTAAGGCTTGATATTAATATATACCTAAAAATATATGAGGAAAGAACATGCTAATTAAAGCATTGGTTGGTACCAAGGCACCAGATCTCTTTATCTTGGCTGAAGCTTGTTCAATAACCAATAAAATTACTATCACAGATGAAAAGTTTGTTTTATTAATTTCTAGACTAAAAATGAATGTCAGCATTTAGGCTAAGTTAGCGGGCACTCACAAAGTAATTAACTAAACGGCGTAAATAATGAATCTAGTTCATTGCGTGTGGGCTAGAAGCTATTACTTTATGTAATAAAACTACTGAGAGATAGGAGAAAATGTTTTTTATTCACCAATAGCTCGACGGAAACATTCCTCTCTCAAGTTTTATTCCTACTGACAGTAAAACTGATTGAATAAGTATTATAACTGTCCATAATTCATACTAAGCATTATCATGAATAATATAGGGTTTTTATAAAATATATCATTTAGGTAAATCATTATGATAATCGTAAATCAATTGGTATTTTACTCATCTTTCCCCCTATTTCTCTAGTTAATCTCGGTACCAGATAGCCTGAAATACAGGTAAGAAGTTCTTTCATTATAATTCGAGCCTCTTCATCCGTTACCATAAAATGGGCTGCACCCTCGACTTTGTCTAATAAATGTAAATAATAAGGTATTATTCCATTTTCAAACAATTTATTACTTAATTTAACTAAACAGTTAGGATTATCATTAACACCGCGCAAAAGTACACTTTGGTTTAATAAGGTAACACTTACCTGTTTTAGCTGTTCCATTGCGCGACTAAACTGGCTATCAATTTCGTTGGGATGGTTGATATGAGTCACCATAATAACCTGTAGTCGAGAAATATTAAAGCGCTGGCAAAGTGTTGTGGTAATGCGAGCAGGAATAACCACTGGTAATCGGCTATGGATTCTAAGCCGTTTGATATGAGAAATAGTTTCTAACTGTAACATTAGCCAATCTAACTCATGATCTTTTATCATCAAAGGATCACCTCCTGAAAAAATAACTTCATTAACCTCAGTATGCCGTTGAATGTAATTTAATGCAGTTTGCAAGTTTTGTTTGTTACCTTTATTTTTTTCATAAGGAAAGTGACGCCGAAAGCAGTAGCGGCAATTAACCGCACAACCGCCTTTCACTAATAGTAGGACGCGATCCTGATATTTATGCAATAGCCCAGGAATTGGACTATTTTGTTCATTTACTGGGTCAGTTGAAAATGTTGGTGTAAGATTAAATTCAGATTTTACGGTAATAACTTGCCGTAAAAGGGGATCATTGGCATCACCTATACGCATTTTTGCAATAAAAGGATGGGGTACTCGCAGCGGAAATAAAGCACGAGCAGCACTTCCGGCACGCAATTCCTGGTTATTTTCTAATGCCAGTAATCGTAGCAATTCATCAGGATCAGTGATAGCTTCTGCCAGTTGTTGTAGCCAGAGTTCTCTGGTATGGCTCTTTTGAGTTACAATATTAAACATTTTTTGGCTATACCATATTTACTTAAAAAATTTAGAGGATTTCTATGGCTACATATAGTATCAATGAATTTCGCTCATGTCTTAAAATCATGTTAGATGGCGAGCCTTGTACAATTGTAGAAAGCGAATTTATCAAACCAGGCAAAGGACAAGCGTTTGCTCGCGTAAAGATCCGTAAATTAATTTCTAATAAGTTTTTAGAAAAAACATTTAAGTCAACTGATTCGGTAGAAAGTGCTGATATTATGGATCTGAACTTGACTTATCTATACAATGATGGCAAGTTTTGGCATTTTATGAATAATGAAACTTTTGAGCAACTAGCTGCTGATAAAAAAGTACTTAATAATAATGCAAAATGGTTAATCGATCAAGCTGATTGCATTGTTACATTATGGAATGGACAGCCTATTGCTATCGCACCACCGAATTTTGTTGAACTTGCAGTAGTTTATACCGATCCAGGTTTAAAAGGAGACACCGCAGGTGCCGGTGGAAAACCAGCAACATTAAGTACGGGCGCAGTGGTAAAAGTTCCACTATTTGTTCAAATTGGTGAGGTAATTAAAGTTGATACCCGTTCTGGTGAATATATTTCTCGGGTGAAATAATATTTACCTAATCACCACTTTTAGTTGAAGGTTGTTTGTTAATAACGAATGAAGTGATAGAAGTGTTATTTTAATAAAAATTAATAATAACCTGAAAATTTCAGGCTATTTTTGTTTCAGTGATATTCTCTATTATCTTAGTTATTAAGTATCTGTTTGCTATTAAGCCATTGGTAATTTAGGGCTTGCGTGTCACTATCCAGGATAGATATAGTATGTTTTTATTAAATAATTCAGGTTTAACTTTGAAGAAATCTTTCATAGACTGCAATGGAATTTTACTACCCAATATTAATTGGGGTAAATTCCTGATTCTACAGACAAACATATCGATGCAGAGTGATCTCAAAGTTATTAGCAAATCTAGTGTATGGCGATCACAATGAAGGCTAGGTTCTACTCTATGATTCGTGAATCTGTTCTGCATCCTTAAATTTAAAATTGTTTAGTACCAAGATCACCAGGTCAAATCTCCTTAACTTATTCCAGCTTTTCTGAGCAGACTGCAGGAGAGGACCTTAAATAGCATTGAAAGGGATATTTTCTTGAACTATAGTTCTTTTTGCATCAGGTTCATAGTCTTACTGTCGTAAAAGTCGATTAAATCGAATTCATGGTTCTTATTGACGCCAAGTGTGGTCTGACGAAAAGTTATAGAATATCAGTACTTCCTCTCGATCTTTCTCTAGCTTCTTCATCGCTTTAGGATACTTCGCTAAACCTTACTAACAAATATCAAGACCTTTATCAGCGCCATCACGGCTCCTCTCTCCCTGCTAGCGCGCTTCAAAAGCTTAGAGATTTAACTTTTTGGTTGCATGCCTTTGAGAATGAAACAAGCACCATTAGTTGTTTTGTGTACCTAACAGCGTTGCTACTGCTTCTCTGGAAATATTTTTGCCATCATTACATTCCAAAAACACATTCCAAAAACTAATGGAATCCTCTCACATAGCAAGCCTGGGAGATACACTTAAGCTTATACGCTCGTAGACCATTGAAAAAGTTAATCTCAGTTCGCTTCTAACTCTCGATAAGTATCTTCGCCAGCGCAACTAGCAACTAGCTCCTTATGTCCATGCTCAGTGACACTGATAATGACAAGCAGGGAAAGTTTGATCAGCTTCCATGATAGAACTGTCTATCCCATCGGCTAAGAAATAAACATAGCGTATATCCATTAAATTACACAGGGGACAGCGCATTAGCTCTGCTCTTCAATCCATTCCTGTTTTAGTCGGCTAATGCTACTGGCAGAGAGCCTATGTATTTTTTATTAAAATCTCTACCAAAACTTTATGAAAATCGTCGCGATAGAGATGCCCCTCCCTCTCGTAGGTTACAGGAATTGGTAGTAACTCTTCGACGCTTTTTACACCCTTAAGATAAGGTGGTACCAACACGAGCTATTAAAGCATATTCCGTTCCGCTGCGATCCCTAATCTTATGGAGATTAATCTCAATATCGCCAATACCAGTCTGTATAGTTTGCTGTGATAAATAACCGTTACGGACGACGGATGATACATACCCATCGACAAAGCAGAGTTCAACATGTTGTGACAGCATGGCTTCAAACCAAGCCTCAACGGCAGAATGACTATCAGATACCTGGCCCCATTGGCACCATTACGGATGAGTTCATGAAAAGGAATTACAAGTAACATCTAATTTTACGAATATCTGTAAGATACACTTTTCATGGCATCTCATCTCTATGATGATTAAAATTATTTATAAAATTAATCAGCAAAATAGACACCATCTTCAAAATCCAATCACAAGAAATTAGCATAATTTATATTAGATCTCTCTTTGATATCAAAAATAAAACTTTATTCAATTATTTAAGATTAAATTTTCATCTCATCGAAACCATTAATAAACCTTAAAATCAGGCGATGATATACAATTAATTGGATTTGCTAGCTTTTATATTAAGCTAATCGCAGCCAGAGGAGATATGCAATTCAAAAACAGGGGATAAGGTTATTGAAATAGGAGCAACTAATATACAGAGTTCAAAGTAAGTAAAGCTTTAAAGGAAGCAGTCAAATAATATAATCTAAAAGCATGTACAAATTAAAATACCTATACGGAACTTAATTCGATGAGTTTTAGATTAATATTTTTAACCCTGATCGAAACTGAACGATTTTAAAAAAATAAAATTGTTTATCAGAATTAGAAATTTTTTAAATTACTGATAAAAATTAACTGTCATATCTAATGTTAAAACAGCCTGTAATCGATTCTTAAGTTTTTTGATGTAATTTTCGACTTATATTTTAGCAAAAAATTCTTGATTTGCTCGTAGAGCAATTTGTAGCCACCTCTCTATTTCAATTATTGTGCTTTCAAACAATCCTCTCTAGGCTAGATAATTCAATAAATAAAACAATCTACACCATAAAATCTAGTTACCTATCTTTTTAGTTGGCTGATATAAATATTTAGAGTTTGAATGTGGAATTCCCCTTACCAATAACTCTCTAATTATCCAACCTTATTAATCGATGGTAAATAATTTCATACTGCCTGGCAAAGGTTTTTTACCATTTAGCTCCATTCGAGAAAAATATGGACTCTTTATCGATGATCGGGTCAAGAAAACCCTTAATATATTCTGTATTAAACTCTTTAAAATCTCATTGCTCATAATATAACAACCCTGGCGATCTCAGGCCATTAAGACCGCAATTCGTTCTTTCTTTTTATCTCCTGTTCTCCTGCGTCTTCTAGGTTTCCTATGTTGGAATAAGCCTTCCATTTAAAGAATTCATGAAAAATATTTCCTCAACTTCAATAATAACCAGTTACTGTATTTATGTTAGCTATCAGCGCTAAAGCAAGAAAACAATGATGCTATCTAAACGCTGTTTTTAAATTAATACCTGTTTATTTCTCTGAGTCTCATAAAGTGAAGCTATTCAACATACAGATCGTAGATAACTAAATCATTTATCCTTGTGATGTAGTTTCGGTATAGGACTTCAAGTAAGATTGTTAAATGTTTTCCTGCAATTAAGGATTTTGCAATAAAATATCGGTGTAATCCTAATAAATGTCTCCAGCAAATAACATGTTCACTGTGATATATGGGCAGGCTAAAGTAGAATAAATTACTTCAATGCATGAATTGACATCATGCGACTGATTGTCACTGAGCTAACTAATGAGATGCAGCTTTACGACGTTGGGGAGGAAGTGAGGAAAGAGTCTCTTTCTGTATGACTCTTCGCTTTTTCATTGTAACCTTTGTATCAAAAATCCTTTATTCAATAAAGGATTTCTACCAACAACACCTTTACTAACATAGCCAATTTTTTCATACAAAAAGAACAGTAACAAAAAATAAAGGCGCAAGAAAAGATAGAGTACGTTTTTATATGGCTGGATATTATAATGCCTAATATGTAATGAATAAATAGCATATTTAATATATGCCTATTTGTTTACCATAATTCAATCTGATGCTGACAAACATTAAAGATATCAGATAAATGAAAAATTCACCAGCATCTCCCCATGATACTATATTTAGAGTGTGATATGAAAGTTGCTTTTATGATTATCTGACCCAAGATGACGAATAAAGAGGTCTGTTGTTTTCTTAACAGTAGCGCCTACTAAAAAGTAACCGATGTAGGTAAAACTATATAGTGCTGAAATCTCTGTAACAATCTAATCCTTATCTAGAAGAGTTTAATCCATGAATCAACTTAATTTGCTAGAAGCATCATATCCGGCAAGGGGATATATACTAAGCTGAGCAGTATGGCTAATATAGTAAATTACGGTTTAATCCTTCTTACTGACGAACAACTCAAAGATTCTAATAGACTTAAACTAAAAGGTAACTGATAGGTTACTTCTATTTTTAAATCTTAAAAACAGAAACACAACATCACCGAGAAAATGTGAAGCCTAAACTGTCCTTCTCATTAAAGCGAAACATGGTAAGCCCTTATTTTCTGCTGAAAGCAAAGTGAGACCCGGCGCCCCAACCCCACAGTAAGGTAAATTTATAGAAATACAGCTAAAGGATGATCGAGAAAGCTAATGTCACTTTGTAACGAAGTGGATAGGGATTGCGTCTTAGACTACATTATCCCTCTTGAAAACTGGCAGACTTCAATCAGACTTTTCATCAGGAGATAGTTTTATAAACATTCAATGGAGGAAAAGCAAATGAGGACATCTATTACAAAGAATGTTGCTGCATCCTTAGTTTCTTTCGAACCTATTGGACAAAATTCCATGAAGAAAGTGTTACAAAAAACCAAAAACCTTCAAACCAGTATCATTAAGGCAACAAAAGAAGGCAGATGGAACAAAGTTAAATCTTTACAACGTCTGTTTACGCACTTGTTTAGTGGGAAGAGGTTTCTTGTCACTAAACAAGTGACAGAAAATCGAAGCAAAAGAACGGCTGGAATAGACAAGAAAATATGGTTTACTCCAGGTTCAAAATATCCTTCAATTAAAATGCTTACATCTTATGGCTCATCCTAATCCATTAAGAAGGATTTATATCTATTAGCTCTAGAGCTTAGATTGGAAACTAAAGCAGATCCCCCATTCTTATGGCTTTCGTAATGGAAGGTTAACAGCAGGTGCTATTGAACAGTGTGTTTTACAGCATTAAATAAAAATAATACTGTAAGATGACTCCTTAAAGCTGAATATAAAAGGGTACTTTGATAATATATTGCATGAGTGGCTGTTACAGAGCACATCCCCCTTAAGCATCTAATCTTAAAAAGATAAGTTAAAATGGAATAATTTTGAGAGGGGAAAGCTATTCCCTACTATGAATGGCACTCATCAAGGTCCTCTAATATCACAAGCACTTGCTAACTGGACTTTGGATGGATTATATAACAGGAACGACTACCTCAACCGTGTGATAAACGCCGATAGAATAACGGCAACAACACCAAACGAAAAATTAACCTTGTACGTTATCCTGATAAGTCCATCATAACTTAAGCGATAAAAAAGAGTGGAAAATGAGAGTCTACCTCTCCACAGGGGTAGCCTTGATGTCCAGTGCCTCCCCAATCAAGAAAATGAGGTCTAACTTCGACTAGGTTCCCATTTTTTATCAGACCTATCAATATCTTTGATCTCTTGCTGATCGACGATTTTATTACCAGTTCACATATATTAACCATACCGTCCAGCCTTTCTCCCTGTCTAGATTGACACTTGCAAGCATGCTTCTTTCTTATGGATTTTATACAATTTAAAACCTGACTAGGTTTTCCTGAAGAATCCCTTATAATAAATTATTACCAGTTCTGGATGGCTTCAGTAGGCTGCAGGCAACGAAACGGCTGATTTCTCTGCCATCCAAGGCCTGGGCGATGATAAAACAATAAACTAAGCTACTTTCACATCGCACTTTAACCGATCTCCCTTATTTACAGACTATACTGATCACTGATAGCGCTCAATTAAAAATAATAAAAATGATAAATACCTATTTCCTCCATCTTGTCAGCAAATGTTTTTCGTATTGAAACTAATAGTCTGATGGTCAGTTTTTACGACTGGAATCAGGTTGAAAATTTGTTGATGCCTGGAAAAATTCAGCTTCTCTATTGTTGATAATATGCTTTTCGAAAAAGGCTATGCCGCCAGAAACGTTTTCTAGAACATAGCAACTAAAATACTTATTTCTTAGCTAAATATCGTCTACTGATGCAAGTAAAACTAATGAAAAGTAGAGTTATGGGCGAAAATACAGGGTAATATTTATCACCCGATACAAAAGCCAATTAGTGTAGTTTAGAGCCGCTCATAAATCCTTCACGTAACCCCTCATACTATATATACTTGACCTATTTTACAGACCTCTGACTCTACCTGTACGCACCATGCCTGCACTATCAGAATGGGGAGGTTTTACATCGGTATTGAGGTTCTTGCTAAATATTACTCCATTGATCAACAACGTATTGCCGCTTTACCTGTTTGTAGTGTTATTTAAAAAAGAAATTAAAAATGAATTATTCCTGTCATGAAGTATCGGGGAAATTTTATCTCATTAAATTGCACAGTGCTTACCATCATGGGTAAGCAGGTTAACTACCATTAGCTAGTTCCAGCTTTTCTGAGCAGACTCTGTAGTAGCTTAATAGCATTGAAAGATTGTTTTTCTTAAACCACAGTTATTCACACATCGACTTTGTAGCCTCAGTATTGCAAAGCCGATTTAATCGGATTCCTCGTTCATGGTTAGAAAATTAAATAGCTCTTTAACTAAAGACAAAAAGCTATCTCTTTTTACTAAAAGAAGATAAAATCGGTTTCGGTTCTATTATAAGTGAAAATTTCATCGGAGTGTGTATTTTTTAACCTATGCATTAATTTTAAAGATATTAACCTTAGCTTTAGCTTAATAAGCATCGTTTTTCTATTTTATGCATTTTTGATAATAACTCCTTTGCCTGTTTAGCAAGCTGAGCGTCGATAAAAATAGACTGTCACCACACAAAATGCATTTGTACAGATCTATACGCAGGAATCCGTTTATCAGAACTACGAACCTTCTATTTTTTGGTTTTTTCGCGAGCAGCGTCATCTCCAGCGCCTTATATACCTTCGGTAATAATATGCCTCGTTTACGATTCGACAAAAAATCATAGTAATGCACCATCTTAAAATACCTCGCCTGAATATATGGCTAATATAGCACTCGATCATTTCTTCCTACGTCAGGAAGTCTACTTCCAGTACTGCTTAGTCCGATAATCAGAGTAATGATGTAAAAATTACCCTCCTCGGTATCTCGCAGTTTTAAGTCGGATACCGGGTGGAGTTTTATGTAGTTAGTAACGCCATAGATATTTCACGGTATTGCTACACCCCTTTCATTTTTAGCGAACTACACTTTCCAGTAACATCCTTAATATGCCTTCAAGTAACACTGTCACTGCTTCCTAGCGAAGATATCCCTAAAGAACAAGAGAAAGATTACTGGGATTTATCAGGTCATAGGCATAACTCAGTAGCCGTATGACATAGCCTTGCCAAATTTCTTCGACTATTTTAAAGAACAGCTCAACACCATACAGCATATTTAATATTCAGACCGCTACGAAAGACGGAGACATGAACATGCAGATGTTGATTGACTTGTCGACATAAGTATATAAAGCACAGAAGATACCAATTTCGATACTCTTTTTCATGCCAAGTTTAGCATAACGCGGTACGGTGAGGCGGCGCGAAACAGAGCATTGAATAGCGGCCATTTATTGTTGAAAAGCTCAAAAAAGATGAGGCATAATAAAAGTAATCTGTTGCCAGTTGCAATCGAGCAAAATATAAATCTGCTGTGCTAACCACACCTGCTAGGTAGCTTTAAAACTACATAAACTTACAGGCTTTTCAGTTACAGCTTTGGTAGAAAACGGCGCTAGGAACATTCAGGAAAGGTACAGCAGTAGCGCCAACGGATACCAACAATGGCATAAAGTACCGCAATCAAGCATTCGCTTGACAGATAAACGGATCCAGAAGTTGGTATTTTCAGCGTGTTTTTCAAGAAAATTATTTCAGCCATCATTAATGATGAAAAGCAGTTTAGTTCCTCTCTGGAAGGATAACATCTAGGTAAATTACCCTCTAAGTATCTTTTGGCAAAAAAAATAGAAATCATCATCCTGTCCCGTGTCCCCCCCCCACATTTGTCAGATCTATAAGACAAGTTATCTTTGTATTTATCGCCAGAAGGCAAAAGAGACGAGGATTATCCCTAGTTCCATATAGCTGATAAATTTATCAGGAAGGATATTTTTAGTCATTGACTTGCTCCTCTCAGTGCAGTTATATCCAGCATCATCAGATTGTGCGCTTGGCGCGGTTGCTCAAAACCTTTGATAACCATAACTAGAGGCGGGTAATACACTTACGTGTCAAGAAAAAATTGTGGACCGAGAGTTCAGGTTCGGACGCATTGCTGTATAACCTTTTTTAGGTCGTCATTAAAAATTCATTTGCTCTCTTATGATTAATTTCAGGTGGGAAATCCATAAATCGCTTTAGATAAACAGGCCCTATAATAGGTGAAATTACGTCTTATCTTCCTGATTTACCCGGTTTACTCTTTATTAGAAGATTTATTCAAAGCCATCTAAATGAATTCTATTCCTCAAAAATTAACATATCGTAGAGTATAAAACACTACTCAGATCATAAATATCCCCAGAAGTAGCTTAGCTGAACCGCTCTCACCATAGTGAGGTAAATTCTTATTGATGCCAACTGCTCTGAACGGGAAATGATAAAATGCTAGAAAGTTTTTTAATCTTTTTCCAGCTTCTTCATCGCTTCAGGATACTTATCTGAAAACCTTACCAACAAAATATCAAGGGCTTTATTAGCAGCATCACGCCTCTCTGCTAGATAGACTTCCGCAGCTTAGCCTTAACTTTCAATTGCATGCTTTTAGGAAGTAAAGGAAGCACGTTAGCTGTTTTGTATACCCAACATCGTTAGTTCTGCATATCCTGGAATAAAATATTTTTGGCATTGTATTTCAAAAACCAATGGCACTGTCTCCAGTAGCTAGCCTGGAAGATACTGTTAAGCTACGCGCTTGCAAGCCATTGATAAGTTCAGCCTAGTTCGTCGATTCTGACTCTCTATAAGCATCTTAGACCGAAACTAACTCCTTACGTCCATGTTCACAATGAGGCCAATAACCAGAATCAGGCAAATACAATGATCCGCTTGCCTAACAGAACTATCTATGCCATCGGCAAAGCAATAAACGTAAGCGAGTATCAATTAAATCACGCAAACACCATTTGCCTCTGATCTTCAAGCCATTGATGTTTTAGTCTGCTAATAGTAAAGCAGAGAGACCATGCGCTTTTCATTACTAGGGGGAGAACACCCCCCAGAGGGCTTCGTAAAAATCACCGATAGAGATCTATCTCTTGCAGATTACAGGCATGGTAGCAACTCTTCAATTTTTTACACGTTTCATATACGGTGATAGAGCAACGAGCTATTAAAGCATATTCTGTCTCCACTATCCGATCCAGCTAATATTAGGCACTTTAATCTCAAAATCGCCTATATCAACCTGTATAGTTCGCTGTAGCAAATAACCATTAGAGACAAAACGCCATGGAGCCACCCCAGTCTACAAGGCGGCGTTTAGCATGTTCTTTGGAGCATGGCCTTTAAACTCAGCTTCAACAGCAGAATAGATATCAACTGCCTAGCGCCATTACGGACGAATTCATGCAAGGTATTACAGGTAACATCTGGTTTTGCAAATACCTATATAGGATAGATTTTTCATTGGATATCATCTTTCTGTTGTTGAAATCATTCATGAAATTAATCAGTAGAATGATACACAACCATCTTTAAAAAACTATACAACAGAAATGAGCATAACTCTATTCCTCATAGAAAAACTAGAAAACACGGGAGAGGAAGAGATACAAAAGAAGAATGAATCGCTGTCTTCATTGCCATAGATTGACAGGGTCATCTAACCAATAAAATTCTTGAAGAGTTTAATACAGAGTGTCTTAGCCATTTTCTTGAGCTAATCATCGATAAAGAGTCCATCTTTTTATCGGATGGAAGTAAATGGTAGGAAACCTTTGCCAGCAAAGATAAAATTAGTCACCATCAACTAATAAGGTTGGATAATAAAAGAGTTATTAGTACGGAATTTTATATTCAAACTGTTAACAGTTATATCAGGCAATTAAAAGGATAGTTAAATAGATTTCTGCTGTATAGTTGTTTTATTTACTGAATTATCTTGCCTGGAGAAGATTATTTAAAACCACAACAATTAAAATAGAGACGTAGCTATAAATTGGTCTGCAAACAAAGCAACAACCTATGCCAACATAGCCTGATTTTTCTTCAGGAAGAAATGCAAATAGCTTGGAACAAGTCTTCTTGAAAACGTAAAACATGAAAATCATAGCGACTGCTCATAACTTTCCATGTTATACTGTTTATTTATCCGAAATACTTTACGATCTCATTTCTACCTGAAAGTAAATATAGTATAGCCCTCTAAATTTTTCATAACTTCTAAAAAAGAAGGCTATACAAAAGAATGCATCTGAGACGCTGGCCATCAATTTTCTCATTACATAGTAATATCCGTCTATAATAGAAATTATCCGTACTTTTTAGAAACGGCCACATCAGCTAAACTGATGACCCTGGATACGACTACACTGAAGGGGGCAATGACTGAAAATATGCCTGCTAATGAATTCATCACCTATACGTAACTGGGGATTATCTCTATTTCTTTTGCTTTATGGGATAAACACACGAATAACTTGGCTGACATACCTGATGAATGTGAATAGGATGACAATTTTTACTTCAGTAGCAAAAGAGACCAATAGGGTAATTTACTTCAATATAATATCCATCGCTTTACTAAACAGCTTTTTAACATTGATGAGGGTTAAAATAAATTCCTTGAAAAACAAGGTGAAAGTATCAATTCCTGCATGCGTCTATCTGTAAAGCACATGATGGTGCTTGCCTGTAGCACTTGTGGCATTTGGGGGGGTGGTTGTTGTTTCCGGCGCTACTACTGTGCCTTTCCTGAATGTTTCCAGCGCCTTTTTTCTGCCAAACCTGTAAATTCACAAAAGCCTTCAGTCCATGGGCTTTCAAATCCACAGAGCAGTGGTTAATATAGCAGCTTCATATTTTGCTCGATTATGATTGGCAACATATTACTTTCAGTATACCAATCTTCTTTGGGCTTTTTCAACAATAACTGGCTGGAACTTAACCCCCTGTTTGCGCTGCCACCTCCCCCTACTTACTCCACGCTATCATGCAATTGGCACGCAAAACAGGGTATCAAAATTGCTATATTTTTTATCTCGCAGAGTTATGCTCGACAACTCAATCAACATCCGCATGTTCATGTCTTCGTCACCTATGGCTATCTGGATATTAAACATGTTGTATAGTGAGCTGTCCTTCAAAAAAACAGGCGAAGAAATCTGGTGAGGCGCTATTATCTATCGGGTTTCTGCGTCAAAGCTATAGGCTATAGCCTGATAAATTCCAATATCTTTCTGATCTCTTGGATATCCGCAACAAAAAAGAGTGCACTGTTACTTGAAGGCGTAATATGGACATTACTGGAAAGTACACTTCGCTAAAAAGATGAAAGAGGCATGGCATAAGCGTGAAATAGCCAGCCATTACATTAAAGGTGTGCTCCTGTATCCAAACAAAAACTACGGCATTACTGATGGGGGTTGCACATCATTACTATCACGACCACTGCACTCAACAACACCTGCAACAGACAAAAAAGACAAGAAGAAATGATCTAGCGCTATATCAGGCATATTCCAAGGCCAGGCATTTTAAAATGCTTCGTTACTATGCTTTCTTATCGAATCCTAAACAAGGAACACACACTGTTGCCGAAGATATATAAAGAGCTGGAGATGAAAGCCAATAAAAAAATATGAGGAACCAAGATTTTCCACGTAATGATAAAAGGCTTCCTGCGCACAGATCCGTAAAAATATATTCTGTGTGCTACTGTGACAGGCTACTTTTTACCGACGCTCTTCAGGTAAATAGGTAATGGAATTATTATCAACAAGAATGCATAAAATGGAAAAATAAGGGTTATTACTAAACAAAACCTAGGGTTAAAATATCTATAAAATTAGAGTGTTAGGTTAAAAACTATCCTATAAGATAAAGTTTTAACTTACAAGAGACCCACCATTAACCGATTTTTTCTTTTTAGAAAAAATAAATAGATTTTTATCTTTAAGTAAAGGGCGATTTAATTTCCTAACTATCAAGCTGATGATATAGCGCCTTCTTCTTTGGCAGAAGAAGATTTATTACTGTTCAAAACAGATAATTTATTTGCTTATAATCTGCTTATCATTATTGATGATCATGAAAAAGGTATTACAAAAATTGTTCGTTCTGCTGATCTCATTGCACCTACTGCTGTTAGACAAATTTTTCTCTATCTTTATCCAATTTTTCAAAAGCTAATTATCTGCATTTATCTTTAACATTAACTTGTTTTCATAATAAACTTTTTAAATAAAATCATATCCCAAGCCCTGCCGATGAACGATCCAAGGCTTATTTTAGTTAATGAACTAAATTTTTATCACAAATAATTATTATTAATTAGTAAAACACTTAGTAGTAAACAATTAGTTAGCCACACAAGCTCTACAAAATTAACAAATAGATAGATTCCAAGCAGCTAGGAGAATTGTTATCAATTATGATTAATTAGCAATTTTATCCTACTTAGGCATTCTCAAAAAATATTCTATAATATATGATTAATTATTAGTATTTATTTTTAAGTAAAATCACATCAGATATGGAGGTGTATTATTTTTACATTGGTAGCTGATTTCTATCGTAATTTATTGATACGAAAAGAAAAAAATAATAGAAGTAAACAAAAATCTTATGATAGTTTTACAACTGATACTAGATCAAAAACTAAGATAAAACCTTTACTAACAAAAAGATATCGAAGTACAAGAACTATTAAAAGTACTCAATTAGCAGATAAACTTACACCCGCCTCCTCCTCTGCTATGAATACTTCAATATCCATAATTCCACGAGATAAACATCCTATTTCGCGAAGAGACATCAGTGATAATGCACTGAAAGTACTTTATCGTCTAAATAATGCTGGCTATGAAGCCTATTTGGTTGGCGGTAGCGTCAGAGATTTACTATTAGGTAAAAAACCTAAAGATTTCGACGTTACTACCAATGCAACACCTGAACAAATTCGCAAATTATTTCGTAATTGTCGTTTAGTCGGACGGCGCTTTCGTTTAGCGCATATCATGTTTGGTTATGAAATCATTGAAGTTGCTACTTTTCGTGGTTTTCAAAAACAAACTAATACTAATAATAAGGATATGGCTCAGCAAGCACAAAGTGGTATCTTAGTGAGAGATAATATTTTTGGTAAAATTGAAGACGATGCAATTCGACGCGATTTTACTATTAATAGCCTATATTACCGAATTAACGATTTTACCCTACGTGATTATGTTGGTGGATTTGAGGATCTAAAAAATGGCATCATTCGCTTAATTGGTGATCCAAAAACCCGTTATCGAGAAGATCCCGTTAGGATGCTACGCGCTATTCGATTTTCTAGCAAATTAAATATGCAAATTGATGCTGAAACTGCTAATCCTATTCCACAACTAGCATTTTTATTAAAAGAGATTCCATCGGCACGTCTATTTGAAGAGTCGCTAAAATTACTTCAGACAGGTCAAGGTTATCAAACCTATCAACAATTAAGACGTTATAAGCTGTTTCAATCATTGTTTCCGTTAGTTGAACGAAACTTCACCGCCAATAATAATTCGCCGATGGAGCTTATCATTAATCAAGTGCTGCAAGATACTGATTATCTAATAAAAAATAATAAACACGTTAATCCTGCATTCTTATTTGCCACCATGTTATGGTATCCATTGGCAGAAAGTACAGAAAGACTTTCTCAGGAAAGTAGCTTACCCTATTACGAAGCCTTTGCTATCACAATGAATACCATCCTTGATGAACAATGCCATTCTATCGCTATACCTAAACGGCTTACTTCAACAATGCGTGATATCTGGCAATTACAATTGCGACTACCTCGACGCCAAGAGAAAAAAGCAGAGAAGCTAGTTGAACATCCAAAGTTTCGCGCTGCATTTGATCTCCTAGAGCTACGTGCCAACGTGGAACCACAACCTGAATTAGAAGCACTGCCTCAGTGGTGGTCTGAATTTCAACAAGCTAATAATAGCTTACAGCATGAAATGATCTCTGAGCTAGGCAATATAGTGATTCCTTCTCGTAGCTGGACACGGCGTCGGAATCACACCAAGCATAAACCGATAAAAATAACAGAGTAAATTAAAGATGGAACGTATTTATATCGCCATTGCTAGCAATCTAAATAACCCCTTACAACAAGTACAACTTGCTATTAAAGAATTACAGCAATTACCGAATTCAAAACCAGTTGCTCTTTCTTCTTTCTATCAAACTAAACCGATGGGACTACAAGATCAACCGGACTATCTCAATGCTGTTATCGCTTTAGATACTGATTTATTCCCCGAAACCCTACTTGAACATACCCAATCGATTGAATTAATGCATGGTAGAATACGTAAAGCCGATCGTTGGGGACCAAGAACGCTTGATTTAGATATTATCTTATACGGCCAACAGATTATTCAATCAGCTCGTTTAACTATCCCACATTATGCCATTAAAGAACGAGAATTTATGCTTTATCCTTTAGCAGAAATTGCTCCTAAGCTAAGCTTTCCAGATGGTGAATTGCTGAGTGATAGATTGTTGCTGGTTGCTAAAAATGGCCTGACTTTATGGTAACACCAATAATTCAGGCATGGTGGGGTATGGCTCCGCACCGCACGACAAGCCAGAGGCCATCATAACCTCTTACCATTTCAGATAAACTAACAACATTATTAGAAAAGCAAAAATTCATGAGAGCAACATAAAGATAATGCACTAATAAACCTAAAAAATAGGACAATTCTTTATATATTTATCGCACTAAACGTTAATGATTAAATCCTTAATCCTTGTCCTTTTTCAATTAAGTACCAAGTTATGGCATATAAGATAACAATGAAAATCACTAATACTAATAAGGTTATAGATAATTTAACATCGCTAATACCAAGAAATCCATAACGTAACCCACTAATCATGTAGACAATTGGATTAAGCTTAGATAGTTTTTCCCAAAACTCTGGCAAAAGCGACAAAGAATAAAAAACACCACCTAAATACGTTAATGGTGTCAAGACAAATGTAGGAACAATATTAATATTATCAAATGTTTTGGCAAATATCGCGTTCACCAATCCAGCTAATGAGAATAAAATGACTGTCATTAATATGGTAATAATTACCACCCACCATGAATAAATATCTAATGATACAAAAAATAGCGAAACCATAGTGACTAAAAGACCAACTAATACCCCTCTAGCAACCCCACCACCAACAAAACCAATGATTACAATATGAGTAGGAACTGGTGCAACCAGTAATTCCTCAATGCTTTTTTGGAATTTTGCAGCAAAAAATGAGGAACAAACATTAGTATAAGCGTTAGTGATCACAGACATCATAATCAAGCCAGGAACAATAAACTGCATGTAATTTATACCATCCATATTGCCAATTCTTGAACCAATTAAACTACCAAAGATAATAAAATAGAGTGACATGGTAATCACTGGCGGTAGTAAAGTTTGTATCCAAATACGCGTAAAACGTGTTATTTCTTTGATCCATATGGTTTTCATTGCCACCCAGTATAACTTAATCATCTATTTTTCCCTTGCTTTATCAAAGCTGGATGCTGTTTATTCATTAAATCAACAAATAATTCCTCCAAACGATTTACCTTATTACGCATACTGGTTATCTGTATTCCTTGCTCAGAGAATTGGCTAAATAAACCATTCAGCCCTTGATCTCGAAGTACATCAACTTCTAGCGTTGAAGTATCTAGCAACCTAAATTTATAACCATCTAACTTAAAAATAGAACTCTTCTTTGGCGCCAGATCAAAAATAAACGTCTCTGATTCCAACTGATTAAGTAGCTTTTTCATACTGGTATTCTCAATCAATTCTCCATATTGAATAATCCCAATATTACGACATAATATTTCCGCTTCTTCCAGATAATGGGTTGTTAAAATAATGGTGGTGCCTTGCGCGTTTAAAGTTTTTAAAAAACTCCACATCGAACGGCGCAGTTCAATATCGACCCCTGCTGTTGGTTCATCTAAAATTAATAACTTTGGCTGATGTATTAATGCGCGAGCAATCATTAAACGACGTTTCATGCCACCAGAAAGATCTCGTGCAGGCTCATTACGTTTATTCCACAAAGCCAATTGAGAAAGATAAATTTCTGCTCTAGACAAAGCTAATGAACGCGGAACCCCGTAATAACCTGCTTGATTCAGCAGTATCTGTAATACCGTTTCAAACGGATTAAAATTAAATTCCTGTGGCACTAGTCCTAATTGACGCTTAATATTTAGCACGTCTTTATCAAGATCATAAGCAAACACTTTCACTTTACCGCTCGTTTTATTGACCAATGAAGTAATAATACCAATTGTCGTTGATTTACCTGCACCATTAGGCCCTAATAAGGCATAAAAATCACCTACCTCAACCTGTAAATCAATACCGGTTAATGCTTTCACACCACCAGGATAGGTTTTTCTAAGCTGGAGAAGCTCTAAAGCATAAGTCATAAAAAACCTTTCTTATCTATTTTTATTCCACATATGATAATAAATCACACCATTAGTAATCTTTTTTTAAATAAACTATAGCTAATAGCTACTAAATATTAAAAATAAATTGATCTTATTTGCGATTATTATCGCAGTTAAACATAAATTTAATCCACGTAATTTATGATGAAAAAAATCAAACAAGTGTTTAAAAACAATCTACAGTGGTCAGAATCACTAACAAAAATCCATTTTTTTAAGTTATCTTCATTTGTAATATATACAATTTTGAAGATGGCATCGTATCCTGATGATTGATTTTATAAATTATTTCAACAATATAGAAATGATATATTATGAAAAGTCTACCCTAATATATCCGGGAAACCAGATATTACCTGTGGTCCATTCCATGAAGTCATCCGTAATGCTGCCAGGCAGCTCATAGCCACCCCCGCCGTTGATGATGGGGCTAGAATCCTCCATGCTGCGAACAACATGATGAATGCTACCTTATCTACTGGCATCATTCATGCCATCGTCCATAACGATTATTTCCACAGTGAAAGGATATAGACTAATATTGATGATGTTGAAATTAAAGTGCCTAAGATCAATGATCGCAACAACAACTGGAATATGCTTTAATAACTCGTTGCTAGCGCCTTATCTGAAACGTACAAAAAGCATCTAATAGTTGCTACCAATAAATATAGCCGCGGAGACAGCATATTCACTGGTAATTTTCACGAAGCTCGGATGGGGGTGCTTTCGGTGGGAAAGCACATAGTCTCTCTCTGCCAGTACCATCAGCAGAGTGAAACAGCAATGGCTTGAAAAGCAGAGAGAATGCTACCCACGTGATTTAAGTGATATGCACTACATTTATTTCTTTAGCCCTAGCCGATGGCATATACATTCCTGTCACACAAGATGATCACCTTTCCCTGGTAGTCATTACCAGCCTCACTGAGCATGGACGTAAGAAAAAGCTTATTGCCCTTAAAGATGCTTATCAAAAGTCAGAAACGAATTGGGCCGAATTTTTAAATTCCCTACGAGTAAGCCTGACTTAACCTTATCTCAAAGGCTTACTACTGAAGATAATGCCATTAGTTTTTAGAATGCAATGGCACAAAAATATTTCCAGATATGAAGCATAGCACCAAGGCTATTTTGGATACAAAAAAACAGCTAATGTGCTGGCTTCACTCCACAAAACCATGAAACAGAAAGTTAAGGCTAACTGCGGAAGGTTTAGCTAGCAGAGAGCTGGGATGTCTGCTAATAAAAAGCCCTTAATGTTTTGTTAGGAAGGTTTTCAGGGAAGTATTCTGAAGCAATGAAGAAGCTGAAGAAAGATCGAGAAAAACTGCTAGCATTCACGACTTCCCGTTA
The DNA here is from genome assembly GCA_052171895.1 of Arsenophonus sp. NEOnobi-MAG3. GTDB lineage: Bacteria > Pseudomonadota > Gammaproteobacteria > Enterobacterales > Enterobacteriaceae > Arsenophonus. The sequence continues at coordinate 73,960 of JBQMRN010000001.1, forward strand.
GAATACTTGGCATCAATAAGAACAATGAAGCCGATTCAACAATCGGATTTTGCAACAGTAAGGCTACAAAGCCGACGCGCAAAGAAGTGTAGTAAAAAACAACCCTTTCAATGCTATTTGAAGGTACTCTCGTCTACTCAGAAAAGAAGGAAGCGGCTAAAAGAATTTTGACCTGTTTGACCCTCTTGGGGATAAACAACGTTCAATTTAAGGATGAAGAAGAGATTTACGAAGCATCATAATGGAACATAGCCTGATTAGCATACACCAGATTTGCTAATAACTCATTTTTAAAGAATTAGCAAATTTTCAAAATATACAGTTTCTGTAGATAAGGTTTTCAACAGCAGTGTTCTGGAAAAATTAATTAAAGCAGCGAAAGGTAATCTATTTATCTATCCTAATGTCGCTAATTTAATGATAGATACTGATTTAAATTATCTATGTATGGTCTAATTAATGTACTAAAAAATTGAATACATTATCATTTATGCTCACTATGCTTGTAATGATATTAAAGCTATTATTTGATAATATACTGAACAGGCTATAATTAATAACAGGCTACTTGCATGTGCATGATATGTTATTAAACGTAGCTCAATTTTATCTGAACTAGCTTAGCTCCATAAGCACGGGCAAATTGTTTATGTGAATTCAATCTCATTGAGCAAGTTTATAATCTTGGTTATTTTACAATAATAGAATCTGCCTGGCTACGCAGAAAAAATGCTATTATTCATACCTAAGTATCTAGGGTGGATTCAATGATCTTAATCTTATTGCTAATAGCCGTGAACAGCTTTAAATCACTTATTAACAAGCTATTGCTAAATTAAACTAACAAAAATAAGTACCTCAAAAAATAATACTACCGCTTAATCATCTAGTAAAATAACATACCCGATATAAGGTAAATGGCGATATTGCTGTGCATAGTCGATACCATAACCAACAACAAATTTATCTTGAATAGCATAACCAATCCATTCAACAGGAACCTCTACTTCACGTCTGGACGGTTTATCTAATAACGTACAAATAGCGACAGATTTAGGACCACGTAATTTTAAAATTTCACGGACTTTTTTAAGTGTATTACCAGAATCAATAATATCTTCAACAATCAGAACATGCTTGCCGAAAATATCTTCATCCAGATCCTTAATAATTTTCACATCGCGACCTGAAGTCATCCCGTTTCTATAACTTGATACCATCATAAAATCGACTTCATGGGGGATATCAATATTACGACATAAATCAGCCATAAAAATAAAAGAGCCTTTCAAAAGGCCAACTAAAACTAACTCATCTTGCAATGATTTATAATGTTTAACAATCTCTTTTGCCATCTCATCAATACGTTGTTTAACATCCGCTTCTGAGATCATGACTTTTACAATTTTTTTCATAAAATTTAGACATTCATATTAATGGAAGTAAAAACTGTATATTTAATATAAATAAAATAAAGACGAGATTAAATGCTATTAATTTAATTTTAACAAATAACATAAATAAAATAGCTAATATGTTAGCTAACAGAAAAAAACTGAACCCACCATCATACCTGTATCTTCATGTTCTAATAAATGACAATGCACCGTAATAAGAATACGCCTGGGTTGCTACATGATCAAACTTTACTAGCACCTCACTAATATCGCCATTAACTTGCACAGTATCTTTCCACCCTTATCGCTAAGGATCCAAGATTTGGTTTCATAAATATGAAAAGGAGAAAACATCATGTCACCATAACCGGAAATGAGCCAGTGTTTATATTGAACTGTAATGATATTAGATGCCAATTAATTCATTGAAAAAGGTCGGCTATTAGTTATGCTCATTTCTAATGTATGGGAGTTTCTTGGATAAATACCTTATCCTTCTGATTAATTTCGTGAATGATTTCAACAACAGATAGATGATATGCCGTGAAAAGTCTAGCCTATAGATATCCGCAAAACCAGATATTACCTCTAGTCCCTTCCATGAAGTTATTTCTAATGGTTTTCCAGGCAGCTGATAGCTACCGACCGCCGTTGAGCCTGGAGAGGTTGAAGCCATGCTTTGATAACATGTTGAACACCAGATTGTTAATAGGCGTTAATGGCGTCATCCGTAACGGTTATTTACCAGAGCGAACTATACAGACGGGTATTGGGTATCTTGAAATTAAAGTGCCTAATGTTAGGGAGATGATCTCAGCAGTAACGGAATATACTTCAACAGCTCATTGGTAACAGAGCCTTATCTAAAGCGTGTAAAAAAACATCGAAGAGTTGCTCTTATGAGCTTATACCTACTAGGTATATTTACAACCACCAGTAATTTTTATAAAGCTCTCTTGGGGTGGGCTTCTTTTGGTGAGAAAGAACATGGTCTCTCTGGCAGTAGTACCCATCAATAAACTGAAACAGCAATAGCTTGAAGATCACAGACAATGCTCCCTAGGTGATTTAAGCGATACGCGCTATATTTATTTCTTAAGCGATGCTATATATCGTTATGTCAGGCAAGATAAGATCGCCTTTGCCTACTGCTTAGTAGTAGCGTCACTAAGCATGGAAGTAAAGAGATAGTTTCGGTCGAAGATACTTGTCGAGAGTCAGAAGGGAACTTGGGCCAACTTCTCAATGGCCATATAGAGCCACTTGTTTTAACCGTGTCTCCCATGCTTGCTACTGGAAACAGTTCCATTGGTTTTTAGCATGCAATCGCAAAGATTCCTCGGACATGCAGTACTAACGCTGTTGGGTACAAAAACATGTAATGTACTGGCTTTACTCCCAAAAGCATGCAACCGAAAGTTAAGGCTGAGCTGCAGAAGAGAAAAGGGGAAAGAAAGGTCTGGCCAGCAGAGAGCCGCAATGCCGCTAATAAAGCTCCTGATCTTTTATTAATAAAATTTGAGAGAAGTATCTCCTGCAGCAATGAAGAATCTGGAGAAAGATTGAGAAAAACTGATAACATTCTAGAGGACTCTCAATCAGCGCACTGAGCGTCAATAAGAATAACGAATCCAATTAAATCGACATTTTCCAACACTGAGGCTACAAAGCCGATGAATGAAGAACTGTAGTTCGAAAAATAATCTTTTCAATGCTATTTAAGCTGTTCCCCATCTATTCAGAAAAGATGGAACCGGCTAAAAAATTGACCTACTGACCTGACCACACTGGTGATAAATAAGGTACAATTTAATGATGGAAAATAGATTCACAAGGCATCATACTGGAACAATAGCCTAACCGCCATACACTAGATTTGCTAATAAATCACATTAAGATGCAACTATAATTCTAAATGATGAGTTTTATCTATTATCTTTGTATTAGATACATTAATAAATTTTCAATTTTTAAAGGCTATTTAAGGTGGTAAAAAAATATTCAGTGCGTTATATTGCTGGCCAGACGGAAAAGCATATATTTCTATATCTGAATATACGCTTAATTATAATTTACCTATAGGGGATACATCTATTCTTAGAATAGAAATGCATTAAGCATTCTTTCATGAAATATTTATAAGCAACAACATCAAAATTGGCATTTAATTTTAAATAAATTAATCATCAATAAGCATTTAATTTTACTACAAGAAGCTCAAAATTCACCTAAACTTATTAATTTTGTTCTATCTCAATATTTAGTTGCTGAACAGGTGGCAGCAATTATTTTCCCTCAACACGCTTCTGAGGTAATGAGGTTAGCAAGATCTCATCCAATTTATTGTTATCCATTACGAGAAAAAGAGGCGTTACTTTGTTTACCGAAATCAGCATTAATTACCGTTTATCCATTATATAATACCAGAAATTTAATGATTATTAATATTCATACAGTTAATTTTAGTTTTGGGGTGGATATTTATAGTCGACAGTTACCTACCATAGGAGAGCATATTAAAAGATATCAAGGGCCAGTGGTTTTTGCTGGTAATTTTAATACATGGAGTCGACAAGATATAAATGCATTTAAACATTTCACATGCAGTTTACAAATGAAAGAAGTCAATTTTAATACTGATGAGCCGTACTATAATTTTTGATTATCCATTAGATTATATTTTTTATCGTAATTTGAGACTTCTCTATTCAGAGAAGTAATTAAAACGCAATCTTTTGATGATAATCCCATTTCTGTCAAGTTTAGTATCAAACAGTTTTAATCAGAAAAGTAAAAAATAGAAATGCTGATTAAAAACTTCTATTTTAAATATTATCTTCGCGATCTTCGCTTATGATGATATTAGCTATCAATGCTATTTGATTGATATATTATTTTTAATAAATAAGTAGTAAGTAGTAGGTAGTAGGTAATTGAGAAACATACGATCTAAATCATTCCTATGATCAGTGTAACGAGTGTATCTTTGAAAAAGCTTAATAGCACAGCACTATGATAAATACCATAAATATGGAGGATAAATGAGCCAATCAGCAAAAATTGCACTTTAAATTTCAATTTATTTGCTATTTCAACGCTAATTTTGGCAAGGGCGCGCCGCCGCATAAGCAACTTTGGAAAGCAAGATCATTAATCAAACAAAAATCGGTACCGAATATTGCTAAAGAAGCAATTATTAAAATAATTCTTTTTAAATAAAATAATTGAAATAAATGCTAATTTAGCATAGAGTTATACTCATTTCTACTATATATGGTTTTTGTGAGATGCTGCCGTATTCGTATACTTCTTATTAATTTCATTAATAGTTTCAACAATATAGAGACTATATACCATAAAAAAGTCTACCCTACAAAGTATTCGCAAAACTAAATATTACCTCTAAAATCCTTTACATAAACTCATAAGTAATGATTTTTTGCAGCTGATAGCCAGCGCCGTTGAGACTAAACTTAAAGCCATCTTCTTTTAACATGCTAAACGCTGCTTTGTCAATAGACATATCATACTGTTGTCAGTAATGGTTATTGCCAGAGCGAATAATACAAACTGGTATTGTTGGCGATGTTGAGATTAAGATCTCTAAGATTAGAGATCGCCTCAAGAATAGAATACGCTTTAACAGCTCGTTGCTATACTGCCTTATCTAAACGTATAAAAAGCAGCAAAGAGTTGCTATCATGGCTTGCTACCCTGTTATCCATCCTGCACCGGTGATTTTCATAAAGGCATACCACACCCGCCAGTTTCTTGGTAAAAAAACACATGCTCTTCTCTCTACCAGTAGAATACCATTAGCAGATTGAAAGAGCAATAAATTTCAAGAACACAGGAAATTGGGTGACTGCGTGATTTAAGCGATACTCGCTATATTTATTTCTTGGCCAATGGCATATACACTCCTATCAGGAAATATGATCCCATTTGCCTACTGCTTATTATCGGCGTCGCTAAACATAGACGTAAGGATCTAGTTACGAGCAAAGATGCTTATCCAAAGTTAGAAGCAAACTTAGCTGAACTTTCTCAATAACCTGCAACCAGCTGGCTTAGCCCGTATATTCCAGGCTTGCTACAGGGGGGACATAGTGTCCTTGGTTTTTGGAATGCAATGATAAAATATTCCAAGACACACAGCACCAACGCGCTGTTGAGTATACAAAACAGCTATGTGCTGGCTTCACTCCACAAAGGCACGAAACCAAAAGTTAATAGTAAGCTGAGGGAGATCCTAGCTAGGAGAAAGAGCCTCGATGCTGCTAATAAAGCCATTGATGTTTTCTTGGTAAGGTTTTCAGCAAAGTATCCTGTGGTAATCAAGAAGCCAGAAAAAGATCGCGAAGAACTGCTGGCATTCTACGACTTCCTGTCAGCGCACTTGGCGTCAATAAGAACAACGAATCCGATTAAATTGGCTTTGCGATACAGAGGCTACGAAGAGCCGACGCGTAAAGAACTATAATTTGAAAAAAAGCCTTTCAATGCTATTTAAGCTGCTACACTCTGCTCAGAAAAGCTGGAACCGGCTAAAGAGGAGATTAGACCTGCTTTGACCCTTGTACAAAAAACATCGAATTTAAACTTTTCGAAGTTTTTGCATGCTTCAGATAAGACGCTAGAAATAAGTTGTTAAAGTATATTTAGTTGCCGCTACAATCCCTTTTACCTTAGGCACTTTAATCTTAACATCGTCAATAGCAGTCTGTATTATTTGCTGTAGCAAATAACCCGTTATAGTCGACGGCATGGATGCGTGTCGACAAGGTAGTATATTCAGCATGTTATAGCAGATGGATTCAAGCTTAGCCTCAACGACGGTGCCTATTAGCTGGCTGGCACCATTACAGATGAGTTCATGCAATGGATCACAGGTAATATCTGGTTTTGCGAATATTTGTAGGGTAGACTTTTCATGGCATATCATCTCTCTGTTGTTGAAATCATTCACGAAATCAATCAGTAGGATACACATGGATTCGCCAGCATCTCAAAAGCCATATACACTAAAAATAAGCATAATTCAATTATGATACATAATTCATTATTTATTTTGGTACTGATAATGAGTAATAAATTAGTAGGTAATCTAAGGTCTTTATTTTTCTTAATGGCATTAAGTACATAAACCTTCACCACAATTATAAGCAAAAAGTGTTAAAGACTTATTCACCATCGAATAAGTTATTTAATCGTTCAAGTAAATTTAGAGCTGCGGTAGTTGAGGCAGCGACATCTCTGGATTCATTAACCTATTTATTTTTTTAATCCATGTGATTGCCACTCAATGGAATAATCTGCCATAAACCTGTTTCTTACGTCTGTGAGGGCGCTTATGGATTAAAAAGCACTTTCAACAAAAGTAACCAACGTAAACTCCATTGGCAGATTACTTTGATCAATTTTTTAAAAATCTAGTAGAGTAAGCCTCTTCGCATAATATCAGATTCCTCAAATAGCTTTATTTAGCTAAATAAGATTTAATTTTTGATTCTGCTATTATCAGAAATATCTATTTTAGCTCATTACTAATATACCCCCCACACAAATAATTTTCTATAAAATAAATTAATTTCCAAGCGGTGGTTTCAATATATTGATTGCCTGAAGAGGGATCTAGTGATTGCTTATTGGGTGTCATTTGGCAGCCAACAAGTAAAACAAAGGCGAATATATTGCTTTTGTTTTTATTAATCTAACTTATTCTAAGTTATTATTTATTCAATTGTTTAATAAAGTGATAGTGATACTGATTACATTAGGTAATGACAAACAGTAATTTAAAAGCAATCTTTTAAATTGCGAATTTTAGCAAATACATTACAACTGGAACAAGTAACAGGAGAAAATCCCAATACTTTTTGTAAAAAAGGATCATCAGATCTTAAAAAGATATTGATCTTTTTTTCAACTTTAAGTTGTGATGGAAGAGTAGATTGTTTTTTGGCTCGTTTTTCATTCACGGCTAAAGTATAAGCTTTTATCAGATCATCATTAGGTAACAAATAACTGGCAAATACCATATTTGCAACTGTGTACTCATGTGCACAACAGACTAGCGTCTCATCAGGTAAAGCTTTAAGCGTTTCAATTGAGTGATACATTTGTTCAGTTGTTCCTTCAAAAATACGTCCACAGCCCCCAGAAAACAGGGTATCACCACAAAATAGATATGGTTTTTGATAGTAAGCAACATGTCCTAATGTATGTCCTGGTACGGAAAAAATTTTCCATGAGAAGCCAGAAAAATTTAGCTGATCTCCACCTTTTATTACACATGTTGTTCCTTTATCACTGGTTTCCAATGGGCCATAAACAATTAATTCAGGATAATATTTTTGTAATTCTTTGACGCCATCTACGTGATCATGATGATGGTGAGTGAGTAAAATAGCAACCGGTTTTATGGCTTTTTGTTGTAAAAATTGCTGTACTGGCTTAGCAATACCAGGATCAACAATAATACAGTTACCTTGATAGATTAATAACCATATATAATTATCAACTAAGGAAGAAATTCTGATAAGCTTCATAATATAATAATACCTCATAGCTAAAGGATTAGAAGGATATTACAATGAAGTCAGCTCGTATTGCTCAACAGTCTAAAATACCCGACTCATGGGAAGATATTCCATGGGGAAATTATTATTGTATTGCATTGAACAAGCAGCTACAACCATGGTGGCCAAAAATATTTGGTTTCCATTTACTAAAAATTAGTCAATTGAGTTTACAGATTGATACTCAAGCATCGTTGATTACTCATCAATTTAGCATGAATATATCTGGAAGTAACTGTCAATTATTAGGTAATCCTAATGAAATGCCTTTCGAGGACAAATCGATCGATGCCTGTCTTTTGATACAACAACTATCTTACAGTAGTAATCCACATTGGTTATTGCGTGAAGCAGATAGGGTTTTGGTTGATGATGGTTGGCTAATTTTATCTAATTTTAATCCCTTTAGTTTGTTAGGGATAGGAAAATATATTCCTCTTTTATGTAATCGGCAACCCTATTGTAATCATATGTTTTCAACCTGGCGTCAACTTGATTGGTTGAGCTTATTGAATTACGAAGTACTGCAGGAACAAACTTTTCAAGTTATACCTTGGATAACTCCTGATCATTTTATCAATAGAAATCTGCAAATTGCTGGTTGTATCAACCTTATCATTGCCCGTAAAAGAACGTTACCGTTTACGCCAACACCAATAAAATTTATGCGAACCCGCATGAAAATAAGTAATACATTGGAGGGTTGTTAAGTGTTGGCGTTAACGTCATTAATTTTACTCTCTTTGGTAACCGCTATCCTCTTCTGTTGGTGAATTTGCCGCATTTCTTGCTAATTCATCGCATTGCTCATTTTCTGGATTTCCTGCATGGCCTTTTACCCAGTGCCATTCTATTTGATGCCGAGAAATTGTAGCATCTAATCGTTGCCATAAATCAATATTCAAAACAAGCGATTTATTTGTGCGTCGCCATTGACAATTTTTCCAGTTGTGTATCCATTGAGTGATCCCATGAAATACATATTGACTATCAGTCGTTAGAATAACCTGGCAAGGTTGTTTAAGCGTTTCCAAGCCAATAATTGGACCCATTAACTCCATACGATTATTGGTGGTACGAAAATACCCTTTACTTAATATTTTTTCATGTTTATGATAACGTAGTATAATGCCATAACCGCCTGCACCTGGATTTCCTAAACAAGAACCATCAGTAAAAATTTTTACCTGTTTAGTCATTTCTAATAAACTTATTTTATTCATAATTTATTACTCTAAGTCTGATATAAAAGGTAATATGAGCACAGTGATTACACGACAAATTGTTCTTGATACGGAAACGACTGGTATGAATAACCTAGGGATTCATTATGAAGGACATAATATTATTGAAATTGGGGCGGTAGAAGTAATTAATCGCCGATTAACTGGTCGTCATTTCCATGTTTATATAAAACCAGCACGATTAGTTGATCCTAAAGCTTTCGAAATTCATGGAATTAGTGATGAGTTTTTACAAAATAAACCAACTTTTTCTGAAATAGCAGATGAATTTTTAGATTTCATTCGCGGTGCTGAGTTAGTTATTCATAATGCCCCTTTTGATATTGGATTTATGGATTATGAGTTTTCTAAGTTAAATAGAGATATTCCACTAACAGCAAACTTTTGTCAAATTAGTGATAGCTTGGTACTGGCCAAAAAACTATTTCCTGGAAAACGGAATAATCTTGATGCTTTATGTAATCGCTATCACATCGATAATTCAAAGCGTACATTACATGGCGCATTACTCGATTCTGAGATTTTAGCCGAAGTCTATATGGCAATGACGGGAGGACAAAGCTCTTTACCTTTTTTAGTTAATTCAGATGCTAGTAGTGAAGTCTATACAGATGATTTTAAACAAATAGAACGAAAGACAATGGCATTAGCCATAATTTATGCTAATCAGGAAGAAATTACTGCCCATGAAGCAAAATTAGATCTAATTGAAAAGAAAAGTGGAAAGATTTCTCTTTGGCGTTCATGTGATAGCGAAAATAATTAGATTAAACATTAATTATTATTACGCTTTTATGTGAAAAGTGTGTAAATACTAATATTTTCTAAAAAATATTGACGTATAGATCCCTGATTCGTAATATCATAGCCATTTTAAAATCGATTATACCGTGGTGCGGTAGTTCAGTTGGTTAGAATACCGGCCTGTCACGCCGGGGGTCGCGGGTTCAAGTCCCGTCCGCACCGCCAATATTATAAAACCCTAAGCATAAGCCCTCAGGGTTTTTATATTTTTAGATAAAAAACATTCTTTTTCCAGAAAATCATACCAATATCACAGCCTTTTTGCTTAGAAAGAATTTTGGTTCGTATTTTGATTTTCGCTATACTACACAAAGTAGTGTTGTTATTATTATTTTATTCACTTATTTTTAATTCTTTTTCTTTTGATTAAATTTTTGTTATCGCTGATTTCTTAAAGAAGATAAGATCCTAGATTAGATTCTAACTGTTAAGATGGCAAAGCAACCTTAAGAAAATCAGTATAAAATTTGCTATTTATTCGATATGGATAAAGTAATAAACAGGACATCTCAACTATTTAATCACAGCGAAGGGTTCAAAGCAGGGAAACTGTGAATTTCCCGCAGACTTTCGGCATCATGATGCCAAATACGGAATGCATAAAGCTTCCTGATAACTGGAGGATCTCCACAATATAAAATATACCCCTGTTGATTTTGATATTGAAAAACATCTGATGCAGGTCCAGCTCATTAATGAGCATACAAGTAAAATTATCGATAAACAAGTTAAGCGAAAACCTTTATTAGAATATTTTACTAATCATAAACTTTATCTTATTAGCATAGAAGCCTCTGAGGGTTATCAGTATTGGGCTCATGAACTGGAAAAACTGGAGCATAAAGTTCAATTACTTCAAGATAAATTCGTCAAAATGTTCCTGATGGGAAAAATAACGTTATGGATACTCGCGCTATCTGGATGGTTGTTCAACAACCAAGTAAAGCGGTTTCTATCAAAAACGAAAAGCAACAAGCTGTACTATCTTTACATAAGATGCGGCGACAGCTAGTGAAATTTAGTATGACCAAGATCAACGGGCTACATAGATTATTATTAGATTTTGGCGAAACGCTAGATAAGTGGGGGCTTGCGTCATTAAACAAGAGTAGCTCAGAAGTACTTAATTGCTTTAAGGAAACCCTGGCGCCATTCCTGATTTACCAGATTAAAGAGCAGTATCGAGGACTCGGTGACCTTGATACTCAAATAGTTGCCATAGAAGAACAGCTGGCTGCTGCTAGCTGGGTAAAACAGAATAATGGATATCAGCAAATTATGCAAATCCACACCGCTATTAAGACACTTATTTTTACTGCCAAAGTTACCATAATTGGGAATGCTAATCCGTTCCGATCATGGCTAGAGTTCTCTGCCTATATCTGGCTAGTTCAAAAACAAACTAGCACTAGCAGGAAGGTCCGGCTTACTGGGTATCAGCAAACGTGCTGATACTCATCTGCTAACGTTGTTTATTCATGCCAACATCTGGGGAGGCGCAAGACTGCTTGCAAAAAAATCATCTAAAGTAGGGTTTTACAGAGCCATTATAAATAAGCGGCCGTCCAGCATAGCGGTGATTGGAATCGCTAACAAGATAGCTCTTACAATATAGGCTTTAGTGGCCCATGATTAGAGCTACGACAAAAAAACATGTCAGCGTCAGAGAGTTTTAGATAATATACGTTGATAAACATTAACTCTTTTAAATATTAAGGGTGAATGCTAAAAGGTTACATAGGCAATAGTAGTAATGACACTGATAGGTAAGATCTGGACTTGCTAAACTTGGATTATTTCTTGAGTTTAAAGCTTGTTAGGAGCAATAATAGAGGTGTGCAAGTCAGTAGATTACACATAGAGGCCTCTGCAAAAACGGCTACAACAAGGCCGGATATAAAGCTGGAACTTGCCGCCACGTCAATGTCTAAACTTCGGATGTCTTGTAAACAGGGATGCGTTCATATAGTAAACAATGATCACTCGTAAAATCCTTGCTAATGCTATCCGTTTCCTCAGTATGGATGCGGTACAGAAAGCAAAGTCAGGACATCCAGGTGCGCCAATGGGAATGGCTGATATTGCTGAAGTATTCTGGCGTGACTATTTAGATCATAATCCAGCTGATCCTAACTGGGTAGATCGTGACCGTTTTGTATTATCTAATGGTCATAGCTCTATGCTACTTTATAGCTTGCTACATCTTAGCGGTTATGATTTACCGATCAAAGAATTAAAAAATTTTCGCCAACTTCATTCCAAAACACCTGGACATCCCGAATATGGTTATACACCAGGTGTTGAAACCACGACTGGCCCACTTGGACAAGGAATCGCAAATGCAGTAGGGTTTGCTATTGCTGAACGAACGTTAGCGGCGCAATTTAATCGTCAAGAGCATACTATTGTTGATCATTATACCTATGTATTTATGGGTGATGGTTGCATGATGGAAGGCATTTCACATGAAGCTTGTTCACTGGCTGGAACATTGAAATTAGGTAAACTGATTGCCTTCTATGATGATAATGGCATTTCAATTGATGGTGAGGTAGAAGGTTGGTTTAGCGATAATACTGCCGAACGTTTCACTGCTTATCATTGGCATGTTATCAAGGATATTGATGGACATGACTCTGAACAAATAAAAGCAGCAATAGAGCAAGCCCGTAAAGTTACTGATAAACCCTCTTTATTAATTTGTAAAACAATAATTGGTTATGGTTCGCCACATAAGGCTGGTTCCGAAGAAGCCCATGGTTCACCATTAAGTGAAAGTGAGATTGCGGAAATCCGGACTGCACTAAATTGGTCATATCCACCTTTCGAAATACCATCTGATATTTATCAAGCCTGGGATGCTCGTGAAATAGGTAAGAAAAAAGAAGCTGCCTGGTGTAAAAAATTTACAGAATATCAACAGACTTTCCCAAAACTTGCGGATGAGTTTATCCGTCGTACAAAAGGTAAATTACCGACTAATTGGCAAGCTGTAGCGAATGATTTTATCATTGAATTGCAAAGCAACCCTGTCAATATTGCCACCCGTAAAGCCTCACAAAATACCTTAGAAGTTTTCGGTAAGGAATTACCTGAACTTTTAGGTGGCTCCGCTGATTTAGCACCCAGTAATTTAACTATGTGGTCAGCTTCTAACTCAATAAAAAATTGTCCAGCAGGTAATTATATTCACTATGGTGTACGTGAATTTGGTATGTCGGCTATTATGAATGGTATCGCATTGCATGGTGGTTTTATACCTTATGGTGCAACCTTTTTAATGTTTCTTGAGTATGCTAGTAATGCAGTACGAATGGCTGCATTAATGAAGATTAGAAGTATTTTTATCTATACTCATGATTCTATCGGTCTTGGTGAGGATGGCCCAACCCATCAACCCGTTGAACAATTAGCTAGTTTGCGTATGATACCTAATATGAGTATTTGGCGCCCTTGTGATCAAGTTGAATCAGCCATTGCCTGGCAATATGCGATTGAGCGTAACCAGGGGCCAAGTGCGTTGATTTTTTCTCGTCAAAATCTTGATCAGCAGCCACGAGATACTAAACAGTTAGCTAACATCATTAAAGGGGCTTATGTTTTAAAAGATAGTGAAAAAACTCCCAAACTTATTTTAATTGCAACTGGATCTGAAGTTGGTTTAGCAGTTAAGGCTTACGAAAAGTTAACTGCCGAAGGCTATAAAATACGAGTTGTTTCTATGCCATCAACGGATACTTTTGATAAACAAGACGCCGCTTATCGTGAATCTGTATTACCAGCTTCAGTTACTGCACGACTTGCTATTGAAGCTGGCATTGCAGATTATTGGTACAAATATGTTGGTACAAGCGGTGCAGTTGTTGGTATGCATACTTTTGGTGAATCAGCACCGGCAGAAGTTTTATTTAAAATATTTGGTTTTAGCATAGAAAATGTGATTGCAAAAGCTAAATCTTTATTGCCTTAATTGACGAAAATGATGTGAGCGTATATCAGCTTTATATGATTAGATACGCTATTTTATTTCAGCAAATATAATCCTGCTATAATTACGGCGCTCTTCTTTTCGATATCTCATACCAAGTCAAATTAAGCTAAAACATTTCTTTTTTATAAAATTGATAGATTTATTGATCAAAAGCACACTTTTTATGATTAATAACAAAAATCCTAAGTACAAAAGCTGTAATTATCAGTATTCTTAGCGTTAATAAATTAGTTATTATTATTGAAGGAATAGTATGGTAGTTAGAGTAGCAATTAATGGTTTTGGACGAATAGGGCGTAGTATATTAAGAGCGCTTTATGAATCAGATCAGCGAGCTCAAATTACTGTTGTTGCGATTAATGAAATTGCTACTTCGGAAGGAATAGCTCATTTATTGAAATATGATTCTAGTCATGGTCGATTTGCCTGGGATGTTCGGCTGAATAACGATTTGTTAGTGGTAGGCAATGACAGTATACATCTTTTTCATCAATCTAAGATTGAAAAATTAGCATGGCGAGCACTGGATATTGATGTAGTACTCGACTGTACCGGTGTTTATGGCTCAAAGGCCGATGGTTATGCGCATTTATCCAGTGGTGCAAAAAAGGTTCTATTTTCTCATCCTGGGAGTACTGATCTTGATGCAACTATTGTGTATGGTGTTAATGAAACCAGTTTAAAAAGTAGCGATCGATTGGTGTCAAACGCCTCATGTACCACAAATTGCATTATTCCTGTGATAAAAATATTAGATGATGCTTTGGATATTGAGTCTGGTACAGTGACAACGATTCATGCCTCAATGAATGATCAGCCGGTTATTGATGCTTATCACGCAGACTTACGGCGAACACGTGCTGCTAGTCAATCTATTATTCCTGTTGATACCAAATTAGCTGCTGGAATCACACGAATATTTCCCAAATTTAAAGATCATTTTGAAGCAATATCGGTTCGGGTACCAACTATCAATGTAACGGCAATTGATCTCAGTGTAACTGTAAAATCTAAAGTAACAGTGACGAAAGTCAATCAGGTATTAAAACAGGCAGCAAAGGGTTCATTTCGTGGTATAGTTGATTATACTGAATTGCCGTTAGTATCAACCGATTTTAATCATGACCCACATAGTGGTATTGTAGATGGTACGCAAACCAGAGTTAGTGGACAACACTTGATTAAAATTTTAGTTTGGTGTGATAATGAATGGGGTTTTGCCAATCGTATGCTTGATACGATATTATCAATGGCTGCTACTGGTTTTAACAAATCTATATATTGACAAGCAGTATATGAGCATATTCTTTTATATAACCAGCAGAAGATTAATAATTTAGAGAATCAATGACAGGATTCACCATGTCTATAATTAAGATAACCGATTTAGATCTGGCAGGTAAAAAGATATTTATCCGGAGTGACCTAAACGTTCCTATCAAAGATGGCAAAGTTACTTCTGATGCACGGATCTGTGCTTCTTTACCAACAATTGAAATCGCTTTAAAACAAGGCGCAAAGGTAATGGTAACGTCTCATTTAGGTCGCCCAATTGAAGGTGAATATAATGAGGAATTTTCATTGAAACCTCTTGTAGACTATTTAGAAGATAAGTTCAACTGCTCTATTTTTTTGATAAAAGATTATTTAAATGGAGTTGAAGTTGCTAATGGCGAGCTAGTGGTTCTTGAGAATGTACGCTTCAATAGGGGTGAAAAAAAAAATGATGAAACCTTATCTAAGCAATATGCTGCACTTTGTGATATCTATGTAATGGATGCATTTGGTACCGCGCACCGTGCTCAGGCATCAACCCATGGTGTAGCAAAATTTGCACCTATAGCATGCGCAGGGCTACTGTTATCTGCTGAATTGAACGCATTAGGTAAAGCATTAAAAGAGCCTCCCCGTCCAATGATTGCCATTGTTGGTGGTTCAAAAGTTTCGACTAAATTAACTATCTTAAATTCTTTAGCAAAAATTGCTGATCAAATTATTGTTGGGGGGGGTATTGCCAATACTTTTATTGCTGCTCACGGACATAAAGTCGGCCGCTCTTTATATGAAGATCACTTGATCCAAGAAGCAAAAAAATTATTATTGACTTATGATATTCCTATACCAACTGACGTTCGTGTGGCGACCGAATTTTCTGACACAGCAGAAGCAGTAATGAAATCTGTCAATGATGTTAAAGATGAGGAACAGATTTTAGACTTAGGTGATGAAACTGCTAAATGTTTGGCCGATATTATTAAAAAAGCAAAAACAATTTTATGGAATGGCCCGGTTGGGGTTTTCGAATTTCCAAATTTTCGTCATAGCACCGCAGTAATTGCAGAAGCAATTGCAAAAAGTGACGCTTTTTCTATTGCTGGTGGTGGTGATACGTTAGCAGCAATCGATCTGTTTGGTATTGCAGATAAAATCTCTTATATTTCTACTGGAGGTGGTGCTTTTCTTAAATTTGTGGAAGGTAAAAAATTACCTGCAATTCTCGTATTAGAAGAACGAGCAAAATAGTAATTTTTCTGAAAAATGACAGGTAGTAGTATTTACCTGTCCAAAATAAAAGGGCTTTATCTCATGTCTAAGGATTTTGTAAAAGCAGGTGTTATTACCGGTGATGATCTGCAAAAAGTTTTTACTGTTGCAAAAGAACATAAATTTGCATTGCCGGCAGTCAATTGTGTCGGTACAGATTCAATTAATGCTGTTTTGGAAACCGCTGCTAAAGTTCGTTCTCCGGTAATTATCCAATTTTCTAACGGTGGTGCTGCGTTTATTGCCGGTAAAGGTCTAAAAACAAAAGGCCCGCAAGCTGCGATTTTAGGGACAATATCAGGTGCTCATCATGTGCATCAAATGGCAAAATATTACGGTGTTGCTGTAATCTTACATACAGATCATTGTGCACATAAACTACTACCTTGGATTGATGGTTTACTAGATGCAGGTGAAAAATATTATAAAACCACCAGTAAGCCACTTTTTTCATCCCATATGATCGATTTATCTGAAGAACCATTAGCAGAAAATATTGAAATTTGCTCTCAATATTTGCAACGGATGAGCAAAATAGGGATGACATTAGAAATTGAGTTAGGTTGCACTGGTGGTGAAGAAGATGGTATCGATAATACTTGCTTAGATAGTTCATCACTTTATACACAACCTAAAGATGTCGCTTATGCCTATGAGCAATTAAGTAAAATTAGTCATCGATTCACTATTGCGGCATCTTTCGGTAATGTACACGGTGTGTATAAGCCAGGAAATGTTCAATTAACACCAAAAATTCTTAAGAACTCACAAGAGTACGTTGCGCAGAAATTTAATTTGCCAGCGGCAAATAATCTAAATTTTGTTTTCCATGGAGGTTCAGGCTCTACTGCTGAGGAGATTAAAGAAGCAGTCAGTTATGGTGTAGTAAAAATGAATATTGATACTGACGCCCAGTGGGCTACCTGGCAAGGTATTTTAAATTATTATAATAAAAATAAAGATTATTTACAAAGTCAACTTGGTAATCCAGAAGGTCAAGATAAACCTAACAAAAAATATTATGACCCTCGTGTTTGGCTTCGTGCAGGTCAGACTTCTATGATTGAGCGTTTAGAACTTGCATATAGAGAGTTAAATTGTATCAATGTATTGTATTAATCGCTATTTTATTTTCCTACTTTCAACTCTGTTAAGTCGCTATATTCGCTGGCTAATTTATACGATGACAACGAATTATCAATTGATAGAAAATTATATTTTTAGTATAAAAACATTATAAAATGTTGAGTTATTAACGAATTGTATTAGTCCATACTCCAATATTATAGATATAAGGTTAGAGAGTATTTGCTTGGTACAAGCTTATTATATAGACCCTCGTTGTAAACCCCTATTCATGGCAAGATGGGTACTAATGGATATACTTTGATAGCAAAAAATATCATGATGATAAGCCTCTTCATCGTCAGGTAACTACAACACCTAAAATCCGAGCTACTCTTCAGTCAGGCAAGTTATGGTCATTTCTACTGCATAAAGTTTCAGAGATGCTAACCTATCTTTGCTAATTGATTTCATTAATGATTTCAACAATATAGAGATGATATGCCATAAAAGCCTACCATACAGGTATAGGTATTCATAAAATCAGATACTATTTCTGATCTCATGTATTAATTTATCCGTAATGGTGCCAGGAAGCTGAGAGCTCTCACCGTTGATGGCAGGTGAGATTGAATCCCAATGTGCTCCCCAACACAAGATGCTGAACGCCGCCTTATCAACAGTAGCCGCGGGGGGAGCCCCATTGTCAGTAATGGTTATTTGCTACAGCGAACTATAACTATATAGACGGATATGGACGATGTTGAGATTAAAATTCTTAAGATCACAGCCCGCGCAGTAATGGAATATCTTTCAACAGCTCGTTGCTAGTGGGTTATCTGAAGCGTGCAAAAACATCGAAGAGTTGCTATCATAGATTCCCCATCTGCGAGGCATATACGCCGCTGATTTTTACGAAGCTTTGGGGGGCGATTCTCGATGAAAAGCACATGACCTATCTGTCAGTTACCTATCAGTATACTAAAACAGCAATGGCTTGAAGAACACAGGCAATCTACTGCCTACGTGATTAAGCGATACGCACTAGATTTATTTCTATGCTGATGGTATATAGAGTCATGTCAGGCAAGATAATCATTTTTGCTGCTCTTATTATCTGCATCACTGAGCATGGACATAAGAAGCTAGTTGCGTTCAAAGATGATTATCAAGAGTTATAAGCGAACTTGACCGAACTTCTTAATGGCCTGCGAGCACGTAGCTTAACCGTATCTCCCAGGCATGGTACGGAAAGAGAGAAAGTTCCCTGGTTTTAAAATGCAATGGCAAAGATATTCCAAAAATGCAGCACTAACGCTATTTGGTATATAAAACAGCTAATGTGCTGCCTTTTCACTCCAAAAATGGCATGCAACAGAAAGTTAAGATTGATCTGCGCGAGGTCTCTGGCTAGCACACAAAGAACCGCAATGGCACTAATAAAGCCCTTGATATTTTATTGGCAAGGTTTTCAGCTAAGTATCTCCCATGCAGCAATAAAGAACCTGGAAAAGATCGAGAATAACTGCTGGCATTCTACGACTTTCCTCCCGTCACAAACCTCGCACTGGATGCGTCAATAAGAACGACAAATCCATCTCTCATCGATTTAATTGCCTTTTACGAAATGAAAGGATACACAAAGTCGAAGCACGAAGAACCTGTGGTTTTAAGAAAGACAATCCTTTCATGCTATATTTAAGCTCCTAGAATCTGCTAGGAAAAGCTAGAAGCAGCTAATGGATTTGAGCTGGTAACCTTAAACGTCTAATTTTATGATGGAGAATAGATTCACGAAGCATCAAAACAGAGCGTAGTCTGACCTTCATACACCAGATTTACTAATAATTCACATTTAAAAATAAGGTAAAGCATTATTCAAATAATGGAGATCCTATTCTAATCAGAGGGGTGATAAGTTCCTGCCTCCTTGCTTCATTGGAAACAGCCAACATAAATGCACTAAATGCTATTGTTGAAATTAAAAATTTTTCTCCATAAATCCTTTAAAAATAAGAATTATATCCTGCATAGAAAAGCTAGAAAACGCGTGAAAGTAGGAGATATAAGGAAAGAATGAATCGCACAAGTCTTCCATCGCCTGAGATCAATAGGGTCATGTGAGCGATGAGATTGTTGAAGAATTTAATACAGCGTGTATTAGCAATTTTTTTGAGCTGATCATCGACAAAGAGTCCATCCTTTGGTTGAATAAAGCTAAATAAAGGTGTATGAAACCTTTGCCAGCGAGTATAAAATTAGTCACCATCGGCTAATAAGATTAGATAATCAAAAAGTTATTGGTAAGAAGTTTCACATTCAAAAATGTGACCAATTATATCAGCCGATTAAAAGAATGGCTGAGTAGATTCTTAATCTAATGTCGTTTATTTACTAAATTATCTGGTCTAGAAAAGATTATTTGAAATAAGAATAATTGAAATACAAACGTGGCTATAAATTTATCTGCAAGAAAAACAACAAACCTTTGCCAACATAGCTCAATAAGCACACTAATCTAGAATGTATTATTGGCATTAAAAGAAACGATTCCCATTCCTAATGGAATTAGTTAGAAAAAGAGTATAATAGATAATCTTAAAAGTCTGTCACTTATCGCAATAAACTGGAAATCCCAGCGGGAAAAACGTTATAATAGCTGAAAGTTTAAAATTCATCACAACAATAGGTAGCAGTATTAATTTGACTGACTATAAAAAATTTCTTTGCCCATTAATAATCTGATAAATATTGGTAAGCTTAATCTTTTTGCCGATAAATTTATCATAAATGATGACATCACTCTTGATGACGATGCACAGCAACATTGCCGCCTTGCTGCAAATAATCTAATATTCTACAGCTTTTGCGTCAAGCTAACATTAAAACTTAAGCATCTAATCAACCCAGATGCTAATCTAACTTATTTACACCATAGTCAGCTTAAACTTGCCAATAAACTTCTCTCAAAATATGCCACAGTACTCTGAGATGAGGAAAAGGGGTGTAAATGCCACCAATTCTTCTGCATCTTTCTCCAGCTTCTTTATCGCTGTAGGATACTTCAATGAAAACCTTTCCAACAAAACATAAATAGCCTTATTAGCAGCATCGCTGCTCTCTCTGCTACCCAGACCTTCTAGCCGCAGCTCAAACCTTAACTTTCAGATTACGTGCCCTTTTTTAGGAGTGAATCCAGCACCATTAGCTGTTATGTGTAGCAAACAGCTAATGTCGCTGCATATCCGGGAATATCTTTGTCATTTCATTCCAAAAAATTAAGGACAGTTATATCTTTCCAGTAACTAACCTGGGAGAGATACGGTTATGGCACGCGTTCATACAGGACATTGAGAAATTCAGTCAAGTTCGCTTCTAACTCTTAATAATAATCTTCGATCGCAACGAGCTCCTTTTACGTCAATCCTTAGTAACGGCGATAATGCCAAGTAAGAAAAGGCGAGATCATCTTAGCTGATATGACTCTATATACCATCAGCCTAGAAATAAATGTAGTGCGTATCGCTTAAATCAGGTAGGCAGTACATTGCCTGTGTTCTTCAAGCCATTGCTGTTTTAATTTGCTGATAGTACTTGTGTATTAGAAAAAGAAAGATCATGTGCTCTCACTGAGAAGCGCGCTTCCCAAGAACTTCGTAAAATCACCGCTGATGGGGGGGGAGATATTGACCTCATAGATATGGCAGGGATAATAGCAACTCTTCGACCATTTTGCACACCTCAAGATAAGGTGGTTGAAGACACGGATAGCTAATATCTTGTTTCACACATACCTGTAGGGTAGATTTTCATGGTATATCATCTCTATATTGTTGAAATCATTTATAAAATCAATAAGCAAGAGAGGGTACACCATCTCTAAAAACTCATAGATCAAAAATCAGCCTAACTCAATTTAGGATTGCTAATTTTTAGCCGGTACAGATGTATGTATAACCTTACCTTGATAAATAAATTAATAACATCAATAAGCTTTTAATCTTATTAAGCAAAAAAACATAAACAAAATAAAAGGATTTTAATAAAAAAGCGAAATAATATTAAGTCTCTCCTTTAATATATGATTAATCAATAAATTTAAATTTAAGCTTGGCCTTTAACTTCTTTTATAGCATTAAAAGGAGCTTTTTTACCTAATATTTCTTCAATACGGATTAACTGATTATATTTAGCTACCCGATCAGAACGGCTCATTGAACCTGTTTTGATTTGGCCAGCTGCTGTTCCTACCGCCAAATCTGCAATTGTAACGTCTTCAGTTTCACCTGAGCGATGTGAGATAATCGTAGTGTAGCCAACATCTTTAGCCATCTTAATTGCCGAAAAAGTTTCAGTTAAGGTACCAATCTGGTTAAATTTAATCAAAATAGAATTAGCAATACCTTTTTTAATACCTTCTTGCAAAATCTTGCTATTAGTAATAAATAAATCATCACCTACTAACTGAATTTTGTCGCCTAACACTTTAGTTTGATAGGCAAAGCCATCCCAATCTGACTCATTGAGACCATCTTCAATAGAGATGATAGGATATTGTTTGGTTAATTCTTCTAAATAATGGGTAAATTCTTGTGAAGTAAAAGCTTTACCTTCACCTTTTAGCTCATAATTACCCGTTTCCAGGTTGTAGAATTCTGAGGCGGCACAATCCATTGCTAAGGTAATATCTTTACCTAACACATAGCCTGCTGCTTCAACAGCAGATTTAATTACAGATAAAGCTGCAACATTAGATTCTAAATTTGGTGCATAACCACCTTCATCTCCCACCGCCGTATTCATCCCTTTAGCTTTTAACACTTTTCCCAAGTGATGAAAAATTTCTGATCCCATACGAACTGCTTCTTTCAAGCTTTTTGCGCCTACTGGCTGTATCATAAATTCTTGAATATCAAGATTATTATCTGCATGTTCGCCACCATTGATGATATTCATCATTGGTAAAGGCATAGAAAATTTTCCAGGTGTACCATTCAATTCAGCAATATGTTCATATAAAGGCATGCCTTTTGAAGCCGAAGCCGCTTTTGCATTGGCCAATGAAACGGCCAAAATCGCATTAGCACCGAATTTAGATTTATTTTCTGTAGCGTCTAATTCAATCATAATTTTATCGATATTAGCTTGATTTTTGGCATCTTGATCGATCAATGCATTAGCAATTGGGCCATTCACTGCTGTAATTGCCTTTAAAACGCCTTTACCTAAAAACCGATCTTTATCACCATCACGTAGTTCCAATGCTTCTCGTGAACCAGTTGATGCACCAGATGGTGCCGCTGCTAAACCAATAAATCTCCCTTTTAAATGAACCTCTGCTTCAACAGTTGGATTACCACGGGAGTCAATGATTTCACGCCCGATGACTTTAACGATTTTGGACATTAAATTTCCCTCAGTAAAAGTTAAATTTCAACTAATAGTAACAAATTAATAGCATTAGCCTATATCTTTTCAGGATTTATTAGCAAATTTGGTGTATTACGAATCAGGATACGCGCATCCGCCCCTCTAATACTTCGCAAATCTTTTCTCCATTCTTAAATTAGATATTGTTACCACAAATGTGGGTCACAAGGCTAAAATTCCCTTAGCCAATTCCAGCTTTTCTGAGCAGATAAGAGCAGTTTAAATAGCATTGAAAGGGTTGTTTTTCTCTAACCACAGTTTTTCGTGTATCAGCTTCGTCGTTAGCCTGACTATCAAAAAACCTAATTCAATCGAATTCGTCGTTCTTATTGACCTCCCAGTGCGCTAAGGGGAACTTGTAGAATACAAGCAGTTCTTCTCAATTTTTTCAGCTTCTTCTTCGCTGCCGAGATACAAACCTTGACAAAAAAACATCAAGGGCATTGTTAGCAGCTTCACGATTCTCTGCTAGGGTAGAGGGGCTACCACCCGCTCAGCCTTAACTTCAGTTGTATACTATTTAGGAGTAAAGCTAGCAAATTAGGTATTTTGTTTACCAAGCAGCATCGTTGCTACGTGCGTGTCTCCGGGAATATCTTTGCCACTGCATTCTCAAAAAAGCACTGTCTCTGCGAAGCTTGCTATGGGAGACAGACAGTTTAAGCATCTTCAAGCGCAACTAGCTACTTATGTCAGTACTCAGTAATACCGATAATGAGAGCAGCAGGAAAAGCGATCACCTTTCCTGACAAGAACTGTCTATACCATACCATCTACCTAAAAATAAATGTAGTGCGTATAGCTTAAATCATATAAATCACTACATTGCCTGTGATCTTTTCAACCCATTGCTCTTTCAGTCTGCTAATGATAATCTTATAGAGAAACCATGTACTATTTTCATTAAGAAAATAGGCCCCCACAGAGTTTTGTGAAAATCACTAGTAGATTTTCCTAACAGGTATACAGACCCCATAGCATGTGGTGGCAACGCTTTGATGCTTTTGCACGCTTCAGCTAAGGCTGGTAGCAACTAGCTATTGAAGCATATTCCGTTGCAGCTGCAATACTCCCTGCTCCCTGATCTTAAGCACCTAAATCTCAACATCATCAATACCAGTTTATATAGTTTGCTGTGCTAAATAACCGTTATCGACAACGCCATGGACGCCAAACGCCTCGACAAGGCGACGTTCACATATTACCGCAGCAATAGAGCTTCTAGCTCAGCCTCAACAGTGCTGCTATCAGCTGCCTGGCACTATTTATTACTATTACGGATCAGTTCATACAAAGGATTATAGATAATATCTTGTTTTGCAAATACCCTACTACCTGTAGGGTAGATTTTTTCATGATATATCATCTGCTCTTGTTAAACTCATTCATAAAATGAATCACCTGGATAGAAAACAGTATCTAAAAATCCAATATACCAAAAATAACCATAACTTCTTAGGATCAAATTCTTTTATGACCCCAGTATACCACACGCTTCGATATCTTCAGATATCAATCAATTTAATATTTATGGTTAAAGGTTTTTTAAACCACCATATTTTAATGCTTCAATAATCGATTTATAAGGATCAGGTAACTCTATATATTTACCTACTATGGCAATAGGTACATTACCTACTGGATTAGCTTACACATCAATAACCTCTTCCGATTAAGACAAATCAGCTGCTGACATGCAAGTTTAAATTTCTTAAAAAGATAATCATATAACTGCTGAGATTTCAAATAATGCAGGAATTTTTTATTTAAATTAATTTCATCTAATGAAAAAATGCTTTTTCCTGGTATATTACAAAAAGCAAAAATTTTGCCTATTCATTAACCCGAATAACCCGATTAAACTAAAACAATATCCTAGCCTTCTCTACTACGAATAATCCAGTTTTTGATCTCATCAGTAAATATGAAAAAATAACTTGAATGGTTTCCGCAAAAATAATTACCACGACGTTCTTTAGGTAATACTTCAAAGTATATGCCAGCAGTTATGAACTTATTATAGCATCTCATTTTAGTACTAAAAACCGTCATAATGACCCAGATCAAGATCAGTTTCTTCACCATTTTGGTAACAAAAACTTTTTTATATTAGATTTAGCTCATCATCATACATGGATCAACATTAATATAAGGATCCAGTTTTATAAACGTAATATTCAGTCCTTGCACTTCAACTATAACAAAAAAAGAAACTACGGCAATTCCGCTTTTCCCAGAGAGAAAACTACCATGCCTATTACAAACCTATAATTTATTTTAATGCTAAAGCTGAAAATTTAAGTTTAAGAAATCATGAATATAAAATGAGAAGAATATAGTAAATCCTAAACCTTAAATTTACTGCAAATATTCTAACCTATTAAAGTTAATTATTCATCTTCCTGAATAATCTTTCAATATCAAAAATTAGCTTATGTAAATCTGTGGAGTTATTAGTAAATATGATGTATTGAGGGTCAAGCTCCACTCTGATGCTTGCTGAATCTGACCGTCACCATACACTAGATTTGCTAATAACTCATTTGGCATAAGTGAGGTTCAATTTTAATAATTGATTGACTATTCTAAGTCAATTTGCATTACCTTCAAATTAACAAAGATCTTTGCCCCATTTGTAAAAACCTAATCCTTATTAGGTTCATTTTTAAACTGTATGAAATTAATTTGGCATTAATCTGTAACCTTTACTTTTATAGAAACAAATTCAAAGTAAAATAACGGTGAAAAGAAGATCTTAATGCCAGCTTCAACAAAATAGCCAAAAGTTGGTTGCCTCCCCTCTCCATACTATCATGCATTAAATCTGCTATTTCAATTAAGCTTTCAAACGCATTAAAGCGATCATAGACAACGAAAGACTTGAATCTTCTATTGTAATCAGCCTATTACATTACAGCAGCAATAATAATACCACTTCCATTACTTTCAAATTGAAAATTAAGTTGTTCCTCGTTATTTTCATTAATATTTTATCAGTCTACTTACGAAGAAAATTTAACATTATGGCTAAAATCAATCTTGAATATTTCCCCAGTCCAAATGCTGAAATATCCTCAGGTAATTGACAGAGTTAACTTTTTTTTATTTTCAATGTTACAATAGCACGGATCTAACAATATATCTAATTAATCAACTATGAGATGACATAATGAAAATTGCGATAATAGGTGCAATGGAGCAAGAAGTGGCATTATTGCGTAAGCAAATCGATGCCAAGTTGGCATTATCACTGGGTGGCTGCGAAATTTACTGCGGAAAATTTGATGATCTTGATATCGCATTATTAAAATCAGGCATTGGTAAAGTTTCTGCGGCACTGGGAACAACATTACTAATAGAGCATTTTTCGCCTAAATTTATTATTAACACTGGTTCCGCAGGTGGATTAATACCTACTTTACAGGTTGGCGATATCGTAGTTTCAACTGAAGTTTGCTATCATGATGTCAATATCACGGCCTTTGGTTACCAACCAGGCCAAATGGCACAATGTCCAGCTACATTTAAAGCAGATAAAAAATTAATAGAACTGACAAAAAAATGTATTGAAAAATTAGATTTACATGCTGTTCGTGGTTTAATTTGTAGCGGTGATAGCTTTATTAATGGAGCTAAAGAGCTAACCTATATTCGCCAAACTTTCCCTACTGCTATTGCTGTTGAAATGGAAGGCTCCGCAATTGCTCATGTATGCCATCAATTTGGTATTCCATTCGTTATTGTACGTGCAATTTCTGATGTTGCTGATAAAGAATCTCATCTTTCTTTTGAGGAATTTTTACCTGTCGCAGCTCGTCAATCAAGCCTAATGGTGCAAACAATGCTAGCCAATTTAGCTAACTCGAGCTCCTAAAGCTGCAAATGAGGTATTAATAACTCGGTAAGCTAAAATAGCGCCTCATAGTAATGGTTATTAATTACACTTAATAAATTAACCGATTCAATACTAAATGAAGAACCACAACCACAAGTTGTTTTCGCATTTGGATTACTTACTACAAACCGTGACCCTTCTAATCCTTCAATGTAATCAACACAACCACCAACCAGATACTGTAAACTCATAGGATCAACAATTAGTTCAACGTTTTTTTTTTCAATTGTTAAATCACCTTCATTCATCTTATCATCAAAGGTGAAGGCATATTGAAAACCACTACAGCCTCCCCCAGTAACATAGATGCGTAAACGCAAATTTTTATTTTCTTCATCCGCAATTAATCTTTTAACTTTATTTGCTGCAGCATCAGTAAACTGTATAGGCAATGCACTATCATTACTCATTTCTAACTCCAGGCCGACATGGCAATCAATAGATACAGGAAATATTAACACTTCAGTGGATAAGGACTAATTATCTAACAACCGGCCAATTGATTCAAGATCCAAGCTAAATTAACTAATTTTAAAGAAATTTTCCTTAATTTTTCTATTTGGTTTACTGTCAATCCTGCTTTAAGATATAGACAAAATTTCTGTTGAATAAATAGTTAGAGTTATTTAATGAGTCAATCTGAAATACTTTTACCTCAAAGCTAAAAAATTTATTCCTGCTGGTGTCAATTCACCGGTTCGAGCATTTAATGGTGTTGGCGGCTGTCCATTATTTATTCAGTGTGCTAACGGTGCTTACATTTATTATCCTGATGACAAAGCATATATAGATTATATCAGTTCTTGAGGACCGATGATTTTATGTCATAATCACCCTGTAATTCAGTAGGCGGTTATTCAAGCGGCAGAAAAATGACCTGAGTTTTAGTACCAAGACCGCCATTGAAATAGAAATGACAGAAATTATTACTTAACTTATTCCATCAATCGAAATAATTCGTATGGTAAACTCAGGCACAGAAGCTACAATGACTGCTATACCTCTCTGGCTCGAGAGGCTATACAGAGCGTAATAAAATTATCAAATTTGAAGGCTGTTATCATGGACATGCTGATTGCTTATTAGTGAAAGCAGGCTCAGGCGCTTTAATCATTGGTCAACATAATTCTTCTGGCGTCCCTGCTGATATTGTAAACATACACTTACCTGTAAATTTAATGATTTAAATTCAGTTCAACTTACTTTTACCAAATATCCACAAGAAATCGCTGCTATTATTGTAGAGCCCCAGTAGCAGGCAATATGAATTGTATTCTACCTGAGGCTGAATTCCTACCTGGACTTCGTATATTATGCGATCAATTTGTGGTACTATACTGATTATCGACGAAGTCATGACAGGCTTTTAGGTTGCCTTAGGTGGGGCACAATCACATTATCAAGTTAAACCTGATTTGACCTATTTAGGAAAAATAATTGGCGCTGGTATGTCTGTTGGCGCATTTGATGGACGCCGCGAAGTGATGGAAAAACTCGCTCCAATAGGGGCAATTTATCAAGCAGATACATTATCAGGCAACCACTTAGCGATGCCAGAAGGCCTTGCTTGCTTAATTTGACTCGCTAAACCCAATACCCATAAACACTTAGCAGAATTAATGATACGACTGGTTAAAGACTTACAAAAAAAAGCGTAATAAGCTGGTATTCCGTTCATTATTAATCATGTGGGTGGTATGTTTGGTCTATTTTTACCGATGTAGGAGAAGTTAAGTCCTATCAAGATCTCATTGATGTGATATTAAGAAATTTAAGCAATTCTTCAATTTAATGTTAGATGAAAGTGTTTATTTAGCACCTTCTGCATTTAAAGCCGGTTTCATGTCCATTGCGCATAGTTATGAAGATATTGATCGCACCATTAAAGCAGCAGAAAATGCTTTTAATAAGTGTTTGGTCTTGGAATCATTATATACCCTCGTCGCACAACTATATTCATAGTAAGATGACTACTGAGGGATATAGTTAAAGAAAATATTCTAGTAATTAGGCTCCATCGTCAGGAAACTAAAACATCTAAAATTAGTGCTCCTCTTCAGATCAGCAAAAAAAAGAACCTGCTAATACTTTGGCTAAGCATTATGGAATATCAAAACTTTACCATTAATAAATGGAAAAAACTAGATAATGTTGATGATCACAGCTATATTCTCCATCATTTTCCGACGACGCTCTATCGCCACGCTCAGGAAGGCGTACTCATTTTCCTGTCGAGGATCATCTCTGATAGCAGTCCAGTCGTACGCGAATTCCTGAAGCCCAATTTATATCTCGATCTGGCATGATTCGCTGTTTAGACACACGAATAGATGGAGAATTTACGTAAAATGAGGAAGAAAAAAAGCTACGAACCTAGATCTGCATGTAGATATGAAATATCTTCGCAAATACTAAACAAATTTCATAACGTTATCTTTTCGTAGGCATAGATATCACGCCACTCAATGGGTTTTTATTCGTCTTTACAACCCAAAGACTGCGGTCAATGTGCTCAACGTTTTTACGTAATCTTAACCAAGCATGTTTTCTATAGCTATCCATTAGGTACTTACACAGACAATAGCAAATAATTTATAGACGCATTTTTGGTCTGCGAAAACGTTTAGCCACTAAAAAATATGAATTCGATCGTTTCGTTTGTATACAGATACTTGCTATAGAGACACCAACTAGCCTACCGATGCATCCTCAAATGAATGTCATTATCAATCTATTTAATGTGGGCATAGAAAATGAGCTACTGCAAAAAACCATCATTTCATTTATTTAAGCATAAAAAATTGGCGCCAGTTTTTTAGCATAGGTGTGCAGTTTTACTGATTTTTATTAGTGTCCAAACATCTCTTTTACCCAAGCAGGTACATCATTATTTTTGCTTTGCTGGTCATTTAAATTCAAGTTCGGGTTCAATGATTGTATCCCTATTTGACATAATGCTTGAGGATCCTCTGTCCATATTGGCAGGATACGATATCCACCACCTACGCAGTTAAAACTGCCATCAGTATTCACTCGCATTTCCATAATTCCTTCTGGTGGGCGATTATCCAATGCTAATGGAGTCTGATTTTCTAAATAACGATGATATAGATGTAGTGCACCACTTGCACCAGTAAGATTTGTCGGACCATTATTATCACGACCAGCCCAAGCAATCGCCACTTCTTTACCATCAATACCGGCAAACCAACTATCGCGTAGATCATTTGTTGTTCCGGTCTTACCGGCTAAATGATATTGAGCAAACTTATTCATTAATGAACGAGATGTTCCACGCTCAACCACTTGTTGCATGCCATAAAGTGTTAGATAAGCTGCCTGCGGAGATACTGCTCGCTCTGCAGATGGATAACTTTGATAAAGCTCATTGCCATCACTATCAATCACAGAACGCAATGCCGATAATGAGGCGCGATTGCCACCACCACTAATTGTTTGAAATATTTGTGCTATTTCTATTGGTGTTAAGTTTAACGCACCTAATAACATTGCTGGCACTTTCTCAATAGCATCACTTGGCATACCAAGGCGTATTAATACTTTACTAACCTGATCCAAGCCAACAGTCAACCCAATATTTACCGTCGGAATATTTAACGAACTAGCTAAGCCATCAATCAACATAATCTGCCCCCGAAAACGGCGGTCATAATTTCTTGGTTCCCATATTTGGTTATCAAATTTAACGCTAATTGGCTCATCAGGTACCCAAGTATTTAAACGAAAACGATCCGGTTCACTTAATGCAGTAAGATAAGTTGATGGCTTAGCCAGTGAACCAATTGAGCGGCGAGCATTTAACGCTCGGTTAAAGCCAGAATATTGTGGTTGTGAACCACCGACCATAGCGCGAACTTCACCATTAATACGGTCAACAACCACTATTGCGCCTTCAAGATCAGGCAACTTATGTGTTTTACGTAAATCAGCTATTCCTTCTTCAATGGCATTTTCAGCTGCTTGCTGCGAAACTGGATCTAGGGTAGTAAATATCTTAGCGCCAGACAGGTTATTTACTCTATCGCCAAATTTTTCAACTAATTCTTGCCGAACAAACTGCATAAAGGCAGGCTGGGGTGTCAAAACACCACTTCTGGGTTTAACGCCTAAAGGACGAGCACTCAATATATTATACATTTTTTGATCGATAATTTCTCGCGTTTCCAACAGCTTTAACACTAAATTTCGACGTTCAATGGCCAATTTAGGATTACGCCATGGGTTATATAATGATGCTCCCTTAACCATACCAACTAATAATGCTTCTTGATCAATACTCAGCTCATCGATTGGTCGACCAAAATAATAGAGACTAGCAAGGGGAAAACCCCGAATTTGATCATCACCACTTTGTCCTAAATAAACTTCATTTAGATAAAGTTCAAGAATACGTTCTTTGCTATACCGAAAATCCATTAAAATCGCCATATAAGCTTCATTAGCTTTACGTATTAACGTTCGTTCATTAGTTAAAAATAAGTTTTTAACTAATTGTTGAGTTAGCGTACTACCACCCTGAACGGTCTTACCAGCCATTAAATTAGCAATAAACGCACGTCCAATAGAATAAATACTTACGCCGTCATGCCCATAAAAATATCGGTCTTCAGTTTCAAGTAATATTTTGACTAAAGAGTCAGAAAAATCTTTTCTTCGCAAGACTAAGCGTTGTTCATTGTTAGCTGATTGCATCATAGTGATAAGTTTAGGATCAAGTCGGAAAAAACCAAATGAACGCCCATTTTTCATATTAGTAATATTAGTAAGCCGAGTTTGTTCAAAACTTAGTTTAGCTAAAATCTGTTCTTCTTTTTGATCAGGAAAGGGAAATAGGCGGCGTAACATCTCTATCGTATTATCTTTAACAATATACTCACCGGGTGAAGTAATTTTATTTACCTGGCGATATTGCATGCCATCTAATAATCGAATTATTTCTTTTTTACTGTAATTCATCTCCGGTTCAAGATTAACCATTCGCCCATAAACAGCTGCCGGCAGATCCCAAACTTTACCATCAAGACGATCACTAATTTTCTGATATAAATAAATACCATAGATACCATAGACACCAATTAACAATGTCAAGACTATGGCAATTTTGATAAACAACCAAAACCAATGCCATCTATTCTTAGGTGGCCTAAACTTATTGTATTTACTTTCCATTAGTTATTCTTCCTTGCTCTCATCAATATCTTCATACTCATAATCATAGTTGTCTAATTAATCAATTAGATGAGATTTTAATTTTTTATCAATAGGGCTTTTTTTAGATCTGCGCTCAATAACTTCATAATTATCTTTGTCAAGTATGGTATAAAATTAATATTTATTTAATAAAGTCTACTAGACTAGACTACATTTACAGATATTTCTTTTATATATCTCATTA
Organism: Arsenophonus sp. NEOnobi-MAG3; assembly: GCA_052171895.1. Classification (GTDB taxonomy): domain Bacteria; phylum Pseudomonadota; class Gammaproteobacteria; order Enterobacterales; family Enterobacteriaceae; genus Arsenophonus. The sequence continues at coordinate 106,327 of JBQMRN010000001.1, forward strand.
TAATAGCATTTATATCATAATTAAATAATAAATATCTACTAATAACAGCTTTATACTCTGATTATGACCGTTTTACCACTATCACATTTAATGAACATTATCTATCCACTAAACTAACTTTTAGTGCTAAATATTTTAGTACTTACATTAGTAAAGGTTGATGTATATCCTATTCCTCACTGCAGAAATAAACTGCTTTTAAGCATTAATAACGGCTGGAATAACTTTATTGAAAATACACTGAAAGTTTTAACTCGTTAATCCGTCTATCTATCGAACGAATGCTTACCTGCGAAACTTGTGCTATTTTGGTATCCGCGGAAGTTCTATGCTCCAGAGTGAGCACACAAACAGGGTAGGTATCGAAATTGGTATCTTTTGTCCATTGCACGCTTATTGTTGACAACTTAATAAATATCCATATGTTCATCTCTCCGTCACCCGTGTGGCAGTCTAGATATTAAACATGCTGTATGCCATGAGGATATTCTTCAAAAAAAAGAACAGTCTAAGAAATATAGTGAACCGATCTCATCCTCTTGCTACATTACAGTTATGACCTGATAAATACCAATAGTCTTTCCTCGTCTTGTTTGGCATATCCGCGCCAGAAAGCACTGCCAGGGTTACATAAAAGCACTGTACGAACGTTACTATAAACTGCACTTCGCTAAAAAGATGAAAAGAGCTAGGCATAATATAGCGTAAAATACCTCTAGCGAGCTCTACATTAGTCATATTCCGGCTAAGTACTTTAAGATAGCGCATTACTATGGTTTCTTATCAAATCATAAACGAGGAACACTATTACCGAGATGTATTAAGGGCGGGCGGAAGGAAGACGGCTCGCAAAAAACTAGAAAAAGTGGGGTGAGTTCGCCATTCTGATCAATGGCACACAATAGCTACTTTTTATCTACACTCAGGCTTGCCAAATAGGCAACAGAATTGTTGTGAGAAAGAATGCATAAAATAAAAACGATAGCTATTAAATAAAACATAGAATTAATGTCTTTAAAATTAGTCTATTATACTAAAGAATATACATTCCAAAAAATTTTTCATTTACAACAGATCTATAAACTGATTCTATATCCTTTTAGCAATAATTAATGGCTTTTTGTTTTTAGTTAAAAGAGCGATTCAATTTCCTAACTATCACGGATAAATATTTTAGTTATCTGCGATATATATCGAATAGCTTGATTTTATGGAAGTCCAGAGAAACAAACAGGCATTGATTTAAAAACAGCGTTTAGGATGATGCGCTCTCAGTCCTTCCTTGCTTCATTTTTTGGGAACAGCCAACATAAATGCACTAACTGGCATTCTTGAAATCAAGGAAATATTTTTCCTTGAATCCTTTAAAAGAAAGCGTTATATCCCATCTAGGAAAACTAGAAAAGGTGGAAGAGAAAGAGAGGAGATAAAAAGAAAGAACGAATATCGTGCTTCCTTCATCTCAAAAAATTGACAGGTTCATGTGAGCGATGATTTTGAAGAGTTTAATAAGATTGTGTTAGCTGTTTTCTTCAGGCGGATCATCGATAAAGAGTCCGTCCTTTTACTCGGATGGAGCTAAATGGTACGAAATCTTTACTAGAAAGTATAAAATTAGTTAGCATCACTTAATAAGGTTGGATAATTACAAGAGTTATTAGTAATGAATTTCACATTCAAAATGTGAATAATTATATTAGCCAATTAAAAGGATAGCTAAATAGCTTCCATGGTGGTGGTAGGGTCGCGTTTTATTTACCAAATTATCTGGTTTAGAGAAGATTGTCTGAAACCATAATAATTGAAATATAGATATGGCTACAATTGCTCTGTAAGCAAAGAAACAACCTTTACTAACAAGCTAAATATCAATATAGCTTAGAGCTGAGACAAACAAAAACTTCATGATTAAATTTCTATTAATACTTATCGAGGAAATTATTTTATTAGTCAATTTATGCTAGAAAATAAAATTTCAGAATTATCCGATCCTAATAACATTAGCTAGGATATTGGCGACGAAAATAATCGAATCGATCTTCTATTAAAGAAAAATAGCAAATTAATTACTAATTAACTATTTTCATAATGCTATTAAAATAAGAGCAAAAAACATTTATATGAACTATCCTTGATAGCCGAATGAGGGAAAAGAATAGTTTTGTTCTTTGCCATACTTCATACAGATATAAAGAATATAAATAAAATGTTCGTTGCCAATCTATATTGATTCTCAATATGCTGTTTCCTTGCAAAAACAAACAAATATTAGCATAAAATGCTATGTTATAAATTTAAAATTTTATAAAATAGCTAATAATAGATAAAAATACCACTTACCAAATAAACTTAAGCTATCCTTTCTATTTTAGGAAAAACTTATTTTTACATACAAATAAAGATAAATAACCAGGCTGATCACTCCTATTATAGAAAAACAAATTGTAATAACCATTGCCAACTATAGAGTGTTCTGTTATTTATAACGCCCTTAGTTTCCCCGCATTCAGGGGTTCTTTTGAAGATTTCCTCTGTAGGAGAAGCATTATGCAAGAATGGAAAAAACCTAAAAACTCATCTTTAAGCATTCTTGCCATCGCTGGGGTAGATCCCTACCAAGAAAAGCCTGGTGAAGAATACATGAACGATGCGCAATTAATACATTTTAAGCGCATTCTCAAAACATGGCGCAATCAACTCAGAGATGAAGTCGACCGCACTCTAACTCATATGCAGGATGAAGCGGCAAATTTCCCTGACCCCGTTGATAGAGCTGTACAGGAAGAAGAATTTAGCCTTGAGTTACGTAATCGCGATAGGGAACGTAAATTAATTAAAAAAATTGAAAGGACATTAAAAAAAGTTGATGATGAAAATTTTGGTTATTGTGAAACCTGTGGGATTGAAATTGGTATCCGCCGCTTAGAAGCTCGTCCAACAGCTGATTTATGCATTGATTGCAAAACATTAGCTGAAATACGTGAAAAACAGCTGGCTGGGGGGTAAAAGATCCATTAATCTTACACCGTAAATACGCTACACAAAAGTGTAGCACCTTCTCTCTCTTCATTTAGAAGGTAAAATTACCTATCAACTCAGAACGCTATGATATTTTAGCTCATCTAAAATATTACGATGGCTACTTTTGACGTTATACACGTTAACCTATTAATACTATTGATAGTTATTACGACGCAGGTTATCACAATCTTGGTTTGTCTTGTTCTACACCAGCGTTGCGGATAATACTGTCAAAACCAATCTATGGTTTCTATGATTAATTAGAACATTACAGACTAAGCTAAGCGGCAAGCACAGTACGCCATGCTTCAGAAATGTTCATTAGCTAAGTACTATTTTATACTCTACAGTATGTTAATTTCTGTTTATCTTGACAAAGGTTTGTTTAGTAGAAATCCCTTATCCTGTAAAAGATTTTTATACAGAGAGAGTTTGCTATAAAAAGCAAACAGTCATACAGATCAAAGAGACTCTTTCATCACTCCCTGCAAACATATAAAACTACAACTTATTAGAGTTTGCTTCGGCGACAATCTGTTAGATGATGTTGCTTCATGCATTGAAGCAACTGATTCTACTTTATCCTACCTATGTTGATGTTGTTAAAGTGAATATGTTATCCGCTGAAGAGATTCATAGATAGTTACAGCAATATCATTGCAAATTCACGATTGCAGAAAAATATTTAATAATCTTACTGGAAATCCTCTTAGAAAGAGGATCAGAAGAATAAATGGTTTAGTTATCTGAGATATATGTTGAATAGCTTGACTTTATATAGAAGTCAGCGAAATAAATAGGTATTGATTTAAAAACAGCGTTTAGATGGGCGTTACTCCCCTTATTCCTTAAATTAATGGTTGTTTACCACATAAGGATTAGCAGATCAAAGTCCCCTTTCCCCTCTCCTGCACCCTTAAGCTAGTTACAGCCTTTTTTAGTAAACGGAAGCAAGCTTCAATTCCATTGAATGGGTTTTATTTTTCTTGAACAACAGTTCTTCGTGCGGCCAGCTAGCTTTGTAATTTCACTTTCATCAATTCTTATTGTCGCCAAGTACTACTTATGACGGGAAGTCGTAGAATACCAGCAGTTCTTCTCTATATTTTTACAGTCTCTTCATCCCTGTAGAGACAATATACACTTCGCTGAAAACCTTGACAACAAAATATTAAGAACTTTTCAATAGCTAGCCTAGGCTAGGAGATATGATTAAGCCGCCTGCTTGCAGGGCATTGAGAAATTCGGTCTACTTCACTTCTGATTCTCGATAAGCATCTTCAATCATAACTGAGCTCCTTACGTCCATATCCTCGGTGATGCCTTATAATAAGCAGCAGGCAAAGACAATCATACTGCCTTACAGGACAGTATATGCCATCGGCCAAGAAATAAACCTAGCACGTATTGCTTAAATCAGGCAGGTATATACATCCATTTTCCTGTGCTCTTCAACCCATTGTGCTGTTTTCACTCTACTGATGGGGTACTTAGAGAAAGAACCATGTTCTTTTTCATCAAGAAACTACTCTAAGAGATAGAGCTTCATGAAAATTACCTCTAAGATCTCCACCAGAGACTATAAGCCAATAGTAGACAACTACTTCCTTGAACACTTTTCACTCTTCAAGATAATGCGGTAGGAACGAATTATTGAAGCATATTCCGTTGCCGCTACGATCCAATCCCCTACCCGATGACCTTAGGCAGTTTAATCTAAAGATCGCCTATATCAGTCTGTAAGTTCGCTGTGGCAAATAACCATTAGGGACGACGGTATAAATTCACCTCAATAAGGTGGTTTCAGCATGCTTCATACACAGCATGGCTTCAAAGACCTGCCTCAACTGCATGGGCCTAATCAGCTGCTGCCACTAGGCGCTACACACACCCCCACCATTTACAAAACTCCATACACCAGAAATTAGCATAACTCTAATCAGTCTCGCTAAGTTAAAAATAAACAAGAAATTCTTTTTTCTATCAAGTTAGAAAGAATGGTAAAACCAATTTTATTGGTATTTTAATGGTTTTTAATACAATTAATTTTAACAATATTTTCTTTTACTTCATTAAACTAATTAAATTTTTTGTTTTTATTATTGAGAATTTTGTTGCATGGTAGCCGCTTTTTCTTTATCACTTTCGCTTAAAGCGTTTGCCTTATTCCTTATATCCTCTTTATCTACTGCTTTATCAGATAATGTCTGTACTTCAGAAGTAAATCCTTCTTTAACTTGACTTCCTTTTTCTTTAGCTTGATTTGTAGTTTCAGTCGATTTATCTGAAATATTTTGTTGTAACTCTGATGTTTTTTGTTTGGTTGTTTCTTTTAATTGATCTGCTTTTGTTGATAGTTTATCAGCTTCTTCAACTTCTTCAGCTTCTTCAGCTTCTTCAGCATCATTAAGCACTTGTTTAGCTTTTTCTTTACCAGCCTGTTTTATTTCTTCAGCGCTTTCTTTGGTATGTTGGATGGCATCGTCGACTTTAGGGGATTCATCACAACCAGTAACAGCAGTTATTATGCTAGCTAGTATTAGCATACTTAAAAATTTTTTGTTCATTGATAGGTTCCTTTCTTTCTATTCATGGATGATCATAAAATATATATATAATCAATAAAAAAGACTTTAATATTAGAGATACATTTATTAGATAAATACATAAATAATTGTAATATTTTAACAAAATAACAACTTAATAGCTATAACTCTGTAGTTTATTTGCCTTATTCATTAAGCAAAGCATACCTGAGAATTAGCGGAATGAAATTACCATCAGTAATTTTACTAAAAATAAAAATCGGTAATCATTTTTTTGAGTTCATTAAATAATAAAGCTACCGCCCGCCAATAGACGCGTCTTGTTGTTCTATCTTAGATGGTTCTCATCTGCTATTAATATTTCATACTGATTTTATCAGTAAAAAATTATCAGACTTTTCTTTCGGCTTGCTCCATATAGCAAGTAGTGTCAATTCCATCTCATTACTCATGAGATTAGTTGCTCAACTTTCACTTTCTAAAAAAATATCAACATCCATTAATAAAATTAAGCCCACTTCTGGAATATTAAATTACCTTAGTATCGATACAATAAACCACTAACGATACCCCTACTATTCCTGACAGACATTTAGATGTCAGCATAAAAATCAACAACATAGTAATTTGTTTACCTATACTTAAATAGGTATTATATACTTGACCAATAAAGATAACAGAAATTTAGCAACATGCCCATTTAATTAATAAGGTTAAATGAATAGCTAATTAATAAAAAAATCTAGCAATCTTATTAAAAATAATAAACTATTCCAATTTTCTACAACACCAGGAAAGCACTGTTTTCAAAGCTTGAGGTGGTAAAATTTAGTAAGCCTAGAGCTCTCCCATGATGTTTTTGACTAAGTGTAAAATACATAGGCCAATGATTAAGATAAATATCCAAATTAAGATCACTTAGAATAACGATAAAGTAAAGTAAAGTAAAATTTACCATAAAATAGTAATACTGATCAATACACTTAATCCATGTTTAGCAATCATGGCCTGAGATAGCAGAAAAATCATAATAGTGGCAAAAAAGCATAACGTAAGTTTGTCAACTTTAATATTACATAAACTACTAAATCTAGAATTTTAATAATCGGTTCACCTTTTTTTACCTATAGCAGATGAACTTCATTTTATAAAAATTAAGAAAATTACAATTTACAAAATCTCATTACGCCACATGCCATCAATAATACCTATCCTCTGTATCTGTATAGGATAGGTAATAAAATTATGAAAAGAAAAGGCTGTCTCAGTTCAATATTTTCCAATGATAAATTGCTATTTAGCGCAAAATTTATACCTACTCCTGGTATAAAATATTAACAATAACAAGACCAATGGTAATTGAAATGAAAGATGCAAGCATGAACAGTAATAGCTCTTTTAAGAAAAAGCGTCTAAATATTTTGGCATCACCTATTTTTAGAATCCCGACGATCAAAGTCGAAATAATTAATGGGAAAATAATCATTTGAACTAAAGGTAAAAAATATCTGTAATGATCCAAATATTTTTGACGTAGCTCATTGTTAGTTCTTTATTGGCGAATAAATTTAATGCAAAATCCAACTCTGATCCCCATTGATCAGATGAAGCTTATAATAATCCAAATAGTTAAACTTTTCAATTTCATAATGATTTTGTTTTTATCATGGTGATATTAAATCTCATATTATTTTATAAGCTATGAATGAGTTATTAGTAAATCTGGTGTATGCCAGTAAGGCTAGACTCCACTCTAATGCTTCGTGAATCTGTTCTCTATTCTTAAATTTGACGTTGTTTAGCAACCAGGAGGATCAGCGCTTAAAATCTCCTTAGGCCGGTTCCACCTTTCCTGGGTAAACGGGAGCATCTTAAATAACATTGAAAAGATTGTTTTTCGAACCACAGTTCTTCGCGCCTCGACTTCAGTAGGCTTATTCTTGAAAATCCTATTCAATCGGATTCCTGATTTTTATTGACGCCCTGTGCTCTGACGGGAAGTCGTATAGAATAGCAGCAGTTCTTTCTCGATCTTTCTCCAATTTCTTCATTGCTGCAGGATACTCGATGAAAAGTTTACTAACAAAACATCAAGGGCTTTATTAGCGGAATTATGACTCTCTCCTAGCTAGACTTCATGCAGCTCAGCCTTAACTTTCGGTTACATGCCTTTTTGGGAGTGAAGCTAGCGTATTACCTATTTTTTATACCTAATAATGGGTTGGTGCCGCTGTCCGGAAATATCTTTACCATTGCATAAAATCAAGGGACCCTCTTCCACAGAGCAAGCCTGGAAAATACAGTTAAGCCAGATATGCTATAGGCCATTAAGAAATTCAGCTTAATTCGCTTTCCAATAATTCTTGATAAGCATATCTGAGCGCAACGAGCTCTCCTTACATCCATGCTCACTGATGCCTATAATGACCAGCAGGAAAAGGCGACCATCTTGCCTGATAAGAATGTATATCCTCATTGGCCAAGAAATAAACGTATTATTGAAGCATGGCTTTCAAGCTAAGCCTCAACGGCACATAGTAGCTATCAGCTGCCTAGCACCATTACGGATGAGTTCATGCAATGGATTACAGGTAATATCTGCTTTCAAGGAAATCTGTAGGCTAGATTTATAGAATCTCATCTATCTATTGTTAAAATCATTCACAAAATCAATCAGAAGGATATATACTCAAGATCTCAGAAATCCCAATACATCAAAAATAACCATAACTCTGATCAATCTTGCTAAGTTAAAAAAAAAGGCTAAAATATTGGCCTTTTCAGCTTAGAAAAAATGTAAAAACAATTTAATTCTTAATTTAATGGTTTTTGATAAAATCAATTTTTAAGAATATTTTCTTTTACTTCATTAAAGTAATTGAATTTTATTATTTTTATAGTTAAGAATTTTGTTGCATAGTTAACCGCTTTTGCTTAAAGCGTTTGCCTTATTTGTTATATCCTATTTAAGCTCCTGCTTTATCAGATAATATCTGTACTTCATAATTAAACCATTCTTTAAATTTAATTACTTTTTGGCTTAATTTGTGGTTTCAGATGCTTTATCTGAAATATTTTGTTGCAACTATGATGTTTATTTAGTTGTTTCTTTTAATTAATCTGCTATTGTTGACAATTTATCAATTTAATTTATCAATTTCTTTAGCTTCTTTGTTTATTTTTATATCGCTTGCAGCTTCTTTGCCATCATTAAGCACTTATTTAGCTTTTTCTTACACCACAGGCTATTTTATTTGTTCAGCGCTTTTCTTGATCTGTTGGATGGCATCGTCGATTTTAGGTAATTCATCACAACCAGTAACAGTAATTATTACACCCAACTAAAATTAGCATACTTAAAAAGTTTTATTCATTGATAAGTTCCATCTCTATTTAAGTTATACTTATTTCTTATGCATGGATTTCAGAAATGATGCCGTCTATCCTGCCTGATTGATTTCGTAAATAAGTTCAACAAGAGAGAGATCATATGCCATGGAAAGTTTCCTATACAGGTATCCGAGAAAACAGATATTACCTGTGATCTCTTGCATGAACTCATCCGTAATGCTGCCAGGCAGCTCATAGCCACCACCGTTAAAGCTAAGATTGAAAGCCATGTGCTGCGACAATATGTGAACCTCGCCTATCGAGGTGATCGTCATTCTGACCACCCTCGTCTGTAATAGTTATTTTTATAGCTAACTATACAGAACTGGTATTAGCAATGTTAAGATTAAAGTCCTAGGATCAGGCATCCTAGCGGTAACAGAATATATTTCAATAGATCTCGTTGCTCTAGCGCTTTATTTGAAACGTGAAAAATCGTCGAAGAGTTACTAACATATAGCATACATGCTTAGACATATCCAGCGGTGCTTTTCATTGAGAAGCGCTTCTAGTGAGCTTCTCAATGAAAAGCACATGACCTCTCATCAATACCATCAGTAGACTTAAACAGCAATTGGTTGAATAGCACGGAAAATGGGAGGTATACACCTGCGTGATTTAAGCGATACATGCTAGGTTTATTTTTTGGCTGATGGCATATACATTTCTATCAGGCAAGATAATCGCTTTTGCCTACTGGTCATTATCGGCGGCACTGAGCATAGACGTAAAGAGCTGTTGCGGCCGAAGATGCTTATCGAGAGCAAGAATCGAACTTAGCCGAACTTATCAATAATCTGCAAGCACGTGGCTTAAGGCGTATCTTCCAGGCTTACTACTTGTGACGGTGCCCTTGTTTTTTGGAATGCAATGGCAAAGATATTCCAGAACGCAGCAAAAAATGCTGTTAGATAGATAAATAGCTAATGTGCTGCCTTCACTCCCAAAAGGCATAGAACCCAAAGTTAAGATTGAGCCTGCGTGGAGGTCCAGGCTAGCACAGAAGAGCAGCGATGCCACTAATAAAGCCATTGATATTTTGTTTGGAAGGTTTTCAGGGAAGTATCATCCTACAGCACGATGAAAAGATGGAGAAAGATCGAAAAGAAATTCTAGTATTCTACGAATTCACGTCAGAGCACTTATACTGGGCGTCAATAAGAATCACGAAGCCGATTAAATCAGCTTTTGTAACAGTGAGACTACGGAAGCTGAAGCGCAAAAACTATAGTTCAAGAAAAACAACCCTTTCAATAATAACTGTATAAATTAATAAAAGAGAGTTTAATACTAAAAATATATCTATTAGATAAATAAATAAAACAGGATATAAGATTTTAAGAACATAACAAGTTGATATGTATAACTATGTGGCTTATCTCTGTTATTAATTAAGCATAAATGAGAATTAGAAAAATAAAAATTACCATCAATAATTGTACTAAAAGTAAAAGAAGGAGGAGTTACACACCTCTCCCATCTCCCTTACCCTTTTTTCTCGAGTTGTATTAATTAAATATTTAAAATTAATAAAACATATTGTATCTTAAATTAATAAGCTGCGCTGATGATTAGATGTGTCTTGTTATTGTATTTTAGCTAGAATATTAGCTAATATTAAGAGTTCAAACTAATTTTATTAGTAAAAATTTATCAGACTTTTCTTTCGGTTTACCTCGGCAACCTTCACCATAGTGGTCACCTTCCCAACGACCAACCAGCGCCGATCCAATGGCATTACTCATGACATTAGTTGCTGAACGTCCCATATCTAAGAAATGATCAACACCCATTAATAAAATTAATCCCGATTCTGGAATATTAAATTGGCTTAGTGTTCCTGCAATAACGACCAACGATGCTCGTGGTATTCCAGCCATACCCTTAGATGTCAACATTAAAATCAACAACATAGTCATTTGTTCACCCATACTTAAATTGATATTACATGCTTGAGCAATAAAGATAACTGCAAATGAGCAATAAGCCATTGAACCAACAAGATTGAATGAATAGCCAATTGGTAAAACAAAGCTAGCAATCTTATTAGAGATACCAAACTGTTCCAATTTTTCTAAAGTAGAAGGGAAAGCGGCTTCAGAGCTTGAGGTGGTAAAAGCGAGTAAGGCCGGATCCATGATATTTTTAACTAAGCGTAAAATGCATAGGCCAACGATTAATATGGATACCCCAATTAAGATCACCCAGAGTAACGCTAAAGTAAAGTAAAATTCTCCCATAAAAATACTAGTACTGATCAATACACTTAATCCGCGTTCAGCAATCATACCTGAGATAGCAGCAAAAACAGTAATAGGAGCAAAAAGCATAACGTAGTTTGTCAACTTTAACATTACGTAAACAAGTGAATCTAGAATTTTAATAATCGGTTCACCTTTTTTACCTATAGCAGATAAGCTGCATCCCATAAAAATTGAGAAAATTACAATCTGTAAAATTTCATTACGCGACATCGCATCAATGATGCTAGTAGGTATAGCATGAGTAATAAAATTGTGAAAAGAAAATGCTGTCGATTCAATATTTGCCACAGCTGAATTGGTATTTATCACAAAATTAATACCTACTCCTGGTGTAAAAATATTAACAATAACCAGACCAAGGATAATTGAAATAAAAGATGCAACCATGAACAATAACAGCGTTTTTAAGAAAACACGCCCAAATGTTCTTTCGTCACCCATTTTGATGATCCCGACGATCAAAGTTGAAATAATTAATGGAGCAATAATCATTTTAATCAAACGCAAAAAAATATCCGTAATAATTGAAATATTTTTGGCATAGCTCGTTGTTACTTCTATATTAGTGAGTGAATTTAATGCAAATCCAACTATGATCCCAGTGATCAGCCCTATAATAATCCAAGTAGTTAAACTTTTTGATTTCATAATGATTCCGTTTTTGTGATGCTAGGCTAGTATTAGATCTCATATTATTTAATAAGCCTTGAATTAATATTTTAGTGTTATTATCTCTCCTATCCAGGATAGATAGTATGGTTTTTGAATAATTCAGGTTTAACCTTTTAACCAATCTTTTATAGATTGCATGAAGTTTTACTATATATGCACCAATTAAATCGCTCAAACCAGGATACCCTTCGTTTGATAAGGCATCGGCGGACTAAAGCTCGGTATTCTATACCAAGCTCTGTACACAAACGAGTGAATTAATGTTTTTCGGTTGCTGAACATTTTTGCAGACAAAAAACGGTCTTTAAATTTTTTGCTATTGTCGGTAAGTATCCTGATGAATAGCTATAGGACATGCTTTGTTAAAATCATGTAAGAAGCGTCGAACATTGGCCGCTATCTTGCTCTTAGTCTTATAAAAACAAATAAAAAACTCAGCGAGGAGAGAGCGCGATTATAGCTAAAAATAACCTTGTGAAGTTTCGTTTGCATTTTCGAAAGATATTTCACATCTACCTGCAAATAACCAGGCTTATAGCTTTTAAACGCTTTATGGCTTCAGCTTTCGTGCTTTCCACCCTCCCCACTCACATTTTAGGTAAATTTCTCAAGATCCCTCCTCCAGGCCAGACCCAGATATAACTGGGCTTCAGGAATTCGCGTACGACTGCAAGCAGATCGTCGAGAGAAAGAAAAAGGATTTTCACAGGAAACTCGGAGTACGGCTTTACTGAGCATGTCCCATGGCTATCCCATCGAGTACTTATAAATAGCAAAGAATTTAACAACCGTCTTTTTAGTCTGTGAAAAATTAAGGCACTAAAAAACATGAATTCTACAGTTTGTATACAGAGCTTAGTATAGAAGAGGAACTTAGCCAAAGCGATGCATACCTCATCAAATAAAGGTATGGTCAAACGATTTAATGAGCGCATATAAAATGGCCTGCAAAGGCATCATTTCAATGATGGTCAATAGCTTGAGATCACTCAAGATTTATATGTTTATCTGTACAATCAGGAATTACCTCCCAATCAGTATTGCTAGTAATACTACTTTGCAGTCTATGAAAGATTAGTTAAAAATTAAAACTGAATTATTAAAAATCTTACTCTCCTCCGAAACGTAAGAGTTAAGGTGTAACAGTATTAATAGCTAGTGTAGTGATACGGATATAGCATCTATCATTAGATAACTATTAAGTAAAATAGTTATCTATTTATCACTATACTTTCATTTTCTATCTATGCGTATTAATAATGGAGGAATAGTATTTTCAGGATTTAGTTAATGACTGCACTTTCAATCATTAGGTTTTATGTTTAAGCGCTAATTTACCACTGCTGTAAAATGAGAACAGAAATTATGGTAGAAAATGAAAACAATATAACAGTATTAATGGTATACGCCTTAAATTACTTTAACTTAGCACAATTAATCTAAGAAAAGACATAAATTTTGGTAGTAGAATATAGGCATAATTTTTATTTACTCTGGGGATGATGAAAATTATTATTATGTTAACTACTTTAATTATTTGTTATATCAATGCGATTGCTCTTATAGCACAAAATATTGATGATAATCTGTGTTCTATTGGATAAAAATAATTTAAGATAGTAATATTTTTAGCCTTCTCAACAGACTATACATTTGTCAGCGTTTCTCATACTGTACTGCCTTTTATCAAAGAAATTCAATCCATTAATTGCACTTTTAGCACTAAGGACTTTTTATTAAAATATTATTGCTAGCTTTATATTAAGCATTGCTTTTGCTTATTTTCTAATCGTTATACGCTATCACTTGAATGCTGATTGATGGTAATAAACAATTTTTTATGGTTTATCAACTTTTTTTACCTTTTTATTTATTAGAAGTTATGCTCTCTTTTTAGGAACAGCACTACTATCACGAATTTTTGAAAATCTTAATTCATGTCGGTGAATACAACTACTAGTAACTTACCTGATATACTGCTTTACCCATTAACTCAAAATCGCTATTATCTAATAATTTTATCAACTATAAATTACTTAATGGCATTTTTCTGCTAAATCTAATGAAATAGCTCAAAATTAGATTAGCACCAGCAGGTTTAATAGCGCCTAATGTTTCTAAAGCAACATCTATTTCATTAATCGCGCCGGCTTAAGCAACAAATTTAATTTAGGAAAATTCAGCACTAATCTAATAAGCTGCTAATGCTAGTTCAGTTTGCTCACGAATATCACGAATAATAGCGAGATAAGCACCAGCAGGTTTTATCATTAAAACATCAGCGCCTTCTTGTTCATCTATCAATAATTCTATAATTGCTTCATGACGATTCATTTGGTTAAGTTGATAACTTTTACGATCACTAATTAAGTAAGAACTTACAGCTTCACAAAAGGACTATAAAGGTTAGACGCAAATTTGCTTGAATAGGATATAATGCTACTATTAATAAAACCTGTTTTATCTAATGCCTCACGAATTACGCTGACTTTGCCCGTCCATTGCAGCAGCATTGCAGCAGAAGGTGCGATAAAATCAGCACCAGCATTTGCCGCACTGGCTGCTTGTCAGCCGAGATTCAGTAATGTTGCATCATTATCAACGAAATTGCTACCTAAAATATAACAGTGGCCGTGAGAGGTGTATTCACAAAAATAAGTATTTGACATGACTAGCATATCGGGTAGTACACTATCCTTGCAAGCTTTTAACATACAAGCAACTAAACCATCTTTTCCAGGTATCGCTACTTGTTTCGTTAAGATGATGTGAAATACCAAATAACATTACTGACTTCAGCTCCCGGCTTTAGCGATCCATTCGATTTCATAAGGTAACTTCTATTCCGGAATATGAAAATCCCAGGCTTAGTTGCAATAAGCTTATAATCTTTAATTTCTTCTTCAATAAAAATACGCAATATAAGATCATTTAGAGTTAAAATTATTTCTTTAAATAAAGCACAAACTATTTCTGTTTGATGTAATCGGCTTAAAAAGAACGAATAGTTTTTAATCTTGCATACCTTCTCCTTGCTATTGCTACATAAATTATAATTAATCATAATTATTTTTCATAAAAATATTTTCAGCATAATAAATATTATTTATTCATCTTATATCTTTTATTGATACTTCTGTTTTTCTACGACTATTTTGGCAAAGGTTGTTACTTTTCTCACAGAGAAATATGTAACCACATCTATATTTTAATTGTTGTTTCAAACAATCTTCTGCAAACCAGATAATTCAGTAAATAAAACAAACATATACTATGAAAATTACTCAGCCATCTTTTTAATCAACTAATATAACTGTTCACAGTTTAAATCTAGAATTCCTTAGTAATAACTCTCTGATTATCTAACCTTATTAGGCGATGGTGACTAATTTCATGCTCGCTAGCAAAGGTTTCGTACCATCCTTTAGCTCAATCCAAGCAAAGGATGGATTCTTTATCAAAGGATGGATTCTTTATCAAAGATTGGTTCAAAAACCAGTTAACATACTGTGCATTAAACTTTTCAAGAATCTCATCCCTCACATAACACCTTCTCAATCTTTAGCAATTAAGACCGAAATTCGTTCATGGGTTCATGGTTAGGAAATTGAATCACTCTTTAAGTGAAGACAAAAAGCCATCCCTTATTGCTTAAAACGGAGATAGAATCTGGTTACTGTTTCTATTAAAAATGAAAATTTCATCAGAGTGTATATTCTTTAACCTAATGTACTAATTTTAGAGATATTATCTCTAGCGTTTGCTTAATAAGCATCGTTTTTTCATTTTATGCATTCTTTCTGACAACAATTTCGTTACCTATTTGCCAAGCTGAGCGTCAATAAAAATAGCCTATCTCCCCAGACAGAATGCATTTGTACGGATCTGTGTGCGCAAGAATCTGTTCATCAGAACGCCAAAACTACGGTTTTTCCAGTTTTTTGCGATCCGTCATCTCCAGCATTTATACACCTTCGATAATAGTGTACCTCGCGTTTACGATTTAAAAAAAACATAGTAATACACACCATATTAATATTCCTTGCCGGAATATGGATAATATAGCTATAGTGCCAGATCATCTCTTGCTTCATCAAGGATCTGCTGCCGGTACTGCTTATAGTAAGGTGCTCAGAGTTATGATGTACAACCACTTCGTCTAGGTAATTATGCAGTTTTAAGATGTATAGCGACGCCCCAGGTATTTCACTGTATGCCACGCACTCATTTCCTCTTTTTAGCGAAGTGCACTTTCCACTAACATCCGTAGTATCCCTTCAGGTAAGGCTGACACTATTTTCTGGCGAAGATATGCAAAAAGAGTAGAGTGGAAAGAGGATACTTGGATTTATTAAGTCATACCTGTCAGGCAACGTAGCAGCCGGATGACAGCGCCTCGCCAGATTTCTTCGACTGCTTTTTTTTTGAAGAATAATTCACACAATAGACCATGTTTAATATCCCAAAAAACACTACACACATGCGCATCTTGATTGAATTGTTGAGCATGAGTGTGCAAAATATAGAAGATAGCAATTTTGATACCCTATTTGCCTCCCACTATCCTGATAGACCTGATGAATCAGGATGAGATGACAATTTCTATTTCTCGGGCAAGATAACCTAAAGAGTAATTTATCCATAGCAGAGCGGCGGGTGTGGGGAGGTGGTTTTTGGCGCTAGCCCCGAAACAGAGTGTTGAGTCGCGGCTAGTTATTGCTAAAAAAAAGCCAAAAAAGATGGGACATAGTGAAAGTAATGTTTTGCTAGTCAGCAGAAGTCGGGTAAGATATGAATTTGCTATGTTAGCTAACCATTATTTGGTAGCTTTGAGGACGCATGAACTACAGGCTTTTATTAAATTTTCAGATTTGGTAGAAAAAACAGTTGTGGTAATATATAGAAAAAGAAGCAGTAGCAATAGGAATGGATTAACCCTCATCTAATAACCATCATGCAAAAATCTAGCAGGTAAGCATTCGCTCGACAGATAAACGGCTCCATGAACTGATATTTTTCTATATTTTCAAAAAAGTTATTCCAGACGTCATCAATGCTAAAAGCAGTTTAGTTCGACGCGCTCCTCCTCGGGAGGATACATCTGGTAAATTACTCTCATTACTCTCTAGGTATATGCTAAGGAAATAGAAATCATCCTCCTGACCACATTTATCATGTCTATCGGCTAAGTTATCTTTGTGTTTGTCTAAAGTGACGAAGGAGATAGAGGTATATCTAGTTCCCTATAGGGTGATGTAGGGTGATGAATCATAGATAAGCATACTTTCTCAGCCATTACTCCATTAATGCAGTTATATCCAGCATCATTGGTTTGGCCTGTTAGTTTTTACTTAAAATCCTGAATAATTAGAACTAAATGCAGATAATACTTGCTATAAAAAAATTATAGACCTAGTCTAGGTCTGGCATAGACCTAGTCTAGGTCTGGCATGTATTGCTGTATGGCCTCTTTTTTGATCCCAAAAAAATTAATCGGTATGTTATCATTAATTTCAAGAGGAAAATCATAAAACGCTTTAAATAAATAGGTGGCGTCTAACACGTGAAGTCGCGTGTTATTTTTCTAATTTTACCAGATTTAGCCTTTCTAGGAGATTTATTCCAGCGATCTAGATGAATTTCTGAAAATTAACATATCTCAGAGTATAAAACAATATTTAGATCATGAATATCCTCGAAGCACAGCGTGTAGCTGCGCTGCTCATACCATAGTGAGCTACGTTCTTTCCTTTTTATATCTCCTTTCCTCTTCCGCATTTTCTAGCTTTCCTATGTAGGATATAACGCTTTCCTTTAAAATATTCAGGAAAATATTTCGTCGACTTCAAGAATACCACTTAGTGCATTTATGTTGGCTGTTGCCGAATGAAGCAAGGAAGCAGTCACCCAATATCTAAACGCTGTTTTCAAATCAATCCCTATTTGTTTTGCTGATTCTCGTAAAGTAAAGCTATTTAACATACATCGCAGATAACTAAACTATTTATCCTTGTGATGTAGTTTCACCAGAGGACTTCCAATAAGATTATTAAATGTTTTCTGGAATCGGGAATTTTACAATGATATCAGTGTAACACTAATGAATGTGCGAAGCAGATAATATATTTACTATGACAATATAGGTAGGATAAAGTGAAATAAGTTGGTTCAATACATGAAATGATATCATCAGAAACATTATTGCAAAGCCAAGTAATGAAATGGAGCTTTATGTTGGCAGGAAGGAGAGTGAGGAAAGAGTCTCTTTGATCTGTATGACTGTTTACTTTTTCATGACAATCTCTGTAGTGAAAATCCTTCATGCAATATAAGGAATTTCCACAAAACAATCTTTACCAACATTCCCTTTTCTATAGATCCAATTTGCTCTTACTGGTTGAATCCTAAATAAAGATAAATAATTAATGCGATTATTGCAGTAACAATAGCATAAGGCATTTGTGTTCTGATATGTTCAATATGATCACAATCAGTCGCCATTGAAGCAACGATGGCGTCGCTAGAGATTGGGGAGGTCATATCACCAAAAATCGAACCACTAATTGCTGCTCCGATCATTAATTCAATAGGCATATTGACTGAGAGCGCTAATTGCACCCCAATAGGGATCATGAGAGAAAAAGTTCCCCAAGAAGTGCCGGTTGCTAATGACATGATACCGCTGATTAAGAAAATAAAGGCGACAGAAAATTCTGCTGGTAACGTACTAGAAGTAATTTGTGCAATATATCCACCAGTATTAAGTTCAGCAGAAACATTGCCCATTAAAAAACCTAAAATCATAACTGAACTAATTTTAATCATACTGGCATAACCGATATAAATTTCCTTAAAGAAACTTTCGATCGTCAAAATGCGGCGAGCTGAAAACCAGATAAAGGAAACTAAAGTACCAAACATTACTGCCCAGTAAACTGAAGTTGAACCACTACCTTTAGTGAACTCGCCATGACCTGTGATAGATAGAGCGATAGGTAGCATTAAAACTATTGCCAGAATAGGGATAAAGAAATTCAATAGAGTGTGGGTTCCTGCATGATCAATAACTTTTTCATCAGAAATAGAATATGACTGATGAGATCCATCTTGATTAGGAATAGTTTTTTGTTCAGCTATATTCATGGGGCCCCATGAATAATCGCTAAGGATATAAAATAGTACTGAGGCTAATGATAACCAAGCCATAATATTATACTGCATAGAAGTAGCCAGGATTTTAAAAGGTTCACCTGAAATAAAGCCCTTAGATATTTGTACACCAATAACACCCATCATTGCAGCTCCCCAACCATTGATCATGACAGAAGAACATACAGAGACACCAGAGGTTTGAATGATATAGGCCATTTTTTCTGAGGAAACACCATAATAGCGAGCAATATTTTTAGTGGAAGCGCCAGCGACTAATTGATTAATAGAACTCTCAATAAAAATAATTATTGAAATAAACATGGCTAGTAGTTGAATTGATTTTTTATTTTTTATAAAACGCATTTTATTAGTGAGAAAATATACTAAACTTCTAACACCGCCTGTAACGCTAATTAACCTCATAATTCCGCCAATTAATAAAATAAAAATAATAGTTTGTGTATTACCTGGAGCAGCAAAAATAGCAATAATTCCTGTAACTGTTTCTTGAATGCCTAACAAAATATTGTTACCGTTGATAACGGTATAACCAACTAAAATACCTATCAATAATGATAAGATCACTTGGTGTATCACCATAGCAAGTATTATAGTGATAAGTGGCGTAATTATTGTCCAAATTCCATAATCATTCATTGCGGGGATACCCCTTCTCTAGCTGAGTATTAAAAATTAAGTGCTTGATCTAAATCCTTAAGTAGTTCGTCAATATCCTCTATCACTAATATGTTACATCCAGGAAGATAGTATGGTTTTGAATAATTTATGTTTAACTTTGAAGCAATCTTTCATAGACTGCAATGGAGTTTTATTACCTAATACTAATTAGGATAATTCCTGATTGTACAGCTAAATATATCAATCTAGAGTGATCTTAAGCTATTGAATAGAATTGATATGAAAGATTTTCATTACAGAGGTTGCCATAAAAAAGTAAATAGTCATAAAAATCAAAGAGACTTTTTCCTCAGTCCATGTCAGCATAAAGCTACATCTTATTAATTACCTCACTGACAACAATCTATCGGATGATTTAGATTCAGGCATTGAAGCAATTTATTCCAATTTATCCTACCACTATTGTCATAGTGAAGATGTTATTCCCTTTGAATATTGATTAGGGTTACAGCGATATCGTTGCAAAATCTTCGATTGCAGGTAAAGCTTTAATAAAATTTACTGGAAATCCTCTGGCGAAATTATATCACAAGGATAAATGGTTTAGTTATCTTCGGTTTAATTATCTTCGATATATGTTAAATAGCTTAACTTTACAAGAATCAGCAAAACAAACAACAGGCATTAATTTAAAAACAGCCTTTAGATAGGGTCATACTGCTTCCTTGCTTAAGCAGCGATAGCTAACATAAATACACTAACTGGTGTTCTTGAAGTCAATGAAATATTTTTCCTGAATCCTTTAAACGCAAGCATTATTTCCCACATAGGAAAGCTAGAAAATGCAAGAGAGGA
Source organism: Arsenophonus sp. NEOnobi-MAG3 (assembly GCA_052171895.1). Taxonomy (GTDB): domain Bacteria; phylum Pseudomonadota; class Gammaproteobacteria; order Enterobacterales; family Enterobacteriaceae; genus Arsenophonus. The sequence goes on from JBQMRN010000001.1 coordinate 126,866, forward strand.
GGAGAAAAAACAAATCGCTCTCTTAATATAATAGCTAGAGATTAACAGATTCATGTAAACGATGAGACTCTTGAAGAGTTTAATGCAGAGTGTGAGTGTGTTATCCGGTTTCTTAAGCCAATTATTAATAAAGACTCCATCCTGCTCAAAGTTATTAGCAAATCTGCCGTATGATGTTTAGGCTGCTACGCTCCAATATATATGCTTCGTGAATCTATTTTCATCTTTAAATTGCAGGGTGTTTACCACAATGGTCAATACCTCAAATCCCCTTATAGCCGGTTTCAGTTTTTCTGAGAAGATAGGAACGGAACCAGCTTAAATACCATTGAAATGGTTGTTTTTAATCATAGTTCTTCTGGCGTCGTTGACTTCATAGTCTGACTGCTGACAAAACCGATTTAATTAAATTTGTCGATCTTATTAATGCCAAGTGCACTGACGAGAAGTCGTAGAATGCTAGCAGTTTTTTCGATCTTTCTTCAGCTTCTTCATTGCTGCAGGATACTCGGTGAAAACCTTACTAACAAAACATCAAGGGCTTTATTAGCTGGCCCATCCGATCGCGCCTCTCCGCTAGGCAGACCCCCTAACGTAGCTCAGAGCATTAAGTTTCGGTTGTATGCCATTTTGTGGAGTGAAGCTAGCACATTAGCTGTTTTATGTCTACCAAACAGCGCATTAGTGCTGCATGTCTGGAAATATCTTTACCATTGTATTCCAAAAATCCAGGGTGTACCATCCCCACAGTCTTTTGTAGCAAGTTTTGAAGATAAGGTTAATCTAAGACAGCTCGAAGGGCATTGAAAAGTTGGCCGAAATTCACTTCTGACTCTCGATAAGCATCTTTGACTGCAATTAACTCCTTAGATCCATCCTCACTAACCCCGATAATTACCCAGCAAGTAAAGCCGATTATGTTGTCTGAAAAGAATGTGTATACCATTAGGTAAAAATAAACGTAGCACGTATCCTTTAAATCAAGCGGGCACCATTGCCTGTGTTCTTCAAGCCATTGCTCTTTCAGTCTGGTGATGGTAGTTTTATAGAGAGCATATAGTTTTCATCGAGAACCTCCCTATAAAGGCCTTATAAAATCACCGCCGGAAATACCTCGCAGGTACAAGCCATGAGAGCAACTCTTCGCCACTTTTTGTACACTTCAGATAAGGCTATAGTAAATAAGGAGTTATTTTTATTTTTGGTATATGGAATTTTAAAAATGCTCGCGGGGTAGCCCACTCCTGATTGATTTCATAAATGATTTCAATAACAGAGAGATGATATCCTATAAAAAGTTACCATACAGGTAGGTATCCGCAAAACTAGATATTACCTGTGATCCATTGCATGAACTCATCCGTAATGGCACCAGGCAACTGATAGCCACTGCAGCGTTCAGACTCAAGCTTGAAGCCATGTTTCGATAACATGCTGAACGGCTGCCTCCTCGACAGGCATCCATCTCTATCGTCCATAAACGGTTATTTGCCACAGCAAATCATACAGAGTGCTATTTGCGATGTTGAGATTAAACTACCTAAGGTTATGGGGGATCGAAGTAGTAACAGAATATGCTTCAGTAGCTTGTTTCTATTACCTTTTTAGCCGTTTCTCGCTAAAAAGCACATAGTTTCTGCCAGAACCCCATCAGAAAACTGAAAGAGCAATAGCTTGAAGAACACAGGAAATGATGCCTGCTTGATTTAAAGGATACGTGCTACGTTTATTTTTACCTAATGGTATACACATTCTTTTCAGGCAACATAATCGGCTTTACTTGCTTGGTAATTATCTGGGTTAGTGAGCATGGATCTAAGGAGTTAATTGGAGTCAAAGATGCTTATCGAGAGTCAGAAGTGAACTTGGCTGAACTTCTGAATGGCCTGCACAAGCGCGTGGCTTACCGTATCTCCCACGCTTGCTACTGGAGATGGTGTCCTATACTTTTTAGCATAAAATAGCAAAGATATTCCCAGATATGGAGCACCAACAAATGCTATTATGTACACAAAATAGCTAATGTGCTGGATTTACATGTAACCAAAAATTAAGGTAACCTGCTGGACCTCTCTAGCTCTAGCAGAGAGCTGCGATGTCGCTAATAAAGTCCTTGATGTTTTGTTGGCAAAGTTTTCAGCGAAGTCTATCCTCCTGCAGCGATGAAGAAGCTGGAGAAAGATCAAGAAGAACTGCTAGCATTCTATGACTTCCCGTTAGAGCCCTTGCCGTTAATAAGAACAAAGAAACCGATTGAATCAGCTTTTGAGACACTGAGACTACGAAGCTGATGTGCGAAGAAGTATGCTTCGAGAAAAACAAACATTTCAATAGTATTTAAGCTTGCTTCCTTTTGCTCAAAAAATCTAAAACTGCCTAATGGGATTTAACCTGCTGACGGGTTGTAAACAATATCAAAACTTAAGAATGCAGAACAGATTCCGAAGCATCTATAATTGGAGCGTAGCCTGAACCTAATATACCAAATTTGCTAATAAGTTTATAATCATTAATAAAAATTTTATAGATATCATTGCATATCAGATAATAACCCTATGAACCTAAAATTTAGCAAGGATCAAAGATCCTTGTTCTTTATTTCTAAAATACTCAAGTGGTTTTTGCCTTATTTTATAAGAATAATTTGGACATAAGTTTATTTTAAGTTAACAAAATTAAGGGTTAAAACTTAATTTAGCCGAACAAAAAAAAGAACTATATCCTATTTCTTAAATCAAAAACCTCTTTTCAATCCAGTTTTAATATTCTTCGATGTCGTAGGATGCGAAAATGGGCTGCCATAGTGTATTAGATCAGCCGCTTCCACGCGCAAGGAAGCAGTGGCTTACAGAATTCATTAATTAAAAATCATTCAGCTAATATAAATATCCATTATGATATTCTAGAGTTAGTTTACTAGATGCTTAATCGTATTGAGGAAATTGGTCGAACAAATTTAGATAGTCATGGCCGCTCTCCAGCAACAAACTGTCATTGCTTATAAAAATAATTATCTTAAAAGGGCTATTGTTGATGAATACTTATATATTTTAAGCTAGGTAATTAAACGAACATAGCTACAATTAGAGCTAAAATATCATTTAGTATTAAAGTTTTTCATGATGTTGATCATATTAGGCGTTAGGGTTTTGGTAGTTTAAAAAACTTTTACGATTGATTGCTAGTTATATAATAAAAAGAAATAATTTATGAGTATAATAAACTTTCCAACTTATTTAAGTAGTAAAAACGACAAATTTCATCCGATAGATATATTTAATACGGTTGATTCTATCACGGATGTTTTAGAAATTAAGAACTTTAAAAGTGCTTTTACTTTATTTACAGTCATACTAATCCAGTATATGATGCAGGCTATCAATTTGAATATATGGATATCAGAAAACTTCTACGGCAGATGCATCATGCAAGATGCCATGAAATTAGCTTAGATTCAAGTTATAATAGAGACTTAAAGCTTCAACTGATCAGTGAAGTGTTTAATCGAATATGAAATTTCCTGATGGAAAAGGTATTCAATAAACAGAATGGGGTCGCTCGAATGCACTATTTACCTTGACAACAGAGCCAATAACATTACATCCTTGGGATGATGGATCAGGTTTCCATTGTTTATACTACATGCTATAAACATCCGTCGTTTAATTCAATGATAAAAAGCATCTTAAAACAGAACTACGAATAAAATCTTTAAGTGTGATGGAGTGTACTGTTATTTTAAGAGAAAATATGAGATTAAAAGTTGGCACGGAGTCAACCGATAAAATATTACAGCTAAAAAAATTATAGATCTGTTGGTGGGTTACTTCACTTTGCTATAGCATCATAATTAAAAGTTTTAATTTAAACTTAAAATAAGTATCAATCAATTCTAAAAGAAAAATTGGAATAATATTAAGTTATTTAATAATATATTCAAAATTTCATAGGTATTAAATAAGCATTATTAAAATTAATAAAATAAAGTATACCACTAATTTTTAGTTTATTTCTCTTTTAAATTACCTTAGATATAAGTTATATTATATTTTTACTCATTATTTAAATATTATAATTTTGATTTAAATATATTAACTATAAAATATTTACTATCACGGATATAATTTAACAATTATATTGTCGTTGATAATATCTCTAACAAGCTTTTTGCTCTATCAAATAGATATTTTTGAACCTTTACTAATAATATTTTTATTATTTATAATAAATCTTATTTTAAAAATTAAATTATTAAACGGAATATAATCCTATTATATTACAATGATAGTGAAAATGCCTTTTTATCTATATTTTCTATAGAAAATATAGATAAAAAGGCATTTTATATAAAATTAGTTTTTAAAATTATTTTATTTGGAAAATTTTAAAAATTTATTAAATTTACCTATTAGATTTACTATAGTTGTTATTATATATTATTTTCTTTTCTTTTCTTCTTTTTAAGAAGATGTAACTCCTTCTCTGTTTATCAGAAGAGTATTTTGTTCCTGAAAAACTTAGCTATCATTACTATGATTTTATAGAGAATCATTTTATTTATTGTAATAATTCTTTTTTATCACATTTTATAAAATATTACAATATAGCCTACCATTAGGTATAAGCTTATAGGGAATTATAAAGGAACAATTTCTTATATAAATAATTAGTTTATTTCCAGTGAATGGATATACATATTTTTGATTAGTTAGTATTATAATTTCCTGTTATTTCAAGATTATTTTAAAATATTAAATTATGTTTCAACCAGATAGTAGCCAGTTTTGTTTCTGCTATGTGTTGTCATTGTTCTGCTTATGGAAATGCCTAATTTTATCCAATTTGTTGACAATATTACTAACTCATGAATTAATTGCTGCGTTGGATTAATCCTATTTTTTATTTATTGATAATAATAAAATTTATTCTAAAAATAGGAAATGTTGTTGTTGCTTTTCTCGCAAAGCAATTTGTAGCCACGTCTGTATTTCAATTATTATTGTTTCAAATAATCTTTTACCAGGCAAAATAATTCGGTAAATAAAAGCACCTATATCATGGAATAATCTACTCAGCCACCCTTTTAACTTGGTGATATCATATACCTCTTCACATTTTAAATATGGAGTTTCTTAGCAATAAATCTAAGATTATCCAGCTTTATTAGCGATGGTAATTAATTTTATGCTCTTTGGCAAAAGTTTCGTATCATTTAGTTTTATCCGAGCAAAGGAGATAAACTCTTTATCGATCATCAGCTCAAGAAAATGGCTAATACACTCTGAATTAAACTCTTCAAGAATCTCATTGCTCACATGACTCTGTCGATCTTGAATAATTTTAAGACCGCAATTCGTTCTTTCCTTTTATCTCCTCCTCTTCCATATTTTCTAGCTTTCCTATCTTGGATAGATATAACACTTACCTTTAAAGGATTTAGAAAAAATGTTTTATTGACTTCAACAATACCACTTAGTGCATTTATGTTGGCTTGTCGCCGATGAAGGAATGAATAAGTAGTGATAGCATCTAAACGCTATTTTTAAATCAATGCCTGTTTGTTTTGCGGACTCCAGTAAAATCAACCTATTCAACATATATCGTAGATAACTAAACCATTTATCTTTGTGTTGTAATTTTACCAAATGACTTCCACTAAGATTATTAAACATTTTCCTAGAATCGTGGATTTTGTAATGATATCGCTTATAAGCCTAATGAATGTCCAAAAAGGACAACATGTTCACTGTGACAATATGCGCAGGAGATAAAGAGAAGTGAGTTTCTTAAATGCATGAATAGACATCATCTGATAGATTGGCGCAGAACTAATTAATGAGATGCAGCTTTATGTTGCCAAGGAGTGTAAGGAAAGAGTTTCTTTGATCTGCATAACTGTTTGCTTTTTAATAGCAACCTCTGTAACGAAAATCCTTTATACTGTATGTAGGATTCCTACCAACACAAGCTTTGCTAACATAGCCTTATAAGCTATATCTAAAATTAATATCTCTAAAATGAATGCATTAGATCAAAGAATACACACTCCTATAAATTATTCACTTTTAATAGACCTATTAAACCAATTTTATCTTATTTTAGCAAAAATAAATAACTTTTCTCTTCGCTTAAAGAGCGATTTAATTTCCTAACCATGAACCACAGTTCTTCATGCGGCTGGATTGGTAGCTTCACTGGCATAAAAGCTGATTCAATCGGATTTATCATTCTTATTGATGCTAAGTACTCTGACGGAAAATCGTAGAATGTTAGCAGTTCTTCTCGATCTTTTTCCAGATTTCATCACTACAGCATACTTCGCTAAAAATCTTGTCAATAAAACATCAAATACTTTATTATAGCGCCATCACGACTCTCTGCTAGCTAGACATCCTCCTGCAACTTAGCCTTAACTTTTAGTTTCATGCCTTTTAGGAGTGGAGCCAGCACATTAGCTGTTTTTTGTACACAAAACATCATTCGTTGGTACTGCGTGTCCAGGAATATCTTTGCCAATGCATTTCAAAAACCAAAATGTGGAATATCTCCCGTATTAAGCCTGAAGAAGATAAAGATACGCTTAAGCCCTGCGAGAGCGCAGGGTTCTTTGAAAACTTTCAGCCAAGTTATTTTTGACTCTGGATAAGCATCTTTGAAAAAACTAGCTCCTTAGGTCCATCCTAAGTAATACAGATAATGACCAACAAGCAAAGGCGATCATCTTGCCTGACTGGACAATATATCCTATAGGCCAAGAAATAAATATAGCGCATATCCCCACTTAAATCACACAGGTACCATTACCTATGCTCTTCAAGAGATTGCTATTTCAGTTTGTTGATATGGATACTATAAAATGGTATGTGCTTTTAGCAAAAAGCGCAATTACCAAGGATTTTTGAAAATTACCGCTAGATATGTGGCGCTCAAATACAGCTATGAGTAGCAACTCTTTGAGGTTTTTGCACACTTCAGATACTGCTTATATCCATAATTTTAAGCACTTTAATCTTAACATCTACCCATATCCCCTTATACTAGTCTCTCTCTATAGTTCACTCTGGCAAATAACTGTTATGGATGATGGGATGAGACTCGCTAGTTGTTGACAAGCGGTATTCAGCATGTTTATCGCAGGATGACTTTAAGCTATCAGCCTCAACATCGATAGCTATCAACTTCTTTGGTAGCATTATTATGAATGAGTTTATACACTAGATATTATAGGTAATATCTAGTTTCTTTGATACCCATTATATGGTGGACTTTTTATGCCATATCATCTCTCTGCTGTTAGAATCATCTATGAAATCAATTAGCAGTATACGCCACCATCTCCGGAAATCCCATACATCAGAAATGAGCATAACTCTATAGATTATATTATTATAATATTTTCTTATTTCTGCTAAAAATAACTAATTAAAGAGAAAACAACGCAATGAAAACAGAAGAATTTATGACATATCTAAATGTATTTTGGTCAGAGTTTAATTTACATCCAATATGGTTATTTACAATATTATTTAGTATTGCCATGACCAAATCTACAGTTGTTTTATCTTCTTTTCTACCGCCTGCATCCGTTATGTTATTAACGGGTATCACTGCCAGTCTACCCAAACTAAATATTAGTTTGGTTTGGATAGCCATTACTTTAGGTGCAACTTCAGGTTCAATAATTTCCTACTACTTGGGTAATCAAATAACTACTAGAAAATTATTTAGTCAATTTTTTAATCGCTATCAGTCAACTATTGATAATGCCCATAATAAACTACAAAACCAAGGAGTGACGGTATTATTTACCTCACGTTTTATTGCTGTATTAAGGTACATGATTCCATTAGTCTCCGGAATGTTATTAATAAACAGAACTAAGGTGTACAGTATTTGCTTATTATCAGCGGCTATTTGGGGATCTATATTTATATTAATTGTTAAAGGTACATTTACTATTATTGTACCAAAAATATTTATGTAATAAAATAAAGTTATTTAACTTAATAAAAATAAAAAAGTTAAAAATATTTTATAATATTTATTTATAGTTATATTTATTTATGGTGTATGTGGTTTAGAAGATAGTGGCATATCATCTTCGAAACCACATACACCATAAATAAATATAACTCAGCTACCCTCCTAGGGTTAGGTATAAATTCATTATACTGTCTCAGTTTGGTTTAACCATAGACATATTTTTACTTTATGTTAGAAGTAAAATATATCTATGGTGTTGCCAATCTTAGCAGGTATTCGTTTTACATGATGTCAACATATTCGTTATGTTGATATAAATTTTTTAAATTAATCACTAACACACAATCTAATTTTAAGTAGCCTACTTATAAAGTGTATTTTAGTGATGTATATATCATAAAATGATAAAAGGGAATTATTTAATTTTTAATTTATTTATGATTTAAATATTATTTAATTTTTTAAAAATTATAATTAATTAACTATATAACAATTTTCTTTTTACTAAACAAACTATCAATATAATCTCTTTAAATAAAGAGATTATTCTATTAGATTCGTACACTATAATAAGTATTTTGTAATAAAAACATTTATCTTTAAAAATAAGCTTATAATAAGGAATTAATATTAAGTAAACAGTAATAATAACTGTAATCATTAATAAATAGGTTATTAGCTAACTATAATATAGAATATATGTTATGATAAATAATAATCGCAATAACTATATTAAAATGATGGTATCAATTCTATTTTATGCCTTAATTTTATTTTTAATTTTATTTTTCCATTTAATTAATTAGCAATTCATGCTATCATAGATAGCATAAGTCAGGATTAGTAGAATCAAGATAATCAATACAATATTATTCCTCTTTATGAATAAAGAGTCAAAGCGATTATTATTCTGCTCTAAAGATAAAATTAAAAAAGGGAGGTTATGCATCACCATAATTGATAATTAATATTTTAAATCTCTTATGCTAAAAATCCGACCAAGTAGCCAACAATCCCTATAATAAAGAAACCAATAATAATCCATAATGGATTGACCTTGCGTTGCAACAACCACATACAACCAAATGTTAGTAATAATGGTACTAAACCAGGCATTAATTGATTGAGGATAGTTTGTACAGTTGTAATTGTCACTTCACCAGTATTTGGATTTTTTATTTCTGATACGACTAAAGGAATATTAACATTAGTCCACTTATTGACTAATGCGCCCATGATGAATAGCCCTAGAATAGAAGCACCTTCGGTTATTTTTTGTAGAAAGCCACCACCAATATCATGAACTATATCAAGCCCTTTTTTATATCCATAGACAACACCGTAATAACGGGTTAATAAGCGAACTAAATTAAATAAAATAAAAAATAGTATCGGTCCTAGTAAATTACCTGACATTGCAATTCCGGCACCTAAAGCTGCGAATACTGGACGTACTGTTCCCCAAAAAATAGGATCACCAACACCGGCTAAAGGGCCCATTAAACCCACTTTGATACCATTAATTGCAGCATCATCGATATCCGCACCATTAGCTCTTTGTTCCTCCATCGCTATGGTGACGCCTAAAACAGGAGCTGCAACATAAGGATGGGTATTAAAAAACTCAAGGTGACGTTTAATAGCTTGTTTACGTTCTTCACTATTTTCAGGATATAAACGGCGGATCACTGGGATCAGTGAAAAACAAAAGCCAAGGGCTTGCATACGTTCAAAGTTCCACGATCCTTGAAAAAGATTGGAACGTAAAAAAACTCCACGAATATCACCAGCAGTAAGAGTAATTTTTTTTTGATTTGTTTGATTTACTAAAGTTATATCTGCCATTATTTCACTCCTTAATTAATCTAATTCATTATCTAAATCAGTATTGCTATTATTTGTCGAAGCAGTAACTTTTGATTGGTTGTATTTAGGACTAAGTTGAATATAAAGAATAGCCATTACAATACCAATAACACCTAGTGCAACTAGGTTGAAATTTGTAAATGCAGCAGTTACAAAACCCAAGTATAAAAATGGCATCAGATAACCTGCACGCATCATATTAATTACCATAGCGTAACCAACAACAACGATCATACCGCCAGCAATATTCAATCCTTTAGTAACAACATTAGGAATTGAATCAAGTAGGTATTGAACTTCTGAAGTACCTACAGAGATAGCAACAATTAAAGAAGGAATAGCAATACGCATAGCCTGTAATAACAGAGCTAAAATGTGAATTATGGTTAATGCACGCAAGTTAGCGGATAACGCAGCGCGATTAGATGCATGTTGAAAAGCAACAGTGATTGTCCGAACAATAACTGTCAATACTTGTCCTGCGGCCGCTAAAGGAATTGCTAGTGCAATACCAGTACTGATATCTTGCCTGGAAGCAATGACTAGAATGGTAGAAATAATTGAGGCTAAAGCAGCATCTGGTGCAACGGCTGCACCGATATTCATCCATCCGAGCGCAATCATTTCCAATGTGCCACCGATAATTATCCCTGTTTTTATATCACCGAGTACAAGCCCAATTAGTGTACAAGCGATTAAAGGACGATGAAATTGAAATTCATCTAGAACAGAACCCATGCCTGCAATACAGGCAACAAGAAAAACGAGTATGGTTTGAACAACGGTAAGCTCCATTGTTTATCTCCTCCTGTACTGTAACCAACAACATTGATGAATCTATATTTAAGTCGTAAATGGATAATAAAAAAAGAAAACTCAGTTTTTTACTTTTTTGATAAGAGTTAACATATCTAGTTTACTGTCACTAGAAACTTTACGCGCTTCAAGCTCAATGCCTCGCTTAGATAATTGATTAAAAGCATCAATATCCTTATTATCAATCGATATCGCATTGTTAACCTGTGTTTTACCATCACGGTAGGCCATGCCACCAATATTAACAGATTTTATTTTAATACCACCTTCTACAACGTGCAGAACGTCTGTTGGATTGGTAAATAACAACATAACGCGTTCACCAGCATACTTAGGATTATTGTAGACACGAATACATTTTTCTACGTCGACCACATGCGCAGTGACACCTGGCGGTGCAACTTGTTTTAATAAACTTGAACGAACATGATCTTTAGCAACTTCATCGCTTACCACGATAATAAGCTTAACTTTTGTCTCTTTTGTCCACCGAGTAGCCACTTGACCATGAATTAAACGATCATCAATTCGTGCAAGGGCAATGAACATATGCCCTTGTGTATGTAAATTAGGTACCTGTAGCTGTGATGAGAGATTTTTCGATTTATTGCTACTCTGCTGACTATTGAGCGCTTTAATTTCGCTGCGACCAGTTTCAATAGCAGTGCTGACTAATTCACTAAAAGTAGGATCATCATCACGGGATAGTAACGTAGAAACTAACATGGGGACATTAACACCGGTAACTATATCATAGTTATCCTTATCTTTATTTTTGATAATTTGACTAGCGGCATTAAATGGACTTCCTCCCCAGATATCTACTAAAAATAATACACCTTGATAAACATCAAGCTCATTAAGCTTTTGATTATATTTTTCAATTAAAGTATCAGCGTTTTCACCTGGAAGAAAATCAATATAAGCAATATTTTGTTGTTTGCCAATCAACATTTCAACGGTCATGAGCAACTGTTTTGCAGCAACACCATGAGTGCTAATTATAATAGCTACACTCACTACACTTCCCCTTAAGAAGTAGGTTAAATAATCACTAATATGAATATATTTTTATGGTATGAACTATTATACCATAGTTGAAAATAATTAATTAGTTTATAGATTAACATTTAAATATAAAAAAAAATATGCTTCTAATCAGAAAATATAAAATATATATAAATATATTTAGCGAAATATAAATTTCGTAAGCAATTTAATTTTATTAGACTTGTATCATTCCTAAATAAAATAATAAAACTTAATTTATAATTCTATAAATATAGACTGTACTTTTATGACTATGTTGGTAAATGTTGTTTTTACTCATAGCAACATTTGTAGTTACCTCTGTATTTCAATTGTTATGGTTTTAAACAATCTTCTCCAGGCCAGATAATTCAGTAAATAAAACGATCCTATGTCATGAAATCTACTCAGGCATACTTTTAATCAGGTAATATAACTGTTCAGATTTTGAATATAGAATTTATTACCAATAACTCTCTGATTATCCAAGCTTATTTAGACCAAAAACTAATTTAACAATCACTTGCAAAGGTTTTGTAATATTTAGCTCCATCTGAGCAAAAGAGGGACTCTTTATCGATTATCGGCTCAAGAAAATGCCTAACATACTATTAAACTCTTCAAGAATCTCATCGCTCACATGACTCTATCAATCTATAGCGATTAAGAGTGCGATTGGTTCTTTCATTTTATCTCTTCCTCTCTCGCGTTTTCTAGCTTTCTTATTTAGGATATGAACACTTCCCTTTACGGAATTCAGGAAAAATGTTTCCTTGACTTCAACACTAGCAGTTAGTGAATTTATGTTGGCTGTCGTCGTCACCGATGAAACAAGGAAGCAATGAGGGCAGTTAAACTCTGTTTTTAAATCAATGCCTGCTTATTTTGCTGACTTTCCACGTAAAGTTAAGCTATTTCAACATATATCATAGATAACCAAACTATTTACGGTTAGGAAATTAAATCGCCCTTTAAGTAAAGAGCAAAATCCATTTTTAATTGCTAAAAAGAGATAGAATTGGTTTATTAGGTCTTGTATGAGTTATTAACAAATCTGGTATATCATGCTCAGGCTACATTCTACTACGATGCTTTTTTTAACAGATTTTACCAGCTAAAATACCATTGAAAGGGTTGTTTTTCTCGATCTTTCTCTTCAGCTCATTTGTTGATTGTTGCAGAATGGATACTTCGCTGAAAACTTTGCCAATAAAACATTAATGGCTTTATTAACAGCATTACGGCTTTCTGCTAGGCAGACTTCATTACAGCTCAGCCCTTAACTTTCAATTGCGTGCCTTTTCGCAGACTGAAGAGCCAGGACATTAGCTGTTTTATATGTACCAAACAGGGTATTAATGTGCTGCGTGTCTGAGAATATCTTTGTCATATTGCATTCCAAAAACCAAGGCACCCTCTCTCGTAGCAAGCTTCAGAGATACACGGTTAAGCCCAGACGGCTCTGCCAAACGCACAGCATTTAAGAAGTTACCTGCTGCTGACTCTCGATAAGTATCTTCGACCGCAACTACCTCCTCCTTACGTCCATCCTCAATGATACAGATCATGACACCAGAAGACAAAGGCGATCATCTTACCTAAGAGGCCTGTTATATGGCATCGGGTAAGAAATAAGCTCCTATGCGGTAGTATCTGCTTAAATCACATAAGCTGATTACACTTCCCCATTGCCTATGTTCTTCAAACCATTGGGTATTTCATCCTGCTGATAGTACTGCAGAAATACCATCTGCTTTTTTACATGGAGGCACTCACACAATGGCTTCGTAAAAATTACCGATGTGGAAATACCTTGCAGGTACAAGCCATGATAGTATGCACTTTAATCTCAATATCGCCAATACTCGTCTGCATAGTTCGCTGTAGGAAATGGCTATTAGGGATGACTTAATGAAAAGGATCATAGGTAATATCTGGTTTCGCAGATACCTGTAATGGTAGAATTTTTCATAGCATATCCATCATTTCTGTTGTTGAAATCATCTACGAAATTAATCAGTAGGATATAGGCCACATTTCCGAAATCCCATATACTAGAAATGAGTATAATTCTCATTAAGATCGACGAAGTTGATTGAATCAGATTTTTCGACACTGAGACTACTAGAAGCCGACGCGCAAAGAATTGTGCTTCGAAAAACAACCATTTCAATCATATTTAAGCTATTACGGTTTGCTTAGAAAAGCTGGAAGCATCTAAGAGGGATTTCAGCTGTGATCTATCTGGTAGTAAAACAACATCAAATTTAAGAATGGAGAACAGATTTACGAAGCATCAGAGTGGAACATAGCCTGGACAGGCATAACACACCAGATTTGCTAATAACTCCTCATTTAATTCCATTAAATAACTCATCTAGACTATTAATAAAAGCATAAGTTGGAATGGTATGATAAATACCATAACCAGGATTATTAGCATCAACCCCACGTAAAAAAAGGTAGATAACACCACCAAAATTTTTTTGATAATCATAATTAGCTAATCGATTTTGTAAATAACGATGCATAGCTAATGTATAAAGCTGATACTGTAAATCATATCTATGATCAATCATGGCATTCTGTATTGCCTCCTGGCTATATGCAAGACCATTTTCTCCTAAACAATTTGATTTATAATCAAGCAAATAAAATTTGTCTTGGCAGAAAAAAACTAAATCAATATAACCGTTTAAAACGCCCATTACTGGCTCAAAACTAAATGGTTGGCAACGTTGAGATAAAACATCATATTGATGGGCTAGCCTATCTAATACAGATGGGGATAATAATTTTTCTATTGATAAATGAAATTGCATTTCGTTTAATTGATGCTCAGGCCTGATCTTTGATAAGCTAAAACTGTCATTAAGTAAAGGAGTATCAAAAATACTTATTAGCCACATTTTAAGAACCGGTACCCAATCAGCAGAAAAACCGGATTGTTCTAATTTTTTAGCTAACCAAGACTCTTGCGGGTGTTTGTTAAATGGGAGTAATTCTAACAAGGAATGTAAAAAAATTCCTGCTCTAATTCCCTTAGGAAAGCTATGAACACTTCTATCTGCTATTATTTCACCTTGAACTAATAAGCTATCAACTTGCACATCAGCATCCATTTTAGGTGCCAAAGCTTGTATACCAATCTCAATACTTATATCATTAACATTAATCTTATCAGATAATGAATTCCTATCATGATAGGTTAATCCTGAATAGCTAGTAACCCGCCAGGTATTTTGAATCTGACCGGTAAAATTTCGAGCCAATAATTTCATAGATTTATTTTCTTTAGGGTACCAAGGAGATAAGTTAATATCATTAATATGTGTGATACTAATATTTTCACTCACTAATGTGCCTAAAGCATTACGTAATAATGTTGCATTACCTGGTTGCGCATTTTGCAATAAGTAACCTAATGCGCTTTGATGCAAATCAGTATCACCACTTTTCCTATTAAGCCGACCCTTTACTAAAGGTGCTATACCAACACTACAATGATAAACTGATCGCGTTAGTGCAACATATAGCAGCCGCAAATCTTCAGCTAAACGCTCTTCATTAGCCAACTTAATGCTCTCTTTATGTTGAGTTAGATCAAGGCATAATTGAAAATTATCACGATTATGAAAAGTAGCCAATTTTTTCTGTGAGAATTGACAGGCAAAAGGTAACCAAACAATTGGGTATTCTAAACCTTTAGATTTATGGATCGTACTAATACTAACCAAGTGACTATCACTCAATAAACGTATTTGCTGATTTTCTACTAAAAGATCTGGTTGTTCTATCTGCTTAGCTAACCAGCGAATTAGAGCATGCTCACTTTCAAGTTGTAATTCAGCTTCTTGTAATAATTCAGTTAAATGCATCAAATCCATCAAGCGCCTTTCACCATCTATATGATCTATTAGTAGGTTTTCAGCAATCTGATGGTTAATCATAATAGCTCGTAATGCAGGCAAAATACCATGTCGCTGCCAAATCAATAAATAATTGCCAAACTCTTCAACCCGTATCTCCCACTGATTTTCATCCTGATTTAATTCCTCAATATCTTGTGCAGTTAACCCAATTAAACGAGTAGCCAATCCACAACGTAGCGTTCGCTCCTTTTCTGGTGAGAGCATGGCTTGTAATAACCATAATATATCACGCGCTTCATCAGTAGCAAAAACGCTTTCTTGATTAGAAAGAAAAACTGACGAAATATTAAATTTATTTAACGCTTCTCTCATTATTACCGCTTCGCGACGGCTTCTAACTAACACCATAATATCCCCAGCCGTTACTGGCTGTTTAAGATCACCTCGATATAACCAGGTTGTTCCATTGCAGCTCTCTTTAAGCCAATCACAAATCTGACTAGCACATTCGTCAGCCATCGTTTGTTGATAATCCAAGGTTGAAACAATTTCTTTATCTAAATAATTAAAATTTAAAGCTGATAATTTTTCTGTTTTATGAAAAAACGCTAAATGCTGATTTGAAGAAACTGAATTAACTGTATTAAACGGTATTTGCTCAAATAAAAATGGTTTTTCTACCCGACTGAATAATTGATTAACAGCCGCAACCATATTTGATGAAGAACGCCAATTAATATCAAGAGTATAATGTGATTCAATCTGATTTTTAGCTTTAAAATAAGTAAAAATATCCGCACCACGAAAAGCATAAATAGCTTGTTTAGGATCACCAATAAATAGCAAACCACAATGATTTTGCCCCTGATAAATTTGTTGAAAAATTCGATATTGTTGCGGATCAGTATCTTGAAACTCATCAACCATAACAACGGGGTAATGATTGCGGATCGCGTTAGCTAATCGCTCTCCACCTTCTGCATGTAATGCCTTATCTAAATGACTTAACAAATCATCAAATCCAATCTCGCCACGTCGTCTTTTCTCCTTAAGGATTATTTGACGAACGTTAATAATCGCTTTTGAAATAATAAGATCGCGTAATGTAAGTGATTGTCGCAACAAATTATCGATAGCAATAAAAACCTTATGCTCTGGTACATTACCTGACAAGGTTTTATCTATTAGTTCAGATTGGCAAAAACGTGCTAGTTCTTTAGGTGTATTATAATCAACTGTTGATGACTGCGCCCAATTAGTGACAGCTGCTAACCAACTCGCTAAATTACGGCGACTATAACTACGTTTATTAATAGCGGAATCAGTAATTAAATCAATGAAGCTTGCTGAATTTAAAAGCCACAAAACTTTTACTTTTTTTATCATCTCAATTAAGGTCTGATGATGATGATTTATTGATTGAGTTTCAATAGTTTGATTAACAAAAGTCGGAATATCACCTTGTAAATAAGGCTTTATTTCAGCTAAAAGTGCTTCTGGATCACTCCATTCATCAACTATAATTTTTGATATAGAATAATCCAATGGATAGCAGTTACAACGCCAAAAATCAGCACAAGCCTGTTTCTGTAAGCTATCTTCATCTTTTATTATTGATTGCTCAAATAGCATACCTGATTCAAAAGCATTATGCAGCAACACGCGTTGACAGAAGCCATGGATGGTATAAATCGCCGCCTCATTCATTTGACGTTCAGCAGCAAGTAACAACTGAACAGCCATGTTTTTATCTGAAAGAAAAGATAGCAATATTCGGAATATTGAATTTTCATCAAAACCAATACCATCTCTTATACAAGCTATTCTCATCTGATGAATATTATAGCGAATACGTGATCGTAGCGCATCGGTTGCCACTTCAGTAAAAGTGACCACTAAAATCTCTTCAACACTTAATGGGCGAAAAAATGCATTTTCCCCCCCAATACCTAATAATAATCTCAAATAGAGTAAAGCTATTGTATAGGTTTTTCCTGTTCCTGCTGAAGCTTCTATCAATCTCTGACCATAGAGAGGTAAACAATAAGGATCTAGCTGGTAATTTTGTATTCGCCTATTACTCACTTAGCATCTACCTCAATTTACAAAATCTTTTGTAATTTAAATACAGTTCCCTTCCCCCACACCAGGCTCCGCGGTAAGTTATACATTCTTTTAATTTAGCATAATTCTCTTTATTAAGATCTTTGACAATAGTGTATGAAACACAAGCTAAACCTATTTGTTGCAAAACAGCAATATTATAAAAAATTAATAACTAAAAGTTTACAATACTTTAATTAATTTTTCTAGTATTAAAAGCAAAATTATTGTGGGAAAAATCAGGTAAGAAACGATCTACCTCTTCATAAAAAGTTTGCGGAGGCTCTTCTATATTGCCTCTATAAGACCTCTATATTATAGAGTTATTAGCAAATCATAATGTATGATGCTCAGGATACAGCTCCGCTCTGATGCTTCGTGAATCTGTTTTCTAATCTTTAAATTGGACATTGTTTAGCACGAGAGGTAGTCCACATCAGGTCAAATCCCCTTACCTGTGGTTGGTTCTGGCTTTTCTGAGCAGACGGAAGGCAGCTACCTTAAATACCATTAACAGGGTTGTTTTTCTCAAACCACACTTCTTCGCGTGACGGTTTCGTAGCTTCATGTCGAAAAACCGATTCAATCAGATTTATCGCTCTATTGACGCTTACTGGGCTGATGGGAAGTCGTATAATGCCAGCAGTTTCTTATCGATCGTTCTCCAACTTCTCTTCAATTGCTGAAGGATACTTTGCTGAAAAATCTTGCCAACAAAATAGCAAGGGCTTTATTAGCGGCATCACAACTCTCTGGTAGCCAGATCTCCTACAGCTCAACCTTAACTTTCGGTTGTATGCCTTTCTGGAATGAAAGCAGCATATTAGCTGTTTTATATACAAAAACAGCGTTGTTGGTACTGCGTGTCCGGGAATATCTTTGCGTCATTGCATTCTAAAAACCAAGGGCACCGTCTCCCCACGTAACAACACTGGAAGATATGGTTAAGCAGCTACGTGCTCGCAGACCATTGAGAACTTCCGCCAAGTTCGCTTCTGAGTCTCGATAAGCATCTTCAATCGCAACACTAGTAGCTCCTTAAGTCCATGCTTAGTGACACCGATAATGACACCAGAAGATAAAGGCTATCATCTTGCCTGATAGGGCTATCATATATGCCTATGCCATCAACCTAAAATGAACATAGGGTGTATAGCTTAAATCACGCAGGCAGCATTGCTTGCGCTCTTCAAGCCATTCATATTTCATACTACTGCATCATACTGATAGTACTGCAGAAATACCATCTGCTTTTTTAGCTGTGGGAAACCACACCCCAAAATGGGTTCGTAAAAATCACTCATGATATACCTCGCAGCTACAGCCATGATATAGTAACTTTTCAACGTTTTTGCACCCTTCAGTTAAGGCGATAGCAAGAACATGTTGTTAAGCATATTCCGTTACCACTGAGATCCATGATCTTAGGCACTTTGTTCTCAACATCGCCAATACCAGTCTGTATAGTTGGCTGGAGCAAATAACCATTACGGATGACAGCATAGTGCTGACGCAAGTTGACAAATCAGCGTTCATGTTGTCGCAGGATGACTTCGAGCTCAACCGCCTTAACGGTGGTGGCTATCCCCAGTTGCCAGGCAGGATTACGGATGAGTTTATGCAAGAGATCAGAGGTAATATTTGGTTTTGCGGATAGCTGTATGGTAGACTTTTTTATGGCATATCATCTCTCTATTGTTAAAATTATATACGAAATCAATCAGCAGGATATGGCACCATCCCTATAACTTTAGGGACCAGAAATAAACATAACTCCAATTTTACTCACATATCGATAATTTATAAAAATAAAAATCAATTATATTTATATCAGTTAGCTGGTAAATGAATTTTATTAACTATTAATTTTAAATATTAGCCTATTTTTGTGATTATTTAGTATCAAATCGGATATGATAATTATAGCTATTTTGTTAAATCATTTCTGAGGAGTTAATCAATGAAACAGGCGGTGTATGTTGCCAGTCCAGAAAATAAACAAATTCATGTTTGGTCAATGGATGAAAAAGGCAAACTGACATTATTGCAAAAGTTAACATTAACAGGTGAAGTACATCCGATGCAGATTAGTCGTGATGGTCGACACCTTTATGTTGGTATTCGTCCTGATTTTGCGATTATTACTTATCTTATTTCAGCTGAAGGAAAATTGAAGCAACAGGCCATTACCGCTATTCCAGCCATCCCAACCCATATTGAACTTGACAAGCTTGGTCGTTGGCTATTTATTCCATCCTATCATCAAGGTAATTTAATGGTCTTGCCGGTTGATCAAGAAGGGATCGCTCAGTCAACAATTCAAATTATTGATAATTTAAAACATCCTCATTCTTCGGGAGTAAGTTTTGATAACTTACGCTTGTTTGTCCCTTGTCTAGGTGAAGATTACATTCGCATTTTTCTCATTAATAAAAATGGATATTTAACTGAAGATGTTACTCAACGGATTAAGACTAACAAAGGTGCAGGACCACGTCATTTGGCATTTTTACCAAACCAGAACGCTTTTTATTGTTTAAATGAGTTAGATGCAACAATTAATGTTTATTCTGCCTTTGAACCTTATCAGCAAAGACAAAATTATAATATTTTACCTACCGGATTAGAATGTAAACCTTGGGCTGCAGATATCCATATTACTCCAAATGGGCGGCATCTTTATGCTAGTGAACGTTCTGCCAGTATTATTCGCCACTTCGAGGTAATAGCCGAAGGGCTAAAATTATTGCCGATGATGGCTTATACAACAGAAACTCAACCACGTGGTTTTAATATTGATCAAAGTGGTAATTTTTTGTTGGCTGCAGGCCAAAAATCCAATTACATTGCCGTTTATAAAATAGATACGATTACTGGCGTGTTACAAGCATTAGATCGTTATCCGGTTAGTAAAGGTCCAATGTGGATAATAACCCATTCAATTAAAAACTAAATTATTTTTAATTTACAGTTTAATAACTATTTTTTTTATCGCTTGGGTTAAATTACTCAGCTGTCCAGCGGTAATGATATAGGGTGGCATTAGATAAATTAAATTACCAAATGGCCGGATCCATACCCCCTCAGAAACAAAATAAGCTTGTAATTCAGGTACATTGATGGGCTTTTTCATTTCAACAACGCCGATTGCACCTAATACACGTACGTCAGCAACTTGTGGTTGATCTTGCAGTGGAAGGAGTTCAGCCATCAATTGAGTTTCAATATCTTTTACCCATTCTTGCCATGGACTATTTCTTAATAAGGTAATGTTCGCATTAGCGATTGCACAGGCTAATGGATTGCCCATAAAAGTAGGCCCATGCATAAAACAGCTTGCTTTACCTTGACTGATGGTATCTGCGATATGCCGGCTGGTTAAAGTAGCTGATAGAGTGAGATAACCACCGGTTAGTGCTTTACCTAAACACAAAATATCCGGTGTAATTGCGCTATGTTGACAAGCAAATAATTTACCTGTACGGCCAAAACCAGTGGCGATTTCATCAGCAATCAGCAAAATATTATAACGATCGCATAATTTTCTTACTGCCGTCAAATAATTAGGATGATAAATTCGCATACCCCCAGCTCCCTGAATAATCGGCTCAACGATAATAGCCGCAATTTTATCAGCTTGTTCTGTTAGCATTTTTTGTAATGGGATCAAAGAATCGGCTTTCCATTGCTGATAAAAACCACATTGAGGTGCTTGAACGAAAAAATGTGTAGGTAGATAACCATGATAAAGGCTATGCATTGAATTTTCTGGATCGCATACTGACATAGCACCAAAGGTATCACCATGATACCCTCGTTCTAAAGCAATAAACTGATGGCGCGTTTTGCCTCGTGCCTGCCAATATTGCAATGCCATTTTTAATGCCACCTCTACAGCTACTGAACCAGAGTCAGCCAGAAAAATACACTCTAATTTATCATCAGTTATATCGATTAATTGTCGGCACAAAGCAGTCGCTGCAGGATGCATAATACCACCAAACATAACATGGGACATTTTTGATAATTGCTCTGTAGCGGCTTGATTGAGTACGGGATGATTATAGCCGTGAATTGCTGCCCACCAAGAAGCCATACCATCAATTAATTTTCTACCATCGGCTAATTCAAGTTCGACACCAGATGCTCGCACGATAGGATAAGCTGGTATTGGTTGAGTCATTGAAGTGTATGGATGCCAAATATGTTTAGCATCAAAACTAATATCATCGAGTTTCATTTTATCTAGTTAACTAATTTAGTTTAGTTAATTTTAGTTAATTTTAGTTAATTTTAGTTAATTTTAGTTAAATTTATTTAATTTTAGTTAATTTTAGTTAATTTTAGTTAATTTTAGTTAATTTTAGTTAATTTTAGTTAATTTTAGTTGACATGATAAGGCAGTTATTTAAACTAATAATACTTTTTGTTTCAGAACAGAGAATGGTATAGATGGAAAAATCATGGACGCTTAATCAGGCAAAAGTATTATTTGATTTACCTTTTTTTTCATTACTTTTTCAAGCTCAGAAAGTTCATCGTCAACATTTTGATCCACAACAGATCCAGATTAGTACTTTACTCTCCATAAAAACTGGTGCCTGCCCAGAAGATTGCAAATATTGCCCACAAAGTGCTCGCTATAAGACCGGATTAAAAACGGAGCAACTATTAGAAGTGCAGCAAGTAATCGAGTCGGCTAAACAAGCTAAAAAAGCCGGTTCAACGCGTTTTTGTATGGGCGCTGCCTGGCGAAATCCCAATGAACGAGATATAGCATATTTAGAAACTATGGTAAAAGAAGTTAAATCGTTAGGGTTAGAAACCTGTATGACACTGGGTAAATTAAATAACCAGCAGGCATGCAGGCTAGCGGAAGCAGGACTTGATTATTACAATCATAATTTAGACACTTCACCTGAATTTTATAAGAAAATCATTAGCACCAGAACCTATCAAGATCGCCTAGATACGATCGATATAGTTCGCCAAGCAGGCATGAAGGTATGTTCTGGTGGAATTGTCGGTTTAGGTGAAAAGGTTACTGATCGGGCAGCTTTATTGGTTCAATTAGCTAATTTACCGAAGACTCCAGAAAGTGTGCCGATTAATATGCTAATAAAAATAAAAGGCACGCCCCTTGAAAATAATCAAGATGTCGAACCTTTTGACTTTATTCGAACCATTGCTGTTGCCCGTATTATGATGCCAACCTCTTTTGTCAGGCTTTCTGCTGGCCGTGAACAAATGAATGAACAGATGCAAGCACTCTGTTTTATGGCCGGGGCTAATTCTCTCTTTTATGGCTGTAAGTTATTAACGGCAGCTAATCCAAAACAAGATAAAGATCAGCAATTTTTCAAAAAGCTAAATATTAATCCAGAAACCACTGAAACCGCCTTAACTCACCGGCAGAAAATAGAGCGGTTAGAAGAAGCTATGATGCAGGTGGATACGGAACAATTTTATAACGCGGCATTATAATGAATTGGTCAACATTTTTAACTCACCAACTTGATAAGCGAAAGCAGCAAGCATTATGGCGGCAACGCCAAATCATAAAAAAAAATGATGCACGTACCCTAATCTTTAATCATCAACAGTATGTTAATTTCTCAAGTAATGATTATCTGGGATTAAGTCATCATTCGGAAATTATTAAAGCCTGGCAAACAGGATTAAGCCAATATGGAACAGGTAGTGGTAGCTCTGGACATGTTATTGGTTTTAATTACGCTCATGCCCAATTGGAGCAACAACTTGCTGATTGGTTAGGTTACCCCAGGGCTTTGTTATTTATTTCTGGCTATGCGGTAAATCAAAGTGTGATCATGGCTTTAATGAAGAAAAATGATCATATTGTGGCTGATAAACTTAGTCATGCATCTTTACTGGAAGCTGCGATATTATCACCAGCAACATTACAACGTTTTACCCACAATCAACCTGACGCCTTAGAAAGTCTTTTGACAGTCAATCATACTGGGAAAACATTGGTCGTCACAGAAGGTGTCTTTAGCATGGATGGTGATATTGCCCCTTTATGGCAATTACAATCAGTGACGAGGCAAGCACAGGCCTGGTTATTAGTAGATGATGCCCATGGTATTGGTATCAATGGTGATGAAGGCCGAGGTAGTTGTTATCTGCATAAAGTAAAGCCTGAACTGCTAGTGGTGACATTTAGTAAAGCGTTTGGCATTAGTGGCGCGGCATTGCTTTGTGATGAAAATACCGCTGATTATTTTCTGCAATATGCCAGGCATTTGATATATAGTACTTCAATGCCGCCTGCTCAAGCACTCGCATTAACTGAAGCCGTTAGGCAAATTCGTCAGGCCGATGAATCAAGAGCTAATCTACAGCGCAATATCAATTATTTTCGTCAATTAGCTACTCACTATCATTTACCGTTATTAAATTCCCATAGTGCGATTCAACCACTGATTATTGGTAGTAACCAATGTTGTTTACAATTATCTCAATTTTTACGTCAACGGGGATTTTGGATCCAAGCTATTCTACCACAAACAGTACCATCGGGTAGTGCAAGATTAAGAATCACCTTAATGGCTAATCATCAATTAGCCGATATTGCACAGTTAATGGAAACGTTAAATCAATTTTTTAATAACTACGCTGATGAATAAACAAGCAATTGCTCATGCTTTTGGACGAGCGGCGAAAAATTACGACAATATTGCGTTATTTCAACAACAAAGTGGTCAACATTTATTTGATTGCTTATCTCTGATGCCAGGTAAGACAGTGCTGGATGCTGGTTGTGGTACTGGTTATTTCAGTGAGCAGTGGCAGTTAGCTGGAAAACAGGTTATTGCACTTGATATATCTGTATCAATGTTAGCTATTGCTCAACAAAAGCAAGCAGCTATGAGCTATATCCAGGCTGACATGGAATGTTTACCACTAGCTGATAAAAGTGTTGATCTCTCTTTTAGTCATCTTGCTATTCAGTGGTGCAGTAATTTATCAATCCCATTGAGTGAGCTATATCGTATTACCAAAAAGGGTGGAGTAGTTGCTTTTTCTACTTTAGTCGATGGCTCATTACAAGAACTAGAACACTGTTGGCAAAAAATTGATAATAAACGACATATTAATTCTTTTATGACGTTTGAACAAATTAAGCAGACTTGTCTGGCTTGGCAGCATAGTTTAGAACAACGATCCTGGCATTTAACTTACCCTTCATTTGCTTCTCTACTGCAATCTATAAAAGGCATTGGTGCAACTTATATAACAAATGGACGTCAGCAGCGTGGTCTGATGACAAAAAATCAATTATTTAAACTGCTTGATCATTATCCTCATATCAATGCGCAATTCCCCTTAACTTATCAACTGGTTTATGGAATATTATATCGTGAATAAATATTTTTTTCTCACCGGAACTGATACAGATATAGGTAAAACTGTCGTCAGTTGCGCGTTGCTACAAGCAGCTGCTGATCATGGCTATCAAACGGCCGGCTATAAGCCAGTAGCTTCAGGCGGTCAAAAATTAATGGTTGGTTTAAGAAATTCAGATGCTCAGTTATTAAGAAAAAATAGTAGCGTGAAACTGAATTACCATGATGTTAATCCGATCGTTTTTGCTCAAGAAACATCACCCCATATTGCCAGTCAGCTAACAGGAAAGCTTATCGATTGGCGGATAATGTATGAAGGATTAAATAAATTAAAGCAATCTGCTGACTGGATCATTATCGAAGGTTCTGGTGGATGGTACACACCGATTTGTGCTGAACAAACCTTAGCTGATTGGGTTATACAACAGCAATTACCAGTGATATTAACGGTTGGTATAAAATTAGGTTGTATAAACCATGCAATATTAACTGCTCAGGCCATTGAGAAAAGCGGTTTATTATTGGTAGGATGGGTGGCAAATGAAATTGTTTTACCAGGTCAGTATCAGCAGAATTATTTACTAACATTAAAGCAGCGGCTATCAGCGCCATGTTTAGGCGTTATTCCTCATTTGCCAAATTGGCAATCTCATTCAATTGGCAAATTCGTTGATATAGATAACTTATCTATAAGAAAATAAATTTTATTCTAAATTGCGCTCTCTCTCTCGCTCTATGCCTGCTTTAGTCGTGTTCTTCTTAAAGAAATTAACCCATAACAAATGAAACGATATTTTCATTGTTTTCCTTATAGGATTTTTCTAATCCTAAAGTAAAAATCTTATAACTATCTATTATGAAAAGAATTTATTGATTTATCCACTATTCATCATTGGCAGACAGTTTATATCATACATCGCCTCTGATTTATAATCAGATAATAATAAATATTTTATATAAAATCAAAACAGAAATGATATTAAATATACTTTTTAGATTGGTTAATTTAGCATCAAATATAATTAAAGATGAGAAAAATTGAGGATAACTAAGTTATAAAAATAATAAATATATCTAAATAATTAGTTCTAGTAGAAGAAACTAATTTTTATTTTTACTATCATTGAAGCTATTTTTATCCAGTATGATAAAGAAATATCTTTAGTATAGAGGGTTAAAATGAGTAAGGTCTTCAAATTACATGCTGAATTTCAACCCGCAGGTGATCAGCCTTCAGCAATAAAAAAATTAATCAAAGGTCTTAATGATGGATTGACTCATCAAACGTTACTTGGTATTACCGGCTCAGGAAAAACATTTACTATCGCTAATGTTATTGAGCAGGTTAATCGGCCGATAATAATGATGGCTCATAATAAGACGCTGGCTGCACAATTATATTGTGAAATGAAGGCTTTTTTCCCAGATAACGCAGTGGAATATTTCGTTTCTTATTATGATTACTATCAACCAGAAGCGTATGTTCCAAGTTCCAATACCTTTATTGAAAAAGACGCTTCTATTAACGAACATATTGAACAGATGCGACTTTCTGCCACTAAAGCACTGCTTGAAAGACGTGATGTTATTGTCGTTGCTTCGGTATCAGCGATTTATGGGTTAGGCGATCCTGATAGCTATCTAAAAATGATGCTTCATTTAACCAAAGGCATGATTATTGATCAGCGTGCTATTTTACACCGTTTAGCGGATTTGCAATACACTAGAAATGATCAAGCTTTTCAGCGAGGTACATTTAGAGTTAGAGGGGAAGTGATTGATATTTTTCAAGCTGAATCAGACGAATATGCATTACGAGTTGAATTATTTGATCAGGAAGTAGAACGGTTAGCACTTTTTGATCCCTTAACCGGACAGATCAAACATAATGTACCCAGATTTACCATTTATCCTAAAACCCACTATGTAACCCCACGTGAACGTATCCTTGAAGCCATGGAGAAGATTAAAATTGAATTGGCACAAAGACGTAAATTGTTAGTGGAAAGTAATAAACTAATTGAAGAACAGCGGTTAACACAGCGTACCCAATTTGATTTAGAGATGATGAATGAACTAGGTTATTGTTCTGGCATTGAAAATTACTCACGTTATCTTTCAGGCCGAAAAACTGGTGAACCACCACCAACGTTGTTTGATTATTTACCTACCGATGGTTTATTAGTTATAGATGAATCTCATGTTACCATTCCACAAATTGGCGGCACGTATCGTGGTGATCGCTCTCGTAAATGGACATTGGTAGAATATGGCTTTCGCTTACCTTCTGCATTAGATAATCGCCCATTACGTTTTGAGGAGTTTGAAGCACTTTCCCCACAAACCATTTATATTTCTGCCACACCAGGTAAGTATGAATTAGAAAAGTCGGCTAGTAAAATTATTGAGCAAATTATCCGGCCAACTGGCTTACTCGATCCTGAAATTGAGGTTCGTCCAGTTGCCACTCAGGTTGATGATCTATTATCTGAGATCCATTTGCGTTCAGCGGTAAATGAACGAGTGTTAGTGACAACTTTAACTAAAAGAATGGCAGAAGATTTAACCGATTATCTACAAGAACATGGTATTAAGGTTCGTTATTTGCATTCAGATATTGATACTGTTGAACGGGTAGAAATTATCCGTGATTTACGGTTAGGGTTATTTGATGTCTTAGTAGGTATTAACTTGTTACGTGAAGGATTAGACATGCCAGAAGTATCCTTAGTTGCCATCTTAGATGCAGATAAAGAAGGATTTTTACGTTCAGAACGTTCATTAATTCAAACAATTGGGCGTGCAGCGCGTAATCTGAAAGGTAAAACTATTTTATATGGTGATAAAGTTACTGATTCAATGGCAAAAGCAATTAAAGAAACGGAACGTCGTCGCGAAAAACAAATCGCCTTTAATCAACAGAATGGTATTGTGCCTAAAAGTTTAAATAAAAAAATTGGAGATACTTTACAAGTTGGCGTACCACTATCAATAAAAGGTAAACATAAACAAGGGCAAGTATCAGTAATTATAGAAAATTATCATAACCTTTCGACCAAAGAATTAGAGCTTAAAATTCAGGTGTTAAAAGGACAAATGTATCGTTATGCGCAAGATCTTGAATTTGAAAAAGCAGCCAGTTTGCGCGATCAAATTCAATTGCTATGTGAACGGTTTATTACTAATTCTTAAAGCGTTAAAGAACGTAGTTCACTACTATAGTGTGATCAGTACACCTACTGCTGCTTGGAGGAAATTTATAATCTGAGTACTACTTTATACTCTGCAATATGTTAATATTTTCATGAATTCATCCAGTTGGCCAGGAACAAATCTCCTAGAGATCGTAACCAGATAAATCAGGAAGACAAGACACAACTTCATGTTGTTATACTGCCTATTTATCAGAAGCGCTTTATAATCTCCCTCCAAAAATTAATGATAACAGACTGACTGAATTTTTTACAAGACTCCAAAAGAACCCATACAGCAATGCGTCTCCTTCTCCGGTTTCCAATTTTTTCTTGACACATAAGTATTATACGGTGAAAGTATCAACTCATGGATCCGTCTATCTGTCAAGCGGAATACTTGCCTGCAGCAACTTGTTCCATGAAGTTATCCAACCTCTCTCCACCCCACAGCAAACAGCCGCGTTACTGCTGCTGTATATCTTTTAATATTTCTACAGCCATTTTTGTCAAAACTATAAGTTCAAAATTCTGCAGTTTATGTTGCTTCAAAACTATCAAGCAATGAACAGGTTCATATTTTAGATGACTACTTATACAACTATGACTAGAAACAGATTAATTTAAGTATATCCTATCTTCTTTAGGCTTTTTTAACAATAACTTGGTCGAAACTCAACGCTCTATTTCGTGGCCATTAGCGCTATAGTTCAGTAAGCACGCAAACAGAGTATAGAAATTAGTATCTTCTTTGCCTTGCACACTTTATGGTCGATAACTCAATTAACATCCTCATCTTCATGTATGCATCAGTTGTTGCTGTCTAGCTATTAATCATTCTGTATTGCGTGAGATCTTTTTTCTAAAAATAGTAGTTTTAAAATCTGGCATGGCGATCCTCATATCTAGAGGCTGCGTCACAACTATAATTTGATAAATTCCAGTAGTGTCGCTTCCTGGTATTTTGATATATCTGCACCAGGAAGCACTGGCAAGATTAGCCTAAAAGCACAGTACAGACATATTACTAAAAAAGTTTACCTTGCTAAAAAGATGAAAGATGGACTTGGCATAGTACCGTGAAATACTTTGGGCGCTATACTAACTTAAACGGACTTCTGTGCTATTCGCATCAAAATTTAGCCCTTACTCAGGAAGGGAGTGGGTTGCACATCATTACTATGACCGCCGGACTATAAAGCAATACCGATCTGCAGCAGATCATGACGCAGGAAAAGATGATCGGACCCTAGATTTAGCTATATTATTAGAGATTTATAATGCACTACAAGTGCATTCTGTGTGACGATAGGCTACTTTTTATCAATACTCAGAGCTTGAGCTTGCCAAGCTAACAACAGAATTCTTATCAGAAAGAATGCATAAAATAGAAAAACAAGGGTTATTAAACTTCAGCCTAGTGAATTTAATATCTCTAAAATTAATGCATTAAGTAAAAGAATAGACACTCTGATCAAAGTTTAACTTTCAATAGATCCATAAACCATTCCTATCTATTTTTAGGAAAATAGATGGCTTTTTTCTGCACTTAATGAACGATTTAACTTCCTAAGCATAAACCATAAAATCACTAAATGTCGCTGTTAATGAAGAGGCAAAGTATATCCAACAATATAAATTTATTTAGCTTAAAATTAAAAGAAAAGTTGATATTTCATTTGCAAAGAACGTACTTTTTAGTACGTAAAACTATCCTTCATTTTGCTTTATAAGAAGTGAATAGTATAGAAATATATTCTATAATGAAACAAATATACGATTTATGATGTCATCAAAATTTTTACTATTTTGGGGGTACCTCTTGTTGAACTTGTTTTTAAATAACCTCTGTATATTAAAGCATTAATTTATGTTGTTTTGTTAAAAACAACTAACCCATTTTCCAAACTATCTAACAATGTTAGATGATCATTTTAGAAAAAATAGCAAGTGCTACATCCGGTAATCCTTATCCTGTACCTATATCAATAAATCATTTACCAAAAAGATATTTGTTATCAACAATGATGCTATCTAAAATATGATAAATAACCATTTGTTCACGTCATTTAATGGATATAAATTATATTTATATCCCATTTACTTAATAAGTCAATATAGGGAAGGAGTTGTTATGTTTTTTGATCGTTTAAAATAATAGCTCTTTTATCTAATAACTTTTTAAAATGCGTTATTAACCTTATTTAAACACTCCGACGTAATAAACCTTCTTTTTTTAACCAAACTAATAATATGGATATTGCAGCTGGCGTAATACCTGATATACGCGACGCTTGACCAATAGAACTAGGTTTATGATCATTGAGCTTACCAATTACTTCATTAGAAAGACCTGTTATTTGTTTATAATCTAAATTAGTCGGTAATACAGTATATTCATTACTGAGCTGTCTTTCTATTTCTTCTTGTTGACGAACAATATAACCTTCATATTTTACTTGAATCTCAACTTGACTTATAACTTGAGAATCATCAATTGCAGGTAAAAAATGCTTTAATGAAGTAAGTAATTTATAACTCATTTCAGGACGACGAAGTAAATCTTCTCCATTCGCTTCTTTTGAAAGCGGAACAGTTAATACTTCATTAAGATCACTAATTTTCTCTGAATTGGGATGTAACCAAAGATTACGTAGCCGTTGACGTTCTTGTTCAATTAATTTAATTTTACGACAAAATTTTTGCCAACGGTTTTCATCAATTAAACCAAGCTCATACCCTTTCTCAGTTAAACGAATATCAGCGTTGTCTTCACGTAGCATAAGGCGATATTCTGCTCTTGAGGTAAACATTCGATAGGGTTCTTTAGTACCTAAAGTACAAAGATCGTCAACTAAAACACCAATGTATGCTTGATTACGACGAGGGAACCATCCTTCTTGTTCAAAAGCATAACGAGCTGCGTTAAGTCCAGCTAGTAATCCTTGAGCTCCAGCTTCTTCATAACCTGTTGTTCCATTAATCTGACCCGCAAAAAATAGTCCTTTGATAAATTTACTTTCTAAAGTTAGTTTTAAATCTCGAGGATCAAAAAAATCATATTCAATTGCATATCCCGGTTGAATAATACGAGCTTTTTCTAAACCTTTAATCGAATGTATAATTTGCATTTGTACATCGAAAGGTAAGCTAGTAGCAATCCCATTAGGATAAATTTTATTACTTGTTAGTCCTTCTGGTTCAAGAAAAATTTGGTGTTCTGAACGATTTGAAAAGCGCATAACTTTATCTTCAATAGAAGGACAGTACCGGGGACCTATTCCTTCAATGATACCAGTATAGATTGGACTACGATCTAAGTTATCATGAATGATCTGGTGAGTTTTTTCATTCGTATAAGTGATGTAGCAAGGTAATTGCTGTGGGTGTTGCTGCGTAGATCCAACAAAAGAAAAAACAGGAATAGGATCATCACTAAATTGTGAAACTAATTGGGAAAAATCGATAGTTCTTATATCTATTCTAGGAGGTGTGCCTGTTTTAAAACGATCTACTCGTAAAGATAGTTCTTTTAACCTATGTGATAAACCTATAGCCGGAGGATCATCGGCTTTACCACCCTTATAATTTTCTAATCCGATATGAATTTTAGGATTAAGGAAGGTACCTACGGTTAGTACAATAGACTTTGCGTGAAATTTTAATCCCATGCTAGTTATCACACCAATAATTTGATCCTTTTCTAAAATCAGGTCTT
Organism: Arsenophonus sp. NEOnobi-MAG3; assembly: GCA_052171895.1. Taxonomy (GTDB): domain Bacteria; phylum Pseudomonadota; class Gammaproteobacteria; order Enterobacterales; family Enterobacteriaceae; genus Arsenophonus. Next base: position 158,814 of record JBQMRN010000001.1, read on the forward strand.
CAACATCTTGTTGAAAGATTATTAGATTTTTTTGATTTTCTAAAGCAGTTTTAATCGCTTGCTTATAAAGTAGGCGATCAGTTTGAGCTCTAGTTGCTTGTACTGCCGGGCCCTTACTTGCATTAAGGGTTCTAAATTGAATACCTGCCTTATCTGTTGCAATAGCCATAATACCACCTAAGGCATCAATTTCTTTAACCAGATGTCCTTTACCTATTCCACCGATAGCTGGATTGCATGACATTTGACCTAAGGTCTCAATATTATGGGTTAGAAGTAAAGTTTTACATCCCATACGAGCAGTAGCCATAGCTGCTTCAGTACCAGCGTGACCTCCACCAATAATAATAATATCAAATTGTTCTGGGTAAAACATGTATAAACCTTAATGTTGAATATAAACTTAGGAAATGAATTTCCCTCGAATTTTGTTAACAGGCAAGTTATATGATTCTTGCTTAAAATAAATTAGAGCTTTTTAATAAAAGATCTAAATAAAAGATCTAATAGATAAGATCTTATTTATTAGATCTTTTATTAGGATCGCTATCTTCTGTAGATAAAAGTAAATTTCATAAGAAAATCATTATGATAGTTATGATCTCTAGATGTGAATAATAAGTAAGTATACTCTGTATAAACTGGGATTAACATAGCTAGTTATACATAACTAGGTTTGGTATTTAAAGTTATTCTATGGATAACTACTGGTTATTCTCTGAATTTCATAAAATTATCCGTATTTATTTGCTTTTTATTTATCCAACTCAATAATATTATCTTCGATTTTTCGATCTAAATTTCTGCAAGATTTTTATACTTCATGCTCTAGAATATCAAATTCTAATAGTTATCTCCAACATGTTTTAGATAATGATCCTTTACTTACCTGCCAATGGGGTAATCATACTTTAAACTAAATATCTTTTGTTGATAGCTCTTTTAATAATTGACCGTATGTGACACTTCAGTATCACAGCCGTATTTTCCAATATTTCACCGGAAATAAACCCCCATTATTTAATAACAATGTCTTATTGTATCCTGTGAATGAGTTTGGATCTACTTGTGGATAATAGGTGTTATGGTGGTAAAGGGTTATTACTCTGCAAGCAAAGCAATAATCTTTGCTACGTCTGTATTTCAATTGTTATCCTTTCAATTAATCTTCTCCAAGATAGATAATTCGATAAATAAAACGACCCTACACCATGGAATCTACTCAGCTATCATTTTAATTGCCTAATATAACTATTCACATTTTTAATGTAAAATTCCTTACCAATAACTATGTAATTATCCAACCTTATTAGGAATGGTGACTAATTTCATGCTTATTGGCAAAGGTTTCATACTATTTAGATTCATCCAAGAAAAGGCTGAAGCTCTTTGTCGATGATCGGCTCAAGAAAACGGCTAACATACTTTATATTAGACTTTTCAATAATCTTATTGTTCACACCTGCCCACTCTCTATCTTGTGCTTAGGCGATGAAGACCGAGATTCTTTCATGGTTAGAAAATTAAATCACTCTTTAATAGAGAAGACTAAAAATGATCTATTTTTGCTAAAAAGGGGGTAGAAAATCCGTTTACTGGTTCTATTGTAAGTTAAAATTTAATCGAAGTGTTTATTCCTTAACCTAAAGCATTAATTTTAAAGATATTAATCCTAGGTTGCTTTATAAATAATTATCTTTTCATTTTATATATTCTTCTGACAACAAATCTGTTACTAGCTCAGCCAAGCTGATCATCGGTAAAAAAAGTAGTTTGTCAGCAGAGAGAATGCATTTGTACAAATCTATGTGCAGGGATTCCTTTCATCAGAAAGGTAACCCTTTGTTTTTTGCGATCATTCATCTCAAGCGCCTTGCATACCTTCGGTAATAGTATGCTTCATTTACGATTCGACAAGAAACTATAGTGATTCATCGTCTTAACTTGCTTAGCTAGAATATAGCTTAATAAAGCTGAGTTGCTGCGGAAAGTTTAGCTAGCGGGGAGCGACGTGATGCTGGTAATAAAGCCCTTGATGTTTTGTTGGCAAGGTTTTCAGCGAAGTGTATCCTCCCTGTAGCAATGAAAAAGCTGGAGAAAGATCGAGAAGAACTGCTAGCATCTACGACTTCCCGTCAGTGCAGTAGACGTTAATAGATGGATGAATCTAACTGAATCGATTTTTACAATATCAAGATCAAGCTATGAAACCGTCGCGTGAAGAACTTGCTTTTAGAAAAACAATCCTTTCAATGCTATTTAATGTAGTGTCCTATCTGCTTAAAAATCTGGATCCGACTAATAATAATGGGATTTAATTTGCTTTCCCACCATGCTGCTAAACAGTCTCTAATTTAAGAATGGAGAACAGACTCACAAAGCATCAGAGTAGGAATGTAGCCTAAACTTGCCATATAGCATATATGAAGTTTAGAAAATGGTGACGTATCGATCTGATTGATTTCCTAAATAAATTCAATATCATAGAGATGATATATCATAAAAATTTATCTTAGAGGTATTTATGAAACTAGATACTACCTGAAGTAAATAATATTGCAGATATTAAGAAAGAATCTAAAGAAAATAGACTAATTGCAAATATAAAAATTTTTCTTATTACTCTTACTGGTTTGTTATTCAATAACTAAGAGGAATAAGGAAAGCAAGAGTTAATATATAATCTAGTATTACTATACGCTATATTAAGAATAATTAATATTATTTCTTGTTTCAGGCAATGAAATATAGGATAAATAAATCGGATTTAAAATAAATTTTCTTTATTTATTTTAGAAAAGTATAGTACTAACAGATATTTTATAAATAATTGGTTACATAACTTTGCGCTAATAATTGTTTCTAAGTTATTTTAATAAAAAACTTAAATTTTAGATTTATATATAGTTAATAACACAAACAAAATATTTTTCTCGAAAACCGTTAAATTTTTAAATTATTGCTTCCAAAGTCGCATAAAACTGCCTATAATTCGTTTCCACTTATCCACTTATTAGGATATAGAACAAATCGATTAAATTGAGTTTCATCAACTTAAAGTGAAGGAAAATTAAAAATAAACACTTGACTTTAGAAGTGAAAGTCGTAATGATATGTTATATAGTCAGCTATGTAACACGCTCTTTAAACAATTAATTAGATAATCTGTGTTTGCTACTCTCGCATGATAAGACAAAAGCTAACTTTAAATTGGCTTCAGACTAAATTAGTCCCTTCGCTTATGTGCCTAGAACATTGTCATTTACGGCAGTAACAAAGGTTTGAATCTCCAATTTAAGGAGATCTAGCTACGTAGTAAAATCGTGTATCAATAGTTTGCTGTAGTGTGTGCTTGCCTGGAAATGATTTTATTTTCTAGCTATACATTTTACTTAATATTACTTTAACAATAATGCTCTTTAACAATTTAGAACAAGCTAATAATTGAAATCTACACATTAAAAATGTGTTAGAGAACTCTCAAAACTCCAATCAGTTGGGTTTTTGTTATGATAAAAATGTTATGAATGAGTGTGTTGTTTGTTGGGAAAAGGTATTGCTTCGCCAGTACGCATAGCAAGCGCTGCGTAGTAAAATTGTACAGCAATATTTGCTGTAGTGCTTTTTGTGCCTGGAAATGATTTTGTTTCTGGATATACACCGTACTTAATAAAGTACACGAGGCATTTGAAAGCACTTCCAAACAAAGAATTAGTGAACACGCAGCCATAACCTAAACTAAAAAAGACACCTTCGGGTTGTGAGGTTAAGCGAATTAAGCGTACACGGTGGATGCCTAGGCAGTCAGAGGCGATGAAGGACGTGCTAATCTGCGAAAAGCGTCGGTAAGCTGATATGAAGCGCAATAGCCGGCGATGTCCGAATGGGGAAACCCAGTGCATTTATGCACTATCGTTTGATGAATTCATAGTCAAGCGAAGCGAACCGGGGGAACTGAAACATCTCACTACCCCGAGGAAAAGAAATCAACCGAGATTCCCCTAGTAGTGGCGAGCGAACAGGGAGTAGCCCAGAGTTAACATCGCTACTTACTTCAGGAGAATGGCCTGGAAAGGCCAGCAATAAAGGGTGATAGCCCCGTATCTGAAGGTGTAAGTAGAGTGAACTCGAAGAGTAGAGCGGGACACGTGTTATCCTGTTTGAATATGGGGGGACCATCCTCCAAGGCTAAATACTCCTGACTGACCGATAGTGAACCAGTACCGTGAGGGAAAGGCGAAAAGAACCCCGGCGAGGGGAGTGAAATAGAACCTGAAACCGTGTACGTACAAGCAGTGGAAGCCCCATCACTCAAGTGCCTCGGCCATAAAGTGATGGCATAACATCAAAAAGTAGCGGTAGAAGTTTTGATAGCTTTGTAAAGCTAAGCGGGACATTTGAGGATGGGGTGACTGCGTACCTTTTGTATAATGGGTCAGCGACTTATATTCTGTAGCAAGGTTAACCGCATAGGGGAGCCGTAGGGAAACCGAGTCTTAAATGGGCGTTAAGTTGTAGGGTATAGACCCGAAACCCGGTGATCTAGCCATGGGTAGGTTGAAGGTTTGGTAACACTAACTGGAGGACCGAACCGACTAATGTTGAAAAATTAGCGGATGACTTGTGGCTGGGGGTGAAAGGCCAATCAAACCGGGAGATAGCTGGTTCTCCCCGAAAGCTATTTAGGTAGCGCCTTGTGAATTCATCTTCGGGGGTAGAGCACTGTTTCGGCTAGGGGGTCATCCTGACTTACCAACCCTATGCAAACTACGAATACCGAAGAATGTTATCACTGGAGACACACGGCGGGTGCTAACGTCCGTCGTGAAGAGGGAAACAACCCAGACCGCCAGCTAAGGTCCCGAAGTCATGGTTAAGTGGGAAACGAAGTGGGAAGGCTTAGACAGCCAAGATGTTGGCTTAGAAGCAGCCATCATTTAAAGAAAGCGTAATAGCTCACTGGTCGAGTCGGCCTGCGCGGAAGATATAACGGGGCTAAACCATGCACCGAAGCTGCGGCAGCAATATTTAGTGTTGCTGGGTAGGGGAGCGTTCTGTAAGCCGTAGAAGGTAGACTGAGAGGTCTGTTGGAGGTATCAGAAGTGCGAATGCTGACATAAGTAACGATAAAGCGGGTGAAAAACCCGCTCGCCGAAAGACCAAGGGTTCCTGTCCAACGTTAATCGGGGCAGGGTAAGTCGACCCCTAAGGCGAGGCTGAAAAGCGTAGTCGATGGGAAACAGGTTAATATTCCTGTACTAAGGGTTACTGCGAAGGGGGGACGGAGAAGGCTAGGCTATCCGGGCGACGGTTGTCCCGGTTTAATCGTGTAGGTGGGTAGTGCAGGCAAATCCGCACTACTATAACACTGAGGCGTGATGACGAACCACTAAAGTGGTGAAGTAGTTGATGCCAAGCTTCCAGGAAAAGCCTCTAAGCGATAGGTAACCGTTAATCGTACCTCAAACCGACACAGGTGATTAGGTAGAGAATACTCAGGCGCTTGAGAGAACTCGGGTGAAGGAACTAGGCAAAATGGTGCTGTAACTTCGGGAGAAGGCACGCTAGCATTAGGTAAAGGATTTTGCATCCGTAGCTGAAGCTAGTCGCAGATACCAGCTGGCTGCAACTGTTTATTAAAAACACAGCACTGTGCAAACACGAAAGTGGACGTATACGGTGTGACGCCTGCCCGGTGCTGGAAGGTTAATTGATGGGGTAAGCCGTAAGGCGAAGCTCTTGATTGAAGCCTCAGTAAACGGCGGCCGTAACTATAACGGTCCTAAGGTAGCGAAATTCCTTGTCGGGTAAGTTCCGACCTGCACGAATGGCGTAATGATGGCCAGGCTGTCTCCACCCGAGACTCAGTGAAATTGAACTCGCTGTGAAGATGCAGCGTACCCGCGGCAAGACGGAAAGACCCCGTGAACCTTTACTATAGCTTGACACTGAACATTGAGCTTTAATGTGTAGGATAGGTGGGAGGCCTTGAAGTGTAGACGCTAGTCTACATAGAGCCAACGTTGAAATACCACCCTTTAATCTTTGATGTTCTAACTTAAGCCCGTAATCCGGGCTAAGAACAGTGTCTGGTGGATAGTTTGACTGGGGCGGTCTCCTCCAAAAGAGTAACGGAGGAGCACTAAGGTTGGCTAATCACGGTCGGACATCGTGAGCTTAGTGCAAAGGCATAAGCCAGCTTGACTGCGAGCGTGACGGCGCGAGCAGGTACGAAAGTAGGTCTTAGTGATCCGGTGGTTCTGAATGGAAGGGCCATCGCTCAACGGATAAAAGGTACTCCGGGGATAACAGGCTGATACCGCCCAAGAGTTCATATCGACGGCGGTGTTTGGCACCTCGATGTCGGCTCATCACATCCTGGGGCTGAAGTAGGTCCCAAGGGTATGGCTGTTCGCCATTTAAAGTGGTACGCGAGCTGGGTTTAGAACGTCGTGAGACAGTTCGGTCCCTATCTGTCGTGGGCGAAGGAAGATTGAGGGGGGCTGCTCCTAGTACGAGAGGACCGGAGTGGACGCACCACTGGTGTACAGGTTGTCATGCCAATGGCATTGCCTGGTAGCTAAGTGCGGAAGAGATAACCGCTGAAAGCATATAAGCGGGAAACTTGCCTCAAGATGAGTCTTCCCTGACAGTAATGTCCAATAAGGGGTGTTCGAGACGAGGACGTAGATAGGCTGGGTGTGTAAGCGTAGCGATACGTTGAGCTAACCAGTACTAATGACCCCGAGAGGCTTAACCTGACAACACCGAAGGTGTTTTGAAAGAGAGAAAGAATTTTAGTTTGTTTTTAGATTGAATGCTATAGAATTTAGCTATAGAAAGTTATAGCATACTGAAGTTATGAGAGAGTGAGGAGATGGCAAAAAGCAAAGGCAGCCGAGGCAGTGAAATGAAACAGGATGAATAAAAAATAATTTGTCTGGCGGCAATAGCGCGGTGGTCCCACCTGACCCCATGCCGAACTCAGAAGTGAAATGCCGTAGCGCCGATGGTAGTGTGGGGTCTCCCCATGTGAGAGTAGGAAACTGCCAGACAATAATTAAATATAACTCTTCTTTACTCTATTCCTTATACCTATACCAAGAGACTATATATTTGATCCAGGTTCATGATGTAGAACCTTGTCCAACAGGCATATTCATTACAAGATGGTTACCGAGGGAATATAGTTGACGCTGAAAATATCATGATGAATCTTCATCGTCAGCTAAAACTATAACATATAAAATCAAAGGTACTATTCAGGTTATTAAAGAATCTGCATTTGCTTTTAGTAAGAGTGATGTTATATCCTAACTTACCTTCTTATAAAGAACAAAAACAAAATGATATTTTGATAAACTGCTATGTTAGCAAAAGTTATTGGTAGAAATCCTTTTAACCTATTTGCTAAGATAGATTGATTATCACAGCTATATTTTCTCCATCATTTATCAACAAGATGATCTTACCAGGTCAGGAAGCCATAGTCGTTTCCATGTAAAAAAGTTTCTTTTCTTTTTGAGAAAATTTGTAGGGAGGTGGAAAAGTAGTCGACGCGAATTCTTAAATGCTATTCTATTTCGATCTTGCCATCACTGTTTATATAGGATAAGAAGTGTGAGGGGAAATTTGTATGAAATAAAGAAAAGGGAGATAGAGAGGGGAAAGCCATCACAAAGCTAAAGTATAAAGCGTTTAAAAGCTACGAGCTTGCTTCATCTGCAAGTAAATGTAAAATATCTTCCTCAAATGCTAAATAAAACTTCACGATGTTATTTTTCTAGGTATAGATCGTGCAACCAGATGGATTTTTATCCGTCTTTACAAGACTAAGATAGACTTGGGCCAATGGCTTGACGCTTCTTACATGATCTTAATCGAGCATCTTCTATGGCTATCTAGAAGAGGTAGGGTACTTACTGACAATGGCAAAGAATTTAAAAACCGTTTTTTGTTTGCAAAATCTTCAGTCACCGGAAAACATAAATTCATCTGTTTGTGTACATAGCTTGGTATAGAAGACGGATTTAGCCCAGCTGATATATCCTTAAACAAATGGATTGAAATACACACTTATGATTGAGCAATTTAATGGGCGTATAGGAAGATGCGCTGTAAAGCTATCATTTCAATTCTTGTCAAAAGCTTGAAATTATACTGTATTGATATGTTTAGCTGTACAATCAAGAATTACCCAAATTAGTATTAGGTAGTAAAACTTGAATTATTAGCAAATCTGCTGTATGACGGTCAGGCTATGCTCTATTAGATCTTGTTTATCAGTAGGGATTTATCAACAGCTAAAATCTCCTGAACCGGTTCTACCTTTTCTGAGCAAGACTGTAGCAGCTTAAATAGCAATTGAAAGGATTGTTTTTCTCGAAGCAGAGCTATTCGAGCATCAGCCTTGTACTTTTAACTGCCGTAAAAGCTGATTCAATCGGATTGCTCGTTCTTATTGACGCCCAGTAAGCTGATGGGGTAATTCGTAGAATGGCAGCAGTTCTTCTCGATTTTTTCCATATTCTTCATCGCTAAAGAAGAATTCACTGAAAACCTTGTCAACAAAACATCAATGATTTTATTAGGGGAAAATCTCGGTTTGTAGCTCTCCGCTAGTTAGACCTACCACACATTAGCTGTTTTATCTACTCAACAGTGTTGGTCCTGCGTGTCCTGGAATATCTTTGCTATTGCATTCTAAAACCCAAGGCCACTGTTTTTTGTAGAAAGCCTGAGAGATACGGTTAAGCCTTAGCCTTGTAGGCTATTGATAAATTTAGCTAAGTTCGTTTCTGATTTTAATAACTATCTTTGACCGCAACTAGCTCTTTTTACGCACATGTTTAGTGATGCCACAATAATAACCAGGAACCAAAGCCAATCATCTTGCCTGATTGGCTATACATGCTAGTGGCCAAGAAATAAACGTAGCGTGTATCGCTTAAATTCCACAGGCTACTATTATCTGTGTTCTTCAAGCCATTGCTATTTCAGTTTGCTTAATGGTACTCAGAAAAAAGAGATAGCATGTACTTTTTCACTTAAAAGGGCTCCCCTATCGCTTCGTTAAAAATCATTGGTAGATATTCCTAACAGGTACAAGATAAAGTAACAATTTTCGATGTTTTCACACGCTTAGATAAGGCAGTAGCAACTAGCTGTTGAAACATATTCTATTGCCGCTATGGTTCCTTTGCCCTCTTAAGTAGTTTAATCTCAACATCATAAATATCTATCTGTATAGTGCGTTTTGCAAAATAACCGTTACGGATAACTGGCATAGGCATAGACGCCTGTGTAGAAAGCAGTGTTCATCATGTTATCGCAGCATAGATTTTGAAGTTATGCTCAGCAACTTGTGGCTATCAGCTGCCTGGCAGCAGCATTACGGATGAGTTGATCTAATGGATTAGAGATAATATCAACTTTTTGTAGATAGCTATATAATAGCAGAATTTTATGGCATATCATCTCTTTGTTATTAAAATAATTTACGAAATTAATCAGGCAGGATAGATAAGAGAGCATTTCCCTAAAACTTCATACACGAGAAATAACCATAACTCAATAAAACTTCATTGCAATCGATGAAAGATTAGTTCAAAGTTAAACTTGAATTATTCAAAAACCATACTATCACATCCATGATGTGAGAAATATATAATAATTATATATAAATTAAGTTTATGATATTATGCATTTTTTTAATCATAATGAATTAAAAAAATATAATACTTTTAGTCTTGCAGCTAAGGCAAAAGTGATAGACTCAGCTTCTTCAGTAGAAGAATTGCTTATGTTATGGAAAAACGCGCGATTGAAAGGGTGGCCTGTTTTATTATTGGGCGGCGGGAGTAATGTTCTTTTTATTAGTGACTTTGATGGTCTAGTTATTTTAAATCAAATTACTGCTTTAGAGATAACTGAATCATCTCAAGAATGGTTTATTCATGTTGGCGCAGGAAATAATTGGCATAAATTAGTTGAAGTACTTATAAAAAATGGTATCTATGGATTAGAAAACATGGCGTTAATTCCAGGATCTGTAGGGGCAGCTCCTATACAGAATATCGGGGCCTATGGCTTGGAATTTAAAGACGTATGTCAGTATGTTGATATTGTTGATCTTAATAATGGTAAACAATATTGTTTAGATGCCAATGCATGTCAATTTAGTTATCGAGATAGTATTTTTAAGCATAAATATTGTGAAAATTTTGCTGTTGTTTCAGTTGGTTTGAAACTTAATAAACTATGGAAACCCGTATTAACATACGTTGGTTTGAGTTCCTTAGTAGCACAAATAGTAACAGCAGAAACTATTTTTGATATTGTTTGTAAAATCCGGAAAAGTAAGTTACCTAATCCATTTTTAGTAGGTAATGCCGGTAGTTTTTTTAAAAATCCTATTATTTCTAGTATGGCTGCAAATGAAATAAAGGCTCGTTACCCTCGATGCCCAGAGTATCCTCAAACCAATGATACAGTGAAGCTTGCTGCCGGATGGCTAATTGATCAATGTAATCTAAAGGGTTATCAACATGGTGGTGCTGCGGTATATAGGGAGCAAGCATTAGTTTTAATTAATAAAAATAATGCGACCGGAAAAGATATTGTAAATTTAGCCCGTTATATCCAAAAAAAAGTTATAGAGAAATTTGCTATTATACTAGAACCAGAAGTGCGTTTTATTGGTAAATATGGTGAAGTAAACGCTAAGGATGTTATTTCATGAAAGAAATAACTATTCCTTTAAAACTTGTCAAAATACTTTCTGATGGTAGAATATATTCAGACGAGCAGTTAGGTAAATTATTTGGTGGCATGATGCTAGTGGGAATGAGTATTAATAAACATATTAATACACTACGTAAATGGGGTATTGAGGTTAATGTTATTAGTAGTAAGGGTTATCAACTTACTAGAAAAATAGATTTATTAGACTACGAAAAAATTTATGGTTTAGTGAGATGTGGAAATATAATTGTAAAATCGGTTATTAATTCTACCAATCAATATCTACTTGAACGTATTGATCAATTAAGTTTAGGTGATGTTTGTATTGCTGAATATCAAACAGCCGGTAGAGGCCGACGTGGTCGATATTGGGCTTCTCCTTTTGGCTGTAATCTTTATTTATCATTATACTGGCATTTAGACCAAGGTCCTGCTGCAGCCATGAAGGTAAGTTTGGTTGCAGGAATTGTAATAGCGGAGACCCTTAATAAGTTAAGTGGAAGTAATATAAAAATTAAATGGCCCAATGATCTTTATCTTAACGAAAAAAAGGTTGCTGGTATTTTAATTGAAATGATAGGTAAAACTGCTGATTCAGTGAATATTGTGATTGGTATTGGGCTTAATATTGCAATGAGTAAGAATTATGAAACAAATATAAATCAAGGATGGATTAATCTTCAGCATGCTGGTATTGAAATAGAAAGAAATATGATTGCTGCTCAGATTATTTTGGCATTACGCCATGAATTAGTGCAATTTGAAAAATATGGTCTTCTTCCTTTTATTAAACGTTGGCTGGTCTTGGATAATTTTTTACATAAAAAAGTAAGACTACATATCAGTAACCACCTTGCTGTTGGTATTGTGAAAGGTATTAATGAACACGGTGCAATTTTGTTAGAACAAAATGGTGAAATTGTTTCTTATATAGGTGGTGAAATTTCATTACGGCCATATAATTAGAAGAATTAAGTTGAAGCTAATCATCGAGCCAATGTTTTAAATTATTTTCTTAATCTAAGATTAATAATTGAATGATTAGAGCCTTTAGTCATGATCAAACTGACTCTTTCTTTGGTTGGAATTATATTTTTTTCTAAATTTATTTTATTAATTTCTTCCCATATTGTTTTAGCCGTATTGATCACTTCTTCTTGCTCTAATTTGGAATAACGGTAAAAATATGTGTGAGGATCGGAGAAAGCACCTTGGTAGATTTTCAAAAATCGACTGATATACCATTTTTTCAATAAATTTTCTGGTGCATCAACATAAATAGAAAAATCGATAAAATCAGATACGAAAATATGATGTGGAGCATGTGGATAATCCATTTCGTTTTGCAAAATGTTTAAGCCTTCCAAAATAAGAATGTCAGGTTGTTTAATCACTTGCTTTTTGCCAGGAACAATATCATAAGTGATATGGGAGTATATTGGAGCGCTAACTTGTTTAACTCCTGATTTTATATCATAAATAAATTTTATTAAACGATGCATATCGTAGGATTGTGGAAATCCTTTTTTCTTCATTATTCCTCGTTCATTTAAAATCTGATTTGGATATAAGAAACCATCTGTTGTGATAAGATCAACTTTACGATGCTCAGGCCACCGACTTAATAAAGTTTGTAATAGGCGGGCTGTTGTACTTTTACCAACAGCAACACTACCTGCAATACCGATAACATAAGGTACTTTAGTACTATTAGTACCTAAGAATTGTTCTAAAATGCTTTGTCTACCTAAATTTGAACTGATATATAAATTAAGTAGCCGTGAAATAGGAAGATAAATTCTATTTACTTCATCCATTGAAATTTCATCATTGATACTTTTCAGTTTTAGCAGTTCTTTATCCGTTAGTAGCTCTAGTGGAACAGAATCACGTAGTGTAGACCAATATTCACGGTCAAATTCTAAATAAGGTGTTATTGAAAAGTTTTTTTGTTGTTTCATAATCAATAATGTACCTGTGTGTACAGGTACTTGTAATCATTCATAACCAATAAAAATAGATTGCATAATAACGATTGAATATCTTTAAGCGTAGAGTTTTTCTATATTTTTTATTAAAAATTGATCACAATTTTATTTATTTTTGATTTTATCAATAAATAATATTGTATTATTATCATGATAATTTTTTATTAGTTGTTTGCTCCCGGATCATTATATAGATCCAGATCCCTCGTCGCCAGCGCTATCATGGCTAGATCGCTACTAAGTGGGATGTAGTTTAGAACAAAATATGATGATGAAGATCTATCCGTCAGGCAAGGAGTTATGCTTATTTCTGGTGTATAGAGTTTTGAAGGTGGTAGCATATAAATGCTGATTGATTTCCTAAATAATTTCAACAACAGAGAGATGATGGTATGCTATAAAAAAGTCTACTCTACAACAAGTAAACACAAAACTAGATATTACCTCTAATCAATTAAATAAACTCATCCGTAATGGTAACAGGTAACTGATAGGGGTAGCGCCGCCTTAACGGCAGCGCTCGAAGGCATAGCTGCAGACAACATGATGAAAATATACCCCCTTGTCAACTTGCCTTACTCATGCCGTTATTCGTAGCAGTTATTTGTCACACCGAACCATATAGACTGCTATTCGCGATGTTGAGATTAAGGAATAAGGGGGTTGCAGCAACAGAATATTTTTCAACACCTGGTTAGTAGCTGCCTTATCTAAACCGTGTAAAAAGCAGCGAAAAGTTGCTATATCATGTCTCTAGCTGCAAGGCATATTCAACGATAATTTTTACGAATGTCACATGGGAGGGCAATTCTTGATGAAATATTATTGTCTCTCTGAATACCATCAGGAAACTGAAACAGCAATGGCTTGAAGAGCAAAAAGGCAATGCTGATGCTGTGCTTGCTCTTTCTGTGATTTAAACTAAACACACTAAATTTATTTCTTAGCCGATGGTATCTATAACTTATCAGGCAAGATGATTATCTTTTCCTTCTAGTCATTCTAGATAAGAATTACTGAGCATGGACGTGACGTAATGAGCTTATTGCCATTAAAGATGCTTATCGAAAGATAAATCAGAGGTAAACTTTCCCTAATTTTTTAATGGCCTGCGAGGGAGAAGCAAGGTGCCTTTAACTTAACTCCTAGGCTTGATAGGAGTGACGCTGGCTTGATAGGAGTGACGCTGCCGTTGATGGTTAGGAATTTGAATGGCACCACCCCTACTGTTAACTTGTTAAAGGGTGGACGCTGGATATCCCATGGTATAAGTGCTGAAGGCAAGCATTTGCTCGACAGATAGAGGTGTCCATGAGTTAAATTTTCAGCGTGTATTTTAAGAAGTTTACTCCTCTCCCACCAGTCATCAATGCTAAAAAACAATTTAGTTGGGTGACAGAAAGGGGGATACATATCTGATTAAATTACCCTCTAGGTATAATTTGCTGGGGAATAGAAATCGTCATCCTGTGTCTGGATTTCTCATGTTTATTGGTCTAATTATTTTTAACTTTGTCCCATGGATAGTGTTGAGAAGGAAATGGTATTATTCCTAGTTTTTCTTATAGTTGATGAATTTAGAGGCAAGCCATACCTTCAATCATTGCATCAAAATGCAGTTGTATCCAGCGTCATCAGCTTATTCTGTTAGTTGCTTAAACCCAAAATAATATTGCTGTATGGTCTTTTTTGCTCTCATGAAAAATTCAGTCAGTTTGTCACAATTAATTTCTGGAAGGAGATTATAAATTGCTTTAGATAAATAGGCGCTGTGGGTGCTCTCTCTAATACGTAACTTCACGTGTTATTTTCCTGATTTTCCTAATTTTACCATTTTTATAAGATTTATTTTAACATATTAGCTAAATTTTCTAAAAATTAATATATTGCAGAGTATAATATAAAAGCAGTGTAGCCTGCTACACGCAGGCTCACACCACTATACTGTGTTATGTTCATATTTTTGAGTGTGTAATTCTTCTTACCAATAATTCTTTGATTATGCAAGCTTATTAAGCGATGGTGAGTAATTTTATACTCGCTGGTAAAGGTTTCATATCATTTACCTCCATATCCGAGGAAAGGATGAACTCTTTATCGATGATCGGCTAAATAAAAACAGTTAATACACTTTTCATTAAACTTTTTAAGAATTTGATTGCTCGGATGAGCTGTCGGATCTCTAGCGATGATGAAGAACCGCGATTTGTTCTTTACTTTTATCTTCTTCTTTCCTGCATTCTCTAGCTTTCCTAGATGGAATATAACCCCTCCTTTTATAATGGATTCAAGCAAAACATTTCATTGATTTCAATAATACTACTTAGTGAATTTATGTTAGCTATCGCTGCTAAAGCAAGGAAGTAGTGTGACGCCATCTAAATGCTATTTTCAAATGAATGCCTGTTTATTTCATTGAATCCAGTAAAGTCAAACTATTCAAGACATCACAGATAATTAAACCATTTATCCTTGTGATGTAGTTTCGTCAGAGGACTTTCAGTAAGATTGTTTAATATTTTCCTGCAATATTGGATTTTTCAACAATATCGCTCTAACCCTAATAAATCTCCCAAGCGGATAACATATTTATTGTGACAATATGAAAAGTGATAAAGTGGAATGAGTTATACTTCAATGCATGAATCGAGATCATCCGATAGATTGTGTCATCTAGTTAACTAATAAAATGCAGCTTTATGCTAGCAGTGAGTGAGGAAAGAGTCTCTTTGATCTATATGAATATTTGCTTTTTTATAGCAACCTTTTCTCTGTAGCGAAAATACTTTATATACTAGAAGAGATTTCTAGCACAATAACCATTTGCCAACATATAACATAGCTATATATAAATATTTTCTCTAGAAAAGAGCAGTAAAAAAGGTTAAAATTAATATTTATAAGCAAAAGAATAAAAATAAATAAAAATTTTAATTTTTTTGTTGCAACATGCTTGTTCTCTACCTAGAATGCGCAACACCTCTGATGCCGGTATAGCTCAGTTGGTAGAGCAACTGACTTGTAATCAGTATGTCCCGAGTTCGACTCTTGGTGCCGGCACCATTAAAATTTGGATAATAAGTAAAAGGTGGGATTCCCGAGCGGCCAAAGGGAGCAGACTGTAAATCTGCCGTCACAGACTTCGAAGGTTCGAATCCTTCTCCCACCACCATAAGTTTCATTTTAAGTCTTTAGGTTAAAATGCTACCGCAATGAAAATACTTAAGATAAAATTTGTATGCAACTGATTAAACTTCAGGTAGGCGAATTCATCGCGGGCATCGTATAATGGTTATTACCTCAGCCTTCCAAGCTGATGATGCGGGTTCGATTCCCGCTGCCCGCTCCAAGCTGTGCTGATATAGCTCAGTTGGTAGAGCACACCCTTGGTAAGGGTGTGGGCGGCAGTTCGAATCTGCCTATCAGCACCATTCCTAGAATGTATTCTTAATTTATCCCTGATTTTCCTGCGAAAAAACAAGAAACGATCATATGATTTTCACTGCTTGGTTAATGTGGTGGAATCACTGATTCTATGTTTTATAGGGACAATCTAATTTCTAAAGAAAAATTTATTGATATTAATTGCTTAAGTTGATCATGATAAAAAACTTCAACTGCAGCAATCAGCAGTATTTTACTAAAATATTTAATGGAGGAGAAGTTGCGGGTTAATTTAATTACATTGGTAATGTACCGGAAAAAAGCTACGCTCTATCATATTCTACTTTTCATATGGAATATGAAACAGCGACCCGCCATTATGCTATATGCTCAGCTTGATTTCTTAGGGCACCTAGACTTATGTAAAAAAACATGATTACTGGTGCGGCATAAATGGAGGGCGCAATTTAGTAATTGTGGCCAACAGATGGGCTAATGCTATAAACGCGTGAGTATATTCTATTAGTTCGCTAAGTTAGACGTTTCTTATATCATTGTTATTCCTGAATAAATGTGATATGGTTGATGATGAAAATTATTCAAATTGGTTAAAATAGAAGTCCGTGAACTGCTTTCTCAAAGATTTCTTAGGGACGACACACCTAGTAATTAAAGGTTCAACATTGAAGGCGCTAGAAGCCATTCCAGAGAGGGGAGAGAAATTATAGAGTTAGCGAATGCATTTGATAATTCTATCATAAAACTAGAGCATTTAATAGATAAACCGTTCTTGTTGCCGATCAAAAATATATTTTTAATCTCAGATCGTGGAATCGTAGTAACAAGACATGCATAGCATGGTATTGTTAAGGTTGGTGAAGAAGTCGAAATCCTTGGAATTAAAGATGCGATGAAATGACATATACGGATATAGAAATGTTCTCTAAATTGTTGGATGAAGAGAAGGGTCTCGTGCAGGTGAAAACATAGGAGTTTTATTACGTGGTACCAAGCGTAAAGATGTAAAGCATGGCCAAGTATTAGAAAAACTAACTTCAATCAATCCGTATACTTAATTAAATCAGAAGTTTATATTCTGAGTATAAGATG
Organism: Arsenophonus sp. NEOnobi-MAG3; assembly: GCA_052171895.1. GTDB lineage: Bacteria > Pseudomonadota > Gammaproteobacteria > Enterobacterales > Enterobacteriaceae > Arsenophonus. The sequence continues at coordinate 176,039 of JBQMRN010000001.1, forward strand.
AATGGAGTCGTCAGACGTTATTCTTTAAAGGTTATCATCCAGAGTTCTATTTTAGAACGACAGATATAACTAGTACAATTGAGTTTCAAGAAAGCGTAGAGATAGTAATTCCAGCTGATCATATTTAACATGAAAGTGATATTGATAGCACCAATCTTGATGGATAAATGGCTGGGTTTTGCGATCCGTAAAGGTATTCGTATAGTCAGTGCGGCTTGTGTGTGTAGTTGTTAAAATTATTCCTTGAAATAAGGTAATTATTAAATTTTAAAAAAAAGAGGCTTTTGCTTTTTTTATTATAGCTATAAAATTATTATCGATAATTTAATTATTTGAGTCAAAATTCAAACTTTAAATTAAATAAAATCATTAGTAATCAGCAGACTAATGAGATTTTAAGTTATCGATATCAAAAATATCTGTTTATGTAAACTAATTAATAATAAGATAAACTAATCTTAGTTAGATTTAATTATATAACTTTTATTAGTGGATTAGAAATTTATATAATTCCTAGATGTATATTGAAATATACATGCCTCACAAGCAACTCAGCTTAATTAAAAATAAGCAAATAAATTTAAATGTTATAAGTGTATCTTTTCTTGGTTTAATTAATAAATTATTTTTCTTTTTAAGAAAAATTTTTCTATTTTTTTATTTAACAATTTTATATTTACACTTTAGTTATTAAAAGTGTTTGATAAAATCAAAGGTAATAAAAATAATCATCCATTTAAGAGTTATTAGCAAATCTTGTGCATGGATGGTCCATGCTAGGCTATGTTCTACTCTGATAGTTAATGAATCTGTTCTCCATCAAATTGGACCTTGTTTTACCACCGTGGTGTCAGCAGGGTCAACTCCCCTTAGTTGGTTCTAGCTTTTCTAACCAGACTCTAGCAGGTTAAATAGCATTGAAAGGGTTATTTTCTATAACTAGACTTCTTAGCGACTTAACGGCTTTTACCATACTCCTAGTTCCTCACTGTCACAAAATCTGATTCAATCGAATTCCTCATTCTTAATTGGAGACAAGTATTCTTACGGAAAGTCAGAGAATACCAGCAGTTATTCTTGATCTTTTCATTACTTCATGATATTTCGCTTAGGCTATTTCGATGAAAACCTTGCCAAGAAAACATCACTGGCTTTATTAGTAGCATCGCAGCTCTACTCTACTACATATTAGCCTTAACTTTCAGTTGCGCCTTTGGAGAGTAAAGGTAGCACACTAGCTGATTTGTGTACCCAATAGCGTTAGTGCTGCTGCATTTCCTGGAATACCTTTGGTTCATTGCATTTAAAAAAGCATCCTGGTTCCCCCCACTAGCAATCTCTTGAAGATACGCTTAAGCTACACACTTGTAGTCCATTTAGAAGTTCAGGCAAGTTTGCTTCTAACTCTGTGGTAAGCATTTCCGATAGGAACAGCTATTTACCTCTATACTCAGTGACGCCGCTAATACCATTAGCAAAGTTAATTATCTTTGCCTGATAGACGGTATATATGGCATCGGCCTAGAAATAAGTGTAGTGTATATCACTTAAATCGCGCAGTGGGTGTAACTATTGCTTGTATTCTTCAAGCTATTGCTGTTTCAGTCTGCTAATACTAATGATAAAAAATATACTTTCAGCTTTCTTGGTAAAGGTTATTATTTTCGCAGAATAATTTGTAGCCATATCTATATTTTAATTGTTATGGTTTAAACAATTTTATCTAGACCAGATAATTCAATAAATAAATGACTTTACACTATGTATCTACTCATCCACCGTTTTAATTAGTTGATATTATTGTTCACATTTAAATATGGAATTCCTTACCAATAATTCTCTAATTATCTAACTTTATTAGACGATGCTGAGTAATTTCATACTCGCTGGCAAAGGATTTCGTACAATTTAGTTCCATCCGTCCACAGGATCGACTCTTTAATTGATGATCAGCTAAAGAAAATGGCTAACACACTTTGTATTAAACTTTTCAAAAATCTCATCTCTTATATGATTACTCTGTTGATCTTGGGCTATTATAAAACCGCGTGATTCGTTTTTTCTCTTATCTCCTGCTCTCCTATGTTTTTTAGCTTTCCTATGTGGAAAGTAACGTTTTACTTTAAAGGATTCAGAGAAAAATGTTTGTTGACCTCAAGAATACCTATTAGTGTATTTTATGTTAGCTGTGTCGCCGTTGAAGCAAGGAAGCAGTGAGACCATCATCTAAACCCTGTTTTCAAATCAATGCCTGTTTGTTTTGGTGACTCCAGTAAAGTTAAACTATTCAACATATTTTCTAGATAACTAAAGTATTTATTCTTGTGATATATTTTCGCCAGAGGATTTCCAGTAAGCTTTTTAAAGCTTTACCTGCAATTGGAGATTTTGCAAGGAATCGCTGTAATCCTAATGACTGTTCAAAGGGGATAACATCTTCACTGTGACACAATACACAATATAGGTAGGATAAATTGAAATAAGTTCCTTCAATGCATAAATCGAAATCATCCAATAGATTGTCACTGATCTAACTAATAAGATTAGTTTTATGTTCCTGGGGAGTTAGGAAAGAGTCTCTTTAATCTATATGATTGTTTACTTTTTATGGCAACCTCTGTAGCAAACATCCTTCATACCAGTATAAAGAATTTCTACCAACAACCATTGCTAACATAACCTGATGATCACAGGTTCTATATTCCCATCGTTTCCCGACAACGCTGTCTGGGTCTGCTCATGAAGCCGTAGTTGTTTTCCTGCAAAAAAAAACTTTTTTCTAGTTCTTGCTGATTTGCTGGCAGATATAGTACGTAAAATTTTGAACTTAATTGTATTCTAATCTCGCCTAGATTGCTGTTTACGCAGGTATGTAGGGAAAATTTGCATAAAATGAGGTAAGAAGCATTGATTGATAGATTTTATCTATTTTTACAAGGTCAAGGTCGCGGACGCGGACAATGTAGTTAGACGCTTCTTACGTGGTCTTAACCGAGCATGTTCCATGGGCATCCATCTGGTACTTACAACAATGGCAAAGAATTTACAGACCACTTTTTTTATCTGCAAAATATTTAGCTATCGGAAAAGAGGATTTGGCATGTTTGTATATAGAGTTTCTTATAGAATACTGACTTAGGCTGGCGAGTATCCTCAAACGAATGGTCTTGTCGAATGATTTAATGGACGCATAGAAGATTAGTTGTAAATCCATCATTTCAATTTTGGTGAAGAGCTTGAGATCACTCTGCATTGAATTGATATGTTTGGCTGTATAATCAGGAATTACCTACCCCTAATCAGTATTGGTACTAAAACTCCATTAAATCTATGAAAATTGGTTAAAATTAAACTTGAATTAATAAAAAACCATCTATTTTCCAGAAAGATGTTATACATAGGCCTAAATTTACTTACAGTCTCAGATATAGATGAAAAGAAATAATTTAACCGTTATTTTATATATTAAGATTTTCATAAATCTTATTACATAAGATATTTATGAATAAATTTTATAGAATTTTTTATCTACGGCTTGCTCTTATTTTGAAATTACGTATAATGCACGAGCTCTTTAATTCTAATTCAGAAGCCTGCCGTAAAAAGACTAGCAAGCAGTAAAGCTGCGTTAATAATAATACCGCCGATTTGGAAGTTATTATGAGAACGATTACATTCCCCTATTAATTAATAATGATAGCGAGGAGTAATTTTTACGTTTATAAATAGTTGGAGTTCTGGTCTCATGCAGAACCAAAGAATCCGTATCCGCCTGAAAGCCTTTGATCATCGTTTAATTGATCAATCAACTGCGGAAATCGTTGAAACTGCTAAGCGCACTGGCGCTCAAGTACGTGGTCCGATCCCGTTACCTACACGTAAAGAACGGTTTACCGTTCTGATTTCGCCGCATGTTAATAAAGATGCCCGTGATCAGTATGAAATTCGTACTCATAAGCGTCTAGTTGACATCGTTGAGCCAACTGAGAAAACCGTTGATGCTCTGATGCGTCTGGATCTGGCTGCCGGTGTAGATGTACAGATTAGCCTGGGTTAATCTGGTCGTTGCGCTATTGAGAGGTTAAAACAATGATTGGTTTAGTCGGGAAGAAAGTAGGAATGACACATATCTTCACTGAAGATGGTGTTTCTATTCCTGTAACTGTTATAGAAATTGAAAATAACCGAGTGACTCAGGTTAAAAGTCTAAAAACAGATAATTATAATGCAATTCAGGTTACCACTGGTACTAAAAAAGTAAACCGTGTAAAAAAACCTGAAGCTGGGCATTTTGCTAAAGCTGGTGTTGAAGCTGGCCGTATCCTACGTGAATTTCGTTTAACTGAAAACGAAGAGTTTTCTTTAGGTCAAAGCATTAGTGTTAAAATTTTTTCTAGCGTCAAGAAAGTTGACATTACTGGTACATCTAAAGGCAAGGGTTTTGCTGGTACAGTTAAACGTTGGAATTTTCGCACTCAGGACGCTACTCATGGTAACTCCTTATCACACCGTGTTCCTGGATCTATTGGTCAAAACCAAACTCCAGGCAATGTATTTAAAGGCAAAAAAATGGCAGGACAATTGGCTAATGAACGTGTAACTGTTCAAAGTTTAGATGTAGTACGCGTTGACTCTGAGCGAAATCTACTGTTGGTTAAGGGTGCTGTTCCAGGAGCGATTGGTAGCAACCTGATTGTAAAACCAGCTGTTAAAGCATAACCTTGAGGAAGGATAGGAATGGAATTGGTAATGAAAGACGCGCAAAACATGCTGACTGTTTCCGAAACTACCTTCGGGCGTAATTTCAATGAAGCGCTTGTACATCAAGTAGTTGTTGCGTATGAAGCTGCTGCTCGTCAAGGTACTTGTGCTCAGAAAACTCGTGCTGAAATTTCAGGTTCTGGTAAAAAACCATGGCGTCAAAAAGGTACTGGTCGTGCACGTGCTGGTTCACTTAAGAGCCCAATTTTTCGCTCTGGTAGTGTCACTTTTGCAGCGAGAAAACAGGACCACAGTCAAAAAGTAAATAAAAAGATGTACCGTGGTGCTTTAAAAAGCATTTTATCTGAATTGGTACGTCAGGATCGTCTAGTTGTTGTCGAAAAATTTACATTGGAAGCACCGAAAACTAAGCTTCTACTACAAAAATTAAAGGAAATGGCGCTGAATGATGTATTTATCGTCACGAATGAGCTTGATGAAAACTTATTTTTAGCAGCCCGTAACTTATATAAAGTTAATGTTTGTGACGCTAACGCTATCGATCCTGTTAGTCTAATTGCCTTTGACAAAGTAGTTATGACTGCTAATGCTGTGAAGAAAATTGAGGAAATGCTAGGATGATGATCTGTGAAGAACGTCTACTAAAAGTATTACGTGCATCGCATGTATCTGAAAAAACTTCTACAGCGATGAAAAAAAATAATATTATCGTGCTTAAAGTAGCAAAAGATGCAACTAAACCAGAGATTAAAGTTGCCGTACAAAAACTGTTTGAAGTTGAAGTCAACGGTATAAGTACTTTAGTAGTTAAAGGCAAAACTAAACGCCACGGTCAGCGAATTGGTCGTCGTAGCGACTGGAAAAAAGCTTACCTCACTCTGAAAAAAGGCCAAAATGTGGATTTTATTGGGGCTCCAGAGTAAATAGGAGGAGTAAAGAATAAATGGTAGTTCTTAAATGTAAACCTACGTCTCCTGGCCGGCGCCACGTAGTTAAAGTGGTTAATCATGAGCTGCATAAGGGTAAGCCTTATAGTCCGTTGCTAGAAAAAAGCAACAAAACTGGTGGACGTAATAATAATGGCCGTATTACTATGCGCCATATTGGTGGTGGTCATAAACAGCATTATCGTTTGATTGACTTTAAACGTAAAAAAGATGGTATTGCTGCTACTATTGATCGTCTGGAATATGATCCAAATCGTTCTGCGAATATTGCATTAGTTCTCTATAAAGATGGAGAACGTCGTTATATTTTGGCACCAAAAGGCTTAAAATCCGGTGATCAAATTCAGTCTGGTGTAGATGCAGCAATTAAAGCAGGTAATGCTTTACCTATGCGTAATATTCCTCTCGGTTCAACGGTTCATAATGTTGAACTTAAACCAGGTAAAGGTGGTCAGCTAGCTCGTTCAGCAGGTGCTTATGTGCAAATCGTTGCACGTGATGGTACTTATGTAACTATCCGGTTACGTTCTGGCGAAATGCGTAAAGTACTTTCTGATTGCCGCGCGACATTAGGTGAAGTTGGTAATGCAGAGCATATGCTACGTGTTCTTGGTAAAGCCGGTGCTAGCCGCTGGCGTGGAATTCGCCCTACCGTTCGTGGTACAGCAATGAATCCAGTAGATCATCCACATGGTGGTGGTGAAGGTCGTAACTTTGGTAAACATCCAGTAACACCTTGGGGGGTTCAAACCAAGGGTAAAAAGACCCGTAGCAATAAGCGTACTGATAAATATATTGTACGTCACCGTTCTAAAAAATAATTAGAGGATAAACCATGCCACGTTCTCTCAAGAAAGGTCCTTTTATTGACCTACACTTGCTGAAGAAGGTAAAGAAAGCGGTGAAAATCGGAGAGAAAAAGCCTCTGAAGACTTGGTCTCGTCGTTCAACGATCTTTCCTAATATGATCGGTTTGACCATCGCTGTCCATAATGGCCGTCAGCATGTTCCAGTTTATGTTACCGATGAAATGGTTGGTCATAAATTGGGTGAATTTTCGCAGACCCGTACTTATCGCGGCCATGCGGCCGATAAAAAAGTCAAGAAACGTTAAGGTAGGAGGAAGAGATGGAAACTATCGCTATGCATCGCCATGCTCGTTCTTCTGCTCAGAAAGTTCGTTTAGTGGTTGATCTGATTCGCGGTAAGAAAGTCTCTCAAGCTCTAAAAATTCTGAACTATACCAACAAGAAAGCTGCTGTTTTACTGAGGAAAGTACTTGAGTCTGCTATTGCTAACGCCGAGCACAACGATGGTGCTGATATTGATGATTTAAAAGTTACGAAAATTTTTGTTAACGAAGGTCCAACTATGAAACGTATCATGCCTCGAGCAAAAGGTCGCGCAGATCGTATTTTAAAACGCACCAGCCACATTACTCTAGCTGTATCCGATCGCTGCTCTGGAGACTAACAATGGGCCAGAAAGTACATCCTAATGGTATTCGCCTGGGTATTGTTAAACCTTGGAATTCTACTTGGTATGCGAATAAAAAAGAATTCGCTGACAATCTAGACAGCGATTTTAAAGTACGGGAGTATCTGAATAAAGAACTTGTAAAGGCATCTATTTCACGTATCATTATCGAACGTCCTGCGAAGAGCATCCGCGTAACTATTTACACCGCCCGTCCTGGTATCGTTATCGGTAAAAAAGGTGAAGATATTGAGAAACTGCGTAAAAAAGTAGCAGATATTGCTGGTGTTCCTGCACAAATCAATATTGCTGAAGTACGTAAGCCTGAACTAGATGCTAAATTAGTTGCTGATAGTATCGTTTCACAGCTGGAACGTCGTGTTATGTTCCGTCGAGCCATGAAGCGAGCGGTACAAAATGCTATGCGTTTTGGTGCAAAAGGTATCAAAGTGGAAGTCAGTGGTCGTTTAGGCGGCATTGAAATTGCACGTACAGAGTGGTACCGTGAAGGTCGTGTTCCGTTGCACACTTTGCGTGCTGATATCGATTATAACACTGCAGAAGCGCACAGCACTTATGGTATACTCGGCGTTAAGGTATGGATCTTTAAAGATGAGATCCTTGGTGGTATGGCTGCTGTTGAACAGATAGAGAAACCTACAGTTCAGGCTAAAAAGCAGCACCGTAAGGGCCGCAAGGAGGAGAGTCGCTGATGTTACAACCAAAGCGTACGAAATTCCGTAAAATGCATAAAGGCCGTAATCGTGGCTTGGCTTCAGGTATGGATGTTAGCTTCGGCACTTTCGGTCTGAAAGCAGTGGGTCGTGGACGGTTGACTGCACGTCAAATTGAAGCGGCACGACGTGCTATGACCCGTGCAGTTAAACGTCAGGGTAAAATCTGGATCCGTGTGTTCCCAGATAAACCTATTACTGAAAAACCACTTGAAGTGCGTATGGGTAAAGGTAAAGGTAACGTAGAGTATTGGGTTGCCTTGATCCAACCTGGCAAAGTTCTTTATGAAATGGACGGTGTTCTAGAAGAGTTAGCTCGTGAAGCATTCAAGTTGGCAGCAGCAAAACTGCCTATCAAAACCACTTTTGTAACTAAGACGGTGATCTAATGAAAGCAAAAGAGCTGCGTGTAAAAAGCACCGAAGAATTAAGCACTGAACTGCTTAATTTGTTACGTGAGCAATTTAATTTGAATATGCAGGCAGCAAGTGGCAAGCTACAACAGTCTCACCTGTTGAAAAAAGTACGTCGTGATATTGGACGCGTTAAGACTTTATTGACTGAAAAGGCAGGGTGAGTAATGAGCGATAAAATCCGTACTTTGCAAGGTCGTGTAATTAGCAATAAGATGAAGAAATCTATTGTCGTTGCTATTGAGCGTATGGTAAAACATCCTTTGTATGGTAAATTTATCCGTCGCACTACAAAATTGCATGTACATGACGAAAATAATATATGTGCTATGGGTGATCTAGTGGAAATCCGTGAAACCCGCCCACTATCCAAAACAAAATCATGGATACTTGTTCGTGTTGTAGAAAAATCTGTTTTGTAATATTAATAGAATAGCAATTTTATAATAGAAATGGCGGTTTTTAATAAAAAAAGTTGTTTATTTTCTGTCTATATTGATGTTGTGGTATTATAATCTATCTTCCTGTCTCATACAGGAAGATAGGGAGTACGCTTCTTCAATTTATATAAGAAGAAGCGTGGTTATAGTTGAGATTTAGCGGAGCACTAAAATGATCCAAGAACAGACTATGCTGAACGTAGCTGACAACTCCGGCGCACGTCGTGTAATGTGTATCAAAGTTCTAGGTGCCTCGCACCGTCGCTACGCAGACATAGGTGATATAATCAAAATTACTGTTAAAGAAGCAATTCCTCGTGGTAAAGTAAAAAAAGGTGATGTCCTAAAAGCGGTAGTGGTGCGCACCAAGAAGGGTGTTCGTCGCCCTGACGGTTCTGTCATTCGCTTCGATGGCAATGCTTGTGTGTTATTAAATAATACAAGTAAGCAAGTTATCGGTACGCGTATTTTTGGGCCGGTAACTCGTGAACTTCGTACTGAGAAGTTTATGAAAATTATCTCTCTGGCACCAGAGGTACTCTAGAAAAGGGAGGGGTACACAATGGCAACGAAAATTCGTCGTAATGATGATGTTATCGTATTGGCTGGCAAAGATAAAGGCAAGCGTGGTAAAGTAAAACAGGTTCTTTCTTCTGGTAAAGTCATTGTTGAAGGGATCAATCTGGTTAAGAAACATCAGAAGCCTATTCCAGCTCTGAATCAACCAGGTGGCATCATTGAAAAAGAAGCAGCAATTTATGTTTCTAAGGTTGCAATCTTTAATGTGACAAGAACTAGCAAGGCTGACCGAGTAGGTTTTAGAATTGAAGATGGCAAAAAAGTACGTTTTTTCAAATCTAACAGTAAAACTATTAAGTAATTTTTGGAATATACATGGCAAAACTGCATGATTACTACAAAGATGAGGTAGTTAAAAAGCTTATGACTCAGTATGGTTACAATTCTGTCATGCAAGTTCCTCGGGTCGAGAAGATTACCCTAAACATGGGTATTGGTAAAGCTATTTCTGATAAAAAGTTGCTTGATAATGCAGCTGCTGATTTAGCGGCAATAACAGGACAAAAACCATTTATCACCAAAGCGCGCAAATCTATTGCAGGTTTTAAAATCCGTCAGGGCTATCCAATCGGATGTAAAGTAACCCTGCGTGGTGAACGCATGTGGGAATTCTTTGAGCGTCTGATTTATATTGCTGTACCACGTATCCGTGATTTTCGTGGTTTATCCACTAAATCATTTGATGGTCGAGGTAATTACAGCATGGGTATACGTGAACAAATCATCTTTCCTGAAATTGATTATGATAAAGTGGATCGTGTATGTGGTTTAGATATTACTATTACTACTATTGCGAAATCAGATGATGAAGGGCTTGCACTGTTGATGGCGTTTAACTTTCCCTTCCGAAATAAGGCAGGGTATTTTTATGGCTAAACAATCAATGAAAGCACGTGATGCCAAACGTGCAAAGTTAGCTGAAAAGTTTTTCGTAAAGCGAAGAGAATTGAAAGCAATTATTTCTGATGTCAATGCATCTGATAAAGATTGTTGGAATGCTGTTCTTAAGCTGCAAACGCTGCCACGTGATTCAAGTCCTTCTCGTCGACGCAACCGCTGTCGACAAACTGGGCGTCCGCATGGTTTTCTGCGGAAATTTGGTCTAAGTCGTATTAAAGTCCGTGAATCCGCTATGCGCGGTGAAATTCCGGGCCTTAAGAAGGCTAGCTGGTAATTTACCGCAAATTGAATCACTGGAGTAAAGAAATATGAGTATGCAAGATCCTATTGCGGATATCTTAACTCGTATCCGTAACGGTCAGGTAGCGAATAAAGCTTCGGTCAACATGCCTTCCGCTAAGCTAAAAGTAGCAATTGCTACAGTGCTTAAGGATGAAGGTTATATTGAAGATTATAAAATTGAAGGTGATATCAACAAGCGAACATTAGAAATTAAATTAAAATATTTTCAAGGTAAGCCTGTTGTTGAAATCATTCAGCGTATAAGCCGCCCAAGTTTGCGTATCTATAAGAAAAAAGATGAGCTACCACAGGTTATGGCTGGTTTAGGCATTTCTATTATTTCTACTTCTAAAGGTGTCATGACTGATCGTGCAGCTCGTCAAGCATGTTTAGGTGGAGAAATTCTCTGCTACGTAGCTTAATTCTGGAGGAAAAGAATGTCTCGTGTAGCAAAAGCACCTGTAGTTATTCCTAACAACGTAGAGGTTAAACTTGATGGTCAGGATATAGCCATTAAAGGTAAAAATGGCGAGCTTACTCGTACAATCCATAAAGCGGTTGTAGTCAAATATGCTAATAATCAATTAACATTTGCAGCGCGTGAAGGTTTTGTTGATGCATGGGCACAAGCTGGTACGACACGTTCTTTATTGAATGCAATGGTTATTGGTGTTACCGAAGGTTTCACTAAGAAACTTCTGCTGGTTGGTGTCGGTTATCGTGCAGCTATTAAAGGCAATACTATAAGTTTGTCCTTAGGTTTTTCTCATTTACTAGAGCATGCTGTGCCAGCAAGTATTATTGTGAAATGTCCTTCACAGACTGAAATTGTATTAGAAGGTGCAAATAAACAGGAAATTGGCCAAGTTGCAGCAGAATTGCGTGCTTACCGTCGTCCTGAACCTTATAAAGGTAAAGGTGTTCGTTACGCAGATGAAATAGTGCGTATTAAAGAAGCTAAGAAGAAGTAAGATAATTCTATGAATAAGAAAGTAGCTCGTATACGTCGTGCTACCCGTGCACGACATAAACTTCATGAACTTGGTGCAACACGCTTGGTGGTACATCGTACCCCTCGTCATATTTATGCGCAGGTTATTGCACCAAAGGGTTCTAAAACTCTACTGGTTGCTTCTACTACAGAAAAAACTATTAATGAGCAAGTAAAGTATACAGGAAATAAAGAAGCTGCAGCAATAGTTGGTAAATTAATTGCTGAACGTGCGTTGGGAAAAGGTATTAAAGAAGTTGCTTTTGACCGTTCTGGTTTCCAATATCATGGTCGAGTCCAGGCACTGGCAGATGCTGCCCGTCAAGCTGGCCTTCAGTTCTAAAGTAGAGGTGCAAGATGATGTCTCACATCGAAAAACAAACTGGCGAACTGCAGGAAAAGCTGATTGCGGTAAATCGTGTAGCAAAAACCGTTAAAGGTGGCCGTATTTTTAGTTTTACAGCACTAACTGTTGTTGGTGATGGTAACGGTCGTGTTGGTTTTGGGTACGGTAAGGCACGTGAAGTTCCGGCAGCAATCCAGAAAGCGATGGAAAAAGCTCGTCGAAATATGAAAAACGTTGCTCTCAATAATGGTACTTTGTATCATTCTGTAAAAGGTGCTCACACAGGTTCTCGTGTGTTTATGCAACCAGCTTATGAAGGTACAGGTATAATTGCAGGCGGTGCAATGCGTGCTCTGTTGGAAGTCGCAGGTATTCATAACGTACTGGCTAAAACCTATGGTTCCACAAACCCAATTAACGTTGTTCGTGCAACGCTTGATGCTTTAAACACTATGAAGTCTCCAGAAATGGTTGCAGCTAAGCGTGGTAAATCTGTTGAAGAAATTCTGTGGTAATGAAGCATGATTAAAACTATTAAAATTACACAATTTCGTAGTTCTATTGGTCGTTTGCCAAAACATAAGGCAAATTTGATTGGTTTAGGTCTGCGTCGTATCGGTTATACCGTAGAACGTGAAGATACACCAGCGATCCGCGGCATGATCAATTTGATTTCCTACATGGTTAAAGTTGAGGAGTAGTAAGCAGATGCGCTTAAATACTTTATCTCCAGCTGAAGGTGCTAAACATGTACATAAACGCGTCGGTCGTGGTATTGGTTCCGGTTTTGGTAAAACTTGCGGACGTGGTCACAAAGGTCAGAAATCTCGTTCTGGCGGATGGGGGGGGCGTCGTGGTTTTGAAGGTGGTCAGATGCCTCTATATCGTCGTTTACCGAAATTTGGTTTTACTTCACGTAAAGTAATGATTACTGCAGAAGTTCGTTTATCAGATTTTGCTAAAGTTGAAGGTAATGTCATTGATCTGAATACCCTGAAAGCTGCTAATATAGTTAGTATACAAATAGAATATGCAAAAGTTATTCTTTCTGGTAATGTTAATCGTCCAGTAACTGTACGTGGTTTTCGTGTAACAAAAGGTGCACGGACTGCAATTGAAGCGGCTGGTGGTAAAATTGAGGAATAAGTTACAGAGATGGTGAAACAACAACCAGGTTTATATTTTCAAAGTGCTAAAGGTGGTATAAGTGAACTTAAACGCAGGTTTTTGTTTGTTATTGTGGCGCTGATTGTTTTCCGTATTGGTTCTTTTATTCCTATTCCTGGAATAAATGCCACTGTGCTTGCTAAATTGCTTGAACAGCAAAGAGGAACTATTATTGAAATGTTTAATATGTTTTCTGGTGGTGCGCTTAGTCGTGCTTCTATCTTTGCATTGGGAATTATGCCTTATATTTCGGCATCGATTATTGTCCAATTACTGACTGTAGTTAATCCACGGCTAGCAGAGATTAAGAAAGAAGGGGAAGCCGGTCGTCGTAAGATTAGTCAATATACGCGTTATGGTACTTTGGTATTAGCGATATTCCAATCTATTGGAATTGCAACAGGTTTACCCAATATGGCGAGAATGCAGGGGCTAGTTATCAATCCTGGGTTTCCATTTTATTTCACGGCTGTTATTAGTTTAGTGACAGGAACAATGTTTTTGATGTGGGTAGGCGAGCAAATTACTGAAAAAGGTATTGGAAATGGTATTTCTATCATTATCTTTGCAGGTATAGTTGCCGGGCTCCCGCCTGCCATTGGCCATACCATTGAACAAGCTCGGCAAGGCGATTTGCACTTCCTGCTTCTATTATTGGTCGTAGTTTTAGTGTTTGCTGTAACTTGTTTTGTTGTTTTTATGGAGCGTGGACAGCGTCGCATAGTTGTTAATTACGCAAAACGTCAACAAGGTCGTCGTATTTATGCTGCGCAAAGTACACATTTACCATTGAAAGTGAATATGGCAGGTGTTATTCCTGCAATTTTTGCTTCCAGTATTATACTGTTTCCTGGTACAATAGCTTCCTGGTTTGGTGAAGGAAGAGGAACAGGTTTTGGAGGGTTGCTGACAACTATTTCAATGTATTTGCAGCCATCTCAACCGCTTTATGTGTTGCTTTATGCAACTGCAATTATCTTCTTTTGTTTCTTGTATACGGCATTAGTTTTTAATCCGAGAGAGACAGCAGATAATTTGAAAAAGTCTGGTGTATTTGTACCAGGAATTCGTCCTGGAGAGCAAACAGCTAAGTATATTGATAAAGTAATGATGCGCTTAACATTAGTAGGCGCATTGTACATTACTTTTATTTGCTTAATCCCAGAATTTATGCGTGATGCAATGAAAGTTCCATTCTATTTTGGTGGTACTTCACTTCTTATTGTCGTTGTTGTTATTATGGACTTTATGGCTCAAGTGCAAACTTTTATGATGTCAAGTCAATATGAGTCTGCATTAAAAAAAGCAAATCTTAAAGGCAAATGATTGCCTTTAAATTAATTTGCTTTGAAGATTACGGAGAGTAAAAATGAAAGTCGGTGCTTCAATCAAGAAATTATGCCGTAACTGTAAAATCATTAAACGTAATGATATTCTTCGTGTGATTTGCAGTATTGAACCGAGACATAAACAGCGGCAAGGTTAAAAAAAGCATTTTTCTTGTAAACTTGGATTAAGTGAGCTGGCTAAAGTTAGCCATTCAAACTTATTTTCGAAGAAATAAGTAACTGTTTAAGTATCCTTTGAAAGCGGGCTTTTCAGTACAGTTATAAAGTATTTTACTTTAGGAGTGCATAGTGTGGCCCGTATAGCAGGCATTAACATTTCTGATCATGAGCATACCGTAATTGGTTTAAGATCGATTTACGGTATTGGTAAAACACGCTCACAGTTAATATGTGAAGCAACTAATATTGCTGAGCATGTTAAGTTCAGTGAACTTTCTGAAGAGCAAATTGATAAGTTACGTGACGAAGTCGCTAAATATATTGTTGAAGGTGATTTGCGTCGTAAAATTACTCTAAGCATTAAGCGTCTGATGGATATTGGTTGCTATCGTGGGTTACGTCACCGCCGTGGTCTTCCTGTACGTGGTCAGCGTACTAAGACTAACGCACGTACCCGAAAGGGTCCGCGTAAGCTAATCAAGAAATAAGCCGGAGTATTAAATAATGGCAAAGGCATCTATTCGTACACGTAAACGTGTAAAAAAACAAGTTTTAGACGGTGTAGCTCATATCCATGCTTCTTTTAATAACACAATTGTTAGCATAACTGATCGTCAGGGTAATGTATTGGGTTGGGCAACCGCAGGTGGTTCTGGTTTTCGTGGTTCTCGCAAGTCTACTCCGTTTGCAGCTCAAGTTGCAGCAGAACGTTGTGCTGATGCAGTGAAAGAGTACGGAATCAAAAACTTAGAAGTTATGGTTAAAGGACCTGGTCCTGGCCGTGAGTCAACTATCCGTGCATTAAATGCAGCTGGTTTCCGCATTACTAACATTACTGATGTGACTCCGATCCCTCATAACGGTTGTCGTCCACCGAAGAAACGTCGTGTTTAATTATGTTGCGTTTTTTAGGATCTTTGGAGAAAGAAATGGGTAGATATTTGGGTCCTAAGCTCAAGCTGAGCCGTCGTGAAGGTACAGATCTTTTTCTTAAGTCTGGCGTTCGCACAATTGATACCAAGTGTAAATTAGAACAGGTACCAGGAGAGCATGGTGCACGTAAACTGCGACTATCTGATTATGGTGTTCAGTTACGCGAGAAACAAAAAGTTCGTCGTATTTACGGTGTTTTAGAACGTCAATTCCGTAATTATTATAAAGAAGCAACACGATTGAAAGGTAATACAGGCGAAAATTTGCTGAATTTGCTTGAAGGTCGTTTAGATAATACTGTTTATCGTATGGGCTTTGGCGCAACACGTGCGGAAGCACGTCAGATGGTTAGCCATAAAGCTATCATGGTAAATAGTCAAATCGTTAATATTGCTTCTTATCAGGTTTCACAGAATGACGTTATCAGCGTTCGTGAAAAAGCAAAAAAACAGTCTCGTATTAAAGCTGCTTTAGAGCTTGCTGAACAGCGTGAGAAGCCAAGTTGGCTGGAGGTTGATGCGGTTAAGATGGAGGGTATCTTCAAACGTATTCCTGAACGGAGTGATCTATCTGCTGACATTAATGAACACTTGATCGTCGAGTTTTACTCTAAGTAAAGCTTAGTACCAAAGAGAGAGGACACAATGCATGGTTCTGTGACAGAATTTCTTAAACCGCGCCTGGTTGATATCGAGCAAATTACTTCAAAGCACGCTAAGGTAACCCTTGAACCGTTAGAACGTGGCTTTGGTCATACTCTTGGTAACGCACTACGCCGTATTTTACTTTCATCTACGCCGGGTTGTGCTGTGACCGAGGTTAAAATTGATGGTGTACTGCATGAGTACAGTACTAAAGAAGGTGTGCAGGAAGATATTCTGGAGATTCTCCTTAACCTAAAAGGTCTGGCGGTAAAAATTCACGGAAAAGATGAAGTTATTCTGACCTTAAATAAATCAGGAATTGGCCCTGTTACTGCTGGCGATATCACCCATAATGATGATATCGAAATTGTTAAGCCGCAACATCTTATCTGCCATCTAACTGATGAAATCGCAGTTATTAATATGTCTATTAAAGTACAGCGTGGTCGTGGATATGTGCCTGCTTTTACCCGTATTCATTCGGAAGAAGATGAGCGCCAAATTGGACGTTTATTAGTTGATGCATGCTATAGCCCTGTAGAGCGTATTGCCTATAATGTTGAAGCGACACGTGTAGAACAACGGACTGATTTGGATAAGTTGGTTATCGAGATGGAAACTAACGGAACAATCGATCCAGAAGAAGCAATTCGTCGAGCAGCAACTATCTTGGCTGAACAACTCGAAGCTTTCGTTGATTTACGCGATGTTGCTAAAGTTGAAGTTAAAGATGAGAAGCCAGAGTTCGATCCGATTCTACTGCGTGCAGTAGACGATCTAGAATTAACTGTCCGTTCTGCTAACTGTTTAAAAGCAGAAGCTATCCACTACATTGGTGATTTGGTTCAGCGTACTGAAGTTGAGTTGCTTAAAACGCCTAATCTCGGTAAAAAATCACTTACTGAAATTAAGGATGTTTTGGCATCAAGAGGTTTATCGCTAGGCATGCGTCTAGAAAATTGGCCTCCAGGAAGTATTGCTGATGAATGAGATTATAGGTTAATTCTTACTAAGAAGGATAAAGGGTGTCATGCGCCATCGTAAGAGTGGTCGTCAATTAAACCGGAATACTAGCCATCGCCAAGCTATGTTTCGTAACATGGCTGGTTCTTTAGTTCGTCATGAGATTATCAAGACAACTTTACCAAAGGCGAAAGAGTTGCGTCGTGTCGTTGAGCCACTAATTACTCTTGCCAAGACAGACAGCGTAGCTAATCGTCGTCTTGCATTTTCTCGTACTCGTGATAATGCGATAGTGGCAAAATTATTTAATGAACTTGGACCACGTTTCGCAAGTCGTGCAGGTGGTTATACTCGTATTATGAAGTGTGGCTTTCGAACAGGTGACAATGCACCAATGGCTTATATTGAGCTTGTTGATCGTACTGTTGAGTCTCAGGCAGAAGTAACTGAAGAATAAATTTGTAATTATATAAAAACTGGGATTAATTTCTATTTTTTATTATTTAAAATTTAACTTTTTCGTTTCATAGTTTGCTATTAAAGTGAACTATGTTTATATATGTATAAGAGGTAGTTATGTATCATATAGCTAGCTTAGCTAAGTTAACAGATATTATTATAGACACAATTCGTTTTTATGAAAAACAAGGGTTAATGGAAATATCCTAATCATATAAAAATCTGTTATCATCTTTATAATAAAAGATTTACAACGTTTATGTTTTATTTGTTATGATAAGGAGTTAGGTTTTACTTCTAAATCAATTTAAGAAGTATGCTCTATTCGCTTTATCCTGCTTATTCTGCTTGCCAGAAGTCGAAATATAAGTTATTAGTAAATCTAGTCTATGTCGATCAAGTTATGTTCCACTCTGGAGATGCTTGGTGAATCTGTTCTCTATACTTAAATTTAACGTTGTTTACCACCAGGGTCACTAGCTCAAGTCCTCTTAGCCAGTCCTAGCTTTTATTAGCAGATAGAAGCGGCTTAAATAGCATTGAAATGGTTGTTTTCCAACTACACAATTTTTACCTCAATTTCGTTGCCTCAGTAGTTAGGGTGTGTGTTTGCACTGATCTTTACCCCTGTTAGTTTGCTAATTAACTGGGAGGAGTTACCTCATTTAGCGTTACTAGACGTCGATAAGTGCCTTCTTTAATTCCTGTTTTATATAGGGTAAACAGGCGTTTTAAGTGGTATTATTAAGGTCGAAGCACTTATCTTTAAGTGATTCCTGTTGAGTCTATTATATAAAGCCTTCGCTGGGGTATAAGGAGTATTTTAATATTGAATTATCCGGCGACTTTAGTAGATTCAGGTAGCCATCTTATCGATGTTTTGGTCAAAAAATTAAAAGTCGCTTAAGCACCGCCTAAAGAGAGGATTGTTAATTTTAGTAACAGTGTATCTGTCTGGTTTAAGGAGATACTGAGAATATAGACTCTTTCGAGGATTTTTCCCAAGATTTTTAGAAAATATTGTGCAATGTGGGTGGCCCCAACCATTCCACTGCCTGTTTTTAGACATTACCTGCTAGCACACCCCGTGTTAGAACATGCCATAGGAGGGTATGGTAATTTGGATACCAGTGATGTAACCAACCAGCCTCCAGAGCCCACTTGGCCTCATGTCAAATAACCTACATTGATACCACTATTACCGTAGCAAGTTAGGGAAAGTGGCTGTAAGGAATGTAGATCACCTTTTCGCTACAGATTGTGATGAACAGTCTGTTATAGGCAGCAAGCGGAGGGGAGCGGCTAAGGTTGGCGTTTTGCATGAGGTATTGGCTATCAATGTTACGTGAGCTGGAAAAACGTTTCGCAAAGCTGTGAGATGCACCAATAAGAATGCCTGGACTTTCAGTGATGCAGGAGGGCAATGCGGGTGCGATTGAAGTGTAGTTACAGACCAAGCTTTACCGTGCTGGTAAAGTTATCCTCGGTGGTGAGTTTTCTGAACATGCTGGCATTTTGGCCGTAAACTAGCTCTGCAGTGGTATGTCCGCTCTAGTCATGATTATCCCCGGTGTTTTAAACAACACGGCACAACACGGCAAAGAAGGCCAAGCTAATCACGCTGGATACAATTGTATTGAGAAAGCAATGACTGAAAGTATGCTTGGCAATAAATTCATTAACTAATAAATTCATTAACTATATGGAACTAGGAATAATCCCCTTCTCCTTTGCCTCCTGGAATAAATACAAAGGTAACTTGATCGATAGACCTAATGAATCCGGCAGGATCATGATTTCTACTTCTCTGGCAAGATATATATCTAGAGGCTAATTTATCTAGATGTATATCCACCCCATAACTAAACTGCTTTTTAGGATTAATGACGGCTGGAATAAATTTCTTGAAAAACATGTTAAAAGTGTAAACTAGTGGGGAGACCATCTATCTCTTGAGCGAATGCTTGCCTGCGGCACTTGTGCTTGGGAAATTGTCCGAAACTACTGTTCTTTTGTGGCTTTCCTGATTTTTTCTATCACCGTTTTTACCAAAGCTGTAACTGAAAAGCCTGAAAGTTCATACAGTTTCAAAGCTACCGAACAGTGGTTAGCACAGCAAGTTCATATTTTGCTCGATTCTAACTGGCAACAGATTAGTTTAATTATGCCTCATCTTCTTTGATCTTTTTTCAACAAAAATAGCTGCTGCTCAACGTCCTGTTTCGTGCCAACTATCCGTACTATGCTGCAGTTGTCACGGAAACAGGGTATCAAAATTGGTATCTTCTATGCCTTGATACTTATGTGTCGAGAACTCAATCAACATCTGTACGTTCATATCTCCGTCCACACTCCCGGCGGTCTAAATATTAAACATGCTGTATGGTATGAGCTGATCTTTAAAAAAAAAGAGCAGGCTAAGAAATCTTGGGATTGGCTGTTATTCGGCTCCTACGCGCATTACAGCTATGAGCTAATAAAATCCCACTAGTTCTTTTCCTGGTCTCTTTGGCATATCTGCATCAGGAAGCAGTGGCAGTGTTACCTGAAGGCATAATGCGGAGGTTACTGAAAAGTCTATTTGTTAAAAAGATAAAAAGGGTGGCGTGTTGTATAGCCTGAAATACCTTTGACGCCGCTATATTAGCCATATTCCAGTAAGATATTTTAAGATAGTTCGTTACTATGGTTTTTGTCGAATCGTAAACGAGATACATTATTACCGAAGATATATAATGGCGCTGGATATGAGATGACTTACAAAAAATTGGAAAGAGATCAGGGTTTCGGGGTTCTGATGAAAGGATTCTTACGTACAGATCTGTATAAATACATGCTGTATAGCAACAGGCTACTTTTTATCGACGCTCAGCAGTTTAGCAAGCAAATAATGGAATTGTTGTCAGAAAAGAAAGAATGCATAAAGTTAAAAAAACGATGATTATTAAATGAAGCATAGGTTAATGTCTATAAATTAGTACATTAAGGTCAAAGAATACACATTCCAATAAAATCGTAACTTATAATATATCCAGTAAACTGATTTTATCTTCTTTTAGCAATAATGATGGCTTTTAGAGTCTTCACTTAAAGAGTGATTTAATTTCTTAATCATGAACTATAGAGACTGCTATGGGCGATGTTGAGATTAAAGTGTTGAAGATCATAGCGCACGTGTAGCACACGGAATATACTTCAACAGTTTGTTGCTAGTGCTTTATCTAAAGCCTGCAAAAAATATCGAAGAGTTTGCTATCATTGTTTCCCCATCTGCGAGGCCATATCTGCCGGTGATTTTCATGAAGCTCTTGGGGGCGATTCTCGCTGAAAAGCACATGATCTATCTGTCAGTTACCTATTAGTAGACTAAAACAGCAATGGCTTGAAGAATATAGGTAATGTACTGCCTACGTGATTTAAGCAATACGTACTACATTTATTTCTAGACCGATGCTATATAGAGTCATGTCAGGTAAGATGATTATTTTTCTGCTGCTCTTATTATTGGCATCACTGAGTATGGACGTAATGGAGCTCGTTGCGGTCGAAGATGATTATCAAGAATTAGAAGCGAACTTAGCTGAACTTCTAAATGCTCTGCGAGCACGTGCCTTAACTATATTTCTGAGGCTTGCTACGGAAAAAGAGGAGCTTCTATGATTTTAGAATGCAATGGCAAAGATATTCCAAAAGATGTAGTACCAACGCTGTTGAGTATATAAAATAGCTAATGTGCTAGCTTCAGTCTCAAAAGGTATGCAAGCGAAAGTAAGACTAAGCTTGCGGGAGGTCACTGATTAGAAAAAGAGCTGTGATGCCGCTATAAAGCTCTTATTTTATTGGCAAAGTCTTTACAAGCAGGTATCCTGTAGGGATTAAGAAGATGAAGAAAGATCAAAAAGAACTGCTGGCATTATACTGCTTTCCGTCAGCGCATGAGCATCAGTAAGAATAAAGAATTTGATTGAATCTGCTTTTATAAGAGTTCAGGATACGAAGAAGCAGACGTGTGAAGAACTGTGGTTTAAAAAACAACTCTTTCAATGGTATTTAAGTTGGTTTCCGTCTGGTAAGAAAACCTGGAACGGGCTACTAAGAGTAGATTAGATCTGCTATGATTCTGATAGTAAACAACGTCTAATTTAAGGATGGAGAACAAATTAAGGAAGCATTATAGCGGAGAGGAGCCTGCTGACCGTCATATACCAGATTTGCTAATAGCTCTCTAATCTGGTCATACTCCATATTTTTCTTATATAAAATGGTTTTTTTATAAAATTGATTAACAGATAATTATCTATATTTCATATAGCTATCTATCACTATATTAATTTATCCAACTTATAGGTATAAGTTCTTTACTTTAAGCAAAGTTAGCGAGAAATAATGATGACAAAAAAAAATTACAACTATCACCAGACAAAATTTGTCATAAGTGCCCCGAATATTCGTTATTTACCAAATTATTATGGTATAGAAATTGCCTTTGCTGGACGTTCTAATGCTGGTAAATCCAGCACATTAAATGCACTTACCCAACAAAAAAATCTAGCCCGCACCAGTAAAACACCTGGCAGAACACAGTTAATTAATTTGTTTGAAGTTGCAGAAGGTATTAGGCTGGTTGATTTACCTGGCTACGGTTATGCAGAAGTTCCCGAATCGGTTAAACGCCAATGGCAACAAGCATTAAGTGAATATTTACAAAAAAGAAAATGTTTAAAAGGGTTGATCATATTAATGGACATTCGTCATCCATTAAAAGATCTAGATATACAAATGATTAAATTGGCTATAGTAATGAATATCCCGATATTGGTATTACTAACCAAAGCAGATAAATTAGTACCTAATAAACAAAAGGCTCAAGTTATAGCAGTACGTAATAGATTAAAAACAGTGGCTAATAATATAGAAGTTGAAATCTTTTCATCATTAAAAAAAATAGGCATCGATAAATTACAATTCAAATTAAATGAATGGTTTAACAAGCAGCATTATAAATAGAATTAATCTATCTGATAGATAATTAGAAATATTTATTTATCACTTCTAATTTATTTTTTAAATGTTTGGTCTCGAATTATTATATGAACCTTCGCATTTCACAGGCTTATGCATGGTTAGATGGCTACTAATGGATATAGTTAATAGAAAATATCATAATGATAAGGCTCTTCCAAACCTCGTTATGCAAGTACAACACCTAAAATCAGAGGTGTTATTTAGGAAAGAATAACACCTTGATTCTACATTTTGGTTAAGCGTTATGAGATATCATAACTTATCTTTGCTAAATGGTAAAAATAAGATGATGTTGATGATTACAGTCATATTCTCCCTATCGTTTGCCGACGATGCTGTTGCTTGCCAGCTCAAAAAGCCGTAGTCGTTTCCATACAAAACCGTTTCTCTCTTTCGAGAATCTGCTAGAAATGAGAGTCATACACGAATTCCTGAACCAATCTTGTATCTTGATTTTACCTGGATTGCTGTTTATAGCAGGCCCTGGAGAATTTGCATGAAATGTTAGGCAATAATCCATGAAGGTGTGAAGCCTAAAACGTTTAAAAGCTATGAGCTTAGTTAGCTGTATACTTAGATACGAAATATCTTCTGAAAATATAAAATGAAACTTTACGACGTTATCTTTTCGTAGGTATAAATCATGCCCCTTAATGAGTTTTTATCTCTCTTTACAATGTCTAAGACCGCACCCAATACTCGAAGCTTTTTACGTGATCTTAACCGAGCATATCCACACGATGGCTATTCATCGGGTACTTATAGACAATGGCAAAGAATTTACAGATCGCCTTTTTGCTCTGCGAAAATGTTCAGCTACCGAAAATATGAATTTGCATGTTTGTTTACAGAGAGCTTAGTATAAAATACTAATTTAGCCTACCTAGGTATCCTTAAATGAATGGTATGGTCAATCGATTTAATGGACGCACAGAAGATGGGGTGTAAAGCCATTATTTTAATTTTGGTGAAGAGTTTTCGATCACTCTGTATTGATATGTTTAGCTGTACAATCAGAAATATTACCTCAATCAGTATTAGGTAGTAAAACTTCATTGAAGTCCATGAAATATTGGCTTTAAAGTTAAATCTGAATTATTTAATAATATATACTATCTTCCAAGTTCTAAGAACTATTAATTATTTTGATGAGGAAAAGACTATGGCTAAAATTATAGAAAATCCATTTATCCTAGTTGATGCCTCCTCTTACCTTTACCGTGCATATCATGCTTTTCCTCCATTAACTAATGCCGCAGGGGAGCGAACCGGTGCTATGTATGGTGTTCTTAACATGCTACGTAGTTTAATTATACAATATCAACCGAGTCATATTGCGGTAGTATTTGATGCTAAAGGGAAAACTTTTCGGGATGAATTATTTGAGCAGTATAAATCTCAACGGCCACCAATGCCAGATGATTTGCGTGAACAGATAGCTCCGTTACATGAAATGGTTATTGCTATGGGGCTTCCTCTGTTGGTTGTTGCTGGTGTAGAAGCTGATGATGTAATAGGGACATTAGCTTTACAGGCTAGTAAAAAAGGGTTGCCTGTATTAATTAGTACAGGAGATAAAGACATGGCTCAATTAGTGACCTCTGATATATTACTCATTAATACCATGACAAAAACTCTTTTAGGTCCAAAAGAAGTTGTTGATAAATATGGTGTACAACCTAAGTTGATGATTGATTTTCTTGCATTAATGGGAGACTCTTCTGATAATATTCCAGGTGTACCGGGTGTAGGAAAAAAAACGGCATTAGCTTTGTTGCAAGGAATTGGCAATCTGACAATGATTTATAATGATTTGTCTACAATTGCCCCATTAGGATTTCGTGGATCGAAAGCATTAGCAAAAAAAATGGCACAACATAAAGACATTGCTTTTTTATCTTATAAACTAGCCACAATTAAGACTAATCTTGATTTAACGACAAATTATGGTAAATTGCTTATGCAGGCGCCTGATATTGAAAAGTTACACGCACTTTTTACTCGTTATGAATTTAAACATTGGTTAAGTGATTTACAAAATAGTGCTTGGCTAACAAAAAAAAACTACTAAATCTTTGACAACTATCTCTGTTAATAATAAAAATATTTATTTAGCTGAAGAGGCTAAAGCCGTATTATTAACAGAATATTATCAGAAAATTTTGACTAAAGCTGAGTTGCTGCACTGCAATGTGTTGAAAATTGCAATCGGCAAAGCGTTTTTTCTTTGATATTGAAAATGATAGACTTGATACGCCATCTGCCTCTACCAATTTGGTTGGGCTCTCTTTTGCTGTTGATAAGAGTGAAGCTGCTTATCTTCCGCTCGGGCATGATTATTTTGATGCGCCACAACAATTACCTTTAGATGAGGTAATAGCTGTGATAAAACATGTTTTAATTAATGAAAATATTCAAAAGATTGGTCAAAATTTAAAATTTAATTACGTCGTGATGGCAAATTATAATATTGAATTAAAAATATAGCTATTGATACAATGTTGGAATCTTATATATTAAATAGTCTCGCCGGAGTTGGTTGCCATGATATGGGCTAGCTTAGCACAACGGTATCTTAATCATAAAACCACAATATTTGAAAGGATTGCCTGAAAAGGAAAAATCAGTTAACCTTCAATCAAATCCCACTTGAGCAAGCCTCAAGTTATGCAGCTCAAGATCTATACATCACATTATTATTACACCAAACACTTTGGCCTCAACTTGAAGCAGAACCTAAATTAAAAAAATTTTTCAACAGATAGAAATGTCGCTAGTACCGGTATTAGCTCGTATGGAACTGGTTGGAGTCCTTATCGATGTGCAAATAAGCTGGCTAAGCAATCTCATGAGATAGCAAGCCGATTAATGGAAATTAAAAAAGAAGCTTATGGTATTACTGACAAAGAATTTAATTTAGCATCACCTAAACAATTACAAGGTATTCTATTTAAGAAACTTCAACTGACAGTGCTAAAGAAAACTCTTAGTGGAGCACCTTCTACTAATGAGGAAGTTCTAGAGGAACTGGCTTTTACTCATGAGCTGTCAAAAATTATTTTGCAACATTGTAACTTGTCAAAATTGAAGTAGACTTACAGCGATAAACTATCTATGATGATTCATTCAAAAATAAAACGAGTGTATACTTGCTATTACCAGGAAGTAATGGCGACCTGTAGACTCTCTTCACGTGATCCTAATTTACAAAATATTCCAGTTAGGACTGAGGAATAGCGAAGGATCCGTCAAGCGTTTATTGGTCGTGAAGGGTATAAAATTATAGCCGCAGATTATTCACAAATTGAATTGCGTATTATGTCCTACCCTTCGCAGGATAAAGGATTGCTTGATGCTTTTGCAGAAGGGCAAAATATTCATAGAGCAACAGCGGTAGAGGTTTTTGGTGTATTGTTAACCGATGTAACTAGTGATCAGCATCGTAGCGCAAAAGCAATTAATTTTGGTTTAATTTACGGTATAAGCTCTTTTTGGATTGTCCTGTCAGTTAAAAATTACTCGTGTACAGGCACAGAATTATATGGATCTTTATTTTGAGCGCTATCCTGGTGTTTTAAATTATATGGAGCGTACCAGTAAGCAAGCTGCAGAACAAGGATATGTTGAAATAGTAGCAGGACGTCGACTCTATTTACCTGATATCAATTCCAGTAATATAATAAGACGTAAAGCATCTGAACGTGAAGCAATTAATGCACCAATGCAAGGGAACTGCTGCAGATATTATTAAAGAAAGTAATGATCGCATTAGATAATTGGATTGAAACAGTAAAGCCTGATCTTTATATGTTGATGCAAGTACATGATGAATTAGTTTTTGAAGTAAAAGCGTCTAAAATTAAGGGTTCACAACAAAAAATCTGTTAGTTAATGGAACAAAGTATGGAACTAACCGTTCCGCTAAAAGTTGATGTGTTGGTATTGGTAATAATTGGGATGAAGCACATTAAATAATAAAATTTTTTAAAATTATGTTTACAAAGAGGTTGTTGTTTTACTCTTCGAGCAAAACATAGTCACGTCTAGTCTGTATTTTAATTGTTGTGATTTTAAATAATTTTCCATCCCAGATAATTTGGTAAATAAAATGACCATACACCATGGTATCTATTCAGCGATTCTTTTAATCGCCTAATATAACTATTCAGATTTTGAATCTGGAATTCCTTAGCAATAATTCTCTTATTATTCGACCTTATTAGGTGATGGTGACTAATTTCATGCTCAGTGGCAAAAATTTTTTACCATTTAGCTCTATTAAGTAAAGGATGGACTTCTTTATTGATGATCGGCTTAAGAAAACGCAGAATGCATTCTGCATTAAACTCTTCAAGAATCTTATCGCTCAGATTAGATGTCTGATTTCAGGCTATTAATACCTCAATTCGTTTTTTCCTTTTATCTCCTCCCATATCCCTTGTGTTTTCTAGCTTTCATATGTAGGAAATAATGCTTCCTTTTAAAGAATTCATGGAAAAATATTTTGTAGATTTAAAAATATCACTTAGTGCATTTATATTAGCTGTCACAGCTGGAGCAAGGAAGCAGTGATGCCATCTAAATTCTGTTTTTAAATCAATGCATATTTGTTTTGCTGAGTCCTGTAAATTCAAACTATTCAACATATATCCCAAATAACTAAACTATTTATTCTTGTGAGGTAGTTTTGTCAAAAAAGAGGACTTTCAGTAAGATTGTTAAATATTTCCTGCAATCTTGGATTTTTCAACGATATCGATGTAACTTTAATGAATGGTTCTTATCGAGCAGATAACGATAACATGTTTACTCTGACAATATAGGTAGGATAAAGTGGAATGAGTTGTTTCAATGCATGAATCGATATTATCCGATAGATTCTCACCCGTGCCAACTAATGAGATACAGTTTTATGTTGATAGGGACTGAGGAACTAGATCTCTTTGATCTGTATAATTATTTTCTTTTTTTATGGCAACCTTTTTGTAACGAAAGTCCTTTATAGGATAAGGGATTTCTACCAATAACCTTTGCTAACATAGCTAAAAAAAGCTGTATTTATACTATTTACTGATAAATAAACTGCTCTACTCAAATAATTGAGTAGAGCATTTTTTATTTATATATGCTTCGGAAAAATTATTTTGATGCTGAAATGTAAAATATTTAATAGCAACTGATATAGTGATCTTGAACGCTTTTAATTTATTGATGCGGTGGCGTGGCTGTGTGATATGTAAATCTAAAACGTGCGATAAATGGTGAATCGATTTTCTGCATATTACTAGAGTTATACTGAATGTTCTTCAGCACTAATCAGTAATTTAGCAACTTTATTCATTGTTGTTCCTGTTGTAATGAGATCATTAAGTACGGTAAGATAATAATCTTTAAACAATTTTTGTACCTTAAAAGCGTTATTGAGATTTTCGGTGCGTTTTTAGCAGAAAGTTGAGTTTTTGGTAGTGTGTGTATGCCACATGCATGATATGAGTGCGAATAATTGAATTAGTTTGAAATTGATACCCCTTAACCAATAAGCTAATTGAGTTGCTATAAACCGATCGTCTTGATTAAATCTACGTTGATAACATTTATCATGATGAAGTGGTAATTGCTATTATGATAGCTGGTTTGCGTTATCGTTGTTGATGATATCCTTATTACTAATAAGGTAGAAATAAGGGTGAAATGATAAAAGAGATTTGGATTATTTTTTAAATTTTTACTGCTCTATTAGCTTGCTTATATAGAGGTATTTAAGGAGTAATTGCGACAAGATTGTGCTAATAAGCTGGAATGGGGAAGGAGTTTGTAAGCATCGACCGCAACTAAGAGTGAATTGTTCAACGGGTAATAAAGCACAGCCATGAAAAACTTGTTTTAGATAAGGGAAACGGTTTAAACAGTAGTGACAAATGTCATGAAAGTGACATTTAGTGTTTACTACCATAGCCAACAAGTTACCACCCCCTTTTATATAAGGATGTCCTTTTTATATGTATATAGAGAGAATAACTATGACGACACTGTTTTGGCAACAGTTTGGTAAAGGAAAACAAGATATTGTGCTATTGCACGGATGGGGATTGAATGCAGAAGTTTGGCGTATCATTGAAATAGAATGTGGTTCCTATTTTCGTCTCCATCTTGTTGACTTACCTGGTTATGGTCGTAGTAATCTTTTCCCACCTATGTCGCTGCAACAAATGGCAGAGGTAATTTGGCAGAAAGCGCCTAAGCAGGCTATTTGGTTAGGTTGGTCGTTAGGTGGATTAATTGCTACTATCATTGCAGTTAACCATCAAGCTGAAATAGCAGGTTTAATAACAGTAGCTTCATCGCCATGTTTTGGACAACAAGAAAATTGGCCAGGTATTAAACCTACAATACTTAGGGGTTTTGAACAACAGTTACAGGCTGATTTTCATCGAACTGTGAAACGTTTTCTTGTATTGCAAACATTGGGCACTAAAACAGTTAATGGCTATATACGATTGTTAAAATCGGTAATACTAAAACAGCCATTACCATCAGTTGCCGTGTTAAATGCAGGTTTAGAAATTTTGCGAACAACTGATCTACGGCAATCTTTATTAACGTTAAATAAACCTTTTTTACGCATCTATGGTGATCTTGATAGTTTAGTACCAAAAAAAATAGTACCAATTCTAGATAAATGGTTACCGAATTCGCATTCGGTGGTAATAAAACATGCTGACCATGCCCCGTTTATTTCTGATCCTAATAAGTTTATTCAATTGTTAGTCAATTTTTCTTGCCAATTGGAGAAATGAATATGGAAAATCAGAATAGAATTAAAAAGATAATTTATGCAAGTAAGCGATAATTTATTAAAATTATTGCTTACTTGCATAAATTAGAAAGAAGTAACTTGATAAATTTTTAGATTACACTTTTTTATTTCATGGCATTGCTTACAACTATATCCTGTTAAACAGGATGATTGATTAATTTGTTCTAATTTTCCCATGGCAGATAATTTATCTAACATAGCTTCAATCATAGGTAATGAAGCAGAAAATTTCTGACTAATTTGGTAAGCATCCGTTCTACCATAGAACGCAACCATATCTCTGACTTGCAATAAAGTGATCATTTCATTACCCCCTTACTGGCATGAGTGGCCAGTTTAACTGTGGTTACATTTGTGTAAACCTTATGATGGAGTTTTAGTGTTATGCCTTTACATATGAAGGGCATAACACTGTAATTAGCAGTGAATTAAATACGATAAGCATTCCAATATTAAAATACCTACACGCCATATTATAGATGTTGTGAGAAAGTAGCTGTTTGGTAAAACCAGGCAGAAACTGAAACAATATTTAAGTCCTATAGAATGAAAATGTCATCCAATTTCTATTGGATTTTAGGCAATGACACCTAATGTAGAAATGCAAGGAATATAAAATAAAACAAAGATTAGAACCTATATAGACTGATAAAGTCGTTCCGAATCGTGCCGCTATTGCGTCCATTATTGTCCCACTATCCATATCAGCATCACCTTTACTTGTTTCAATTGAATTGAATAAGATACTTAAAGTAAATGTCTCTTTTAAATTATCTAAAGTTTCATTAACTACATCCTCTAATTTATCTAACAGATTCATTTGTTCTGCATTAAAGGTGCTTGACTAATATTTCCGGCGGTGTAGGAGAGAGTATGTATTCAATGTGCCGATAAGCACTTTTTTAGCTAATGCGCCAGTAATAAATCCAATAGTTGCTTGCAATTATCATCATTGATGCAGATTGGTTTCAATAATTGGGTAATGATTTTATTTACTGATACTAATGCTGAGTAATTAATATCATCAACGACTTTATTGGATAAAGAAAAACTATTAAGTGCGCTGATAATCAGATTGATAAAAATAATCATTTTCTTATTTTTAAGACAAAATTCTTCAATTTTTAGCAGGTCTATAATAGTAATGTTTTAAATGTGGTACATGGTAAACTGGTAATTTCATGATAAAAGGAGGGAGAATGTTCCCAGTGCAATAGTATATTCCAATAGCAACCCGGTTAAGATACCAATGATAATACCTAATAAATAAAGAGAAAAATAATTCTTGCGCTATTTTTGCAGTACAAGACATAAAAGGTATCATTAAAATAGTAATTAATTATTCGCAATGGGGTACCCCCTTAATATCCGTCCTCCAATAATAGCAGGAATATTACAGCCAAAAGCAAGAATTAAAGGAACAAAAGATTTACACGGTAAGAGCTAGTGCTTGTATTAGTCTTACATGATAAATGTCACATATGCTATATAACCTGAGTTTTTCAATACAAAAAGGAATAAATATATTAAACCAATTTTAGGAACTAATAGCAATACAGTATTGATACCACCACTCACTTCCTTTTCAAGGAAAACAGTCAACCATTGTAGCAAATTAAAAGTATGACTAACCCATTGAATTTCATGCATGAAATAACTACTGAGATCACTTCTTAAAGAGAAGTGGTAACTCAGCATAAATATTGATAGCAAGTATGAATATTAAATACATGATAAAAAAGAATATAAGAACAAAAACCAGCGATTAACTAATAAATTGTGTTAAATTTATTCGTTTTTTCTTTTTCAGTATTAATGACTGCTTCACAAATTTTTGAAATACTTTGATAGCGTGCGCATCAGCAATGATAATAAATTCACCCTCTTCTTTTTTGTTAGGATTGTAAATTAGCTTTAATTTTTATCTAATTTTTTAGTAAAAATAGCGATACGTTCTAATGATATATAATATATCCTCCTTCTAATATTTGTAGTGCCAGACAAACTGAGGTGCTGTTGATAATTAAATTTATTATAGTCAATAATTTGAGTTAAAATTTTTACTTCAGTGAAAATGTTTGGATACTAGGAGATACTAGGATACTAGACTAGATGATGGTTGAAATAAGATTATTGCTATGTTCATCAATCGCTTCTTTTAATTTGCTAATACCTTTTCCGCGAGTTGAGACTAGAGGGATAATCGGGTGGTAACCTTGTAACCTAGGCATATTTGAAGTTTATCAATTATCAATATTGATGTGAATATTTTTTTGCAAAAATCATAATATTAATTATGATGACATAATGAACATGAAATTCAACAAGTTGTAACTTTAGATAAAGACTACGTTTGAGAGGTTAGCGGTATCGATAACATTGATTAAGATATCTGCTTCGCCACTCAGATAGGCAATTTGCTCATCAAGTGAGGTCTGTTCTTAAATAGTGGTCAGTGAATAGATGATGCCGTGCGCCATGCAGGTTAACTAATTTAATATTATATTCTGAGATTGAAAAACAACCAATCTTTGGCCCAATAGTGTGGGCCAGGGACACCACCTCAATTTCCAATACCTTGGTGTGATATGCGCTTATTAATTGATTAAAGAGTGTTGTTTTACCCTTTTTATGGTTTCCAATAAGGAAATAATTAATGATTTCATACTTTTCTATTATAACGAATAATAGGCTATTTAGTTAACATAAAAATATTTTATATCGTTTGATTGCTGGGAACCTCTAAATTAATTAGATAAAATCTTTTTTTCTAAGATCAAATTCATACGGTAAATTTCAATTTAAATAAAATAACATCCATCAAGCGCAAGCGGCGCTATATGAATAACGTTAAAAAATCCATGTGTAACATGCCTAAAGAAAGTAACTTTTAATGATAAGTTGGATTTATTTCTGCAAAAAATCTGATAATTTTGTATCGATGATTAGGAAGAATTTACATAAATACTTCCATTCTAGAGGTAAAAAAATAAAGATACTGCAAATTGGTACTTAGACGAATAGTAAAATTAATGAGAAATATTATTATTAATGATAATAATATGCTACTTGAATTAATTTAACGCATTTAAAATGATAGAAATTAATATCGACTGATCGAGTGGGGGCTCATATGCTGATTGATTTCGTGGATGATTTCAATAGCAGAGGGGATGAATATGGATATAACATGAAAAAGTTTACTCTACAGAAGTATCCATAAACTAAGATATTATCTCTCTGATCCACCATCTTGTATGAATTCATTTGTAATGGTGCCAGGCAGAGCTGATAGTGGCAATGTTGAGATTAAAGTGCCTAATAGTCATGGTGGGATCTCCACGTATTCATCAGCAAGGGAATATGCATAAATAGTTCAATTGCTACCGCCTTATTTGAAACATGCAAATAATCATCGAAGAGTTATCAGCATGGCTGTACTTGCTGAGGCATCCCCCAACCTGTGATTTTCATGAAGCCATTATTTTGGTGGAGGGAACCCATTCGGTGAAAAGGATATGGTCTCTCTGAGTGCCATCAGTAGACTGAAACAGCAATGGCTTAGAAGAAGGGGGGGGAAGCTACAGGTAAATGGTGCTGTAGTCGGTTGTATGCCACATCCACTCTTCGTGATTTAAGCGATACCCGCTACATTTATTTCTTGGCTAATGGCATATCCTAGTCCTATCAGGTAAGATGATTACTTTTGCCTGCTGCTATTATCGGCGTCACTGAGTATGGACATAAGAAGCTTGTTTCGGTCGAAAATGCTTATTGAGAGAGTCAGAACCGAACTACTCTTACTCTCTTGGCTAAAATTTCTCAATGGCCCTTCTCCCCCACCAATACTGAAGGCCACTCCATTAACCGTATTTCTCAAGCTTGCTACGGGGAATAGTGCCCTTAGTTTTTGGAATGCAATGCCAAAGATATTTTTGGACACCAACACTAATGCTGTTGGGTACACAAAACAGCTAAGTGTTGGTTTGCCTCTCCCAAAAAATGGATGCAACCAAAAGTTAATGTTGAGAGCTGCCTGTGGAGGTCTCTTACCTACCAGAGAGCAGTGATATGTCCGATAATAAAGCCCTTGATATTTTTAATATTTTGTTGGCAATGTTTTTATTGAAGTATCGCTGCTGTAAGTAGCGATCAAGAAGCTGGAGAAAGATCGAGAAGAAGAACCTTTTCGATATTATTTAAACTCTACCTCCGTCTGCTTAGAAAAACTGGAACTGGCTCTTGTGGGTGGGGGTGGGGAGGATTTAGCCTGCTGATGACCATGGTGGTAAATAATATCCAATTAAAGGATCGAGAACAGATTTATGAAGCATCATAGCGGAACGTAGCCCATCTGTGGATCTATATGACCGCCATACACCATATTTACTAATAACTCAAATATATAAAGAACTGGGTATTAATTTTATTACATCCAGGAAGATAGTATGGTTTTTAAATAATTCATGTTTAACTTTTGAGCAATTTTTCATAGACTAGACTGCAATAGAGTTTTATTACCCAATACTAATTGGGATAATTCCTAATTCTACAGCTAAACATATTGATGCAGAGTGATCTAGGCCTCTTTACTAGAATTAAAATGCTATGTTGTCAAAGGTTGTTGGTAGAAATCCCTTATCCTGTTCTAAGGAAGGAATTTTCGATACAGATGGAGAGGGGGTTCTGGGTTCTCCCATGAAAGCAAACAGTCATACAGATTAAAGAGACTCTTTTCTCATTTCCTGCCAACATAAAGCTGCATTTTATTAGTTGGCTATGCGACAATCAGTTGGATGATGTCGATTTATGCATTGAAGCAAGTTGATTAACTTTATCCTGTCTATATTGTCACCACTAAAGATGTTATCCGCTGAGTGGATATTGCAAAATCTCCGATTGTAGGAAACATTTAATAATCTTAGTGAAAAGTTTTCTGGCAAAACTATATTATAAGGATAAATAGTTTAGTTATCTGCGATGTATGTTGAATAGCTTGATGGTTAGGAATTTGAATCTCTATTTAAGAGAAAAGCAAAAGCTACCCATTATTGCTAAAAGGAGATAGAATCGTTTTATGGGGATATATCTAAGTTAAAATTTGTCGAAGTGTGTATTATTTGATCTAATGCAGTAATTTTAGAGATAGTAATCCTACTAGGATTGGTTTAATAACCTCATTTTTTATTTTATGTATTCGTTTGACAATAAACCCCTTGCCTGTTTTGCCAGCTGAGCGTCGATAAATAGTCTGTTTTGGCCGGCTACCCCTCTTCCCCTATAATAGAATACATTTGTACATCTGTCTGCATTCCTCATATCTATCAGCTAAATTCTATTTGTGAAGAGGTGAATGAGGATACACCTGGAATTATCCTAGTTTCTCTATAGGTGATGAATTTATCAGCAAGCATACTTTCAGTAATTATCTCCTTCAATGCAATTGAATTTAGGCGTCATTAGGTTTTTGGCTCTAGGTATTGCTCAAAAGTCCTGATAATCATGATTAAAAGCGGATAATATTTGCGTGTCGAGAAAAAATTTGGAATTGAGGAAGTTTTGTTGGATGCATTGATTACTGTATGCTCTCTTTTTTCATCAAAAAATTTAGTTGCTCTGTTATCATTAATTGTTAACATTAATTTTTGGAGGAAGAGGAGATCATAAAGCGTTTTGGATGAACAGATGGTGTAACACGTGAAGAAGTCGCGTGTTATTTTTCTGATTTAGTTGGCTATGTTTTATGCTTTTTTTAGGAAATTTATTCCGAGTCATCTATCTAAATGAATTCCTAAAAATTAACATATCGCAAAGTATAAAAAACTACTCAAATTATTAGTTTCTCTGAAACAGATAAACTGCTGCCGTTCACACCATAGTTATGCTACGTTCTTTTTGCCTTTCCTTCACGGAAGATACTGCTTTACTATCGCTCAGTTAAGAGTATTTAGCCTTGGAGGTTTGTGGATTCTCCTCCTCTCCCTCCTCTCCCCCTCTATATTTAGACAGAATAACACGTCTAAAGCCATACTCCTTAAGCTCACTCTACTTAACACTCATTTTCCATTGTTTGTTTTCCAGACCTTTTTCCTGATATAAATAGCGATTTTGATTATTGGCTGCTTTTCTTCCCCAGATTCTTCCTCCTTGTTTGACTATGAATTCATCAAATGATTCATTATAAATGAACTGCATTTTCCCATTTGGATATTGCCAGCTATTGCATGCGCTTCATATTAACTTACCGATACTTTTCACAGATTAGTATACTCTTCACATTGCCTCTAACTCCCTAAGTATCTCCACCGTGTCGTGTACACTTAGATTTGCTTAACCCCATAGAACCAGAAGATATATTTTTTTTGAGTTATGCCTGCGTGTTCACTAATTTTTTAGTGCGCAGTGGCTCTCTCCCCCCCAATGATCACGTACTTAATATATGCAGCGCTTGCTGTGCGCTACCGCTAGTACATCAACTCCCTCGATGAATTAGAATTTCGATGAATTTTAAATTGCTGACTGCAAGTTCATAGTTTTGAATAACCTTCTATTTATTTTTATCTGTAATATGGTGGAGCTAAGCGGGATCGAACCGCTGGCCTCCTGCGTGCAAAGCAGGCGCTCTCCCAGCTGAGCTATAGCCCCATTAAGATTATTGTATCATTATATTTTCCTGCTAATTTTGTTTTTTAGCAACTGGAATCAGCAATATGTTGGTAGGCCTGAGTGGACTTGAACCACCGACCTCACCCTTATCAGGGGTGCGCTCTAACCACCTGAGCTACAAGCCTAATGATACTTTTCTAGTGAATCTTCATCAAATGATCTGTATGAACACTTACATTTCATCTATCTAGGTAAAAGGAGGTGATCCAACTGAAGGTTACCTCCTTTACCCATACGCTTACCTTATTACTACTTCACTCAAGTCATGAATTACAAACTGGTAAGCACTATCCAGAAGGTTAAAACTACTTAGTTCTTTATGCAATTCACTGCCATCGAGTGACTGGCGGGTTTTGGATACAAGGTCATGAAATATATTCACCGCGATATGCTGATCCGTGGTTTTACTAGCGATTCTAACTTCATGGAGTTCAGTTGCAGACTTTAATCTGGACTTTCGACGTACTTTCTAAGTCCCACTTCTTTCTAGAATACACCATTGTAGCACGTGTTGTGTAGCCATAAAAAACTCGTTAATGACCATGATGACTCGACGTTATTTTCATTTCCTCCGATTTATCATCGGCAATCTCCTTTGAGTTCACGACTAAATCGTTGGTAACCAAAGAATAATGGTTGTGCTCATTTCCGGTGGGAGTTCAAATCCAATATTTTACAACAAGAGTTGACAACAACCATGTGACACCTATCTCATCGCTCCTGAAAGCACTTCTTTATTTTTAAAGAAGTTATTGGATCTCAAGAGTAGGTGTAGGTTAAGGTTCTTTTTGTTGTATAGTATTAAAATACGCTTCACCGCTTGTGTGTGGAGCTGCTCACTATCCCTACTACCACCTGCCCTCTTCCGCTAAACTAGAGGTATTCCTCCACATCTTTCAGGCATTCCCAGCGTAGATATGGAATCCTACCAAAACCTCTACAAAAGATTCTAGGCAACCAGTTTTGAATGCCATATTCCAATGTTAAGTCCATGGATTTTACATCTAAATTAATTAATTGCCCATCCCCATTTACACCAAGTAATTCCGATTAATGCTCACAACCTTGTATTACTGCGGTGGTTAGTAAGGTAATTAACAAGCGGTATTTCTTATTTCGTTAACGTCAATTGCTAAGGTTGTTAACCATAATACCTTCCTTATCATTGAAAGTACTTTAGAACCAGAAGGTCTTTCATACACAGTGCATGGGTATTGGTGTATCAGGTTTGCGCCCTAGAAGTCTTAGCTGTGTCTCAGCTCCAAGTGTAGCTAATCATCATTATCAAACTAGCTAGATATCATCGCTTAGGTAATCCTTTACCTCACCTACTAGCTAAATTTATATGGGGTGATTCAAAGATGTGTGAGGAAAAAATGGAAAAGATTCTCTCCTACTTTTCTTCTTAGAGATTATGCGGTATTAGTCATAATTTTTAGTGGTTACCCCTTCTTCCTTCGGCCAGAGAGCCCCATACCTTACTAACTTGTCCCCTATTCGCAGCGAGTACAAAGAAGAAAGGTTTCCTCCTGTTTTCACTTGACTTGCATGTATTATACCTTCCGCTAACGTTCAATCTTAGCCAAGATTAAACTCTTCAATTAAAGCTTAATGCTAAAAGAATGTTTTACCGGTCAGGCTATGCCTTCTTGTTTATCTAACTTTGTCGACGGTTAATTGTTTTTGATGCTGTCTCCTGCTAAATAGCGTTGTTACCGCTTAAGTTCATATATAAATTAATTGTTTTGTTACTCTTTTCAAGACTTTAAAATTAAATGTTTTTTGATGATCTCTTACGAGTGCCTGCTGCCTATATAGATTATTTGATTAATTATTAAAGAGCGGAGCGTACGACCCCCTTCATTAAGCCACGAGGTGGCCTATATCACTCTTTTCAGCTGTAAAATCAGGTAGTTATTTCTAGTTTTCTTTACTCTAAGTCGATGAAATTTAATTCAATCGATTAATTCTATATTGAATCAATCGATGGCATTATAGGCAATTTTACATAGCTGACAAGTTTATTTGCATAATTTTTCTTTAATTGATTAATTAAACAGCAAGACATTATATAATACTAAATTATTAATAGACTTATCCATAAAAATAAGATAATAAAAATTTATAGCAAAATATGCAAATATTTGCCGTACACATAATTGTATTTTGAACAAAATATTTGATTGAAAGCATTTATTTTGAATATCATTCGTAATAGGGAATAGCCATAAAATTTAATTAATTTTAAGATATTTTATTATCCAAAGGAATCTATTTCATGCCGTAATTCCGCTTTATTCAGAGTGTTCTACTGAGTGTTTTTGAGAAAGAAGCTATTGTTGAATTTTTAAAAGCTTTATCTCATCGTAAGATTGAAGTTATCTTTACCGCTGGTATAGCTAAATTTATTATGAGCAGCCTGGTTAACTGTTATAGAGGTTTTTGATTATATCGAATAACAGTTAGACATGATGGTCAGCCGTTTGAACACTATATCAAAAAGTACATGGTGCTATATTCTCGGCCGAGACGCTCTCTTGGGGAAAAATAATGAGAGAATATTAAATTACTCCAATTGATATAGTTGTTGTTAATCTTTACTCTTTTGCTGAAAAGAGTGTGGTATGCTAGGATTGTACGCTGAAAATGCCATTAAGAACATTGATATTATTTGGCCAAGCATGATCCGTTCTGCTCAAAAAAAATCATAAAGATATGGGCATCTCGTGTGGTTAATAGCTAGGATTATCAAAAATCATCAAAAAGATTGATAATCAGCAAAATTTTCTGACTGATTATATTTTGTTTTGACTTGGCAGTTAAGGCTTTTAAATATACCGCACAGCTTATGATGGAATGATTGCTAACTATTTTATTAAGTTAGTACCTTCTTATTTATGGCAAGTTGGACCAAAGCCTGCAGGTAATTTTCCTAGTATATTAAATTTTAATTTTATTAACCGGAAAAGTATACCTTACGGCGAAAATAAATATCAAGCTACTGATTTATTATATAGAAGAAAAGAGAGTATATGGCTCTGTTGCTACAGAAAGATAGCTGCAAGGCAAATCCGCTTCTTATAGAAGATTACTGATCTTAGGCAGCCTTGTATTATATATAAAAAGTTTTTTTAAACCTGTTTATGTCATTATCAAACAAGCTAATCTCTGTGCTGATGCGGTCAGAGCTGATATTTGTACGGCTTATAATTCTATCTTGCTTTCAAAATTGATCCAAGCTCTGGATTTATTGGTATTATTGAATTTAACCATGAATTAGATGCAAATACGGCTAAACAATTATTGAGCGCTAATTTATTGAAGTCATTATTGCTGCTTCGGTTACTGAAAGCTGGTTTATCACAATACTTGCAAGAAGCAGCAAGTGCGTGTCCTTGCATGTTGGCAAGGCTATTCACTTTTGCAAGTTTATATTTTAAACCCCTAAATGGCAGCTTATTAGTGCATATTGCAATTTAGGTTTAATGACAAAAGCTTGATCCTGCGTCTGCTTTCTAACAACCTAATATCAGTTAAGCAAATAAGAAAAAAGAAAATGCGCTATTTTTCTGGTAAATGCTAAAATTTATAAAATCCAATTCTATTGTTTATGCCAAAAATAATATGACGTTAGTATTGGTTCGAACAAATAAGCTTGGTTTATTCACTTAAATCGCGCCATTAAAAGCGCATGAGGAAAGTTTAGATCTTGTCTGATGTGCAAGAAATCTGATGCTTTCTTTCATTTCAATATACTATTGATGTTGCCGCTATACTGCTGGTGGCATAATTTGTATTATTCAACAAGCCAGTTCAATTCGTGATGATGAGATTAATAGCCGTAGCTAATGAATATGATATTGCGATGATTTTTAGTGATATGCGCCATTTCCGCCATTAATTTAGGAACTAATAACATGAATATTTAATTATTGGTAATGGTGTTCACGAGCATGCTTTAGCGGAAAGGATGCACAATTGCAATCGCGCGCCTAGCTAATAAGGTCTATGTTAAACTCGGTAATACTAGAACTACTCTAAAAAATTTTAACCAATATTAATATTTCAGTAACAGATATTGGTGGATTAGTCTATATTGTCCAATATAATAATATTGGTTTTACGATTGTTGTACTAGAAACCACCTTAATTCTAAGCATTGTTGATACTTTTCAACATGTTGGTTTAATGATCTTTGCTTCCAATGAAAATGCAGGACAATTAGAAGGCTCTAAGCTTTCGAAAAAGATTTTTACTCATATCATCATATTCTAGCTAGCCCCCAAGTTACCAGAATTTTACTGAAGTTGAACTCATTGGTAAGTAACCTCATCTTAAATAAACTGGGCACTCAGATTAATTGTTATTAAATGGATGGGTTAGGTGAATGTAAAGGAGGTTGTTGTTACTATGACCTTAAAAGAAGCTAAAAATGCTGTTCATGGTATGCTTGCTTGTAAGCCATTTGGCCAAGCTCCTCATCATATTGTTATTGATGAGTTTCTTGACGGCTAAGAAGCCAGTTTTATCGTAATAGTTTATGGTAAGAATGTCATTCTATGGCAACAAATCCAAGATTATAAGCGTGTCGGGAATAATGATAGCGGGCTAAATACGTGTGAAATGAGGTGCATATTATTCTCCTGCTCCTATTGTTATAGATATTATTCATCATGGTGTGTAATGGATGAATTATTAGTAAATCTGCTGTATGACGGTCAGGCTAGCACCGTTCCGTTCTAATGCTTCGTGAAGCTGTTCTCCATCTTTAAATTGAACGGAGTTTACAACCAGAATAAAGCAGGTCAATTCTCTTTATCTTGTTCTGATTTTTTTGACCAGACTGTAGGAGCTCCAATATCATTGAAAGCATTTTTTTCTCTAACCATAATTCTTCGTGCTTGTCGGCTTTCGTATAGCTTCACTTTTACAAAAGTCGATTCAATTGGATTTGTCGTTTTTTATTGACGCTCAGTGTACTGATAGGAAGTCGTAGAATACCAGCAGTTCTTCTTGATCTTTGTTCAGGTTCTTCATTCCTGCAGGATGATACTTCGCTGAAAACTTTGCCAACAAAACATAAAGGGCTTTCTTAGGAGTTTCACAGCTCTCTGCTAGGCAGAGATTTTCCCGAAGTTCAACCTTAACTTTTTGTTGTATACATTTGTGGAGTGAAGCCAGGACATTACCTGTT
The DNA here is from genome assembly GCA_052171895.1 of Arsenophonus sp. NEOnobi-MAG3. GTDB lineage: Bacteria > Pseudomonadota > Gammaproteobacteria > Enterobacterales > Enterobacteriaceae > Arsenophonus. Next base: position 217,245 of record JBQMRN010000001.1, read on the forward strand.
TTGTATACCGAAGAGTGTTAGTGCTGCGTATTTGGGGATATCTTTGCCATTGCATTCCAAAAACTAAGGGTATCGTTTCCCGTAATAAGCCTGGGAGATACGGTTAAGCCATGAGCGCGCAGGAAGCCCCATCGAGAAATTCGGCTAAGTTCGCTTCTAACTCTCGATAAGCATCTTTGACCACAACTAGCTCCTTACCTTCATGCTCAGTGATCCCGATAATGATTAATAGGTAAAGGCGATAATTTTGCCTGACTGGACAGTAGATAGCATTGCCAAAGAAATAAACGTAGCGTATATCCATTAAATTACATAGGGTTCCATTGCTTCTACTCTTTACGAGCCATTGCTATTTTAATCTACTGATGCTAGTCTCCAAAGAGAATATGTACTTTTTCACTTAAAAAAGGCGCCACTATCGCTTCGTTAAAATCATCGCGCTGAAGATGCACCTCATGTAGGTAAAGCCATTACTATCAATTCTTCGACGTTTTGCACGTTTCAGATAATTCGGTAGGTAGCAACAAGCTGTTGAAGTATATTTCTGTTGCTGCAGCGATTCCTGATCTTAGATCATTTTAATCTTAATATCACCAATAGCAATCTGTATAGTTTGCTGTGGCATATAACTGTTACTGATGGGACTGGCATGGGGACCCGCCAGTTTTGAGAAGATGGCGTTCAGCATGTTGTCACAGCATAGCTTCTAGCTTCACTTTTAACGGCTGTGGCTATGATCTGCCTGTTAGCATTATGGATGGTTCATGCAAGAGATAATAGGTAATATTTGATTTTGCGGATATCAGTAGGGTAGATTTTTTATGGGATATCATCTTTAATGAATATAACTTTCACAGTTATATTCTCCATCATTTACCGCAGACGCTGTTGCCAGCTTCACAGGAAGGCGTAGTCGTTTTCCTGCGAAAATCTTTTCTTCCTTTCAATGATCTGCTACCTGAACTCCGTCGTATCTCGATCTGGCCTAGATCGCTGTTGACGCAGATCAAGCCGGGAGGAAGGAAATTTATGTGAAATGAAACAAGAAGCGCAAAACTCGAAGCATAAAGCGTTTAAAGCCTATAAGGCTGGTTATCTGCTCATAGTAGATATGAAATATTTTCCGTAAATGCCAAACAAAATTTCACGATATTATCTTTTTGTAGGTATAGATCGCGCCACTCTCAATGGGTTTTTATTCTTCTTTATAAGGGCAAGACTACATCCAATGTTCGACGTTTTTTACGTGATTTTAAGAAAACATGTTCAATGGTTATCTCCATCGGCTACTTATAGACAATGGCAAAGAATTTACAGAACGCCTTTTTGGTTTGCGAAAACGTTTAGCAACCAGAAAATATGAATTCGACTGTTTGTGTACAGAGCTTGGTATAGAAACCAACTTAGCCTGCCGAGTATCCTTAAATGAATGATCTAAGTCGAATTATTTAATGTACGCATATAAGATGCGTTGTAAAGCCATCATTTCAATTCTTCTCAAGAGCTTGAGATCACTTTGTATCGATATGTTTGGCTTATAATTAGGAATTACCTCAATCAGTATTAGGTAGTAAAACTCCATTGCAGTCTATGAAAGATTGGTTTCAGCTTAAGCCTGAATTATTAAAAAAACATCTATCTTCCTGGATATTATAGTTAGTCAATAGGATTACTACAATGGTTAGTTTAATTATCAGCAGTTTTTTATTGTTGGTTAAGCATCTTGAGTTATCAACATTTATCAGTTTAGTTCGCTGAAGTTTATGCTTATTTATGCGTATCTGATGGTTAATAATATAGAGAACCGGAATGAGCGGTCGCTATATTGTCTATAAGTTAATCTAGTCAATGCTTATCAGAAATAATAAAACCAAATGGTTAGAAGACTATCTAGATTTATTATTAGATTAACTTTTGATTAGAGTTTGATGATAGCAATGATAGGAATCATCATAATGCTGATATCAGCACCATAAAATTTTTATTTGCCAGTTGGAATCACTATTTTTAGATCATGGATGTAATGATTAAGTCGATGTGTAGCCAACACCAAATAGGTTAAATGATCATTAATAGCAAAAAACACGGCTAATAAAGCTTTGGCAAAATGCTAGAATACCTTCATAATTAAATAATTCTGTAGCAAAAGACTTAGAGGAATTAAAATTATTAGTAAAAGAATAATAACCGGATAGACAAGTACACTACATATACCACCAGCACTAAATATAAATAATATACCAATCACTAAATATAAATAATTCACAAAATAGCTTCATCAGAACGTTTAGGAGGGTGATTCATAATTGTTCTCCTTAAATTATATTAGTGGTACATCTAAGATAATTATTATTACTATAACAGTGATACCTCATAGTAATTTTGGGATCGTTTTTGGGTTATTTTTATTTTTATAAAAAATTGATAGGCATTAAGGCGAAAGTTTAAACTAGGTTTTTGTATGAAATAAAGTTATTTTTAAAGTAAAAATATTAATTAATAAAATGATTGGATTATGGAGAAAACTAACATTATTAGAGTAACTTTTTTACTTCCTTATTATTAAGGAAAATACGCCATAAGCACGAGTAAACTAAACGAAATTTGAAGGATGGCGGTTGTTTCCAGAATAACATAAAAACAATAAAATCCAATCTCTCTGTTACCACCAATTTGATGAGATTTTGTGTACACATAGATAGGGCTTACACGTTTTTCGTTATTTTTCTTTCTTATCTTGAAACAAAGATAAGGAAGAAAAATATTCTGTATTTTCTGTTTTTTCTTGTTGAATTACAGCGCCAGGATTAACATGTGTAGAGACATGCTTCAGAGCAGTAACTAACAAATCTATAGCTCTCCATCATACAGCCAGTTATCGCGCTATTTAGTAATAGCATTCTCTTTTTTTTACTTTTATTATGATTCTCGAAGTTATAACATTATGCCACTCTGGATGCAGGAAGACCAATAAACTCTAGATTAATGGTAAAAAAGGCAGGCTGTATAACAAGAGGCCAGAATTAATACAGTTTTAGAATTGATGATATTTAGCCATTTGACTAAGTGTTTGTTTATTAGGTGGGAGAGGGGGGATACATCGCTAACCTTACGATTATTACCAATAATATAGGATTTAATAGCTTCAAGATTCTTAAGAAAATGAGTCATATCATCTAGCAGTAAGTCTTTTTTGATAAAAAATTTTCAAATATTTTTATTTAAAACTATGAGTATAGTTTTATAAAAAATTTTGCAGGCTAATTTTAGATACCTAGTTAATTGTCATACAGCAAGAGCTGCATATTGCCATACAACAAAACTAGTGGTAAGAGAGCTAATGTGATAAGAGTGCTCTTTAATATAACTAAGAGCATTTTGCAAAGAAATCTTTTTATTATAATGAACTTCATAAGTAATAGAATAGGGGACATTGTTAGTTTCAGAATTATAGCGCATGATCTCCATTTTCAGTTTTTCATCTTAGAAATTCATTCGCATGCGCCTTCTTTGCTTGCTCTTCTTGTGCTGTTGCTTCACCACCATAAACACGTTTAGTCGGTGCTAATTTAGTAATTTTTACATCACTATAAGCTATGTGTGGGGCATCTTGTAAGTTATAAAAGGCAAGAGAATGTTTTAGAAAATTAATATCATCACGTTCAGTGCAGCTTTCATCTAGACGTTGATGAGCACCACGAGATTCTTTGCGATAGAAAGCTGAATGAACCATGCATTCCGCTACATCTAGACTAAATCCCAATTCGATTGTATAGAGAAGTTCAGTATTAAAAACACTGCTATGATCTATAATTTCAATATGTTTAAAGCGTTCTTTAAGTTCAGCTACTTTATCCATAGTTTTTTGCATTAATTCAGGTGTACGATAGATGCCACAACCTTCCTCCATTGCTATCCCCATTTCATCACGGATGTTAGCCCAATTCTCTTTACCTTTTTGGTTTATCAGTTTGGTTAAATTAGTTTCAATTTCACATGCTTTTAATTTAATGGTGTTATTATTTGCTGGAGAGGCTTTAGTAGCATATTTAGCCGCTTCTATGCCGGCTAATCGCCCAAAAACAACTAATTCTGCTAAAGAGTTAGAACCTAGGCGGTTTGCTCCATGTAAGCCAACCGATGAACATTCACCTACAGCAAACAGCCCTTTGATTGATGTTTCACATTTATGATTTGTTTCAATCCCCCCCATTGTATAATGAGCGGTTGGGCGAACAGGAATAGGATCAGTAACAGGATCGACGCCAATATAAGCTTTGGCTAATTCACAAATAAAAGGCAGGCATTCATGTAGTTTTTCTGCTCCAAGATGGCGTAAGTCAAGATGTACGACATCACCACAATGTAATTTTATTGTGCGGCCTGCACGCCACTCATGCCAAAAAGCTTGAGAAAGCTTGTCTCTTGGACCTAATTCCATATATTTATTTTCTGGTTTACCTAGTGGAATTTCTGGCCCTAAACCATAATCTTGCAAATAACGATAGCCATCTTTGTTGATGAGGATCCCGCCTTCGCCTCTACAGCCTTCAGTCATAAGTATTCCAGATCCTGGCAAGCCAGTTGGATGGTATTGAACAAATTCCATATCACGTAATGGAATGCCATGTCGTAATACCATCCCCATACCGTCACCGGTAACAATTCCACCGTTAGTATTATAACGGTAAACACGACCAGCCCCGCCGCTAGCCATAATAACAGCGTTTGCCCTAATTTGAATATGAGTGCCCTCCATCATATGTATAGCAACTAGGCCATGTACTCTTCCTTCATCAACAAGAATGTCTAAGACAAAATGTTCATCAAATCTCTGGATTTGTGGGTATTTAAGTGAGGTTTGAAATAAAGTATGTAATACATGGAAGCCTGTTTTATCAGCAGCAAACCATGTGCGCTCGATTTTCATTCCTCCAAAGCGACGGACATTCACGCTACCATCTTCTTTACGACTCCATGGGCATCCCCATAATTCTAGTTGTGTCATTTCAGTTGGGCAATGTTTTACAAAATATTCAACTACATCTTGTTCACATAACCAATCTCCCCCTGAAACTGTATCATTAAAATGATAATCATAGGTATCATGGGATTGAGCAATTGCCGCTGCGCCACCTTCTGCAGCAACAGTATGACTGCGCATGGGATAGACTTTTGAAACCAAAGCAATTTTCATATGTGGATTAGCTTCAGCAGCAGAAATTGCTGCCCTTAAACCAGCGCCACCAGCTCCTATTATGACTAAATCAGCATTAAAAGTTTGCACATTATGCTTCTCCATTACTAATTGAAATAAACTGCATGTTGTTATGCTATTGTTATTTGATAATAATTAATTATTATCAATAAATTATTATTTGGCAATTTATAACAAATTGTTACTGACAGGAATTTAAACTCAGGTATAAGTTTTCTAGTATTTTGCTTATAAAAAGTGAGAATTAATAGAGTTTTTTTTACATTAGCTATTTTTAATCAAGTTATTAGCAAATGTGGTATATGATGATCACAGGCTACGTTCTAGTTTAATGCTTTCTAATCTGTTCTTTATCCTTAAATTAGACATTGTTTACAACCAATCTTTGTTAGTATCATGTCAAATCCGCTTAATGGGGTCGGTTCCAGCTTTTCTGAGTAGATTGTAGCAGCTTAAATACCATTGAAAAGGTTATTTTTATCAAACCATACTTTTCTCGCGGTGGTTTCGTCATTTTTATTAACGCTCAGACTGATCTGACGGGAAGTCGTAGAATGCTAGAAGTTCTTCTCAATCTTTTTCAGTTTCTTCATCGCTGCACAGGATACCATATTTCGTTGAAAATCTTGCCAACAAAATATAAAGGACGTTATTAGAAGCATAAAACGACGGCCCACTGCTAGCTCTAGATCTCCAGCAGCTCCTCTCAGCCTTAACTTTTTGTTGCATGCCTTTGTAGAGTGAATCCAGCACATTATCTGTTTTGTATATCCAATAGCGTTGTTGCTGTGTGTCCAGGATTATCTTTGCCATTGTATTTCAAAAAGCAATGGCACCGTCTCCCGTAGCAATCCTGAGAAATACGGGTTAAGGCACGCGCTCGTAGACCATTGAGAAATTAGCCCTCAGAGTTCGCTTCTGACGCTCAATAAGCATCTTTCACCACAAAGAGCTCATTAGAGGTTCATGTTCAATAACGCTGATAATGACAAGTAGGCAAAGGCAATCATCTTGCCTGACAGAATTGTCTATCCTATCGGCGGGAAAATAAACGTAGCGCGTATCACTTAAATCACGCAGGCAGCATTGTCTGTGCTCTTTAAGGCATTACTGTTTTAATCTACTGATGGTTTACTGACACAGAGGCCATGTTTTTCACCGAAAATCTCCCTTCCTATGGCTTCATAAAATCACCTCTGAAAGAGGTGCTTGGCAGAGGTTATACCAAAGGTGGCAAGTCTTCGACGCTTTTTACACGCTTCAGATAAGGCTCTAGTAACGAGTTGTTTAACCATATTCCGTTGCCGCTGCAATCCCTGAGTTAGTCACTTTACTTTCAACATCGCCAATATCAGTCTGTATAGTTTATTGTAGAAAATAACTGTTGCGATCGTTTGGATGAGAGCTGTTGCCAAGGTGGCGTTCAAGTATATTATCTTAGCTATAATTTCTAGCTCACCTGAACTATGGTAGCTATGAGCTGCCTGGCAGCATTACGGATGAGTTTATGCAATGGATCAGAAGGTAATATATAGTTTTAAGGATACCTATAGGGTAGAATTTTTTATAGCATATTATCTCTCTGTTGTTGAAATCATACACGAAATTAATCAGAATGGTACGCTACCTTCTCTCTGAACACCCCATACAGGAGAACTGAGAATAACTCCGATAACTAATAAACCTCTTGATGTTTTATTGGCAATGGTTTCAGCGAGTATCTTTCTTGCAGCGATGAAGAAGCTGAAAAAAGATTGATAAGAACTTCTAGCATTCTTCGACTTCCCTGTCAGAGCATTGGGCGTCAATAAGAATGATGAATCCAATATGCGAAGAACTCTGATTTGAGAAAAACAACCTTTTAATGGTATTTAGCTGCTTCTATTTTTTTAGAAAACCTGGAATAGGCGCTAAGGGAATTTGAGCTGCTTCACCCTGGTGGTAACAACGTTCAATTTAAGGATGAAGAACAGATTCAAGAAGGATCAGGCTGGAATCATCTAGCCTGACTGTCATAAACCAGATTTGCTAATAACTTTAATCTTTTAAAGCAAGTGTATTCGTAGCATCCATTTTTTGATGTTTTTTACGTTCTTGCACGTTGTTTTGTTCTGGTATTTTTTTGTTTAAATCTGCTATAATTTTTTTCGATATTCCAATAAAAAATCCACCATCCTCAATGGATAGATTTTCACTATAAATTTCACCTTCGATCATGCCATTTTTTTGAATTTCAATTAATGTTGATTCAACACGACCATCAATTTTGCCATTGATAATTGATTTTTTGGCTAATATAGTACCTGTTACTATGCCAGTTTTTGTTACAATAACCGTATTATCTTTACATAAAATATTGCCAATATATTTACCATTAATAAGTATATCTGCATCTGAGACAACATCGCCAGTGAAGCAAGTTTCAGAGCATATAATAGTTTTCTTGTCACTTTTATTTTCAATATTATTTTCTCTGTTTTGTTTGATTTCTATACTTTTAATTTCCTGTTTTTTAAACAAAATCTTTCTCCTAAATTAATAACTAATTAGTAGCTTAGAAACTAATCCTTTCATAAAGCAAACCTAAAAATCCACTAGAACACATGATGATAAAAACATCATGTAATAATTGTTACGATTAATTAATCGTACATAATAGTCGCCTCCATGAGATTTTAATTAATTAACACAGCATTAAATGCATAGTTTATGATGCCATAAAGTAAAAATTTTTTGTTAACTCCATAATAATTTTATGTCAGTAATCATTTTACTTAATTTAAAGGGATATTAGTGTTAAATATTTGTTCTTTTTGTTAATTGATGGTTGATCTACATCTCACGTAGATTTATTTTTTAATTAATGACTTTTATGCTCCTCGTAAAATAACAATAACGATTGTTATTATGAGAAAATAAATAGCATTTTTATCTATTATAAAATAGCTAAATTACAACAAAATTATTCATTCTAATAGTTAGCTTTAGAATTATATTGCAATGTATTTTTGGTTAGAAATGTTGACTTATATGATAATTTTTACATTTTTTTCTAAAAATAAAAAGTTAGAAATTATTATTTTTTAAAGTTTTTTTTATAATAAACATAATCCGTTACTATATTGTAACAATATAAGTGTTTGTTGGAGTTATGCTCATTTCTGGTATATATGGTTTCGAAGATGCTAGCATGTATCCTGCTGATTGATTTCGTAAATGATTTCAACAACAGAGAGATGATATGCTATGAAGAAGTCTACCCTACAGATATCCGAGAAACCAGATATTAGCTGTGATCCATTCCATGAACTAATCCGTAATGGTGCCAGGCAGCTAATAGTCCCATCGCCATTGAGGCTGAGCTTGAAGCCATGCTGTGGAATAACACGCTGAATATATCGCCTTGTCGACCTGGCATCCATACCAGTCGTTCATAACTGTTATTTACAACAACGAACTATACAGATTGGTATAGGGGATGTTGAGATTAAAGTGCTTAAGGTCAGGGATTGCAGAAGTAACGGAACATGCTTCAATAGCTCATTCCTACCGCCTTATCTGAAGCGTATAAAAATCTGCGAAGAGTTGCTATCATGGCTGTACTTACGAGGCATATTCACTGATGATTTTTATGAAGATCTAGGGGCGTTTTTCTCTGTAAAAAAGCAGATAGTCTTTCTGGACTATCATCAGAAAACTAAAACAGCAATGGCTTGTGAAGAGCATAGACAGGCAATGGTAGCTGCGGGATTTAGCGATACGCACTACGTTTATTTCTTGGGCAATGCCATATATACGCATCTCAGGCAAGATGCGCGCCCGTTGCTTCCTGTTCATTATTGGCCTCACTGAGCATGGGTATAATAAGCTTATTGCGGTCAAATATGATTATTGAGAGTAAGAAGCGAACTTGGCTAAATTTCTTAATGGGCTATGAGGTGATGTAGCTTAATCTTAACCGTATCTCCCAGGATTTCTAATGAAAGATGGTGCCCTTAGTTTTTTGGAATGCAATGGCAAAGATATCTATGGACAGCGGTACAAACGGTGTTGGGTACATAAAACAGCTAATATGCGGCTTCACTTCAAAGGCATGTAACCGAAAATTAAGGCTGAGTTTCGGGAGGTCTCTGGTTAGCACAGAGGGGGTAATATCGCTAATAAAAAGCCATTGATGTTTTGTTGGCAAAGTTTTTAGCGAAGTATCTCCTATAGCGATGAAGAAGCTTGAGAAAGATCGAGAAGAATTGCTGGAATTCTTTTAGGAGACTTCCCGTTAGAGCACTGGGCTTCAATAAGAACGATGAATCCGACGCGCTAAGAACTTTGATTTGAGAAAATAATCCTTTCAATGCTATTTAAGCTGGTCCCTTTTTTACTCAGAATGGCTAGAATAGGCTATAATAGGGGGGGATAAAGTTAACCTATTTTTATACTGGTGGTAAACAACGTCAAATTTAAGAATGGAGAACATATTTACAAAGCATCAAAGAATGGAACGTAGCCTGCCTGGGCCCTTATACCATAGATTTGCTAATAACTTCTATTATTGTATTATCGATATAGCAAGTAATTATATACTATTTTAATTATTTTTTTTTGATGTTTAATTATTAAACATGGCTTTAATTGTTACTTAATTTACACAGATAATCTTGAATCGCACCAATTGAACCAAGATTGAAATCGAGCAATTTTAGCCGTGTTGCCAATAAAATAAATTTATTTTGTTGGGTGCTTGGTATCATCGCTAAGCCGTAGTAAGCAATATTATCATCCTGCTCTACGGTATATTTTTCTAGATAATTAAATGGTGATATTTTATTTATGTCAGAGGCGGAAATCTTAATAGCCAGGTATTGATGACTATTAATTCTATCCTTTAAATGTAAAGGCCGCCAACTACTGATTATGGTATGCTCATTTTCTTTTATTATTTGATATACTTCAGGTTTTAAACAGGCTAAATGAATGTGTAATTGATCTTGCGTGCGACCATATTTTGAGTTTATAGCGAGAGAAAGAAATTGCTCATTGATGGGTTTGCTTGATGATTTAATAAATAGCTCACGATTTTGCCATGCTAAAATGAAATAATTTTTTATATTTTTTTGTTGCAAAATAGGACTTTCAATCCCGGAGATTTTATCTAACGGTACTAATAAATTATGTAATGGTCCCTTTATATCCTTATAAATTACATATCTGTGTTGTTGATCAACTTTGATACATGCTGCTTGTAAGTTGCCATTTTTAAACTCAGGAATACATTCTTGATTAATAATTTTCCATAATTTATCACTATTTATTTTTAAATAGGCATAATAAACTATTATAGATAAGAATAAAACAAAAAATACCTTGAGTACTAATTTGATAGTTTTTTTCATAAAATCCTATTAAAAATTTTTTATTGAAAGCACATTAGAATGATTGATTCACCGGCTATCAAGCGTTTTGCTCATTTAGCATAAGGTATATGTAAGTTTATTTTATCTGGTTGTTAATTTATTATTCTTAATATTTTTCTTTTTTGATAAAAAATCATTTTAATGAGTAGTTTTCATTTCGCATGTTTCAAGACTTATTAGCAAATCTAGTGTATGACGGTTCAGGCTACTGTTCCAGTTTTATGCTTCATGAATTTATTCTCAATCCTTAAATTTGATGTTGTTTACATCACCCCCCAACCAGGGTCAGCAGCTTAAATTCCCTTCCTTATAGTTATGCTTATTTCTGGTCTATGTGGTTTCGGAGATGGTAGTGTACCCTGATAATTGATTGCCTAGATGATTTCAACAACAAAGAGATCATGTGCCATGAAAAAGTTTACTCTACAGGTATCTGTAAAACCAGATATTATCTGTGATCCCTTGTATGAACTCATCCGTAATGCTGTCAGGAAGCTGATAGGCACCGCCGTTGAGGAGATAAGCTAGAAGCTATGCTGCAACAATATGCTGCTAAAACACTCTCCTTTCTCAACGGGAGTCGTACCGTCTAGATAATGGTTATTTGCCACCGCTAACAGCATACAGACTGGTATTGGCAATGTTGAGATTAAAGTGCCTAAGATAGGGCATTGCAGCGACAACAAAATATGTTTCAACAGTTTGTTGGTGCTTTATTTAAAGAGTGCAAAATACTCTTGAAGAGTTGCTACTTCATGTCATGGCCTCTATACATGTGAGGCGAGAGGCATATTCGCTGGTAATTTTTACGGGCCTTGGTGCCGCTTTCGGTAAGAAGCACATGGTTTCTCTGTTAGGGGGGTAGTAATCCTCAATCAACAGACTGAAACAGCAATGGCTTGAAGAGCATAGGTAATGCTACCTGTATGATTTAAGTGATACGCGCTATATTTATTTCTAGGCTGATGGCATATACAGTTATTTCAGGCAAGACGATCGCTTTTGCCTGCTAGTCATTATTGGCATCACTGAGTATGGACGTAAGAAGCTCGTTGTGGTCGAAGATGCTTATCGAGAGTTAGAAACGAACTTGGCTGAACTTCTCAATGACCTGCAAGCGCGCGCGGCTTAACCGTATCTCCCAGGCTTCCTAGGGGAAGGTACTGGCCTTAGTTTTTCGAATGTAATAGCAAAGATATTCCAGGACACGCAGGACCAACACTGTTGAGTACATAAAACAGCTAATGTGCTGGCTTCACTTCAAAGCCATGCAATCAAAAGTTAAGGATGAGCTGCTGGAGGTCTAGTTAGCACAGAGGGGTAATACCGGTAATAAAGCCATTGATATTTATTGGGAAGGTTTTCAGCGGATTATCTCCTGTAGCGATAAAAAAGCTGGAGAAAGATCGAGAAAAATTGGTGGAATTTTCTAGGACTTCCAGTCAGAAGCAGTGAGTGTTAATTAAGAACGACAAATCTGATTAAATCAGCTTTTCGATAGTCAGCTTATGAAGCTGATTCACGAAGAACTGTAGTTCGAGAAAAACAGCTTTTTCAATGCTATTTAACTGCTACAATTTGTTTAGAAAAGCTGGAATAAGTGAAGGGGATTTGTGACCCTGTTGACCCTGGTTTTACTAACATCCAAATTAAAGATTGAAAACAAATTCACAAAGCATCAGAGCGGAACACTTGACCGTCATACACCACATATTTGGTAATAATTTTTCTTTAAGCCATTGTTGTTTCAGTCTGCTAATTAGTACCACAAAGAAAGTATGTGCTTTTTTACCGAGAAGTATCCCTATGGCTTCGAAGAAATTACCGGTGGAGATGCCTTGCTGGTATCAGCCATGGGTAGCAACTTTTCAATGTTTTTAGACGCTTCAGATAAAGCGGTAGCAACGAGCTGTTGAAGCATATTTTCTTGCTTCCGGCTTGGGCTGGATCCCCTCTTGATCTTAGGTAGTTTAATCTCAACATCCCAATACGAGTCTGTATGCTGTTAGCGGTGGAAAATAGTCCTTACTGAGGACGAATGACGTCCATTGACAAAGGGGCGTTTTAGCAGCATATTGTTGAAGGATAGCTTCTCGAGCTCATCCTTAATGGCTCTTTGGCTATTAGCTACCTGCCACCATTACGGATCAGTTCATGAAATGGATCATAGGTAATATCTTTAGTTTAGGGGATACCTGTAGGGTAAATTTTTTAAGAAGTGTAGTGACGCCATCTAAACGCTGTTTCAAATCAATCCCTATTTATTTTGCTGACTTCAGTAAAACTCAAGCTATTCGACATACATCGCACGCAGATAACTAAACTATTTATCTTTGTGATGTAGTTTTGCAAGAAGACTTTTAGTAAAATTGTTAAATGTTTTTCTGTAATCAGGGATTTTTCAACGATATCGCTGTAACCTATAATGAATGTCCCCAGCGAATAACACAACATGTTCACTGTGAAATATGGGCAGGATAAAGTGGAATGAGTTACTTCAATATGGAAGAATCGACATCATCTGAGGATTGTCGCTGAGGTAACTAATGAGATATAGCTTTATGCTGACAGGGACTGAGGAAATAGTCTCTTTGATTTGTATGACTGATTGCTTTTTCAAGCAACCTTTACAGCGAAAATTCTTCATATACTATATGGGATTTCTATTAATAATCTTTGCTAATATAGCTTTATAAAAACATTGCTCAAACTGCAAGATACGATAAAAATTAATATTTTGCTTGTTCGTTGGAGGTAAAAAAAGAAATAATAAAATTAAAAATATAAAAATAATTTTTATTATAAATAATTTTGTCTTAAATATGTAAATTTTTATCGATTAATTTCTTGATAATTAATAAAGATACTTTTATTATTGTGCCCAAGGCGGGACTTGAACCCGCACAGCCTTAAGGCCGAGGGATTTTAAATCCCTTGTGTCTACCAATTTCACCACCTGGGCTAAATTCTGGAGGCGCGTCCCGGAGTCGAACCGAGGTAAACGGATTTGCAATCCGCTGCATGGCCACTCTGCCAACGCGCCCTACTCAATCTAGCTTATATGTAGGGCAGATATTGGAGCAGGAAACGAGACTCGAACTCGCGACCCCGACCTTGGCAAGGTCGTGCTCTACCAACTGAGCTATTCCCGCATTTTTTCTATGCTTAGCTAGTTTGTTAAACCTAGCAACCTCTGATGTCTGATGCGCTGCATTCTACTTGTTTCCTGTATTGAGTCAATACTATTATTTATTAATTAAATTTATTCGCTGGTTTTTTAATCATTTCGATTATGGTTCATTCAAATTTTTCCAAGCTCCAGATAAATAGTGAAACATAGACAAAAACGTTAAGATAGCCGCAAAATAAAGTAATACGATAGCAATTACCTCAATTTGGATATTAGGATGCCACAGTAATCCAACTAATGAGATCATCTGGGCTGCTGTTTTAAATTTTCCAATACACGAAACAGGTACACAACTACGGTTTCCTACCTCAGCCATCCATTTCCGTAATGATGAAATAATGATTTCACGCGTAATCATAGTTACTGTCGGTAATGTAATCCACCAGGAATGATAATATTCTGTCACTAATACTAATGCCGTTACTACCATAATTTTATCAGCGACCGGATCTAAAAATGCACCAAATCTAGTTGTTTGCTGCCACAGTCTGGCAAGAAAACCATCAAACCAATCAGTTAACGCAGCAATAAGAAAAAGAAATGCACAAACAAAAGGCCCCCAATGAAAAGGAAGATAAAAAAATAATAAAAAAAACGGAATCAATATGATACGAAAAAGTGTTAACCAAGTTGGAATATTTAATTGCTTCATGCTCTATAATTATTTGGCTAAAATAAAATATACATACAATTCCACTACGCTTATTGCTTCAACGCATTATAAATTTTTTTTGCTAGTGTATATGAAATCATTGGTACTTTTGCGATTTCATCAAGACTTGCATTACGCAAAGCTTTTAAGCCTCCCATATATTTAAGCAGCGTCTGCCGACGTTTAGGACCTACCCCTTCAATAGACTCTAATATACTGGTATTTCTAACTTTTGCCATATTCTGACGATGTCCTATAATAGCGTGATTATGTGATTCATTACGAATATTTTGTATTAAGTGTAACGCAGGTGAATCAGGCGGTAACGAAAGACCTTCGCCATCAGCTTTAAAAAATAATGTTTCTAAACCTGCTTTGTGATCATGACCTTTAGCTACACCTATCAATTTTGGGCGCGTAATCTCCCAATTGACATTTAATGCCTGGAATACACAGATTGCTTGAGCCAGTTGTCCCTTGCCACCATCAATAAAAATTATATCCGGCACTTTACTTTCATCTACATGTTTAGAATAGTGTTTTGTTAAAACCTGATACATAGCAGCATAGTCATCACCAGGAATAATATCAATTATATTATAACGACGATATTCAGAACGTAATGGCCCATTACTATCAAAAACAACACAAGATGCTACAGTTTGTTCTCCCGATGTATGACTAATGTCAAAACATTCCATGCGATAAATTTTTTCTATTCCTAGCAAGTCAGCTAATGTCTCCATTCTTTTGTGAAAGGTTGATTGTTGTGCAACTTTTGTTGTTAATGCTGTCGCTGCATTGGTACGAGCTAGTTTCAAATATTTAGCTTTTATTCCTCGTGGTTTCACTTGGATATTAATTTTATGTCCCACTATTTTAGTTAAAAAATTAGTAAACAGCATTTTTTCCGGTAATAAAAAATCTAATAATATTTCTGTGGGTAAAGAACGAATTTTACTACCTTGTAAGTAAAATTGTCCTAAAAATGTTTGCACAACTTCACTTAATTGCGTGTTTGCTGGGATCTTTGGATAATAACTACGGCTACCAAGTACTTTTCCTTGGCGAATAAAAATTACCTGAACACAGGCAATGCCTAAGTGATAAGCAACGCTAATTACGTCTAAATCTTGCGTATTATCGCTGATAAATTGTTGCTCTGTAACCGCTCTAACGGCTTGTATTTGATCGCGATAACGCGCTGCACTTTCAAACTTAAGAGTTTGGCTGGCTTGCTCCATATTTTGGATTAATTGATTAAGAACTTGTTGATCCTTGCCTAACAAGAATAATCGAACATATTCTACTTGTTGATGATATGCTTCATCAGCAACTAGCCCCTTAACACATGGTCCAATACAGCGATTAATTTGATATTGGAGGCATGGTTTAGATCGGTTTCGATAAACATTATCTTCACACTGACGTAGTGGAAAGAGTTTTTGTAATAAGCCCAGTGTTTCTTTGACGGCATGAACACTTGGAAATGGGCCAAAATAGTTTCCCTTTGCCTTCATAGCACCACGATGCATAGTTAAACGTGGATGTTTATCTGCACTTAAAAAAATATAAGGATAGGATTTATCATCCCTTAGCAGAACATTATAACGAGGCTGATAATGTTTAATATAGTTATGCTCAAGCAATAAAGCTTCTGTTTCTGTATGTGTTACGGTAATATCAATTTTAGCAATATTTTTTAGAAGTTGTTCTGTTTTACTGCTTGTTACTTGCCTTCTAAAATAACTCGCTAAACGTTTTTTTAAATTCTTTGCTTTGCCGACATAAATAACTATCCCAGATGTATCATACATACGATATACACCTGGTTGATTAGTTACTGTCTGAAAAAATATTTTCGGATCAAATAGCTCATCCACTATAATAAAAACTCTCTCTTTGAATTAATTCATTAGTTATAGCTATATGAGTTAAGTTTACTTCACTACGAAAAATTATTAGTAAATCTGGTATATGATGGGTCAAGCTATCTGCTATGATGCTTCCCGAATCTCTTCTCCATCTTAAAATTGGATGTTATTTTACCAGCAGGGTGGTGGTCATAGGATCAAATTCGATTAGCTAATTCCAGCTTTTCTGAGTAGACTATAGTAGCTTAAATACCATTGAAATGGTTGTTTTTCTTGAACTACAGTTCTTGGCGCGTCTCGGTTTCCTTGTTTTTATTGACGCCAACTCCACTCCTCTGACGGAAAGTTGTAGAATGCTAGCAGTTCTTCTTGTTCTTTTTTCAACTTCTTCATCGCTGCATGATACTTGATACTTTGCTGAAAACTTTTCCAATAAAATATTAATGGCTTTATTAGATTGATATCACGCCTCTCTCTCTGCTAGCAGACATCTAGAAGCGATCAGCCTTAACTATTTGATTGCCTCCTTTTTTGGGAGGATGGCAGCACATTAGCTGTTTTATGTAACCAACACCGTTGGTCCCGCTGTCCGGAGCTATCTTTGCCATTGCCCTATTGTGCCATTATATTCTAAAAACCAATGGCGAAAACCCTACAGCCCTCTCTAGTATCAAGCCTTGGAGATAAAGTTAAGCCACGCGCTCATAGCCCATTGAGAAGTTCGGCCAAGTTCACTTTTGACTCTCGATAAGCCTCTTTAAGTACGACTACCTCCTTACCTTCATGGTCAGTGATGCCGATAATTATCTACTAGGCAAAGGCGATCATCTTGCCTGACAGGACTATCTATACCATCCATCGCTCAGAAATAAACGTAGCGCGTATCCATTAAAAATCATGCAGGGGATAACCCTACATTGCCTGTGCTCTTCAAGCCATTGGATAGCACTGGACATTAATAATAACGATGAATCTGATTGAATTAACTTTTTTAAGATGAGGCTATGAAGCTGACGCTTGAAGAACTGTAGTTCGAGAAAAATAAGCCTTTGAATGCTATTTAACTTGCTTCCTGTTGCTTAGAAAATCTAGAAGTAACTAAAGGGATTTGAGCTATGATCCTGCTAGTAATAACCTCCAATTTAAGGATGGAGAAGAGATTTACGAAGCATAAGAGCGGAGAGTAGCCTGACCGTCATACACCATATTTGCTAATAACTCATTATTGTATAGCGCAATAAATCATTTGATAGCGAAAGGTAAAATATTTGATACCAACTGCTGTACTGATGTAAATGCTTTTAATTTCCTGATTGAAGTTGCCGATATTTAAAGGTAAAACATGCGATAAATAGCGGATTACTTTTTTTTGCATAAGTACAACAGAATTAGAGTGTTATTTTTATCGAATGTA
Source organism: Arsenophonus sp. NEOnobi-MAG3 (assembly GCA_052171895.1). Taxonomy (GTDB): domain Bacteria; phylum Pseudomonadota; class Gammaproteobacteria; order Enterobacterales; family Enterobacteriaceae; genus Arsenophonus. The sequence goes on from JBQMRN010000001.1 coordinate 235,004, forward strand.
CTTTAATCTATTCGAGTAATGCGATAAACTGGATAATATTTGTAGATGCTTTTAATGAAACTCCATACAGATAATGCTACATGTTTTTTACTTTGACCGGACACCGGGCCGGTGTCTCAAGTAATTTTTAGCTTGGTTGTTGTACAGAGGATAATGATAAAGGTCAACCACTAATACGGCCTCTTCTTCTAGTAGGTGTGGCTAAATCTAAATCCGCATGTGAAGGGCGGTGTACTCGTTCAACAATCAATTCCCGCTCAATTTGAGCAAATGTGCTCATGACATGAAAGAAAAATGGCATATTTGATGAAAAAGTATCCGATAGAATTCGTCAAACTGTAAAAATAAATCCCTTTGTTTTCTAGTTCAGAGATTAAACCCATCAAATGTTTGATACTGCATCACAGCCTATTGAGTTTCTAGAGCACCAAACTGTCACCTGATTTTAACCAGTTTAACGCGTATTTTAATTCTGAGTTATTCTTATTTTTGTCTATGGAGTTTTTGAGATAGTCGCGTATCCTGCTGATTAATTTTATAAATAATTTTAACAATATAAAGATGATATGTCATCAAAAAGTTTACTCTACAGATATCTGCGAAACCAGATATTACCTATGATCCCTTGTATAAACTAATCCGTAATTGTGCCAAGCATCTGATAGCCACCACTGTTGAGGGATGAGCTAAAAGCCATCCTGCGATAACATGCTGAATACTGCCTTCTCGACAGGCGTCATGTTGTGCCGTCGTCTGTAACGGTTATTATTTGCCACAGCATAGTATATAGACCAGTATTGGCGATATTGAAAGTAAAGTACCTAAGGTCCAGGAGAGGGGATACCAACAGCAACAGAATATGCTTCAATAGCTTGTTGCTATCGGCTTAACTGAAGCGTGTAAAAACATCGAAAAGTTGCTGCCATGGCTATACTTGGCGAGGAATATCCGTCGGTGATTTTACGAGCCATAGTACTGATTCTCGCTAAAAAAGTAGATGGTTTCTCTGTGGTGGTAGTAACACTCAATCAGAAGACTAAAACAGCAATGGCTTCAAGAGTACACAAGCAATGGTATAATCTGCGTGATTTAAGCGATACCGTGCTACGTTTATTTCTTAACCGATAGCATAGGCAGTTCTATCAAGCAAAATAATTGCTTTTGCCTGCGGGTTATTATTTGCGTTACTGAGGATGGACGTAAGGAAGTAGTTGCGGTATAAGATGGTTATTGAGAGTCAGAAGGGAACTTGGTCTAACTTTTTAATGGTCTGCAAGCGTGTGCATTAATCGTATTTATTTCGCTTGTTAGGTGAGAGGATGTGCTTGGTTTTGGTAATACAATGGAAAGATATTCTCGGACACGTGTAGCACCAACGCTGTTGAGTACACAAAGCAGCTAATGTGCTAGCTTCACTCTTAAAAGGTATGCAACAAAAAGTTAAGGCTGAGCTTCTGGGTGGAGGTCTCTGGCTAGCAGAGAGAAATGATGCCGCTAATAAAGTTTTTGATGTTTTTGCAAGGTTTTAGCAAGTATATCTCCTTCAGTGATAAAAAGCTGGAGAAAGATCAAGAAGATCTTGCTGGAATTCTTCTACGATTTTTCCGTCATGGCACCTACTACCATTGGTGTTAATAAGAACGACGAATCTGATTGAATCGACTGTTTCAATAGTCAAGTCAGGCTACGAAACTGACGAGCGAATAACTATACTATAATTTGAGAAGAACAACCCTTTCAATGGTATTTAAGCTTCTTCCGTCTGGTTAGAAAAGCTGGAACCAGCGAAGGGGATATTTATGACCCTGTTGGTAAACAACTTCTAATTTAAGAAAGGGGAACATATTCGCGAAGCATCATAGCAGAATATGTCTGACCCATCTCATATACCAGATTTGCTAATAACTCGCAAGATATTTCTATAACACTAGTACTGATAAAAAAGAATTACCTTTATACGATTAATTAAAGGTAGCAATGATCTAGTAGTTGCCAGGAATTAGAACAAAAATACCATCTAATACACTGCTGTTTTTGTTTGTGCCTAATAATCCAGAAAGCAATTATTCAGCAATAATATTTACATTCCCTTTTGCAAATACGTCACTATGAACTTGGAAATGAACTTCGTGTTCACCAACAGTCCGCAATACACCATTTGGTAAGCGAATTTCGCTTTTCATAACTTCAACACCGGCAGCAGTAACTGCCTGAGCAATATCACGACTTCCGATTGAACCAAATAATTTACCTTCATCACCGGCTTTAGAAACAATGATTATTGTTGCTAATGAATTAATTTTTTCAGCGCGTCCTTTAGCTACAGCTAAAATATCAGCTAATTTAGCTTCTAATTCAGCACGACGTACTTTAAAAAATTCAATATTTTTTTTATTTGCATGAACAGCTTTTCCCTGCGGAACTAAATAGTTACGAGCATAACCTGTTTTAACATCAACTTTATCACCCAGGCTACCCAGGTTTGATACTTTATCCAGTAAAATAATTTGCATTACCTTATAATCCTTAAGTTGTAAATGGACCATACCAATTATTGATGAGGATCAGTATATGACAACAGAGACAGATAACGAGCGCGTTTGATAGCACGAGCTAGCTGACGCTGATATTTTGCACGAGTACCAGTGATACGACTTGGTACAATTTTACCACTTTCAGTAATATAGTTTTTTAGTGTTGCGATATCTTTATAATCAATCTCTTTAACGCCTTCTGCTGTGAAACGGCAAAACTTACGACGACGGAAATAACGTGCCATTTGGCTAGTCTCCAAAATCTATCAATTCAATCTACTCGGCGTGAAGCACTAAATTATTCAAGCTATTAGCGCTATGATAGCTGCTAATAAAACTGATAACAGTGATTCGACTACCGACCGTTATACTGTGAGTAAACTATTGTAATTTTCTTCACTGGCCATAATGTCTATTCTAGACCATACTTGCCAATTAAAATCGGCCTCCTGCTGCTGTGAACGATCTTCGAATACAAACTGATAGTGAGAAACGCCAGCTGGACTGACTTTTCTTATGGGTGCATTACAGATTTTTCCTGACAGCACGCACCAATTGATTTGTATTCATAACTAAAATTACTCTTCAGAATTCTCTCCCCCTTCAATTCTTTCCAGGTCATTCATCAAGAAAATCACGACTACGATGATCCTCTTTGGCTTTAATTATTGGAGAAGCTTCAGTAACCGTATGTTTAACACGTATAACTATGCTGCGGACAATGGCATCATTAAAGCGAAAGTTTGTTTCTAACTCATCAATCACTTCTTGCGGTGCTTCAATGTTCATTAGCACATAGTGTGCTTTGTGTAATTTATTGATTGGATAAGCCAATTGACGCCGACCCCAGTCTTCCAAGCGATGGATTTGACCTTGTGCTTTAGTAATAGAACCACTATAACGCTCAATCATACTTGCAACTTGCTTGCTTTGGTCTGGGTGAACCATAAAAACAATTTCGTAATGACGCATGAGTTTTGCTCCTTACGGATTAATCAGCCTCCTGTTATGGTCAGCTGTATCCCTCGAGGCAAGGAAAACTTATTTAAGCTCAGCTGAAAAATCGATGCGTAACTATACCTATCCCTTAGTTAAAACTCAAGCAATAGATTAAATGATCACTTATCAAGAATTAAATTAGGTTAGGTAATGTTGTCAACATTAGCAATGATCTTACTTTTTTCTCAATGAATGCGCCGTTGACGTACTGCTTCAAATAAACAAACGCCCGTTGCAACAGAGACATTTAAAGACGAAACCATGCCTGCCATTGGAATACTAATCAGTTCATTACAATGTTCCCTTGTTAATCGACGCATACCTTCATCTTCAGCCCCCATCACCAATGCAATAGCTCCGATTAACTTACTTTCATATAATGTATGATTAGCGTCACCTGCGGTACCAACAATCCAAATATGATGCTGCTGCAATTGACGTAGTGTCCGCACAAGATTGGTAACTCGTATTAATGGCATACTCTCAGCTGCACCACAGGCAACTTTTTTAGCGATGGCATTAAGTTGAGCTGATTTATCCTTTGGTACAATAACCACATTAATACCCGCTGCCTCTGCACTACGTAAACAAGCACCTAAGTTATGTGGATCGGTAATACCATCTAATATAAGCAAAAAAGGTAATTGCACCTGAGAAATAATAATATCTAAATCACTTTCTTGATATTCTCGTCCGAATTTTACCTGAGTAAAAATACCCTGATGAACAGCGTTCTTTGTTTGCCTATCCATCCATTGACGATTAGCTAACTGGATAATAATACCTAATTTTTTAAGTTGCTGAATAATCGGAAATAAACGTTTATCTTTACAGCCTTTTAGTATAAAAACTTGTTTTAAACGTGAAGGATCGCGTTCCAGCAGTGCTTGGACTGCATGAATACCATAAATAATTTCACTCATAAATTTATCGATTACTTAATAAGTTTTAAAGATAGTCAATCACTCCTAATAAAGATTATTAATAAAAATAACTAAGATTTTTTTGTGCTTTTTTGATATCCTTTTTTAACTTTCAATTTTTCGGCAATCTTTCTGCTTTTATCAGAAACCTTTTTCTTTTTCTTATCTGATTTTTTAGCATTATTAGTGCCTAATTTATTAGGTTTAACAAATACACTATTAGATTTAAGATTTTTATCTTGGTTATGATCTATATTCTGATGAATTGAAATTATTTTTTTAAATTGTTTTTTTGCTTTTTCTTTTGCTATTTTACCTGGATTTTTTACCTTATGTAAAGTTGATATCAACGCGAAATCTATCTTACGTTCATCCATATGTACAGCTTCAACACTAATTTTAACTTCATCACCAAGACGATATACCATACCTGAAAACTCACCAATAAGTCGCTGGCCTATATTATCGTAGCGATAGTAATCATTATTAAGTGAAGAGACATGCACCAGACCATCAATAAAAAGATTTTTTAAACGGACAAAAAAGCCAAAACTCGTGACATTGGTGATAATGCCAGTAAATAAATTGCCAACTTGATCTTGCATAAAATCACATTTTAACCAATCAGCAACATCTCTCGTTGCTTCATCAGCTCGCCGTTCTGTCATTGAACAATGTTCACCTAATTGCAACATTTCATGGGTGTCAGCATGCCAACCACCCGTGAGTGTCGAACGATCTTGATTATTTCCATGTTGGCCAGATAAAAGATATTTTATCGAACGATGTAGCGCTAAATCAGGATATCGACGGATAGGTGAAGTGAAATGGGCATAAGATTGCACTGCTAAGCCAAAATGCCCTCTATTTTCAGTATCATAAATAGCCTGTTTCATTGAGCGCAAAATCATTGTTTGCAACAATACATGATCAGGACGTTCATTGATTTCGTACATGATTTTAGCATAATCAGCTGACTGAGGTTTCATACCACCTGGCAATGTCAAATTAAACTCACTAAATAAGATCCGTAAGTTTATAATGCTCTCTTGTTTTGGCCTATCATGAACACGGTATAAGTTAGGCTCTTTATTTTGCTCAACAAAACGTGCAGCAGCGATATTTGCTAAAATCATACACTCTTCAATTAATTTATGAGCATCATTACGTTCAATAGGCTCAATCCGCTCAATGCGTTTTTCTGCATTAAAAATAAATTTGATTTCTTCAGATTCAAAAGAAATAGCGCCTCGTTTTATGCGCGTGCTATCTAACGCTTTATATAATCGATGAAGTTGTTCTAGATGTGGCACTAGATCTTGATAACGTTGACGTAATTCTTCGTCACCCTGTAAAACTTTCGAGACTTTAGTATAAGTTAATCTGGCATGAGAACGCATCACCGCTTCATAGAATTTAGATGAAGTGATTTGCCCCTCTGGGGATAACTGCATTTCACATACCATGCAAAACCTTTCGACTTCAGGGTTTAATGAACATAAGCCATTAGAAAGAATTTCAGGTAACATTGGGATCACCCGTGATGGGAAATATATCGAATTTCCACGACTAACCGCTTCATTATCTAAAGCAGTTTGTGGTCGTACATAATAACTAACATCAGCAATGGCAACCAACAAGCACCAACCACCATCTTCTTTTGGCATGCAGTAAACTGCATCATCAAAATCACGGGCATCTTCACCATCAATAGTGACTAACGGTAGATGGCATAAATCTACTCGCCCTTTTTTTGCTGAGGCAGGGATCTCTTCGGATAAATCAGCAACCTCTTTCTCAACTTGTGGCGGCCAGCTATATGGAATTTCATAGGTTCTTAATGCAATCTCTACCGCCATATTAGTATCCATGCTTTCGCCTAATACTTGGATAATATTTCCTACTGCCTGACTATGGCGTGCTGGTCTGGTTGTCATCTCAACGATAACCACATTTCCCATTCTAGCACCATTAACTTGTTCTTTAGGGATTAAAATATCAAATGATAGTCGACTATCATCAGGGACTACATATCCCATTTCAGACTCTAAAAAATAACGTCCAACAATATGATTATTTCGTGGAACAAGCACTCGAACAATGCGAACTTCTATACGTCCTCGCCGATCTTTACCCAATGGTTGGACAAGCACAATATCACCATGCAGCGCTTTTTTCATTTCTTCTAAAGAAAGGTAAAAATCGTCTTTTTGACCTTCTATTCGTAAGAAACCAAAACCATCACGATGGCCAATAACAGTGCCTTTTAGTAAATCAAGACGTTCAGGTAAGGCATAACATTGACGACGAGTAAATACCAATTGCTCATCATGTTCCATAGCACGTAAACGGCGACGCAAAGCCTCTAACTCTTCTTGCTTAGTTAACTTTAATATTCTGGCGATTTTCTCTCGACTTACAGGAGTAGTAAATTTTGCTAATATCTGTAAGATATATTCACGACTTGCAATTGGTAAATGATATTTCTCAGCCTCTCGTTCCTTATAAGGATCTTTTGCCATCAACCACCTCCACTACCACATCGATTAATATACCTAAAAATACTTAGGCTTATTGTTTATTTTAACAGTAACTTATAAAGAGTGGTTCGTTATTTTTATAAGATCAGCCAGTGTATATTATCTAATTCATTTAAAAATGATTAATGAGTTAATTTAATATCTGCTTTAATACAGGTAATATCTAGTTTCATGGATACCCCTTTCTAGGGTAGGTTTTTCATGGTATATCATCTCTCTATTGTTGAAATAATTTATAAAATCAATAAGCAGCAGGATACGCTTCCATCTCCGAAACTTCCATACTCTAAAATGAGTATAATTCACTTTAATTAAGAAGCAGAAGTAATATGGCATAAATCGCTATTGAAATTGACTAATCGCGGCTCTAAACAAACGAACAATTTCTCCTATCCGGATCTGATAAGCTGGCTAGCCTAACTAAATACCCCCATTCCTCCTTTCACCACAGCAATAAGTTCAACTTGCCTTAATTTATTAAGAATTTTTCTCATATAGTTATGTTAGACGCCGTATATATTAGTAACTTCAGTAATATTACTCATTTTATTCTCAGGTAATGACGCTATATAAATCAATGGCTCTTAAGCCATAATCGCTAAAATTTGTTAAATGTACATTAACCTCCTGGTTATAAAACAAAAATTAAAAGACACTTTTTTTAAGGTTAATGCATCTAGTTATATCTATAATGTAAATTATTATGCTATCAATTAAAATTGATCAGTAAATTAGGTAACATGAATTACTAGATATAAAAATAACGCCTGAATATTCAGGCGTCACACTAACCATACCACTCATTGAGTAATATTATTAAGTAGTAAAATTACACATCAAAAGGATCTTGTAATATCATTGTTTCATCACGATCAGGCCCTGTTGAAATAATATCTACCGGGATGCCAGTTAATTCTTCAATTCGTTTAATATAATCAATAGCTGCTTTAGGTAATTGATTATATTCTTTTACCCCAAAAGTACTTTTATTCCAGCCTGGTAATGTTTCATATATTGGGGTTAAAGCTTCCCATTCTTCTGCTGATAATGGCGTTATAGTCAATTCACTTCCATCTGGTTTGCGATAAGCAACGCAAAGTTTCACTTCATCCAAACCATCTAATATATCTAATTTAGTTAAACAGAAACCGGAAAGAGAATTGATTTGAGCTGCTCGTTTAATAGCAACAATATCTAACCAACCTGTACGACGGCAACGGCCTGTTGTTGCACCAAATTCTTGCCCTTTTTCACGCAGGTATTTTCCTGTTTCATCAAATAATTCTGTTGGAAAAGGACCGCTACCAACACGGGTAGAATAAGCTTTTAATATTCCTAAAACATAATCAATATAACGTGGACCTAAGCCTGATCCAGTACTAACGCTACCAGCCGTAGTGTTTGATGAAGTCACATAGGGATAAGTACCATGATCAATATCCAGCAATGTTCCCTGAGCCCCTTCATACATCACTAATTCGTCTTTTTGATGCGCTTTATATAATAAATCAGCAACATCAAGGCTCATCTCCATCAAAATATCTGCATTAACCATAATATCATCTAATGTTTTTTGGTAATCGATTGCAGGGGTTTTATAATAATTTACTAATTGAAAGTTATGGTAATCAAGAATTTCTTTAAGTTTGACTGAAAACGTATTTTTATTAAATAGATCAGTAACACGTAATCCACGCCTGGCAACTTTATCTTCATAAACAGGTCCAATACCTCGGCCTGTCGTTCCTATCGCTTTTGTGCCTAGTGCTTTTTCACGTGCGTTATCTAAAGCAACATGATAGGGCAAGATTAATGGACAAGCTCCTGAAATTTTAAGACGTTCACGTACCGCTACGCCACACGCTTCCAATTTTTTTATTTCATTTATTAATGCATCAGGCGCTAATACCACACCATTGCCAATGATGCTTATGATATTTTCATGCAAAATTCCAGATGGGATAAGATGGAGAACAGTTTTCTTAGCATTTACCACTAGGGTATGACCAGCATTATGGCCACCTTGATAACGAACAACATAGTTAGTGCGTTCAGTTAGTAAATCGACTATTTTTCCTTTACCTTCGTCACCCCATTGAGTACCTAATACAACAACGTTCTTACCCATTTTAAAATTCACTCGATTGCTTAAAAAGGAATTCTACCATTTCAATCATTAGCTGCCAGCAATGTTTATAACAGCAATACCTTTTCGTGACAATATTAACAAATTAAAACCTACTACCTAATGCTGGGTTATCTAAAGTGATTTAGCAATTATTTCAATTATCTTTAAATGATCACTGTACAGTATAGTATACCGTTCTTTATTTAGTTGGTGCTTGCATATAACGGAAAAAATCACTGTCTGGGCTTAATACCATTACATCATCACCATTTTTACTAAAGCTCTTTTCGTATGCCCGCAAACTACGAATGAAAGCATAGAAATCAGGATCTTGATTAAATGCATCAGCAAATAGCTTAGTTGCCATTGCATCTCCTTCACCGTGTAATCTCAATGCCGTGCGTTCCGCTTCTGCCAATGTTTCGGTCACGGTTTTATCTGCTGCTGCACGGATCTTCACAGCCTCTTCTTGACCTTGAGAACGATGCTGACGCGCTACAGCTTCTCGTTCAGCGCGCATACGCTGATATATCGCTTCTGAAACTTCACTTGGCAATTCAATACGTTTAATACGAACATCAACAACTTCAATTCCTAACGCAGCCATGCTATTTGGATTAACAACTGGCAAGTTACCCTTGATCTCTTTATAGAAACGGGCTGCTGCCGAGGCTATAGCCTGATCAGCATCTTTTGTTGAATCAGTATCTGAACTAGAACCTTTATTAAGTGCGTCACGGACATCGATTGTCAAGTGCCCACGAGAATCGGTAATAATATCTTTTACATTCAAACGGCCAAATTCTGAACGCAGGCGATCGCTAAATTTACGTTTCAGTAAAGTTTCAGCTTGATAAGGATTACCTCCACCGGTCGCAACATAGTAACGACTAAAATCAGTAATTCGCCATTTTAAATAAGAATCAACCATTAAATCTTTATTTTCTCTAGTCAGATAGCGATCTGCCTGAATATCCAATGTTTGAATACGAGCATCCAACATTTTTATCATTTCAATAAATGGTATTTTGAGATGCAAACCTGGCTCATAAATAATAGGTTTATTATCACCATCACGTACAACCTTACCAAACCGTAAAATTATCCCTCTTTCTGTCTGTTGAACGGTAAAAATTGACATATACAATACAACTAATGTAGCAACAATAATAACAATCATTGATTTATGCATGATTATTGTCTCCCTACATGAGTTGAATTACTGCCCCGAGCATTATTCCGCCTTCCATAGCTATATGAATAAGGAGATTTAGTAGCAATATCTGATTGCTGAATAACTTTTGGTGGCGTTATTTTTTCTATATCTACTGCTTTATTGTTGGTTTTATTGGTTAGAATTTGCTCTAACGGCAACAGTAACATACTATTGCTCTTGTCGTTAATAATAACTTTACGTGTATTACCAAGTACTCGTTCCATTGTCTCAATATATAAACGCTCACGAGTAATCTGAGGAGCCGCTCGATATTCCGGCAACATTTTGGAAAAACTGGCCACTTCACCTTCAGCTTTGAAAACCACACTTGTCTTATAAGCTGTCGCTTCTTCAATTAGTTTTTGCGCATTACCTTTTGCTAATGGTAGGACTTCATTACGATAAGCTTGCGCTTCACGAATGGTCTTTTGTTCTTCTTCTCTTGCTGCAATAACATCATCAAATGCTGCTTTAACCGCTTCTGGTGGACGAGCAGCCTGGAAATTAACGTCTAATATCGTTATACCCATATTATAAGACCTTATCGTATTTTCTAACTCTTTTTGTGTTTCATCACGGATAAAGGCACGTTTCGTGGTTAACACCTGTTCCATTGCTGATTGACCAATAATTCCACGTACTGCGCTATCTATTGCCTGACGTAAACTGTTATCTGGATTAGTGACATTAAATAAATATTGAACTGGATCGGTTACTCGATATTGGACGTTCATTTCTACTTTAATAACATTTTCATCCGAAGTTAACATCATACCATTAGTTGCTTGTTCACGTATACTTTCAACATTAACTGGAATTACTTTTTCAATAAAAGTTGGTTTCCAATTTAAACCAGGTTCAACAGTATGACTATATTTACCAAAACAAAAAACAACGCCACGATCACTCTCTTTTATCGTATAAAAACCACTTGCAGCTAAAACAATAACAATTACTGCAATAATAAATACGATAAAACGACCGTTTATATTAAGGCCATTTTGATTATTCGAACCATTTCTACCTTTATTATTTCCACCTAAACCAGCAAGTTTACGACTTAACTTGTGGAACAGATCGTCAAGATGAGTTGTTCCTTTTTTCCGATTACCTTTATTACCACTGGAGTTGCCACTATTGCTGCTTCCCCACGGGTCGCGGTCCTGTCCGTTATTACCGGGCTGATTCCACGCCATGTTATAGCTCCATTCGTTATAATTGGTTTTCAGGGCTAAGAGTAAAATATATACCCTTAATTTATTCAATTTATTGAGATATTTAATGTGTTGACTTAACAATGTACCCAAATAAAGGTTATTTTTGTTTACAAAGTGTTGGCTAGTCAATAATAGGCAGATTCATTTCAAGAGCACATGATACTGCCATCTTTATCCATTTCTTCATATTTTATTGCCTGAAGTTGATAAAACCGAGTTCGCAAACAACCAGCTTTCTGCTGGGGTGGTTAAATGTAATTCATAGTGTGCAATTTCTCACCAGAAAGACGTTTTGTTAGCGCTTGTAATAATAATGGGATTGCTTCACCTGTTTGAGTTAAGAGGCAAACTAAAATAAAGACATTATTCTCATCTCGATTAATACGGGGAGTAAAAATCCATTCAAGATGTTAATTTTATTCATGACTAACAACGAATGAATTTCATAAGCCTCAATTTCTTCTAATACAGTTTTCAACTGTTCGAATATTTCTTCCATACGGGTATCTGAAGTATTGACAGCATGTAATAACAACCTACCTTCACGTGTATCCTGCAATGTTGATTTAAATGCAGCGATAAGAGATTGTGAGGAAATGGCGAATAAAATCTACAGTATTAGCCAACACTATCACTTCAATATCAGCTATATCAATACGCCGTAATGTAGGATCTAATGTCGCAAATAAATAATCTGATGCATATACACTTAAAAATTTGTCATTGATTAAAAAGACTAGATTTACTGTATTAGTGTAACCTATCAATAATATGCTGGGAAATATCCGCTTTACTTCTAGTTTATCTACCCTGCTCTCTCTATTTTTCAACCTAGGAATCTAAGAAAAAATTTGCCGAATTTTACCTCGGAGCAATCGACGATCCATTTCAAGTTGTGTTTGAACAGGTCCACGCAGACCGATCGATCCCCCATTCCATTTCTGTCGGTTAAGATGAATCCAGTCACCTACTAAACAGGTAAAAATATACCTTAACTTAGCCAGTTCAACTTGAAGCTTATCTTCATAAGTAGGTACACGCTGTTAAAAATATCTCTAAAATTAAATCTGTACTATTAATAACTCCATACTGACATAATCGCTCAATATTTCTTTCCTATCCTATATAAGGCTTAAAGCATGATAAAAAAGAATTACATTGGCATTATTGACTTTAACAGCTTCTGCGATTTCTTCTGTTTTTACCCTCAATAAGAAAATATTTAGCCTGCGGTGATTTGCGATTACCTATAATTATTCGTACTCTGGCTCCTAATGCCTGTAGATAATTAATGATTTAAATTCAATCAGGTTTTCAATATTTTTCATGAAAAATATGCACAAGAATACTTAATTCTCCACCTTCATCTCTATCAAATAGAAGCACAACTCTTTAGAGTTAAAAATATCAAACAGTTAAAATAGAGGTAAAGATAACTTTACCTGTATTTTTGTTCAAATAATTAACTAAATTATTCAGTTGCATTACTATCCTGTGGAACTACTACATTACCTGTATTGTAATTACCTAAGCCTGTATTACCACCTTGATTACTATGGTGAGATACAGGACGAGAAGGTACTACAGTAGAAATAGCATGCTTATATACCATTTGGCTAACTGTGTTTTTTAGTAAAATAACAAATTGATCAAATGATTCGATTTGACCTTGTAATTTGATGCCATTGATCAAATAAATAGAAACCGGAACCCTTTCACGACGTAACGCATTTAGGAACGGATCTTGCAGAGATTGCCCTTTAGCCATTCTCTATTTTCCTTATTTTGTTGTTTTTAACTAAAAATCTTTATACTTCGAAAAATTAACTACACAAAAATGTGCCTTTAGTATCAATTGTACATAAATAACAAACCTATGTACTAATAACATGCAATATTGTGTTAAGAATTCTCTTAATATCATCCCTATCGAGTCTATGCACGTTTTTCCAACCTCTTAACCATGTAATTTGACGTTTAGCCAATTGACGTGTTGCACATATACTATGATAAACCATTTTATCATAGCTGATTTCATCAGATAAATATGACCACATCTGACGATAACCAACAGAACGAATAGCAGGGAGATCTCCATAGAGATCTCCTCTACCATAAAGACCCCTAACTTCACCCTCAAAACCCATCTTCAACATTTGTAGAAAACGCATTTCGATACGTTGGTGGAGAATTTTACGATCTTGTGGTAAAATAGCAAACTGCAACACATTATAAGGTAATTCTACTTCTACAGTTTCAGTTAATTCTGTTAGGGTCTTCCCGGAAACTAAAAAAACCTCTAATGCACGAGACAATCGTTGAGGATCATTAGGATGGATTCGGCCTGCCGATATAGGATCAACCTCTTGTAAACGTTTGTGAATTGCCCTCCATCCAAATTGCTTTGCTTGCATTTCAATTTCTGCCCGCATTGTAAGATCAGCTGAAGGTAGGGGTGAAAACCCATCTAGCAATGCTTTAAAATATAGCATAGTCCCTCCAACGAGTAAGGGAATACGGCCTGAGTCGACAATTTTCCCCATTTCTAATAAAGCATCACGGCGAAAATCTACTGCAGAATAAGACTGTAAAGGATCCAAAATATCAATCAATCGGTGTGGAAAAATTTGTTGTTCTTCCAGAGTTGGTTTTGCTGTTCCTATATCCATACCGCGATAAATTAAAGCAGAATCTACACTAATTATTTCAACGGGTAACTTTTCACACAATGCCATTGCCAATGCTGTCTTTCCTGACGCCGTTGGCCCCATTATAAAAATTGCTTGCGGGTTATGTTGAAAAATTTGTTTACCCATGAGTTAAAGCCGTTATCACCGATTCAAAATCAATTAGTTGTAGTAATGTTTTTGGTGGTTCTTTAACTAATTCAGGATAAGCCAGCTCAAGATCTTCTAATAACTCTACTCCTTGTGCAACTGTCCACACTTGTTTTTTATTTACTAAATGATCTGCTAACCAAACAACTAACTCCTTAACCTGACAAGAAGTATTCTGAGAAAGATATTTCAATAGTTTTGGAAATAATTCAGCTAAATTTTGCGATCTTAAAGGACAAGAGGTAGCAGTAATTGTTGCTTTATTATGAGAAATATTGATCTCAAAACCTAAGGTACTTAATAATACATTTACTCGATAAAAAGTTTCAATTTCCTTTTCTGTTAAGGCGAGCTTTACTGGTATCAGTAAAGGTTGAGATTTTAATCCTTTATCAGTAGGAATTAATTGACTTCGTTTCAAATATCGCTCACCTTCCGCTAACGATAACAAACCTATTCCAAATGATAATTCAATAAATGCAAAATTTTTAGAATAAATTGTTAGTATTTTACCAAAAATATAATTTTTATTATTTTTTTCTACAACAATCGATTTTACTGCTATTTTTTCAGTTTTTATTGGTTTTTGCTCTGGGTCTGGAAAAAGTGGGATTTTTTCTTCTTTAGAAGATTCATTTTGAATTAATTGCTGATAAAGCTCATCCTGTTTTTTGTTATGGATTTTTTTAGCTATTTCCCCATTATTATAGGCAGAAAATGATGCCGTTTCAGATACTAAAATTTGGCTATTTGTATTTAATTCTGTTATTACTTGCGCTTTTTGCTCTTCATTAACTAAATGCGGTTTTAAATTATTTGAAGCAAAAAATTTTTTACCTGCAGCTAACCGATTTTGTAATTCTAAAGCAGAATGAGTTTCCTGTTTTGAACTAACAGTGACTTGATTAAATTGTTTTTTATTTTGTTGGCTTAGTAGTACCGTGTTCACAGCCTGATAGATAAAATCATGAACTAATCTCGCTTGGTGAAAACGAACTTCCTGTTTTGCTGGATGAACATTAACATCAAGCTGATGAGGATCAATTGTTAAATAAAATACATAAGCAACTTGCTGTTCTTCTTGCAGACGATCGTCATAGGCTTGACGAATTGCATGATTGATTAATCGATCGCGCATCATGCGCCCATTAACATAACAATATTGGATTTCAGCTGCCTTACCTAAATAAGGATTAGTTATCCAGCCTTTAATGGCTAAATCGCTATGTTGCCAACATAATTTAACTGTATTTTGTACAAAAGTACTGCCACAAATAGTAGCTAAACGTCGTTCATATTGCTCTTCACTATTGATCGCACGATACTGGCGAACTAATTTACCATTATGGTGCAAATTGATTGCAACATCGAAACGTGCTAAAGCTATTTTACGTACTACCTTATCAATATGGCTAAATTCAGTTTTTTCTGTACGTAAAAATTTACGTCGAGCCGGCCTATTATAAAACAGATCAAGAACTTCAACTGTTGTTCCTATTGGATGAGAAGCAGGTTTTAGCGTGACATTCATCTCACACCCTTCAGTATAAGCTTGCCAGGCTTCTGTCTGGGTCTCGACGCGTGAAGTTAGTATTAAACGAGAAACAGAACTTATACTGGCCAGCGCTTCTCCTCTAAATCCCATACTCATAATAGCAGTAAGATCTTCTAGCGTTGCTATTTTACTCGTAGCATGTTGCTTCAACGCTAATGTTAAATCTTCTTTTGCAATGCCACTACCATTGTCATGTATACGGATAAGTTTTTCTCCGCCACGCTCAATTTCAATATCAATACGGCTGGCGCCAGCATCAAGACTATTTTCAACTAACTCTTTTACAACCGATAAAGGACGTTCAACAACTTCACCTGCAGCAATTTGATTAGCTAACTGAGGGGAAAGAATTTGTATTGCTGACATAATGACACCTCGGCTATATTTCATTATTTTGGTGGTGCTTGTAAGGGATGTTGGCTAAAATAATTACGTAATCCTTGATGAATAGCTACTGCTAAACTTTCCTGATAATCATTTGAAACTAACAGCCGTTCTTCGGAAAGATTACTAATAAACCCTGTTTCCAGAAGAATAGATGGAATGTCTGGAGAACGAAGTACACCAAGACTGGCATGTTCTGGATTATATTTATGGATATTACTAATTTTACTTAATTCTCTCAGTACTTTTACCGCGACAGCATAACCTACACGCTGGGAATTGCCAAATTGTAAATCTAAAACAGCTTGGCTAAGATAAGGATCTGCACCATTTGCTAACGCCTCACCTGCACCACCTAATAATTCAGATTGCTTTTCATGTTGCTCAAGCCAATTACCCAATTCACTATTCGCTCTTCGATTGGAAAGCACCCAAACAGAAGCACCTCTGGCACGATTATTACTTGCTGCATCAGCATGAATTGAAACGAGCATATCAGCCGTTTTTTGTCGCGCCACTTCTGAACGACCCGATACAGAAATAAAATAATCTCCATTGCGGGTCATCACTGGCTTAAACATTAGATCTGTCTTTAAATGGTTCTCTAATTTATGCCCTATACTCATTGTTATATTTTTTTCATGATGACCATTTTGCCCAATTGCGCCTGAATCTTTACCACCATGTCCAGCATCAATGGCCACGATAACTTGCCGAGTACCTTTAGATAAATTTTTATATATTGATGGGATTGGAGAGTAATTGGCTAATTTTTTCTTAGCTAGTGAATTCATTGATAACAATTTATTGCTTACTTCAGTAGCTGACTGAGATATCTGAGGGTGTGAGGGCTCCACATCACGACTATTCTTTAAGGTAAAAAGTATTTGATAGTGATGATTTATTTGTTTAACCACCGCACTTGCTTTCATTGCATTTCTCAATTCGATAACAATCCGTTGGTACTGACTATTAGCTGGTTGACTAGTACGAATTCCTTTAATTGAATTGTTTTTTATAAATTTCATGGGTAATCTAGATATCTGATCAGATTGATGAAAATCAATAACTAAACGCTCAGGTTCATGAAGTGAAAAAAAACGGTACTCTGGATTATCTCCAGTAAAGTATAAAATAACTTTTGCATCGGATAAATTATTTTTGACGTAAATATTGGATAAAGTTACAGCCTCTGTATTAGATAAGAATAAGTTGTTAAGTAATATGATTGTCATTAATAATAGGAATACATGATTTTCCCATCTTTTTATTATATTAATTATCGAAATCGTTACCATGATTACTATTCCTATTATGAGAATTTTTCTAATAACATTTCCCCATATGTTGATAACGCGACAAGTCGTACTTGTCTTCTATTATTATCATATGATAGATAGAGTTCAAGATCAGGGAATGGTAACATCCCTTCACCTTTTTTTGGCCACTCCACTAAACATATAGCCTGCAAATCAAAATAGTCACGGATACCCATAAACTCAAGTTCTTCAGGATCAGTTAAGTGATATAAATCAAAATGGTAAACTGAATTAGGAGTCAGTAAATACGGTTCAACTAAAGTGTAAGTTGGACTTTTTACATGTCCTTGGTAACCTAAACCTTGCAAAAAACCACGACAAAAAGTCGTTTTTCCCGCACCCAAGTCTCCATATAAATAAAGAATAAAACCTTGCTTAGAAAAATGAGCTAAACGATGCCCTAAAGCTATTGTCGCTTTTTTATTAGCAAGCAATAATATAAGTTCTTTCATGAAAATATTGCCACTTTTACAATTTTTTGTTGATAATTTAAATTCATAATCATATATCAATAAATACTATTACTTACCGAATAGTATAGCGATATTTAATGTTAATCTTAGGCTATCTTTAGCAAAGATAGTTGCTTTGCTGGTAGAGAGGCGACTTATGCTCATTTCTGGTGTATTTAGTTTTGGAGATGCTGCTGTTATCTCCTGCTGATTGATTTCGTGGATAATTTTAATAAGAGAGAGATGATATCTCATGAAAAGTCTATTCTAACAGGTATCCGTAAAACTAAATATTACCTGTGATTCCTTCCATGAACTCATTCGTAATAGTGCCACGTAGCTGATAGCCACCGCGCTGTTAAGGCGGAGCTTGAAGCCATGCTTCGGATAACATGCTGAACGCTCCATTGTCGATGGAGGCTGGATTTATGCAGTCTTGTCCGTAACGATTATTCACCAGAACGAACTATACAGACGGATATTGGTGATGTTGAGATTAAAGTGCCTAAGATTTTCAGGGAATCCGCATTGCAAGAGAATATGCTTCAACATCTTGTTACTACCGTCTTATCTGAGGCATGCAAAAAGTATCGAAGAGTTGCTACCATAGCTATACTTACTAGATATATTTAACCCCCCCGCTGATTTTTACGAAGATCTTTGTGGGCGATGGCTTTCTCGATAAAAAAGCAGATGATCTCTCTGCCAGTAGAGGAGCATCAGCAGACTAAAACAGAAATGGTTTGAATAGTACAGGCAATGTTGCCTTCGTAATTTAAGCAATATCCGCTACCTTTATTTCTTAGCCGATGCCATATATAGTCATGTTAGGTAAGATGATCGCCTTTTCCTGCTTGGTTATTATCGGCATCACTGAGCATAGATATAAGAAAGTTATTGCGGGCAAAGATGCTTATCGAGAATTAGAAGCGAACTTGGCTAAACTTCTCAATGGTCTTCTAGAAAAGTGGATTAACCGTATCTTCCAGGCTTGCTACAGGAGATCCTGCCATTGGTTTTTGAAATGTAATGGCAAAGATATTTCTAGATATGAAGCACCAACGCTGTTGGGTACAAAAAAAGTTAATATGTTCGCTTGACTCCCAAAAGGCATGCAAAAGAAAATTGTTAAAGTTGTGATAATGCTAATAAAGCCTTTAATGTTTTGTTGGGAAGGTTTTCAGGAAAGTATCAGAATTGGTGGTATTTTACGACTTCCAGTCAAAGTACTAGATGTCAATAAGAACGACAAATTCGATTGAATAGCCTTTTCAACAGTGAGAAGTAGGAGTAGGAAGCCGAGGCGCGAAGAACTGTGGTTTAAAAACAATCCTTTCAATGGTATTTAACCTGCTTCCGTCTGGTCATAAGAGCTAGAACCGGCTAAGTAAGGGAATTTCCACTGCTGATCCTTTGCTGGTAAGCAACGTAGAATTTAAAGATAGAAAACAGATTCACGAAGTATCCAGAGCGCGGAGCATAGCTTGATCCTTGACCACCGTTATACACCAGATTTGCTAATAACTTCACAGAGCAATATGTAGCCACGTCTGCATTTTAATTATTGTGCTTTTAAACAATTTTCTCCAGGCTAGATAATTCGGTAAATAAAATGACCATCTACACCATGGAATCTACTTAGCTATCCTTTTAATCACCTGATATAACTGTTCACAGTTTAAATATATAATTTTTAGCAAAAACTCTCTAATTATGTAACCTTATTAGGCGGATGGTGAGTAATTTCATGCTTGCTGGCAAAGGTTTCGTATCATTTAGTTCGATCCAAGAAAAAGATGAACTTTTTATCGATGATCGGCTTAAGAAAACAGCTAAGACACTCTGTATTAAATTTTTAAAAATCTTATTGCTAAAATGATTCTCTTGATCTCGGGCGATGAAGATCTCACGATTTATTCTTTCCTTTTCTTTTCTCCTAAAATGGAATGAGTTGCTTCAATGGATGAATCAACATCATCCGGTAGACTGTTGCCGAGCCAACTAATAAGATGCAGGTTTATGTTGGCAGAGAGTAAGAAAAGAGTTTTTTTGATTTGTATGATTGTTTGGTTTTTCATGGCAATCTCTGTAGCAAAAATCTTTCATACAGTATAAGTATAAGTAATTTTTACTAATAATCTTTGCCAAGATAGCTTGATGATTAAAGCTATATCCCACTATCGCTTGCGCCATAACACTGTCTCCCATTCAGGAAGTCATAGAGGTTTTCATGCAAAAAAACATTTTTTCGCTTGACGATCTGCTAGCAGTCGTACGCAAATTCCTGAACCACATTTGTATCTTAATCTGATTTGGATCGCTATTTACGCAGGCACTGAGTGAGGAATTTGCGTGAAATGAGACAAGAGGAATCAGCGAAGTGAACCATAAAGCCTTTTAAAACCTACGAGCCTGGTTATCTGTAGATAGATGTGAAATATCTTCCGCAAATGCCAAACAAAACTTCACTACGTTATCTTTTTATAGGTATAGATATCGCGAGCTTAGCCATAGATGGATTTTTATCCGTCTTTATAAGACTAAGACCGCAGCCAAAGCTCAACGCTTTTTACGTGATCTTAACCGAGTACCTCCCATGACTACCCATCGGGTACTTATAGATAATGGCAAAGAATTTAGAGACAGCCTTTTGGTCTTCAAAAACGTTTAGCCACCGGAAAACATAAATTCGACAGATTGTGTAGAGAGCTTGATATAGCACAGCGATTTAGCTCACTTATGTATCCTCAAACGAATGATATGGTTGAGCGATTTAATGGGCTTATAGAAAGTAGGCTTCAAAAAGCCATCATTTCAATTCTTGTTAAGAGCTTGAGATCACTTTGTATCGATATGTTTGCCTGTACAATCGAATACCCCATCAGTATGGGGTAGTAAAACTACATAACAGTCTATAAAAGATTTGTTCAAAGTTAAATCTGAATTATTCAAAAACCATACTATCCATATCCTGGATGTAATAATATTTTTGTCTTAAACGATTAATATTATTTGGTTGAGAGAAGCTTTTTTACATCAACTAAGCAGGCGCTATATTATATCTAGATATAGGTGACTATCCGCTATTAAAAATGTTATATTGCCTTAGGTGTGTTACACCTTGAAATATTTTGATAAAATGATAGTTATTATTATAAGTAAAAACTTTATAAAATAAAGATATTTGCGCGTAAATATTTGGTTATTAACAACAATATTTTATAGAGAAGATACTTCAATTTTACTTGTGTATAAAATAAAAATGCATTGATTATAAAAAATAATCATATGATCAATCATCTAAAAATATAAATATTTTTAGAAATATTTTTAATAAGTTACATTCTCTTTATAAAAAGAAGCATCAATAGTCATAGTGATAAAAAAATGCATTTGCCTGTGGATAACTCTGTGCAACAAAGTAATAAACTGACTGCCATACAAAAATTCAATTGTAAATGAATAAGTTATTATTCTATCTTAACTAAGAAAT
The DNA here is from genome assembly GCA_052171895.1 of Arsenophonus sp. NEOnobi-MAG3. Lineage (GTDB taxonomy): Bacteria > Pseudomonadota > Gammaproteobacteria > Enterobacterales > Enterobacteriaceae > Arsenophonus. The sequence goes on from JBQMRN010000001.1 coordinate 256,601, forward strand.
GAGTAGTTTAGCCATAAAATTTCTAAGATTAATGTAAATAATCGGCTATGTTGGCAGTACCTCCTCCACCACGGCTGTATTTCAATTTTTGTGGTTTCAAACAATTTTTCAGGCCAGATAATTTGCTAAATAAAACCACCCTACACTATGGAATTTACTCAGCCATCTTTTTAATCAGCTGATATATCTCTTCATATTTTGAATGTGGAATTCCTTACCAATAACTCTATGATTATCCAAGCTTATTTAGCCAATATAACTAATTTTATTCTCGCTGGTAAAGATTTTATACTATTTAGCTCCATCTAAGCAAAGGATGGACTCTTTATCGATGATCAGCTCAAAAAAACAGCTAACATACCCTGCATTAAACTCTTCAAGAATCTCATCGCTTACATATAATACCCTGTCGATCTCTGGCAATTAAGACCACAATTCGTTCTTTCCTTTTTCTTCTTATCTTTCGTATTTTCTATCTTTCCTATGTGTGGGGGGGATATAACCCTTCACTTTAAAGGGTTCAAAGAAAACTGTTTCGTTGAGTTTAAGAATACCACTTAGCAGATTTATGTTGCCTCTCGTCGCTGAAGCAAGTGAGTAGGTGATGCCATTAGAGGCTGTTTTCAAATTAATGCCTGTTTGTTTTATTGACTCCCGTAAAGCTAACCTATTCAACATACATCGCAGATAACTAAACTAGTTTATCCTTGTGATCTAGTTTTGCCAGTGGATAACATGTTTACTGTGATAATATGGGCAGAATAAAATGAAATGAGTTACTTCAATGCATGAAGTAACATAATCCGATAGATTATCACCAAGCTAATTTAGGAAAGAGTTTTTTTGATATGTATGAGAGTATTTGCTTTTTTTTATGGTAAACGCTGTATCGAAAATCCTTCATACAGTATAAGGGATTTCTACCAACAACCTTTGCTAACATAGCCAAATGATAATATCAACTCACGTACAATTTATTTTAAATACCAAAATAAATTCCCTGCTAAGAATGACACCACATTACTCATTTCACTGATATTACTAATAAAGTAAATGACTGTAACGTGATAGCTATTTAAAAATTTTGGGAATTAATTTTATGACTACCAGATATGATTTTGTAAGTTATATATATCTGATTTTTTAAATAAATATTATTTGACTATCTATATAATTGTTGACTCTCTTAATCAAGACTGTGACTTCTTTCAGTAGCTAATCTGCTATCTAAGAATAAACGATTTTATCATAGTGAAATAGAATGAGTTATGCTCATTTCTGGTATATGAGGTTTTGGAGAGATGCTGGCGTACCTAGCAACTGCTTGATTGATTTCGTGAATAATTTAAACAACAGAGAGATGATATGTCGTAAAAATTTTACCATTCATATAGCTATCCGTGAAATTAGATATCACCTGTGTTCCTTGCATGAACTCATCACCGTAATGCTGCCAAGGTAGCTGATAGCCACCGTTGTTGAGGCTGATCTTGAAGTCATGCTGTGACAACATGCTGAATGCCACCTTGTCGACAGACGCTGGCATCATGCCTCGGTCTATAACAGCTATTTGCTACAGTGAACTATATAGATTGCTATTGGTGATGTTGAAATTAAAGTGCCTAAAGTCATGGATCCGCAGCGGCAACGGAATATGCTTTAACATCTTCTTACTACTGCCTTATCTGAAGCGTGCAAAAACGTCGAAGACTTCCTACCATGGCCTGTACCTGCTAGGCATATCCTCCGGTGATTTTCACGAAACTCTGGTGCCCTTCTCAGTGGAAAAGTACATCCTCTCTCGTCAATATACCAATCAGCAAACTGAAATAGCAATGGCTTGAAGAGAATAGACAATTGCTACCTTCATGATTTAAGTGATACGAGTTACATTTATTTCTTGGCTGATGGCGAATATACAGTCATCTTTAGCAAGATGATCGCCTTTGCCTGCTCTGCTGGTTGTCAGCATCGATCTCACTGAGCATGGACGTAAAGGAGGTAATTGCGGTCGAAGATGCTTATCGATGGTCAGAAGCGAATTGATCAAAATTTCTTAATAGCCTGGCGCTATTAGCTTAACCGTATCTCCCAGGCTTGCTACGGAAGACGCTGCCCTTAGTTTTTGAAATGCAATGGCAAAGATATTCCCGGACATGCAGCACAAACTCTTGCTTGTGTAGACAAAACAGCTAGTGTGCTAGCCTTTACTCTCAAAAGGCATGTAATCGAAAGTTAAGGCTGAGCTGTAGAAGGAGAGCTGCGATCCTGGTAATAAAGCCCTTGATGTTTTGTTGACAAGGTTTTCAGGGAAGTATCAGAATTAGTGGTATTCTCCGACTTCCCCTCAGAGAGCACTGGGCATCAATAAGAACGATGAATCCGATTGAATCAGTTTTTGCGGCACTGAGGCTACGACGCTAACGACAGAAGAACTGTGGTTCAAGAAAAGAATCCTTTCAATGCTATTTAACTGCTATAGTTTGCTCAGAAAAGCTAGAATAGGCTAAGGGAATTTGACCTGTAACCTCTGCTGCTAAACAACGTCAAATTTAAGGATGGAGAACCTAGGTGTCACTAGGCTGTAAGCAGCACAGGTATGCTACTTCTTGGGAAGTTCATGATCTAATTATTGTTTTATACTCTGCAATATGTTAATTTTTCAGGAATTTATCAAGATGGCTCGAAATAATCTGCTAGAAAGCGTAAACCTGGTATAAATCAGGAAGACAACACGCAACTTCAGGTATTACATCGCCTGTTTATCCAAAGCGCTTTATAATCTCCTTCCTGAAATTAATCATGACAGACCGACTGAATTTTTTAGGATACTCAAAAAAAGGTCAGAAAGTAATATGTCAGACTCTCTCTCCATTTTTAATAGAAAGTATTATCCAATTTAATCACGATTATCCGAGACTTTAAGCAACATGCCAAGGAGACCAAGCTTGATGACACCGGATACAACTGGATTGAGGGGGCAATGACTGAAAATATGCTTATCGATGGATTTATTATCTATAGGGAACTAGGGATAATCTCCGTCTTTATCGCTACTTTAGACAAACACAAAAATAACGGGCAGATAGACCTGACGAATGCGGACAGGATGAGGATTTCTAAGATACCAAGATGATAATTTACTCAGATGGATCCCCCAGCAAAACTAAACTGCTTTTCAGCATTGATGAGGGCTAAATAATTTTCTTAAAAATAAAGTAAAGGTGTCAACTTGTAGATACTTCTATATGTCGAACGAATGTTTACCTGCGGCAAACTTGTGCCATGTGGGTTTGGTCTTCTCGCCTTGTATGTGGCGCGCGATGAGGGTCTTTGCTGTTACTGCTGTCCCCTCTCTCCTGAATGGTTCTACCGTCGTTTTGCTAAAGCTATAAGTCAAAAGGCTGCAGTTTATGCAGTTTCAAAGTCAGGGAGGAGTAGCAGCATAGCAAGTTCATATTTGCTTGATTCTAACTAGCAATATATTATTTTCAGTATCCCCCTTTTTTTTAGCATTTTCTCAAAAAATTGACCGCAACTAAACGCCATGTTTCTCACCTATACCGGAGCTATACTGCAGTTAGCACGGAAAAGGCTAACAAAATTTGTATCTTCTTTGCCTTGCAGACTTATGATCGATAACTTAATCAATATCCACATTTTCATCTCTCAGTTACATGTGAGGGTTTTGAATATTAAACATGTTGTATGGCGTTGAGGTATTCTTCAAAAAAAAAGTTGAACAAATCTAGCAAGGCGAGAAGCTATTATTCCGCCTCATTCGTCACAGCTATGAGCTATGATCTGATAAATCCCAGGAGTTTTTCTGGTATTGTGGTCATATCTCCTATAGAAAAGGAGTAGCAGCATTACCTGAGTGACACTACGGAGGTTACTGCAAAGTATACTTCGTTAAAAAAACGAAAGAGGGAATGGGATAGCGTGAAATACCTCTAGCGCTATATAACTATATTCCAGCAAGACATTTTAAGATTGTGGCTTAATTATGGTTTCTTATCGAATCGTAAACGAGAGAAACTATTACTGAAGGTGTATAAAGCCGCTAGAGATGACGGCTCGTAAAAAAATATGGGGAGGGATAGAGGGGAGGTGTCGATCCGTTCTGATGAACTGATTCCTGCACACAGAGATCCCTACAAATGTATTCTATTTGGCGACAGGCTACTTTTTATTGACGCTCAGCTCGCTAAACAGGTAATGAATTTGTTGTTAGAAAGAATGTATAAAATGGGAAAAACGAAGGTTATTAAGCTTAACCTAGGGTTAATATATCTAAAATTAGTGCATTAGGTCAGAGAATATACACTCTAATGAAATTTTAACTTACAATAGATCCAATAAACCTATTCCATCTCTTTTTAGGAAAAAGAGATGGCTTTTTATCTTCTCTTAAAGATAAAGAGCAATTTAATTTTCTAAGCATGAATAGATTCACTAAGCATCAAAAGCGAATGGGGAAGCCCTAATCGTCATACACCAGATTTGCGAATAACTCCAAAAAATTTAATTCTTATAATTAAATAAAATCTAAAACAGAAAATTACCAACAAATATAAGTCTAAATTAGTACTAAACTTTGAGAAACTAAGAAACTAAAAGAATATAAAACATATAAAACAATAAATTATATCATAGGCTTTTATGCTAATCACTATAAAAAGAGAATTTGGAGTGGGATACGAGACTTAATCTCGAGACCTCCTTTCTTCCACAGACCACCTTCCAAAAGTAGTGGTGTCTACCAACTGAGCTATTCTTGTATATTTATAACAAATCCTATGATGTGGTGGCGCACACGGTGGCGGAATTATAGGAAAAAATTATTGAACAGAAAAGTATTCTCTGCTATATAAAATATATTTTTAATCTTTATTGCTGATTAAAAAAGAAAATCACTCATAATCAGCATGATAATAACATGATTTAAAGGTTGATAAAGTGTTGGCGATAATAAGCTAATTCTGCAATAGATCCCTTTATATCTTCTAAAGCCTGATGGGTATTTTTTTTTGTAAACCCTGGCAATATATCAGGTTTCCAACGACTAGCTAGCTCTTTTAATGTACTTACATCTAAATAACGGTAATGAAAGTATTTTTCTAACTTAGGCATATATTTGAATAAAAAACGACGGTCTTGAGCAACACTATTACCACAAATAGGTGAAACCTCCATAGGTAACCATTTTTCTAAAAATGCAATTGTGGCTAATTCTGCTTTTTTTTCATCATATTGACTGGATTTAATTCTATCAATCAGTCCACTTCGAGTATGAGTTTTAACATTCCAGTCATCCATAAGTGATAATTCTTGCTCTGATTGATGAATGGCAATCAGAGGCCCTTCGGATAAAATAGTTAGATTGGAATCAGTGACGATTGTTGCGATTTCAATAATACGATTCTGTTCCGGATTTAATCCCGTCATTTCTAAATCTATCCAAATTAAATTGTTCTTATTATTTATCATGTTACATCCTATGTTACGTTCTAAACGAGTTATTAGTAAATCTTGTGTATGCTGGTTAAGCTATGTTTCAATCTAATGCTTCGTGAATCTGTTCTCCATCCTTAAACTGGATGGAGTTTACCACCAAGCATGAGGTTTCCAAGTAGGTTAATCCAATTAGCTGGTTCTAGCTTTTCTGAGCAGACGGGAACAGCTTAAATATCCTTGAAGGGTTGTTTTTCTTGAACTATAGTTCTTGCACGTGTCGGCTTTCGTAGTCTTACTGTCAAAAAAGTCAATTCAATTGGTTTCATGATTATTATTGATGCCCAGTGCTCTGACGGGAAATTGTAGAATGCCAGCAGTTCTTCTTGATCTTTCTTCAGCTTAGTCATCACTTCAGAATACTTAGCTGAAAACCTTGCCAACAAAACATCAAGGGCTTTATTAGCGGCATCAGGCCTCTCTGTGCTACTCAGAACCTCTCCGCAACTCAGTCTTAACTTTTTGTTACATGCCTTTAGGGCATGAAGGCAGCACATTAGCTGTTTTATCTAGCCAACAGTATTGGTGCTGCGTGTATCCAGGAATATTTTGCCATTGCATTTCAAAAACTAATGGCACCGTCTCACGTAGCAAGCCTGGGAGATACAGTTAAGCTAGGAGGGCCAGGCTATTAAGAAGTTTGGGTCAATTCGCTTCTGAGTCTCGATAAGCATCTTCGACCGCAATTACCTTCTTTACGTTCATGCTCAGTGACGCCAATAATAACAAGCAAACAAAGGCGATTCCTTATCTTGCCTGACAGGACTGTCTATACCATTGGCCAAGAAATAAACGTAGCGCATATTGCTTAAATTACGCATGCGTACCATCCATTGCCTGTGCTCTTCAAGCCATTGCTGTTTCAGTCTTTGATGGGTGGTACTCCAGAAAAACCATGTGCTTTTTCACCAAGAAGGGGGCGGCTGCGCCTAACAACCATAGATCGAGCTTTCTAAAATCACAGATGAGGCAGAGATGCCCCTTGCAGCTAACAGCCATAGTAGAAAATTCTTCGCCGCTTTTTGCATGTTTCAGACAAGACGCTAGCAAGCTATTGAAGTATATTCCGTTGCCACTATGATCTCCCCTAACTTTAGCCACTTTAATCTCAACATCGCCAATTACTAGTCTGTATAGTTCACTGTTGCAAATAAGCGTTACGGAGATGGGCATATTGAAGAAGCTTATCGACAAGATGGCGTTTAGCATGTTCTCATAGCATGGCTTTTAGCTCAGCCGCAAACGGCGGTGATTATCAGCTATCTGGGGACCATTAAGGATGAGTTTATGCAAGGGCATCAAAGATAATATCTGGTTTAGCGGATACCAGTAGTTATGGTAGATTTTATGCTATATCATTTCTTTATTGTTAAAATTATTCATAAAATCAATCAGCAGGATACGCTAATATCTCTAAACCCCCATACAACAGAAATGAGCACAACTCTTCTAAACTAATAGAATGAATATTTAGTGTATGATAGCTACTTAAAAGTACAATTACGATAACCTTTGATAATGAATTTAATCAATACACCAATAAAACTAGTGATGTCAAATGGTTAAAAAGAAATTTATCAAAGGGCAAGAACAGAGAATGGAGGCAAACCATCAAACTAAGCTAAAAATAATCTCAAGAAGATATTGATGATAATCAGCTTGGTGTATTCCCCAGAATGGGTTACTTATTAGCCGTTTATCTCAACATTTAGATATTGAGATAAATAAAGGTGGCATTCAACGCTGCTTGCGATATTCGCTGAACAATCTACTCATTAGTCATAGGTGATCGTGTTATTTGGCCCCATTGGGCTATGTCAGGAATCTAATATAAAAGTTAATGATGTCATAGAAGCAATCTATGAATGAATATCCTTCTTGACTTGCTAAGATTACTATGGTAAAATTAGGCCTGATAGGCAACCAATGCTATCATTGTCTTAACAATTTTAGTAAAATTATCATTAAATATTATTAATTGTTATTTAGTTGCCTCCGAAATACTTAATATTGCTCCAATTATTATTTTAAATAAAATTGACATGCTCAATAAAGAACATAGGAAATAGATAAGTAAATTAATAAAACTTTATCATAATATTAGCTATATAGTTTTAGAGGTCTCTAGTCTTCCTAATGAAAGAAGAAATACGCTAATTGAGATCTTTATAAGAAAATATTTATTTTTCTCTAGCAATCTGGTGTTGCTAAATCCAGATTAATTAATAACTTATTAGCTGATAATGAAGAAAAATCTTAATCAATCAAGTATCTAATAATTCAGGATTAGGCCAACATACAACAGTACGTCTTTACCATTTCGCTAAAGGAAAAGATCTTATCGATTCACTGGGCATATGTAAGTTTGGATTATGGTATCTGACAAAGGAACAAATAATTAAAAGATTTGTCGAATTCAGGCAACATTTTGGATACTCTAAATTTCGTGATTATAAGCATTTAGATGATCCTGGATGTGCATTACAATAAGTGGTAATCGCTATAAAATAATAAATTATATTTTGAAAATTATCATCGAATTTTAGCAAGCATGGAACAAATAAAACCACCTGGATCTTTTATAGATAATAAATAGTTATAAACATTACTTTTGAATTCATAAAAAGTATAGGTGTACAATGACTATCTTTTTTTGATTATAAACCAATGATATTAGGATCAGATTAGAGGTTAATGTGCTGGAAAAAATAAAGATAAAATTACAATATCTATTGCCAAAACAAGGGTTAACAAAATTAGCAGGTTGGCTTGCAAATCAAAAATTGCCTGGATTTACTCAATTAATGATTAAGCTTTTTGCTAAATTTTATGAAGTTGATATGGCAGAAGCTAAAGAAAGTGAATTTTCCGCTTATGCCACTTTTAATGAATTTTTTACTCGACCCTTAAAAGAAAATATTCGTCCTATTGTTGCAGGCAGTAATCAACTTGCTCTACCTGCCGATGGTGTAATAAGCCAATTAGGATTAATCATGAATGATCAGATCCTACAAGCTAAAGGTCATTCTTATAGTTTAGAGGCATTACTAGCAGGTAATTATATACTGGCCGATCAGTTTCGAAATGGGTTGTTTGTAACTACTTACTTATCTCCACGTAATTATCATCGTGTCCATATGCCTTGTGATGGTTTACTAACTAAAATGATTTATGTTCCTGGTGATCTCTTTTCTGTTAATCAACTAACTGCAAAAAACGTTTCTAATCTTTTCGCTCGTAATGAACGTCTAATCTGTATTTTTGAAACCTCATTTGGACAAATAGCACAAATTCTAATAGGTGCAATAATTGTTAGCAGCATCAATACTAGTTGGTGTGGCTGCGTCAATGATCAACGGGAAGGAATTATCAAACAGTGGAATTATCCAGAAAAAGATAAGTCAGGCGCAGTTTACCTGAAAAAAGGTGAAGAAATGGGGAAATTCAAACTTGGTTCAACTGTTATTAATTTATTTAAATTAAACCATATCAAACTTAATTCTGCTCTAGAGGCAGGGTCTGTCACTCGAGTAGGGGAATTATTAGCAGAATTATTTTATTCAAATACTGAGGAACAGACCAATCAATAAAATTTAATTGATGGATTTAAATAATTTTATATAAGGAATTATATTGTGCGCCTGATAGTCGTCATCGGCATTCTATTTAGTCTCTTATTCATCACGATACCTATATTTTCAGCAATTAATCTTGATGAAACGCAAATAAAAAAAGAGATTAAACAACTTGAAGTAAATAAAAATTTAAAAAATGTAGAAATTATTCAGGCATTACAACTTGCCCTAAATTGGTTATCAGAGGCGCAAGAATCAGAGAAAAAAACCCGCGCTTATCAAAAAGCAATTGATGATTTCCCTAAAATCATAAAAGAATTACAACAACAATTTATCATTGAAAGCAATAAAATAGTTAGTATACCAACCAATATAACTATCCTCGAACTCGAGCAACGTATTGTTCAGACTAGTAGTCAATTACTTGAGCAAGGCAGACAAATTCAGCAAGAACAAGATAGAAATCGTGAAATCAGCGACTCTCTTGTAACATTACCCCAACAATTATTAGAGGCTCGCCGTCTGCTTTCTGACTCAACTATAAGACTACAATCGCTGCATATTCCAGTTTCTCCTTTAGCTGAAGCACAATATAACCTAGCACAAACAGAAGTTGCGGCAAGAAAAGCGAAGACAAATGAACTCGAAATAGCACAGCTTTCAGCTAATAATCGCCAAGAAATCGCTCGCTTACGCATTGAGCTTTTTAAAAAACGTTATCAGCAAATCGATCAAGAGCTTCAAGAATTACGAAGCAATCTAAACTTTCAGCGCCAACAGAAAGCACAATTGGCGCTTAAACACACGGAAATGTTAGCTGCTCAAGGAGGAGAGCTTCCTAAATTTTTAACAGTACAATTACAACTAAATCGTAAATTATCACAACGACTTAATGAACAAGCATACAGAATAAATGATATTGAACAAAGGCAACGCCAGACTTCCAGTGATATATTAACTGTTCGTCAAGCGCTTGGGACAATTCGTGAGCAGGCTCAATGGTTAAGCGGTTCAACTACTTTGGGTGAAGCATTACGTGCACAGTTATACCATTTGCCAGAAATTCCCAAAAATCAACAAATTGACAGAGAAATCATCAATAAACGGGTTGATCGCCTTAACTATCAAGATATGTTGGAAAATCTTAATTCTAATAATAAAGAGAACGAGGGAAAGCAAGCTGAAATAAAAAATTTGACGTTAGAACAAACACAAATTTATGACTCACTTATCCAAACTCGAAAAGAATTATTAAGCTCAATAATTTCTGGTTATGATAGTGAAATATTGGAATTAACCAAGCTCTACGTCTCAGCAACCCAGTTAACCGATGTATTAAGAGATATCAAAGATGCGACTCATCGTTATATGTTCTGGATTGCGGATACCGATCCTATAAGTCTCAACTATCCAATTAGAATAGTAAAAGATCTAACTCGCTTACTATCATTAGATACTTTATCTCAACTCAGTGGTGCAATTAAAGTTATCTTCGCTGGCCAGGATAGTTTTCTATACCTGCTTGCTGCTGTTGCTATCGTTATTTTTAGTATTAGTACACATCAGCATTATAATAATTTTCTTCTTCGCTCTAGTACACGTATTGGTAAAGTAACTCAGGATCGCTTTGCTCTAACCTTACGAACCGTATTTTGGTCTATTTTGATCGCACTTCCTTTACCTATTTTATGGTCAGCGATTGGTTACGGTCTACAAAACGCCTGGCAATTTCCAATGGCAACTGCTATTGGTTCTGGTGTGAGAGCGACAACACCAGTTTTATGGGTTTTTATGATTAGTGCTACTTTTGCACTTCCAAACGGATTGTTTATTTCCCATTTTGGCTGGTTAGAAGAAAACGTGAAAAAGGCTATGCGTTACTATCAATTATCAATTTTTGTCATAGTACCATTGATGATGGCCTTGATTACGTTTGAATATTATAATGACCGTGAATTTGCCCCAAGCTTAGGCAGGCTATGCTTCTTATTACTCTCTATTGCATTAAGTTTGATTACACATAACCTCAAACGAGTAGGCGTACCACTTTATCTAGATCGCCACGGCTCTGGTGAGAATGCAATTAGCAATATATTGTGGTTATTATTGATTATAGCGCCAATTTTTTCTGCGGTTGCTGCACTATTGGGTTACCTTTCGACATCTCAAGAACTTTTAGCCAGGCTGGAAACCTCTGTTGCAATATGGTTTTTCTTACTGATTATTTATCATATTATCCGCCGCTGGATGTCTATCCAACGACGTAAAATTGCTTTTGAAAGAGCAAAGCAGCGTCGTGCTGATATTCTCGCTCAACGGGCAAAAGATGAAGGTGACAATAATATTAATAGTAGTGGCGAAGGTTTAGTCGATATAGAAGAAAGTACGATTGACTTAGATACAATCAGTGCACAATCTCTTGGTCTTGTGCGCTCTATTCTCACCATGATAGCGTTAGTCTCACTGATTTTAATTTGGTCTGAACTACACTCAGCATTCTCTTTTCTGGAAAATATCCAGCTTTGGAATGTAACTACCACTGTGAATGATGTAGATACCATTCAACCGATTACCCTTAGCTCGTTATTTATTACTATTCTTATTATTATAATTACTGCACAACTAATTAGAAATTTTCCGGCATTATTGGAACTCGCCTTATTACAACACCTTGATTTAACACCGGGAACAGGGTATGCAATCACAACGTTGACTAAATATACTATTGCGCTTATAGGTAGCTTAGTTGGATTTTCCATGCTTGGTATTGAGTGGTCAAAATTACAATGGTTAATTGCTGCGATGGGTGTTGGACTTGGCTTTGGGCTACAGGAAATCTTTGCAAATATCATTTCTGGTTTAATGATTTTGTTTGAGAAACCAATTCGTATTGGTGATACCGTCACTATTCGTGACTTAACGGGAAGTATTACAAAAATTAACACGAGAGCAACAACTTTAACAGATTGGGATCGCAAAGAAATTATTATTCCTAATAAAGCCTTTATTACCGAGCAATTTATTAACTGGTCCTTATCCGATACTATTACTCGTATTGTTTTAACCATTCCAGCACACGCTGATATAGATAGTGCTAATATCAGTCAGATATTACTAACTGCCGCTGAGAAAACACCGATGATTTTAACTAACCCGGCACCTGAAGTATACCTAGTTGATTTACAACAAGGTATTCAAATCTTTGAATTACGTTTCTATGCGGCAGAAATGGGGCACAGGATGCCGGCTCGCCATGAAGTTCATCAAAATATATTACTTGGTTTTGCACAACATGGGATTACGCTACCATTTCCACCCTTTCAAGTTCAAGTTAATATAGCCAGTGATAACCTATTACGAGGTGCAACAAAAAATATATCCTGGCGCAACTCGAACCCGGGAAGAAAAGCCGGAGAATTATAAATTGTAATTAACTTTATCTGTTAAATAACGATGAAAATCGTATGAAAATTAACTAAAATATATTATATTTAATTTTGATATAAAAATAATGTCATTTTACAATAACGGATTTAATCTAGTTATTAGTTAATTTATTTTTGATAAATTTTGGTTAGGGGGTTTTGTAGCCTATTTTTAAGATAACGTTAAGCTAATTCTCCTCTCCTCTGTCCTTATTTCTCTATCAGAAAATAATTTATTAATCTTATCATGAAATTTTTGACTTTCTTTACTTTTTGTACATCCGGCGTCAGAACATACACATAGTAGAGGGCACCGATTAGGATTATAAATTGTGGTAGTTAACCATGCATAGGTTTTTTATTATCTTTAAACATCATATCTCTATGGATATGATGATATACCAAAACGATTGTGAGCTTTACTTTAGTATATTCTTTTTTTGTAGCATACCTGAACCTGAAGCAATAGACAGCTTTTTTGTAAGCTTTTAACACATCGTTACAAATACTATACATTACTTGCCAATACTATACATTAATTATCTTACTCTCATAAGAGAGTAAGGTTTTTAAAGTAATTCAGTTTTAACTTTAAAGCAATCTTTCATAGACTGCAATGGAGTTTTACTACCCAATACTGCTACCCAATACTGATTGCAGGGTATTTCCTGATTGTAGAACCAAACATTGATGCTAAATTATTAGAAAATCTGTTATATGGCGGTCATAGGCTATACTCTACTCTGATGCTTCGTGAATCTGTTTTCCATCCTTAAATTAGAGGTTGTTTACCAGCCCTAAACCAGATGGTCTCACCACCAGGTGAAATCTTACTTAGCTGATTCCATCTTTTCTGAGCAAACGGGAGCAGATTAAATAGGATTGAAGGGTTATTTTTCTCGAAGTACCGGTTCTTGAGTTATCCTTATTTCTAGTGTATGGGTTTTGGTGATGGTGGTGTATTCTTATGATTGATTTTATGAATAACTTCAACAACAGAGAGATGATATGCCATGAAAAGGTCTACCATAAAGGTATCCGCGAAAGCAGATATTAGCTGTGATATCTTGCATGAATTCATCCGTAATGGCAAGAAGCAGCTGATAGGTACTGGCCGTTGAGCCTGAGCTTGAAGTCATGCTGTGATAAGAGATGCTGAACGACGGCATGACTCCTGTCAACAAACAAGGGCAGCCTTCATGCTTAGGAAATTGAATCATTCTTTAAGTGAAGAAGAAAAAGCCATTCATTATTCCTAAAAAGAGATAGAATCGGTTTTATTGGTGGGTTTGTTGTAAGTTAAAATTTCATCGAAGTGTATATTAAATATATCTAATAGATTAATATAAAGATATTAATATTAAAATTATTGCTTAATAAGTCTCCTTTTCCATTTTATGTATTTTTAATAATAATTTCGTGTTCGTTGCCTGTTTGCTAAGCTGAGGGTCGATAAAAAGTAGCCTGTCGCTGTGTCGTGACACATAGAATGCATTTGTATAAATCTGTGCACAGGAATCCTTTTATCAGAAAGGCGAACCAAGATTTTTCTGCTTTTTTTAGCCATTATCTCCAGCGCATTATATAGCTTTGGTAATAAGGTATCTCGTTTAAAATTTAATAAAAACCATAGTAACTTACCATTTTAGAATGCCTCATCGGAATATAGCTAATATATCGTCAGATCAATATCTTCCTGCCTCAAGGTTTTGCTGCCGATACTGCTTATAGTTTGGTGTTTAAAGTAAATGATCTACAAGGCGAAATGGGGCCGCCCCATCTATTTCTCTGTAAATACCGCAGTTTTAACGAGGATAGCATGGCCTTGCTTTGGGAGGGCTGTTTAAGGTAGAGCCTGAAGTATTTCCCGTTATGCACACCTATTTTTCTCTTTTTAATGAACTGCACTTTCCAGTAACCTCCGTACTGTGCTTTCAGGTAACGCTGCCACTGCTTCCTTTCCTAGTCCGGATATATGCCTAAAGCAGATTCAGGGAAAAGACATTGGATTTATCAGGTTTTATAGCCCCTTTTAGGAACTGGATGAGAGCATATTTCCAAATTTCTTCGACCGTTCTTCTTTGAAGAGCACCCCTTCATACAGCATCTTTAATATCCATAGATCTCCATGGGTGACGGAGATATGAACATGCGGATGTTGATTGAGTTGTTGATCATAAGTGTGCAAGGTACAGAAAATAGAAATTTTGATACCTAGAATGCCATGTTTGCGTGCTCAGTGCAGCATGGCGCCGCGGTTTGTAGATACAGTGTCATCAACTTCTCCTAGAGATTTCCTTAAAACTCCGGATAATTGTGACTATAGGCGGATAATTACTTGCGTGCCAAGAAAAATTAGGAACAGGAATCGGATACATTGCTGTATGGGTTTTTTGGGGTCTCATAAAAAATTCAGTTGGTTTATCATCATTAATTTCTGGAGAGAGATCATAAAGTGATTTAGATTAACAGGGAGTTAAACACCTGAAATTACGTGTTCTCGTTCTCTTTACTGATTTTACCAGGTTTACGCTTTTTAGAAAATTTATTCCGAGCCATCTGGATAAATTCCTAAAGAAATTAATATATCGTAGAGTATAAAAGAGTAATCAGATCATGAACTTCCTCAAAGCAGCGTAGCTGCGCGCCAACCATTACAGCATAATTCTACTATATTTAGCAATGTTATTCTAGCATGGTGTGCTTTTGAGCTGAGCCTCAACGGCGGTGCCTATGAGCTGCCTGGCAGCTTTACGGATAAGTTTCATATAAGGGAAGACAGGTAATATCTGGTTTCCGAGGATAGCTGTATGGTAGACTTTTTTATGGTATATGATTTTTCTTTTGTTGAAATCATTCACGAAATCAATCAAGCAGGAGATATGCCATCATCTCTGAAACCCAATACACCAGAAATGAGCATAACTCTACAATAATTAAATTGATGGTTTATTTTTTGTTATCTACCCATTAAAAATTGATTTTTAATCAATCTTTTTTGTTGATATTCACTTAAATAATCATAAGTAAGAAGCTGTTTCATTAAACAGAAATCAGTAATTTTACTTATTTTTTATAATGAAGTTATATTAAAATCATGAACATAAAAATCCAATTCAATCTGAATAAAACTTTCTTTTTTGTAATAGTAGGAGCTCTCATTCGTTGGCTATTGGAGAATGCAAAAGTCAGTGTAATATTAATACGGAGGGAGAGGGAGTCAGACATGTTTAAAAAAAAGTATTGAAAGAGCAGAAGGAAGATACCCATTTGGATGTTAAAATGTAACGATAAATAGCAGTGATCCTAATGTGTTTTATGAAATAAAGTGGTACCTCTTCAGCTGAAGAGTTGATATTATTTAAAAAAGGATTATCAGAACAGCAAATTTTCACAGAAAATTTTTTACTGGAGAAAAAAGCAGTGCCAAGAGCAGCGAGCAGAAACGCATTCAATCATCGAAGAATTATTGGAAGATGGTAGTGATCTGAATAATTTTTATGAAATAGAACATCACTTTTCAGCCAAAGACTTTAAGTTATTTGAAAAAACGGTAATAGTGGCATTTAAATTGGGTTATGAAGTGCACGATCACAATGCTGAAGAATTAGAAATTGAAGATAGTAGTGGTATTGATGTATTGTGATGTCTATTGAGATACTGTGCTTTATGCAGAATTAATTGATAACCAACTCGTACAATTGATAATATTAACTGAAAACATTGGCATTAACTACGATGATTCTGGATACTTTCTTTTAAGGTCCTAATTATGATGCTGATGAAGAAAAAGCTGTTTAACTAAAGGCATTATTACCACTACACTAGAATCAAATTATTAGAATAGAAAGAATAGGGATTATAAATCAGCTGATAATACCTATTAATCAGTTAACAACACTGATAAACTTATGTAGCAGTGTTGTTTCTTATTTAAAGTGAGCTAATAGTTACTTTTTGATTAATCAGCTTTTGTTTTACTGCTAAATGTCCAGCAGGTGTCTAGGTGCTCACGCTCTTTTTCAACAGCAGCAAGCAGCAGGTGCTTGGCCGACAAAGCTATCGTTAGCTAATTTGTTTTTAATACCAGCTATTTTTAGTTAATTTATCCAGCTTCTTTATCTAGCCGCGCTAGATCAGTATCTTTATCAATTAAATCCGCTATTGGGATCAACACTTCAGCGCCATCTATCAGTTTACTTATAGCAACTGATGTTGATTGCTGTTTATCTAAAATAGTAATTGAACTAAGGCGGGCCATTGCTTTAATAAAATTTAGATTTTCTGTAATACGGTGTTTTGTTGCATGATTACCAGCACGTAGTAGTAGATCTAATGGCTTACCTGGTGAGATATTCATTTTTGCTCGAATGTTACGTATAGCAATAATGAGTTCTTTGATCCATTCTAGATCATAACGTGCTTCTTCATCAACTTTAGCTGGTTTAAAGATTGGAAAAGGCTGTAACATGATACTGTCTTCTTGGATGCCCTTAACTACTTTCACCCGTTTCCAAATCGTCTCGGTAATAAATGGAATAATAGGATGTGCTAACCGTAATAAGCTTTCTAATATTTCAATCAAGGTATAACGTGTTGCCAGAATTTCTGTTTCTTTTCCTTTATGGATAGCCGGCTTAGATAGTTCTAAATACCAATTGCAGAATTGGTTCCATGTAAATTCATACAAAATATTTGTACTGATATCAAAGCGATATCTGTCTAGCGCTTCACGGTATAATTTTACAGTTTGGTTAAATTCTGCCATGATCCAGCGATCAGCCAACGAAAAAGTCATTTCCCTACCATTCTGACTACAATCTTGTCCTTCAGTATTCATCAAAACATAACGACTGGCATTCCAAAGTTTATTACAAAACTTGCGATAGCCAGTAAGGCGTTTCATATCCCAATTGATGTCTCGTCCAGTCGATGCTAATGCTGCAAGCGTAAACCGTAAAGCATCTGTACCATGTGCTTCAATACCATGTGGATATTCTTTACGGGTACGTTTAGCAATTTTTTCAGCTAATTGGGGCTGCATCATATTACCAGTACGTTTTGTTACTAAATCTTCCAGCGAGATACCATCAATCATATCTAGCGGATCGATGACATTGCCTTTTGATTTTGACATTTTTTGTCCTTCTTCATCACGGATTAGGCCTGTCATATATACAGTTTTAAAAGGAATTTGGCTTTTGGCATTTTCATCTTTGATGAAATACATCGTTAGCATGATCATGCGGGCTATCCAGAAAAAGATAATATCAAAGCCACTAACCAGGACATCTGTTGGATAGAAAGTTTTTAATGCTTCGCTATTTTCTGGCCATCCTAATGTTGAAAAGCTCCAAAGACCAGAAGAGAACCAAGTATCTAATACATCTTGATCCTGATCTAGGCTAATATCAGCACTAAGATTATTCTCTCGACGAACTTCTTCTTCATCATGTCCGACATAGAGATTACCGGTTTTATCATACCAGGCTGGTATTCTATGTCCCCACCATAATTGGCGTGAAATACACCAATCTTGAATATCCTGCATCGAGGAAAAATACATATTCTCATATTGTTTAGGAACAAACTGTATCCGACCGTCTTTTACCGCCGCAATGGCTTGTTCTGCTAATGGCAGGGTACGAACATACCATTGATCCGTTAACATGGGTTCAATAACAACGCCGCTACGATCGCCATAAGGAATGGTAAGTTGATGCGGTTTTATGGCGACTAATAATCCTAATTTTTCTAATTTGCTAACCATCGCTTTACGAGCAGCAAAACGCTCCATTCCCTGATAGGATGAAGGGATTATTGTTGTGGTATAAATAGTGGTAGGATTACCTGCACTGTCGAATACTTCAGCTTGTTGTCGGATATGGGCATTGAAATTAAAAATATTGATCATCGGTAACTGGTGACGTTTTCCTACTTCATAGTCATTAAAATCATGCGCTGGTGTGATCTTTACACAGCCGGTGCTTTTTTTCATATCGGCGTGTTCATCACCGACTATAGGAATACGACGGTTAACCAATGGCAGTAAAATTTGTTTGCCGATTAAATCATTATAGCGTGCATCAGCGGGATTAACCCCCACAGCAGTATCAGCAAGCATGGTTTCTGGTCGAGTAGTGCCAATAACCAGATAATCTTGGCCTGCTGAGGTTTTTATCCCATCAGCGAGGGGATAACGTAAATACCACATAAAACCGTTGACTTCTCGATTTTTAACTTCTAAATCGGAAATAGCAGTATGCAGCCTAGGATCCCAGTTAACTAATCGTTTACCTCGATAAATAAGGTCATCTTGATAGAGGCGAATAAATGCTTCTTTTACTGCTTTGGAAAGGCCTTCATCCATAGTAAAGCGTTCACGTTGCCAATCAACGGAATCACCTAGTCGTCTCATTTGCTGAGAAATATTAGCGTCAGACTCGGCTTTCCATTGCCAAATTTTTTTAATAAACCCTTCTCTTCCATAGTCATGACGAGTTTTATTCTCTTCTGCAGCAATTTTACGCTCAACAAGCATTTGAGTGGCGATCCCAGCGTGATCTGTGCCACTTTGCCAAAGGGTGTTTTTCCCTTGCATCCGCTGGTAGCGAATTAAGGTATCCATTATGGTTTGCTGAAAAGCATGCCCCATATGTAGATTACCTGTGACATTAGGCGGGGGGATCACAATACAAAAACTCTGTTTGGTGTTGTCACCGTGTGGTATAAAATAGCCATTTTTTTCCCAGTGTGCATATAAAGGTTGTTCAATTGCAGCTGGTTGATAAGTTTTATCGAGTGATGGCTCAGACTGAGTTTGATTTATGGGTTTTTTTTCCATATTGCTTCGTTATTTATTAAGTGGTTTGTGGTGCTGCCATGATCAAATTAAAACCCATATTGCGATAAGTTTTATATCGTTCACGTGCCAACTGTTTCAAATATTCATCGATAGGTACAAAATCGATCACTTCATGGAAGGCTATGGCAAAATTTGCAAATGTTAATTGTAGATTTATCAATATATCTCTTCCTGAGATTACCCTGTTTTGTTGGCTAACAAAACTCAACAGGCGCCCCCTATAGCATCGGGGGACCCTCTCATCGGCTAAATTATGCGGAATAAATTGATAAGATTCTCTTTGCCAAAGTATTTTATCTAATTTTCGGCTTGTATTTGATTCTTATAAGCAATTAAAACACGTTTATCTATCCGCCAGTTTTCTGTAGCTAGCTGATAGGCTAAGGATTCATGCCTTTCGAGTTCTACTTCTAAAGATAGCTCCGCTATTAAATAGAAAGTTGCTTTTCATCGCATTACTTTTATAGAAAAGGGCATTGTTTAAAAAACCCAATTATAAATTTACTGGTGCATTTTATTCGTTACAGCTTATATAAGCACGATTTAAGAGAAATTGAGCAAGTAATGCCACCGGGCGGCCTGTTGCTCCTTTTGTTTTTCCTGATTGCCAAGCTGTTCCTGCAATATCTAAATGTGCCCAGTGATATTTAGTAGCAAAATGTTCTAGGAAACAGCCAGCGGTGATTGTACCCCCAGCACGGCCTCCTATATTAGCAAGATCAGCAAAATTTGATTCTAATTGCTCAGACAACTCTTCAGGCAGAGGTAGACGCCATGCTTTATCCCCTGTTTGCTTCGCAGCATTCAGTAATTCATTTGCTAAAGGATTATGATTTGACATTAATCCACTATAGTGATTACCAAGTGCAATAATACAAGCCCCAGTTAAAGTTGCGATATCAATTACCACATCAGGATCAAAACGTTCTATATAAGTTAGTGTGTCACAAAGGACCAATCTTCCTTCCGCATCTGTATTAAGGACTTCTACTGTTTGCCCTGACATTGTGGTTAAAATATCACCAGGGCGATAAGCTTTGCCGCTCGGCATATTTTCACAGCAAGCTAAGACAGCGGTAATGTTAATCGGCAATTTTAGTTCAGCAACAAACCGCATAACACCATAAACAGTTGCGGCTCCACACATATCATATTTCATTTCATCCATGTTATCGGATGCTTTAATAGAAATTCCGCCAGAGTCAAAAGTTAATCCTTTACCAACCAACACAATCGGTTTAGCCGTTGGATCGTTACTTCCTTTATATTCCATAATCGACATTAGCGATTCGTTTTGTGAGCCTTGGCCAACGGCTAAATATGCATTCATCGCTAGTTCTTTCATCTGTTCTTCGCCGATTATTTTGGTAGTCAGATTTTTATAATTGTCGGCTAATTGACGGGCTTGTGAAGCTAAATAGGCAGCATTGCAAATATTAGGCGGCATATTAGCAAGATCTTTAGCTGATTTTATTCCAAGCGAGACAGCAAGGCCATGCTGAATAGCGCGCTTTCCATTAGGTAAATCATGGCGGGTTGGGACATTAAAAACAATTTTACGTAATAGCCGTCGTGGCTCGCTCTTATTATTTTTAAATTGATTAAATACATATAATGTTTCTTTTGCAGTTTCTACTGCTTGGCGAATTTTCCAATAATTATTTCGGTTTTTTACATGTAACTCAGTTAGAAAGCAGACGGCTTCCATTGAGCCGGTTTGATTCAAGGTATTAATTGTTTTTTGGAAAATTTGTTTATATTTACGCTCATCTAGTTCACGTTCTTTACCGCATCCAACTAATAGAATACGCTCAGATAATATATTAGGAACATGGTGAAGTAATAGCATTTGGCCGATTTTACCTTCTAATTCTCCGCGGCGTAGTAAGGCACTGATATAGCCGTCACTGATCATATCCAGTTCTTCGGTTATAGGGGATAACCTGCGAGGTTCAAATACCCCAACAATAATACAGGCGCTATGCTGTTTCTCTGGGCTACCACTTTTTACACTAAACTCCATGCATTCTCCTGAATCTTAAAGACAAAGATTAATACTATCACTAAATTTAACGAAGAGTATAAATTTACCTTATGAAATAGTTGCTTTATGTTAAACTAAGTGCATGGTTTATGGATAGTAATAAGTAACGATTAAGCATATTTTGTTTGAGGTTTAAATGAATAATTAATGCTCCATTTATCATTATGATAAATCTTAACCATTAAGAAAACCAAAATATTCTAGGTAATATACTGTAAACTATACGACGAAATTAGCTGGTTTGCTGCAAAAAATAAATTTTCATAGGTGTAATTAGTGTGATTATAATTCGATATTTACTTAATAAAATGCTGAAAAGTCAAGTTGCAATACTTTTTATCCTAATTTTAATTTTTTTTAGTAAAAAAACAATTAATATATTAAGTTTAGCAGTTCATGGGAATATTCCTTCCGATTTAGTCTTTCCTCTTCTTGGGCATGGAATTCCTGAAATGGCACAATTGATTTTACCATTAAGTCTCTTTCTCGGGCTGTTAATGACCTATAGCAAACTCTATATCGATAGTGAAATTACTGTTATGCATGCCTGTGGCTTAGGTAAACGGGTATTACTGATAGCGGCTTTAATTCTGGGATTATTTACCGCGCTGATTGCGGCAGTAAATGTAGCCTGGATATTACCTTGGTCGGCAAAATATCAAAAGCAAGCATTAGCGGATGCGAAAAGCAATCCTAGTTTAGTCAGTATGAGTATGGTTGAGGGACAATTTAAAACCACCAAAGATCAATATATTGTTCTTTATATTAGTGATATAAAAGGCAAGAATTTTAGTGACGTTTTTATGGCGCAATTACGCCAGGCTAATAACCAACGCCCTTCCGTGGTGATTGCAGAAAGTGGAGGTATCCGAGAGGACAAAAATGGTAATCAAATTGTGGTATTAGATAAGGGAACTCGCTATGAAGGTACAGCGTTATTACGTGATTTTCGTATAACGGATTTTAAAGATTATCAGGCGGTAATTGATCATAAAAAAAAGGTAGTTACAGGCGATAAAATTGAGCAAAAGGATATGTTGCAATTGTGGCGAGCAAAAGATGTTGAATCAAAAGCAGAATTTCATTGGCGGTTAACATTAGTCATTTCAGCACTTATTATGACCTTGATAGTTGTGCCATTAAGTGAAGTTAATCCCAGGCATGGACGAGTTTTAAGTATCTTACCCGCCATGTTGCTTTATTTAATTTTCTTTCTATTACAAAGTACGCTGCACTCTAATGCAGAAAAAGGTGAAATTGATCCTAGGATAACAATGTGGTTAGTTAATACAGCTTTTCTGCTACTAGCGATCATGTTGAATATTTGGGATACCGTTTTCGTACGTCGACTACGTGATAAGTTCTATAAAGGACTCGCCTGATGTTTTGTGTATTAGATAAATATATTGGGCGTACTATTTTCTCCTCGATTTTAATGACCCTTTTTATGTTAGTTTCATTATCGGGCATTATTAAATTTGTTGAGCAATTAAGAAAAGTTGGTGATGGTGATTATACTATCTGGAGTGCAGGGATTTTTACTTTATTAACCATTCCTAGAGATATTGAAGTATTTTTTCCAATGGTCGCACTGTTAGGCGCATTACTTGGGTTGGGAACCATGGCAACTCGTAGTGAATTAGTGGTGATGCAGGCGGTTGCTTTTTCTCGCTTACAGGTTGCGATGTCAGTAATGAAAACTGCGATCCCTTTAGTAATTTTGACAATGGTTATTGGTGAATGGGTTGCACCTGCAGCAGAGCAGTGGGCACGTAACTATCGGGCTGAAAAAATTGTCGGTCGATCGTTAATGGTGACAGATTGTGGATTATGGGCTAAAGATGGTAATAATTTTATTCATATTCAGCGTGTTATTGATAAAAATGAAATAAAAGAAATTTCTATCTACCAATTTGATGCGCAGAAAAAATTGCAAGCGATTATTTTTGCAGATTCAGGTCGGTATAATTTTGATACTCATCAGTGGCAATTGTCAAAAGTAGATAAATCATTGATTAATAATGAAAAAGAAATTAGTGGCTCACAAAATTTATTGATGGATTGGAAAACCAATCTAAACCCAGAAAAAATAGGGGTAGTTTCTCTAGAACCTGATTCGTTAGCAATAAGAGGCCTGTATAAATACGTTAAATATCTTAAGGAAAGTGGTCAAGAAGCCTCAATTTATCAATTAAGTATGTGGAAGAAAATTCTATCACCCCTTTCTGTTACTCTTATGATATTAATAGCGCTGTTATTTATTTTTGGGCCCTTGCGAAGTGTGGCAATGGGAGTAAGGGTATTGATTGGTATCTTAGGGGGATTTATTTTTTATCTGCTTAATGAGGGTTTTGGTAACTTAAGTTTAGTCTATGGTGTTCACCCACTGATAGCAGCAATGTTACCGAGTATACTATTTCTTGGATTTACTATTTTATTATTAATTCAGCGACAATAATTAGCTGATACAGCATGGTTAGGCATATTATCAATGCGCTACCATGCTGATAAAAATTTATTCCCAATTGTTTAACTTAATTATGATCATGGCTTTCTACTAGTTTTTTAAGCGAATTGAGTACTGGAAAAGATTGTTATTCTAATTTATGGTTAATGCACCAATTAAACCATTAACTCCTTGGAGAGTTAATGGTTTAATTGGTGCAAGGGTGGTTACAAGGGTTACATTTCACTTTTATGCTTCGTGAATCTATTCTCTATCCTTAAATTGGAGGTTGTTTAGTACCAGTGTTAGCAGGTCAAATCTTTTAGCTAGTTCCAGCTTTTCTAAGTAGACGAGAGCAACTTAAATAGCATTGAAAGAATTATTCTTCTTGAACAAGAGTTCTTTGCGCGTAGGCTTCTCATAGCCTCACTTAGTGTCGAAAAAGCAGATTCAATCGAATGTCTCGTTCTTATTGACGTCCAGTGCTTTGAGTGGGGGATGTCTTGAATCCTAGCAGTTATTCTTGATCTTTCTACAGTTTCTTCATCGCTATAGGATATTCACTGAAAACCTTGCCAACAAATCATCAAGGGCGTTATTAGTGGCATCGCGGCTCTCTGCTAGCGAGCCCTCCCCAGCAGCTCAACCTTAATTTTCAGTTGTATGTCTTTTGGGAGTGAAACTAGGAGATTAGCTCTTTTGTGTACCCAATAGCATTAGTGTTGCGTGTCTAGGAATATCTTTGCCATTGGATTTCAAAAACTAAGGACATCATTTCTCGAAGCAAGCCTTGAAGATATCCGTAACCTACGCGCTTGCAAGCCATTAAGAAGTTAGGCCAAGTTTGCTTTTGACTCTCAATAAGCATCTTCGGCCGCACATCTAGCTAGCTCATTACCTCCATGCTCAGTGATGCTGATAAATGAGCGTCAGGCAAAGAGATCATCTTGCCTGACGACAACTGTATATGGCATCGGCTAAGAAATAAAGGTAGGGCGTATCACTTAAATCACACAGGTAGCATTACCTGTGCTCTTCAAGCCATTGCTCCATTGATGTTTCAGTCTGCTGATGGGATAGCCAGAGAGATCATCTGCTTTTACCGAGAAGTGCCCCCCATGTGCCATTCGTAAAAATCATCACTGGATATGCATTGCAGGTATAAGGCATGCTAGTAACTCTCTGAGGTTTTTTACACGCTTCAGATAAGGCGGTAGTAACAAACTGTTGCAGCCTATTCGGTTGCCAGTGCGATCTTCTAACATTAGGCACTTTAATCTCAACATGCCAATACCACTCTGTATGGTTTGCTCTGGGAAATAAATGTTACGGATGACGGCATGGAAGAGCCTGTCTTTCGACAAGATGGCGTTTAAGCATGTTGTTGCAGCATCGCTTTTTAGCCCAGCCTCAAACAGCGGTTGCTATCAGCTGGCTGGCAGTATTACGGATGAGTTCATGTAATGGATCATAGATAATATTTGCTTTTGCAGATATCTTTAGAGTAGATTTTATGGCATAAAATATCTATGATTATTGAAATCATTTACGAAATTAATTAAATGATGATGATACGCCAGCATCTCTGAAACCTCATATATCAGAAATGAGTATAATTTAACATAGTTACTAACTTCGAAAAGTAAGCTATTAATTTCTTGGAATTTTTCTATACTATTTTTAAAGATATCACGATATCTGTGGAGATAAGTTTTATTCACATCTCTAATGCTTTCCTTAATTTCATTAAACATCATGATTAATGAGTGATAGGTACTTTCGGATAATCTTTATTGTACTTGTTTGAGTTTTTCTTGGCTACTGGTTAATAACGCTTGATGTGACTGTTAATAACTGTTTTTAACAGGCGCAGAATTTTTCTCAGATAATAGTCAGTTAGGGTTAATTTGACCGTTATCTTTTAGCATCTTGCCTTTTCTACTAAGGTTTCGCCGTTCTTTATTAGTTATCATCTCCAGGATGATAGTATGATTTTAAATAATTTAAATTTAATTTAAAACTAATTTTTATAAACTGCAATGGAGTTTTAGTACCCAATACTGATTGGGATAATTCCTGATTGTACAGCTAAACATATCGATGTAGAGTGATCTCAAGCTCTTTACTAAAATTGAATGACGGCTCTTTGCAGCTATCTTCTATATCCCGATTAAATCCCTCGACTAGATCATTCATTTTAGGATGTTTTGGCTGGATAAGTTGGTGTTCTATAGCAAGTTCTGTACACAAACGAGTGAATTCATGTTTTTTAAGTGCTTGATCGTTTTCTCAGCCTAAAAAGGCGGCCTGTAAATTTTTTTGCATTCTCTGTAAGTACCTCAATGGATAGCCAATGGGGAGATGCTCGATTAAGATCACGTAAGAACGTCTAGCTTATTAGCCGCAGTCTTGGCTTTTTCTTTTTAAAGAGGGATAAACCCATCGATGGACGCGATCTATACCTACGAAAAGATAACCTCGTGAAGTTTTGTTTGGCATTTACGGAAGATAGTTCACATCTATGTGCAGATAACTAGCTTCATAGCTTTTAAATGCTTTATGCTTCGGTTTTGGAACGAAGGCTTTGTTTCATTTTACACAAATTTCTATCCGTGCCTACGTAAACAGCGATCCAGGGCAGATTAGGATACAATTGGTTCAAGAATTCTCGTACAACTGCTAGCAGATCGTCAATAATTGGAAAACATTTTTTGCAGGAAACAAGCATGGCTCCTGAGCGGCTGATAGCTATCTCTTCGGCAAACAATCAAGAATATAGCTGTAATTATCAGGCTATGTTAGGAAAGGTTATTGATAAAAATCCCTTATAGTGAGTACATAAAGAATTTTCGCTATAGAGGTTGCCATGGAAAAGCAAACAATTATAGAGATCGAAAGAGACTCTATCCTGGACTCCATACCAACATAAAGCTGCATCTCATTAGTTGGTTCGGCGACAATTTATTAGATGATGTCGATTCATGCATTGAAGCAATTTACTCCACTTTATCCTGTCCATATTGTTACAGTGAAGATATTATCCGCTGTGGGGGGGATATTGTAAAATCCCAGATTGTAGGAAAGATTTAATAATTTTACTGGAAAGGTCCTGTGGTAAAACTATATCATAAGAATAAATGGTTTAGTTATCTTCGATGTATGTTGAATAGCTTAACCTTACAGTAGTCAGCGAAAAAACAAGCATTGATTTGAAACAGCGTTTAGATGGCGTCATTGTTTTTTTGTTTCAGAGGCAAACAGCCAAGATTAAAATGTACTAAGTGGTATTGTTGAATTCGAGAAAACATTTTTCTCTGAATCCTTTAAATGGAAGCCTTATATCCAACATAGGAAAGCTAGCAAACCCAAGAAAGAAGGAAATAAAAGAAAAGAACGTTAGCAGCGTCCCACATACTATGGGGTGTGCGGCGTAGCTACGTTGCTTCAGGGAAGTTCATAATCTGAATAGTGTTTTATTCTGCTAGATATTAATTTTTTAGGAATTTATCCAGATAGCTTGGAATAAATCTTATATAAAGCCTAAACCGGATATAAATCAATAAGATAAGACGCGATTTCACGTGTTATAATACTTACTTATCCAAAGATCTTTATGAGATCTCTATCAAAAAATTAATGATGACAGACCAACTAAATTTTTTATGATACCCCAAAAGAGGTCATATAGCAATGCGTCTCCGACTCTCGGTCTCCAATTTTTTTCGCGATATGAAAGAATTATTCGTTTTTATTCAGAATTATCAAGGGTTTTGAATATATTGGAAGCTTATAGACATGACGGACGAATGCGGATAGGATGATAATTTCTATTTCTCTGGTAAGATACTCAGAGAGTAATTTATGCAGATCTATAATCCCCCCATGACAAACTAAACTGTTTTTTACCATTAATGACGGCTGGAATAAGTTTCTTGAAAATACGGTGAAAATGTTAATTCCTGGATCCGTCTATATGGGGAGCGAATGTTTGCCTGCAGCATTTGTGTCATAGGTGCTGGGAGAGTTCCTGGGGGGTCTATCGGCGCTACTGCTATGCCTTTCCTAAATCTCTTGCCAGCCCTCTATTTTTCTGCCAAACCTGTAAGGTAAAATCATCTTGCAATTTATGCAGCTTCAGAATTACTGAGCAGTGGGTTTTAGCACAGAACTATTCATATTTTAGCCGACTGCGACTGGCAACATATTACTTTCACTATGCCCTATCTTCTTTTATCTTTTTAAAACAATAACTTGCCGCGACTCAATACTTTATGTCGCCTACCAGCTAGGCGACAATACGTGAACTATACTGCAATGGGTACGCAAAGATGGTATCAAAATTACTATTTTGTCTTCCATACTTATGGTCGATAACTCAATCAACATCCGCATCTTGATGTCTCCGTCACTCGTGGAGGTCTGGATATTAAACATGCTATATGGGATGAGTTGTTCTTCAAAAAAAGATGTGGTCGAAGAAATCTGACAAGGCGCTTGTCATCCTGTTACTGAGTCACAGCTATGACCTGATAAATCAGAATAGTCTTCCTGCTCTGGCTTTGGCATATCTGCCGCTTAAGAAATCACTGGCAGCCTTACCTAAAGGAATAGTACGGATGTTACTAGAAAGTGCACTTCGCTAAAAAAAAATGAAATGGGCGTGACATAAGGTGAAATGCCTTGGGCGCTATCTTAAACGTCCCTGTATCCGCATCAAAAATCCGACATTATTGATGGTGAGTGGCTTCTTTACATCATTACTATGAGACCAGCGAACTAAGCAGTACCAGCAAAAACCTTAAGGTAGGAAGAGATGATCTGGCGTTATATTAGCCATATTTTTATTCCGGTGAGGCATTTTAAGATTGTGGTTACTATGGTTTCTTGTCGAGTTGTAAACGAGGTACACTATTACCGAAGATGTATAAGGCACTGGAGATGATATCATGGCTCGGGAAAAACTAAAAAATAGAGATTCTTCTCAGCCATTCTAATGAAAAGATTCCTGCACACAGATCCGTACAAATGTATTTTATGTGGAGATAGGCTACTTTTTATCGACGCTAACCTTACCAAACAGGAAAGGGAATTGTTGTCAGAAAGAATGCATAAAATGCAAAAATGATACTTATTAAGCTTAAACCTAGGGTTAATATCTTTAAAATTAGTGCATTAGATCAAAGAATACACACTCAGAAAAATTTTTTATTTACAATAGACCCAGTAAATCGATTCTATTTCCTTTTAGCAAAAATGGATAGCTTTTTGTCTTCACTTAAAGAGCGATTTAATTTCCTAAGCATCAAGAAAGCAGTCAATACTCGACATTTCTTACATGATCTTAACTGAGCATGTCCTATGGCTATCCATCGAGTATTTACAGATAATGACAAAGAATTTACAGACAGCCTTTTTAGGCTACAGAAAGGTTCAGCAACCGAAAATAGGAATTCACCAGTTTTTGTGCAGAGCTTTGGTTATAGAACAGTGACCTCTTTAAGCCAGCCGATGCATTCTTAAACGAATGGTATGATGTGGTCAAGCGATTTAATGGGCGTATAGAGAATGTGCTGTAAAGCTATCATTTTAATTCTGGTCAAGATCTTGAGATTACTCTGCATCAATATATTTTGTTGTATAATCAGGCATTACTCCAACCAGTATTAGGTAGAAAAATTTCATTGCAGTTTATGAAAGATTGGTTCAATGTTAAACATGAATTATTAAAAAGCATACTATTTTTTGGATCTGAAAAGTAAAAGTTCTAAACTTATATTACAAAGTGTTGTTTATATTTGACACTTGAAAGTGTGGATAAAAATAAGATAAAAATGAGGCTAAAGTTATCCTTGATAATAACTTGCTTTTCATTACTAACTTTATGTTAATAAAAGAATAAATGATAAATTTTTGTATTTGTATCATCAAAAATGATACCAAAACAGATTATGAGCATTAAAAGAGTTAGGCTGCTTATACTACATAAAAAAGAGTTTTTATTATCAAATACTCTGCTTTGATTATCGCTTGGAACATTACTGTTGAGTAGTATTGTTTCCAGCCCCGTAGAGCCAGAGGAATCTTCAATTCCAATAGCAGAAATTATTGTTGATTAGTAACCGCGTTTTAAGATTGGTTTTAAAAACTGAGCGGTATGTGATTGCTTACATTTGATTATCTGCTCAGGTGTACCGGAAAATAAGATCTCACCACCACCACTACCTCCCTCTGGACCTAAATCAACAATCCAATCGGCAGTCTTAATTACATCTAAATTGTGTTCAATGATCACAATAGTATTGCCCTGATCACGAAGTTGATGTAATACATACAACAGTTGTTGAATATCAGCAAAATGTAAACCAGTAGTTGGTTCATCTAAAATATAGAGTGTTTGGCCTGTACCGCGTTTGGAAAGTTCACGAGATAACTTAACTCGTTGTGCTTCACCACCAGATAAGGTTGTTGCGGATTGGCCTAAACAAATATAGGAAAGTCCAACGTCGATTAATGTTTGTAATTTACGGGCTACCGCCGGGATATTAGTAAAATATTCACGCGATTCTTCGATCGTCATTTCTAAGATTTCGTGAATATTTTTACCTTTATATTTGATCTCTAACGTTTCACGATTATAGCGTTTGCCCTTACAGTGATCACAGAGAACATAGACATCGGGCAGAAAATGCATCTCAACTTTGATCACGCCATCACCCTGGCAGGCTTCACAGCGACCACCTTTAAGATTAAAACTGAATCTTCCAGGTGTATAACCCCGTGCACGAGACTCGGGTACACCAGAAAATAATTCCCGTACCGAAGTAAATATGCTAGTGTAGGTGGCTGGATTAGAGCGTGGGGTTCTGCCGATCGGGCTTTGATCAATATCAATTACTTTATCGAAATACTGTAAGCCTTCAATATCTGTATAAGGCGCTGGAGTGGTATTAGTAGCTTTATTTAATTGTCGTTGAGCGATGGGAAATAATGTATCATTAATTAGAGTTGATTTACCTGAGCCGGAAACGCCGGTAATACAGGTAAATAAGCCAACAGGCAGCTGCAGCGTGACATTTTTTAGGTTATTACCTTGCGCACCAATCAGTTTTAGGTTTTTTTCTGCATCGATAGATACTCGATTAGATGGGATGGCAATTTTACGTTCACCAGTAAGGTATTTACCGGTTAATGAATCTGGATTACTAATAATATCGTCCAGGTTGCCTTGAGCAACAATGCGTCCTCCATGTATACCTGCGCCTGGGCCGATATCAATAATGTGATCGGCGGCACGGATTGTATCTTCATCATGTTCAACAACTATAACCGTATTCCCTAAATTACGTAAATGCAGCAGGGTTTGTAACAGTCGGTCATTATCTCGTTGGTGTAAACCAATTGACGGCTCGTCTAATACATACATAACACCAACTAAACCAGCACCGATTTGGCTTGCTAGGCGAATTCGTTGCGCTTCACCACCCGATAAGGTTTCAGCTGAGCGGGAGAGAGTCAGGTAATTTAATCCCACATTAACCAAAAATTTTAACCGATCGTTAATCTCTTTCAGAATTTTTTCCGTAATTTGTGCCCGTTGCCCGCTGAGCTGCAATGTTTGGAAAAATGCCATCGCATGCTCGATACTAAAATCGGAAATTTCAGGTAGGCTGGTATTTTCAATAAACACGTAATGGGCTTCTTGTCGTAAACGGCTACCATGACAAGCAATACATGGTCGATTATTGATATATGTTGCTAACTCCTCGCGCATCGTCATTGATTCTGTTTTTTTATAACGACGCTCCATATTATGGATCACTCCTTCAAAAGGATGGCACTTTACGGTAACATCGCCGCGATCATTTTGATATTTAAATTCAATTGCTTCTTTTCTGGAGCCATATAATATCACTTGCTTGATCGCCGGCTCTAATGAACTAAATATGGCTTCAATATCAAATTTATAGTATTTAGCTAATGACTGTAGCATCTGAAAGTAATAAAAATTACGGCGATCCCAGCCGCGTATTGCCCCGCAAGCTAAAGAAATTTCTTCATTTTGGATGACACGTTCTGGGTCAAAAAATTTTTGTACCCCGAGTCCATCACAGGAACTACAGGCACCTGCTGGATTATTAAAAGAGAATAGGCTCGGCTCTAACTCGCTTATGCTATAACCGCAGATGGGGCAGGCAAAATTAGCAGAGAAAACTAATTCAGTAGCCTGCCTGTCATCCATATCAGCGATAACGGCAGTACCGCCTGATAACTCAAGCGTGATTTCAAACGATTCCGCTAGCCGTTGTGCCAGATCAGGACGAATTTTAAAACGATCAACCACCACTTCAATGCTATGCTTTTTATGTAGTTCTAATTTAGGGGGATCGGATAGGTCACACACTTTACCATCGATACGAGCGCGCATATAGCCTTGGGCTACCATATTATCCAGTAGCTTAATATATTCACCTTTACGTTTTTTAACCACTGGTGCCAATAACATTAACCGCTTACCTTCCGGAAACACTAAGACATTATCAACCATCTGGCTAATTGTCTGTGCTGCTAACGGAATATCGTGATTAGGACAGTGAGGCTCACCAACTCTGGCAAACAGTAAACGTAAATAATCATGGATTTCGGTAATAGTGCCTACCGTTGAGCGTGGATTGTGTGAACTGGATTTCTGCTCAATTGAAATGGCTGGTGATAGCCCTTCAATATGATCAACGTCCGGTTTCTCCATTAAGGATAAAAACTGCCTGGCATAGGCAGCCAGTGACTCAACATAACGGCGCTGACCTTCTGCATATAGGGTATCAAATGCCAGGGAAGATTTTCCTGAACCAGATAAACCAGTAATAACAATTAATTTATCGCGAGGAATAATTAAATTGATATTTTTTAAATTATGGGTGCGTGCACCTCTGATTTCAATGTTATCCATATACCATATATCCCGATGAGAAAATATTCAAACAATAAATAAAATTTTTTATTATTACACGATTTTTGGTGAATGAATATGGCTATGTTAGATGTTGGCAAAGATTGTTTGTAAAATCCCTTATACTATATAAAGAATTTTGCTATAATGATACCATAAAAAAGCAAACAGTCATACAGAGATTAAAGAGACTATTTTCTCATTCTCTCTGGCAATATAAAGTTGTATTTTATTAGTTAGCTCGGTGATCATCTATTGGATGATCTTGATTCATGCATTGAAGCAACTCATTTCCAGTTTATTCTGCTAATATTCTCACAGTGAACATGTTATCCGCTAGGGATATTTATTAGTGGTTACAGCGATATCGTTCTAAAATCTTCGATTCCAGGAAAACATTTAACAATCTTACTGGAAGTCCTCTGGGGAAACCAGATCACAAGAATAAATGGTTTAGTTATCTGGAATTTATGTTGAATAGCTTCAGTTTACGAGAGTCAGCAAAATAAACAGGCATTGATTTAAAAATAGCGTTTAGGGATGCCCTCACTGCTTCCTTCCTTCATTGATGACAGGTAATATAAATGCATTAAGTGGTATTCTTGAAGTCAACGAAATATTTTTTCATGAATCCTTTAAAGGGAAGCGTTATATCCCATATAGAAAAGCTAGAAAATGGAGGAGAGGTTAGATAAAAGGAAAGAATGTATCCCAGACTATGGGTGGAGCAGCACAGCTACGTTCCTTCGGAGATATTTATGATTTAATTACTGTTTTATACTTTGTAATATCTTAATTTTTAAGAATTCATCCAGAATAGCTTGGAATCGATTTTCTAGAAAGCATAAATCGAGTAAATCAGAAAGACAAGACGCGACTTTGCGTGTTACAGCGCTTATTCATCCGAAGCGCTTTATGATCTCCCTTCAGAAATGAAGGATGACAAACTGACTGAATTTTTCATGACACCAATAAAGAGGCCATATAGAAATGCATTCCAGTCGATCCCTATTTTTCTTGAGATACAAGTATTATCCACCTCTAGTCAGGATAATCTGGAGTTTTAAACAACGCCAAGGCCAAGGCCGATGAGGCTGGATACAAAACTGAATTGATGGGCCAATAATTGAAAGTATGCTTGCTGATAAATTCATCACCTATAGGGAACTAGGTAATAATTTCCGTCTTCTTTGCCACCCTGGACAAACATAAAGATAACTAGCCCGATAGACCTGATGAATGCAGACAGGATCATGATTTCTATTTCTCTGGCAAGATACATCTCAGAGGGTAATTTACCAAGATGTATATAACCCCTGCCAAACTAAACTGCTTTTCAGGATTGATGACTGTTGGAATAAATTTCTTGAAAAACATGCTAAAAGTATCAACTCCTGGCCCCGTTTATCTGTCGAGCGAATGCTTGCCTGCGGCACATGTGCTTGCATGTGGGGAGTGTTTCATCCGGATCTACTGCTTGTGCCTCTCTCTTGAATAGGTTCCATAGCGCCGTTTTCTGAAAAGTTCTAAGTCAAAAGCCTGCAGTTCATGCGCTTTCAAAGCCACTGATCAGTGGTTAGCACAGCAGTGTTTATATTTTAGCCGACTGCGACTGGTAACACATTACTTTCAGTCAGTATGCCCCATCTGCTTTGGCATTTTCAACAATAAATGGCCGCGACTTAACGCTCTGTTTTACGCCGCTACACCTGCGTTATGCTGTAGTGGGCATGCAAACAGGGTATCAAAATTGATATCTTCTATGCCTTGCATAGTTATGGTCGACAACTCAATCAACATCCGAATGTTCATCTCTTCATCACCCCTATCGGTATGGATATTAAACATGTTGTATAGTGTGAACTGTTTTTTAAAAAAAAGAGTAGTTGAACAAATCTGGTGAGGCGCTGTTAGCCGGTTGCTACGTATTGTGCGTCATAGCTAATAAGGTGATAAATCCGAATAGTTTTTCTTTGATCTCTCTTGGGTATAGCTTCATCAGGAAGCACTAGCAGCATTACTTGAATGGCAATACGAACGTTACTGGAAAGTGCAACTTTGCTAATAAAGAGGAAAGGTTGGCGGTGTGGCATAGAGTAAAATACCTTGAGCGCTACTTTAAACATATCTGGTCTCCGTATCAAAACTGTGGCATTACCGAGGAGGGGAGTGCTTGTACATCATTTACTATGAGTATTGGACTATAAGCAGTGGTGGCAGTAGAGCCTAACGTAGGAAGAGATGATCGGGCGTTATATTAGCCATATTCTGGCAAGGCATTTTAAAATGGTGGTTAGTATGGTTTCTTGTTGATATGTAAACGAGGTGCACTATTACAAAATATGCAAAGGCGTTGTAGATGGACTGGTTACAAAAAACCGGAAAAAAGCAGGTTTTTCCGTTTTGATAAAAAGATGCCTATAAATGGATTCTGTGGCGTGGGGATATGGGTACTTTTTATCGACGTTCATTTTACTAAATAGGAATGGAATTTTTGTCAGAAAGAATCCATAAATGAAAAAATGATGGTTATTAAGCTAAATTTAGGGTTAATGTCTCTAGAATTACTGCATTAGGTCAAAGAATACATACTCCGATGAAATTTTCAGTTATAATAAATCCAGTAAACCAATTTTATCTGCTTATTAGCAATAATGAATGGCTTTTTTTCTTCACTTAAAAAACGATTTAATTTCCTAATCATGAACGAATCGCGGTCTTCATCGCTAAGCCTAAGATGGAGAGGAGGTCAGGTGAAGGATAAGATTATTGAAAAGTCTAATGTAAAGTATGTTAGCCGTTTGCTTAAGCCGATCATAGATAAAGAGTTTATACTTTTTTTGGATGAAGCTAAATGATACAAAACCTTTGCCAATAAGCATGAAATTAGTCACCATCACCTAATAAGGTTGGATAATTACATAGTTATTGGTAATGAATTTAAGATTTAAAATATGAATACTTATATTAGCTGATTAAAAGGATGGCTGAGTAGATTCCATGATCTAGGTTGTTTTATTTACCGAATTATCTAGCCTGCAGAAGATTGTTTGAAATCAGAATAATTAAAATACAGACGTAGGTACAAATTGCTCTGCAAGAAAAGCAACAACCTTTGCTAAGATAGCCATGAATATACAGTATAGGTAGTAATATTCTAGAATTTAATAGTTAAACTTAAAAAATTAGCAAAATTACAGTATAATTTTTAAGGTGTTTTACAAACCGTAATGTAATTAAAATGGTTTGTTTTCCATATTCAATAATGTATTAGCATGTTAAACTAATAATATTAAAAATTAATTTATCAGGAGTAGAGAATGGCTAGCAGAGGTGTTAACAAAGTCATACTTATCGGCAATTTGGGACAAGATCCTGAAATTCGTTATATCCCAAATGGTGGGGCTGTTGCGAATATTACTCTGGCAACCTCTGAAAGTTGGCGTGATAAACAAAGTGGCGAAATGCGGGAAAAAACAGAATGGCACCGCGTTGTGATCTTTGGCAAACTGGCAGAAGTGGCAGGTGAATATTTACATAAAGGTTCACAAATTTATATCGAAGGGTCACTACAAACTCGTAAATGGCAAGATCAAAATGGCCTAGATCGCTACACCACCGAAGTGGTAGTGAATATTTCTGGTAGCATGCAAATGCTAGGCGCACGTGGTGGCTTACAAGAAGGTATGTTACAAAATAATCCAGCGGGTGCTTTTGAGCAACCACAACAGCCGCAACAAGCACAAGAAATCCAGCAGTTTAGTGGTAAGGCGTCAGCGCCTGCTTTCAATTCTAGTAAAGCTACTCCACCTTCTACATCACCTGAGTCCACCATTGATTTCGATGATGATATTCCGTTTTAAAATACTATTAAACATCAAGAATAGTTATCAGCAGTCATTAATAGCCGATATTTTATGATTAAATCCTGTTTTATAAAAGTTTTATTTTATCTTAGTATAGATTAGCTGTTTTTAGTCGCCTATTTATAGGTCTTGCATCATAAAATTTATGTACATATTCGTATACATGAAATTTCATAGAAAAAAAGAAGAGCTAGCGAGAAAAAATATGGCGCTAACTAACTCATCCTTAAGAGCGGTAAATGGTTAAGTTACAAGAAAAATCCTGACTAAATCAGATAAAGAGGATTTATCGGTTCTGGTGACACCAAGACACCAAAAGGTAAAGTAATTTTCAGTATCAGTATCGCTGACAAGGGATAGGTGTGAGGTGACCGGATAGATATTAGAAGATGTCTGCCCTAATAAGATTAAAAGATGCCTCCGATAGCGATAGCCCGCTTTTTTATCATAGCAAATAATGCAGCAGCAGAAATCATAAACTGGTTAAAATATACCAGGAAGCAACAAGTCTCTATTGGACAAACACTTAAATCTGTTATTTAGTGACTACTTAAAAAAGTCACTTTAAAATGCACAGATAAAAGCGGGTGAGATATTATGCTCATTTAAAATTTATGTTTTCACTAAAATCGGTAATTATGCTTCATGACGAAACACACTTGTATGTCTGCTTGTCGATAATTGAAGAGGTGGTAAAAAATTAAAACCGGCGGAATTAGGTACGCGGATTTTACTTTGTTCTAAAACCGCATATCTGTGTGGTGATACCCCTAAAGAAATATTTATTTAAATCCGTTTATAGAGGTGAGACACCATAAGATTTAGGGGTGAAAACGCAACAGAGCGATCGGGTATTAAATAAAAATAAACTTAGAGTATTATTTGTATTAATTAATGCGCAAGACTATATAACCACAAGAAAGAATGCCTTGATAATTAAATTTGCATTATTATTTTAATTTTTCCGAATAAATGGAGAATTGCTAAAAGCAAAAATGACTAATTTCGATTTAGTCAGAGGAATATTGAGAGGTAACCGCTTGAAAATAATAAGACAGACAGAAAAAGTAAAAAGCTCATTATCCGTCCAATTATTACCAGTGGTAAAGGAATTAATAAAAAGGTCATAAAAATTTAGTCATGGTAGTGATTATTTATTTATAATCTTAGGTGGTAGATTGTTATGTATAAATGGACACAATGGTTTTATTGTTTATATCAACAAAAAATGGCTTATAGATTTAAGAATTATACTCATTGGTCAATTCACGATTTACGTAAAATCATGCGGATTAGTGGTTTGCAGAGTTAAGATAGGCTAGTGTTGCTGAGATAATGTTAGGTCATAATTATACTTGAGGTTTTGGCAGGTGTACGACAACCATACCTCTACCTAGAGGTAGAGCACGAGGCTTATGAGTGCTGATGGGGAAATAAGGTTATTCAAATCGTTGCTATTCTCTCAATCCAGAATGTCCTTCTAGACAAAATTAAGCTCATCAGATTTAAATTTAGGATGTGAAAAAGCTTACGTCATTATTTTCTATTTACCCGCACATTATTTGATAGTGGGGTGGGTATTATCACTTTGTACCCTTTTGCTAGTTTACTGCTTTTAACAAAAGGGGATTTTAGTTTCATTCATAGAATGTACCCTCCTTCTAAAATGCCTGTTAATTAATTATATTTTTATGATCCTTATTGTGCTATATTAATAATATTGGTATTCGCTCCTCTTCAATGAGGATTTCTATTTTATAAACTAGAATTAAGAGTTTTAGTTTTTCTTACGATAAATTGTGAGATATGTAAGAGACGCTCATGTGTACCTGCTTATCATCTCATCATTGATAGCTGTTCCAATATTGATTGAGGTAATTCTTGATTGTACACTAAAACATATTGATGCAGAGTGATCTAAAGCTCTTTAGAAGAATTAAAATTATGGGTTTGCAGCTAATTTTCTATGCGCCTATTAAATCACTCCACACATATACTATTTATTTAAGTATCCCTCGGCTGGCTAAGTTGATGTTTTATGCCAAGCTCTATAGACAAACAGGTGAACTCTTGTTTTCCAGTGACTGAACATTTTTGCAGACCATAAAGGTGGTTTGTAAATACCACTGATGGATAGCCATGGGACATGCTCAGTTAAGATAAGCTAAGAAGCATCTCTAGGAGATTGGCCGCGCTCTTGGCCTTGTGAAGACGGATAAAAACATATCGAGTTTGAGGCGCGCGATCTATACCTATGAAAATAACGTCATGAAGTTTCGTTTGTATTTGCGGAAGATATTTTACATCTACTATGAGTAGATAACCAGGCTTGTAGCTTTTAAACGCTTTATGCTTCTGGTTGTGCGCTTCTTATCTCATTTCACGCAAATTTTCCCTTCCTTGCTTGGTCTGCGTAAACAGCGATCTAGGCTAGATCAAGATACTATGGGGTTCAGGTAACAAATCGTTCAAAGAGAGAAAAAGGTTTTTCGCAGGAAAACAATTACGGCTTCCTGAGCAGGCAACAAGCGTCGTCGGAAAATGATGGGGAATATGACTCTGATTACCAACATCATCTTATTTTTACTCTTTAGCAACTGTAAGTTTGGATATGCTATAACACTTAGCCAAAGTGGACCTAGGTTCTTTATTACCCTGAAGAGTAGTACTTATTTTAGGTGTTGTTGTTGTCTGAAGATGGAGACTCATTATCATGATATTTTCCCATCAATTATATTCGTTAGAGCTATTTTGCCATGCATAAGCTTTTTCGACGCGAGGGTCTATATAATGGTCTTGGACCAAACAGATAACGATTAACTGATCACGCAGAGTATTACTAGTGGGAACACCGGGAGAACCTATTATTGGTTCCTTTAATTCTGTTGTTATTGGATTATGGATGATGGGTTCATCTCTTGCTCTTAAAGGGGGTAAGTTCTTCTTTTAGTATGGATCTACTGATAAACCAGTGTACCTTCTTTTATTTTAATGAGTCCCTTGTTGTTTTTAATATCTCTTTTTTAACCGTGTGTTAATGTTATTAACAGTATCGTGTGTTACTTGGGCTAATTCAGCCGCCGGCATTTCATGCCCTCTATTATGAAGCGTATCTCGTAAAATTTTAATTTTTTGTTTAGTTCCCTCAGTTACTCGTGAGATGTTTTTATGCTGATTTAATCATTATGGGTTCTGCTGGTGGATCGACAGGTATAACCTAATTTATTTATTTTGTAATGCCTTTACACATCAGATTGATCAGCATTGTATTCACGACAAATTTAGTCTGATTGCTGTAATTGGCAAGGATTTCAGTATCATTAATGGTAAGTTGCAATTTCTTTGAGTGCTTCCATTAATTGAAATTAATTGAAATTTATTGTTCATCTTTTATCTACACTTCAAATCCGTTTATTTCTATCTGTTCTAATCTGTAACAGAGTTATTATTTTTATAAATACAGCTAACAGCTACCTTGCAAAAGGTTGTTATTCTGTTCACAGAGCAATATGTAGCTATTTTTGCTCTGTATTTTAATTGTTGTGTTTTAAATAATCTTACCAGGTCAGATAACTTGCTAAATAAAATAACTCTAGACCATGGAATCTACTCAGCCATTCTTTTAATTGGCTGATATAACTATTTAGATTTTAAATCTGTAATTCCTTAGCAATAATTCTCTGATTATTTAACCTTATTAGGCTGATAGTAACTAATTTCATGTTCGCTCCAAAAGGTTTCGTACCATTTATCTCCATCTGATAAAAAGATGGACTCTTTATCGATGATTAGTTTAAGAAAATGGCTAAGATACTCTGAATTAAACTCTTCAAGATCATTGCTCACATGACACCATCTCGATCTCATGCGATTAAGACCATGATTTGTTCTTTCTTTTTATCCTTCTACTATCGTGCGTTTTCTAGCTTTCCTATGTAGAATAGGACGCTTCTCTTTAAAGAATTCAGGAAAAATATTTCGTCGATTTCAACAATATTAGTTAGTGCATTTATGTTGGCTCTGTAGCCGCATAAGCAAGGAAGGAGATGATGAGGCTCATCTAAATGCTGTTTTCAAATCAATGCCTGTTTGTTTCAGTGACTTTTGTAAACTCAAGGTATTCATGAATGTCCCCAGTGGATAACATGTTCACTGTAATAATATTGGCAGGATAAACTGGAATGAGTTCCTTCAATACATGAATCGACATCATCTGATAGATTGTAGCTGAGCCAAGTAACGAGATGCAGATTTATGTTACCAGGAACTCAGGAAAGAGTCTCTTTGATCTGTATAACTATTTGGTAACCTCTACCTATTCTCCCTCTGTAACGAAAATTCTTCATACAGTATAAGGGGGGATTTTTGCAATATAATGGGAATTTTTAGCAACAACCTTCCCAACATAGCCGATCCATTGCATGAATTCATCAGTAACGGTTATTTTCCAGAGCGAACTATACAGACTGCTATTGGTGATATTGAGATTAAAGTGACCTAAGGTCAAATGGATCACAGTGGAAACAGAACATTCTTCAACAGCTCGTTCCTACTACCTTATCTGAAGTATTTAAAATGTCGAAGATTTAATAGCATGGCTGTACTTGAGAGATATTTCCACCACTGATTTTCATTAAGCTCTGGTGGCATTTCCTTGATCAAAGCACAGGTGGTCTCTCTGAGTACCATCAGCAGACTGAAACAAAATGGCTTGAACAGCACAGGTAAATGCTGCCTGTGCTGCGTGATTAAGGGATATTCGCTACGTTTATTTCTTGGTCAATGGCATGTACACTCCTATAAGGTAAGGTGATCCCCTTTGGCTGCTGATGTCATTATCGGTATCACTAAGCATGGACGTAAAGAGCTATAGTTGTGCTCAAAGATGCTTATCGAGACTTAGAAGGAAAACAGTGTGCCGAATTTCTCAATGGGCTGTGAGCATATACCTTAAGCGTATCTCGCAGGTTTGCTACTGGAGAGGGTTTTGCCATTGATTTTTGTAATGCAATAGCAAAGATATTCTTGGATACGCAGTACCAACACTATTGGGTACATAAAATAGCTAATGTGCTGACTAGCGGAGAGAAGCGTAATGCCGCTAATAAATCCCTTGATATTTTTTTAGCAAGGTTTTTAACGAGGTATCATCCTGCAGCGATGAAGAAGCTAGAAAAAGATCGAGAAGAAAACTGCTGGCATTCTATGACTCTATGACTTCCCGTCGTCAGAGCACTTGGCCGTCAATAAGAACGATGAATTTGATTGAATCGGCTTTTAAGACAGTGAGGCTACGAACCCGACCATGCAAAAAACTGTAGTTCAAGAAAAAACCTATTTTAATGGTATTTAAGCTGCTCCAGTTTAC
The DNA here is from genome assembly GCA_052171895.1 of Arsenophonus sp. NEOnobi-MAG3. GTDB lineage: Bacteria > Pseudomonadota > Gammaproteobacteria > Enterobacterales > Enterobacteriaceae > Arsenophonus. Next base: position 298,651 of record JBQMRN010000001.1, read on the forward strand.
TCAGAAAAGTTGGAACCAGCTAAAGGGATTTGACTTGTTTAAGTCTGTAGTAAACAAGGTCTAATTTAAGAATGGAGAACAGATTCATGAAGCATCAGAGCGGTAGTCTGACCGTCATACACTAGATTTATTAATAACTCGAATTGATCGAGCTACCAAAACATGAAAAATAATCAATAGCTATTTGATGTTATTTATAATAAAACTAACATCGATGCTGCCTTTAGCTATTTTCCTTATCTCTTGGTAAAATTCTTATAAAATAGCATGAACATCAATAACTGCTCAGTAATAAACTTAGTAGTAATAATTTACTATTGATTACTATTAGCTTACTAATTATTAAGCTTGCTCTATAGAAAAAGAGATAACATCAGTGATTTTTTCTACGTTCAGTGCCAACATAACTAACCGATCAATACCTAAAGCAACACCAGAGCAATCATGGATGACTTTATCTAATGCAGCAAGGAGACGCTCATCAATAGGCTGTTTTTGTAAACCCATTTTTTCGCGCATTTGATTATCATGCTCAAAACGTTTTCTCTGTTCTTCTGCATCAGTCAACTCACGAAAACCATTACCTAACTCAACACCCTTAAAATAAACTTCAAAACGCTCAGCAACCCGTTGATCTTCTTTACTAATTTCAGCTAATATTGCCTGTGAAGCAGGGAAATGATAGATAACGGTAGGTTTATCTTTACCTAAATTAGGTTCAACTCCCATAGTAAACAAAAATTGTAACAACACATCTTTGTTTTCTTCTGTTTCTGCCTTATTTAAACCCAACAGCATTGCTGCATTACGTAATTGTTTTCTTTCTAATTTAAGTGCTAATGGATCAATATTTAGATAACTCTGAAAGGCCTGTTGATATGATATCCGCTCAGTTGGTTGGCAGTCCAAAATTTGTTGCAGAAAATCGTCCACTTCATCAATAAGACGGTACATGTCATAATGAGGTCTATACCATTCAAGCATAGTGAATTCTGGATTATGGTAACGTCCCTCTTCTTCATTACGAAAAGCTTTAATTATCTGATATATAGGCCCACTACCTGCTGCTAGCAAACGTTTCATATGATATTCAGGGCTAGTTATCATATATAATTTTGTGCTGTTAGCAATTATCGGAGCAACAAATTGGGTTTCAAACGGAGAGAGATGAATATCTGTTACCGTGAATTTGCTTAATATAGGTGTCTCTACTTCCACTACCCCTCGATCGATGAAAAAATGTCTGATTTCAGCAATAATTTTGGCTCTTTTCAGTAAGTTATTGATAGATGCTATCGGTTGCCAATTGATTATTTCACTCATTATAAAAACTCCAAAAAAGAATAAAGCGAGCTACTTTACTCGCTCGCCTGTAAATAAATAAACAAATGTTTCATATCGTTAACCTCATGATTTGGATTTTTAACAAAAATAAACTAACTCTGAGTTAAATAGTAAGAGAATCTGAAAATATTAATTAGTTGAAATAAATAATTAACGTTATTTATAAATGGATATAACTATTTTCTATATGATCTGCAATTTAGCTGAATAAAGAAAATATTTCAACTGAAAATCAGGAAACCATGAAAATAAATTCAAATAATATCAATATATTAAAATATTCTGTTGTTATTCTTAAATATAAAATTAATAAGATAATTATCTTAAGAGTTATACTTATTTTTGGTGTATGATGGGATTTTGGAGATGCTGGCGTATCCTGCTAATTGATTTCGTAATTATTTCAACAATAAGGAGATGATATGCCATGAAAAATCTACCCTACAGATATCCGCGAAAGCAGATATTACCTGTGATCCATTGAATCAACTCATCCGTAATCTTTCCAGGCAGCTAATAGCTACCGGCAATTGAGCATAATCTCGAAGCCATCTTCTATAACATGCTAAATGCCGCCTTTGTTAACGGGCAACATGGCATCGTCAGTAACGGTTATTTGCCAGACATAATTATACAGATTGGTAATGGCGATGTTGAGATTAAAGTGCTTAAAGTCAGGGATCGAATCTGCAACGGAATATGATTCAATAGCTTATTACTACCGCCTTATCTTGAGTGTGAAAAAGCCTTGAAGAGTTGCTAGCATGGGCTGTTGTACACCTGCAAGGCATATTTCTACCTCTGATTTTCACGAAATACCCCGGTGGCGTTTTTTGGTGAAAAAGCACATGGTCTTTCTAAGTACTCTTAGCAGACTAAAACAGCAATGAGTTGAAGAGCACAGACAATGGTGCCTGCATTGATTTAAACGATATGTGCTACGTTTATTTCTTGGCCGATGGAATATTGCATCATTCCTGTTAAGCAAGATTATCGCCTTTTCCTTCTGATTATTATCGGCGTCACTGAGCATGGACGTAAGAAGCTAATTCTAGTCGAGGATGCTTATAGAGAGTTAGAAGCGAACTTGCCCGAACTTCTCAATGGGTTGCGAACGCGTGCCTTAAGTCTTCTATCTCCAAGGCTTGCTAGGTGAGATGGTGCTCTTGGTTTTGAAATGCAATGGCAAAGATATTCCCGCATACACAGTAGCAACGCTGTGTTGGGTACACAAAATAAGTAATATGCTGGATTGATTTCTCAAAGGCATACAACCGAAAATTAAGGCTGAGCTTGTGCCGGTAGGTAGGTCTGATTAGCAGAGAGCCGTTATACTGTTAATAAAGCCATTGATGTTTTGTTGACAAGATTTTTAGCGAAGTATTTCATCTCCTGAAGCGATGAAGAAGTTGGAAAAATATTGAGAAGAACTGGTAGCATTCTACTACTCTCCGTCAGAAACACTGGAATCAATAAGAACGACGAATCCGATTAAATTCAGGCTATAAAGCCGACGCGCGAAGAACTGTGGTTCGAGAAAAATAACCCTTTCAATGGTATTTCAGCTGCTAACCCTGGTGGTAAACTCCCTCCAATTTTAGGAGGGAGAATAGATTCACGAAGCATCATAGTGGAACGTAGCCTTGACCGTCCATCATACACTAGATTTGCTAATAACTATTTAATGAATTAGTAAAAATTTTTTATTAAAAAGCATTTATTTATTATAAAGTTATAGATTACCCTAGCAAAGGTTGTTTGGTAGAAATCCATTATAATGGATGAAGGATTTTCGCTACAGAGGATAGGTTGCCATGAAAAAGCAAACAGTTATACAGATTAAAGAGACTATTTCCTCACACTTCCTGCCAGCATAAAGCTGCATCTTATTAGTTGGCTTGATGACAATCTATCGAATGATCTCAATTCATGCATTGAAGCAACTTATTTCACTTTATCTTGCCCATATTGTCACACTAAAATGTTATTCGATGAGGAGATTTATTTAGGGTTATAGCGATATTGTTGTAAAATCCCCAATTGAGGAAAACATTTAATAATTTTACTAAAAGTCCTCTTGCAAAACTATATCACAAGGATAAATGGTTTAATTATCTGTGATATATTTTGAATAGCTTGACTTTACGGGAGTCAATGAAATAAACAGGTATTGATTTGAAAACAGCGTTTAAATTGCGTCATTGGTTCCTTGCTTCAGCGATAATACCTATATAAATGTACTAACCGGTATTGTTAAAGTCGATGAAATATTTTTTCTTAAATCCCTTAAAGGAAAGGGATATATTCCACAAATGAAAGCTAGAAAACACAGCCTAGGAAGAGATAAAAGAAAAGAAGGAATCGCGGTCTTAATCGACTTGGATCTACAGGATCAGGTCAGCAATGAGATTCTTGAAAAGTTTAATGCAGAATGCATTAGGCATTTTCTTGAGCCCATCATTGAAAAAGAATCCATCCTTTGCTCATATGGAGAAAATGGTACCAAACTTTTGCCAGGAAGAATAAAATTAGTCACCATCGCCTAATAAGGTTAGGTAATTAGAGAGTTATTTGAAGAATTCAGATTTAAAATATGAATAGTTATATCAGGCGATTAAATAAAGATAAGTGAGTAGATTTCATGGTGTAGGGTTGTTTTATTTACTGAATTATCTTTTCTGAAGATAGATTATTTATCTTTTCTGAAGATAGATTATTTGAAATCACAATAATTGAAATATAGGTGTGGTTACAAATTGCTCTTGAGCAAAGCAAGAACCTTTACCAAGATAGCTATTTATAAATATAAAAATATCATAAATATGACTAAAATATTTTATCACTACAGAGTTATTAGCAAATTTGGTATATATATGTATGGCGCTTAGGCTAAGTTTTAGTATGATGCTTCGTGAATGCTATTCTCCATCCTAAAATTTGAGGGACTTTACCACCAGGGTTAGCAGCTGAAATACCATTGAAAGGGTTGTTTTTCTCTAACTACAGTTCTTCGCACATTGGCTTTATAGCCAAAATTTAATTGGATTAGTCGTTATTATTAACTTCAGTGTTTCTGACAGGGGAGTCGTGTAGAATGGCATCATTTCTTCTAAATCTTTCTCTAGCTTCTTCAATCGCTGCAGGATATTTCGCTGAAAAGCTTGTCAACAAAATATCAATGGCGTTATTAGCGGCATCGCATCTTTCTGTTATCTAGACCTCCTTTCCCCAAGCTCAGCCTTAATTTTCGGTTGTATGCCTTTTAGAAGTGTGGAAACCACCACATTGGTTGTTTTGTGTAGCAAAAAGTGTTGGTGCTCTGCGTATTCAGAAATATTTTTGCCATTGTATTCTAAAAATTAATAGCAGCATTTCCCCATAGCAAGTCTGGGAGATACGGTTAAGTCTACGCTTGTAACCTATTGAGAAATTCGGGCAAGTTCGCTTCTGACTCTCGATAAGCATCTTCAAGCACAACTACCTCCTTACGTCTATGCTCAGTGATGCTGATGCTCAGTGATGCTGATAATGATCAGTAGGTAAAAGCGATCATCTTGCCTGACAGGACGATGGTATATGCCATCGGTCAAGAAATAAACGTAGTGCCTATCGTTAAAATCAGCAAGAATAACCCATTCCATATATTATTTAAGTCATTCCTGTTTTAGTTTGCTGATGGTACTCCAGAGAGACCATGTGCTTTTCACCGAAAATCCCCCCCATGGCTTCCTAAAATCACCGCTGGAGATGTATCGAGTTTTTATGTTACAGCCATGGTGTAGCAACTCTTCGATGCTTTTTAGACGATTTAGATAAGGCGATAGCAAGCTGTAAAGCATATTTTTTGCCGTTGCGATCATTAACCTTAGGCACTCTAATCTCAACATCCATAATATCAATCTATATAACTTTGCTGTGGCAAATAATCGTTAATGAAGACGGCATGAGGGCTCCTCGACAAGACAGCATTAAGGATGTTATTCTCCAGCATGCCTCTTCGAGCTCAGTATTAACAGGTGGTGATTATCAATCTGCTGCCTGGCAGCATTATGGATGAGTTCATGCAAGGGATCACAGGTAATATCTAGTTTTTCGGATAGCTGTAGGGGTAGACTTTTTATGGCATATCATCTTTCTATTATTGAAATCATCCACGAAATCAATCAGCAGGCAGGATAACACGCCACCATTTTTGAAACCATATATACCACAAATGAGCATAACTTGGTTGAAACTGTGGTTGCTAGTTTTTCACTTAAATTAGATATGTAAATTTATTCAGTATAGGTTAATTGTTTTTTATAGCGTTATCCTTCAAGGATAACATATAGCGAAATCTGCTATAGATACTAGATAGCCAGGCTAAGATTCGAAGCCAATATTATAATTCTGATATAGTTAGCAAAAATAGCTTTAGATTCTGGTCACCTTTACTTTTAATCAAAAAGCAATGAGTGAACTGAAAATCATGTATGAAATGCCGCTTGATGAGTTCTATCAATAAATTATTGCTGACTTGGGCAATTAAAGAGCCTTATCAGGCTAATAATTTAAAATTATTAGTTAACAATTATCTACCAGCCGTAATTGCAAGCGCCATTAGCACAATGTATTATAGTGAACTATATTAGGACAACGTGAAAAAACTCTTAGTTGTTGTTGAGACCATATCTATGGCCGCATGACTCAAATCAAAATTCAAAATTTTGAAGTCGCCTTTAGTTTTAAGCAGATAGACAGTGAAGTTGAAGTTTGGCTAGATATGTCCGAGCGGCTTATCTTACCTTTAAGTCCCTGGGTATTCAGTACCGAATAGCAATAAATTGTCCAACATGGCTAGATTATAGGGTGTTATTTCCCGTCATCAATTTTTAGGCATTAATTAAGATAAATTTTGCTTTATTTAATAATATAATGGTGATGGAAGCGAAAGTTTTAGCGCGATATGTGATCCCCAATAAAAATGTTTTTATCACCGACGGTTTAGGCGTTTTTTGTTGCTTTAATGAAAACTTGATGACTGGATATATCGCCATAATTTCATAAAAACTAAAGATGGGGGATTTAGAAAGAATGAAGAGAAGTTAAAATCCTTTCAGGAACAGTAGAAAAGGTTGAAAACGCTTATTTAAATTTTGTGTTGGATTAAAAATTTTTTTAGCTTTCTCATTAAGAAATGCTGAAATTATTAAGACTTAAAAATGAACTTAATGATCTATTAAATTAAATTAATCCTACTAACAAAGACTTTAATGAGGTTAATAAAATTACCTTTAAACTCGCTTCATCACATAAAAAAGACTTGCTGTCACTTGACCAGTTTATCTATTACAATAGCATATTGGAGTAATCGAGAAATAAGTTAATAAAAATGAGTCTGGCGCTGATTACAGAAGCGAGAACGCTACTTTCTAAAGAGGAAAGCGTCAAAGTGGGCAAAGTTGGCGCCGGATAATTTTCTAAATGCATTAAAATGGCAATCAGACACGATAGGAAAGACGCGAACCGAAATTTTTGAACCGAAAGGAGATTAGAGTCGTGTTTCTTAACAGGAAACACCGATGGCTACTCAAGGTAAAAGTACAAGAAAAAGCATTTATGAATGCTGTGCTAACTGTTTGATCCAGAATCATTATCTATAGCATTCTCGCACAGCTCCTATTCATGGCAATAGGAGCTACTGAGGGATATTATAGTTAAGGGAAAATATCATTATGATGGAGGCTTCATTGCCTCAAGCAACTACAACACCTAAAATCAGTGCTGCTCTTAAGGCTATTAAAGAGCCTACATATAGTTTGACTAAACCTTATGCTATATGCGAACTTACACCTTATAAATGGCAAAAATGAAATGATCTTAATGATCACAGCCATATTCCCCCATCTTTTCCCGACGATGTTGTCGCGCTAGCTCAGGAAGCTGTAGTTGTTTTCCTGTAAAAACCTCTCTCGACGATCTGTTGGCAATCGAGAGTAATACGCGAATTCATGAACTCTGTTTGTATCTTGTTCTGTGGTCTGGATTGCTGTTTACATAAGTATATAGAGAGAATTTGCGTGAAATTAAGAAGGAAAGGCCAAGCGAGGGCGAGTGGGCCCCCATTTTCAGAAGTATAAAGCATTTTAAAGCTACGAGCCTGGTTATCTGCGTATAGATGTGAAATATCTTTCATAAATGCTAAATGAAACTTCAGAACGTTATCTTTTCGTAGGGTGTAAATCGCCCCCTGCTTTCAATGGGTTTTTATCTATTTTTACAAGGCTAAGAACCGAGGCCAATGTTATGCTGAACGCTTCTTAGATGATCTTAATCAAGCATGTTCCATAGCTATCCATCGGGTATTTACAGACAATGGGAAAGAATTTACAGACCACTTTTTGGTCTGCGAAAACATTTAGCCATCGAAAAACATAAATTCGACCGTTTATGTATAGAACTTGCTATGGAATACTAACTTTTAGCCAGACCGATGCATCCTCAAACGAATGGTATGGTTGAGCGATTTAATGGACACATAAAAAGATGCGTTGTAAAGGTATCATTTCAATTCTTGTCAAGAGCTTGAAATCACACTCTGCATCAATATGTTTAGGTGTACAATCAGAAATATTATCTCAATCAGTATTAAGTAGTAAAACTTCATTGCAGTCTATAAAAGATTGGTTCAAAGTTAAATCTGAATTATTTAAAAACCCATATTATCTTCCTGGATATAACAGCTAAATATCTATGATGCAGCTATGCAATACCAGAAAAATAAAATACCGTTAGCCATTATTGCTGAATCATATGAACAAATTCATTGTTCTAATTTGATTGCTATGGGAGTTGTTAAAACTTCTGATTAACGTAAACTGTAAAACGTTAAAATTAATCGGTAATGAGATAATTGACATTCCAGCCTTGCAATTAATTATTCCAGGGGAGATGAGTTCAGTAACCATTACTGATAAAATTGATGAGATAACCGACTATAGCAATGTGTTGCCAAATTGATACGGTGACTGAATTAGAATATTTTTTAATCATGGTAGTATTATGTTATTTGTTAATATGTTAAAATAAAGGTATCTTGGTATAGATTGTTGCTTTGCTAGCAGAGCAACATCTAGCCAGGTCTGTATTTTAATTTTTATGATATTAAACAATCTTCTCAATGGGAGAAAATTATTTAATAGAACGACCCTACACCATGGAATCTAGACAGGCATCCTTTTAATCGGCTGATATAACTATTTAGATTTTTGAATCTGGAATTTCTTACCAATCACTCTGTAATTATCCAACCTTATTAGGCGATGGTGACTAAATTTATACTTGTTGGTATAAGGTTTCCTACCATTTTACTCTATCCGAAAAAAGAATGGACTATTTATTGATGTTCAGCTCAAGAAAACAGCTAACCCACTTTGGATTAAACTCTTCAAGAATCTCATCGCTCATATGAGATGTTGATCTCTGGCAATAGAGACAGCAATTCGTTCTTCCCTTTAAATGATTCAAGGAAAATATTTTGTTGACTTTAAGAATACCATTTTTTGATCTGTATAACTCTTTGCTTCTTCATGGCAACCGCTCTACCGAAAATCTTTCATACAGTATAAGGATTTCTAGCAAAATAACCTTTTTGCTAATATAGCTTAAAATAAATAGATTTAAATCATCAAAACTGTTCTGCAAAAAAACAAATAGTTTTCGATAATATTTGATTGATTATTTTTTAACATTATTAGATAGAATATGCCCTAATTTCCTGGCTTTTACATTGAGGTAGTCACTATTTTTTGGATTACGGCCAACAATGAGAGGAACTCGTTCTACAACATTGATTCCGGCTTCTTTCATAATTTCTAGTTTTTTAGGATTATTAGTTAATAATCTTACTTCATTTATCATCAGTAATTTGTACATGTCAGCACAGATAGTAAAATCACGTTCATCCGGTTTAAAACCAAGTTTTAAATTAGCTTCAACAGTATCCAGCCCCTGATCTTGTAAAGCATAGGCGCGAATTTTATTTAATAAACCGATATTACGTCCTTCTTGACGATGGTAAAGAAGCACTCCGCGACCTTCATGTGCGATTTGTTTAAGTGCTGCTTCTAGTTGAAAACCACAATCACAACGTAAACTAAATAAGGCATCGCCGGTAAGACATTCTGAGTGAATACGGGAAAGAACCGGTTTTGCATCAGTAATATCACCATAAATAAGTGCGATATGATTATTTCCATTAAGAATTTCTTCAAAACCAACAAGTAGAAATTCACCAAAAGAAGTAGGTAATTTAGCTTTAGATATAGGTTTTATCTGCGTATTATTATACATAATTATCACATCCAGGAAGATAGTATTGTTTTTAAATAATTCAGGTTTAACTTTGAACCAATCTTTCATAGACTGCAATGGAGTTTTACTACCTAAATTGATTTGGTGTAATTCCTGCTTGTAAAGCCAAACATATTGATGTAGAGTGATTTCAATCTTTTGACTAGAATTAAAATAATAGCTTTACATCCAATCTTCTATTCGCCCATTAAATCCCCTCGACCATACCACTTGTTTGAGGATGCCTAGGCTATCTAAATCAGTGTTCTCTATACTAAACTCTCTACATAAACAGTCGAATTCATGTTTTCCGGTAGCTGAATGTTTTCGCAGAGCAAAAAAAGTAGTCTGTAAATTCTTTGCCATTGTCTGTAAGTACCCTATGGATAGCTATGGAACAATGCTTGATTAAGATCACCTAATAATCGTCTAGCATAGCATTGGAATCGGTTCTTAGCCTTGTAAAGAGGGATAAAAACCCATTGAATGGTGAGATCATCTATACCTATGAAAAGATAATGTTGTGAAGTTTTCTTTTGAATTTGCGGAAGATATTTCACATCTACGTATAGATAACTAGGTTCATAGCTTTTAAACGCTTTATGCTTTGGTTTCTTGGTTTCCTTCTGCCTCATTTAACGAAAATTCCCTACTCAGTGCCTGCGTAAACACTGATCTATGGCAGATTGAGATACAACGGTGTTCAGGAATTTTCGTATAACTGCTAGTAGATTGTCGAGGGGGAGAAAAAATTTTTTTGTAGAAAAATAACTATGACTTCCTTAGCGGGCAACAGCGTCGTCGGTAAACAATGAAGAATATGGCAATGATCATCAATATCATCTCGTTTTTTTCCTTTAGCAACGGTAAGTTCAGATATACGATAAAGCTTAGCTAAAGTAGATGTAGGCTCTTTACTTGCCTGAAGAGCAGTACTGATTTTAGGTGTTGTAGTTGCCTGACGATAGAGGTTCATCATCATGATATTTTGCCCTTAACTATATGCCTCAGTATCCATTTTGCCATGAATATGGCTGTGCGAGGATGGTCTATATAATGATTTTGGAGAAAACACATAATAAATGAAACTCTATATTTAGAATTAAGCAAAAACACGTTAAAAAATAGTTAAATATACTTATCAAATTATTTTCACCTTTATATTTTACTGTGGGAGTAGATATCATCAATAGATAAGATATATGGTCATATTACTACAATATGATTATTAAGAAAATTAACTATTTTAAGTATAAGCACATTTGTCTATCAATTTAAATTGAGGTTTTATGATTGAGGTAGGTAGCTAATATAAATAAATAATCTGAACTTTTATTCATTTATTGAAAATAGATAGTAACACTACTATTTCGTAAAATAGGATCGAGTTATGCTTATTTCTAATGTATGTGTTTTGGAGATCCTAGCGTATCCTGCCTGATTAATTTTATAAATTATTTCAAAATCATAGAGATGATTTGGCATAAAAAGTCTACTCTACAGGTGCTATCCACGAAACCAGATATTATCTGTGATCCCCTTGCATGAACTCATCTCTAAGTGTGCCAGGTAGCTGATACACCGCAGTTGAGCTTGAGCTAAAAGGCATGCTTGGACAACATGCTGAATGCTGCCTTGTCAACGGGCGTTCATGCTGTCGTTTATAATGGTTATTGCCACAGCAAACTATACAAACTGAGTGGTATAGATGATCTTGAGATTAAAATAACTAATATCAAGGGGATCGCAGCGGTAACGGAATATGCTTCAACAGCTTGCTACCGCCTTAAGTGAACCGTGTAAAAGCATCAAAGAGTTGCTACCATGACTGTAACCTACCCGAGGCATCTCAAAGCGGTGATTTTCACAAAGCGATGGGGCGTTTTTTGGTGAAAAAGCAGATAGTACTCTGTGAGTACCATCAATAGACTGAAATAGGATGGGTTGAAGACCATAAGGCAATGTGGTGCCTGTGTTGATTTAAGCGATATGCGCTACATTTATTTCTTGGGCTATGGGATATAGATAGTCATCTTAGGTAAGATGATTGCCTTTCCATGTTAGTTATTATCGGCATCACTGAGCATGGACTTAATGAGCTCGTTGCAGTTGAAGATGCTTATCGAGCCTCAGAATCGAACTGGGTAAACTTCTCAATACCATGCAAGCGGCCACTGACTTAACTGTATCTTTCAGGGCTTTCTACGGAGGGATTGTACTCTTGGTTTTGGGAATGTAATGGCAAGATATATCCTGGATATACAGCACTAACCCTCTTGGGTACACAAAACAGCTAATATGCTGGCTTCACTCCCTAAAGGCTAAAGGCATGCAAGCAAAAGTTAAGGCTAAGCTACACACCGGGAGATTTTGAGTAGCAGAGGAGTCGTGATGTTGCTAATAAAGCCCTTGATATTTTGTTGGTAAGATTTTTAGTAAAACATCTTGCAGCGATGAAGAAAAGTTAGAGAAGATTGAGAAGAACTTCTGGTATTTTAGGACTTCCTCAGCGAACTTGGTATCAATAAGAACGACAAATCAGATTGAATCAGCTTTTACAACAGTGAGGCTACGAACCCTGACGCGTGAAGAACTGTAGTTCGAGAAAAAACAATCTTTTCAATGGTATTTAAGTTGCTACAGGCTGCTCAGCAAAGGTGGAAAACCAGCCAATGGGATTTAACATGCTTAACCTTGCTAGTAAGCAACATACAATTTACGGATGGAGAACAGATTATGAAGCATCAGAGTAAAATGTAACCAACTTGATCATTATACAGCAGATTTAATAATAACTCAATGGGATAAATATCCAATAAGAAATTTTTATGCAAATATTTTTGCACCATTAACATGATATAGAAAAATTTTTGTGATAACTCAATTTGTTATTTACTATTGAAATGTTCATTTAAATAAAATGGTGCATATTGATATAATTCACTTTCTTTATTGGGTTTAGATGCTAAGTTAACCGAAGAAAGTATTCTAACCGCTTTTCTATCATTAAGTAACAATAGGAAAAATGTGAAATATTTTTTTATTTTATTACTTCTTATAGCCATTTTTATCGTTTCTTTGACACTTGGCTTAAGCAATAATCAGATAGTAACATTTAATTATTTGATTGCAAAAGGTGACTACCCAATATCAATATTACTAGCAGCCATTTTTGCGATTGGATTTCTGCTAGGTTGGCTAATTTGCGGAGTATTTTATGCTAAGGCATTAATTTTATTATCAAATTCAAGACGTAAAATTAAAGGATTAGAAACTCAATTAGCTGAATCAACTCAAAGTGAACATGATAGTGAAATAGCAGTTGTTACAAATAAAAAAAGGTAATTTTTATGTTAGAGCTGCTATTTCTGTTATTGCCTATTGCCGCTGTCTATGGTTGGTATATGGGACGCAGAAGTGCTCAACAAGATAAAAAACAAAATACTGATCGTTTATCCCCTAAGTATGTAGCTGGTGTTAATTTCTTACTATTTAATCAACAAGATAAAGCCGTTGATCTGTTTTTAGATATGTTAAAAGAAGATACCTCAGCATTTGAGGCTCATCTAATATTAGGCAATCTTTTCCGGTCAAGAGGTGAAATTGAGCGAGCTATTCGTATTCATCAATTGTTGTTTGAAAGTAATTTTTTATTATTTGAACAGAAACTACTAGCCGCACAGCAGCTAGGGCAAGATTATTTAGCTGCTGGTGTTTATGATCGAGCGAGAAATATTTTTTTGCAGCTACTTGATGAGCAAGATTTTCGCTTTAGTGCGTTACAATCTTTACTTACTATTTATCAAGCTATTAGTGATTGGGATAAAGCAATCGATGTTGCTGAAAAATTAGTCAAAATGGGCAATCTTCAACTTAAAGAGGAAATAGCTCATTTTTATTGCGAATTGGCACTATTGGAATTGAATAGTCATAATCTTGATGAGGCATTTCTTTTACTGAACAAAGCCGGTCAATCAGATAAAAACGCTAGCCGAGTTTCTATTATGAAAGGGCGTATTCATATTGCCAAAGCTGAATATAAGAAAGGTATTTCAGTACTTAAGCAAGTTTTTGATCAAGATAGAGATTTAGTTAGTGAAACTTTAGCTATGCTTTATGAATGTTATCATCATTTAGCTAGTTTGGATGGTTGGGAAGATTATATCCAGCAATGTTTTGCTGGCGGTTGTGGCGCAACTGCTCAGCTTTATTTGGCGGAAATAATTGAAAAAAGAAAAGGGCGAGAAAAAGCGCAAATATTTATTAAACAACAAGTTGAACGTCATCCAACGATGCGATTGTTTTATAAACTTATCGATTATCATTTGGTAGATATAGAAGAAGGTAGAGCAAAAGAGAGTCTAAAATTACTGTATAATATTGTTGGCGAGCAAATTCGCTCTAAACCTGATTATTGTTGCCGCAAATGTGGTTTTACAACACATTCTTTATATTGGTATTGTCCTTCATGCCGCTCTTGGGATACCATCAAACCAATAAAAGGCCTTGATGGTCAGTGATAACCTAACTGATATTGCATTCATTAAATTTAAAAAGGTTGAAAATGAATAGGCAGGGGGCTTCATCCTCTCCCATGCATACGAAAAATAAACTTCCTGTCTCTGCTAATTTTTCCGTTATTCTTGGATAAGAATAACATGATCTAGCTAAGGCATTAGCTTTTGTTGACAATATCAGCCTGAAGGATTGTCGCCTGAAAGCCAGTATCAGAATGTTTACTCTATTTGGCTAGCAAATTATTTAAACTTTATATGAGTTATTAGTAAATCTAGTATATGCCAGCAGGCTACGCCATTCTACTCTGATGCTTGGTAAATCTGTTCTCCATCATAAAATTGGACGTTGTTTACCACCAGTGTCACAAACAGGTCAAATCCCTCTTACTTGGTTCTAGCTTTTCTGAGCAGACTGTAGCGGTTAAATAGTATTGAAAGGGTTGTTTTTCTCGAGCCATAGTTCTTGCGCGTTAGCTTCCGTAGCTTCTTTTTTGCAAAGCCGATTTAATCATATTCATCGTTCTTATTGACATCAAGTGCTCTGACAGAAACTCGTAGAATGCCAGCAGTTCTTTTCGATTTTTCTCTAGCTTCTTCATTGTTGGAGGATAGGATACTTCGCTGAAAATCTTTCCAACAAAACATCAAGGGATTTATTAGCAGCATCACGGCTCTTTCCTAGTCAGATTTTGCGCAGCTTTCAGGCTTAACTTTCTGTTGCATGCTTTTGGGGAGTGAAGCCAGCATATTAGCTGTTTTGTCTACCTAACAGTATTGTTGCTACGTGATCTGGAATATCTTTGCCATTGTATTCCAAAAACTAATGGCACTATATCCCCCTACCCACGTAGCAAGCCTGGCAGCTACAATTAAGCCATACGTGCTTATAGGCCATTAAAAAGTTCAGCCAAGTTATCTTTTGACTTTTGATAGCTATCTTCTAGCGCAACTAGCTTCTTACGTCCATGCTCAGTGAAGCCGATAATGACCCCAAGCAGGCAAAGGCGATTATCTTGCCTGACAGGAGTGTATATGTGAATTGGCTAAAAATAAACGTAGCGCATATCCCTTAAATCATACAGGTTTGCTGGGGCGCTCATTGCTTGTGATCTTTAAGCTATTTCTGTTTTAGTCTGCTGATGCTATACTGGCAGAGAGAGTATGTGCTTTTTATCGAGAAGGCCTCCAGCTAGAGCTTTATGAAAATCATCGGGTGCATATATACCTTCGCGCAAATAGCCATGCTAGCAACCTCTTCGCTGCTTTTTACACGCTTTAGATAAGGCGGTAGTAACGAGCTGTTAAAATATATTCTGTTGCCGCTGCGCGATTCCTCTCATTGACCTTATGCAGTTTAATTTCAATATCCCTGATACCAGTCTGTATAGTTTTTTATGGGAAATAACCGTTACGGGCGACGGTATAAAACACGCCTGTCGACAATGGCTGAGTTTAGTATGTTATCGCAGCATGGCTTTGAGCTCACCCTTAACAGCGATGATGATCAGCTCCCTTCCACCATTATGGATAAGTTCATGCAAGGGATTGTAGGTAATATCTGATTTTTCGGATACTTATAAGGTAGACTTTTTTATGGTTTACTATATCGCTGTTTTATAATTATTTACGAAATCAATTAGCAGGTAGGATAACACGGCACTATTTTCGAAACCCCATATATTAGAAATGAGCATAACTCCTTTACATAATCACCAGGATTTCAAATTTTTTAGATTTGAAATTTCATGATGTTCCCAATATGGTGCTGTAAGCCGTTAAGGTATCAGTAAAAATTGGAAATTTGGATGGTTGATGTATATACACGAATAGATGGAAGCGGCAGAATAATGATGGTAGCTAAAGAAGCATTAGTTGAATCTGGAAAGATGCTTTACTGTTGATTACCATTACTGTATTAAGCAGTATGGAAGAAGGAGATTTCAACTAGATTGCTATTAAATAGACCAGCGGCTGATCGCGTATTGCAGCTAGCAAAATTAGTCAAGCAATATGGTATGGATAGTATTGTATGTTCAGCTCATGAAGTATTAACACTGAAATTGGCTTCTAGAAATGATTTTTATTAATTATGCTGGTTAATTCCCTCAGTGGTTGCGGCCTCGGCATCCGGTGATCAGAGGAGAATTATGACAGTAAGAGCAGGCTATTAATTTTGGCTTTGATTATATGGTTGTTAGTCGTCCTATTACTTATACTGCTGATCCAGTGTTAACTCTGCCGCAGATTAATCGTTTAATTGGATGGATAAAATAATTAACTCGTGTTTAGTGTAAACAACGGAAAGTAGCAGAGTAGTTGAAGTAGAAAATCATCGCTAATTAAAGGCGATGTGGTATGATTCATAGCATACTTGAAAGCTCAGGTATCAAAAGGTAAGGCTGTTTATGTTATTACTAGCTTGAATCTGAATAAAAATAAATTAATAATGCTCTTGCTTTTAAATTAAAGAAAAATGTAGCTCTCATCACATAGGCTGTGCAATCAAATAAGGCAATATTGAGATTCATGGCGATAAAACTATGGAGCTAATCAAATAATTATTAGAAGCTATGGTAATAAAAGTTATGCTAGCGCCAGTGTTAATTATTTTTATAAATAAAACTAGATAATTAATTGACCTATTATAATTTGTTGAGCACGATTAATTTTTAGCAATTTTCTGACCAATTAGATTACCAATAGCACCACCACATACTGCACAAATATTAGAACAGGCTGTAATAGAAATAAGGAAAATAACAGATATTAACATAAGTATATGTATTTTTTAACTTCTTATGATTTTATCCTTTTGATATGATCAAAATAAATTCAAAATTAAGCAATATAGCGATTTTTTAATCAGAAATTTGAATGTATCTCACTCTCTGCTAAGAGAGTGTGGTATATATACTGCTTCATGGATACTCATGATCTGAGTACTGTTTTATACTCTTCGAGATGTTAAATTTTTCTATGTTAGCAAAAATTGTTGCTTTTCTGGCAGAAAAATATGTAACTACGTCTATATTTTAATTCTTGTAGTTTTAAACAATCTTCTTTATGCCAGATAATTCGGTAAATAATAAGCCTCTACACCATGGAATCTACTCAGGGCTATCCTTTTAATTGCCTGATATAACTGTTTACAGTTTCAATGTAGAAATCCTTAGCAATAACTCTATGATTATCCAAGATTATTAGGTGATGGTGACTAATTTTGTACTTGCTGGCAAAGGTTTCCTATCATTTAGCTCCATCCGAGCCATAGCAAAGAGGATGGATTCTTTATCAATGATCAGCTTAAAAAATAGCTAATATACTCTGTATTAAACTATCCAATAATCTCATTCCTTATATGAGATTCTATTAATCTCTGGCTATTAAGAGCGCGCAATTCATTCTTTCCTTTTATTTCTTGTTCTATCATGTTTTCTAGCTTTCCTATGTGGGATATAACTCTTTCATTTAAAGGCTTTATGGAAAAATATTTCATCGATTTCAACAATACGACTTAGTGTATTTATGTTAGGTATTGCTGCTGAAGTAAGGAGGAAGCAGTGACGCCATCTAAATGCTGTTTTCAAATCAATTCCTGTTTATTTCACTCACTCCCGTAAAGTCAAGCTATTCAATATACATCATAGTTAATTAAAGGATTTATGCTTATGATGTAGTTTCGGTAGAGGAGTTCCAGCAAGATTATTAAATGTTTTCTTACAATAGAAAGATTGTATAACGTTATTGCTGTAACCCTAATAAATCTCCTCATAGGATAACATTTTCAGTGTGACAATAGGGGAGGGAAGCATAAAGTGGAATGACTTGCTTTAATGCATAAATTGACATATCCGACAGATTATCCCCGAGCAACTAATGAGATGCAGCTTTATTTTGGCAGGGAGTAGGGGAAGAGTCTCTTTGAGCTGTATGACTGTTTGCTTTTTCATGCTAACCTCTGTAGCAAAAATACTTTATAGAGATTTCTACCAAATAACCTTTGCCAACATAGTCTAATTTTTGTGAATTGATCCAAATTGCTCGGAATAAATTTTCTAGAAAGCTAAACCAGCTAAATCCGGAAGACAATATGCGAGTTCACATGTTACATCGCCTGTTTATCCGAAGCGCTTTATGATCTCCCTCCAAAAATTGATGATGACAAACTGACTAAATTTTTATGAGATCCAAAAAAGGCCATACACAATGTATCCAAGTTTTATCTCCAATTTTTCTTGACACGTAGTATTAATTATCCCCATCTAGTCACGATTATCAGAAATTTTAAGCGCAAAAGTTTCAGGCTAAGCCGATGATGCTGGATACAACTGTATTGAGGGGCAGACTAAAAGTCTCCTTGCTGATGAATTCATCACATATAGGGGAACTAGAAATAATCCCCCATCTCCTTCGCTCCATTTGGAAAACACAAAGATGAGATCCGATAGACCTGACGAATCCGGACAGGATAATAATTTTTATTTCTCTGGTAAGATATACTCAGAGGGTATATTTATTTAGATGTATAACTTCACCTCCGAACTGAACTAATTTTCAGCATTGATGACGGCTGGAATAAATTTCTTGAAAAACACTGTAAAAGTATCAATTCGTAGACTCTTTTATCTGTTGAGCGAATCCTTGCCTGTGACACTTGTGCAATTGGATATCTGGCGCTATTGCTGTGTTTTTCCTAAATATTTCAACACTTGTTTTTTCTGTAAAAGTTGTAAATCAAAAGTATTTAGTTACATGCGGCTTTAAAGCTACCGAGCAGTGATTAGCGCAGCAGGTTCATATTTTACCTGACTACAACTGGTAACACATTACTTTTACTGTCCCCCCATTCTTTAGTTTTTTTTAATAATAACTCGCTGCTATTCAACGCTCTGTTTTACACCACAACCTTGGCTATGGTCTGTAGTTGGCACGAGCAAACAGGGTATCGAAATTAGTATCTTCTGGCCTTGTACACTTATGGTTGACAACTTAATTAATATCCGTATGTTCATATTTCCGTCATCCGTGTCGGTCTAGATATTAAAGATGCTGTATGGTGTAGCTGATCTTCAAAAAAGAGTAGTTGAAGAAATATGATGATGCGCTGTCATCCGGCTGCAGGGCTGCTGCTGCGTCATAGCTATGACCTGATAAATCTAAGTAAAGTTTTCCTGCTATTGAGCATATCTGCGCCAGGAAGCCAGAGTGGCAGCGTTACCTGAAAGAAGAGTAGGGATGTTACTGAAAGTGCACTTCGCTAAAAAGATGAAAGAAGCGATAGTGGCATTGGCATAAAGTAAAATAGCTCGCGCGTTAGCTTAAACATCAGCCGGTATCTGCGTTAAAACTATGGTATTACCGAATGCTCGGACTAGTTGTATATCATTACTATGACCACCGAAATAAAGCAGTACTGGTAGTAAACCATGACGCAGGAAGAGATGATCAGGCGTTATATTAGCTATATTTCGGTGAGGCATTTTAAGATGGTGCGTTATTATGGTTTTTTGTCAAATCGTAAAAGAGGCACATTTTTACCGAAAGTATATAATTTGCTGGAGATAACTGCTTGCAAAAACCCGGGGGAAAGTAGGGTTTGGGCGCTATTCTGTTAAAAGGATTGGTACGCAAAGATCAGATCCGTACAAATACATTTTGTGTAGTGACGGACTACTTTTTATCGACGCTCGTTTTAGGAAACAGGTAACGGAATTGTTATCAGAAAGAATGCATAAAATAGAAAAATGATGGTTATTAACCCAAAACTAGATTAATGTCTATAAAATTACTGTATTAGATCAAAGAATACAGATTCCGATGAAATTTTCATTTACAATAGATACAAATAAATAATTATTATCTCCTTTTATCAATAAGGGATAGCTTTTTCTCTTTACTTAAAATGCAATTTAATTTTCTAACCATCAAGATAAACGGAATAGCTAAAAGAATAAAGTCTCTATTCTGTACAGACAGCTTGTTATCAGTAAGCCATTTCTAAAATCTCATTAGGCTCTAAAAGTTGCTCAATAATATTAGGGGTTTCCATTCAAATTTCTTTAAGCTGAACATTAATCAGATCATTAAGTTTATAAACAATAATTCTTTTAATGATTATAGTGCCTGGTTCTTGATTACAGTATATTTCTTCCTGTACAAAATGAATAAAAGGTACCGGAATGAAGCTATTAGCGCCATTATCGGTTAAGCGGATCCGAAGTCTACCTCTGTCTTGCCTCGCATAATGTTGATTATTACAGCTCTAAAAAAGGGATTAGTTTTGGAAAAAGGTTTTAAAAAACACGTATATAACCAATCACCGCTATCGCCTTTAGCTAAATGATTAGCGTGCTTGCGATCAGTAAATTTTGCCATCAAATCTTCAAATGGTTTTATGATATTATCTTGTTCATTATTTATTATGACTTTTAAATTATTATGGCTTTTAAAAATACTGATTAATGATATATCTATACTTACAGATCGAGTGGATGTCAGAGTTGCATAGGCATCAAATCCTAAACTATAGTGGGGCGGGGCATACACTTGGTGTGTTTTTAATTTCAGTAAAAGCTAGAAACAGCGTATTCAAGTATCTAAAAATTGAGTAGTTGGCCATTTAATGAACGCCGTAAGAAAAAATCCTTAAAGCGTTAACAATATTTCTTGATATTGTTCAATATTATTTAATTGCAAAATAGTAATATTTTGTCAATTTTATTGAATTAAAAGTTATTATGAACATTAAAAATACCAGTTGCTAACTTATTTTAAATATTTTCTTGCATAAAAAGATTGGCTGCAATCATCGCTTCTTCGAAGATACGATTAGCAATTCGCTAGTTTTTTCAAAAGAGTTAATAAATTTATTATTTCATAAACTATAAAGCGATAATTAGGAGACTCTTTATATATCAATGAATGGGTTACTATGCCTAGCGGCACGTTTTTTCACTCATTTCTTTGAGAAATAATATTCCTGTTTAATTATTTTATTTTTGAGTTGCCATTTATCTTGTTGCTGTTCCAGTCATTTAGAAACATCATCAGATAGCAATTCTGTTATTTTTAAATTGTATTCATGCCAGGAAAAATTAAATATTTTAATTAATTGTCTATTTTGTTTTATATCAAATTACCAGACTAGTGTATGGTTGCGCTTATTAGGACTCAGAGAACATAAATTATCCGATAATTCATGTGGTAACATCGAAATATTGAAGGCAAGTAAGTAATTAAAATAGTAGCCTTGTTGAGCAATGCTATTTTTAACTCACTATTTACCTGGATCTAATTGATTAGATCGGCAATGGCAATAAAAAGGCATAATTGATCATCGTCAGTATGCCATAGCCCTATATAAAGCGCATTATCAATATCTTCAGTACTGCCACTATCAATAGTAATAAACTTGAAATGATTGAAATGATGGCTCATGATCTTTGTTCTTCTGGGTACAACTCTACATTTTTGGTGCTTCGTGTTCTATTCGTGTTCTAATTGATACCGACTCAATGTTTCCCTGCAATGGAAAATAGTCATTACCATGAGTAATATATTGAATTATTTTTGCTTGAAATCTCCCTTGATTTTTTAATGGATGGTAACGGATTTTTGCTATTACCTCCCAATCATCTTGTATTAAATCACTCATTAGATCTTGCGCGGGACAAGAAAAATATTTTTAATACTTAATGGATTGGATTTGACATAAAGCTAATTATCATTAGCCCTTTTTAGGATACGTCTTACAAATCAGCTGAGAAATGGCTCAATCAATTGTTCTGGTTAAATAATTTCATGATATTTATTTATGTAAATGATGGCGATTATTCCAGCATGCGTCACTTTTTTTATTTATGCTGCTGAATTGAAATAAGTTTTCGTTCCATCGACCTCCTCAAGAAAATTAAAATATTTTTGCTACTTTTGACAATGCCTTCAACACGCGCGGCGTTTTGGGTATGTAATTGCTGTTTTAGTTGCACTAGCAGCGGAGGGTTATTCTCTTGAAATATACTATCCATATTTGCGTCGTTAAATTAATATTTACCTACATTTGCTCAAGTTGAGTGCTATGGGGGGAAGAGCTGAATAATAATATTTGTCACCATTAATAAATGGCATATATAAGGTTTATCTTGAAAATCTATTTGTTAATCCTTAGGTTTTTGGGTATTGTTTGTTGTTAAATTCACATAAATCTTCAATAATACAAGACCCACAGCGTGGGTTTCTTGCAATACATGTATAACGGCCGTGTAGTACAAACCACTGGTGGCAATCCACTTTAAATTCAATTGGGACTATTTTGAGTAATTTTTGTTCAACCTTCATAACATTCTTACCTGGAGCAAAGTTTGTGCGATTGCAAACACGAAAAACATGGGTATCAACAGCAATTGTTAGTCAACCAAAGGCGGTGTTCAATACAACATTTGCTGTTTTACGGCCGATACCAGGTAATGATTTCAAGGCTTCGTGATTTTCCGGCACCTCGCCGTTATATTTGTTAATTAATATCTGAGAGGTTTTAATAATATTTTCCGCTTTTGTATTAAATAAGCCAATTGTTTTGATGTAATGCTTTATTCCATCAATGCCAATGGCCAGCATTTTTTTAGCGGTATTCGCAACAGGGTAGAGCTTTGCCGTTGCTTTATTGACACTAATATCGGTTGCTTGAGCAGAAAGTAATACAGAAATAAGTAATTCAAATGGTGAATTAAAAACAAGCTCCGTTGTTGGAGTTGGATTGTTATCACGTAAGCGAGTTAGGATGTTTATGCGCTTTTGTTTATTCATATTTTATTTACTCTCGATTTTTACTAAATAACTTTTATTGGAGATAAAAGTAGCCGATTTTACTGCTGATTGCTGTTATTTGTAACTAATATATTTTTATTTTCATTGATTAAATATTTACTAGGTAGAGAGGTCTAGCATCAAGTCTACTTTATTAAAAGCCAAGGAGCTAATATGGCTAATAAAATACAGAATTAAGCAGAATAACTTCAATACGTAATATTTTATTGTATTCTCCAAACAGTAAACTCTACACTATCAAACAGTGTCTTATTACTTAAAATTTCTTGCATGGCACCTAAAATACTCCTATTTGGTATTATCTATCTGCTCACACTTAACCTCCTCTCCCATGGCTAAACCATTAATTTCTAAATTATAGACATTATTTAGCGGCTTAAGCTTTAACTCGCCAAATAACAATACAATTAGTGACGATCAGCGGAAAAAATACCTAAATATTGATATAAATCAATTCTGTAGAAGTTAATTGACCTCTCCACCTACAGAGGAGAGGAGAAGTACCAATGCAATAATGATTATATAGATTGGAATAGATATTTCACTTTGGATCCAATGATGGAAAGTTTAGATGGTAATATTGTTGAAAAACAACACTAATGTTGTTGCCAGTTCTAATCTATAAGCCTAACACATTAGTAGCTGCCGAAGAAAGTTCTAATAACTGATATAATCCTAATAATTGAAGTAGTCCTGAATTCTTTTCCATAACCCTTGCATAAAAAGTTTCTTAGTTTCATTCATGGTGATTAATTTTATGGTGATTAATTTTGGTATGCTAGATAAGTTAATAATTTTGTGGCACTGTTTATATAAACCAGGCAGCACGCTTAGTGGCATTAATAACTACTTCTAGCTGGGTAATGCTGGCACAAGAGTAAATCGATCAAAATTCCTCCATCTTTTTTTTACTGCCTAATGGGGACTTTGACTATGTTATAAATCAATTTTTATCTGAGAAATAATTGATCCAATTTGAAATACAAATATCAAGTTTATAACTTAATCCAAGTATTTTCTGATGTTCAGCGAACAGTAAAATATTTATCATGGAAATCTACTAGGATCAGTAATTTTATTGCACCTGAATAACTATTAACCGCAACACTTGCTATGATGCCAGGAATTGATTTTTCTGCTTTCCTGCTTTTCTGATAAAATAGAAATGATGAGGTAATTCTTCGCTATTTAAGTTTTATTTTACTTATTAAGATTAAGAGACGGACTCTTTGAGAAAATCATTTTTATAAAACTTAGGTGCAATAATTTGATTAAATAGTTTTTGTTGTTGGATGAGTAGCTGGTTATTAATGGTACTTTTGCTGATGGATAAAGCGCTGCAGTTAGTCCACTGGTAGAAATGCAGTAAAAACAGTTAAAATCAAGCAGTAAATTCCTAATGGATTTTAAATAACACGCTCTTTAGTTATGTCCATAAACACGAAGCTAGCTATAGTGATTAATGAGTGGTACGGCGATATTAGGCACTAATGCCAAAAAAGCTACAGCATCAGAATAACTACCATAAACGCGAATGATTCAGATTAATAATTCAATCATTGCAGCATAAAAAACAGGGCCACGCGGTGTGGTTGTCGCCCTAATTAGATAGGGGTAATAGAAAATACGAAAAGCATGGTTAGTTGTTCCTAAAAGAGATCTATCATAGGATAATCGTAGTGTACGATGGCATAATAACCAGTATTAATAATGAACAGAATATTAACGTGGTTAAAATTTCAGCGGAATTTGCCAGCTTATTATTCTGGCACAAAGTATAATAAGATCACCAAACAGATAAGCAATATTAACTAATCGCCAACCGGATACCAGTTAATAATTTTTGTAAAATAGGTTCTTAAAGTATTTAGCTAATCCAGTGTATCAGTAGACCTATTTTAAACTTATTGAGTGGTATCGCTTAAATTATATGCCATCAACATCTAACGTTAATTGGTCTAAAATGGTTCTTCCATCACTATAGATGAAAAAATTACTTGTAATCTTCCTTAAGGCATCGGCATTGATTGAAGCTATATTGACGGTAACCAACTGGTCAATTTTACCGAAAATAAGATTAATAATAGCACATAAGCTACCATGGTTGGATTAAATGGATTTTGGGCTAAGCAGGGATAGATATGCTTAGCAATTAATATGATAAAAGGGGTACCTAAAACTACTGCTAGTCAGCAAGGTGATAAAGATAAAATACTAATGGGCAATAATAAGGCGATTATCACTAAGATGGAATTATCTTTTAAATAGGTTATATAACAGGTAATTTTGTAGCTGTAAAGCAGCAGCCTCACAAATAAAAGCTGTTATGATGGGGAGTAAAATTTGGTAAATAGTTCTAGTACTAAAAAGCAAATTTTGCAGACAATACAAGGACGGGAATGGCAGCAATAATAACTAAAAACATGAATCTACTAGTACTTTGATTTTTATGAATAAAGAGTGAATGAACTAGTCATTTTAAAGCAGTTCACCTGATATCAGTTGGTATAGGTCTGAATTTTATTTTTCATCTCATATATTGTTCAATATATGAGG
The DNA here is from genome assembly GCA_052171895.1 of Arsenophonus sp. NEOnobi-MAG3. Classification (GTDB taxonomy): domain Bacteria; phylum Pseudomonadota; class Gammaproteobacteria; order Enterobacterales; family Enterobacteriaceae; genus Arsenophonus. The sequence goes on from JBQMRN010000001.1 coordinate 324,225, forward strand.
GAGCTTTACTCTATGCATCACTTTTTGCTTTAACACGTGCAATAGTGGCAACAGCGGCTATGCATGGGTGTCAGGACAACCAGGATGTGGTTCTTTTGTTGCTAGAACTGATTGGTTTTTCATCGCTTGTTTGGCTGCTTTTTAATGGCGCGAAGTTGGGATTTTCTCGCTTGACGACGACGAACTTCGATAGTTGTTTGATTATTCAATGGTTCAGCTTACTGATTATTCAATGGTTCAGCTTACTATTGTAAGCCAAAATTTTTGCGCATTAATGCAGTATTAATTGAGGCTTTATCTGTTGCTTTGAGCTTTAACTGAATCTTGATTAAGTCCTTGTTGCCGTAGAATTTTCTCTAGTTCAAGTCGGCTTTTTTAGAATCAAACCGTTTCCATTTCTTAGCATAAATGTACATTATTTTCTTGAGGAATGGCTTTAATTTCTGCTTTTTTTGTCGATAGTATGTATTGGACAAGAGAAATATTATTTTGGCAAACAGAAGCACAAGCACCATATTCTATAGAATCGGATAAATTATATTGTTCTGCTTTTTCATGCTTCTGTCCTCGTTGACTTTAATTAAACTAATAAAGTTGTTATAGTAATAAATTAGCTGGACAAGTTTGGATATAAAAAGCACAGCGAAAGCAAGCTTTTCAATGCTATAGGTTCACCGATTTCTAGTATTGATAGGGAGGTAAATGGAGTAGTACAGTTGCTAATTTTAACAAAAGAAGTCATTAAATCAGGCAAAGTAATCCCAATAATATCCCCCAATAATAATCATTTGTTCTGATTGTGGTACCAGAACTAGTTGTTGCAATTAAAATTGATTTGGGTGATAAAAACGAACCCTGTAATTACCAGGCTTTTGTATTGAAGCTTCAGTTAATGTTACCAGGCGATCAATTAACGGTTTACCCATCAATAATTGGTTCTTTTATTGCAAAGACAGTAGCAAGATTTTGCATTGATTTTTAAATAAAAGAAGACTGAACGCCGCTGCTAGTATCTCTTTACGGCTTAATATCTTAGTTAATTGTTTTGCGCTGCTAGCTAGAAGGATACTTTATTGGAATCATCAGTAATTTAATCATAGCTTGTTGATCTAAAAGTGCTTCTTTTAAAGTAGCTATTGCTACTCTAGCTTATTAGCTTCAATACTAATCTGAATTTCTTTCAGTTTTAAGATATGTATATCAGTATCAGTATATACCTTTGCTAATTTCATTAGCATGCTTCTGTATTAATTGATCATGGGTGGTTATATAAGGTTCACACTCGGCGGTATTAATAATCAATGTGTTAATTAACTTATTACCATTTTTTAACTTTATTACAGGCTAATAAGCCTGTGCCACACATAATTCTGCTATACCTGTTTGCTTGATATGTAACAATAAGACTTTAGGAGAATATTGTAAATGCTTTGCTAAAGGTTTTCTCTCACACTACTGAGGTTTGCTATCTGGCTGCAGCCGGAGCAAAGGCCTTTTAGCGTGGAAGGATGTGCGGTTATATCTGCTGCTGTGCTATGGAAGTAATAGTACCTGAAGTTATAGCACGGAGAGGGATCCTAAGATTACAACCTTTAGTTAATGCTTCTTCCTTTAAAATATAGTCATTGGTTTTAATGATGAATATCCCCTGCTTGAGGATACATGTTGCTAAATAGGAATAATCAATTCATCAACTAAGTGGAGGCTAAGTAATGTAACTTGGTTTGATTCTGTTTTCATTTCAGTCACATCATGTTATGATACCTAAAAAAGAGAAAATTTTTATTTGAAGTAAGTTTTTTTAAAATTAAACATTTGCTAGTTTTTGCTAGAAAAAGCAGCGATTGGTATTGAGTTCGATGCTGTTATTGTAATATTTTTTAGCGGAATAGTGGTGAGATCACATTTCTACTTTTTAATGGTGGTTTTATCGGTAGCATCGTAATACAGTCTATTTGGCAAGGGGGACAACAAAAAGATCACAACCGGTAGAGAGATCTTATAGAACCTTATGGATAGCAACTGTTATTCCAACAATCGCATTACGCATTAATAGAGCAAACTTAAATACATTTAGTGCAGTCAATATAGCTAGGTTCATCAATAAAAGTAACTTTTCATTTAGGCATTAATTTATTTTTATCAAGCGCTTGTGCTTTTAGATTGAATAATTCGGCAATTTTTAACATTGCTTGTTCGGTGATATCACCAGGATTGGCACTTATTTATCATTTCAGCATTATTAGCAATTGCTTCAGTATAGGTTGGCGACAACCTGGATAACCACATTTGCTTTGCAACAAAATATGATAAATTTCCACTATTAGATCATCTTTTATTTTAAAACAAATCGCAGTAAACCCTAAAATAGTGTTAAAGATAAAGCTTTATCTAGTAATAACAAAGATTACAATTAATAAAGTACTTTTTAGAATTTTACTAAACCATTAAATCTAATAAACGCTAAAGATATTAGGCCGGTTGTAATGAGGTCAATCGATGAGCCGTGAAAGGCACTTCTCCAGAAGATTTGCTTACCCCGATACATTCATGGATGATAGCAAAAAATAGCACCATCAGCAAAGAAAATTGTACTTTGGCATCAAAACTACAAAGATTAGATTGTAAAAAATTATGCGATTGATTGATATTCAGTAAAGCCATGTAAACATACCATATTATGGTGTGAGCAGCGCAGCTAGGCTGCTTTTGGGATGTTCATGATCTGAGTACTTTTATACTCTGTATATATGTGAATTTTCATGAATTTATCTAGATGGCTCGGAATAAATATTCTATAAAACCTAAAACAACTAAATCAAAAGACAAAACATGACTTTACTTGTTACACCGCCTGTTTATCCGAATCGCTTTATGATTTTCCTCTCGAAATTAATGATGAGAGATCGACTGAATTTTCATGACATAAAAAAAGAAGCCATACAGCAATGCATATGACTCTCTCTATAATTTTCGAGATGCAAGTATTATCTTTCTCTAGTCATGATTATTGAGGGTTTTGAGCAAAACTCCAATGGGCCAAGTCAATGGCGCTGGATAGAATTGCATTGAAGAGGTAATGACTTAAAAAGTATGCTTGCCGCTGAATTCATTACCTATAGGAACTAAGGATAATCTCTATCTTGTTTTCCCCCTTGGGGACAAACACAAAGATAACTTGGCCGATAGACCTGATGAATGCGGACAGGATGACGATTTTTATTTCTCTGATAAGATATCCAGAGGATAATTTACTCAGATGTAAATCCTCCCACCCAATTAAACTTCTTTTCACCATTGATGACGGCTGGAATAAATTTCTTGAAAAGCATAATAAAACTATCAACTTGTGGACCCGTCTTTATCTGTCTAGCAAATGTTTGCCTGTAGCATTTGTATCATGTGGAGAGTTGGAGATTTTATTCAGCATATAGTTTTTGCTATGCCTCTCCTGAATGTTCCTACAGCCGTTTTTTCTACTAAAGCTGTAAGTTAAAAGCCTGCAGTTCATTGGATTTCAAAGTAACGGAGCAGTTGTTAGCACAGCAGGTTCATATTTTAGCAGGCTATGACTAGCAATACATTATTTTCACTAAGCTTATCTTCTTTTGGTTTTTTCAACAATAACTGTCCGCGACTCAATGCTCTGTTTCGCGTCGCTACACACCTGCACTATGCTGCAGTGGGGGCCAACGTAAAAAGGGTATTAAGATTGATATCTTCTGTGCCTTGCAGGCTTATGGTTGATAACTTAATTAACATTCGTATGTTTATGTCTCCGTCAGTTTTGTCTGTCTGGATATTAAACATGCTGTATGGCGTAACCTGTTCTTTAAAAAAAGAGTGGTAAAAGAAATCTGTGGAGCTACTATTATCCGGCTGCTGCGTCACAGCTATGATCTGATAAATCCACGTAGTCTTTCTTAGTCTGTGGGATATTCCGCGCAAGGAAGTAGTGGTAGCCTTCTGAAGGCACAGTACTGACGTTATTGAAAAGTGCACTTTGCTAAAAAAAGAAAGGTGTGGGGTTTCCTGGCATAGCATGAAATATCTCGAGCGCTACATTTAAACGCCCCGGTATCCGCGTTAAAACTAGGAGATTACCTAGGGGAAGTGCTTGTACATCATTACTATATAATATGACCATCGGACTAAGCAGTACCGGCAGTAGCCCTTGATGTAGGAAGAGATGATCTGGCGCTTTATATTAGCCATATTCTGGCAATGCATTTTAAGATGCTGCCCTATGGTTTCTTGTTAAATCATAAACGAGGCACATTATTACCGAAGGTGTATAAGGCGCTGGAGAAGAGGATTCGAAAAATCGGAAAAACTGGAGTTTGATGTTCTGATAAAAGGATTCCTGCGCAGGCACAGATCCGTACAAATGCTTTTTATTTGCCAACAGGCTACTTTTTATTGACGATTAGCTTAGTAAATAGGCAACAGAATTCTTATCAGAAAGAATGCATAAGATAGAAAAAACGATAGTTATTAAGGTAAACCTAGGATTAATATGTCTAACATTAGTGCATCAGCTAAAAGAATTACACACTTCAATAAAATTTTTACTTACAACAAAACCAATACTAATTTTATCTCATTTTAGTAATTTATCCTTTTGATGTAGTTTCACCAGAGAACTTCAAGTAAGATTGTTAAATGTTTTCCTGCACCTGCAATCGGGGATTTTGCAACGATATCGCTGTAATCCTAATTAATATTCCTAGCGGATAACATGTTAACTGTGATAATATGGGTAGGATAAAGTGGAATGATTTGCTTCAAAGCATGAATCAATATCATCCAAGAAATTGTTGCCAATCTAAAATTAATGAGATCTAACTTTATGTTAGTAGCGAGTGAAGAAAGAATCTCTTTGATCTTCATAACTATTTGCTTTTCATGGCATCCTCTGTAGCAAAAATTCTTCATACAGTATAAGAAATTTCTAGCAATAACCTTTGCCAAGGTACTAAATACGGTTCTTTTAATGAAGATTAGCATTACTCCCTCACCTTGTGAGGCATACCCTCACAATTTTGTATACTGATACTGAAATATATTCTAATGAGTTATTAGTAAATCTCGTGTCTGGTCTATCAGACTACGTTATACTTTGATCCTTTGTGAATCTATTTTCCATCCTTAAATTAGACGTTGTTTATCACCAGGGTCAGAAGATCAAATCCATTTAGCTAGTTCCAGCTTTTCTGAGCAGACTGTAGCATCTGCTTAAATAGCATTGAATGGGTTCTTTTTCTCGAATTACAAGTTCTTTGCGCCTCGGCTTAGTAGCTTCAGTATCGCAAAAGCCGATTTAACCAGATTCGTCATTCTTATTGACGCCCAGTGCTCTGACGGGAAGTGCTAGTATGCCAGCAGTTCTTCTCGATCTTTCTACAGGTTCTTCATCGCTGCATGATACTTTGCTGAAAACTTTCCCAATAAAACATCAAGGGCGTTATTAGCGGCATCACAGCTCTCTTCTTTGCTAGCTAACACCTTCCCGTTCCCCACCTCTCCTGCAGCTTAGTCTTAACTTTCAGTTGCATGCCTTTGTGGAGTGAAGCCAGTACATTAACTGTTTTGTGTACTAACAGCGCCTTGATGCTGTGTATTTGAGAATATCTTTGCCATTGCATTCCAAAAATCAAATGTACCGTGTCCATCGTAGTAAGCCTGGGAGATACAGTTAACCCGCTTGGTCGCAGGGCATTGATAAATTTGCTTAAGTTCGCTTCTAACTTTCGATAGCATCTTCACACGCAACGAGCTCCTTCCCTCCATAGCTCAGCAACGCCGATAATAACTAGCAGGAAAAGGCGATCATCTTTCCTTAGAGGAAGTATATATGCCGTCGATTAAGAAATAAACATAGCGCGCGTATCGCTTAAATTCTAGTAGGCATCATTGCCTATGTTCTTCAAGCCATTGCTGTTTTAATATGCTGATGCTACTAATAAAGAGAGCATCTGTTTTTCATCAATAAGCGGCCGGGTGGCTGGCATGGCTTTATAAATCACAGATGGAGATGTCTTGTAGGTACAGAGCCATGGTGCCCACTATTTGACGTTTTTAGACGCTTCAGATAATTCGGTAGGAATGAGCTGTTGAACCATATTCCGTTGATGCTGAGATCTCTTACCTTAGATACTTTAATCTCAACATTGCTAATACCACTCTGTATAGTTTGCTCTACCAAATAGCTATTACGGACCCACGGCGGCATGACGCCAGCGCCTCTCGAGAAGAAGGCGTTCAGGATGTTGTAGCAGTATGGTTTCAAGCTTTTAGCCTTAACGGCGGTGGTTATTAGCTTTTCTTGGCACCATTAGATGAGCTCATGCAAGGGGATCAGAGATAATATCTAGTTTCTGGGATATCTGTAGGATAGACTTTTCATAGCATATCATCTCTCTGTTATTAAAATCATTCAGCAGGGGATACCCAAGCCTCTCTGAAACTCCATACACTAAAAATGACCATAACTCTAGTGATGAAGATCACGGCACCATCAATACCTAAAAGACTGTGCCTCATAAAGATAATACTCTCCTACTGAATTTCTCTATATCAATTAAATTGGTTTAGGTGAAAATGATAATTTAGCGATCTTAATAACTAAGTTATTAGCAATCTGTTTAAATTATATCCTTTGGAATTTATCTTTAAAAAGATTTTCCTATTAAGTTAGCCGATGCTGAAGTAAGGCTCTTTTAGAGCCTGGTTGGAAAGGCCATTACTATTCATCCTATTTGGGAAATCTTTCCTAATTATCTCAATCTTTTATCTGCCTATTTTGCAGAAGTTAATCTAGTAAAACTAGACAGGTATGTAATCAAACCTATTTTTTCATGGAAGAAGAAAATATTTCTATCATTAAAATGAATCTAAAACTGCCTCAGTAGACTACCAATATGACGAAGAAGGTAGAATTATTCAATAATTTTATCCGCTACTACAATTTAAAAAAATTATACACTAATCGGTAGTTTTGGCTGATAACTTGAACTAGCAAGAATTGCTTTTCGAGAAGACAAACAATTAGTTATCCAAGATCTATCCTGTTTCCCCCCGCATATTATTCTAAATTAGCCTTTGCAAGACAAGATAAGAATAAAATAATAATAGTCTATTCATTATTCATCTGTTTTCAGTAAATAACTAAAGTATTGAAAATAATAAATAAAATTACTTTTCCGATAAATTAATTACGAACTATTAATTCGATTAATTAGCGCCCTAACCCAAGATCGGATAAGCCAATTTGCTCACTTATTCTTTTTAATTAACTGATCGCCATATATTTCTTGTCTATAGAGATATATTTTAGATGTAATTATTATTTGATAAACACTTTCCAGTAAGATAAAATTCAATCATCAAAAATAGCTTATTCAATCTGCTAAATCTGCCTTTTTGTAAATTGCTGACGATAGGTTACCAGATCTTCAATAGTTATTACCGGCATATCATGTTGCCTGGCAAAGATAAGCACTTCTGGCATACGTGCCATGGTACCATCATCATTTATCAACTCACATAAAACACCTGCTGGCTTAAAACCGGCTAAAGTCACTAAATCAATGGTAGCTTCAGTATGACCACGACGCTGCAATACACCACCTTCTTGGGCTCTCAACGGAAAAACATGCCCCGGCCTATTAAGATCGGCCGGTTTTGCATCATCGGCAATTGCTTTACGGATAGTTATTATACGATCACTGGCCGAGACACCAGTTGTAACACCTTCGGAAGCCTCGATAGTGATAGTAAATGCTGTTTTGAATTGACTTGAATTTTCTTCAACCATCATTGGTAATGCTAATTGTTTACGGCGTTCTTCAGTTATACAAAGACAAACAATTCCACTTCCATGGCGGATAGTTAATGCCATCTGTTCAACTGTCATACTTTCAGCAGCAAAAATAATATCACCCTCATTTTCACGGCCTTCGTCGTCAAGTACCATAACGCCTTTACCTTGACCTAATAGTTCAAGAGCACGCTCTATACGTTTGATCGGATTACCATACGTGGAAAGTGACGTCTGATTCATGGTAAAACCTCATCAATAAATACTAAATTACCAGAACCAGGGCAAGCTTGGGAGTATAAAATTATACCAGTATCTTAAAAACCTGCAGACAATTGGCAGCTCTCAAAAGTACAGATATCCTTATTCTCTCCAATCCGGAGACTATAACCGTCGGTTCCAGAATCTCACTGGATCTGCTGACTTCCACTACATATTGTTATAATGAAAGGCTCGCGGGCTTGGGGGGTTTATTCAATTAACAGAAAAATATTCAACGCCGCTAGAGAATTTAAGTCCACTCTAAGATAAACATCTAAACTATATCGTGAATATAATTCTGTAGCAATCAACAATAACAAAATATATCATGAGATAATATTATAATTTATAGAATCAGCTAACTTAGTATTTAGATTGATTGTTATCAACAAATTTATTAAAAATAACTTTGTTAAAGTAAGCTGATTATTTTAATATTTACTACTAAATAAGTTATAGTTATTTAGTAGTAGATGGATTTTTGGAGATTGTGGCGTATTCTGCTGATTGATTTTATTGATGATTTTAATAATAGAGAGATGATATGCCATGAAAAAGTTTACCATACAGGTATCCGCGAAACCAGATATTACCTCTGATCCATTTCATGAACTCATCTGTAATCCTGCCAGGAACAGATGATACTCACCGTCGTTGAGGCTTACTTAAAGCCATACTGTTACAACATCCTGAACGCCACCTTCTCGATGGACGCTGGCATCATGCTGTTGTCCGTAACGCTTATTTAGTATAGCGAACCATATAGATTGGTATTGGTAATGTTGAGGTTAAAGTCCCTAAGGTCAGGGATCTCAGCGGCAACGGAATATGCTTCAACAGCTCCTTGCTACCCCCTTATCTCAAATTAGGTAAAAAGCGAGGAAAGTAGGTATCATGGCTCTACTTTGTGGGAGTTATCTTTACCTGTGATTTTTACAAAGCTCTGTTGGTTGGAGGATGAATGGGTATTTTCGGTAAAAAAGCACATGATCTCTCTCTTACATTCTACAGCATCAGCAGACTGAAACTGAAAAAGCAATGGCATGAAGAGTACAGACAATGGTGCCTAAGTAATTTAAGCGATACACGCTACGTTTATTTCTTGGCCAATGGCATATAACACTCATCTCAGGTAAGATAATCGCCTTTGCCTGGTGGTATTATCGGCGTCACTAAGCATGGACCTAAGGAGGAGCTCGTTGCGGTTGAAGATGCTTATTGAGAGTTAAAAGCTTAATTGGGTTCAACTTCTCAATGGCCTCGAGCGCGCGCCTTAAGCGTATCTCCTAGGCTTCTTACTGGAGAAGGTGCCATTGGTTTTTGGAATGTAATGGCAAAGATATTTCTAGATGCGTAGCACCAACGGTGTTAGGTATACAAAAGAGGTAATGTGCTGTCATTACGCCACAAAGGCATGCAAGTGAAACTTAATGTTGAGTTGCGTGGGGTTCTGGCTAGCGGAGGCGGAGGAGGCGTGAATGCTGCTAATAATGCGCTTAATGTTTTGTTGGCAAGGTTTTCAGCGAATATCCTGAAGCGATTAAGAAGCTGAAGAAAGATCGAGAAAAACTTCTTGAATTCTACAACTTACCGTCAGAACACTTGGGCTCAATAAGAACAATGATAATGATTGAATCGGTTTTTCGATACTAAGAAGCTTACGAATCCGATGCATGAAGAACTGTAGTTCAAGGAAAACAACCCTTTTAATGGTATTAAAGCTTGCACCCGTCTGGTAAGAAAAGCTGGAACCGGCTAATGGGGATTTAACATGCTGACACTGGTGGTAAACAATGTCTAATTTAAAGATGAAGAACAGATTCACAAAGCATCAAAATGGAACGTGTAGCCTGACACCGTCATACACTAGATTTGCTAATAACTCTATTAAATAACCTACAAAATATAATTTATGATCTGGAAGGATATTGCAATGCTTAACGCGAAAAAAATTGAAGAAGTTGTTCGTCAGATCAAAGAGACCTTACCGCAAGAAATACGCGACTTAGGTGAAGATCTTGATAAAAAGCTAAGGGCAACATTACAGTCCCAATTAGGAAAATTTAATTTAGTCTCAAGCGAAGAATTTGATATTCAAACACAAGTTTTACTACGAACCCGTGAAAAAATGGCACAAATGGAAAAACGTATCGAACAATTAGAAGAAAAATGGCTAACTAATGAAAATAAATAATAAAATGCCAGCATGAAACTACTAATATCGTGGTATTGCTATTTTTTACTCAAAAATTAATTATTTTTATTAATGGTATTAATAATATTTGTTGTAGACAGCCCTGCTTCAAAGTTAAGAACTTTAACTTCACCACCTGCCGCCCAGACCTCTTGGCTACCGGCAATATCTTCCGGTTTATAATCGCCACCTTTGACTAATACATCAGTTAATATTTGCCTGATCAGGCGTTGAGGCGTGTCTTCTTCAAAAGAAACCACCCAATCTACAGAACTTAGCGCCCCTAATACGGTCATACGTTGAGCTAATGGATTAATAGGACGATCATCACCTTTTAGCCGTTTACTTGAAGCATCACTATTTACAGCAACAATTAAGCGATCACCTAGCTTGCGTGCATTGGCTAAATAGATAACATGACCAGCATGTAGGATATCAAAGCAACCATTGGTCATTACAATCTTCTCGCCACGGCTACGAGCAGCAGCAACTGCATCTTTTAGTTGCTGCTCATTCATCACACCAAAACCATCATTAGTTCGGCCATGAATGGCATTCTCCAGCTCAATAGGTGACACCGTTGAAGCACCTAGTTTTCCAACTACAACTCCAGCAGCTGCATTAGCTAATACACAAGCTTGATGAAAATTGAGTCGCGCCGCTAACGCTGTTGCTAAAACACCAATGACAGTATCACCGGCTCCGGTAACATCATAAACTTCCTTTGCTTGAGTCTCTAAATATAAAGACGGTTTTTCGTGCTGCAGCAATGTCATCCCTTGTTCTGAACGTGTGATCAGTAATCCATTTAGATCAAGGGAATTAATTAATTTCATCCCTTTATGCTCAATTTCGCTATTGCTACTACATTTACCAACAATGGCTTCAAATTCAGAAATATTAGGAGTCAATAAAGTCGCTCCGCGATAACGTTCAAAATCATCACCTTTCGGATCAATAAGTACTGGCACTTGAGCAGCATTTGCTAATGCAATGATCTGCGAAATTTGCGTTAACGTACCTTTACCATAATCAGAAAGTACCAATACCCCAACATCTGGTAATGCTTCCCCAATACGATTTAATAACAGTTTTATATTGACAGTATCTAATTCTTTTTCAAAATCAAGTCGAATAAGTTGTTGATTATGCGATAAAATTCTTATTTTAGTAATAGTAGGATGAGTTGATAATGTAATAAAATCACAACATACATTGGCTTGACTGAGTTTCTCAGTTAATATTTCAGCAGCAGCATCAATACCAGTCAGCCCTACTAGACGAACATTAGCGCCTAAAGCAGCAATGTTCATGGCAACGTTAGCTGCACCACCAGGCCGTTCTTCTTTTATTTCTACTTTAACGACTGGAACGGGCGCTTCTGGTGAAATTCGGTTAGTTAATCCATACCAATAACGATCTAACATAATATCGCCGATCACCAAAATACTAGCTTGTTTAAAATCAGGGAGAGTGATTTTCATCCATACTCCAATTACAAATAAATTACCGCAATCAAGATTGCTAGCAATACTAACATAGCTTAACTCTATCAAAGAGTGAATTATTAGTAAATCTTGTTATATGATGCTCACACTACATGCTTTACACTGATGCTTTATGAAGCTATTCTTGATTTTTAAATTAGACGTTGTTTTATCACAAGGGTCAATGTAAAATCCTCTTAGCGCCACGGTTTCAGCTTTTTTTAGCAGACTGTAGTAGCTTAAATAGCATTGAAAGGGTTTTTTTTGAACCACAGTTCTTTTTGGCGTGTCGGCTGTGTAGCCTTACTATCAGAAAAGTCGATGCACAATTGGCTTTATGGCTCTTATTGATGCCCAGTAGTGCGCTGATGGGAAGTGGTAGAATGCAAGCAGTTCTTTTCTCGATCTTTTTTTAGTTTCTTCATCTCTGCAGGATACTCGCTGAAAACCTTGCTAACAAAACATCAAGGGCTTTATTCCCGGCCTCACGCCTTTTAGCTAGTCAGAACCTCCATGCAACTTACTCTTAACTTTTATTGCATCTTTTTTGAAGTGAAGGCAGCACATTAGTTGTTTTGTGTACCCAATAGCATTCGTTGGTGTTGGATATCCGGGAATATCTTTGCCATTATTATCATTCTGCCATTGTATTCCAAAAATTAAGGGTACCGTCTCCAGTAACAAGCCTTGCATATACTGTTAAACCACGTGCTCGCATTGCATTGAGAAGTTCGGCCATGTTTGTTTTATGACTTTTAATAAAAGTATCTTCTAGTGTAATAACGAGCTCTTTACGCCCATGCTCAGTGATGCCAATAATAACCAGCAAGCAAAGACGATTATTTTGCCTTAGAGGATTGTATATGCTATCGATAAAGAAATAAACGTAGCGTGTATCGTATGGCTTAAATCCTGCAGCCCTTCATTGCCTGTTCTCTTCAAGGCATTGCTGTTTCAGTTTGCTCATGCTCCTATCTAATGGATAGAAAACCACCTGCTTTTTTACAGAGAAGAGCGCTGTGTGTCCCACCAGAATTCCATGAAAATTAGCGATAGGGAGGATGGCTCTCTCAGGTACAGGCATGATACTAACTTTTTGACGTTTTTGCACGCTTCAAATAAGGCGATAGCAAGGAGCTATTGAAGTATATTCTGTTGTCGTCGCTGCGATCTTCCTCCTTTGAGATTAGGCAATTTAATCTCAGCATCGCCAATACCACTTTATATGATTCGCTATGAAAAATAACCGTTAAGGACGACAGCATGTGCTGACCCTGTTGACATGGCGGTGTTTAGCATATTGTTCGCAGCATTCTTTAACGTGGTGCGAGGGGCTATCAGCTTCCTGGCGCCATTAACGGATGAGTTTATGCAAGAGATCACAGGTAATATCTAATTTCGTAGATACCCCTACCTGTAAGATAGACTTTTTGCTATGTTGGCAAATGTTATTGCTTTGCTCGCAGAGAAATTTGTAGCCACGTCTCTATATTTCAATTGTTATGGTTTTAAATAATCTTATCTAGGTAGATAATTTGGTAAATAAACCGACCTACTTACACTAAGAATCTACTACTCAGGCATTCTTTTAATCGCATAATATAACTGTTTACATTTTGTATGTGGAATTCCTTACTAATAAATCTCTGATTATCTAGCTTTATTAGGCTATGGTAACTAATTTCATACTCATTGGTAAAGGTTTTCTACCATTTAGCTCTATCCGAGCATAGGATGATGGAATCTTTATCGATGATTACTTCAAAAAACCGCCTAACACACTCTGCATTAAACTCTTCAAGAATCTTATCGATCACATGACCCTGTCAATTTCTGGCGATTAAGATCGCCATTCGCTCTTTCCTTTTATCTCTTCCTTTCCTTCGTTTTCTACCTTTCCTATATGCTATATAACGTTTGCCTTTAAAGAATTCAGGAAAAATGTTTCGTTGACTTCAACAATACTACTTAGTGCATTTATATTACTGTCGCTGATGAAGCAAGGAAAGCACTGAGGCGTCATTTAAATACTCTTTTAAAGTCAATTCCTGTTTATTTTGCTGACTTTCGTAAAGTCAAGTTATTCAACATATATCCCAGATAACTAAACCATTTATCTTTATGATGTAGTTTTGGCAGAGGACTCTTCCAGTAAGATTGTTAAATGTTTTCTTGCAATAGGAAATTTTCCAATGATATCATCATAATATTAAAAATGTCTCCAGGGGAGAAGATGTTCACTGTAAGAATATAGGTAAGATAAAATGGAATGAGTTGCTTAAATGTACAAATCAACATATCATACAATAAATACTCCCCAACCCAACTAATGAGATGCAAGTTCATGTTAGCATGGAGTGTAAAGAGTCTCTTTGATCTGTATGACTATTTGCTTTTCTATGGCAACCACTGTAGTGAAAATCTTTCATTTACAGTATAAGGAATTTTTACCAATAACCTTTGCCAAGATAGCCCATTATCTATATATAGATAATTTTATTTTAATAAAAGGATTTAATTTATTGGTATAAAAGAATATTGATGATAACTTATATAAAGTTATAAATAAAATATATAAATAAAAGCTATATTATGGATATAAAAATTAATAATCAAGAAATCCAGATTATTCATGGCATAATAACCGAGCTTGTTTTTAAAAACTCGTAAAGAAGTAGCTAATACTGGCAAATTTATTCTATAACAGTATTTTAGTAATCATGCAATGTAACGCTTCAATTAATGTAAGATTATTTTTATAAATTTAAAAATCTTAACAGCTTTCCAAAAGATCTTCTTTAAATACCATTTAAAGCACAATTTTACTTATATAAAAACAAATTTTGATCGTTTTTTTATTCAGTTTAATAGATCTAATTTGATCTTATATAGAAATAATCAATATAATAAATAATAAATACAAATCTTAAAATAGGCATAAATATTTAGATAGGAAACAGATAAATTTAAGTATCTCTAATACCCCAATATCATCTGATTAATTACAGCAAGAAATAGGGTATATGAAAATAATTGCTTTAAATAGGAGATTGGAAAATTATTATCTCTGCTTTTTGGCAGATAGATAAAGTAAGTTAAAATTTAACTATTTATAAATAGTTTGTTTGTTATTTACCATCTAATTAATTACAGATACTCTTCTATTGTTAGAAAGTATCAAAATTAATGAAGTAACTGCTACCTCTACTCTAGTGAAGCAAGAAAAACCTTTGCACCAGTTCCTGGTCAATTAGAGAAATTGCTGCTAGAGGTAGAAACTACGATTTTCATTCATAACATGCGCCGGATTATCCATAGATAGTGAACAATCAGAAATTTTAATCTGTGCACCACTTTTATAAAAATATTGTAATAATCTTCTTCAATTAGCTTGGTGTGGTATTCTATTTTAGTTGGCGGAGCAAATCCCCATAAACGAGTAGGAATTTCTCCTTTATATTGTTCTAAAAGTTAATCTGCTGCAAGAAAATAATCAATATTAGTCATACAGAAGCCAATGAAAACCTCATCAATTTTTCATTTTCTACTGAAAATAATAAACGTGTATCATCAGGATTATTTGGTGCACATAAAATGGGTTTGATTATTTTATTTTAATTAATTTTAATGATAGCGGCATAATCTATATCGGTATATGCTGTAATAATTGCGGATCAGCCAAGCATTTATTTATTGAATTAATGGGAAGTTCAAGAGTACGGCGATCATCATAACTACCCAGAATCATCCATTTTAATAATATAATATTAGATTGTAGATATTTGATAATGGGTTCTTTATCTAACTGAGGTGTACAGAGTTCGCAGTCATTCGTTTTGCCGAGGCATCCGCTAATTCAAACCCTTGTTTAATTTTTAATTGCGGTAAGCTTTCAATTTCTAATATTTGGCCTGAAAAAATATTTCTCTTACTTCGCTTTTTAACCGTCAATAAACCTTATTATATCGCATACTAATGGATAGTATGAACTAAATCAGGTAAGGTAATAAACCTGGCTGTATTTTACCTTTAAACTAGTGTAATACCTATTCATGTATATCTAAAGGCATAACACCTGTCCTGTCGTCGCCAAAAGCAACTAATCCATAACTAGAAGTAAATGAGATACCGATAGGAAAACGCGTGTGTGAATCATCCCACCTTTCTACTGTATCTGGCATCAGCATCCTATTTAATAAGGAATGAATAATGCTATCACCTTGGCGCAAAGAAATGCCACTATGATCCATAACCAATCGGCTGAAAAACATAAACAAGCTAAATCGTTAAGTTGTTAACCTTAGGTCATTGGCTCTGTGGTGTCCTGCGAAGCACCGATATCATCTTCGGCTCATAATATTCACAGAAACGAATTCCACCTTTATTATAAGCACGACCAAGCATTTTTGTATAAGGGTAAAAACACCTTCGGTTATTTTGTATAATTAATTTTGCCTGGCTAATATTTCGATGATAGGGGGGCACAAGCAGGCACTACCACAAAGAATCACGCGCTCTCTTGCTGTCAGTCAACGCCCAATAATTACTAGGATTCCGCCAGCTGGTTTGAACTTCATCAAGTAAAATGTTGGTTTTTTATCCAAAGGTTGTTAATAACGCATTAATGACATGGCAGTGGATTTCGCCATATAGGAAGAAATATTAATCATATCTCCCATATTTAGTGAAGTTACATCAACTTCAATCGGAAGGAGGCGCCACAATATCTTGCATAGTATTAAAAATATTGCTGAAATTTTTCCGCTAAAAACAATGCTGCTATTACGTTTATTATGTATAAAAGGAATATTGTTGCCCATAAACCATATTACTAAGTTGTTGGCTGCTGATTTTTGCGAAGAATCTTTATCGACCCAATCACCATCACCAACATAACCTAATGGAAAACCTTTTTTATTCAATGTTTCAATCTGTTTGATAGGCCTAATGACACTAAACTTATCGGGTCTGATTCTATCAGGGCCATTTTTAAGTGTTACCTATGCATGTCTGGGAATATCTGGTCGTGATCAGGCATCAGGTAGTGCAGATAAATTATCAGTATTAGTTTTACCTGCTACTTTAAAAATAGTTACAGTCAGTTTTTTTTCTAATGCGAGTCTACCAAGAAACGATTCGGGATTTGCCCATGAATCTATAACTTGATATGCATATTGCTTCTCCATATTTTCTTTTTTCTACATCATTGATGTTATCAAATATTAACAAATTATGGGCTGCTACTTTAGCAGCTATTTCTGTTAACTGTTTATCATCCAACGCATCAATTAATGAAGAGAGATATTATAGCCATCCTGGATAGTACCTAATAACTCTCTCGCTTTTGCTGGTGTAAATAAGGGGGGATATGTTTTCTTTTAGCAATAACAGATAAGAAGTCAGCTTTCACATAAGCCGCTTCTTCATCAACACCAGTAGGAATAAGGATTACTTAACAGATCTAATAAAAATTTTTCAGTTTCAGGTAGTTTTTTATTAATTCAACTAACTTAGCAAGTTGAGTAGCATTCATGAGCTTGGGTATTATTTCTTATGCCGTACGTTCAGTTACACCATCAGGGTAGTCTTTTAGCACGAGCTTCTCTTCAATTGAGTTTAATTTATATAGCTGGTTGTCTATATTTTAAATAGAAAATGAAATGTCTGGTCAGAGAAATTTGCTTAAGATAATTTTACATCTATCAATTATGTCCAGTATGGAACATTTAGAATAACAGAATTTAATTATACTCTTAATTTATTTACATACTCGTCAATATTTATTGGGATTAATAAATATTAAATATTGCTACTGTTTTTTTTCTAATACCCTACTATGCTACGTAAAAATTTTATTCATTAGTAGCAAAATAGTTTATACTTTATAAGTATTTGCAATAATTATTTAATTATATTAAATAATAAACATATCTATTAAATAGAATGTTATTCTTACTTTTCAAACAAAAAGTATTTCCCTTATTTAAGTCATATAAGAGAGGTAGTAACAAATAAAATAATCCTATAAAATAATTTATTTTATTTCAATAAAATAAATTATTTTATCTTTACTTTAGGATTAGGTAAATCAGTAATACTTCCCTCAAATAGTTCAGCTGCCATACCAATCGACTCGTATAATGTCGGGTGAGCATGAATAGTCAATGCAATATCTTCTGCATCACACCCCATTTCAATTGCTAAGCTAATTTCACCAAGTAATTCGCCACCATTAACACCAACAACTGCTCCGCCAATAACGCGGTGGGTATCTTTATCAAAAATAAGTTTAGTCATACCCTCTGAACAATTAGAGGTAATAGCACGACCAGAAGCAGTCCATGGGAAAATGGCTACTTCATAACTAATACCTTTTTCTTTAGCTTCTTTTTCGGTAAAACCAACCCAGGCAAGCTCAGGTTCAGTATAAGCAATTGATGGGATAACTTTTGGATCAAAATAATGTTTTAAGCCAGAAATCACTTCCGCCGCAATATAACCTTCATGGACACCTTTATGAGCCAACATTGGCTGACCAACAATATCACCAATCACATAAATATGGGGCACATTGGTACGCATCTGTTTATCGGTATGGATAAAACCTCTCTCATCTACTTTTATTCCCGCTTTACCCGCATCAATCAATTTCCCATTTGGTACACGACCAATTGCCACTAAAACAGCATCATAGCACTGTGGATTTGCAGGTGCCTTCTTGCCTTCCATTATGACATAAATACCATCTTTTTTGGCTTCCACTGCAGTCACTTTTGTCTCAAGCATTAAATTAAACTTTTTAGTTATCTGTTTAGTAAAAAGCTTAACAATGTCCTTATCTGCTGCTGGAATAACTTGATCGAACATTTCAACAACATCAATTTTTGATCCTAATGCATGATATATAGTTCCCATTTCTAAACCGATAATACCGCCTCCTATCACTAACATACGTTTTGGTATTTTTTTTAGTTGTAAAGCATCAGTAGAATCCCATACTCTCGGGTCGTCATGTGGAATAAATGGAAGCTGAATCGGACGTGAACCTGCAGCAATAATGGCATTATCAAAGTTTATGGTTGTTGTCTCTTTTTCACTTTCAACGACCAATATATTAGAATCGGTAAATTTACCTAACCCATTAACAACTTTAACTTTACGGCTTTTTGCCATCCCTAGCAAACCAGTTGTCAATTGACCAATAATTTTTTCTTTCCACAATCGTACTTTATTAATATCTGTTTTTGGTTCATTAAATATGATCCCATGTGCTACCAATGCCTTGGTTTCTTCAATTACTTTTGCAACATGCAATAATGCTTTGGAAGGAATACAACCGACATTAAGACAAACACCACCTAATGTTGCATAACGCTCGACTAAAACTGTTTCTAAACAAAGATCTGCACAGCGAAAAGCTGCTGAATAACCTGCAGGGCCTGCACCTAGAACCACTACTTGGGTTTTAATTTGAGTACTCATCATAACCTCTTATTTTTGTTGTCCGGCGCAGGGGTCTTTTCCCAAGATGAAAAAATTTATAACCACCGAGACGTTTGTACTATAGCCAGTTTACAGAATTGTTAACTTCCTTGAAAGTATTCTAACGTGATACAACTCTCAACATTATAGGATAAATTAGAGAAATTCTGTAATTATTAATAATAAAACAAATCGATATTTAGTTGGTCTATAAATTACATAACAAAATGATAAATATTACTTATTAACTGTGCAATATGAGTAACGAAATGCGAGCCGTCTCTTCTATGCATCATTAATAAGATGATGATTAAAGGTAAGAGGAAAGGCCTTTGCTACTAATTTCTTGTAAAAAATTATTATTTGGTCTTCAATGAGATGACCTTCCCAAAATGTGCGTGTATAAATACAAAGTGAAATATGTCCTTAAAATAAATCTTCACCATTTTATTCTTTTTTCTGAAAAAGTTATTGAAACATACTTCATATAAAGTTTTAGAAGACTGGAATGGAGCAATATGACCACATAACTGCGAGTTAGGTTTATTTTTGGTGTATTGAGTTTCGGAGATGCTGGCCTATCGATATGATTGATTTCGTAAATAAATTCAACATTATAGAGATCATATGCTAGAAAAAGTTAACCATATAGCTATCCGCAAAACTAGATATTACCTGTGATTCCTTGCATGAACTTATCTGTAATTGTGCCAGGTAGTTGAGAGGCATTGCTGTTGAAGCTGAGCTTGAAGGCATGCTGCGACAACATGCTGAACGCTGCCTTGTCTACTGGTGTTTTATGGCCATCGGCCATAACGGTTATTTCTCACATGGAACCATATAGACTGGTATTGGGGGATCTTGAGGTAAAATGCCTAAGATCAGGGATTGCAGTGGCAACAGAATATACTTAGACAGCTTATTAGTATAGAATTATCTGAAGCGTTTAAAAAGCTTGAAGAGTTTCTACCATGCCTCTCTCTACCTGTAGCATCTCCATCGGTGATTTTCATGAAACTATAGGGGAGGGGTGATTCTTGGTAAAAAAAGCATATAGTTATTTTAGATTACCATCAGTAGGCTGAAACAGCAATGCCTTGAAGCGTAGAGGCAATGGTGCCTGCGGGATTTAATGGATACGTGCTACGTTTATTTTTTAGTCGATGGTATATACAGTCCTGTCAGGCAAGATGATCGCTTTTGGCTCCTGTCATTATCGGCGTACTAAGCATGAAGGTAAGGAGTTTTTTGTGCTCGAAGATGGTTATCGAGACTCAGAAGCGTACTGGGCTACATTTCTCTTAATAACCTCCAAGAGCGCGTGGGTTAACTGTATATGCAAGGCTTGTTACGGGAGACGGTACCCTTAATTTTGGAATATAATACTAGAATGATGGTAATGGCAAAGATATTTCCGGATACTCAGCACCAACGAATGCTATTGGGTACACAAAACAGCTCATGTGCTACTTTTCACTCCACAAAAAGCATATAAACCGGTAAAGTTAAGGATGAGCTGGAGGACCTCTGTGCAGCAAGATAGCGGTGATGCCGCTAATAAAGCCCTTGATATTTTGTTGGCAAGGTTTTTAGAAAGGTATCTCCTTCAGCGATTAAGAAGAAGCTAGAAAAAGATCGAGAATAATTGCTGGCAGTTTATGACTTTCCGTCAGCGTATGAACGTCAATAAGAACGACGAATCTGATTGAATCTGCTTTTGCAACAGTGAGGTTACGATACTGATGTAGAAAGAACTGTCCTTTAAGGAAAACAACCTTTTCAATGCTATTTAAGCTGTTTCCGTCTGCTCAGAAAAGCTAGAATCTGCTAAATGGATCTGACATGCCTGTAAGGCTTGCTGCTAAACAACGTTAAATTTAAGGATGGGAAATAGATTCATGAACCATCAGAGTGGATTCTTAACCATTATATACCATATTTGCTAATAACTCCCTACTAACTCCAGATCTTTTTTAGAAGATCGTAAAACTAGCATTACAGCATTTCAAGGAATCGGAGAGCGAATAAGGGCGCTCTAAATCTATCTTACCTGAATAATAAGGCTCATCTTCTACGGAAATACTGTTGATATAAGGCTATGTTACCAAAGGTTATTGGTAGAAATTACTTATACTGTATTAAAGAAAAGTTTAATGCAGAGTGTATTAGCCGTTTTTTTGACCAGATTATCGATAAAGAGTTATTCTATAACTTATTTGGTTAGATAGAGTAAAATGCTACAAAACTTTTGCAAGCGAGCATGAAATTAGTCAATATTGCCTAATAACATTGGATAATCAGAGAGTTATTATTGATAAGGAATTCTACATTCAAAATCTGAACAGATATATCAGCCGATTAAAAGGATAGAGCTCAGTAAATTCTATGATGCAGGGTTGTTTTATTTACTGAATTATCTGATATGGAGAAGATTATTTGAAACAACAACAATTGAAATACAGACGTGCCTACATATATATCTCGCACTGCGAGAAAAGTAACAAAATTTGCTAACAAAATCCAGCAGCCTAATATAATTACAGTTTTCAGAACTCACTGCGATATTAACGCCGCCATCACGTGCTTGTTATTATACTTGATCAATAAGATACTGAGCATGATCAACACCTTCTTGATGGATGACCGATTCGATTGCTTGTAACCAATGGCAAGTTTTGATTACATCCACGTCATTTTTCGACATATCTGAAATCGTCTATTCCTTATCTATTATCTGTTTTTAATGTAGTTATTGAGCTATCTTTTGATAGATAATTACTAAATTAGAAAGAAGAATAAAAGATAGTTCCTATTACCAGAACTTTATCTCTAATTAAATCATAGGGGTAATCCACAAAGGTAGCAAGAAAAAGCTGCACTACTAAATCAAATTTTGATATTGTTGTACTCGACGTAAAGAACGCTCACGACGTGTATGCTCCCGACTGATGTCCAGCAAAATATCCTCAATAACTGCTAAATGACGATGTGAAGCTTGCTGTGCTTTTTCAGGTTTACGTGTAATAATAGCTTTAAAAATTTGAGTTCTATGGTTAGTTACTGCTGCTTGTATTTCTTTACAAGTATATAAATACTTAAATTTTCTCTAATATTTTGCTTTAACATTGAAACCATAGAACGAAGTATATGGAGTAATGCCACATTATGAGCCGCTTCAGTAACAAGCAGCTGATATTGCAAAAGAGCCTGGACTTCAGTATTAAACATCCCTCCGCTTTTCAATATCCTGAATTTGTAGATGACTGATCTTAATTCTGGCTAGATCCTCATCAGTTTCTCTTAAAGCAGCATAATAAGCAGCACAATACCTGTAAGCGTATGATGTATTTCTAAAAGATCAAATTGTGATTCTATATGTCCAGATAATAACCGGATAAGCGGATCACTAAAGCTTTGCCATAGATTTGTTTTAACGAAGGTCCCACCTCCTTATTGGCGAAGAAGAAAACCTTTTACTTCAAGCCTTTGAATTGCCTCACGTAAATATGGACGAGAAATATCAAATTGCTTCGCTAACTCACGTTTAGGTAGTAATTTTTTTCCTTGGCGCAATATTCCTTCAAGGATTAAATGCTCAAGGCGCTGCTGTTCAATGACATCAGATAATTTAGGTTGGCGAATTTTGCTATAAACCATATTTATAATAGACCGCTTATATTTTTCGTAAATATTTATTTAACACTACTTAAGTCAATTGGTAATACCAATTTATATTAAATGCACATAAAGTAACAAAGTATTCAATAACTGTGTCCATAAGAGCTTAAATTTAACCTTAATAATTCTAAGAGGAGTTGTATTATACATCATTACTATGACCAGCCGACTAAAGCAGTACCAGTAGAAGAGACCCTGATGCAGGAAGAGATGATTGGGCGCTATAATATAGCTATATTATAACGAAGTCTGGAGAGATGGTTCGCAAAAACCGAAAAAACCGAAGTTCGCTGCTGTTCTGATAAAAGGATTGGTGCGCACAGATCAGATTCATACAAATACATTCTGTGTGGCAACAGGCTACTTTTTATCGACACTTGTCTTACTAAATAGACAACGGAATTCTTATCAGAAAGAATGCATAAAATAGAAAAAAGATGGTTATTAACACAAAACTAGGATTAATGTCTATAAATTAGTGCATTAGCTCAAAGAATACAGACTCCAAAAAAAGTTTAACTTACAATAGAGCTAATAAACCGATTTTATCTTATTTTTAGCAATAATGGATAGCTTTGATCTTCACTTAAAGAGAGATTTAATTTCCTAAGCATGAACGAATTGCGGTCTTCATCGCCAGAGATACACAGGCCCATATGAGCGATAAGATTTTTGGAGGTTTAATGCAGAGTGTCTGTTAGCCGTTTTCTTTAGCCAATCATCGATAAAGAGTCCATCCTTTGCTCAGATGGAGATGGATCTAAAGGTTACAAAACTTTTGCCAGCTAGCATAAAATTATTCACTATCGTCTAATAAGGTTGGAGATATTCAGCGAATTATTGGTAAGGAATTTCATATTAAAAATGTGAATAGTTATATCAGCTGATTAAAAGGAGGATGGCTGACTAAATTTCATGATGTATGGTCATTTTGTTTACTGAATTATCTGACCTGAAGAAAGAAGATTATTTAAAACTACAACAATAAAATACAGAGGTGCCTAAATATTACTCTTCAAGAAAACAACAACTTTTCCCAGATAGCCCCTGTGCAATTAACAGCATATTTTCCGAAAAGAAAAAATAGAACAGTAAATAAAGTTGTTTTACATATTGCTTTACGTAATTGTAAAAATACCCTGATAAAGCTTGATGGTGTTTATATTATGCCTCAAGTTAATCCTGTTTTAGCGAAAAAACGTTGCTTCAATGAAGCTCTCATTAATGCTGATTAAAAAGGCTATACCGGTTAGGTAATAACAGATATTGTTAATATTGCTATTGTGGCGGCTATGATCTTTGGCCATATATCCTGACCGAATCACTCATGCCCTTACAAAGGCTATTTAAATATGCATTTTGTTTTCAATGATATAGCAGCTACATTCCTGAAACATTAGAAAAATTAAACCTGAAATCATATTATTTTTAATTGCCTCTATATCTTATTTTTTCTAATAAGTCTATCTACTCTCACATAAGACACTAGTAGGCATTGTAATGCCTCTTCTATTTGAAATCTTAAGATAAAGTGAAAGAAGTATTCTCTATGGGTGTGGTTATAATGACAAGTAATATAAATCAATCACTTTTCTGCAATTAATCGATTAATTAGTTTTCAATACAATAAATTAACCTCTGGATCTAATATATAATTGTTAATTTAATTAGATTTTCTGACTCAGGCTCTTGCACCTTATTGTTAGCAAGTGACTGTGAAACTTTATCAAGAAGGTTTTATTCAGTTAGATAGTTAGCACGAAGAAGCTAAATTTTTTCCTAATAGTCAAGGCATTGATTATATGAAGTCGTGCTATTTACTGATGGTTATCCATGGTTATATGGACGGATAGAGTTCTTCAATAAGAGAGATTAACCAGTCCTAAACGTGAGCTAATAAATTTAGGCAATGTGCCATTGGGGAGCGACTACCTGTTTAATGGAAATAATTTGACTCGTGATTATATTAATTTTTGTATGCAGAATAATTGTTGGGCAAGGGGTTCATTGTTTAGATTATAGTCTAAACCTTTTTTATTAATAAATAGAACTTTTTTTTGCTAGATTCACCTGTTTATATAAAATAATATGGAAATAAATAAATTGGTCTAGGGATAGGGAAAACAAGGTTGAAATTGAATAAATGGCGCGCCTATTTTCGTTTAATGCGTATTGATAAGCCGATAGGTATTTTGTTATTACTATGGCCTACTTATTGGGCATTATGGTTAGCAAGCCGAGGGGTACCAGATCTTTTTATTTTATTAGTTTTTACTTTAGGTGTCTTTTTTATGCGTGCGGCTGGTTGTGTTATTAATGATTTTGCTGATCGAAAATTTGATGGTTATGTTACAAGAACAAGGGAACGTCCCTTGCCAAATGGTGATGTGACAGAAAAAGAAGCTAAGACAGTATTTTTTTCATTAATCATTATCGCTTTTATATTAGTGTTGACCTTAAATAAGATGGTAATTTGGTTATCGATGATTGGGTTATTATTAGCTTGGATTTATCCATTTATCAAACGATTTAGCCATTTTCCACAGATTGTATTGGGTACTGCGTTTGGGTGGTCAATTCCAATGGCATATGCAGCAGTTAGTAAGTCTTTTCCTTTGGAATGTTGGTTATTATTTCTGATTAATATTATTTGGTCTGTTATTTATGATACCCAGTATGCTATGGTTGATCGTAATGATGATATAAAAATTGCTGTGAAATCAACTGCAATTATTTTTGCTTATTTTGATAAATTGATTATTGGGATTTTACAATTAGCGATGATACTGCTGTTATTTTACATAGGTCAACAGATAGATTTGGGTATATTTTATTTTGGTAGTTTGATATTTATATTAGGCTTATTTATATATCAACAAAAACTAATTGTTAATCGTCAACCAATATTTTATTTTAAAGCATTTATGAATAACAATTATGTAGGATTGGTTTTATTTATTGGTATCTTATTAAATTATTTTTAATTATAAAAAAGGATAATCTCAACTGATTATCCTTTATAAGGTTGATCGATTTCAGTCTAAATCTTTTTTACGTTACTCTATTAATATAAAGATGATTTATTCAGGCAATGGTTCATCAGTAACGTATTTGATACTTTCAATGGTTAAGCAAACCTCAAGAGATATTAACTTAGCGATAATACGATAAAGTAGTTGTGCATTAGCAATGATAATCGCATTTTCTTCTCTATTAAGATAACCTTCTTGTTTTAATGTATTTACCAGCGTCGAGAAAACCGCTTTATCAAAGAACTCAGGTGCGTTGATACCATGAAGTACAGATAGACGTTGAGCAAGAATACGGCTCTCTTTTTCCAGTATTCCTCGGCTAATTTCAGGTATTGAACTCAGTAGTGAAAGTGTAATCGCATAGCGCTGTAGCGTTTCTTTAATGCCAGCAGCTAAAAGCTGAAGAAGACGAATACGAGCTGGATTGATAGTTACAAAACCGTCTACTGTTAATAATATTAGTTGTTGATGAGCTAATTCATTCAACAGCATATCGATAGATTCAGGCAATTCTTCTATGCTATATCGCATGAACAGTTCTGCTTTTAGGAATGGATAAATGAGTGCAACTTGATAACCAATTTCCTGACGTTGAATACTTTCATTATGTAATATGATATTGGCTACTAAAGAAGGTAAAACCAATAAATGCATAATATTATTTCGATAGTAAGTCATCAATACGGCATTTTTTCTTGGTAATATAACAATATCGCCCATGCTATCATGTTCAACTTCAAACTTATCCAATTGCAATGCATCTTCTAACAGTTGTTCAGAAGATTTGTTAGGGGTTGTGCTATCATCGCTATAAGCCACATTTCTTAATAGTTGGAGGTAACATTCAATTTGTTCAATTAATTGTTCACGGGTTAATGCACGCTGGCGTGAAGCTAATAAAGCCGTTGAACATAAATTGACTGCATTAGCAGCAGCAGCGTTGTTAATTTTAACCATGATTTTATGAGCTAGCTGAGTCACAGCTGAATTTAGCCATGTTGGACGTTGAGGTTCAATGGCATCAATAGATTGACGCCACTTTGGAACATATTTATTTAAATATTGTGTTAGTGCAATCGGTTGGCTAAAGTTAACATAACCTTGTCCTAGTTTACGCAATTTACGTAGACCTCTTAACATTGAAAAAAAGCCTTCTTTCTCTTTTGCTGCACCTTTTAGTTCTTTAGCGTAGGTAGCAACTTCTAATACATGTTCATAACCTATGTAGATAGGAACAATAGTAATTGGAGGTGAATCACCTCGTAGCATTGCTTGTAGGGTCATCGATAAAGTACCAGTTTTTGGTTCTAATAGTCGACCTGTTCGAGAGCGCCCACCTTCAATAAAATATTCAATCGAATAACCACGCGCAAATAATTCACTCAGATATTCACGAAATATAGTGGAATAAAGTTTATTGCCTTTGAAAGAGCGGCGTATAAAAAAAGCACCTAAGTGACGGAAAATTGGCCCAGCCGGCCAGAAATTAAGATTGATACCTGCGGCGATATGAGGAGGAACTAACCCTTGATGATAAAGTACATAAGATAATAATAGATAGTCCATATGACTACGATGAGAAGGAATATAGACAATTTCATGGCCATCTTGTGCTAATTGCCGCACACGTTCAGCATGTTGTACATTAATGCCTTGATAGAGTCGATTCCATGTCCAACTAAGTATGCGGTCAGTAATACGGATTACTTCATAGGAAAAATTAGCGGCAATTTCTTCCATCATGGCAATCGCATTATTTTTTGCCTTCTCAAGTGAAATTTTTTTAGCTTTAGCTTCATCTTCAACTGCTTTTTCAATCGCTTTTGAAGTTAATAGTTTATTGAATAGATCGTGACGTACAGGGAGTTTTGGCCCAACTGCTGCTAATCGTTGTCGTGAATAATGAATTCGAGCTACTCGGGCAAGTTTCTTGGCAAGAATTTTATCAGTACCATATTCGCAAGCCATTTGTCGTAAAGAGACTGTGGGAGAAAAACGGACAAAACTATCACGTCCTAACCAGATAATGGAAAAGAATTTTTGAATACCATTAAGAAAACGTAGCGGAGGTGCCAGCAAGTGCCCTTCTCGACCAGGTGCTCGACCGAACATTACTGATACAGGTAGCATCTGAATGTTTAGCTCGGGATTATGGCAATGCAGATCAAGATATGCAATAAATATTTTCACTGAATCTTTACGTGGATCTAGCGAATAATAACGAAATATACGTGGTCCATCATCAATAAATACATAGGCAGGTAATTTAATTTCGTCTACTTCAATCGGATCGAGTGGATCAGGTAAGCCAATAGAACAACATTGTTGACGTAACGTTAATAAATCTGTTTTAGAATGATAAGGGAATAGATATAGAAAAGGATGTGTTGTATCAAGACGTAATTCTTTAATTGGATCTGCTGGTATGAGTTTACTTTTTACCAAAAATTTCATTGGTAAACCTAATAGATTATAGTAAATTTTATGCAAAAAAGACATAGATGAACGATAGCCTCCTTGTTTAGATCCTATGAAAGGATATCAGAAATAGTAATTAATATCTCTTTAAAAGATAATAATTATATTAAATACCACATTTATCTAACCTAGAGAGTAAATTTTATAGCAAATCAAACAATTGGCTTAATTAGACTTATTAAAGCAACTGCTTATTCGTTGAAAGGGTCAAGATCAGCTTGGCAGAGTGATGAATGGATTGAACACTTACTACTTATTAGTTCAGTGGTATTGATAGCTATTGTTGAATTATTAAATAGTGCAATTGAAGCTGTGGTTGATAGAATTGGTATAAAGTTAGAGAAACTTTCTGGTAAAGCAAAAAATATCGGCTCCTGGAGCTGTTTTTATTTCAATTTGTTTAGCTATTTTTATCTACTCAGTTGTGATTGGTAATCATTATTTTCTAAGCTAGTTATAAAAAATAGGTTTTTATGCGTATTTGTGTTAAATCTTAATATACCTGTATATACTTAGCTATGATAGTAAAGGTTTGTTGCTTTGCTTGCAGGTAAATTTTTATTTACCTCTGTATTTCAGTTCTTGTAGTTTCAAACAATCCTTTTAAGATCAGATAATTTGGTAAATAAAACGACCCTACCACCATGGAATCTACTCAGCCATCTTTTTAATCAAGTGATATAACTGTTCATATTTTAAATATTGAATTCCTTACCAATAATTCTCTGATTATTCAACCTTATTAGGCGATGGTGAGTAATTTCATGCTTGCTGGAAAAAGTTTTGTATTAGCTTCATCCGAGTAAAGAATAGGACTGTTTATCGATGATCGGCTCAAGAAAACGCCATACAACCCTGCATTAAACTCTTCAAGAATTTCATCCATTACATTTTAACAGCCTGTCGATCCTCTGGCGATGAAGACAGCAATTCGTTCTTTTCTTTTATCTACTTCTCTCCTACGTTTTCTAGCTTTTCTATATAAGAAATAATGCTTTCCTTTAAAGAATTTATGGAAAATATTTTCTTTAGTTCAAAAATATCAGTCCGTACATTTATGTTGGGGGATGTGTCGCGGCTAAATCAAGGAAGCAGATGATGCCATTTAAACGCTGTTTTCAAATCAATGTCTGTTTGTTTTGCTGACTCCTGTTCCTATAAAGTTAAGCTATTCAACATACATCGCAGATGATTAAACCATTTATCTTTATGATGTAGTTTTACCAGAGGGCACTTCCAGTAAAATTGTTAAATGTTTTCCTGCAATTAAGGATTTTACAACGATATCGCTGTAACCCTAATGAATGTCCCCAGCGGACAACCTATTCTCTGTGAGAATATTGGGAGGATAAAGAGAAATGAGTTGTTTCAATGCATGAATTGACATCATGCGACAGATTATCAGTGATCTAACTAATGAGATGCAGCTTTACGACGTTGGGAGGAAGTGAGAAAAAAGTCTCTTTGATCTGTATGACTGTTTGCTTTTTTATGGCAACCTCTAGCAAAAATCCTTTAATAGGATAATGTAAAAGTAATGTTCTACCAACAACTTTTCCAACATAGCCAGTATTTTATGTGCCTGGTGCTGATTTTATTGCGTGTTAATGGAATTTCTATGAAAATATTGAAATTTTAGATGGAAATTTACTTGCTGTTAATAAAACTTAGAGATATAAGAATTGATAAATTATTATTTGCACGTATTGATAATGAAGTGACGCTTAAACGCTTCAAACAGGCAGGTAATAAAGTAGAATTAATTGCTAAAAATCATGAACTTAAGCTAATTATTCTAGATTTTCGGATACAAATCTTCACTATTAAAGGAGTAGCTATTGTGATATTATTCGTGCCAGCAACTAATTTTAGTCAAATTTTTAGTCATTTTATCTTTAATTTTAGTTTAAGTAAATTTAGTTTAATTTATTAAAATGTTTTTTTTGGTGGTTTATTTTATTTTTAAATAATGCTTATTAAGCAAATTATTTTAAATTTTAATTACCTTTTATAAAGGTCGGTTTGTATGAACTTCTGGCTTTTATATCACTATTTAACCTAAATAATATTTAGCTTTAACACTATTTTTCTCGATTTTGTAGCAGGATAAGCATAGCCCATGGCTTTCAAGAACAGTATGGAATAATTGGAAACCAGTATGTTTAGTTAATTTTAAAATAGCAGTTTCTACTACTTGCCCATTACTTTCAGCAACACTACCGCAACTGTCACAAATTAGCATGACTGAAGTATGTTTAAGATCCTCAAAATGATGACAAATAATATAGCTATTTATTGATTCTATCTTGTGAATAAAACCTTGTTCTAAGAGAAACTCCAGGCAACGATAAATAGTTGGTGGTTTAGCTTTAGGTTCAGAAATTCTAAGTAGATCAAGTAAATCATAAGCACTAATAGCACAAGGTTGGGCTGCTATAAGCCGTAATACTTGTTCTCTTTGTGGTGTTAACCGTACATTACGAGTTTGGCATATTTTCTTTGCCTGGGACAGTATTTTTTTCTGATCTTGCTTTATCATGAATTATCCTAATATGAAGATCATTATCATAATGATATTATGCTATGTTGGCAAAGGTTGTTGGTAGAAATTCTTATACTGTATGAAGGATTTTAGCTACAGAGGGTTACCATGAAGAAGCAAACAGTCATCCAGATCAAAGAGACTCTTTCCTTATACTCCCTGACAACATAAACCTGCATCTCATTACTTGGCTCGGCGATAATCTATCAATGATGTCGATTCATGCATTGAAGCAACTTATTCCACTGTATCCTGCCAATATCCTCACAGAGGATAAATTATCCGATGGGGACATTTATAGGGTTACAGAGATATCGTTGCAAAATCCAAGAATCCAAGATTGTAGGAAAACATTTAATAATCTTACTGGAAGTGTCCTCTGGTAAAACTATATCACAAGGATAAATAGTTTAGTTATCTTCGATGTATCTTAAATAGCTTAACTTTACGGAAGTCAGCGAAACAAAGAGGTATTAATTTAAAAAAAGCGTTTAGATATGGCCTCACTGCTTCCTTGCTTCAGCGGCCACACCCAATAAAATGCACTAAGCGGTATTTGAAGTCGAGGAAATATTTTCCATGAATCCTTTAAAGGGAAGCGTTATATCCCACATAGGAAAGGTAGAAAATTCAGGAAAGGAAGAAATAAAAGAAAGAACTAATCATGGTCTTAATCGCTCAAGATCGAGAGGGTCATCTGAGCGATGAGATTCTTGAAACTTTAATGTAGAGTGTTTTAGCTGTTTTCTTGAGCCTATCATCGATAAACAGTCCATTCTTTATTCGGATGGAAGTAAATGCTAGGAAACCTTTGCCAGCGAGTATGAAAATTACTAACTATCGCCTAATAAGATTGGATAATCAGAGAATTATTGCTAAGGACTTCCAGATTCAAACTGTGAACAGTTATATCAGCTGATTAAAAAGATGGCTGAGTAGATTCCATGGTGTAGGGTCGGTTTATTTACTGAATTATCTGTTATGGAACTTATTAGTAAATTTGGTGACGTATGGCGGTTTTAGGCTACGTTCCACTGTGATACTTCTTAAATCTGTTCTCTTCTCCATCCTTAAATTGGAGGTTGTTTATCACTAGGGTCACAGCAGGAAAATCCTCTTAGCAGATTCCAGCTTTTCTGACCAAACGGGAGCAAGTTTAAATAGCATTGAAAGGATTGTTTTTCTTGAAACACAGTTCTTCGCGTGTCGGCTTTATAGCCTCTCAGTGTCGCAAAAGCCAATTCAATTGGATTTGTCGTTCTTATTGACACTCTCAGTACGCTGAACGGGAATTCGTAGAATGCTGGCAGTTCTTCTTGATCTTTCTCCATGTTCTTCATCGCTGTAGGATATATCTCCGCTGAGAAGCTTGTCAATAAAATATCAATGGCGTTATTAGCGGCATCACCGCTCTCTTCTGCTAACCCAGCCCCCTCCCTTGAAGCTCACCATTAACTTTCTGGTTGAATGCCTTTGGAGAGTGAAGCTAGTATATTAGCTGTTTTTTGTGCCTAACAGGAAGGGTTAGTGCTTTATGTCCAGAAATATCTTTCTTTATTGCATTCCAGAAATCAAGGGGATTGTCTCCAGTAGTAAGCCTAGGAAATACAGTTAAGCCAGATGCTCACAGGCGATTGATAAGTTCTGGCAAGTTTGCTTCTGACTCTCAATAAGCATCTTCTGGGGTAACTGCCTTTTACGTCGATCCTCAGTGATACCAATAATACCAGCAAGTAAAAGCGTATCATCTTGCCTGATAGGATTGTATATGCTATCGACTAAGAAATAAACGTAGCACATATCGTTTAAATGCCGCAGGCACCATTAGCTGTGTCCTTTACCATTACTGTTTCAGTCTGTTGCTGCTACTACAGAGAGCATGTGCTTTTCACTGAAAAGTACCCCTAGAGCTTTCTAAAAATCACCGGTGGGGATATGGCTCGCAGTTACAGCCATAGTAGCAACTCTTCGCCGATTTTTGCACGCTTCAAATAAGGCGGTAGCAACGAGCTATTGAAGCATATTCTGTTGCCGCTATGGTCCTTTGATCTTAGGCACTTTAATCTCAACATCGCCAATATCTATATAAGTTCGCTATTGGAAATAACCGTTAATAACGACTGTATGACGCCTGTCGACAAGGTCTGCGTTTTTTCAGCATGTTGTTGCAGGATGCTTTTGAGCTCAGCTTCAACGGCGCTAATTATAAGCTGCTTGGCATCATTACTGATAAGCGCATGCAAGAGATTATAGGTAATATCTGGTTTTGTAGATACCTGTAGGATAGACTTTTCATGGTATATCATCTCTATCTTCTTGAAATCATCCATGAAATCAATCACCAGGATATGCCAGCATCTCTGAAACCCCACACTTAAGAAATAAACATAACTCTTTTCCGGTGGCTGAACGTTTTTATAGACCAAAAGGTGGTCTATGAATTCTTTGTCATTTTTGTAAGAGTACCAGATGGATAGCCATGCGACATGCTCAGTTAAGATCACCTAAGAAACATCGAGCATTGGCCGTCTTTTTAAGTCTTGTAAAAACGGATAAAAACTCATTGAGCGCTAGCGATCTATATCCTACGAAAAGATAACGTCGTGAAATTTCGTTTAGCATTTGTGAAATATATTCACATCTATGTGCAGATAAGCAGGCCCCTAGATTTTAAACCCTTTATGCTTCGGGTTAGGGGTGGTTTTCTCCTTCTTCCTGATTTCAGGTAAATTCCTCACTCCGTGCCTGCGTAAACAGTGATTTAGGCGAGATCGAGATACTACGGTGGTTCAGGAATTCGCGTACGACTTGCCAGCACTTTTCCTCGAGAGGGGAAGGAAAAACATTTTCCGTAGGGAAACGGGTACGGCTTCCTGAGTAAGCGATAAGCGTCGTCGGCAAATGATAGGGAATATGACTGTGCTCATTAAATTTATGTTGGCAAAGGTTGTTGCTTTGCTCGCAGAACAATATGTAGGCACCTCTGTATTTTATTATTGTGGCTTCAAACAATCTTATTCAGGCAAGATAATTCACTAAATAAAACTACTCTACACCATGAAATTTATTCAGGCATTCTTTTAATAGGCTGATATAATTGTTCACAGTTTAAATCTGGAAGTTCTTAGTAATAACTCTCTCAGTATACAACCTTATTAGGTGATGGTGAGTAATTTTATGCTCGCTGGCAAAGGTTTCGTACCATTTATTTCCATCTCAGAAAAGAATAGACTTTTTATCGATAATCTGCTCAAGAAAACAGCTAAAACACTCTACATTAAACCTTCAAGAATCTCATCGCTCAGATGATCACCCTCCTCGATCTTTGGCGATGAAGACCGTAATTCGTTCTTTTCTTTTATTTCTTCATTTCCTGAATTTTCTACCTTTCCTATGTGGGATGATATAACGCTTCCATTTAAAGGATTCAGGAAAATATTTCCTCGACTTCAAATACCGCTTAGTGCATTTTATTGTGTGTGGCCGCTGAAGCAAGGAAGCAGTGAGGCCATATCTAAACGCTTTTTTTAAATTAATACCTCTTTGTTTTGCTGACTTCCGTAAAGTTAAGCTATTTAAGATACATCGAAGATAACTAAACTATTTATCCTTGTGATATAGTTTTACCAGAGGACACTTCCAGTAAGATTATTAAATGTTTTCCTGCAATCTGGGATTTTGCAACGATATCCCTGTAACCCTATAAATGGTCCCCAGCGGATAACCTATTTTCTGTGAGAATATTTGCAGAATACATTGGAATAAGTTGCTTTAATGCATGAATCGACATCATTTGATAGATTATCGCCGAGCCAAGTAATGAGATGCAGGTTTATGTTGGCAGGGAGTAAGGAAAGAGTCTCTTTGATCTGGATGACTTTTTGCTTTTTCATAGCAAACTCTGTAACTAAAATTCTTCATACAGATAATGATTTTTATCAACAACCTTTGCCAATATAGCCGATGATCAACATCATCTCGTTTTTGCCATTTCTAAAGAACAAAAACGGATATGCCATAAGGCTTAGGCAAGTAGACACGAGCTCTTTGTTGGCCTGAATAGCAGTACTAATTTTACGTATTGTAGTTGCCTGATGATGGAGCCTAATTATCATAATATTTTGCTCTCAACTATATCCATCAGTTGAGTAATCATTTTTCTATGAATAGGGCATGGCTAATTGTGCAACGAGGGTTTATATATAAGAATTTAGTACAAAACAACTAGGCGTGTTACGAAATACTCAATATCTTGCTAGGGATAGATGTTTTTGATGTTGTTTCTCTAGTATTATTTTTTGCTCGCGTGTTAATAATTTATAAAATTGGTTATATATGCGTGCCATTTGAATTTGTTGTTCAATAATGTCTTGAGCCAGTTTTTCTGCTGTTGCGCGAAAAGCGGCAACATCAAAAATATCTGCTGTCATCAAATTATGCAAAATTTCACGTTCTGGTTGCAAAACTTTATTTTTAAAGCTTTGTTGTCGTTGTGAAGCCATTAGATCACGCATATCCTGGCGTTGTCTTTCGCTTAATGTAATACCCCTTATTAAGGGAATAAATATATCATATGGATTACATAGCATATCTCTTGTTATATTACGCTTAGAAATATGGCTGTAATATTCAACAGCCTGTGTTTTTTCGGCGGATTGTGATGTTGCTATACTAACATCCGTCGCTTCGGCTAAAGGTGTTGTTGAGCCAACAATAAATAGCGATGATGTAAGAGTTATCATTGCCCAGTAACGCATTAATAATTTACTCCAACTATTTTAGATAAAAAAGTTATATTTTATATAATATATATGTGGTTGAAAATTAGCGTCAGAGCGTGTAAAAGAACGTAAAGTCATGGCATCACGGCGATTCTTGTCGTATTTTTGCTCCTGGAGGATATGACTAATGCATAAAATCTTACTTGTTGATGATGACCGCGAACTGACTTCGCTGTTAAAAGAATTACTTGAAATGGAGGGCTTTAGTGTGATCATCGCCTATGATGGCGAACAAGCATTAATACTTCTCGATTCAACAATTGATCTATTATTACTTGATATTATGATGCCCCAGAAAAATGGTATTGATACATTAAAAGAGATACGCCGACAATATCAAATTCCTGTGATTATGTTAACTGCTCGCGGTAGTGATTTAGATCGCGTTCTTGGTTTGGAATTAGGCGCAGATGATTATTTACCTAAACCATTTAATGACCGTGAATTAGTTGCACGTATACGAGCCTTGCTAAGGCGTTCAAACTGGAGTGAGCAAAGTCAGGATAATCTTAATCCGTCAATTTGTCAGGTAGATGGTTTACAGTTAAATCCAGGACGACAAGAAGCAAGTTTTAATGGCAATGTTCTTGATCTTACTGGAACAGAATTCACTTTACTTTATTTATTAGCACAACATCTTGGTCAGGTTGTTTCTCGTGAACATCTTAGCGAAGAGGTTTTAGGAAAACGTTTAACACCGTTTGATCGTGCTATTGATATGCATATTTCAAATTTGCGGCGTAAATTACCTGAACGGACAGATGGATTGCTATGGTTTAAGACACTACGTGGAAGAGGATATTTGATGGTTTCAGCAACATGATAAATAGTTTGACAGCCAGGATATTTGCTATTTTTTGGTTTACGCTGGCTTTAGTTTTAATGTTGGTGTTGATGCTACCTAAACTTGATTCAAGGCAAATTACACCGCTCTTAAAGAGCGAGTACCGTCAAGGTATTATGTTAGAACAGCACATAGAAGCTGAGTTAGCTGGTGACCCAATTAATGATCTTATGTGGTGGCGCCGGCTTTCTAATGCTATTCAAAAGTGGGGTCCTCCAGATCAGCATCTTATCATGGTAACCAGTGAAGGGCGGGTTATTGGCGCTATGCCAAATGAAATGCAGATAATTCGTAATTTTATTGGACAATCAGATAATACAGATCATCCAAAAAAGAAAAAATATGGTAGGATTGAGATCTTAGGGCCATTTTCAATACGTGATGGGGAAGATCATTATCAACTTTATTTGGTTCGTCCAGCTAGTAGTCCACAGTCCAATTTTATTAGTTTACTTTTTGATAGGCCTTTTTTATTGTTAGTTGCAACGATGTTAATTAGTGCCCCCTTGTTGTTATGGTTAGCATGGAGTTTAGCAAAACCCGCTAGAAAATTAAAAATGGCAGCAGATGATGTTGCTAATGGTAATTTACGTCAACACCCTGAGTTGGAATCTGGGCCCCAGGAATTTTTGGCGGTAGGAAATAGCTTTAATCAGATGATTAGTGCGTTAGAAGGGATGGTTAGCGCGCAAAAACGAATGATTTCTGATATTTCCCATGAGTTACGCACTCCGTTAACACGGCTTCAATTAGCAACAGCATTATTACGCCGTCGACATGGGGAGAGTAAAGAATTAGAACGGATTGAAACTGAAACGTTGCGTCTTGATGGTATGATTAATGATTTATTGGTATTGTCTCATAGCCAACATAAGAATGAAATATTAAGACAAAATATTAAAGTTACCGATCTTTGGAATGATATTTTGGATAACGCCACTTTTGAAGCTGAACAAATGAATAAAATACTGAATGTTACGGCTTCTCCTGGTGCTTGGGCGATTTATTGTAATCCTCCTGCATTAGGTAGTGCACTAGAAAATATTGTTCGAAATGCTTTATGTTATTCACATAATCGTATTGAAGTTGCATTTAAAGAAGAAAATCAAGGTATTTTGATTACGGTAGATGACGATGGCCCAGGGGTCTCAAAGGAAGATCGGGAAAAAATCTTTCGTCCATTTTATCGAACTGATGAAGCAAGAGATAGACAATCTGGTGGTACAGGTTTAGGGTTAGCTATTGTCGAAACTGCGGTTTTTCACCATAAAGGGTGGGTAAAAGCTTCTGATAGCCCATTAAGAGGACTAAGATTACAATTATGGTTACCGCTTCATGGACGTTAATTGTTTTAAGTAAAAAGTGTTAAGTAGAGTTAATTAATATTTTAAAGAGATTGTTTCTATAACTGATTGAAAAGTATATTTATATAGTAATAATTAGAAATTATATTTTTTAACGAAGATTAGGGTTCTTATTAATTATAGATTTTTAGTCCAGGATCATTATATAGTCTCTTAGACTCTTGTCGCCACCCCATATTTATGGAAAGATGGCTACTGAGATATAGTTGAGGGTAAAATATCATGATGATGAGGCTCCTTCCCATCCTAAGATAACTATAAAACACCTAAAATCAGAGTTATTTTCAGGCCCACAAATACCCTGCATCTACTTTCACCAAGCCTTATGGTATATCCGAACTTCCATTGCTAAAGGCAAAAACAAGATGATATTGATGATCAGAGCCATATTTTCTCATTATTTGCCACCGACACTATCGCCTTATTATCGCCAGCTCAGGAGAAGAGAAGCCGTAGTTGTTTTTCTGAGAAAAATGTTTTTCCCCTCTTGGAGGGGTTCTGTTGGTAGTCATTCGCAAATTTCTGAACCCTATTTTTATATCTCGATTTGGCCTTGATCGCTTTTTATGAGGCACGTGTGGGGAATTTGCGTGAAATCAGACAGGAAGAAGCACAGAAAGGCTAAACATAAAGCGTTTAAAATTTATGAGCCGAGTTCTCTTTTGCACGTAAATATGAAATATCTTCCACAAATACTAAATGAAAGTTCATGATCTTATCTTTTCGTTGGTATAAAATAGATCAATGCCCCTCGCGATGGGTTTTTATTCATCTTTAAAATGTAGCATGTTCTTGGTGGGTGGTGGCGCAGCTACGCTGCTTTAGGGAATGTTCATAATCTGAGTACTGTTTATACTCTGCGATATGTTAATTTTTAGGAATTCATCCAGATGGTTTGGAATAAATCTGTTAGAGACCTAAACAGGATAAATCAGGAAGATAATACGTGACTTGACGTGTTACACACTACCTATTTATCCGAAGCGCTTTATGATCTCCCTTCCGAAATTAATGATGATAGACCGACTATATTTTTAGATACTCCAAAAGAGGCCATAAAGCAATACGTCTGACTCATGGTCATCAATTTTTTCTCGACATACAAAATATTATTCGCCTCTAGTCATGATTATCTTGGGTTTTAAGCAACTCACACAGGATAAGCCGATGACGCTGGATACAACTGTATTGAGAGCTCAATGACTGAAAGTATGCTTGCCGATGAATTCATCACCTATAGGGAATTAGGGATAATCTCCGTATCTTTAGCCAGCTGCGATAAACACAAAGATAATTAGGCCAATAAAACCTGGCTAATACGGAAAGGATGATGATTTCTATTTCTCTGGCAAGATACCAAGAGGGTAATTTATCCATATATTATCCTCCAAAACTAAACTGCTTTTTACCATTGATGACGGATGAAATAATTTTTTGAAAAACATGGTGAAAGTGTTAACTTGTGGAGCTGTCTATCCATCGAGCGCAGCCAGGGTTTCCAGTGGCAACTTTATGCTATTGAGTTTTGTCTATCATTACTGTTGTGGCCTCTCCTGAATGTTTCCTATTTTCTGCCAAAGATGTAAGTCAAAAGCCTGCAGTTCATGCGGCATTAAAGTTATCGAGTAGTGGTTAGCACAGCAGGTTGATATTTTATCCAATGCAACTGACAAGACATTACTTTCAGGAGATGATGCTCCATCTTCTTTGCTTTTTTCAATAATAACTAGCTTTGATTCAGGGCTTTTTCCCGCGCCGCGCCAGCCCCAAGGCCGTCCGCACTATGCTAAAGTTGGCATGCAAACAGGGTTTTGAAATTAGTATCTTCTATGCCTTCTACACTTATGGTTGACAACTCAATCAATATCTTTCTATTTATGTCTCCGTTACCCTGTTCCGTCTGGATATTAAATATGCTGTATGGTGGAGTAACCTGTTCTTCAAGAAAAAGAGCGGTTGAAGAAATCTGCAGAGGCTCCATCATTTGGGTGCTGGGTCACAGCGATGACCTGATAAATCCCAGTAGTCTTCCTTATGTCTTGTGGTATATCTGCACCAGAAAGCAGTGCCAGAATTAGCTGAAGGCAGATTACTGACGTTACTAGAAATTGCAGTTCGCTAAAAAGACGGAATGGCCATGCCATAGCGTGAAATACCTCTGGCGCTACATTAGGCATATTCTGGATAAGAGGGATGTTAAGATAGTATGTTACTATAGTTTCTTGTTGAATCCTAAACAAAGTACAGGATTATAGAAGGTGTATTTAAGCGCTGGAGAGGAGAAGCCGGCTCGTAAAAAACTAAAAAACTGAGGTTCACTATTCTGATGAATAGTAAAGTGCTTACTTTTATCAATATTCAGCTTGCAAAGAGGTAACGGAATTCTTGTCAAAAAATGCAAAAATAAAAAACGATAGTTATCAAACAAAACCTAAGATTAATATCTCTAAAATTAGTGTATTATCTAAAAGAATATACACTCTGATGAAATTTTCATTTATAATAGAGCCATAAACCGATTCTATCTCCTTTTAGCAATAATGAGAGGGGTTTTGGTCTTGGCTTATAACAGCAATTCAATTTCCTAATCATCAAGAAGAAAGCAATCAATAAAATAAAAATAGTGAATCGCTAAAATTAACTAGTCGCGAAGAAAAAAAACAAAAAAAGCGCGCTCACATACCAGAGGTAATCATTATCAAGAAAGAAATGACACACAAAATAGCAATCATCGATTAATGAAGAAAGATCTTCGCATTGGTACTAAGGAGAACCAATGCCGCTATTTATTGATTCTAAATAAAAAAACTTAAATCCTAAAAGCAATGTAGAATAATCAATATCTTCACCAGAAGAAGATATTTAGTATTTTGAAAAATGATGAGTGTCTGGCCATCTTATTAATTTATCTTGAAAAGGTAAAAAATTGATAAAATGAAATGACTTATTTTAATAGTAAAATAGATCGTATTGATATTTTATTAAAAATAGCGGGTATTAACATTGATGGACGATGAAGATGATGATAAACCGGATGATATTATCCAGCTTATTGAAAGAATAATAAGCATTATTTTCTCATGATTTTATTATAAAATGCATGTTAGAGTTATGCTTATTTCTGGTGTATGGAGTTTCGGAGATGGTGGCGTATCCTTCTTATTTTATTTCATGAATGATTTTAATAACATAGAGATATATGACATGAAAAAGTCTACCCTACAGGTGTCAGGTATCCGAGAAATCAGATATTAGCTGTGAGATCCCTAGCATGAACTCATCTGTAATGCCTGCCAGTGGCAGGCTCATAGGGACCGCAGTTGAAGGCTGAGTTTAAAGTTTGTGCCGTCGTTCATAACGGTTATTTAGCACAACAAACCATACAGACTGCTATGGTGGAGATATTGAGATTAAAGTGCCTAAGATCAGGGATCACAGCGTCAACGGAATATACTTCAACAGCTCGTTGGTACTGCCTTATCTGAAACGTGCAAAAAACTTTAAAGAATTGCTAGTATGGCTGTACCTGCGAAGCATCTCCACCGATAATTTTCACGAAGTTCTTGGGGACATTTCGGTGAAAGCATATGCTCTTTCTTCAGTACCATCAGCAGATTGAAACAGTAATGGGTGAAGAGCATAGGCAATGGTGCCTATGTGATTTAAGTGATACGCGCTACATTTATTTCTTGGTCGATGCCATATATAATTCTCTCAGGTAAGATAATCGCCTTTTCCTTCTGGTCATTATAGGCGTCACCAAGCATGGACGTGTAAGGAGCTAGTTAGGCTTGAAGATCGTTATTAAGAGTTAGAATGGAACTAGGCAAAACTTCTCAATTGCCTCCGAGCACAGGAGGAGGGTTTAATCCTAACGCCTTGGCTTGTTACGGAAAACACTATCCTTGGTTTTTTGAATGCAATGGCAATAGCAAAGATATTACTGGACACGCAGCACCAACGCTGTTTGGTACATAAAATAGCTAATGTACTGGTTTCACATGTAACCGAAAGTTAAGGCTGAGCTGCGCGATTGTGGTCCTGGTCTCCCTGCCTAGTACAGAGAGACTTGATGCCGCTAATAACGCCATTGATATTTGCTGATAAAGCTTTTAGCGAACTATCTATCCTCTGCAGCGATAAGAAGCTGGAGAAAGATCGAGAAGAATTGTTGGCATTCTATGACTTCCCATCAGAGCACTTGGCGTCAATAAGAACGATAAATCCAATTGAATCAGTTTTTTTACAGTGAAGCTACTAAGAGCTGACGTGCGAAGAAGAAGTATGGTTCGAGAAAAATAAAAAATTTAATGCTATTTAAGCTGCTACAGTCTACTGAGAAAAACTGAGATCAGCTAATGGTAACTTGATCCTTGGTGGTAATCCAACGTCCAATTTAAGGATAGAGAGCAGATTTATGAAGCATCAAGATGAAACAACGTAGCTTCAACCTTCATATACACCAGATTTACTAATAACTCTTGGTGTTATTGCCTAATAAAATTAGTATATCTATACCTATTAATCATAAATAATTTATCAATAATTATCTTTGATTATCAACATTACTCATTTTAAATAGTTTGGATAATTAGGTTAATATAGCATTTAAATCATTTCAAGATAATTTTTTCTTAGTTAAGATAGTAAAATAAATACAGTAATGTGAGTTTTGTCTATAAAATAGTAAGTAGCCATTATTGAATGGATATAAATATCTCAGAGCAGAGTATTATTTCGGATCTTTCCATTATTCAAAAATATAGCTATCCTGCCAAAAAGTATACCTGTTATCCTACTGCGTTAGAATTTAACCATCATTATAGTGATGGTGATTTTGACATTGCCGCCCATCGCTATACTGATAGGCCCCTCTCTCTTTATGTACACATTCCGTTTTGTAATAAGCTGTATTATTTCTGTGTCTGTAATAAGTTGGTGACTCGCCATAAATATAAAGTAGATAATTATCTACAGGTTTTAGAAAAAGAGATAATAAAATAAGTGAAATTATTTACCAATCGAACTGTTACCCAAATGCATTGGAGATGTGGGACACCAACCTATTTGAATAAATCTCAGATTAATTAACTATTGGTGATGTTGAAATCACACTTTTATTTTGCCTCCGATGCTAAAATATCAATTTAAATTAATCCGCGATAAATAGAATTAGATATTATTGATCACTTGCGATGCAAGGGTTTTAATTGCCTTAGTATATGTGTACAGGATTTTAATAAACAGGTACAGTATTTAGTTAATCGTCAGAAGAATGAAGACTGTATTTTCTCTTTAATTCAACGTGCTATAGATATGGGGTTTAATTCTACTAATATCGATTTAATTTATGGTTTACCTAAACAGACAGTGAAAACTTTTGCTTTTACTTTAGAGCGTAGAGCGAGTATTAGCACTTTCGCCTGATTGTTTAAGTGTGTTTAATTATGCCCATTTACCTAATTTATTTGCAGCTCAACGCAAAATAAAGCCGTAAGATTTACTGATAGCAGAACAAAAACTGGCTATTTTACAGCAAACTATTTTTACATTAACGAAAATAGTTACTAATTTATTGGTATGGAGCATTTTGCTAAACCTAATGAAGAACTGGCTATTGTACAACGTAATGTGGTCTTACATCGTAATTTTCATTGCTATACCACCCAGCAGAACTGTGATTTACTTGGGCTTGGTGTGTCAGCAATTAGCATATTAGGTGATCATTATGCACAAAATTAAAAGGATTTAGGCGCTTACTATAAGGCTATTGAAAATAAGTAATATGCATATTATGGAAA
This sequence comes from Arsenophonus sp. NEOnobi-MAG3, assembly GCA_052171895.1. GTDB lineage: Bacteria > Pseudomonadota > Gammaproteobacteria > Enterobacterales > Enterobacteriaceae > Arsenophonus. The sequence goes on from JBQMRN010000001.1 coordinate 367,988, forward strand.
GCTTTATCCCTGATACAGGATAATTGTATTCGGCGTAATGTCATCAAAACTTTAATCTGCAATTTTCATTTAGATTATGGTCAGATTGAAGATTGTTATCAAATTAATTTTAAAGATTATTTTTTTGCAGATTTGCAGTTATTACAACAAATGATAACAGATGGTTTAGTAATATTGTTAGTCAAAGAAAGCTATAAATTACCCATAAAGGGCGATTATTAATCCGTAATATATGTATGTGTTTTGATATTTATTTGCGCAAAAAATGTATCAACGTCAATTTTCATCTGTAATTTAGTTGGTTGAAGAGATCTAGCAAACGTTATATTAGTAGTTATTTTTCTTATTACTTATATTCGAAATTAATTTTTAATTATAAAACTTAATTTTTTTGAAAATTAATAAAAATATTTTTTAACTTTATTTATATTTTTTAATTTATTATTATTAATATCTAATTGATTTTATCAAATGCTAGTTGTTTACCTAAGTTATATAATTATATTTTAGTTAGTTTTTATAAAATTATAGAGTTATGTTCATTTTTGGTGAATGGGATTTCGGAAATGGAGGGGGGTATTATGGTAATTTATTTCATGAATAATTTCACAATAGAGAAATGGTACCCAATAAAAAGTCTACCATACATGTAGATACAAAACTAGATATTACTTATGATTGATCCCTTGCGTGAACTCACCCTTAATGCTGCCACAGGCAGCTGATTCCAGCGCCGTTTGAGGCATGAGCTTGAAGCTATTGCCTCTACAAACTGCTGAATTGCCACCTTATCGACAGATGGGTGGGTCTATACTTTCGTCAGTAGTGATTATTCCCCACAGGTAACTATACAGACGACGGGGGTAGGTATAGGTGATGTTGAAATTAAAGTGCCTAAGATCAGCATGGAACGCAGCACCAACGCTGTTTGGTATACAAAACAGGTAATGTGCTGGCTTCACTCCCCCAAAGGCATGCAACTGAAAGTTAAGGCTGATCTGCGTGAGAGGAGTTGGTTAAAGCCCTCTGCCTAGCAGAAAGCCATGATGCCGCTAATAGCACTCTTGATGTTTTGTTGATAAAGTTTTCAGCGAAGTAGTATCTCCTTCATCGATGAAGGAGCTGAAGAAAGATCGAGAAGAATTACTGGCATTTCTACTATTTCTCCTCAGAGCACTTGGCGTCAATAAGAACGAAAAATCCAATTGAATCAGCTTTTCCCGATACTGAAGCTACGAAGCCAACGTGCAAAGAATTCTAGTTTAAGAAAAACAACCCTTTCAATGCTATTTAAGCTGCTACAGTCTGGTAAGAAAACTTGGGATCTTCCCTAAGGGAACTTGATCTGTTTGATCCTAGTGGTAAACAATGTGCAATTTAAGGATGAAGAACAGATTTACGAAGCATCAGAGCGGAACTTGATCGGCATTACACCAAATTTACTAATAACTCAAGAGTTAGTGATAAGGAATTCTATATTCAAAATGTAAACAGCTATATCTCAGGCGATTAAAAGGATGGCTGAGTAGATTCCATGGTGAAGGGTCGTTTTATTTAGCAAATTATCTGGTATGGAGAAGATTGTTTGAAACCACAAACAATTGAAAATCTAGACCTAGTTACAAATTGGTCTGCAAACAAAGCAACAACCTTTGCTAACATAGCAACTAAATACATTGATAAGAGAAAGGAAGCTATTTTTTATATTTTTGTATCAAATTGCTTTGAAAATGTTGGTTATGCTAAAAAATTTTAAATCCTTTATTTTTACTTTTAAAATAATAGAGTTCATGTTAGGAAATCAAATCGCTCTTTGAGTGAAGACCAAAAGCCATCTTTTATTGCTAAAAGGAGATAAAATCGGTTTACTGGATCTATTCTAACTTAAAATTTTATCAGAGTATGTATTCTTTGACCTAATACTTTAATTTTAGATATATTAACCCTAGGGGTTAGGGGTTAACCATTAATAACCATCATTTTTTATTTTATGCATTTTTTCTGACAACAAATCTGTTGCCTGTCCTGTTTGGCAAGCTAAGCATCGATAAAAGGTAGCCCGTCTCCATAAAGTATGGCGTTATTATCAAATTTACTATATGATGGTTATTCTATGGTCAATTCTGATACTTCGTGAATCTATTCTTCATCCTTAAATTGGACATTGTTTACCACTAGGATTAAACAGATCAAGTTCTCTTAGTGGAGAACCAAAGTTTTCTCAGCAGATTTTAGTAGCTTAAATACCATTAAAAATTGTTTTTCTCGAACCACACTTCTTTTCGCGCCTAAGCTTAGTAGCTTCACTGTAAAAAACTGATTCAATTGGATTTATCGTTCTTATTAACGCAAAGTGTGCTCTGAGAAGAAGTGGTAGAATGCCAGTAATTCTTCTCGATCTTTTTCCAGATTCTTCATCCATGCAAGGGGGATAGTTAGCTAAAAACATTACAAACAAAATATCAAGGTGACGTTATTAGCGGCATCACGACTCTCTGTACTAGCCAGAGAGACCGAGATCCCACTCGTGCAGCTCTGCCTTAACTTTCAGTTGCATGCCTTTGGTTGAGTGAAAGCTAGCACATTAGTTATTTTTATGTATTTAACAGCGTTGCTGCTTAGTGTTCGGGAATATCTTTGCTATTGCTATTGCATTTCAAAAATAAAAGGCATAGTCTCCCGTAGTAAATCTGGGATATACGATTAAGGCACGTGCTCGCATAGCATTGAGAAGTTCGGCCAAGTTCGCTTATAACTATCAAAAGCATCTTCGACAGCAACTAGTTACTTACATCCATCCTCAGTAATGCCGATAATAACAAGCAGACAAAGTTCGATCAGCTTGCCTGACAGGACTGTATATGCTATCAGTTAAGAAATAAACGTAGCATATATCCATTAAATCACGCAGGCAGCATTATCTGTATTTTCAAGCCGTTGCTATTTCAGTCAGCTGATGCTTCTCTGATATAGAAAAAGTGTTCTTTCAGCGAAAAAGCGCCCACAGAACTTCATGAAAATCACTGCTGGAGAAAATGCCTCGCACAAGGTCAGGTGTAGAGCTATTGGCAATTCCTCAACATTTTGCACGCTTCAGATAAGGCACTAGCAACGAGCTGTTGAAGCATATTTGATTACTACTGCCATCCCATGACATTAGGTATTTTAATCTCAACATTGACAATACCAGTCTGTATAGTTCGCTGTGGAAAATAACCGTTACAGACGACGGTATGGTATGGACGCCAGTCAGTCGACAAGGGGCGTTCAGCATATTGTCACAGCATGGATTTTGAGCTCATGCTTCAGCGGCTGTGGGTATGGTATCAGATGCCTTGGACCATTAAGGATGAGTTCATGTAAGGGATCAGAACTAATATTTAGTTTTGCAGATACCTTTAAGGTAGATTTTTCATGGCATATCTATCATCTATCTATTATTGAAATTATCCACGAAATCAATCATCAGGGATACGCCAGCATCTCTTAAACTCCATACATAAGAAATGAGCATAACTCATAACTTTTTGATTATTTAACCTTATTAGGCAAGGATGACTAATTTCATGCTCGCTGAAAAGGTTTCATACTACTTAGCTCTATTCAAGAAAAGGATAGAGCTTTTTATCTATGATCGGCTCAAGAAAACGGTTAATACATTCTGCATTAAACTCTTAAAGAATTTTATTGCTTACATGACCCCCTATCGATCTCGGGAGATTAAGACCGTAATTCATTCTTTCCTTTTATCTCCTCCTCTTCTTCCATTTTTTATACCTTTCTTATATGGGATATAACGCTTCCATTTAAAGGATTTATGGAAAATATTCCGTCAACTTCAAGAATACCACTTAGTGAATTTATCTTTGTCGCCGCCGATGAAGCAAGGAAGCAGTGACGCCATCTAAACGCTGTTTTTAAATTAACAGCCTGCTTGTTTCACTGATTCTCGTAAAGTCAAGCTATTTAAAATATATCGCAGATAACTAAACCATTTATTCTTGTGATGTAGTTTCGCCAGAGGAGTTCCAGAGTAAAATTGTTAAATGTTTTCCTGGAATTGGAGATTTTGCAATGATATTGCTGTAATCCTAAATATCCACAGCGTATAACATCTTCACTGTGAGAATATTGGCAGGATAAAGTAGAATGAGTTGATTCAATGCATGAATCAACATCATCCAAGAGATTGTTACAGAGTAAACTAATGAGATGTAACTTTACATTGGCAGGGAGGAAGGAAAGCATTTTTATCTGTATAATTGTTTGCTTTTTTTATGGCAACCTTTTTAGCAAAAATCCTTCATACAGTATAAGGGATTTCTACTAACAAGATTTGACAATATAGTTATTTAGTTGCATTGCAATTAATTCAAAATATCCACCAATCTGAACAGATTGAACCTTTATTGGTAACCTGCATGGAACAATTTATAATGAAGCTTCAGTAAATTGAAAAGTAGAAAATATATAATGAAATACCGTAATTTCAGAGATTTTATATCATTATTAGAACAGAAAAAAGAGCTTAAGCGTATCAGCTATGAAGTCGATCCTTATTTAGAAATGACAGAAATAGCAGATAGAACTCTGCGAGCTGGTGGGCCTGCACTATTATTTGAAAACCCTAAAGGTTTTGCTATGCCAGTTCTGTGTAATTTATTTGGGACCGTTAAACGCGTTGCGATGGGTTTTGGGCAAGAAAATATCAAAGCATTGTATGAAGTTGGCAAATTATTAACCTTTCTTAAGGAACCGGATCCACCTAAAGGATTTGCTGATTTAATTAACAAACTACCAAACTTTAAGCAAGTCCTTAATATGCCAATCAAAAGGTTAAAGTTGGCAGCTTGTCAAGAACAGATTTGGCAAGGTGATGATGTTGATTTATTTCGTATTCCAATAATGCATTGTTGGCCAGAAGATGTAGCACCACTTATAACATGGGGATTGACTGTTACTCGAGGACCTCATAAGACACGGCAAAATCTAGGTATCTATCGTCAGCAATTATTAAGTAAAAATAAATTAATCATGCGTTGGTTATCTCACCGGGGTGGGGCATTGGATTTTCAAGAATGGTGTGAGAAATATCCAGCTAAACCTTTTCCTATTGCCGTAGCTTTAGGAGCTGATCCTGCTACTATTTTGGCCGCGGTAACACCTATTCCGGATACGCTTTCCGAATATGCATTTGCTGGATTATTACGAGGACATCGTTCAGCGGTTATAAAATGTATATCTAATGAGCTTGAGGTGCCGGCAGGTGCAGAAATTATTCTCGAAGGCTACATTAATCCTGAAGAATTTGCACTGGAAGGGCCTTATGGAGATCATACAGGTTATTATAATGAAGGTGATAAATTTCCGGTATTTATCGTTACACATATTACTCAACGTAATGATGCTATTTATCATTCAACCTACACCGGTCGCCCTCCTGATGAACCTGCTGTTTTAGCTGCTGCACTGAATGAGGTTTTAGTCCCTATATTACAAAAACAGTTTCCAGAAATTGTTGATTTTTATTTACCCCCTGAGGGGTGCTCTTATCGGCTTGCCGTAGTAACAATAAAAAAACAATATGCTGGGCATGCTAAGAGCCTTATGATGGGGATTTGGTCTTATTTACGGCAATTTATATATACAAAATTTGTCATTGTTTGTGATGAAGATATTAATGCTCGTGACTGGAATGATGTTATTTGGGCAATAACAACCAGAATGGATCCAGCACGAGATACAGTTATGATGAAAAATACCCCAATTGATTATCTTGATTTTGCATCACCCATCTCAGGTTTAGGTTCAAAAATGGGACTTGATGCAACCAATAAATGGCCAGGTGAAACACAACGAGAGTGGGGTCGTCCAATTGTTATGACAGAAAAAATAAAAAAACGGATAGATGATATTTGGCATGAATTGGATATTTTTAGATTATAAGAGGATGTGAATGACGAGATTAAGTTGTAAGATAGTTTCTATAGAAACTATCACTGATACAGTTTATCGCGTTCACTTATTACCTGATGCTCAATTTTTCTTTCGTGCCGGTCAATATTTAATGCTCATTATGGATGAGCGTGATAAGCGTCCATTTTCCTTGGCTTCAATTCCTTCAGAAAAGAAATTAATTGAGCTGCATATTGGTGCGTCAGAGTTTAATCTTTATAGCATGGCGGTGATGGAGCGTATTTTTGCGCAAAATAATATTGATATTGATATTCCTCATGGTAAAGCTTGGTTTCGCCAGGGAAGTAAAAAACCAATAATTCTTATTGCTGGGGGAACAGGATTTTCTTATACTCGCGCTATTTTATATGCTGCATTAGAAGAAAATCCTGATAGAGATATTACCTTCTATTGGGGGGGGCGAAGGGTAGAACATCTATATGATTTGGCTGAATTGCAGTCTCTTTCAGAGAAATATCACAACATAAAAATTATTCCTGTTGTTGAACAACCTGAACCAGATTGGCGAGGATGGACAGGTACGGTTTTGAGTGCTGTATTGGATGATTTTGGTTCTCTTACAAAGTATGAGATTTATATTGCCGGGCGTTTTGAAATGGCGAAAATTGCGAGGGAACGTTTTTGTAGTGAAAGAGAGATCAGCCCTGAATATCTTTATGGTGATGCGTTCGAATTTATCTAAATGTAATAATAAAACAAAATCACCTTCCTCCTGAGCTGAAAAATAGCAATAACATACAATAAACCGTAGACTAGTTGTTTGGTCCATGATCATTATATAGACCCTTGTCGCCCAGCCTTATTCATAGCAAGATGGCTACTGAAAGGGATATAGTTGAGGGCAATATATCATTATGATTATGGCTCCATCGTCAGGCAACTACAATACCTAAAATCAGTGCTGCTTTTCAGGCCAGGAAAAGGCTGCGAGTCTACTTTGGCTAAGCGTTATGGCATATCCTAACTTACCGTTGTTAAAGGAAAAACGAGATGATCTTGATAATCATAGCCATATTCCCCATCATTTGCTAATGACGCTGTTGTTCGATAAGGAAGCCGTAGTCATTTTACTGCTAAAAATCTTTTTCTCTCTTTCGACGATCTTGCTGGCAGTATTACGAGAATTCTTGAACCTCATAGTATCTCGATCTAGCCTGGATTGCTGTTTACGCAGGCCTGGATGGAGAATTTTCGTGATAATGAGGCAGAAAGCACTGAAGCCGAAGCATAAAGGGTTTAAAAGTTATGAGCTTGGTTATCTGGACCTAGATGTGAAATATTTTCAGCAAATGCCAAATGAAACTTCACGACATTATCTTCTCGTAGGTGTATAGATATCGCGTGATGCGACGTGGGCGATATTTTAAGGCAAAATGTGTGATAAATGGCATCTACTTTTATTTCCATGAGTGCAACGAAATTATACTGTTATTTTTTATCGAGGGAGGGGGGAATGTGCTTTGGTTTGTTCGAGTGGTGCGATTAAACTGGAGAATATTTTTAGATGCTGATCAATGAAACTTCATACAGTAATGCTAGCTGTTTTCTACTTTTACCTGACTTCAGTAATTTTTAGCCTGGTATTATTTTGCAGAAGATAATGAGCAAGGTTTAGCGTCGATGATATGCTCTGTCCCTCTGCTTCTCGGCGCAACTAAAAACCAGCCTGAGTAAACTCAACAACCAGTTCCCGCACCATTCGTATGTCAACGCATTCATAATATGAAAGAAAAATCGCCAAGTAGGCGCTAAGAGGTATCAATAAAATCCTTCAAACTGTGAAAATAAATTCTTTTATCTTACAGTTCAGAGATTAAACCAATTAAATGTTTAATACTCCTACCCATTCCTTCTTCTGCTTATCGAGCTTTCAGATCACTAACCTGTCAGCTGAAAAGGAATTTAACACACATTTTAATATAGATCTCTCTTCTCTGGTTTATTTTTACTGATTTTATCTTTAGATAATCTATTCAGAATTTGAGAAAATTAACGATTTTGTTGTAAATTAATATTTAAGTATATTTTATACCTTCATCTAGTTTAGATATAGCATTTTATCCCTTTCTACTCTCTCTGAAAACATTATCATTCTTAGTTTTGGTTTAAATCTTAGTTAATTTTAAATTTAAAAATCTTGGTAACAATATGAAGGGTATTTCTTGTACCTTTTGCATATTGATACGACTATCCCCCACACTTCTGCTTTGCTATAAGCGCCAACATTCCCTACCGCTATACTGATGTCTGCACTACCATTAAAAGCTATATCAGCGATTTTCTAGCTGTTTGTAGGGGAGTTGCCGACATAGAATAGCCATTAATATTACCGCTGATTAACCTGTAAAATCTGTTTACTAATAGCTATGTTATGGGCAAAGCTTGTTGGTATAAATCCTTTATACGGTATGACGGTATGAAGGATTTCGCTATAGCGGTTATCATGAAAAAAAGCAAACAGTCATACAAATCAAAGAGACTCTTTCCTTACTCACTGCCAAAATAAAGGTGCATCTAATTAGTTAGCTTGGCAATAATCTGTCGGATAATCTCAATTCATGCATTGAAGCAACTCATTTCACTTTATTCTGCACATATTGTCACAATAAAAATGTTATCCGCTTGGGATATTTATTAGGGTTAGAGGGATTTTGTTACAAAATCCCTGGTTGCAGGAAAACATTTAACAATCTTACTGGAAGTCCTCTAGCGAAACTATATCAAAAGGATAAATGGTTTAGTTATCTGTGATGTATGTTGAATAGCTTGATTTTACTTAAGTTAGTGAAACAAGCAGGCATTGATTTAAAAACAGCGTTTAGATGACATCACTGCTTCCTTGCTTCAGCGTCAACAAACAATATAAATCCATTAAATTGTATTCTTGAAGTCAATGAAATATTTTCCATAAATCTTTTAAAGGGAAGCGTTATATCCCACATAGAAAAGCTAGAAAACGCGGGAGATGAGGAAGATAAGATAAGGGAGATAAAAGGAAAGAACGAATCGCTGTCTTAATCGCTCGAGATCGATAGGGGTTGGGTCATATGAGGGATGAGATTCTTTAATAGTTTAATGCAGAGTGTGTTAGCCATTTTAAAGTTGTCATCAATAAAGAGTCCATCCTTTGCTAGGTTGGAGTTAAATGGTACGAAATTTTTGCCAGCGAGCATGAAATTAGCCACTATCGTCTAATAAGGTTAGATAATCAGAGAGTTATTGATAAGAAATTCCAGATTTAAACTGTGAATAGTTATATTAGGCGATTAAAAAGATGGTTGCGTAAATTCCATGCTGTAAGGTCGTTTTATTTACTGAATTATCTAGCCTGAAAAAGATTGTTTGAAAGCAGAAGAATTGAAATATAGACGTGGCTACAAATTACTCTGCTAGCAAAGCAACAACCTTTGCTAACATAGCTAAAAACCCATACTATCTTCCTGAATAGTGACAACTATTTTAAGGAAACTAAGGTGGATATTCAGTTATTATATGCAATTATTGGATTTTTTACCGGCACACTCTTTGGTGCTAGTTTTATCTGGTTGCTTATATCGCAAAAAATGAATAAAAAAGAGTCTGAGTTACGAAATTTTTATAGTATCCAGGCTAGCTATGAGGAAAAAATCAGTCATCTTGAATATTGGAAAATTGAATGTGAGCACCGAGACCAAGAATTAAGGTCACAAAGGGAAATTAATCGTAATCAAGAAGTTAAACTACGTGAAGTCATGACACGGTTTGAAGAGACACGATTGGCTTTTGAAGAAAAACAGCGGCTATTACTCAATACTGAGGAGCGGTTAAATGTTCAATTTGAGAATTTAGCCAATCGTATTTTTGAACAAAATGAACGTCGAGTTTCAGAGCAGAACCGTCAAAGTTTAATTGCATTATTAACACCTTTCCGTGAACAATTAGAAGGTTTTCGCCTTCAGGTACAGGATAGTTTTAGTCAGGAAGGCCGTGAGCGCCATACTCTAGCTCATGAAATTCGTCAGCTTCAGCAATTAAATGCAGTAATGGCAAAAGAAACAATTAATCTGACTAAAGCCCTAAAAGGGGATAATAAAATTCAGGGAAATTGGGGTGAGACAATTCTTTCTCGCATATTAGAAGCTTCTGGGCTAAGGCAGGGGCATGAATTTGAAACTCAAGTTAGTATTAATGCCTCTAATAGTCGTTATCAACCAGATGTGATTATTCGTTTACCACAAGGTAAAGATGTTGTTATCGATGCTAAAATGTCATTGACAGCTTATGAGTACTATTTTAATAGCGAAGATGAGCAAGAGCGAGCCAGGGCATTGCGAGGGCATGTTAATTCAGTGCGTAATCATATAAAAGAGCTTGGACAAAAAGATTATCATCAATTAAATGGGTTAAGATCGCTGGATTATGTATTAATGTTTATTCCTCTTGAACCAGCTTATTTGATTGCTTTACGTGAAGCACCTGAACTTATTGATGAAGGTTTGCGGAATAATATTTTCCTCGTTTGTCCTTCAACTTTATTGGTGGCAGTACGTATTATTAATAATTTGTGGCGTTATGAACAACAGAGTAAAAATGCAGAAGTAATTGCCAAGCGTGCTGGTAAAATGTATGACAAAATGCGGTTATTTATCGATGATATACAGGTTTTAGGTAAGAGTTTGAGCAAAGCACAGGTGAATTATCAATCAGCGATAAAAAAATTAGCGGAAGGAAAAGGTAATTTGATTAGCCAGGCAGAAAGTTTAAAAGAATTAGGCATAGAAGTTAAACGTCCGATTGATATTGAATTTAAGAAACAGACGGCTGAATCATGATTAAGAATAATCGTTAGATTGTAAATAATCTATTGCGATAAACATGATTACACTTTAATTATTTTAATGATTAAATGAGCGTAAATGATGGTAGATCTAATTAAAGAAACCACTGATTTTGGCTTTCGTAAAGTAGCCAAGGATGAGAAAGCGAATTTAGTTGCTGCTGTTTTTCATTCAGTGGCCGCGAAATATGATGTTATGAATGATCTTATGTCATTGGGGATGCATCGAATTTGGAAGTGTTTTACGATAGAAGCCAGTGGTGCGCGTAGAGGGCAATCTATTTTAGATCTAGCTTGTGGTACCGGAGACTTGAGTGCTAAATTTGCCAAAATAGTTGGCGAAAAAGGTGAGGTTGTGTTGGCCGATATCAATGATTCTATGCTGAAAATGGGGCGCAAAAAGCTTCGTGATCACGGTATTATTGGTAATGTTAATTATGTTCAGGCTAATGCTGAAGAGTTGCCTTTTCCTGATAACTACTTCGATTGTATTAGTATTTCTTTTGGCCTGCGCAACGTTACTGATAAAGATAAAGCACTTCAATCAATGTTTAGGGTGTTAAAACCTGGTGGTCGTTTATTAGTATTAGAGTTTTCGAAACCCATTTTTTTAGCATTAACTAAAGCTTATGATGCCTATTCTTTTCATATTTTACCACGGGTTGGTCGAATGATAGTCAATGATGTTGATAGCTATCGCTATCTGGCTGAATCAATTCGTATGCATCCGAATCAGGGGACGTTAAAAGCAATGATAGAGTTAGTGGGTTTTGAACAAGTTTCCTATACCAATATGACCGGTGGAATTGTTGCCTTACATAGAGGATTTAAATTTTAAAATGGATAGCTTGTCAACCAAAACTTATTCAAAAATTCTACTATTAGATGCTGGAATAGCGTTCCTTTTACAATATATTTTAAATAAATTTTTCTATCAGGAAGTAGCATTGAAATCAGCTAGAGTAAGATTGATTGGAAAAGTCCTGTCGATTGATTTTAAAGAATTATCTCAACCGTTGATATTTATATTCTCTGAGCAACGAGTTGATGTTGTAAATAAGTGCTCTACACCAGAAGATTGTGTGATAAAAACTACGTTAGTAACGTTAGTACGTCTTAAAGATAAACAACAGCTTTCAACGTTGATCAACGATGGTATGATTATTATCATAGGGGATATGCAAGTTGTACAGCATTGGTATGCATTGCTTGATGCGGCTGAATGGGATCCAGCTCATTATCTTGCTCCTTATGTCGGTGATTTTATTGCTGAAGGGGTGAGTTGTTGGGTTAAAAAAAGTATAGTTGGAATAAATGAGTTGTTAAAGCAACAAAAAAAACATTTTAAAAATGCATTTGTGGAAGAATGGCGAATGTCTCCTAATGCATTGGAAGTGCTAAGTTTTATTGATAAGATTGAACGGGTTGTCGCAGATATTTCAGGACTGGAACAGCGTTTAGCTAAATTGGAGGAAAAATATGAGACCGAAAGAAATTAAACGTCTCTATTTTATCATTCGAGTATTCTTAAATTATGGTTTAGATGAACTCATTCCAAAAATTAAATTTACTTTATCATTAAGGATTGGACGTTGTTGTTTATTTTGGTTATTAAATAAGCATAAAGATAAATCCCTTGGTGAACGTTTACGTTTAACTCTACAAGATTTAGGCCCAGTTTGGATTAAATTTGGTCAGATGTTGTCTACCCGTCGCGATCTTTTTCCAACAATAATTTCTGATCAGTTAGCCTTATTACAAGATAAAGTAGCTAGTTTTGATGGTCGATTGGCTCGTCAACATATAGAGCAGTCATTAGGTGGTTCCCTTGAAACCTGGTTTGATGATTTTGATGAGGTACCTTTAGCCTCGGCATCGATTGCTCAAGTACATACTGCAATATTAAAACAAAATAATAAACAAATTGTAATTAAAGTTATTCGCCCCGATATATTGCCGATTATTAAAGCCGATATAGGCTTAATGTATTGGTTGGCTAATTGGATCCAACTTTTATCGGATGGACTACGCTTACGTTTACGGGAACTTGTTCGAGAGTATGAAAAAACATTAATTTATGAATTGAATTTGTTACGTGAGGCGGCAAATACGATCCAATTAAGGCGTAATTTTGAAAATAGTTCCATGCTTTATATTCCTGAAGTCTATTCAGATTACTCTCGAGAGAATGTGATGGTTATGGAGCGTATTTATGGTATTCCTGTTTCTGATATTAATGCATTAAAGAAACAGGGAGTTAATATGAAGTTATTAGCTGAACGTGGAGTAAAAGTTTTTTTTATCCAAGTTTTTCGCGATAGCTTTTTTCATGCTGATATGCATCCTGGCAATATTTTTATTAGTCAAGAACATCCGGAAAATCCGAAGTATATCGGTATTGATTGTGGTATCGTTGGTTCGTTAAATAAAGAAGATAAACGTTATTTAGCAGAAAATTTTATTGCTTTTTTTAATCGTGATTACCGTAAGGTAGCTGAATTACATGTTAATTCTGGGTGGGTACCACAAGAGACTAATTTAGAAGATTTTGAATTTGCCATTCGAACCGTTTGTGAGCCAATCTTTGAGAAACCACTGGCTGAAATTTCTTTTGGTCATGTTTTATTCAATTTATTCAATACCGCACGTTGTTTTAATATGGAGATTCAGCCTCAGTTAGTTTTACTGCAAAAAACCTTGCTCTATATTGAAGGATTGGGAAGGCAGCTTTATCCACAATTAGATTTGTGGAAGACAGCTAAACCTTTTCTTGAGGATTGGCTACATCGACAAATAGAATTAGTAGCTATTATTAGTGCGTTTAAGGAAAAAGCACCTTATTGGGTGGAAAAAATGCCAGAAATTCCTGATCTTATTTACAGGGCGCTTAAGCAGCATAAATCTTTACAAGATAGTATTGATAAATTTACTTTCCATCTACAAGTGCAGCAAGTAAAACAAAGACAAACCCAATATTTACTAGGAATTGGAGCAACTTGCTTTTTATGTGGTACTTTATTACAAATTTTCAATTTAAAAATTGCTGCTATTGGGTTTATATTTTTCGGTATAATTTCATGGGTGATAGGGATGGTATCGAACAGATAAAAAAGGCATCAGAGAAAATCCTATGATGCCTTTTTTGGACAAGGAATTACCTAAAGTTTGCTTTAAAGAAATTTATCTTAGACTCTGTCTTTTTTAGATAAAATTAGTTGTATATAATTGGATTATATATACTTGAACTTAATTTTCTAGAGGTATATATCAATGGGAACAACAATTGCTATACCCCCTCATATGGTAGTAGGGTCCCCAGCTCAGCTTCTTATTTATTGCTTTACTGGTTGTTTTAATTTTCTACTAAGAAGTTACGCTCACTTGGCTTAGATTTTTTGAGGAGTCATTAAAAAACTTCAAAAAACAATGAGTTATGATCAGAGTAAAACTGATGATAGTAACAAAGCAGAAAAATAGTATACTGGTGCTGATTTTGAACTCAAAAATATTACTGAGAAAAAAGAGTAACTCAGACAAAAGAAACGGCGAAATTAAAAAATAAAATAGCTATAAACTATGATTGATATTAGTTTTAGTGAACTAATATTGGTTATAATTATTAGCTTGATGCTTCTTCTTGGTCCAGAGAGGCGTTTTTGCAGGTAGCCGTCAACGCTTGCTTGGTTAGGCTTGGGGTTGGATAGATACGTTTTGTTTATTGGCTTGCTAATGTTCAACATGAACTCTTACAAGAATTAAAATTGTAGGAATTGCATGAAACATTGAGGAAGAAAAAAGAAAAAGCACAGTTATAAAGGCTTTCGCCAGGAGAACCTTAAGCAATAAATAGAAGAATTAAGAGAATTTACTTAGCTATTAAAAAAATTATCAATCATCACTGAACACATTCGTATCGAAGAAGAATTAGCTAAAGTAAAAGCATTGATTAGTGATCTTGATAAAATAACACAGGCAAAATAAGATGAAGAAATGCTTATAACAATCAATAAACAACATTAGTTAGCACAGACTGATCAGTTGGTAACTACGGCAGATAATCTTCTAAAAATAAAAATGCACTTAAATCTCATCAGGGGAAAGTAAAAAAACGCGCTCTGATCAAACTAATGCTAAAAATTAGTCTATATTTATAGATAATCCTCAACCACTTATTAGCTATTTAATTGAATTATATAGACATATAATTTGATAGCTTATTTACTGTTTCAGTGTTTTTTTATTTTCCTGGTCTATTTTTCTAATAATATCTATCATTAGGTTGCTGCACTGTTGCCGTTAATAGAATAGTTACCTGTCAGTTCTCGCATGAGTGCAACTGATGAGGCATCAAATTTTTTATCTCGATTAAACTGATGTTTATGGTGGCGGTATTTATTTCTATCCAAGTAATCTTATATCAGTTATTAGTTTTTATCACGCCAGCAGTCTATAAGCATGAACGCTGATTAATATTACCTTTGGTGGTTTCCTAGTATCGTATTTTTACTTAGGAATGCTTTTTGCTTATTTTTATTTTTCCTTTATCATATCATTTGGTTTTTGTGAAAACCAGAGCAGAAAGTGTTAATATCATTCCTGATATTAGTAGCTATCTTAGTTTTATCATGATAATTTATGGGCCTTAGCACAGGATTTGAAGTTTCTGTTGCTATTATTCTAGTTTGGTGGCTGAACAAGCGTTACAATATCAGATTCTTTAAAAGGTAAGACTCTATATATTATTGTGGGCGCTTTTATTGTAGGTGTATTTTATTGAAGGCGTGTTTTGATACTACTAGATGTGTTTTATCAGACACTATAGGGGGGTTGGTAGAATTCCCCCTACACCTCTGTACCAGAAAGGTATTTATTATTTATATTTGATTTCTTTTTATCGCGATTCCCCTCTCCCCATGTTTGTAAAAGTTGGAAATGCAGCAGATGATAAATTTTTTAATTAAATAATAGAATAAAATGCTATTTTTATCACAATCAATTATTTTCCTTAAATTATTTATTGCTTGTTACTAGCTTTAGTTATATTTTTATTTAGGATTTTAAGAAAAATAATTGAGAGATTTTTAGCATTAAGCTCTAAATAAATTGCTTTTAGGCCTTTAAAAACACCTTCAATAATAACAGTATCACCTGATACTCTATCTTATCTCTTTTATGCAATAATTTCTTGTTTAAATATGGGTTTTAGTTGATTAATAATATGATCTGGTACGATCAGAAGATATAAATTAAATCAAATAAAATAACTAATCAATCTAGTTGAATATATTGTTGTAGTATAAATTACTTCGGGATTTCATATTTAATGAAAAGGTAGTTTAGAACTATTGCTTCAGTAATTCTGATACGTTTCCAACCAGATAGCATTTTTGTATTTGAGCTTCTTTGGTTAAGAAGATAACATGCTGTCTTTTTAGATTTTTTATTGCTTGCTCTATTTTCCCCACATTTTTTACAGTAACGAAGATACTAATTTTTATATTATTATTGTTAAATAAAAATTACATCCTATTAGGATGTCAAATTATAAATTATTAAAATAGTAGTTAGAGCTAATATGATTAATTCTTTTATATTTGATTAATATAGTTTTATATGATTACCTAATAAAAGGTAGGTGTTTGGTCCAGGATGATTATATAGACCCTTGTCGAACACCCCTATTCATGGCAATATGAATACTGATGGGATATAGTTGATGGAAAATATGATGATGAATCTCTATCTTCAAGTAGCTACAACAGCTTAAATTAGAGTTGCTTTTCAGAAAAAGCAAAGCAGATTCCATTTACTTTGGCTAAATGTTATGCTATATTCGAAATTACTGTTGGTAAAGGGAAAAACGAGATGATGTTGATGATAATCAACCATATTCCCTATCATTTTCAGACTGGGAAGCTGTCGTCAGCTAAAAGAAGCCATAGTCGTTTTCTTACGAAAACGGTTTTTTCTCTCTCTCCGATCTATTGGCAGTCGTCGTATGCGAATTCTTGAACCCGCATTGTATTTCGATTTTGCCTGAATCATCGCTGTTTACCGCAGCTGCAACGAATGCACGGAGGAAAATTTGCGTGAAATGAAGTAGAAAGAGAAGCGGTAAAGCCGAAGCATAAAACGTTTAAAAGCTACTACCATACCTGGTTAGGGTGCGCGTAGATGTGAAATATCTACCGAAGATATCAAATAAAACTTCATAACGTTATTTCCGTAGGTATAGAACGTGCTACTCAATGCTTTTTATCCCTCTTTAAAAGCTAAAGACCGCGGCAATACTCGACATTTCTTACATGATCTTAACTGATCATGTCTATGGCTATCCATCGAGTATTTATAGATAATGACAAAAAATTTACAGACCGTCTTTTTAGACTTCGAAACATTCATGATTAGAAAATTGAATTACTCTTTAAGCTTTAAGAGTAGAGCAACAACCTATCCATTCTTCCTAAGAATGGATAGAATCAGTTTACTGGGTTCTATTGTAAGTAAAAATTTCATTGGAGTTTATATTTTTTAACCTAGTGCACTAATATTAGAAACATTAATTCTAGGTTTAGCTTATAAATAACTATCGTTTTTTATTTTATGCATTCTTTCTTATAAGAATGCCGTTAGCTGCTTGCCCAAGCTGGGTGTCGATAAAAAGTAGCCTGTTGCCACATAGAATGTATTTGTACGGATCATCTATACGCAGGAATATCCTTTCATCAAAAAAGTAAATCCCGGTTTTTTGGTTTTTTGCAATCCCTTATCTCCAGGGCCTTATACACTTTCTGTAATAGTATGGTTCATTTATGATTCGACAAGAAAGTAGAGTAACGCACTATCTTAAAATGCTTCACCGGAATATGGCTAATATATAGCGCCTGATCATCTCTTCCTGCCAACAGGGTCTTTTTCTTCCTGTACTTCTTAGTCAGGTGGTCATAGTAATGATGTACAACTCACATCCCCCCTCGATAATGTTGTAGTTTTGAGGCAGATACTGGGGCGTTTAAGGTAGTGCTCGAGATATTTCATGCTATGCCATGCCATTTTCATCTTTTTAGCGAAGTAATTTCCCAGTAACCTCCCCTATTGTGGCTTCAGATAACGCTACTACTGCTTCCTAGCGCGCGGATATGCCAAAGATCAAGAAGTCTACACAGACTGGGATTTATCAGTTCATAGTTGTGACGCAATATAGCTGTATGAGAGCGCCTTGCTATATTTATTCAACCGCTCTTTTTTTGAAGAAAAGCTCCATGCCATACAGCATCTTTAATATCCAGATTGCTACAGGTAACGGAGACATGAAGATGCGGATCTTAATTGAGTTGTAGACTATAAGTATGCAAGGCACAGAAGATAGCAATTTTAATACCCTGTTTATGTGCCTACTTGCACTATAGCGCTGGTGGTGGGTCGAAACAGGCTATTCAGTTGCTGCTAGTTATTGTTAAAAAAAGCTAAATAAGATGGCGTATCTCCTGAAAGTAATGTCTTGCCAGTCCTAATCAAGCAAAATATGAACCTGCTGTACTAACCAGTTGCTCCATGGTTTTGAAACCGTATGAACTACAGGTTTTTGACTTACAGCTTTGGGAGAAAAACGGCGGTGGAAATATTCAGGAGAGGCAGAGCAGTAGCACCAGGACACGGGGAGACTAGACAGTAATGGCATAAGTTGCCGCAGGCAAGCATTCCCTCGACAGATAGATGGGTCCACCACTTAGCACTTTTAGTGTATTTTAAGAAAATTATTCTAGGTCTGATCAATGGTGAAAAGCAGTTTAGTTGGGCTTGGGGGAATACATCTGGGTAATTACCATTTTTAGGTATCTTGCCAGAGAAATAGAAATCGTCATCCTATCAGAATTTTTCAAGTTTATTAGTCCAATTATCTTTATATTTTTTCCATGGGGCCCAGAGGGAGACGGAGAGGGATTATTCTTAGTTCCCTATAAATGATGAATCCATCGGAAAACATATTTTCATTCATTGCCCCATATACCCACT
The DNA here is from genome assembly GCA_052171895.1 of Arsenophonus sp. NEOnobi-MAG3. GTDB lineage: Bacteria > Pseudomonadota > Gammaproteobacteria > Enterobacterales > Enterobacteriaceae > Arsenophonus. The sequence goes on from JBQMRN010000001.1 coordinate 386,796, forward strand.
ACAATGCAGTTATATCCAGCGTCTCATTGGCCTTATTGGTCTTTGCATTGCTCAAAGCTTCGGATAATCGTGACTAAATACGGATATAATATTTGCATATCGAAAATTGGGGACCGGAGTGTCTGAGGAATTGCTATATGGCTTTTTTTTGGTGTCATGAAAAATTCAGTCGATCTGTTATTATTAATTTCAGGAGGGAGATCATAAAGCGTTTCGGATAAATAGTTAGTGTGTAATACATGAAGTTACGTGTTATCTTTTTGATTTACTTGATTTCTTTTTTCTAAAAGATTTATTCTAAGCGATCTAGATGAATTCCTAAAATTAACATATTGCAGAGTATAAAAAGTACTCAAATCATGAGTATTTCCGAAGTAGCATGGCTGCGCCGCTTATCCCATAATGTGGCATGTTCAACAGAGGGGGGAGAGTCTCTGGTTCTATCTTCAGTGCATCGGTTATCAGAGCTGCCTATGGTGGGCGCAGGGGAATTGGATTGCTCGCTGTAGTCCTGACACAAAGGGCATTGTCGGCAGAGTAAGGCAAAAAACTGGTTCATCGGCTGCCGGTATAGGAGGGATCTTCAGTTTTTTTATGTCCACAAAATACCAATATTCATCTAGCTTGACAGCTTGACGATCACATCAAAAAAACGGTTATCTCCTTGTTCTCCATTATATCAAACAGCAGGCTAGGGGTTGGTGGTAGATGCCGGTTAAGCTAACTGGACCTGTTCAGCGCTCACACAGGATAAATGACATTGCGGTTAAGAATCCGTGATAGCTGATGTAAATCAGTGTTGGTGATCTCTTTGCGCAGCGGATTATCTACTTCCTCCAGGGAAGCGCACTCTTTTATCTCTAGCCTTTGAGGTCAGCATCCCGCTAAGGATTGCTTTAGATATCTCGCGCTCCAGGCAATCATCGCCATAAAATTGTCGGACTGACCGTTAGCAGCGGTCTCAAACTCTGGGTACATCCAGCGCTTGTGGCCGGCTACAATACCCATTAGTGCCCGCATCAGGGCGCTTTCCTGCTTGGTACTTGCGGACGCTCTCTGGATGATGGTATGGAAAACCCCTTTCGAACCTCCACCTAAATAAGTTCCTGCATCGCATCATAGCCTTTAAGGAAGGTATAGATAGCATCAAAAACAGAGTAATTTGTTACACAAACTATGCTGCGTCGGTGAGCCGTTCTTCCACCGCTACTACCTTGGCTTTTTCTTGGGTAGTTGTAAATTTTATCCAGGCGGAAGAATACGTCATTCCATGCTGTGTAGCGCAGTAGGTGGCCGTTTGCTGAGTTCAGAAAAGAAGATGGGTGTATTTTCCTTCAAGATCGACGCCTAAATTCACCAGGCTGCTTATGTGACCGCTCTCTAAGACCAGCAAACAGAATGCGTGCAGGTTAGGGTGGTGATACCGGATGTTAGATGCTCTGGCATATGGCTAGCTATCTGGGAAACATCGGTCTTTGCCGTCTTGGCTGTCCGCTGAAAACAGCAGTGGTTACTCATGAATATCAACAAGACGTTTCATTATCAAGATTCTCGCTCATTGGCGTTATCATCGTTATCTCCTACGACGTCGGTATATTATTCCCCGGATGTTGGAAGGTAATGCCTGACACACAGGCTGCTTTTATTCAGCACAAAACCGTCCGCCGTATCGGTTCGCAGCCATGAACACTTGAATGCATATCCTTGTTGAGTGCGCCCCCCTTATCAAATTTCGGTAACCGTTAACTACTTTAATATGCAGTAAATCATACAATGCGTGGACTGATGCCAGTATAGCCACACAGGGTTAGATTTTGTGCCTTCAGCTCACCTTTGAGTCTAGGTATTCATTTAGTCTACCATTTTCCCGAAATCGTAATACAATCCAGCATTTCCAGCCAAAAATGCAGACGAGGAGGGGGATCCGCCTCAGCTTGATACCTACCGTTGCCGGTGTCGTTAAAGCTAGTTTTCCAGCAACAGCGCTAGCCGGATCATGATATAGAGCATTATCTGATTTTTTGATCATGGCTGACGTTTTACAACTCGATGCGCAGCGTTAACCCTTTGTGTTTTGTCAAATATGGCATAATAGTTAGTATATACCACAAACACCGACAGAGGAGATAGCCATTGCAGGAAAAAGTCATCGCTGAATTAGTAATAACAGTCTGGCTTAAGGGTAAGGGCCGTTAGCATTGCCTTAATATATGCCTAATATTAGGCTTTGACCTTTCCCCTCACAGTCGTACACTGAGCGCGCGCATTGGATGAGCTTGCTACACAGTTCAAACGCCGATTTGGCTTTAAAGTGCAAGTGGGGCTCTACACGATGGTCTCCACCTTTGCTAGTAGTGAAAGAGCCCAATCAGTGGGCCATGACAGGATAGGTATTGCCTGACTTGCCTGCGCGCCGCTGAGCTGGCACACAGGCAGTCGTAGTCGTATTCTTCCTAGGTACATTCGCTATTGAAGGCGTTTTATTAGGTTATGTTGGCAAAGGTTATTGCTAAAAATTCCTTATACTATATGAAGGATTTTCGCTAGAGAGGTTGGCATGAAAAAGCAAACAGTCATACAGATCAAAGAGACTCTTTCCTCACTCCATACCAACATAAAGCTGTATTTCATTAGTTGGCTCACCGACAATATGTTAGATGATGTCGATTCATATATTGAAGCAACTCATTCCACTTTATCCTACCCATATTGTCACAGTGACCATATGTTACTCTCTCTGGAGATTCATTAGAATTGCAGAGATATCATTGAAAAATTTCCGATTGTAGAAAAACATTTAAGAATCTTACTGGAACTTCTCTGGCGAAAGTATATCAGAAGGGTATACATGGTTTAGTTATCTGTGATGTATATTGAATAGTTTGACTTTACAAGAAGTCAGCGAAACAAACAGGTATTGATTTGAAAATAGGGTTTAGAGGCATAACTGCTTCCTTGCTTCATCGGCGATACTCAACATAAATGCATTAAGTAGTAGTGTTCAAGTCGAAGAAAAATTCCTTTTTAAATCCTTTAATAGAGAAAGGTTATAATTCAACATAGGAAAGCTAGAAAATGTGGGAGAGCGATAGATAAATGGAAAGAAGAAATTGTGGTCTTAATCGCCTAAGATCAACATGGTTATGTGAGCGATGAGATTCTTGAAGAATTTAATGCAGAGTATATTAGTCATTTTCTTAAACTGTGATCATCCATAAAAAGTCTATCCTTTGCTTGGATGGAGATAAATGTTACGAAACCTTTGGTAGCGAGCATGAAATTATTCTTATTGCCTAATAATGTTGGATAATTAGAGAGTTATTGCTAAGGAATTCTACATTCAAAATATGAACACTTATATCATATCAGTCGATTAGAAGGATGGCTAAGTAGATTCCATGCTGTAGGGTCTTTTATTTACCGAATTATCAGGTCTGGATAAAATTATTTGAAATTGAAACAATTGAAATATAGACCTGGCTAAAAATTGCTCTGTTAGCAGAGTAACAACCTTTGATAATATGGCCGTTTTTGTACAGGTTATCACACCACGCTTTCGGCATAGGCATCCCCTAAATGTAGGAATTAAACAGGTTATCGAGTTGTTATGGCTAAAATTTAACTGTACGCGAGCAAACCAAAACTCCCCCTTCTCCACAAAGAAGTTGAGAATCTGCAGCGTGCTGCATTAAGCAATTTCCTTAACTGATTCATGGAAAGCGGGCTCATCAATCATCACATCGTTCTGCAAGCTACGGAAATTGGAGGATAGATGGAGAAGATTAACTCGTGAATTTTAAAGCCTCTGTCAGGAAAGTAAATCATGTACTGGAGGATTTCCTTGTGCTTCTTACTGGTCCAAGAAGGTGAAGTCATAAATATCGGTTTAGGGTAAGATAGTTCAAGGTGCTGCCAAACAGCGCATAGGCGGTAATAATTCAAGCATCATCTCTTTTTTGGTGCCGACGTAAAAACAGATTGCATCTGCCATCGCGTCGAAACTTGCTGGTAGTTATGATGTTACGGCAAGTCTCGGCTAAGCTCAAGCTTGGTACGGCTGGATTTTTCAGCAATGCACACCGGGATATCGTTAAGGAAGAACCGTTGTTGATAAGTGTCATATCTAGGAAGATATATGATTTTTTTGAATAAATTAGCTTTAATTTTAAATAAATCTTTCATAAGGCTGCAATGGAGTTTTATTACCTAATAGAGTTATTAGCAAATCTGGTGTATGGTGGTTACAGACACTAAATTCCACTTTAATGCTTCGTGAATTTGTTTTTCATCCTTAAATTGGACGTTGCTTAGCATAAGGATTATAGCAGGTCAAATCTCCTTAGGCTGTTATAGCTTTTTTGAGTAAACTGTAGCAGTTAAATAAGATTGAAATGGGTATTTTCTTAAACCACAGTTCTTAGTGTGTCTACTTCGTAGCTTCAGTATCGCAAAAACTTATTCAACCAGATTCGTCGTTCTTATTGGACGCCAAGTGTTCTGACGGGAAATGCTAGAATGCTAGCAGTTCTTCTCTATCTTTCTCCACCTTCTTCATTGCTACAGGATATTCCGCTGAAACCATTTCAAACAAAACATCAATGGATTTATTAACGGCATTATAGCTCTCCTTGCTACCCAGACCTCTCAGGTGTTGCTCAATTTCAGTCTTAACTTTCGGTTGTATGCTTTTGGAGTGAAGAAGCACCAATGCTGTTTTTGTGTACAAAAACAGCATTGGTGCTGCATGTCTTGGGATATCTTTACCATTGTATTCTAAAAAATAAGGGTAGGTATTCTCTAGCAAGGCTGGGAGATACGGTTAAGCCATTCGCTTGCAGCCCATTGAGAAGTTAAGCTAAATTCTCTTCTGACTTTCAATAATCATCTTCGACCACAACGAGCTCTTTACGTCCATACTTAGTGACGCCGATAAATACCAATAAGCAAAGGAGATCGATCCCCTTGCATGAGATAACTGTATATGCCATCGGTTAAGAAATAAACGTAGTGCGTATCATTTTAATTCCGTAGCCACCAATTCCCTGTGTTCTTCAAGCCATTCCTCTTTTAATCTGCTGCTAGAGATCATGTGCATTCAGTGAAAAGCGCCCCTAGAGTTCTGTAAAATGACTGGTGGAGAGATGCTTTGTAGGACAGCTATGGTAGGAACTTTTTAAGATTTTTTGCAGGCTTCAGATAAGGCAGTAGCAACGAGCTGTTGAAGCATATTTCGTTACTGCTGTGATTCCGTTGGCTTAGGGACTTTAATCTCAATATCACTAATATCAGTCTGTATGGTTCGCTTTAGAAAATAACTATTATGGAAGATGGCATAATAATGCCAAGTCTAGAATGTGGCGTTCAGTATGTTGTCACAGCATAGCTTGTAGTTCCGCCTTAACGGCTGAGGCTATGAGCTGCCTGGTAGAATTATGTGTGGTTCATCCAAGAGATCACAGGTAATATCTTGTTTTATGGATACCTGTAAAGGGTAGACTTTCATTGCATATCATCTTTTTTTTATTAAAATTATGTACGAAATTAATCAGCAGGATTGTGGCCACCATTTCTGAAATCCCATACACTAGAAATAAGCATAACTGACCTAATACTGATTTGAGTAATTCTTGGAATAATTCTTGATTGTATAGCTAAAGATATCAATACAAAGTGATCTAAAGCTTTCCATCAGAATTGAAATGATGGTTTTTGTAGTTTATCTTCTTATTATCTTTATTATAATTGCTAGAGCATACAATTTGTTTAAAGATGTATCGCCGAATTAAGTCGGTGTTTCTATACCAAGCTCTCTACACAAACAGACGAATTTATGTTTTCTGCTGGCTGAACGTTTTCGCAGACAAAAAAGGCGGTCTGTAAATTCTTTGCTATTGTACTATAAGTACCCGATGGATAGCAGGGACATGTTTGGTTAAAATCACGTAAGCAACCTTGAGCATTCACCCGCGAGCTTGCCCTTGTAAAAAGGGATAAAAACCCATTAAGTGACGCGATTATACCTACGAAAAATAACATTGTGAAGTTTCGTTTTAGATTTATGGAAGATATTTTCACATCTACGCGTAGAAAATCTGGCTCGTAGCTTTTAAACGTTTTATACCTTCTGTTTTGCTACTTCTTAGCTTATTTCACGCAAATTCCCCTCCCCCTCATCCTGTTCTGAGTAAAGAGCGATCCAGGCCAAGTTGATTTTATCCGGCAACATCATGGTGTTTTCTGCCTCCGTTAATGCCAGTTTCTCTTTAGCCTCCGCGATTACGTATCCTTTAATACGGTGCTCCCGCTTGTGATATTTCACCGTCACCGGTAAAGAGCAGATGTTTATTGCCATTTCCTAGCACCGCTTCACACAGATAAGTAGCGTCCATACAGCTGCCCAATAACCTTTCTGGCATCATGAATGTCATAATTTTAGTAGACCTCTTACGGCTATGTTCATCCAGAAATTTGTCGCCATAGTAAATATTCTTAAGAAAAAGAATTTTACAGTGGTTGACGGTGCCTTTTGTCTGCGGCATAAACAAGTCGTGTAGTTCAAACTGTGTCAGCTATTCCAGCTCGATACCATTTGTTTTCCAGTTTCCAGTGGTGAAACTTGGCTTGGCTTGTAATGCTGCTCATCGGATCGTTTGTGGAGTTCAGTGTGTAGACGGGCATTGTACCACTCAACAACCCCTATTCCATTGATTTCATCAATCAGTATTTCCTAGAATGGCAGCTTAAGCAGCGTGTGCTTTCTTTGGTTAGCGACGGTTAGGTTACTTCATGCCATTCTTTGGCTCTGGGGTATTCAATGCCAATTTAAACGGAGTCATGCCAGTTTTCGTACGGTTTTTCCACTCAACGCCAGTACCGAATAGCAAAGCAGCAGGCAATATACTGTTCAGGCGTTCGATAATGCTCCAGCGCCCTTGCAGATGGAATGCCGGTCTAGGATGTTCAATACCAAGGCGGGTTAAATTACCAGTAATATCCATATCGAGCGTGTTATTGCTTTCGTCGATGCCATTATTCGAATAGTAGAAGAAACGGCTTGCCGTGAATGGGGATGCCATACCGCCGCACATTGGTAACTATAATCACGTTCTTGGAAAGCAAGAAGCTCCAGTCGCTGATATAGCTGCAGCTGCCATAGATAATAAAGATTAGTGCTGGCAAAAAAGGCTGACTGTGCGCAGGATGGGCGACCTTCATCTTCATCCCGTTACCGTCCACCTAATTTAGACATAATTTACAGGCAGACTGTTCCAGTTATAGCAGACAACATTTTGATCTGGCGATATTCGCTACCTGTCTTGTGTTCAGGTTATTTGAGAGTTTCAGTGGAGGAAAAGTTTCTCAATCACATACAGCATGGGATGATAGGAAGGCCCCTTGCTAATATCAGCGGGTAATCCCCATAGCGCGCGCTGTTTGCATTCGGCAAAAAATCCGCAGATGCCTTTTCATGTTGTCCAGTTTGAGTTTTGATAAATGTGCCAGATAAAATCATGCAGCTAGGCAATGTCCTCCGGTTTGATGACCTCGCGCTTATTCGGAGCCAAGATTATCAGGTGCTCGCTTGGGGTCCTAGCCTTTATATAGTTAGAAAGCCAGCGCTTAATGCTGATTTCATTGAGTTAACGCCTTTTGCTTTTCTTGGCGTTTGCCACCACCTGTGGCTACATGGATGATCCCATTGGGAAACTGGCCGGTTTTTGCCTGCTTGGAAAATAAAGCGGATTGCCTGTGCGCAGTTATAACGCGTCGGTTTCCTTCCCTCCCATATTTTTTGAGGATATATTGCACCAGTAATATTCGAGCAGCAGTAATTTATGGCTGTTTATGAGGGGGTCAGATTGGCTCACTTATTTCAAAGCAATGCCGGGGAGATGGTAAACGTCTAGTTTTCCAAGCTTTTTAGGATCGCTGCTAACCTTTGATACGGTAGGTTGTTTGATGCCATCATCCACTGGCGCGGCGATTATCAATTGTTTAAGATGACGCTCACGGATTTGCACAGTGGGCTTGAATTGGCAAACAAGCGATGTGGTACTTGTAAGCTTTGGTACCTGGACGTTTGCGTTTCATTAATTCATAGCGACTTGCCCACTTATTCAGTGCTAGCCCCTCAATCCCTAGTACTGTCACAGGGTAACCATTGGCTCCAAATTAATTAAGTTGCTGATATAAACATTATCATGCTATCTCAGGGAGATCAGGATATCGACTTAGGCAAATATCTTCAGGAGTAACAGCAATGGCTTCAGCAATAATGCGTTCATATTTTTTACAAGGGCGATTAAAGCACATATTTTAGTGAAATTATGTTTCAGTCCTGCTCCTATCAACATTGATGTAGTAGAGTGGGAATCCTTTTACATGGCACCACTGGCACAATATGTTGCTGGTCTCAGCATCATGGCTTAGAATTTCATTTCTAAGCATTATTTTTAATTTTTAAAGATTAAACGCATAGATAACCGATAGAGTTTTACCGCATTGAATAGAATTGGCTATTTTTTAAAAAATCAATAAAAATTAATTTTTTTAAATTATGCAAGGATTTTACATATTTTTGATATTAAATTAATAATATGAAATGAAAACAAATATATTAAATTAATAATATGAAATGAAAACAAATAATTGATAGAAAAGAAATACATGTTTCCTTGGAAACATGGTATAAAGAAACGCTCACTGATCGACTAAAAATACTAATAGGCTAAAGATCTATACAAAAAGTATAGAGGGAATGGGGAATTTAATCGTTCAACGATTAATAATTATTTTAAGAGAGGCTCAAGATCGAGTATTGATATTCTTAAGAATATTGCATTAGCAAAAAATATAGGAGTTGGAATGCCTGAATAAGTAGTTTTATTGAACCATATGAGCTACTCTAAATCAGCAAAACATTCAATAAACAACACTACTTACAGATCCTGCAGATCCTGATACATAAAAATTATAACAATATTTGAGGTATTGCAAACAGAAAGAACGTGTAAAACTAGCTAAATTTTTTAGTTGCAATGGTACTTTTTATACTTAGTGGAACTGATTGATCTAGAAAATTAATTCATTTCGACTTGAAAACAGATAGAAAACTAGCAGTTTTCTATATTGAATCTATGTCTAAAAAACAATTTAGAAAAAATTTTTTCTAAATAAAAATTAGCTTTACTAAAGGTGCTTTTAGTAAGCAGACTGCTCTAATGCTAACATTCTGCCCATAACTTGAATAAGTTATTGCTCAAGTAAAACTATTCAAAGAGCAATTAAACCTTAATTTGAGATGAAGAATTATTTGTTTTTTTATCTTTGCTATCAAATCAAAAAATCGCTTCTTCTACCTCAAGAAAATTCTATGAGTTCCTAGAAATTCCTGGATATTTCCACAAATAATATCAAATAAATTCCTTATATATGTTGGCAAGCAATAATTTATAAAATTTAGATGTTTTCTTTTTTTTGACAAAATGAACAAAAATAATTATTTTAATTAAATTTTTATTTAAGCGCATTAAATTCACGCGTAAAGTATTCAACTTTTTGCCAATCAGTATCTTCAATTTCTTTATTTGTATTAGTTTCTCCACTCGTTATTTTCATAATAAATTGGATCATGATACGATCAAAACCAGTTATATTTGGGATAACGTAGGGCTCCAGCAAACACATTAGTAATAGTTGGTTCCCACGAAGTTTTAGCTAAAAATTTACGAACATAAGCATTTATTTCAGATGTATCTTTGTCCTTTTTCCTGGCAATTAAATTAACCACAAAAAATGTACTTGGCATGGTATTTAACTCTTTTTGATAATTTTGTGTAAAATTCAACAGAGCAGGATTAAAATGACCATAATAGATTGACACACGGACTAATATTTTTTTGTAAACAGAAAGATTAAAATCTTTATCTATATTTAAATATTTCACATCACATTGCTTACCTTCTTTACGTGTAAATACTCAGTATTTTTAAGTATTATTTTTAATCTGACCATTTTCAGCAGAATAAAGTAGTAAATAGCTCATATGTTACCTATAAACTTTATATATATAAATGATTTTATTCCCTCCAAAAGGTTGGAGTGAAAAGAACAAGTAAAGTGAATACTTCCAATCGGCCAAATAGCATAGTGACAATTAGGATCCATTTTCCCGTTGGATTCATGGTAGTGAAATTTTCAGCTACTGAGCCTAATCCTGGCCCTAAATTATTCAATGTTGCTGCAATTGAGGCAAAAGCAGAAAACTCATCTACACCGGTAGCAATTAATAATAATAAACTTATAATAAAAACCAATGCATAAGCAGAAAAAAACCCCCAAACGGCTTCAATAATACGTTCAGGTAATGCCCTGTTGCCTAATTTTATCGTGTAGACAGCATTTGGATGTACCAAACGTTTTAACTCTCGTGAACCCTGTAAAAATAATAATAAAATTCGAATAACTTTTAATCCACCTCCGGTTGATCCGGCACACCCGCCTAAAAAAGCAGCAAAAAGTAACAATATCGGTAGAAAAAGCGGCCAATTTGCAAATCCATCAGTACTAAAACCGGCTGTTGTTGCCACAGAGACAACCTGAAAAAAGGCTTGATTAAAAGTTTGTAACACTGAATCATAAACTGAATGATATAAAAGTACTAACGTACAAATGACTATTAAAACTAATTGAAAAGCGATAAATACTCTAAATTCAGGATCACGCCAGTAAATTCTCAAACCACGTCCAGATAAAACAGAGAAATGAAGAGCAAAATTACAACCAGAAATCAGTAAAAAAATAGCAATAATAGTATTGATAGTAGAGCTATTAAAGTAACCAATGCTTTGGTCATGAGTAGAAAATCCACCAATAGCGACAGTAGAAAAACTATGGGAGATAGCATCAAAAATATCCATGCCAGCGCCCCATAATGCTATCGCGCAGACTATCGTGAGCAAAACATAAATTAACCAAAGTGTCTTTGCCGTTTCCGCAATTCTTGGACGCATTTTATTGTCTTTGAGTGGGCCAGGTATTTCTGCTCGATAAAGTTGCATTCCACCTACGCCTAATAAAGGTAATATGGCTACCGCTAAAACAATAATCCCCATACCACCTAACCACTGTAACATCTGTCGATAAAAAAGTATTGCTTTGGGTAAAGTATCTAACCCAACCAATGTAGTTGCTCCAGTTGTTGTTAAACCGGAAAAAGATTCAAAAAAAGCATTGCTAACCGAAAGATGAGGGCGATCAGAAAAAATAAAAGGTAATGCTCCAACACTACCTAACACGGTCCAAAAAAGGGCAACGATCAGAAAACCTTCTTTAGGTTTTAGATCATGTCGACTATTTCTGTTTGGTATCCATAGCAGTAAACCTATAATTAATGCTGCAAGAAAGGTTTGGCTAAAGGCACGTCCTGATCCATCTCGATAGATCAATGCCACTATGCCTGGAATAATCATAGTAACAGAAAATAAGATAACGAGTAGCCCCACAATTCTGGTTATAGCTCGAAAATGCATAAGTGGTTCCTTGAGAATCTAATAACATTAAGATTTAGGAATTAAATTTAATATGCCTCTTACTCAAATTATGTAATTTATTAGTGAACTTTTGTTCAAAATTGTACTGGGACGTGAAATTTTTAATTTCACATTTATATTATATTTTTCGCTACGGCTCTGCTCTGCTGACTATTGTATTAATTGCTCAACTATTTTATATGCGCATATTCATAATGTATTAAATAATATTTTAAGCATTTTTTGCTGGGTGTTTAAAAGGTTAAGCCGCTTGTTGAACGATATTAGCATAACTGCTAACTAATCCGCCCAGTTATTAATTTAATCCCGCCAAAATAACGAACTACAATGACGGTAATTTTAGCAATATCGCTAGCTAAACAAAAACTGAATCATCATCAGCTTACCTGCCGTTCCTATTGGATCAATAGCATTAGAAAAATCTAATTTTTAGCAATTATCAGGGCTTACCCCAGGCACATAGTAGGTCCAGCAATGATGGTGCAATCTGGTGGATAATTATATTTAATAGTTTGGATAAAGATTTTTGTTTCAGCAATTCCATTAGTATGTTCAAGATATGTAATAAAATGGTTTTTTAAATTCCTTTAGTAACAAGAACCAACTCTCTTCGGGTATCAAATAATCGTTCATTACTTTAAATATAAATTGCATCATATTTTTAACTTTATTCTCATATATGATGATATATCTTCGAATACGAATAGCACCATAGAGCATAAGGTATGCAACTTTATGCCAGTTTAAATATTTATTAAACGATCTTTCGCGACAAGAAGGCAACAGTGTCTTTATGAAGTAGAGACAAGGTTCAATAGTTAATAGCACATAGCAGCCTCTAAGATAGATCCACGTGCAACGTAGGAAAGGATAACTTCCTGGTAAGCCAAAGAAATTCCAGTTTCATATTATATCAATCCAGCAATATCATAAATTTGTAATCTAAAAATATGGCCTAAGCCTAAGCCATGCAGGAAATGGTGCTGTAATCCATTTTTCTATATTGTCTCTTTAGTGATATTATGAATAATGCCATGATCTAGCAATAAAGATACAATATGTTGATGCGATTGTTGATGATATTCACTATAATGAAAACTGGTTTTAATTGTATCGATCAATATCTGTTTTTTTACTATCCAAGTCGTTAATCAAATTAGCAAATTCATTATTATTTTTAGCCGCATAAGAGAGAGTAGCCGTAATATCTGCTGCATAACCATGATATTCAGAACCCGTATCAATTAAAAACAATACATTTTCTTTGATGGCTTCTATTTCAATTTAGTCTACTGGATGGAGTGCTGAATAATTTTCATTGAGTGCAATAATATTACTATATGGAACGTCTATATCTCACTGATCCGTTGCCTGAAAATAACTAATATTAATATCAAAATTCAGTAGCTTCCTGATAAAAATCTTTACTAGCGGCATGATGACCACCTATTAGTATTTTTTGCGCTTTCTGTAAATAACTCAATTCATAATTGAGCTTAATCAGAATCAGCACGATGAAAATGAAAATAATTTAATACCGATTTACGATTAATATTAAGCACTAAAATGCCTAATTCTTTAGGTTGATCAATAAATTAATCAATATAACCAGTATGTTTTTTATCTAACTGAGGTAACAATTTTTTAAAATCATTAACCTTTTTTATACAAATAGTCAATTGGTGAATAAAACCATAATTTATGGCTTGCTAGCTTCATTAACTAATAACCAAAAGTAGGGAACTTAATATGTAGCCATGCTTTGAAATGTGAATTACCTTTGAATGGACAATAATAGTCATTAAAAAAAACGCTTTCGGGTTTTCCAGAATGAAAGTAAGGCATTCAATTTATTCTTTTTTAATAGATTCTGCGTAAGTTGCCTCTAATATTTTAATATGTTCTTGCTTCGCTGACTAGCGAAAAACTTTCCATTTTTAGTTACCTATTATTTTTATTTCTAATATTTAGAAAATATTATATTAAATATTAATATATTTTTAATAAATACTTTTCCAAACTAAAAATCTAATTTTTATCTATAAAAATAAATAAGTAAGTATTAGTGAGCTTTTCAAAAGCTCATATAATTTGTTGTAATCACACGCTAGCATATTTTTATATTTAATGTGTTTTTTAACAAAAAAACACTAGTATCTACTAGTTATAGTAGATGCAAATCATAGCAGAAGATATATGTTCTATCAGAGTAATACTATTCAGGTTGATTGGATAAAACTTAGTATCGCAAAATTGATATTTAACTCACCAAATATCATTAATAAATTTGATTTGGAAACTGTTGATTTACTAAGTTAAAGCTATTGGTTTACTGAAAAATAAAAAAGCTTAAGTCAATAAAAATGGCTTATTTTGATTTCACAAAAACCCACTTTTATTGTTAGTGCAGATATTAAATAATTTCTCTACCTATTTAATGCACCAAAATTACAACTTCAGTAATGGCTGAATTTTGCGAACAGTATCTTTCATCGTATAAGACCTACCTATCCCGACTGTAACCGCCATTAATGGTTACGCTTTATGGAGTGAAGCGTTGAGTACGAAATTAGCAATAGATTAGCTTATCGCTAGATCAGATCTTAAAATTAGCTTCCATGAAATTAAACTAGGATTATGGCTGGATTTGTTGATTCAGTACTAGTTTTAGTCCCGGATTATTATATAGACTTTTGTCTGGCATCTAGATTCATGGCAAGATGGCTACTGAGGGATATAAGTTCATGGCAAATATCATGATGATGAAGGTACATCGTCAGGCAACTAGAATACCTAAAATCAAAGTTGCTCTTCATGTCAGCAAAGAGCCTGCGTCTTCTTTGGCTAAGCGTTATAGTATATCTGAACTTACCTTTTCTAAAGGGGCAAAAACAAGATGACGTTAATGATAGGCTATGTTAGCAAATGTTGTTGCTTTGTTTGCAGAGCAACATGTAGTCACGTCTGTATTTCAATTATTGTAGTCTCAAATAATCTTCTTCAACCTAGATAATTCGGTAAATAAACCGACCATACGGCATGGAAATTTACTCAGCCATCCTTCTTTTAATCGCCTGATATAACTATTCATATTTTGAATGTAGAATTCTTTAGAAGAATGTTTTATTATCCAACTTTATTAAGCGATGCTGACTAATTTCATGCTAGCTACAAAAGGTTTACTACCATTTAGTTCCAGCCTAGCAAAGGATGGACTTTATCGATGATCGGCTTAAAAAAAAGCCATACACCCTGCATTAAACTCTTCAAGAATCTCATCGCTCATATGACCCTGTTGATCTCAAGCAATGAAGACCGTGCGATTCATTCTTTTCTTTTATCTCCTGTTCTCCCGCGTTTTCTAGCTTTCCTATGTGGGATAGAAGGCTTCTTTTTAAAGAATTCATGAAAAAATATTTCATCGAATTCAACAATACTACTTAGTGTATTTATGTTGGCTATCGCTGATAAAGGAATAAAGCAGTGATGTCATTTAAACGCTGTTTTAAATCAACGCTTGTTTGTTCTGCTTTACCACAGTAAAGCCAAGCTATTTAAGATACATCGTAGATAAGTAAAGCATTTATCCTTGTGATGTAGTTTAACCAAAGGAATTCCAGTAAGATTGTTAAATGTTTTCCTGCAAGCTTGGATTGTGCAACGATGTTGCTGTAATCCTAATGAATCTCCCCCACCAGATAATATGTTAACTCTGCAATATGAGCAGAATAAAGTGGAATAAGTTGCTTCAATGCATGAATTGATATCATCCAACAGATTGTTAGCGAGCTAACTAATGAGATGCAGCTTTATATTAGCTAGGAGTTAGGAAAGAATCTCTTTGATCTATATGACTATTTACTTTTTCATACTAACCTCTGTAGGAAAATCCTTCATACAATATAAAGATTTATAGCAACAACCTTTGCCAACATAGCCTGATGATGACAGCCTATAGTTCTCATCATTTTCCGTCGATGGCTATCGGCATCTCAGGAAGCCGTAGTCGTTTTTCTCCGACAAACCTTTTATATCTCAAGGAAATCTGCTGGCAGGTTTACCTGTACGTGAATTCTTGAACCCACGTTTACTCGATCTGCATAGATCGCTGTTTATGTAGGTACTGAGTGGGGAATTTGCGTGATAATGAAGAAGGGAGGCGCACTCCTGCTCCTAGAAGCAAAGTATAAAGCATTTAAAAGCTAGAAGCCTAGTTATCTGCACCTAGATGTGAAATATGTTCCGAGAATACCAAACAAAACTTAACGACATTATCTTTTCGTAGTAGAGATTGTGAAACTCGATGAATTTTATCTGTCTTTACAAAGTGCGAACGTAGCACACTATTGTATGAGTGGCGCGAAGCTACGCTGCTCGTACCATAGTGTGCTACGTTCTAATAAAACTAACGTCAAAGTTATAAGATAATGAAATATCTTATAACTCAAGAATACAATGTAGACTGCTGTTAGTCTAAAAACTAGTTGGCAAAGAATTACTCGATTAAAAAGTTTATATCCATTTAGTTGAGATTTATATATCGATTGATATGTTTGATTTTTTAGAAAATTACCTACTGATTTTGAAGTTATTGAAGAGGCAATACTGATTAATCCAAAAGTACTTTAATTACAGTTGGGTATTCTTAATGAAGAAGCTAAAAAATTGTAGAGCGATTGAGATTAGTAATTGTGATGAACAAAACGCTTGCCAAAAAATAGAGATACCTTACTTAGATTTAGATAAATAGATCAAGGAAGCTGATAAACTAATCATGTTCCTTGATTGTGTTCAAAGATTAGTTAATTACGCAATTGTGGTGCTCTAAGTTGAGTTTTTATTGATTCCGACAACTCATCTAAAGATGACTGTTCTGGGTGTTTATCAGAACTTTCATAACTAATCTGCGCTTCAGCCAGATAAGTGTGAATAGCTTCGCCATTATCATCTTCCATAACGACATGGTACCAGGGAGCAGAGCGTAAAGATGTATTAGCTGAAATATCATCATATTGTGGTTTATCAAGAGAGTATTCTGCGTCAACATCTACTATTACTCCAAGATAACCTAAGAGTTTGTGCCTTACTTGTTGCCCAATACTAAATTTACTTCTAGTCATCATTGCTACCTCCTAGAGGCTTCTATATTCTATAGGTAATGATATGTGGGTAATAATATAGATTTCAAGCTGGTCACTTTCTTATACTAGTTTCTTAATAATTTTAATCTAAGTAGATTAAAAATCTCTATACTATGAGTAGTATATGTTGTTTAGACAAAACAACATGTTGAAGTTATAATTTATAATAAGATAGCACTAAATTCGAAAGATAGATAAAATTACTATATATTGGCGAGTTCAATGTGTAGAATTTTGTTATAAAATAACTTTTTATTTTTGAAAGAGGATGAACTATATGGCGATCTTTATAATCGTTATGATGGTACTTTTAAGATAAAAGCTTTCGATACATTAGAGCAAATTGAGCAATTAGAGGATTTGTTAAAAGCTGCTGTTGGGAGCCACAAAGTAGGCGCTAAAATTGAATATTATAAAAGTGAAGAGTATTCTCTTTTAAAAAAGAGGTAGTAAATTTTATATTTTACACTTACTGTAATAAGTCAAATACATTTTACCGGCTTAGGTAAGCCGGCAAATTTTGTTGCTTGCTCAGCAGGTCCTTTTGGAAAAAGGCGATAAAGATAGCGACTATTACCAATATTCTCACCATATTTTTTAGCAATTGCCTTTACTAAAATACGAATAGAGGGGGAAGTATTGAATTCAAGATAGAATTCACGAATGAAGCGAATAATTTCCCAATGTTGTTCAGTTAATAAAATATTTTCTTGTTTGGCTAATAGATATACCATGGATTCACACCATTCTTGGCTATTTTTAAGGTAACCATCGGCATCAGTGTTAATTTCACGACCTTCAAATATAAACATATGATGTTTTTTAAATTTAAACATATGGCTGTTTTTAGCAAAATTAAACTCTTTACTCAAGTATTTTAATTAAAATGCCAATAAATTAAGCAATAATCATTTAATAGTATAAATATAAAGCGATTAAATTATATAAGGCTTTACAATTATTCAAGTTATCTTTATAGTTTTGAGGATTGTGGAGGGGTGGCCGAGCGGTTGAAGGCAGCGGTCTTGAAAACCGTCGATGGGAAACCATCCGAGAGTTCGAATCTCTCCTCCTCCATTTTCTTTGAGTTTATTAGCAAATCTAGTGTATGACGGTCAGCCTACGTTCCACTCTGATGCTTAATAAATCTGTTCTTTATCCTTAAATTAGACGTTCTTTAGCAGCAGAGTCAAAAAGGTAAAGGTCACTTAGGAATCATCTTCATTTCTGATGTATGAGCTTTCAGAGATGGTGCTCTGAATCCTGCTGATTGATTTCGTGAATGATTTCAACAACATAGAGATAATATGGCATGAAAAATCTACCATATACAGGTATGCAGGAAACCAGATATTACCTGTGATCCTTTTCATAACTTATCCGTAAGTGTGCCAAACAGAGATGATAGCTAGCACCGTTTAGGCTGAGCTTGAAGGTTATACTGCAACAACATCCTGAACGCCGTCTTGTTAACGGCGTTGGTGTGTCATACTTTCGTCGGGAACAATTATTTACCACAGCGAACTATATAAACTGGTATTGGCGATGTTGAGATTAAAGTGCCTAAGGTCATGGACCGTAGCTGCAACAGAATATGTTTCAACAGCTCGTTGCTCTACGGCCTTGTCTGAAGTATGAAAATCTTAAAAAGTTGCTACCATACTTCTGTCCTGCGAGCTATATCCCTACCGCTAATTTTTACAAAGCTTTGGTGGCGCTTTCGGTAAAAAAGCACATGTGTGGGTGTCTCTGCAGTATCAGCAATAGACTAAAAGAGCAATGGTTTAAAGAGCACAGGCAATGGTGGCTACGTGATTTAAGCGACACACAACCCTATGTTATTTCTTGGTTGATGGCATATATACAGTCTCCTGTTAAGCAAAATGGTCACATTTGTCTGCTGGTATTATCGGCGTTACTGAGTATAGAGGTAAAGAGCTGTTCCTGTCGAAGATGCTTACAAGAGAGTTAGAAGCGAACTTGCCTGAACTTCTCAATGGGGTGCGAGCGTGTGGCTTAAGGGTATCTTCAAGACATTACTAGGTGAGACGGGCTACCATTGATGTTTTGTTGGCAAAATCTTCAGCGAAGTATTCTATAGCGATAAAGAAGCTGGAGAAAGATTGAGAAGACTACTATTCTACCAATCAAAGAATAGTATCCCTTTTCTCGAAAACTGTGTGCTCCACTGCAATGGCTTAAAGAGAAATATTTAAGTCTGCCAGTTTTTGATGCACGCTTCTGATTTCTTCACTGTAATTCATAGACAGTCCCTTGCCATTGCTTAATCAGATATTTGAGTATCCCGTAAGCCTTGTTAGAAAAATCATTCGTGAGAGATATTGGGGGTTTATTTTCTGAGTTCTTACGGGTTGGTAAGGCTCGTAGAGCACTTAGCAGTCATTTGTAATACTGGCCTTAATGATTTCTTCAGAAGATATCTTTTTCATGATCCTTGCCTAGCAGCTTGATAGGCTGAGTCACCGTCATCTAGGATTTAATCGGCTTGTTAATTTCCTTACAGTAATTGTATCCAGGAATCTTAGTTTAGTTTTTGTAGCCAGTTGGGGTAATTTAATATTGGAAGTGCTAATATTCATTAGGCTCTAAAACTTCTGAAGAAAGTACCAAAAGGCCGTTTTTCAAATAATATTTGTATGTGTTGGATTTGGACTGGACTTGCGTAATAAATTTATTTTAATCCCAGGCTGGTTTCCATGTTGGTCGCTTAGAAGTAATTAACTCTGCTAGAACAATCATTACTAGCTTTAATACTAGAAACTCTCTAATGCACTCTAAGCTAAGATTAATAATTTTTCTTCAACAGAACGCTAAAGTTTTCCAGCCAATTTATATTCCTGAATGCCTGAAATTTACCTCTAACTAAATCAGCAAGAAATATTTTCAGCTGGTTGCTTAAAATTATTAGCAAATTTAGCGTATACCGCTCAGGTTACCTCTGTTCTGATGCTTCGTGAACCTATTCACTATCATAAAATTAGACGTTGTTTACCTCCATGTCTCCCGTCTATCAGACCACCTTCTTCAGTTCCAACTTTTCTGAGCAAAAGATAGTAGTTTAAATAGCATTGAAAGAGTTGTTTTTTGAACAACAGTTCTTCCTACGTCGGCTTCTTCGTAGCCTAACTCTCATAAAAGCCGATTCAGTCTCGGCTTCGTCATTCTTATTAACGCCTAATGCTCTTACGAGAAGTCGTAGAATAAATGCTAACAGCTGTTCCCAGATCTTTCTTAAGCTTATTTATCACTCTAGAAGATGAGATACTTCATTGAAAAGCTTGCTAATAAAACATCAATGGTTTTATTATCGACATCGCGGCTCTCTGCTAGCTAGACCTCCTGTGAAAATCTCAGGCTTAATTTTCGATTGTATACTTTTAGGATGTGAAGGCAGCACATTAACTATTTTGTGTATCCAACAGTGTTGGTGCTGCATGTCCAGGAATATTTTTGCATTGCATTTTAAAATCAAGGACACCGTCTCTCTTAACAATTCTTGGGAGACGGTTAAGCCACATGGTGTGCTCACAGGCCATTGAGAAATTCTGCTCAGTTCGCTTCTAACTCTCGATAAGCATCTTCAACCCTAACTAGCTTCTTACGTCCATGCTTGGTGATGCTGATAATGACCGGAAGGAAAACTAACATCTTGCCTGACAGAACTATATATGGCATCGTCCAAGAAATAAATATAGCGTATATCGCTTAAATCCAAGCAGGCAGCATTTGCCTATGCTTTTCAAGCCGTTACTGTTTCAGTCTGCTGATGGTACTGCAGAAAGACCATTTGCTTTTGACCGAGAACCCACAAAAAAGCTTTATGAAAATTACCTGTGGAAATACTTCGCAGCTACAGCCATACTAGCAACTCTTTGAGA
This sequence comes from Arsenophonus sp. NEOnobi-MAG3, assembly GCA_052171895.1. GTDB lineage: Bacteria > Pseudomonadota > Gammaproteobacteria > Enterobacterales > Enterobacteriaceae > Arsenophonus. Next base: position 407,388 of record JBQMRN010000001.1, read on the forward strand.
TTTTTATACGCTTCAGATTAAGGAGGTAGAAACTAGCTGTTGAAATATATTCCTGTTAGGCGCTGCGATCCATAGATCTTAGGTACTTTAATCTCAATATCGTCACTACCAATTTGTATAATTTGCTCTGGCAAATAATTGTTATGGATGACGGCAAGGGAGGAGAGAGGCCTGTTGACAATTGGCAAGGCATTTCACAGTATGTTGTTGGAGAGCAACATGGGGCTCTCTTCGAGTTCAGCTTCAATGGTGCAGTGGTGGTGTGCCTATCAGCTTTCTGGCATCATTACGCATGAGTTCATGCAAGGGATCAGCGGTAATATCTGGTTTTTTGGATACCTGTAATGGTAGATTTTTCATGCCATATCATTTTCTGATGTTGCAATCATCCACGAAATCAATCAGCAGGATATGCTAGGTTCTATGAAACCCCACACACAGCAAAAATGAGTATAACTCTTTTCTTGCTTTTTATTTATTTTAAATGAGCATGACCAATCATTATCATGCTTATTATCATTTTATTTTATTTACACTTGATATCACTGATAAAATATCTCAAGATATGATCTTCAATAAATTATCCTAACTATTTCACTTCAAGGTCATATAAAATAGCAGTGGCATCACTTTCATCAGCGAAAATATATAGCAATGGCTGCTAAAACAAGTCAATGATAAAAAGTAAATGGCGATTAAATATGGCTATATTGGCAAAAGTTGTTGGTGGGAATCTCTTATTCTTTATGAAGGATTTTCGCTATAGAGGTTGGTATGAAAAACTAAACACTCATACAGATCAAAGAGAGTCTTTCCTCACTCCTTGCCAACATAAAGCTCCATCTCATTAGTTGGCTAGGTGGAACTTCTGTCAGATAATGTTGATTCATGTATTGAAGCAACTCATTCCACTTTTATCCTACCTATATTCTCATACTGAAGATGTTATCTGGTGTGGATATTCATTAGAATTATAGCAATATTGTTGCACAATCCTAAAATTTCAGGAAAATAATTAACAATCTTAGTGGAAGTTATCTGAAAAATTTATATCACAAGAATAAATGGGTTTAGTTATCCTATCATGTATGTTGAATAGCTTGATTTTATGGGAGTCAAAGAAATAAATAGGCATTGATTTGAAAACAGCGTTTAGATGGCATCACTGCTTTCTTGCTTTATCAGCGATAGCCAACATAAATACACTAAGTAGTATTGTTGAATTCGACGAAATATTTTTTATGAATTCTTTAAAAAGAAGCCTTGTATCCCACACATAGGAAAGGTAGAAAACTCTGGAGAACAGGAGATAAAAGAAAAGAATGAATCGCGCGGTCTTCATTGCTTGAGATCAACAGGGTCATATGAGCGATGAGATTCTTGAAAAGTTTAATGTAGAGAGTCTATTAGCCGTTTTCTTGAGCCGATCTTTGATAAAGAGTCCATCCTTTCCCTGGATGGAGTTAAATGGTAGAAAGAAACCTTTGCCAGCGAGCATGAAATTAGTCAGCATAGTCTAATAAGGTTAGATAATCAGAGAGTTTGTTGCTAAGAAATTCTATATTTAAATTGTGAAGAGTTAGTTATATCACCTGATTAAAAGGATGGCTGAGTGGATTCCATGGTGTAGGGTTGTTTTATTTACCGAATTATCTGGTCTGGGAGGGGATTGTTTGAAACTACACCAATTAAATATAGACGTGCCTACAAATTAATCTGCAAGCAAAGTAATAACCTTTGCTAACATAGCCATATTAATACTAACTAAACAAAACAAAGATGATAAAAGTATCTCCCTTAAAAATTTCATATTTACATCCACAATATTGCCTAACATGGTTAGGTATTGGGCTTCTTTATTTACTAGTTTTACTACCTTATCCAGTTATCTATTGGCTAGGAACTAGACTTGGACGCTTATCTAAATACTTTCTAAAAAAACGGTTACAAATTGTAAAACGCAATTTAGAACTCTGTTTTCCTACTATGAAAGCAGAGCAACGCCAGCAAATGATCAATAAAAATTTTGAATCGCTTGGTATGGGATTATTTGAGACTGGTATGGCATGGTTCTGGTCTGATAGACGTATACAACGTTTGTTTATGATTAAAGGCCAGAAGAATATTGAAAAAATTCAGCTGACAGGGCAGGGGATCATTGTAGTAGGAATTCATTTTCTAACGCTTGAATTAGGTGCTCGCATCTTTGGTATATTAAATCCTGGTATTGGTGTATATCGTCCAAATGACAATCCGGTAATGGATTGGTTGCAAACTCGAGGACGGTTGCGTTCTAACAAATTTATGCTTGATCGCAAAGATGTAAAAGGGATGATACGTAGCCTCAAACAAGGAGAAATTTTATGGTATGCACCAGATCATGATTATGGTCCCAAAAAAAGTGTTTTTGTGCCTTTTTTTGCTGTCAAACATACCGCTACTACCATAGGTACCCATATTCTAGCTAAACTCACCAATCCTGCTATAATACCTTTTATCCCCAAGCGCTTAGGTAAGGCAAAAGGTTATGAATTACTCATTCAACCCGCAATAATTAATTTTGCACAGCATGATGAAATTTCTACCGCAGTTTTTATGAATGAATTAATTGAAAAACAGATTATGCAAGCACCTGAGCAATATATGTGGTTGCATCGTCGATTTAAAACGAGACCAACAGGTATGCCATCGCTTTATGATAAGCTTGAGAACATGCACGATTAACAAGTACCAGTGGCTGTGTAGTCAAACCAGTCAGTAGGTTTATCCAAACAATCTTTTTTCTAATCACCTGAAAGTTATTAGTAAATCCGGTATATGACGCTCAGGCTACCTCTGCTATGATGCTTTCTGAATATGTTTCTCAATTTTAAAAATGACGTTGTTTACCTTTATGATGTCAAGTAGGTAAAATCCCACCATTTCCTCCTTCCTCCCTTCGCCGGTTCCAGCTTTTCTGAGCAAATAGAAGTAGCTTAAATAGCATTGAAATGGTTGTTTTTCTCAAACTATAGTTCTTCCAACCTCTGCTTCGTAGACTGACTGTCGCAAAAGCCGATTTCAATCAGCTTTGTCGTTCTTATTAACGCTTAATGCTCTGACGAGAAGTCGTAGAATAAATGCTAACAGCTTTTCCACGATCTTTCTTAAGCTTCTTCATCACTCCAGGAGATAAGATACTTCATTGAAAATCTTGCTAATAAAACATCAAGTGTTTTATTAGCCGCATCGCGGCTCTTTGTTAGCCAGACCTCCTGTGCAGAGCTCAGGCTTAATTTTCGATTGCATGCTTTTGGGATGTGAAGATAGCATATTAGCTATTTTGTGTATCCAACAGTGTTGTGCTGCATGTCCAGAAATATTTTTGGCATTGCATTTCAAAAAGCAAGGACAGCGCTTCTCCTAACAGGTCTGGGAGAGACGGTTAAAAGCCATATGCTGTGCTCGCCACAGGCCATTGAAAAGTTCTTCTCAGTTCGCTTTTAACTCTTGATAAGCATCTTCAACCCTAACTATCTCCTTACGTCCATGTTTGGTGACGCTGATAATAAGCAGCAGAAAAAGGCAATCATTTTGCCTGACAGAACTACATATGTCATCGCGTAAGAAATAAATATAGCGCGTATCGCTTAAATTCCAGCAGGCATCATTGCCTATCTTCTTTAAGCCATTGCTGTTTCAGTCTGCTGATGGTATTTTATAGCAGAGAGAGACTCCATATGCTTCTCATCGAGAAGCACCACATTGAATTTCGTAAAAATCATCTGCGGATATGTGATGCCTCGCAGAGGCTAGCGATGATAGCAACTCTTTTCGCCACTTTTTGAACACTTCAGATAATTTGGTAGCAACAAGGTGTTGAAGCATACTCCTATTGGCCGCTGCGATCCCTGATTTTAGAGACTTTAATCTCTCAACATTGCCAATAGTAGTCTGTATGCTTCGCTGTGGTAAATAATCGTTACTGATGACTGGCGTACATGTGACGCTCCGTCAAAAAGGCCACATGCTGACGCCAACATGTGGCCTTTTTTAGCTCAACCTCACAATAGGGGCGGTAGCTATAGCTATCAAGCTATCTGGCAGCATATGGATGAGTTTATGACAAGGGGTCTCTCTCTCTGCACCGGTAACATCTAGTTTCTTAGATACCTTTAAGGTAGACTTTTTTATGAAATATCATCTCTATGTTGTTGGAATCATGAATGAAATCAATTAGCAGGAGATATGCTACCACCATCTCTCCAAGAAAATTCCATACACCAGAAATAAGCATAACTCACTTTCATAGGTTAATTACAATTTATATAGGAAATTCTTTTTATTGATTAAAAAGCAACCATAGAAATATTAACTTGCGTACTGAATTTTAATAAAAAGCAGCGTTAAACCACCACGCTGCTTTCATTTGATTTAATCAAGATGAACTTTATTAGTTTAATGCTTCTTGCATGCCTTTTTCAAAGGCATCCCACTTGCATAAGCCACTTTCATCAATTTGGCAATTTTGAAGCGATAAAGTGACTTGTTTTGGAGGGTTATTCAATGTCAATGGTGTCTCATCGCGCAATTGATTTACTGACTGATAAATATATTCAATTTTTAGATAATCTTTGTTAGTTTTCTTATTATGCCAACGCTGAAACACTACTTTTCCACCAATTGGTGTATTTTCATATTGTTCAGGCAATTGATAAGGTGCGAAATTTAAAGCAGACATGACTGATGCAATATTTGAATCATGACCAAACATAATAAGTAATTTTGATTCTCCTTTGTTAGGTTGTTTAACAAAATGCAAGTTAATATAATTTAATAGAGGCTTGGCTATATTCTTAGCAAGAATTTTAGTTTTAAATGCAACTGTATAATAGCCATTTTTAATTTTATTAAGTGTTTTCCATTGCTCTGGTGTATTAATGGTCCCCCATGCAACATCTTTTGTAGCAAACCCTTCTAAATACTGCAAATCAAATATATCTACAATATTTGTCATTAATCCTAACGGCCCAAACACAACTGGCTGTTTATCGGCACTAATAATCATCGTATTAGGTGAGCTAACTAAATCGCATAACTTATCTTTTTTACACAGCGTTGAATTTTTAAAGTCCAATATTGTTGAAACTTGTTTGTAAGATTCAGCTAAATCTAAATGTGCTAATTGTTCTGTCATAGCGCTTGTAGCTTGGCGTTTAAATTCTTCAGTACTGTCAGTGATAACTGGATCAAAAATAGGATCGAACTTTCCTTCTCTTATATCTGAGCGATAAAAAGCTTTAACCGAGCAATCAGGAAATGCGCCTTTAATAAAAGATTGAGCTGTAGCAATAGTGCGTTGTTGATTGTTTGCATAAATATAAACATTATTTGAGTCTGGACATTGATCTCGGCGCAACAGCTCCACCCTATAAAACCAATATCTAAAGTAGTTTCCCATATAAATCTCTAACTGGCGACCTTTAGTCGTAAGATTTCCATCTTTAGTATGCCAAAGCGGCCAAAGTTTATTGGTTGCACGTGTTAATATATCTTTATATACTATTGGTGCTCTTAAATTATGCCTACTTAAAATTAACACCTGAGTCAATTCATAATCTTTAAATTTTTCTAATGAATAACTTACTGGTGATATCAAAGTAAAAAGAAGGCATATCATTAATCTTTTTTTCATCTTTTTAACGCTCCTGTTAAAGTTCATTATAATTCATCTTATTATATAAGATTTTATTTAGATGTAGTCAATTAAAAATAAATTTCATTTACGATAAAATCTGACTTTGCTGGTTTTTAAGAAAATTTCTTAACTTCCCTATTAATTACATGACATAAGGATGATATTTAACAATGTATTTTCTGGTTTTAGTAATAAATTATGCTTGAGTTATTAGAAAATTTTGTAAATTTTTATAAATTCAAGCTCTGCTTATGATGCTTCGTGCATCTGTTTTTTATTCTTAAATTTAACGTTGTTTACCAGCAGGATCAAAGTATGTCAAATCCTTTTAAGCCACTTCCAGCTTTTCTGAGCAGACTATAGTAGATTAAATAACCTTGAAAGGTTGTTTTTCTTGATAAACAGACAGGGTTATTTTCGCATCGGCTTTATAGACTCAGTGTTGTAAAAGCCGATTTAATCGCATTTGTTGTTCTTATTGACGCCCACTAGTGATCTAACAGGAAGTGGTAGAATTTCAGGAGTCTTCTCGATTTTTCTCTAGCTTCTTCATCGCTGCATATATGATACTTCGCTGAAAACCTTGCCAACAAAATATCAATGGCGTTATTAGCGGTATCACGGCTCTCTGCTAACCAGACCTTTCCCTTCCTCCATTGCAGCTTACCCTTAACTTTTGCTTGCATGCATTTGTGGAATGAAGGCAACACATTAAGTGTTTTTTTTTATCAAAGAGAGGGTTGGTGCTGCGTATTCAGGAATATCTTTACTATTGGATTCCAAAAACCAATGTGTATCGTCTTCCGTAGCAAGCCTGGGAGATATCCTTAAGCCATTGTGCGCAGGCCATTGAGAAGTTCGGCCAACTTCGTTTCTGACTCTCGATAATCATCTTCAACTGCAACGTGCTCCTTACGTCCATGCTCAGTGACGCCGATAATGACCAGTAAGCAAAGGTAATTATCTTGCCTAACAGAAGTGTCTATGCCATCAGCTAAGAAATAAATGTAGTGCATATCGTTTAAATCTTACATACACCATTGCCTGTGATCTTTAAGCAATTCTTGTTTGAGTCAAATTGGAACTGGCAGAGAGACCATGTGCTTTTTTACTGAAAAGCGGCAGCTAGAACTTCGTAAAAATCATCGATGGATATGCCTTGCAGGTATAGCTGGTAGCAACACTTCGACGATTTTTGCAGGCTTCAGATAATTCGGTAGCAACGAGGTGTTGAAGCATATTCCCATTGCCGCTACGATCTATGATCGTAGGCACTTTAATCTCAACATTGCCAATAGTAATCTGTATGCTTCGTTGTGGTAAATAACCGTTACGGATGACAGCATACATGTGACCATACTTGACAAAGCGGCGTTCAGTATGTTATTGTCATGATTAGCCTTTTCAAGCTCATCCTAATGACGGTAGCTATCAGCTGCCAGGCAGAATTATAGATGAGTTCATGCAAGGGATCATAGCTAATATCTGGTTTCGGGAATATCTATATGGTAGACTTTTCATCCCATATCATCTCTATATTATTAAAATAATTTACTAAATCAATTAGAATGATACCCATCATATTCAAAAGTCAATATACCAGAAATGAGGATAACTTACTTGATGTTGAAATTTTACTTCATGCTGTTTATCAACAATAATAATACCATTCTCCAGCAATTTTTACCTTTATTATTCAATATCTAAGAAATAGATATAATAATATCAATGGCTTGTTTTTCTATTAAATTAGCAAATATAATCGCTTCTAAACCTGCATTATCAATAGTCTTTTGACGGTATTTTAGGATGTTATTTCCTCTGGTCGTTTCCAAGGGATTTAACCGCTCTGTCCTTGCTCAAAATAAGGTACGTTTTCTAAACGTTGTTTTGGTTGGATTACCAACTCAAAGGCTTTAAGGTTATTGGTAATTTTAAGCTGTTCTCTATATTATGAGATTTAGCTGTGATAGTACTTTGTCGGCTGAAAGTGTAAAGGAAAGAAATTTCTTAACTATTTTTGTCTTCAATTAAGCTAGATGTTAAGTATATAATAATCACTAATTTTCAATTGCAGCCATAAATTTGAAAATACAATCAGGGGGGTTGTGGCTCCATTTACAGCGACAGAAGCTTGGTAATTTAACTGAGAGAATCTCAGTGAGGTCAGATATTTTAATAGCATAGCACTAACTTGAGGTTTTTCTATTTTATTGCTCTCCTGATTACGTAAATATAAACCAATTCCTATTTAGGGTTCATCAGAAAAATATTGACTTAGCATATAAACAAGTGATGCTCATTTCTGGTGTATGTGGTCTCGGAGAGAGTAGACTACTCTAGTAATTGATTTCATGAATGATTTCAAGAATAGAGAGATGATATGCCATGAAAAGTCTATTCTACAGGTATCTGTGAAACTAGATATTACCTCTGATCTCTTGCATGAACTCATCCATAATAGTTATTTACCACACTGTGAACTATATAGACTGATATTTTGGCGATGTTGAAATTAAACTGCCTAAGGGATATCGAAGCGGCAACGGAATATACTTCAAGAGCTCATTGCTACCGCCTTATTTAAAACGTGTAAAAAGCGTTGAAGAGTTGGTATATCATCCAAGTAGCATCAGATTAAAACAGCAATGATTTGAAGATCACAGGTAATGCTGCCTCTATGATTTAAGTGATACTCGTTACGTTTATTTTTTGGCCAATGGCAGATACAGTTATTTAGGCAAAATAATTACCTTTGCCTGCTTCTAGGGGTCATTATCGGCGTCACTGAGCATGGAGGTAAGGAGCTGTTGTAGTCGAAGATGGTTATTGAGAGTTAGAAGTAAAATAGGCTAAACTTCTTAATGGTCTGTGAGAAGGTGGCTTAACTGTATCTCTTAGGCTTGCTAAGGGATACGGTGTCCTTGGTTTTTGGAATGTAATAGGAAAGATATTCCCGGACATATAGCATTAATGCTGTTGGGTACACATAACAGCTAATGTGCTGGCTTCATTCCCAAAAGACATGCAATCAAAAGTTAAGGCTGAGCTGCATGGGGGGGAAGGAAAAGGTCTGGTTAGCAGAGAGCCGTGATGCCGCTAATAACGCCATTGATGTTTTGTTAGCAAGGTTTTCAGCAAAGTATCCCTTCAGCGATGAAGAAGCTAGAGAAAGATTAAGAAGAATTGCTAGAATTCTATGATTTCCAATCAGCGCACTTGGCGTCAAATAAGAACAACGAATCCGATTCAATTGGCTTTTGCGACAGTGAGCTTATGGCAGCCGATGTGGAAAGAACTATAATTTGAAAAAACAACTCTTTTAATGGTATTTAAGCGGCTCAAGTCTGCTCAGAAAAACTTAAGCCGCCTAATGGATTTGACCTATGACCCTTGCTGGAAAACAACGTTAAATTTAAAGATGAAGACTAGATTCACAAAAGATCAGAGTAGAAAGTAGTCTGACCGTTATACACTAGATTTGCTAATAACTCACTTTGGTATTCTTCTCTTTAAGAATATCATCGCTCACATAACACCTTGTCGATCTTGGTGTGATGAAGACCGGGCCATTCGTTCTTTCCTTTTATCTCTTCTTCTCCAATATTTTCTGGTTTTCCTATCTTAGAGATATAACGCTTCCCTTTAAATAAAAGATTCCGGAAAATATTTCCTCGACTTCAATAATAGCACTTAGTCTATTTATGTTAGATGTCGCTGCGGAAGCAAGGAAGCAGTGATGCCATCTAAATATTATTTTAAAATCTATGCCTGTTTGTTTTGATGACTCCCATAAAGTCAAGGTATTTAACATACATCGTAGATAAAAAAACCATTTATCCTTATGATGAATGTAGTTTTTCAGCAGAGTGGACTTTTCCAGTAAAATTATTAAAATTTTCTATAATCATGAATTTTGCAACGATATCACTCACTGTAACATTAATAAATGTCTCCAGCAGATAACATGTTCACTGTGACAATATGGGTGGGCAGGATAAAAGTGAAATGAATTGTTTCAATGCATGAATCGACATCATCCGATAGACTGTCGGTTAGCCAACTAATGATATGCAGCTTTATATTAGAATGGAGTGAGGAAAGAGTCTCTTTGATCTGTATGAGTATTTGCTTTTTCATGACAATCCCTATAGGGAAAAGCCTTCATACTAGTATTAGTATAAGGGATTTCCTACTTAACAATCTTTTTCAAGATACACTTTTTAATATAAAACTACTACTCTGATATTAAGGATATTTTGTTAAAGAAAAATGGGGTTTCTATCGAAAGTTTAATAAAAGAAGCATTATAGGAGAAAAAATTTTTCCTAGTAAAAAAGTTTTATAATGATATTTCAATTACAAATAATTGGGTCGCGTAAAATAATTTGATATGAAACAGGCTTATAGATTTATCTCCCCTGTGTCAATGTGGGAGAAGATATCTATGTTAATCGTTGAGTTATTGTGAACAGAAATAAATAAATGGCTTAAGAAGGCTAGTTTGTTGAATTTTTGGTTACGCGTAACGTTTATGGTGTATTTTGCAGCTGATGTTATCACTTATAAATTTTAGCTTACTATTAGCTTATAATTTATTATATTATTGATAAATACAGATTATCGTAGATATTAAAGTTAACGCTGATGCATGTTTATGCTATTCTGGTTTCATCGTAAATTACGTTTTTGATGAGGAATATATGGATCATCATCTACTTAATATCATTGCTTGTCCTATTTGTCATGGCAAATTAGTCTATGATAAAGAAAATTTAGAGCTTATTTGTAAATTTGATCATCTTGCTTATCCTGTGCGTGATAACATACCGGTTCTCTTAAAAGAAGAAGCTCGTGACTTGCTTTTAGATGAAGAAAAATAAGATGTTCACAGTCATTATTCCAGCTCGTTTTACTTCTAATCGCTTACCGGGTAAGTCGTTAGCTGATATTCATGGAAAACCTATGATTATTAGAGTAATGGAAAGAGTGCTAATGTCAGATGCAAGGCGTGTTATTGTGGCGACTGATCATCAGGCAGTATTTGATGTGGTGAAAGCGGCTAATGGTGAAGTCTGTATGACTAAAGTTTCTCACCAATCAGGCACTGAAAGGTTAGCAGAAGTTATTGAAAAATATAAATTTTCTGATAAAGAAATTATTATCAATGTTCAAGGTGATGAACCTTTAATCCCACCAGAAATAATTAATCAGTTAGCTAGCAATCTAATGCTAAATAACGTTTGTATGGCAACATTAGCGGCACCAATAAATGATCCCCATGAAGTATTTGATCCGGCTATTGTAAAAGTCGTGACAGATAAACAGAGCAACGCCTTATATTTTTCTAGAGCTGCTATTCCATGGGAACGTGATCGCTTTGCGGTTAGCAAAATGAAAATTAGCCAGTATTTTTTACGTCATATAGGTATTTATGCTTATCGGGCTGGTTTTATTCGTCGTTACATCCGATGGTCGATAAGTCCATTAGAGTCGATAGAAATGCTTGAGCAGTTGCGTGTACTGTGGTATGGCGAAAAAATTCATGTTGCTATGGCAGTTAAAACAGCAAGACCTGGTGTGGATAATCAGCAGGATCTTGATGCTGTTCGGAAAGCATTTTTTTCTACTTAAAATTATCCTGATCTCACCGATTTTTAAAACTATTTATTTCAGTAAATTAGAACTAAGTATTAGAGGTTGGATATTTTCAATTTTTATTGACTGCCATATTGAGGCAATAAATTTATATCAAGGACGTTCTGAATAGAAAAATAAATTGATGGGAAGAATTTTTCCAAAGCTTGTAATGGTGAGTTGATTGACAGTCGCAGTATATGGAATGCCTATTTTAGAAATAAAGAAATGTTCACTGTGTGCTATATGGTTAGCTGAAGTCACTAATAGAAAATGTTGTCGGCTAACAATTTTTTCTTTTTGTATTTCAAAGTTAGAGGGTTTCTTCTTGGATACTCTAGTTTTGATTAAAGTAATAATAGATGTTTCTGGATCCCTAACGATAGCTCGAATTTAGCTGCTATTTAAGCATTACTTATTAAATTGTTATCGCGGGTGGGGTGGTGTGTCACCCCAGCCAGTAAAAATTAATTTAGCTCCTTGGATATTGAGAATGGAGAAGAATTCCTTCCATCACTCTAGCTAGGTAGCTAGGTTATTATTAATAAGGTTAGCGCTCATTGGCAGCCAATTAAAATTGTAAGTAACCCAACTTCATATATAACGATATATGGTATTTTTTCTTTTTTTAAGATCTATAATAATTTATAGCCTTTATTAAACACACCTTCTTTCAATAGTAGTAATTTTTTAGCTAAAGGTTGTAGCTTTAGTAAAAAAATAGTTAACCAAGTAAGAGGATACTAATATATTAGCTGCTTTTTTTGTCAGTAACTAAACTAAAGCAGTAATAATCCAATAAAGTTAATTAAAATCAGGAGAGGTAATGGTATTAAAATGCAGTAATATATTTTTTAATGTAAACAGTATCTTTCAATCCTAGTTAATTATTTTAACGAGTAGAATATAATTCTATTATATAAATTATAGTTAATACCTTGTTAAGGTTTAAATTATTTTTAATGAAAGTGTTTTTCTTTTTTATTAAACTGTTTGGTCCAGGATCATTATATAGACCTTGGTGTTACAAGCTTATTCATGGCAATAAGGCTAGTGAGGATGGCATATAGTTGACGAAAAATATCCTGATGATAAAACTTTATTATCAGGCAACTACAACACCAACACCTAAAATCAGTGCTGCTCTTTAGGCCAGCAAAGAGCATGCGGTTACTTTGGCTAAGCGTTATGCTATATCCGAATTTAGCGTTGCTAAATGGTAAAACGAAATATGTTAATAATCGCCTATGTTGACAAAGGTTGTTGCTTTTCTTGCATGGCAATTTGTAGTCACGACTCTATTTCAATTGTTATGGTTTTAAATAATTTTCTTCATGGAAGAAAATTCGGTAAATAAAACAACCTATACAATGAAATTTATTCAGCCGATCCTTTTAATCTTAATTGGCTGATATAATTGTTCATATTTTAAATATGGAATTCATTACCAATAACTCTATGATTATCCAGCTTTATTAGGCTATGGTGACTAATTTTATGCTTGCTGGCGAAGGTTTTTGCTATTTAGCTCCATCCAAGCAAAGGATTGGATTCTTTATTTATGATAAGCTTAAGAAAACGGCTAACACACTCTGTATTAAAGTTTTTAAGAATCTCATTGCCTCACATGACTCTATCGATCTCGGGTGATTAAGACTGCGATTTATTCTTTCCTTTTATCTCCTCATCTCTCATGTTTTCTGGCTTTTCTATGTTTGATAGAACATTTTTTTACAGGATTCATGGAAAATATTTTGTGAATTTCAACAATACCACTTAGTGCATTTATCTTTGGTGTCGCTGATGAAATCAGGAAGGAGTTACAGAATCTAAACAATATTTTAAAATTAATTAGTTATTAGTAAATCTGCTATAAGCTTCTTAGCTTATCTTTTACTCTGATGCTTTGTGAATCTGTTTTACATCCTTAAATTAGACGTTGTGTACCGCCCAAAAGATCAGCAGGTCAACTCCCATTACCCGTTCCAGTTTTTCTAAGCAAACGGGAGAGTAGCTTAAATAGCATTTAAAAGGTTGTTTTCTCAAATCAGAGTTTTTTGGCGTCGGTTTCCTACTCCGCACTGTCCCAAAAGCCGATTCAATTGGATTCGTTGTTCTTATTGATGCCAAGTCTGTTTACGAGAAGTTGTAGAATAAATGTTAGCAGCTATTCCCGATCTTTCTGCAAAATTTTCATCGTTGTAGGATAGGATACTTCGCTGAAAATCTTTCCAACAAAACATCAATGGCGTTATTAGTTTCATCATGGCTCTCTGGTAGCCAGATCTCCAGTAGCTCATTAGCCTTAACTTTCGGTTACATGTAAAGCTCGCACACACATTAGCTGTTTTTTGTACTCAACAGCATTAGTGCTGCATGTCAGAGAATATCTTTATCACATTGTATTTTAAAAACCAAGGGCACACAGGTGCTACGTAGCAAGTTTAGGAGATACGGTTGCCACTACGCGTTCGCAGCCCATTGAGAAGTTCAGCCAAGTTTGCTTATGAGACTCTCAATAACCATCTTTGATCGTAATGAACTCCTTACGTCCATGTTTAGTAACGCCGATATTAACCCCTAATTAGGCAAAGGGGATCATCTTGCCTGACATGATTGTCTCTGTGCTATTAGCCAAGAAATAAATGTAGCGCGTATCGCTTAAATATCATCTAGGCAGCATTGTCTGTGCTCTTCAAGCCATTGCTATTTCACTCTGCTGATGGTATTGGTAGAGAAAGATCCCTCATGTGCTTTTTCAGCAAGAACCGGCCACTCAGAGCTTTGTGAAAATCACCTGCGGATATGCCTCCCTCGCAGATACCAGCGAGGATAGCAATTCTTCGCTGTTTTTTGCACGCTTCAGATAATTCGGTAGCAACGAGGTATTGAAGCATACTCCAATTGTCGCTGTGATCTCTGATCTTAGGCACTTTAATCTCAACATCGCCAATAGTAATCTGTATACTTCGCTGTTGTAAATAATAGTTACGGATGACGGCGCGCATGGGGATGTCCGTTGACAAAAGGCAGCGTTTAGGATCTTGTCACAGGATGGCTTCAAGCTTAGCTTCAACGGCGGGAGTATCAGCTGCCTGACAGCATTACGGATGAGTTCATAGAAGGGAACACAGGTAATACCTGGTTTTCCGTATACCTATAAGGTATATTTTTGATGGTATATCATCTCTATATTATTGAAATTATTACGAAATCAATCACTATGATACCCAGTTTCTTCGAAACCATCATACACCAGAAATGAGCATAACTTCAAATCAATGCTTATTTGTTTTGTGAACTTGGTAAAGTCAAGCTATTCAAATTCAACATAGATTGCAGATAACTAAACTATTTATCCTTATGATGTAGTCTCGCTACAGGATTTCCAGTAAGATTATTAAATCTTTTCCTAAAATAGGGAAAATCTACAAGGATATCACTGTAACTCTCATGAATTCTCCCTCTTCGGATAACATATTCACTGTGATAATATGGGCAGAATAAAGAAAAATAAGTTCCTTTAATACATGAATCCACATCATTCGACAGATTGTCAGCGAACCAACTAATGGGATGCAGTTTTATGTTGGTATGGAGACTGAAGAAAGAGTCTTTTTTATCTGTATGACTGTTTGCTTTTCATGGCAAGTTTTGTATGAAAAATCTTTTTTATAGTATAAGAGATTTCTACTAACAACCTTTCTCAACATAGCCTGATGATCATAGTCATATTCTCTATCGTTTGCTGAGAAGGATGTTGCCTCTCCTCAGGAAGCCGTAGTCGTTTTCCTCCTAAAAACGTTTTTTCCCTCTCGACGATCTGCTGGTAGTCAAGT
Organism: Arsenophonus sp. NEOnobi-MAG3; assembly: GCA_052171895.1. Taxonomy (GTDB): domain Bacteria; phylum Pseudomonadota; class Gammaproteobacteria; order Enterobacterales; family Enterobacteriaceae; genus Arsenophonus. The sequence goes on from JBQMRN010000001.1 coordinate 422,541, forward strand.
TTGTACGTAAATTCATGAACCAAGTAGTATCTCGATCTGGCCTGGATTGCTGTTTATGAAGGCCAGGGTGGGGAATTTTTGTGAAAGGAGATAGGATAAGCACCATAAAAGCCAAGTATAAATCGTTTAAAAGCCATACGAACCTAGTTATTCTACACGTAGATGTGAAATATCTTCTGAAAATTCCAAACAAAACTTCACGATGTTATTTTCATAGGTATAGATCGTGTTACTCGATGAGTTTTTATTCGTATTTACAAGGCAATATAACCGTGGATCATACTTGATGAGGACTTAGGTTAATCTTAACTAAGCATGTCCCATGACTATCCTGTCCCATAACTATTCATCAGGTACTTAGAGACAATGGCAAAGAATTTACAGACCACCTTTTTTGTCTACGAAAAGGTTTAAGCACCGGAAACATGAATTCACTTCTGTTTGTGTACAGAGCTTGGTATAGAACAGCGATTTAGCTCGCCTATGGATCCTCAAATGAATGGTATGATTGAGCGGTTTAATAGGCGCATAGAAGATGCGTGTGCAAAGCTATTATTTCAATTCTGGTCAAGAGCTTGAGATCACTCTGCATCGATATGTTTAGCTGTATAATCAGGAGTTACCCCTAATCGGTATTAGTAGTGCAATTCCATTGCAGTTTATGAAAGGTTGGTTAAAAGTTAAACCTGAATTATTTAAAACCAAAAACAGTATATCAATGCCTAGAAAAATTCTTCTCTACAATAGTTAGTAAAAAAAGGTATACGGGTTTTATATGATTATCTACAAAATTATCAGTTATAATAATAAAGGTTTTCTGGCGTTTTTTGCTTTTGAATAGTGTTATTGTTGGATCATTGATAATATCTGGTTTCGTGGATATCTGTAGGGTAGACTTTTCATTTTATATCATCTCTCTATTGTTGAAATGATTCAGGAAATTAATTAACAGGAGATATGCCAGTATCTTTTAAACCCCATATACCAAAAATGAGTATAACTTAATTTGTTATATTGAAATATAAAATGATTATATTGGTATCAAAATTTGATAAACGGTTTAACCGAAAGACATTTTGTTATCAGGAAAGTGATCAATAGCATAAGTTAGGTTGAATTTAAGGATTATGACGATTAAATTTTTTCTTTAGTACTATGGCTAGACTAGCTATTAGACCAATAAAAAGTAAAACAAGTGGGATTAGCATCAAAATACTCATAATTTGACGTTCGTAGTATTGAAAAAGAGGACTCTTACCGAAGATATAACCAATAGTGGATAAAATCCATACCCAAAGTAATCCACTAAGGCAATTAAAAAACTGGAAGCGTCTATTAGGTAAACCGGATAGACCGGCTATGGTAGGTAGAATTGTCCTGATAAAAGCAAGAAAACGGCCAATAAGTAGTGCTGCTAAGCCATGGCGATGAAAAAGACTATAAGCACGTTGCTGATAATGTTCAGGTAGATGAGAGAGCCAGCTTTTCACGATTTTATTGTTTCCTAACCATTTACCTTGAAGATATCCAACCCAGCAACCCAAACTAGCACCAGCAGTTAAGATAATAATTGTCAATGGATAATTGATAGTGCCTTTGGCTATTAGAACACCTACTAGGATGAGTAAACTGTCACCAGGTAAAAAAGCAGCAGGTAATATTCCATTTTCCAAAAATAATATTGTAAATAATATAATGTAGATAGCCCATATTAATGAAGGATTCATTAGCATATTGTAATCTTGATGCCAGAGTGCAAAAAAAAGTTCTTTAACTAATTCCATCAAGTGTTTCCTAAATACTGTTATTTTTAAACTTAATTGGCAGTTATTAGCTATTATTCCTTATTAGAGAGGATGCGATCCTGCTTAAAAAAGTTGTAATATAAGTGCATCCCAGAAGATAGTATGGTTTTTTATTTTGAATAAATAAGGTATTTAACTTTGAAGCAATCTTTCATAGACTGCAATGAAGTTTTATTATCTAATAATGATAGTTGTAATTCCTAATTGTATAGATAAACATATCTATATGTAGAGTGATATCTTAAGCTCTTGAGTAGAGTTGAAATGATAGCTTTGTAGCCCATCTTCTTATATGCCTATTAAATCGCTTGACCCTACTATTGTTTGAGGATGCATAGGCTGGCTAATTCTGTGTTTTATACCAAGGTCTATCTGTACAGGTAACGCTCGAATTTTTGTTTTCTAGTAGCTGAACGCTTTTGAAGAGCAAAAAGTCGATCTGTAAATTCTTTTCCATTGTCTGTAAGTATTTGATGGATAGGCCATGGAATATATTCGGTTAAGATCATGTAAGAAGCGGTCATGTATTTGGCCGAGGTTTTAGTCGATTGTAAAGACGGATAAAAATCCGTCGACTTGCGCGATCATCTATGCCTATGAAAAGATAACGTCCTAAAGTTTCATTTAGAATTTTTGGAAGATATTTCACATCTACGTGCAGTGCAGATAAGATAAGCAGGCTCATAATTTTTAAACGCTTTATGCTTCAAGTTCGCTTGGTCTTTCCGTATCTCTATATTTTATACAAATTCTCACATAGGCGCCTGCCTAAATAGCGATCTAGGCCAGAGATCGAGATAACTAGGGGGTTGAGGAATTCTCGTAGGTGGGGGACTGCCAGCAGATTATCGATAGGAAGAAAAAAGGATTTTTGAAGGAAACCGACTACGGTTTCTTGATGGCAACAGCGTTGTCGAAAACGATGGGGAATATGACTGTGATCATCAATATCATCTTGTTTTTCATTTTAGGAATAGTAAGTTCGGATATGCTATAAGGCTTAGTAAAAGTAGATGCAGGGTATTTGGTGGCCGGAAGGGCGGTACTGATTTTAGGTGTTATAAGTTGCCTGAAAGTTATTAGGAAATCTAGTGTATAGAGCGGTCAGGCTATATGTTTCCACCCCCACTCTGATACTTCATAAATCTGTTCTTCATCCTTAAATTAGACGTTGTTTACCACCTGGATTAGCAGGCTAAATTTCATTACCTGGTTCCAGTTTTTCTGAGGAAACTGGACAAGCTTAAATAGCATTGAAAAATTTTTTCTAAAACCATAGTTATTCGCGCGTGTTAGCCTCGTAACCTCACTGTCAAAAAAGCTTATTAAATCAGATTTGTGGTTCTTATTGACGTCCATGCGCGGACGGAAATTCGTAGAGTGCTAACAGTTCTTTTGGATCTTTCTCCAGCTTCTTCATCACTGCAGGAAGGTACCTCGCTAAAACTTTGCCAACAAAACATAAAAGGCTTTATTAGCGGCATCACGACTATCTGCTAACCAGACCTTCTCCTCCGAAACTCATCCTTAACTTTCAGTTGTATGCCTTTTGGAAGTGAAGCCAGCACATTACCTATTTTTTGTACTCAACAGCGTTGGTGCTGCGTGTCCGAGGATATTTTTGCCATTACATTCCAAAAATCAAGGGCACTATTTTCCGTAGCAAGCCTTATAAATACAGTTAAGCTACGCTGGCTCGTCAAGGCATTAAGAAGTTCAGCCAAGTTCTATTTCTGACTCTTAATAAGCATCTTTCCGAGCGCAACTAGCTCCTTACCTCCATACTCAGTAACACGGATAATGATCAGCAAGCAAAGCCGATCATCTTACCTGAGAGGCTGTATGTCACATCGACTCAGAAATAAACGTAGCGCGTATTGATAAAATCATATACCATCATTAGCCTATGCTTCTTCAATGAATGTGTAGCACACTATTGTATAAGCTACGAAGCTACATTGCTTCGTATCTATTCATGATTTGAATATTGTTTTATACTCTGCGATATGTAACTCTTTTTAAGAGTTTATCTAGATAGCTTGGAATTAAATCTTATAGAAAACGTAAAACTGGTAAAATCAGGAAGACAACACTTGACTTCACGTGTTAAACGGCCTTTTTATCTGAAGCAGTTTATGATCTCCCTCTAGAAATTAATGATGAACAGACCGACTGAATTTTTCATGATACCTGAAAATATGCCATACACTAATTCATCCAACTCGATCTCCAATTTTTCTGGACACGCAAGTATTATTCCGTCTAGTCAGCATTATCTAGAATTTTAAACAAAACGAAGCAAAATGCACAGCCGATAATGCTTGATAGAATTGGATTGATGGTGGTAATAACTAAAACTATGCTTGGCGATGAATTCATCACCTAATCACATATAGGGAACTAGGGAAAATCCCATCTCCTTCGTCCACTTGAATAAACGAAAGATAACTGGATCGATAGACCTGACGAATGCGGAGAGGATGACGATTTCTATTTCTCTGGCAAGATACGCCACAGATGGTAATTTACTAAGATGATATACATCGGATCAACTAAACTGGTTTTTAGCATTGATGACGGCTGGAGTAAATTTCTTGGAAAACAAGGTAAAAGTGTTAACTCCTGGATGGGTCTATCTGTCAAGCAAATGCTTGACTGCATCACTTGTTCCATAGGGCGGGTTTTTATATCCATGGCGCTATTGTTGTGCCTTTCCTGAATATTCATATCGCCATCTTTCGCGCTGTTTTGCACATCCCGCGCTATGCTACTGAGCACGCAAACAGGGTATCGAAATTGGTATCTTTTCTGCCTTACACACTTATGGTCAACAACTTAATTAACATTTGCATGCTCATATCTTCGTCACTCGTATCGATCTGGATATTAACATCCTGTATGGCATGAGCTGTTCTTCAAAAAAAACACCAGAAGAAATCTGGCGAAGCGCTGTCATCAGGCTTCTGCATCACAGCTATGACCTGATAAATCCTAGTAGTCTTCTTGGTTTTTGGCAATATACTCACCAGGAAGTAGTGTAGCGTTACTTGAAGGCACAAACTACGGACTGGGGACGTTTAATGGAAAGTGCATTTCACTAAAAATACGAATGGGTGTGGCATAGCGTGAAATACTTCGAGCACTAACTTAAACGCTCCCAACCGGTAATCCTCGTCAAAGGTACGGCATTTACCAAGGATGAGTGGTTTTATATCATTACTATGACAACCAGACTAAGAGTAGTACTCGTAGGGCTCACTTTGACAAAAAAGTGATGATCGGGGGGTATATTAGCCATATTCCGGCGATACATATTAAAATGGTTTTTTGTTGAATCGTAAACGAAGCACGCTACTAGCTAAGGTGTGTAAGACGTTGGCGATATGACGGATCGCAAAAAACTAGAAAACTGGAATTTGCCGTTCTGATAAAAGGATTCCTCATACAGATCCCTACAAATGCATTCTGTGTAGAGACAGGCTAGTTTTTATCAACGCTCAACTTACCAAACAGGCAACGGAATTATTGTTAGAAAGAATGCATAAAATGGAAAAACGATGATTTAAAGCCAACCCATAGGGTTATTAATGTATCTAAAATTAGTGTATTAGGTCAACGAATACACATTCTAATGAAATTTCAACTTACAATAGAATCCAGAAAACTAGTTCTATCTCCTTTTAGCAAATAAGGGATGGCTTTTTGTCTTCACTTAATGAGCGATTCAATTTCTTAACTATCAAGTCATTGCTGTTTCAGTCTGCTGATGCTCCTGTTAAAGAGGCCATATGCTTTTTTACTGAGAAGCCACCACGCAGCTCATCTTTCCCAACAGGGTTTCGTAAATTTAGCAGTGGATACCTGCCTTGCAGGTACAACTATATATAGTAACTCTTCGAGGTTTTTGCATGATTAAGATAAGGGGCTAGCAACGAGAGCTGTTGAAGTATATTCTGTTGCCGCTGTGATCCAGCTGACCTTAAGCAGTTTAACCTCAACATCGCCAATACCAGTTTGTATTGTTCCCTGTGGTTAAATAACCGTTATGGGCGACGGATGATGGACACCCCCTATTGATAAGGCACGTTTAAGCATGTTGTCGCAGAATGGGCTTCAAGCTTAGCCTCAACGAGGGTAGATCAGCTGCCTTGCAGCCAGCATTACAGATAAGTTCATGCAAGGCAGCACAGGTAATATCTGGTTTTTTGGATACCTGTAGGGTAGACTTTTTATAGCATATCATCTCTTTGTTGTTAAAATCATTCATACAATCAATCAGCAGAATACACAACTATCTCTGAAACTCCCCATACACTAGAAATGAGTATGATTCATTGTGTTATAAGTAAACTTTAGCAGTAGTAAAGGCAAGGTTTACTTCTAATTTAAATTAGTAGAATAGAAACCTATGAAGAGTAAAATGGATTATAATGGTTGAGCATTCTGTGGGAATTGGTTGTTTTTATTTCTAGGAGCTAAAATGCATTCTGTTGGTACTCCCTTATTATGGGCAATTTTTACTATTGTTATTGCGATTATGTTACTTATTGATATTTTTTTACAGGGTAAGCATTGGAAAAGAGAAATAATAGTAAGACAGGCTGTTGTATGGACTTTGATTTGGATTTGTTTGGCATTATTGTTCGCCTTAGGCTTATGGTTTTATTTTAAACAGACAAGTAGCCTAATGATTGCTAACCACCAAATAATGGCCTTTTTAACCGGTTATTTAGTGGAAAAAGCGTTAGCTATTGATAATGTATTTGTTTGGTTAATCTTATTTAATTATTTTTTAATTCCTGTTAATTTACAGCGCCGAGTTATTATCTATGGTGTGTTTGGTGCGATAGTATTACGTACTATCATGATCTTTACAGGTAGTTGGTTAGTTTCACAATTTTACTGGATTTTATATCTCTTTGGTATTTTTCTACTATTTACCGGTATTAAAATGTTCTTTTTTAAAGAACATGATCTATCGATTGATAAAAAACCATTCGTAAAGTGTGTCGCTTCTCATTTACGCATGACAAATACTTTATATGGTGAGCGTTTTTTTATTCGTAAACAAGGCATTTTATTTGCTACTCCATTGAGTATGGTATTAATTTTAGTTGAGATTAGTGATATTATTTTTGCGGTAGATAGCATTCCTGCTATTTTTGCAGTAACAACGGATCCTTTCATTGTATTGACCTCAAATCTATTTGCAATTTTAGGGTTGAGGGCGATCTATTTTGTTTTATCAGGTATTGCTGAAAAATTCTCTATCCTAAAGCATGGACTATCTATTATTTTAATTTTCATTGGTATAAAAATGTTATTAATGGATATTTTTTATATTCCAACCGCTATGTCGCTAAGTATTATTGCTGGGATTTTAATATTAACGATCTTCATTAATCATATTGTTAATAAATGTAAAAAACATATTTAATTAACTAAATAATATCTTTAAATATTAAATATTGTATTTATTTATATTGATGAATAATGAAAAAAGTAATATGGCTATTTTCTCCATTAGTTGTTTGGTCCTGGATCATTATATAGGACCTTCATAGAACACTCTATTCATGTAAATAGAGCTACTGATGGATAGAGTTGATGGAAAATATTCTGATAATGAGGCTCCATTGTCAGGCAACTACAACATCTAAAATCAAAGCTGCTCTTCAGGAAAGCAAAGAGCTGCGTCTATTTTGACTAAGTGTTATGGTATATTCGAACTTACCGTTTATAAAGGATAAAAACAAAATAATCTTAATGATTACAGCCATATTCTCCATCGTTTTTTGATGATGCTATCGCCTGTTCGGGAAGGAAGCCGCCGTTTTGAGTTATGTTTATTTCTGATGTATTGGGTTTTTGGAGATGGTGGCGTGTATCTATTCTGATTCATTTCATGAATGATTTTAACAATATAGAGATGATATTCCATAAAAAAGTCTATCCTACAGCTATCCGAAAAAATAAATATTACCTGTGATCTCTTGCAGGAACTCATCCGTAATGGTGACCAGGCAGCTAATACCCACCCCAATTTAGTGGGAGAGCTCGGAACTCATCCTGCAAAACATGAACGCCGCCTGTCTTGTCGACAGGCATCTCCTCCCATGCCGTCATCCGTACTGATTATTTGCCAGAGCAAATTATACAGACTGGTACTGGTGATGTTGAGATTAAAGTGCCTAATGTCAGGGATCGCAACAGCAGCGAAATATACTTCAACAGCTCGTTACTACCGTTTTATCTGAAGCCTGCAAAAACGTCGAAGAGTCGCTACCATGCAATGGGTAGTTGGCCCTCTGCGAGGAAGCACCAGCGGTGTGATTTCACGAAGCTCTTAGATCGTTTTCAGTGAAAAGCACATGGTCTCTTTGCTAGGACACCATCAGCAGACTGAAATACTAATAGCTTGAATAGCAGAGGTAATAGTGTCTACGTAATTTAAGTAATACGCGCTACGTTTATTTCTAAGTTGATGGCATATACAGCCTGTCAGGTAAGATGATCGGCTTTGCTTGCTGGTCATTATCCGTGTTACTGAGTATGGAGGTAAGGAGCTAGTTGCGCTTGGAAAGATGCTTATCGAGAGTCAGAAACAGAACTTGGCTTCACTTCCAAAATGCATACAACTGAAAGTTAAGGCTGAGTTGCAGAGGAGAGGGTCTGGTTAGCAGAGAGTCGTGATGTTGCTAATAAAGCCCTTGATGTTTTCTTAGCAAAGTTTTTAGCGAGGTATCATTTTGCAGTGATGAAGAACCTGGAGAAAGATCGAGAATAAGTCCTGGCATGCACGACTTCACGTCGTCATAGTACTTGGCCGTCAATAAGAACGACGAATCTGATTGAATCATTTTCCAGACACTGATGCTAAAAATCCAACTCGCGAAGAACTGTAGTTCAAAAAAAACACACCTTTTAATGCTATTTAAGCTGCTCCTGTCTGCTCAGAAAAGCTTGGACAGTAGCTAAAGAGATTTCCTGTTGACCCTGGTGGTAAACAACTGTTAATTTAAGGATAAATAACAGATTCATGAACCATTTTAGTGGAAGGTAGCTTGACCGCCATACATCAGATTTGCTAATAACTCCAAACAAAATATCAAGGGCTTTATTAACGGCATCACGATTCTCTGCTAACTATACCCTCTCCTCCGCAACTCAGCATTAATTTTTGATTGCAGGTTATTGAGAAGTTGAGTCCAGTAGTACGATTATGATTCTTGATAACTATCTTCGTGGGCAACTATCTCTTTATCTCCATGTTCAGTAACGCCTATGCTGACCAGCAGGAAAAGAAAAGCCGATTATCTTGCCTGACAGAATGTATATGCCATCGGGTAAAAAATAAGTGTAGCGCGTATGGCTTAAATCCTGCAGCAGCATTGCCTCTGTAATTTAAGTAATTGCTGTTTTAGTCTGCTGATGGTAATGAATAAAGAGATCATGTGCTTCTTCACCGAGAACTGGCCCCTGTGCCGTGGTTTCTCCCCCTGTGCTGGGGCTTCTTGTGCCCTCTAAGAGCTTCATGAAAATTTTCGATGAAGATCCCTTGCAACTAGAATTATGCTAGCAACTCTTTGACGTTTTGCAGGATTCAGATAAGGCGGTAGTAACGAGCTGTTGAAGTATATTTCGCTGCTGTTGCGATCCCTGACCTTAGGCACTTTAATCTCAAGATTACCAGTATCAATCTGTATAATTTGCTATGGCAAATAATCAGTACGGATGACAGCATGGGAGGAGAGGCATGTCGAAAAGGTAGGCGGCGTTCATGTTTTGCAGCATGGGTTTCGAGCTCCCCCTAAATTACAGTGGGTATTAGCTTCCTGGTCAGCATTACGGATGAGTTCATCTAAGGGATCACAGGTAATATCTAGGTTTTCGGATAGCTGTAGGGTAGACTTTTTTATGGCATATCATCTCTATGTTGTTAAAATCATTCATGAAATGAATCAGTAGGATACCACCACGCACTATCACAATCTCCGAAACCTCATACACTAAAATGAACATAACTCAAGAAAAGATGAAATTGCCTAAAAGGGATTTGACTTTGACCCTGGTGGTAAACAACATCTAATTCAAGGATGGAGAACAGATTCAGGAAGGATCAGAGTGGAGCATAAGCTTGACTGTCATACACTAGATTTGCTAATAACTCAAATTTGTTATCGATTTTATCAGTAGGCTAGTATCTTATAAATATGGAAATATTACATACTATATTCAAATAATAATAATTTTGTTTTTATAAAAATATAGCATTTTAGTTTCCAGTTAAATTTTCTTTCATTGGTGAACAAATTTTTATCAAAACATTCATATTAATATTGATTATTATATATAAAAAGTATAGTAATTATATTTTATTGATTTAGCATATATTAGATAGTTTGTTAAATTTTATTTAATTTATTATAAAATAATAAACAAAATATTTTATAATAAACAAAATGAAATTTAATAAACTATCTAATATAATAGAGAGTGACCTAATAAAAACATTGATACGTGAATTTATGACAATAAGTATCAACGATACTATTTTTGAGAAATAATTTAAATGGTTAGATAAAAATCTATATAATATGGTGTATTGAGGATACACAGAATGTTATTATTAATAGATAAGTATATTTTATATATGCAAATTTATTATTTGGGAAAATATGGTTAGTTATTAATAAGAAGTTCATGGCATGTAATATATTAAAGTATTATTACTGTTATTTTATTAAGATAAAGTTCTTATGCTTTAATATTTATTAGACCTTATTAAGGTCAGTTATTTATTGTAATAAATATTAATAATATGTGTAATAAAATACCCTTTATATAAGGGGTATTTTAAAGTAGAGAAAGGATATTTAGATTAAAAAATCCTCTATTTTTTTACCGTCTTTTTCTACTGCTTGTTTGATGACAGCTGGTGTACGACCTTGACCAGTCCAGGTTTTAATTTCACCATTTTCATCTTTATATTGATATTTAGGCGGTCTTGCTGCGCGTTTAATACGGCTAGATATTTTTGATGGAGTTTTTGCAGTAACTAGATCATCTAGACTGAGTCCTTCCCCTTCTAGTAATTTAAGATATTTTACAATTTTTTGACTATGAACTTCTAATTGTTCTCTCACTTTATTTTCATCTTCACGACGCTCATCTACAACAGTATTGAGTTTATCATTTATTTCTTGCAATGATTCTAACGATATTTCTCTTGCTATCGCACGTAAGGTACGAATGTTATTTAATGATTTTAAATATTTCAATGAGTCGTTCATTTTCCTGGTCTCGAATTAAATTGAATGTTGGCTGATATTTACTAATAATAGAATGCTATTCTATTTTCTGCAATAGTTAAGTTACAAAATAAAGTTAAATTTATGTTTTTTTAAATTTAAACTTCTTTGCAAAAGTAATAAAAGCTTTTATTGGAAATATATTATATATATCATTATATATCTTAGATACTTAAAATCTATATAAATGATAGTATTGTTTTTATATTTAAATTGTATTCAGATGTAAATATGATATTTTTCTTTTATTTAACTTTATGTATATGTAATACATACTGAATTATAATTTTTTTTTGCAAAAGAGTTTGTTTATTAAGTTTTTATTGACTTATTACTAATAGGTAATTAAGTTTTATGATGAATATTAGCTATTAATAATATTTTCTTATCACATATTTTATTAAAATAAATATGTTGTTTGTAGAGAATGATATTTGAATATACTAATTTTTTATAACTATAAACTTTAGTAAAAATCTATTATGTTAGTTATCAACATTTATAATAAAATGAAATCAAATAAAGTTTGATAATGTATCTGCTAAACTTTTAAAGTTATTTGTTAAATAGGTAAGAGAAACTGGCTAATGGCTCAGCTTTATTTCTATAATTTATCAATGAATGCAGGTAAATTAATTTTACTACTTTACTACTTCACTACTTTAGTTTTCATATAATTATAATGAACGGGTAATGAATACGTTTATTTTCACTCACCGTGGAGTTATTAGCAAATCTGGTGTATGATGATCAAAGCTAGATACGCTACGCTTTGATGCTTTATGAATTTGTTCTTCATCCTTAAATTAGATGAAGTTTACCACCAACCAGGCTCACAGCAGGTTAAATCCTCTTAAGCTAGTTTCAGCTTTTTTGAGTAAATAGGAGTAGATTAAATAGCATTGAAAGGGTTATTTTTCTCGAACCACAGTTCTGCGAGTCGGCTTCCGTAGCTATCATAAGTGATGTAAAAGCCAATTCAATTGAATTCATTATTCTTATTGACGCCAAGTGCCTCTGACAGGAGGCATTGTAGAATGCCAGTAATTCTTCTCGATCTTTCTCCACCTTCTTCATCGCTGCAGGATACTTCGCTAGAAAACCTTGACAACAAAACATCAAGGGCTTTATTAGCGGCATTGCAGCTTTCTTGATAGTCAGATCTCTCCCGCAGCTAAGCATTAACTTTCGGTTACATGTGAACTCAGCATATTAGCTGTTTTGTGTACCCAACAAGGTTGGTGCTGCATGTTTGGGAATATCTTTGCCATTTACATTCCAAAACTAATGGCACTGTCTCTCGTAGCAAGCTTGAAAGATAAGGTTAAGCTACGTGCTCGTAGGCTATTTAAGAAGTTCTGCTCATTTCGTTTCTAACTCTTGATAACCGTCTTCGCCAAGAACGAGCTCCTTAAGTCCATGATCACTGATACCGATAATGATCAGCAGGGATCACAGCAGGCAAAGGCAATCATCTTTCCTGACAGGACTGTATATGCCATTGCTCAAGAAATAAACATAGTGCGTATTGCTTAAATCAGCCAGGTAGAAAGGTCATTTAATTACTCATAGCATAGTTTAATTTTTTAGCAAGAATGTTTAAATTTTAGATATAATGAGGGAAAAGTTGCTGTTTGATCGGTGGATCAGGGATGGTAGGATGGTTAATTAAGGAAGATACGGTATCGGTAATGTAGGCTTCAACAATCAAAGCATCATATTGATTGAGTTTGTTTATTAGAGCTTGAGGTAGCGGAAATATATTTTTTCTGGTTATATGAATGCTACCAATGAAATGCAGGTTAATATTTCCGGCCAGGCTAATGTTATAGAGAGGATAAATATAATATTTAGTCTGATTGGCAACTAAATAATTTTTTAGCCTAGAGATATAATATAGGCTCTATACTATTTTGCATTTCCCCTTCGTAAAATTGTTCATTACCAGTTTATAATGGATTAGCGGTTTTTTAATCACCGAGTACAGGACTTTCTATGTTTTCTATAAAAACGGTAACTGAATTTTAGTCACCGTTTTGCTAACTGAATAACTGGTAGATAATAATTTATTGTTTAGCTATCCCTTCTAGGAAGATAGTATGTTTTTTCAAGAATTCAGGTTATAACTTTATAAAAAGTAACTATCGTTGCCAGAAATAATGACTCAGAAAAATTAACTAAGCAGATAAGAATTCGAGTTATGTTAATTTCTTGTGTATGGGATTTCGGAGATGCTGGTGTATTCTTTGATTAATTTTATAAATAATTTCTCTATTATAGAGATGATATTGCCATGAAAAGTCTATCTTACAGTACAGGTATCCGTGAAATTTGATATTACCAGTGATCTCTTGTATACACTTATCCGTAATGGTGCCAAGAAGCTAATAGCTATCGTCGGTGATGCTTATAGCTCGAATCCCATGCTGCGACAACATGATAAGTGCTGTCTTGTCGCGTGGCGTCTACCCATGTCCGTCATCCGTAACGGTTATTTACTACAGCGAATTCATACAGCCAGGTATGAGCGATATTGAGATTAAAGTCTCTAAGATTAGGGGGGAAACGAAGCGGCAACGGAATATGCTTCAACAGCTTGTTACTACCGACTTATCTTAAGCGTATAAAAAGCGTCAAAGAGTTGCTACTATGACTATAAATAGTGAGAGGGAGAATAATCTACTTATAATTTTCACGAGCCCTGGGAGGCACCAAGCCCCCTTTATGGTGAAAAGCATATGGTCTCTCTGCCAAAGTACCATCAGCTGAGTAAGATAGAAATGGCTTGAAGAGCACAGCTAATCGTACCTGTGGAATTTAAGCAATACGCGCTACGTTTATTTCTTGGCCGATGGCATATTACATCCTGTCAAGCAAGATAATTCTCTTTTTCCTCCTGGTGTCATTATCGGTGTCACTTAGCATGAGCGTAAGTGATCTCGTTGCGCTTAAAGATGCTTATCTAGAATCATAAGCCAAGTAGGCTGAACTTATCAATACCATGCGAGTCGCTAGAGCTTAACCGTATCTCTCAGACTTGCTACTGGAGATAGTGTCCTTGGGTTTTGGAATGTAATGGCAAAGATATTCCAGGACATGCGCAGCACTAACGCTGTTGAACATAAGCAGCTAATATGCTGGCTTCACTCCTTAAAAGCATATAACCAAAAGTTAAAACTGATCTGCGGAAGTTCTGCTTAGCAGAAAGCTGTGATACCGCTAATAAAGCTTTTGATGTTTTTGTTGGTAAGGTTTTCAGCAAAGTATCCTGTAGTGATGAAGAAGCTGAATGAAGATCGAGAAGAACTGCTGGTATTATCCGACTTCCAGTCAGAGAACACTTGACGTCAATAAGAACGACAAATTCGATTGAATCGCCTTTCCTGACAGTGGAGGCTATTAAGCCGATACGATAAGAACTGTAGTTCGAGAAAAACAACACTTTCAATGGTATTTAAGCTCCTCCCGTCTGCTAAGAAAAGCTGGAACCAGCTAATGGGATTTGACTTGCTGATCCTGGTACTAAAATAAACAACCTCTAATTTAAGGAGGGAGAAAAGATTCATGAAGTATTAAAGCGTAAGGTATCCTGACCGTCATACAGCAGATTTACTAATAACTCATAAAATTATCCCAAAAGGACTTAACAAATTATCCGTTCTTATTACTAAATAATTTTAAATAAAAAAGACTAAGATATGTGAGTTGGGGAAAACACAAGAGAAATGTCTGCTTAGCCACATCCAATAACAATGACGCTACCAAAAAAAAATTCAAAAAGTAATGGCTTTCTGATTAACATTCATATTTAAGAAATCATAGCGCTTGCTGACATAATGAAGCACGAATGTAACCATTCGTGCTTCATTATTGCTTGTTATGCAGGAATTAAGTACATGAGTATGTGTATTTTTCAAAAAGCTAAAATTTTTATATCTATATAATAAGGTTTAAGGAGTTTTTAAATAAATATGAATGACGAGATTCTTTTAACTCATCATCTAGCAGCTCTTTTAAAAAGTTTAGTCAAGAGAGTCAGGGAATTAATTAAAAAGAGTTAGTTATTCGCGCCCCCTAGCCCCCCTAGAAGGGGAAAAATAAATGAAGGATCTTATGAAACACTTAACTTCTCCTGTGTTGTATATATGCATCAATTATATCAGAATATCAACGTGAAAGCTAATTGTCGTAATAAATCAAAACAGAGGTTTAAAACATGTCAATTAAATTATGAGCCAATGTCTGCTACTATGATTTCGTTTCGGCAAGCGGTAAATAAATTAGATAGAATCTAAGTACAGCCGATAAATAATTAACACAAGAACCTCACGATAAACTTAAATCTAATATTTGGAAAATTGAATGTCTAGGTAAAGAGCCAGAGTGTATTTCTTCGAATAAGAGAGTGTTTTTGCTGGAAAAGGAAAAGCAACACAAGCAACAATAGATAAAGATAAAATAAAAATTAAATTTTTGGTGCACTATTTTTAGGTTGAAAGATTAGTGAGATCACGAATAATGAATCTAAGAATATTATTTTAAGGATGAAATAATAGAAGAGGTAAAGTGGTTTTCTCATTGCAATCATCAAGGTATGCGTAATTGACTTTTATTCCTGCCTTACTAAAAATAGCCTTAAATGAATGGGGATGGTTAAAATATACTATATATAAAATATTCCCTAGACAATTAAGGATTAAGTGGCTTACAAAAGAGCAAGCCCATACCTTAATTGATAAGGTCGTTGATTATCTTAATCTGGTAATAACATTTGCGCTGGCGACGGGTTTACGAAGATCCAAGATTCTAAAATTATAATTCTCACAGCTTGATTTTGTTCGTAAAATTGCCTAGATTAATCTTGACTAGTTGAAAATTTTCACGTAATTAACGGTTTTGCTCAATGAGATACTCTGTCAGATGATCAATGATCAGATGGGTGGATATTAACAAATATGGTTTTATCAGAGAGCGAAAATTAAATAGCGCTAATTGATATGCTACAAATGAGAACAAATGCTAACAAGGCATTTAAGTTACCCCTGATAAAAGCAGGGGTTGAAGGATTTTGATTTCATGATCTGAGGCATACACTTTGGCAAGTTTATTAAATCAATCTGATGTGTGTCCGCTCTCGCTCTATCTGCATTGCAAGATAGATGGAGGGTTGGAAAGTATACAAATAATTCAAAGATATGATTATTTATCCCATTAACATTTACAAAAGTACTATAAAATATTGATGGGATACTGGGGTTTTATTTTACCAATATGGCATGAAAATTATATAAGATGTCATGAACGGTAACTCCTTGTTTTAATTATATGGTCGTACAGGATTCAAACCTATGAGCAATTGATTAAAAGTCAACTGCTCTACAGACCCTATTAATAGCAAAACATATCATAAATAATTTAAACAAATAATGTTTTATTTTTGGATGAATGGTGGGCGATACCAGATTTGAACTGATGACCCCCTCCTTGTAAGGGAGGTGCTCTGCCAACTGAGCTAATCGCCCGTTGTGATGGAGGTGTATTATATGGATAGTTCTGTATGAGTCAATGATTTTTCAAATGAAAATATTTAGTCGTTGCAAAATCAAGTAATATGCACCTAATATTATCAACAAAAAAATTTTTTAAATTTTATCTAGTTTAGATCTTATTTAGTTAGATTAACTGTTTAGAGCTAAATTAGCAAAATAAAATATTAATATTTTGCTAACAACAGCATTGAGGAATTAAATTGCAGTAATAAAATAACCAACTGTAAATTTATCACTGATTAGATTCAATATAAAAAAAGATGATTAAGGTAATCCTAATGAATAAAATAAAAACTCGTTTTGCACCAAGTCCAACAGGTTATCTTCACGTTGGCGGCGCTCGTACTGCACTATATTCATGGCTTTATAGTCGACATAATAACGGCGTGTTTGTGTTACGTATTGAAGACACCGATCTTGAGCGCTCAACACAAGAAGTCATTGATGCCATAATGGATGGGATGAATTGGTTAAGTTTAAATTGGGATGAAGGTCCTTACTATCAAACTAGACGCTTCGACCGTTATCATGCTGTTATCGATCAAATGCTTACCGTAGGGACAGCTTATCGCTGTTACTGTTCTAAAACACGGTTAGATAATTTACGTGAAAAACAGATGGCTAGAGGCGAAAAACCACGTTACGATGGCTGTTGCCGCTCGCATCTTCATAATCATACACCTAATGAACCTCACGTAGTGCGCTTTCGTAATCCCCAGGAAGGCTCTGTTATTTTTGAAGACCAAATTCGTGGCAAAATTGAATTTAGTAATCTTGAGCTAGATGATCTCATCATACGCCGCACCGATGCCTCTCCTACCTATAATTTCTGTGTAGTTATTGATGACTGGGATATGAAAATCACCCATGTGATCCGTGGTGAAGATCATATTAATAATACCCCACGACAAATTAATATATTAACTGCTCTTGGTGCGCCAATACCTGTATATGCGCATGTTTCAATGATATTGGGTGATGATGGTAAAAAATTATCTAAGCGTCATGGAGCAGTTAGTATAATGCAATACCGTGATGACGGTTATCTACCAGAAGCCTTATTAAACTATTTGGTTCGTCTAGGATGGTCCCACGGCGATCAAGAAATTTTTAACCGCGAGGAAATGATTAGTTATTTTTCCTTAAATGCGATTAATAAATCTAGTACTACCTTTGATAGTGATAAATTATTATGGCTAAATCATCATTATATCAATTCATTACCTGTTGAATATGTTGCTATTCATTTAGCATGGCACATTAAACAGCAAGGCATTGATGCCAAAATTGGGCCAAGCTTAGCAGATTTAGTCAAGCTTCTCGGTGAACGCTATAAGACATTAAAAGAAATAGCTTGTTCATGTCACTATTTTTATCAGGATTTTGTTAAATTCGACAGGGACGCCGCTAAAAAATATTTATCTCCGATAGCGCGGTTACCATTAGAAACCGTACGGGCAAAATTGGCTACTATTAGCGAGTGGACATGTAAAAATGTTCATAAGGCAATTGAAGCAACGGCTACACAACTAGAAATTGGGATGGGCAAAGTGGGGATGCCTCTGCGGGTCGCTGTGACAGGAATAGGCCAATCACCTAGTGTTGACGCCACTGTACATGCTATTGGTAAAAATCGTTCATTAAAACGCATTAATAAAGCTTTGGTTTATATTAATGAGCATGAAAATAGTATTAGGTAATAAAATTAGATTAATATAATAGGGACAATATTATTAGTGTATCTTTTTTCTTTATACCAGGTTTTATAAATATTTTCAACGATTAAGCACTATTTTCTTATTAATCAATTGACATTCTTATTCATCTTGGCATATAATAAAAAATTTTAATCGACTTTATAAGGGGGCTATAGCTCAGCTGGGAGAGCGCTTGCATGGCATGCAAGAGGTCAGCGGTTCGATCCCGCTTAGCTCCACCAAATTTAAATTCCAGTCAAGTACATTTAAATTGAGATCAAAACCTCTCTTTTTTATTTATAAAAAGAGAAGGGCATAATGGTATTAGCTATATCGATCAGATCCTGTTTTTTACAGGCAGAATTCCAGTATATTGGTTGAATATGGCTAGAGCAAAACGTGATAATTATTAATTAAGAAAAATGCCGCTTTGAAAAACACAATTAAATTATTATAAAACTAATTCCATTATTGCTGCCGATAAGAAGCTGAGTAGCATGGAACAATATAATAATCTTAAGGCAAAACTAGAAATAACATTTCCCTGCTTTTCATTGAACCCTTTTATTGCTCTTGCATCAATGCCTATTAATGAAATAGTTAGCAAAGAAATTAAAAATCAACAAAATCTTCACTGAACAGGGGGAGAATTCAACAGCAATTTGCTTCAAATGTATGCATAGCGATAAATTTATTAGACACTAATTTTGTGGCCATAATAGCATCCACTTTAAGTGGATCTTCAGCAAGATATACAAAAATCTAAGCTAATGGATAAAACAGGTAGCCTAAACAATACTGAAAGCTTATTTTTATCACTGTACTGAAAATGGCAGTGATTCAGGCAATTATCAGAATAAACCCTATCAACATTGCCACTATAATCAAAGAAATTTTAAAATCAGCTAGAATATATTCGCCTAATGTTTCAAAAAACTTTGTCCATTATGAAGATAATAGACTTGAATATCTTCTTCATCAACTGAATAGGGATTAATTAAGGATAGGATAATAAATATACTAAACATATTCATAATCAGCGTCGGCAGAGAGATACTTAGGATCAAGAATTCCAATATAAATAAGTGTCGACAATCGGCATAGAAACCGTCGACATAGTTGTTGCCGTCATTATATACATAGGGCGTTTAGACATTCGATTCAATATATCTTTATAAGCTATAAATTTTCTGACTGAGCAAGAATTAATGAATTGACCACATTAAAAGATTCTAGCTTTCCCATACCATTTACTTTAGCCAGTAATATTTCTATTATTTTAATAATAAAAGGTAGTACTTTGATATATTGTAGGATGCCAATTAATATTGAAAAATAATTGGATATATAATACCAGTCAAGAGAAGGTAGCGAGATTTGCATCCATGATGCAATAAAATAGAAAATTGGTTCCAGCTGCTGCACATAAACTAATTGTTGGTCCAGTATTTTACTGGATAGCGTGCATCGCGGCGTACAGCCCTATTTATGCCAAGATAGCTACTGATAGATATAGTTGATGGAAAATATCATGATGATGAGCATCCATCCTCTCAGGTAACTACAGAAGACCTAAAATCGTGGAGCTGCTCTTCAGGGAGGCAAAGAGCCTGAATTTACTTTTGCTAAGCGTTATGGGATATCCGAACTTACCGTTGCTAAAGGACAAAATGATAAAAATCTCTTCTACTGTCTGAAGAATTTTTGCTACAGAGTTTGCTATGAAAAAGCAAATAGCCATACAGATCAAAAAGACTATTTCCTCGCTCCCTATCAACATAAGCTGTATATGATTAATTGGCTCGAAATAATCTGTTAGATAATGTGGATTTATGTATTGAAGCAACTTATTCCAATTTATTCTGCTCATATTATTACAGTGAAGATGTTATCTGCTTGGGACATTTATTAGGGTTATAGCGATATCGTTGTAGAATCCACGATTCTAGGAAAACATTTAATAATATTAGTAGAAGTTCTCTGGCGAAACTACATCAGAACGTAGCTTACTATGATATGAGTGGTGTGCAGCTACTACCCTACGCTCCTTCTAGGAAGTTCATGATCTGAATACTATTTTATACTTTGCGATATGTTAATTTTTTAGGAATTTATTCAAATGGCTCGGAATAAATCTCCTAAAAAAATCTAAAGCAAGTAAATCAGGTACTTTAACACGCGACTTCAGGTGTAAAACTGCCTGTTTATCCAAAGCCTTTTATGAGATCTCCATCTAAAAATTAATGATAATAGATCGAGTGAATTTTTTATGATACAAAAATAGCATACAGTAGTGCGTGCAACCAACTCTCGGTCTCCGATTTTTCAAGACGTAAGTATTATCCGTCTCTGGTCATGATTATCTAGGATTTTTAGCAACGCCTCATACCAAGCCGATGACGCTGGATACAACTGCATTGAATTATGCTCAATTTTGATGTATGCAGGTTTCTGAAATAGTAGCGTATTTTGTTGATTGATTTCGTGAATGATTTCAACAACAGAGAGATGATATGTCATGAAAAGTCTATCCTACAGGTAAACAGGTAGGTGCGAACCAAGATATTACCTCTGATCTCTTGCGTCAACTCATTTGTAATGCTGACAGGTAGCTGATAACTCACCGACGTTGAGCCTGTGACCTCGGAGCTATACTTAGACAACATCCTGAACGCCGAGCCTTGTCGGCGGTGGCGTTATGCCTGTCGTCCTATCTAAGGGTTATTTACCATAGCGAACCATATAGACAGGTATTGGGGATGTTGAGATTAAAGTGCCTAATGTCAGGGATCGCATCGACAACGGAATATGCCTTAATAACTCGTTATTACCGTCTTATTATGAAGCGTGCAAAAAGCGTCGAAGTGTTGCTTGATATCATGGCTTGTACTTTTGCGAGACATCTTTCTCGCTAATTTTTACAAAGCTCTTGGTCGCTCTTTTCAGAGAAAATCACATGATTTTTCTATTAGATTACCATCAGCAGACTGAAAATAGCAATGGCTTGAAGAGCACTGTCAATGGGTGTGCAATGCTTGATTTAAGCGATACGCGCTACGTTTATTTTTGGGCGATAGGATTATAGTCATTTCAGGCAAAATAATTACCTTTCCTGCTGCTCATTATAGGCGTTACTGAGCATGGACATAAGGAGCGCTAGTTGCTGCAGTCGAAGATGCTTATCGAGAGTTAGAAGCAAACTTGCCAAAACTTCTTATAATAGCCTGCGAGTGGCCCAGCTTCATTCCACAAAGTCATACAACTGAAAGTTAAGGCTGAACCGAGAAAGCTTTGATTAGTAGAAATCCGTAATGCAACTAATAACGCCATTGATCTTTTGTTGGAAAAGTTTTCAGCGAAGTACCCTACAAGCGATGAAGAACATGGAGAAAGATCGAGAAGAAACTTCTAGAATTCTATGATTTTCCGTAAGCGCACTTGGTATTAAATAAGAACGACAAATCAGATTGAATTACCTTTTCTGACAGTAAGGCTACCGAAGCCGACGGACGACTTGCGAAGAACTGTGGTTTAAAAAAAGAAGCCTTTCAATGGTATTTAAAGTGCTCTCGTTTCTTTAGAAACGCTGGAAAGCAGCTAAGAATAGGATTTAACCAGCTGTGCTTGTAACTCTTGGTGATGATAAACAATCTCCAATTTAATGATAGAGAACAGATTCACGAAGCATCAGAGTAGAATGTAGCTTGAATCGCCATACACCAAATTTTTTAATCATATCTTAAGCTTAGTTTTAATAAAATATTAAGTCAACAAAAAAGTTGAAGCCCATTGTATTTCAGCTTTTTTATTTAGCGAGAAAATCAGTTATTTTGATTTTTCCTTGCCTGAATGGCGGTAATGGCAATGGTATAAACGATATCATCAACCAGTGCGCCACGGGATAAGTCATTAACAGGTTTGCGCATCCCTTGTAGCATTGGGCCGATAGAAACCAGATTAGCTGAGCGTTGTACTGCTTTATAAGTGGTGTTACCAGTATTGAGATCTGGAAAAATAAATACTGTAGCTTGGCCTGCTACCGGTGAATTTGGCGCTTTAGATTTAGCCACATCGGCCATAATGGCGGCATCATATTGTAATGGTCCGTCAATCAGCAGATCTAGCCGTTTTGCTTGTACTAAACTGGTTGCTTCACGCACTTTGTCTACGTCACTGCCTGCGCCTGAGTTACCTGTAGAATAAGAGATCATTGCCACGCGTGGCTCAATACCAAATGCTTTGGCAGAGTCAGCGGACTGGATGGCAATTTCCGATAATTGTTCGGCTGTTGGGTCTGGATTTATTGCGCAGTCACCATAAACTAATACTTGATCAGGTAACAGCATAAAGAATATCGAGGAGACGATTGAACTAGTTGGTATAGTTTTGATCAGTTGCAATGCTGGACGAATAGTATTGGCTGTAGTATGAACGGCGCCAGAAACTAAACCATCAACTTCATTTTTTTCCAGCATTATAGTGCCTAAGACAACATTATCTTCTAACTGTTTGCGCGCGATAATTTCAGTCATTCCTTTATTTTTTCTCAGCTCAACCAAACGCTCAACATAATTTTTCCGTACTGATTTAGGTGCCATAATTTCAATGCCGGCGCCTAATTCAATCCCTTGCGCGGTAGCAACCCGTTTTATTTCATCAGGTTCACCCAGCAATATACAGGTGGCAATGCCTCTTTCTGCGCAAATGGCTGCCGCTTGTAGCGTACGGGGTTCATTACCTTCTGGTAGCACAATACGTTTGTTAGCTTTACGCGCTAGTTTGGTTAATTCATAACGGAAAGCTGGCGGTGATAGCCGTTTTGGGCGTTCTGAATCAGAAGTTAGTGAATTGATCCACTTTTTGTCGATATGTAAAGCAACATAGTTTTGGATTTTTTCAATCCGCTCATGATCATCTACATGCACTTCTAAGCTGAAATTTTGTAGACTTAATGAAGTTTGCCAGGTATTGGTATTTACCATCAGTACCGGTAAACCTGTTTGGAAAGCACGGTGACAGAGATTGTGTATCTGCTTAGTAATTGGGTAACCGTCAGTTAAGAGTAACGCGCCAATTTCGATGCTATTCATGGCGGCTAAACAGGTAGATACAATAACATCATGGCGATCAGAAGAAGTCACCAGCAATGTGCCTGGACGAAATAGCTTAACCATATTTGGTACACTTCTAGCACAGAAAATAATCGATTTTATGCGCCGAGTTTGTAATGCACCCTCATTGAGGATGGTGGCATGTAGATGGTTTGCAATATCGATAGCACGAGTGGCTATCAAATCAAAATTCCACGGAATACAACCCAATATTGGCAGCGGACTATTGTTAGGTAATGTTTTGGTATTAATTTTTTTAATTCTTGGTTTTGTTGACTCATCAAATATTTCAGATAAATCTAGCCGAGTACAGCCATGTTCATTAACCGGTGCATTGAGTTTATTAATAATCACTCCGGTGATATTTTTATTTTGTCCACCACCAAACTCTGCGCGGGTTAATTCAATGCGTTCTTTTAACTGTTTTGCTGTATTATTACCTAACATAGTAACAAAAATAACGTCAGCACACAGCATTTTAGCTATATCATAATTTAACGATTGGGCAAAAGTGTGGTTACATGTGGGCATTAAACCTTCGATCAAAATAACTTCAGCCTGTTGCGTATTGTCATGATAACTGGCAACAATTTCTTCCATTAAAATATCTTTTTGATCATTAGCCAGCAAAGATTCAACATAACTCATTTTTAGTGGTTCAGTGACCTGAACATTAGAATGGGAGCGTAATACTTCAGTTGTTTGATCTTTATTACCAAAACGGGATTGAGCAATGGGATTAAAAACCGTTAGGCTAATTTCTTTTTGCTGTATTGAATGGACGACCCCTAAACTGACGCTGGTTAAGCCAACGCTAATATTAGTCGGTATTAACATTATTGTACGAGACACAGGTACCTCTTTAACAATTGAAAATCTTTAACTCAGTACTGCCAATAAATAAACTGGTAGTTTCTAATCTATTTATGTCGTTAGGCGGCTCGCATCTTGAGCAATAACTAACTCTTCATTGGTTGGAATAACCAGAGCAGGAATACTCTCATCCGTTGTGATCTTCCCTGATTTGCCAAAACGGGTAGCTAAGTTGCGCTCGTGATCATACTTAATACCAATTAAAGATAATTTTTTTAGAGTTAATTCACGTACCAGAGCTGAGTTTTCGCCGATACCACCAGTGAAGATAATAGCATCTAGTCGGCCTTCCATTAATACACAATAAGCGGCGATATATTTGGCTAAACGATGACAATAAACATCCATCGCGCGCTTTGCATCTGCTTTAGTTTTATAATTGTCTTCAACATAACGACAATCATTAGTGACTTCAGTTAATCCAAGTATCCCAGACTGTTTGGTTAATAATGTATTGATCTTATCAACACTCATACCTAAGGCGTCATGAAGGTGGAACACAATAGCTGGATCAATATCACCACTCCGGGTTCCCATCACTAACCCTTCTAGCGGGGTTAGGCCCATAGAGGTATCAACAGATTGCCCATTAACTACAGCGGTAACTGATCCGCCATTTCCTAAATGGCTGCTGATCACATTCAGTTCATTGATCGATTTATTCAGTTCTTTAGCTGCTTGCTGGGAGACATAATAATGGCTGGTTCCGTGTGCACCGTAGCGGCGGATACCATGCTCTTGATAAAGATTATAAGGCAGAGCATATAAATAAGCTTCAACCGGCATAGTTTGATGGAAGGCGGTATCAAATACAGCTACATGTTTATTATTTAAATGTGGAAATGCTTTTTTAGCTTCTTCAAGTCCAATAATGCTAGCAGGATTATGTAATGGAGCAAATGGAATAGATGCTTTGATGCTTTCAACGACTTCATCATTGATAACAACTGATTTGGTAAATTTTTCACCGCCATGAACAATACGATGACCAATAGCAGAAATAGCTTGAGTTAATTCTGGTTTTTGAGTGAGAATTTTATTAACAATGAAAGCCATCGCTTCACTGTGGCCAGCTCCTGTACATAAAGCAGCTTTATTTTTAGTGCCATCTATTTTCCATTTAATGCGGGCTTCTGGTAGATGAAAACATTCTGCTAAACCAGATACTTGTTCTTTACCATTAATCAAATCAATGATAGAAAATTTAAGAGAAGAGCTACCGCAGTTGAGGACAAGTACTAGCTTACTTGACATGGAATTACCTACTCTATTGTTATCATGAAGTCTTCTTTTATCAGATTAACCAGGAAGACTAGAGTTAATAAACATTAATTTAATTGAATGCTAGTAAGCCTAGTTTATCCAAGGGATCATATTGAATGATTAATATCATAATTAGGCAATACTATGATATTTTTATCATATTTATTGACTAAATAACTATGGTTCCAATATTGATATTAAAGATGCAATATAGTAATAATATTATGAATTGAAAACATAGTAATAGACAAAATATAAACTTTATATGATATAAGTTTTTTCTATAGATAATATTGCGTGCCTTCAGGCACGCAATATTATCTAATAAATTCTACTAAAAAGATTTTATGCTTTATATATTTTTTTAAATTTTGTATGAGAAATAGATTGAAGTGATGTGAGGTATTAATAAATACTATACCAGATAAAAAACGCCCCGGGTTTTTATAAAAATTAAAACTTTAGGTTGCCAGTTATTTCAAGATATTTCCGTTGGAAATATATTTAATGCCTATTTTCCTGAGCATCGCCTGAGATCATTGTGCTAGCCGATATTTGTAATTGTTATATTTTTGCTGTTGCTATTTTTACTTTTACTTTAGAGATTGTAAAAGGCGGTAAAGCTTGGGAGAACAGCACACCCACCCGGCTATGATGTGATAATGCTTTTTGCTTGTAGCTTATATTTTAGGGATTATGGTGGTTTAGTGGGAAGCGTTCAGTTAAGCAATTACCATCAGCATTACTGAGTTACTTTTAGGAAATACGTAAAAATTTTAATTAAGCAGGAATTAGCATTACACCCCTTAAAGGAGAAGACTGACTTATTAGGCATTAGCAGTAAATAATTAGATCGCTTTTTTGTTGATGTTATATCATATAATTTAATGGTTACTTAGTTAAATTATTAGTACTAGAGATAACTAGTAATTAGCAAATATATTTTTTAATGCTTAAAGATAAAAAAGCCTTTTTAGATCAATAAAATGTAAGTTATCCCTATAACCCTATAAAAGGAAGGATGTAATGTGATGATCTACTAAATTTTCAAGTATAGGTAGAGAGCAAGGCATAATCGAACTAATGCAGAATCCTTAATTCTCTCTAAACAGAATAAAACCCTAATCAAACTTGATTATGATTTAACCTAAAATATTATCAACGATATTAAACTAATAAATAGGTGGGTATTTTGCTTGCAAATAAAAGAGTTAACATAGAATTTTGCTGAGTTATCAGAAAAATTGCCAGATTATAATTAATATTATGGAATATATCATGCCTTAAAAGTTTCCAGGAGAAACTTATCGTTTAAAGTTAAGATCATGGATATGGATATAAGAGTTATCTTTTTAGGTTTTGATCCTATTACCGAAGCATCATTATCTTAATTATGTTTCTTTTTTAGTCAATAGTGAAGGTTGCTATCGTTATTTTATTATTGTGGTTGATAGCGATGATTTTAATATTTAAACACAGATGTAGGAGATTAGTATCTAAAAATATTAAAAGTTTTGACATCTTGTCCACATAAAGATCATCTTTGTGCACTAGAAATTAATTAAATCATTAAGGCATGATTTATCTGAGGAGCATCAATGGTATTAAAATGTAAGGGATTTCTATTTGATTTAGATGGTACCCTGGTTAATTCATTACCTAATGTTGAACATTGTTGGCGAGAATTTAGTCGTCGAATTGGTGTATCAAAAATGGATGTTTTACACTATATTCATGGCAAACCGGCAATAACTTCTATCCGTCATTTTATGCCAAATGCTACAGAAGCTGAAATTGATGAAATTTTTTATTGGCTAGAAAATATGGAAGCAGCCAATACATCAGGTATTGTGGCACTACCTGGCGTAATTGATGTACTTGAACAACTAAATGCAGTTTCTATTCCATGGGCAATAGTTACTTCTGGTACAGTTCCGATTGCTTTTAATCGAAGTAAAGTTGCCGGCTTGCCGAAACCAAAACACTGGGTTACAATTGAACGGGTAAAACAAGGTAAACCACACCCAGATCCTTTTTTACTTGGTGCACAACTACTAAATTTACCCAATGAAGCCTGTATTGCAGTTGAAGATGCACAGGCAGGAATCTATTCTGCTTTAGATGCCGGCTGCCAGGTAATTGCTGTTCATGCGCAAGCAGCAAGTATGTCACGGCTAGAAGAAATTTCACTAATTATTAATTCATTTACTGAATTAAATATTTCAAAACCAGATGACCAAGGTATTGTTACTGTGACTCAGCGATAAAAATATCTCAGTTTTATAAATTAGGCCGGTGTGAATTTTCGTTATATATAACAAATTAGTCTTATGAATAGACTTAATTTTAGATCATTTTGAATAGCTAGCTGGATAGGTATTAATTTTAGTGCTAATAATTGTCACTCTTTTTATGATTAAGAAAATTTGTATGGATGTTGTTGCATTATTAATCATTGCAGCTTTTTAGTGTTAATTGCAAAAGTAGCACGCTATGCGTTAGCGATCTCACCCACTGATTCAGCTAGTGGGTTCTTCTAGGAAGTTACTGATTTGAGTACTGTTTGATATTTTTATTATGTTAATTTCTTCAGGAAATTAATCCAAATAGCTTGGAATAAGTGTTCCAAAAAACGTAAAACCAGAAAATCAGGGTGACTTCTTGTAAATTCCCGTATTATACCGTTTATTTACTGAAGTGTTTTATGATCTCCTTTTTATCCGAAAAGTTATTATGGTGTAAGCTTACTGAATCTTTTTATGACAAACCAAAAGAGACTATACAGCACAATGCGTCCGCGCGTCCCCAATTTCGGCCCTCAATTTTTTCTAGGATTCACAGTTTTTTGCATGTCTGCTCCTTCGTAGCCTCACTATCGCAAAAGTTGATTCAATTTAATTTGTCGTTCTTATTGATCACTACTGCTCTGAGGGGAAGTCCTAGAATACCAGCAGTTCTTTTCGATTTTTTGGCTTTTTCATTTCTGCAGGATACTTCACTGAAAAACTTGTCAACAAAATATCAAGGTGCTTATTAGCGCCATCACAGCTTTCTTCGTAGCCAGATCTGTTCCGTAGCTCAGCCTTAACTTTTAGTTGTATGTCTTTTTAGAATAAAGGAAGCAGATTAGCTGTTTTATATACCCAATAGCATTGATGCTGCGTATCCGGAAATATCTTTGCACCATTGAGGATTCCAAAAACCAAGGGCACCATCTCCTGTAGCAAGCCTGAGAGAGATACGCTTAAGCCACCTGCTCACAGGTCATTAAGAAGTTAGGCCCAGTTCGCTTCTAATTTTTGATAAGCATCTTCAACCACAACTAGCGCCTTATGTCCATGTTTAGTGAGGCAGATAATAACCAGCAGGCAAAGGTGATCATCTTGCCTGACAGGAGTATATATGCCATTGCCAAAGAAATAAACATAGCATATCTTGCTTAAATCACCCAGGCAGCATTGCCTTTGTTCTTCAAGGCATTCCTGTTTTAATCTCCTGATAGTACTGGCATAAACTATGTGCTTTTTTACCTAGAAACCCCTCATCATCGATTCATAAAATCATCACGGATATGCTTCGTAAGGAGTGGGGTAATACAGGCATGTGCTAGCACACAACTCTTCGCCGTTTTTTTTCACGCTTCAGATAAAGCGGTAGCAACAAGCTGTTGAAGTATATTCCGTTACCGCTGCGATCCTTGATTTTAGGCACTTTAATCTCAATATCGCCGATACTACTTTGTATAGTTCACTGTATGGCCACCATAATCACTACGGACGACGAACATGGACGCCAGTTGACAAGGTGTCGTTCACCATGTTGTTGCAGCATGCTCTTTTAGCTCAGGCTTCAACAGCCGGTGGCCATCACCTGCCTGCCAGTATTACGGATGAGTTTATGCAAGGTATTAAAGGTAATATCTAGTTTTACAGATAGCTGTATGGTAGACTTTTTATAGTATATCATCTTTATATTCTTGAAATTATTCACGAAATCAATTAGTAGAAGATATACTACCATTTCTGAAACTTTATACACTAGAAATGATCATAACTTTGTGGAATTGGGGGGTGTGTGGTGTATTCCGGCGCTATTGCTGTGCTTTTCCTGAATGTTCGTAGTGCCTTTTTTCTAGCAAATGTGTAGTTAGAAAACAAAAGTTTGCAGTTCATTGGGTTTCAAAGTAACGGAGCAGTGGTTAGCACACACAGTAGGTTTCATATTTTTCTCAATTGTAATTGGCAAGACATTAGTTTTAGGATACCCATCTTTTTTAGCCTTTTTTTAACAATAAAACTGGCCGGCTACTCTAAGCCATGTTTAGCGCGCGGCCTGAGCTGCCAACTATGTTGTAGTTGGTACAGAAAACAGGGTATCGAAATTAGTATCTTTTTTGCCTTCTAGGCTTATGCTTGACAAGTCAATTAATATCCGCATGTTCATGTCTCCGTTAGCCTTGGCGCTATGGATATTAAACATGCTGTATGGCATTAGCTGTTTTAAAAAAAACAGTCGAAGAAATTTAACGATGCGCTGTTATCTGGTTAGTACATCATAGCTATGAGCTGATAAATTTAAGAAGTCTTCCTAGACTGTGGCATATCCGAGATAGGAAAGAGTGGCGGCGTTACTTAAAGGCGCAATACGGAGGAGATTACTAAAAAATGCACTTTGCTAAAAAAACAAAAGGGGCGTGGCATCATAGGCGTGAAATACCTCAGCCGTTACCTTAAATATCTCCGTCTGTATCCGAATAAAAACTATGGCATTACAGAGGTGGTGCCACACGTGTCATTACTATGACAACCGCACTCAACAACACCGCTACCAGACAGTAAGGCAACAAAAGAGATGATCAGTCGCTATTTATATTAGCTATATTCCGGCTAAGCATTTTAAAATGCTCCGTTACTATGCTTTCTTGTTAAATTGTAAACGAGGAAATACTATTGCAGAAGGTGTATAAGGCGCTGGAGATGAAGGTCAGTAAAAAACCAGAAAAATCGGGGTGGAGGTAAAAAAACAGGCAATGGAATTATTCTTAGAAAGAATGAATAAAATAGAGAAAAGACGAAGGGATTACCTAGCTATTAACCCTAGGGTTAATATCTCTAAAATTATTGTGTTAGGTTAAGAACTATACTATCCGATGATAGTTTTCACTTACAATAGATTCAATAAACCGATTCTATCTTTTTTTAGCAAGAATGAATTGTTTTTATCTTCAATTAAAGAGGGATTTAATTGATTAAGCATGAACACTGATGCTTAAATAAGAAATAATTGGTTTTATTTATGCTAATGTGCTGCTAATTGAGGCACTTTTTGTTTTTAGTAATGGATTACTCTGGACGGGTAGCCTATCAAGTTGGGTGATAGATGTTAGTTGGCGTAGTTGATAATAATTAAAATAAAATACTAATTTTTAATGATCACAGTTGCAGCTTTAGGCGCTTTTATAAGTTCAACCGGCATTGTTGTCATTTTTATTCAGGTTGTTCTTGATTTTGCTAAACAAACAAAAATCCACCAGAACGTTTGATAATGCCATTAGGCTTTGCTTGTCTTATCAGTAGTATGATAACGCTAGTTTAGCGACACCACAAAATATGATACTTAACAGTGAACTGTTTATGGAGGGTTATGCAGGATTTAAATCCTTTGCCATTACCCAGACGATTGGAATTTCGGTGCTTGTTGCTGCTGGTAATTATTTATATGTGGTTAGTTCATCAAAAATTAGCTAACTGCGAAATTACGGTGGGTACTGATCTTTATCGGCAAACATTTCATGACTTTATTTGTAATTATAAGATAACCAGATCATGTCCGTTGTTTAGGCATCTCTCCAGCTGTTTCCCATCCGTGTTAATAGGCTACTTTTCGATGCATTATATTTAAGCATATGTTATGTTATAAATATTAGGCTATCTTTGGCAAAGATTGTTGCTTTGCTCGCAGAGAATATATAGAGCCACATCTATATTTTATTTGTGTAATTTCAAACAATCTATCTCCTTCAGTACAAATAATTTGGTAAATAAAACGGGGAGGGGGGAAACTCCCTACACCATGGAATTTAATCAGCTATTTTTAATTGGGTTATATAACTGTTAAAATTTTGAATATGAAATTCCTTACCAATAACTTTCTGATTATCTTACCTTATTAGGTAATTCTCACTAATTTCATACTCGCAGGCAAAGCTTTCATAGCATTTAGCTTCATCCGAGAAAGGATAGATTCTTTATCGATGATCGGCTTAAGAAAATGCCTAACACACTCTGCATTAAACTCTTCAAGAATCTCATTACTTACATGATTTTGTTGATCTCGGGCGATTAAGACACCATGCGATTCGTTATTTCATTTTATCTCTTCCTCTCTCGTATTTTCTAGCTTTCCTAGATGGGATATAATGCTTCTCTTTAAAGGATTCATGGAAAAATATTTTGTCAACTTCAACACTAGCAGTTAGTGCATTTATGTTGCCTGTCGCCGCTGAAGCAAAGAAGTAGTGACGCTCCATCTAAACTCTGTTTTTAAATCAATGCCTCTTTGTTTTGCTGACTCCAGCAAAATTAAGCTATTCAACATACATGCAGATAACTAAATCATTTACCTTGTGATCTAGTTTTGCCAGAGGACTTCAGTAAGATTGTTAAATATTTTCCTGTAATTGAGAATTGTACTACGATATCACTATAACCCTAATGAATTTATCCAGTATGGATAACATGTTCAGTATGATAATATAGAAAGGATAAAGTGGAATGACTTGCTTCAATGTATAAATCGACATTATCTGATAGATTCTCACTGAGCTAATTAATGATATATAATTTTATGTTGACAAGAAGTGAGGAAAGAGTCTCTTTGATGATCTGTATGACTGTTTGGTTTTTCATGCTAAGCTCTGTAGTGAAAATCCTTCATATAGGATAAGGAATTTCTATACAATAACATTTGGCACAACATAGCCAAAGGTTATTGTGGTATTGAGCTGTTTACATCGTTTTCATATACTTATGCTAAGTATAACGGTTTCAACAGAGTTACATGAACGTGATGTGTTATTAGTCGATATGTCTGATAATAAAGTTGATCTCAATGAATTTTATGATGAACAAAGATTAGCATCAATGATTTTGACAGGTAAATATTTTTCCGCTCGTTTACCTGAAGTCGGAATGGCTAAGTTTTCCTTAGTGCCCCTATCTTAGGGGCCCTATCTGAGTTATTAGGCAGTACATTGCAAGAAATTAAATTTGTACTCAGTTTATGGTCTTAATGTTATTGGCATTTATCGTGAAGAAAAGTATCGATGATAAATTAATTGATCAGTCAATGTTGTTAAGTGATATTTAACTAATCCTCGGTGAGTAAAAATTAATTCGTTTATTATCAACTGATAGAGGTAATTTTGTTGTGTTAAATTTGGTAGCTGAGGAGGGGTGGGGTATAGAAGCTATTTGATCCTGAGTTATGCTCATTTCTTGTATATGTGGTTTTAGAGATGTTGGCGTATTCTTGTGATTGATTTCGTGTATGATTTCAACAATAGATAGATGATATGCCATGAAAAATCTACCATACAGGTAGATATCAGTGAAACTAGATATTAGCTGTGAGATCCCTTGCATGAACTTATTTGTAAGGCTGCCAGGCAGCTGATAGCCACTGCCGCATTTGAATGTTGAGGTCAAAACTCTATGCTGCAACAAGATGTTGCACGCAGCCTTGTCGACACTGCCGTTTATGCCATCGTCCATAATAATTATTTACCACAGCTAACTATACAGACTGATAGTTGTGATGTTGAGATTAAAGTGCCTAAGGTCAGGGATTACAGCAGCAATAAAATATGTTTTAAGAGCTTATTGCTAGCGCCTTATCTAAAGCGTGCAAAAGCGTGAAAAGTTGCTACCATAGCATGGTAGCAGTACCGCGCTAGGCCCTATTCAGGAGTGATTTTTACAAAGCTCTAGTAGGGGTTTTATCGGTGAAAAAGCACATGCTTCTCTTTTGCCAGTACAAGCAAACTAAAACAGCAATGCCTTAAAGAGCACAGACAATAGTGCCTGCGTAATTTAAGCGATACGCGTTACGTTTATTTCTTTGCCAATGGGATTGATAGTCCTCTAAGGCAATAGGATCGCCTTTGTCTGCTAGTCATTATTGGCGTTACTGAACATGGACGTAAGGAGTTTGTTACGATCTAAGATAGTTATCGAGAGTCAAAAGCAAAACTTGGCGAACTTCTCAATGGCCTATGATGGAGTGGTTTAACCGTATCTCCTAGGCTTGCTAGGGGAAACGGTGTCCTATGTTTTTTAGCATAGAATGGCAAAGATATTCCCAGATATGCAGCACCAACGAATGCTATTGGGTACACAAAACAGCTAATGTGCTGGTTTACATGTAAACGAAAGTTAAAGCTGAGTTGCGGCAGGTCTGGCTAGCAGAGAGAAATGATGCCGCTTAAAGCCATTGATATTTTATTGGTAATGTTTTTAGTGAAGTATCCTGCAGCGATGAAGAAGCTGAAAAAAGATCGAGAAGAATTGCTGGCACTCTACGACTTCCCGTCAGAGCAGTAGGGGTCACAATAAGAATGACAAATCCAATTGAATCGGTTTTTACGATAGTGTGAGGCTACTAATCCGATGTGCGAAGAACTATAATTAAAGAAAAACAACCCTTTCAATGGTATTTATTGGGTGCTAGAGTCTGTTTAGAAAAGCTGGAATCGGCTAAGGGGTTTTTGACCTGCTCTGACCTCCTTGGTGGGAAACAATGTCTAATTTAAGGATGGAGAAGAAGATTCATAAAGGATTAGAGCGTGAGTGTAGCCTGTGACTCCCATGACCGTCATACATCAGATTT
This sequence comes from Arsenophonus sp. NEOnobi-MAG3, assembly GCA_052171895.1. GTDB lineage: Bacteria > Pseudomonadota > Gammaproteobacteria > Enterobacterales > Enterobacteriaceae > Arsenophonus. The sequence continues at coordinate 457,036 of JBQMRN010000001.1, forward strand.
ACTAATAACTCTTCGGAAACCTCCATGTAAGCCAATCAGTGCATATTGCCGATAACAATTCAGGAGTACGAGCTAATGGTGACGGCAAGGTGGTATTTTATGCCAATAATATAAAAGTTGGAGACTGGAGTAATATCAGTCTCCATTGGCTTAGGGAATGCTGAAGTTGATGGCACGAATTAATACCTATAGCAATTTGCATATCTCATGGGGTGTGCAATAACCGCTGTTTATTAAAAAATGGTGATGTTCATTAGGCAATTATTTGGAAGGAAATCTTAGTGGATGGCTTAATAATACCTTTCTGCCTAATATTTAATTGTGGCATAGGGAATATGCAAGAAGTTAAGATATAGCGAGGGCCGGGTGTGGTTATCGTGATGAGGCTACTGCATGTGATTACAGGTATAATTAATTTTAATACTGATGAATATCCTAATTCTGTTTAGCGGCGTATCATACAAAAAATATCAATGGTAACTGAATAAATGTGTGGTTCATCTGATGAAAATATTAAAAATATTATGGGATTATCGTAGTGATTTTTATGAAAAAACACTAGAAGTGTTTCTGTTGGTGCGATTTTCTTATATCTGAAAATGGTCAGGAGACCGTATGAATACAAAAAAACTTTTCAGGCAAAGACGATGAAAGTTGAGTATGAAGACAACAGGTAATACGCTCAATTAGTTATAAAACATCAGCGGCTTTTATCATTGATGTAGCAATACAGCATATAGTAGTAGTATTAGAATGGCTTAAAGAGGTTGGCCATAACTGAATAATGGTATTTTATCCATACTCAGCTTCTTCCTCGCTGCTCCACAGAAGATGAACTGAAGGAGTAAATTACGCATAAGCGAGATTATCTACTTGAACATGCTGGAAAATTTATAGCACCGTTGTAGGATATGCTTCAGATCTCGATATAGCCATAGAATCTAAAAAGGCCTCATTGGTGGCCTGGGGAAATATGTTATGTTGGCAAAGGTTGTTGGTAGAAATCCATTCTACTGATGAAGAATTTTTACTATAGAGGTTGCCATGAAAAAGCAAACAGTCATACAGATCAAAGAGACTCTTTCCTCACTCCTTGCCACCAATAGAGCTAGATCTCATTAATTTGTTCGGTAACAATCTATCAGATGATCTTGATTCATACATTAAATCAACTCGTGATACTTTATCCTTGCCATATTATCACACTAAATATGTTATTCGCTGGAGGATAAATTCATTAGGGTTATAGTGATATATCGTAGCAAAATTCACGATTGCAGGAAAAAATTTAATAATCTTACTGTGAAGTCCTATGGAGAAACTAGATCATCATAAGGTAAATGATTTAGTTATCTGCATGTATGTTGAATAGATTGATTTTAAGTGAGTCAGCTAAACAAATAGGCATTGATTTAAAAACAGAGTTTAGATATGGTGCGTCAGTGTTTCTTTGTTTCATCGGTGACAGCTAACATAAATGTATTAAGTACTATTGTTGAAGTCGATGAAACATTTTTCTTTGAATCCTTTAAAGGGAAGCGTTATATTCCAATATAGGAAAGCTAGAAAATACTAGAGAGGAAGAGATAAAATGAAAGAACGAATCGCATGGTCTTAATCGCCAGAGATCGACAAAGTCATGTAAGCAATGAGATTCTTGAAGACTTTAATGCAGAGTGTGTTAGGCGTTTTCTTGAGCCTATCATCGATAAAGAATCTATCCTTTTATCGGATGAAGCTAAATGCTATGAAACCTTTGCCTGCGAGTATGAAATTAGTGAGAATTACCTAATAAGGTAAGATAATCAGAGAGTTATTAGTAAGGAATTTCATATTTAATATATTAGTTAATTAAAATGATGGCTGAGTAGCTTCAGCTTCCATGGTGTGTAGGGTCCCCGGTTTTATTTACCGAATTATCTAGCAAAGTCATAGGCATACTAGGCTTAATGGCACTTAGCAGTAATATATATTGAGGATATATTACTATGCTCCCCTCATTTGCTGCATATATCTATCAGCTTGATTTTCTGGAGAAGACCGTCAAACATGTGCTTTTTAACACTTATCAAATAAGATTGGTAAATCATTGTAGGCATATTAATCTCCAATCAGCAACATTATAAATTTTTTGATTTTTCTAGCGCTTCTTTGATAGAACCTACCATATAAAACGCTTGCTCGGGTAGATGATCATAATCACCATTCAAAATGCCTTTAAAGCCATGGATAGTATCTTTTAAAGAAACAAATTTTCCCGGTGAACCGGTAAAAACTTCAGCTACAAAAAATGGTTGAGATAGGAAGCGCTGAATTTTACGAGCGCGTGCAACAAGCAATTTATCTTCTTCAGACAGCTCATCCATTCCTAGAATAGCAATGATATCTTTCAATTCTTGATAACGCTGCAAAATAGACTGAATATTACGTGCTACATCGTAGTGCTCTTGTTCTACAATCAATGGATCAAGTTGACGACTTGTTGAATTCAATGGATCAACAGCAGGATAAATACCTAATGACGCAATTTGACGACTAAGAACAACTGTAGCATCCAAATGAGCAAAAGTAGTTGCTGGAGAAGGGTCTGTTAAATCATCAGCAGGAACATATACTGCCTGAACAGAGGTAATTGAACCGGCTTTAGTTGATGTGATACGCTCTTGCAATATACCCATTTCTTCTGCTAAGGTTGGTTGATAACCTACTGCTGAAGGCATACGACCTAGCAATGCCGATAGCTCTGTTCCTGCCAATGTATAGCGATAGATGTTATCGATAAATAACAATACATTCCGACCTTCATCACGAAACTTTTCTGCAATTGTTAATCCTGTTAAAGCAACACGTAAACGGTTTCCAGGTGGTTCATTCATCTGACCATAAACTAGAGAAACTTTATCCAATACATTTGAATCTATCATTTCGTGATAAAAATCATTACCTTCACGAGTCCGCTCGCCGACACCAGCAAATACCGAATAACCGGAATACTCAATCGCAATATTACGAATAAGTTCCATCATGTTTACTGTTTTACCAACACCAGCACCACCAAATAATCCTACTTTTCCACCTTTAGCAAATGGGCAAATAAGATCCATAACTTTGATACCGGTTTCAAGTAATTCCGTTGAATTAGATAAATCTTCATAATTTGGAGCAGCACGATGAATAGCCCAACGTTCTTTTTCACCAATCTCACCTTTCATGTCGATAGGATCACCTAATACATTCATGATTCGTCCTAATGTCGCTTTACCGACTGGCACTTCGATTGGGTGAGCTAAATCAACAGCATCTAAACCACGTTTTAAACCATCAGAAGTTCCCATCGCGATGCAACGAACAACACCTCCACCTAATTGCTGCTGAACTTCTAATATTAATTTTTCTTTACCATTCATTACCTCAAGTGCATCGTACACTTTTGGTACTGCATCTTGAGGAAATTGGACATCCAGTACAGCGCCGATTACTTGGATAATCTTTCCAGTAGCCATCTTGAATCCTCTACGTAATTCGTAAACCTAGCCATTAAACTGAGGTAGCTCCCGAAACTATTTCGCTAAGTTCTTGAGTAATGTGCTGGTTTGACGAGCCTTATTGTAAATAAACTGCAACTTCTTGATCAGCTTACCACCATTATCAGCAGGTGCTTTCATTGTTGCTACCATTCAAAAGCAGCCTTTTTCACTAGCTAAGTTTTCAACGATGCTCTAATAAACTAGTGATTCGATATAACGATGAAAGAAGGTATCTACTAGTATCTCTTCGATTAGGTTTATATAAATAATCCAAATATTTCTTTTTTAAAATCGCATCATCACTCGTATGTAGAGGCAATAATTGAGTAATCGTTGGTACTTGAGTCATTGTATTAACAAATTGAGTCATTGTATTAACAAATTTATTAGTTATCAGAAATAACTTATCTATATGTCATTCATCATATGCTTCTAGCATAATTTTATGTGTCCAATAAAATCAGACAGAGATGGATCATATCTTGCATATCTGTTACTTGAATAACAATATTACTACCAAGAGCATTAAATAATGAAACTGCTTTAGAAGCAATTAATGCCAGTTCAATCTGAACACTTTTATCAATTCATGTTTTCATTTCTATTAGTAATTTTTAAATAAATTAATATTTAAGCCACCACATAAACCACGGTCAATTAAAACAATTAAATAACCAATACGTTTAACATCATGCTCTTTAAGATATAGATCTTTATATTCTAGATTACTTAATGTTAAGTGACCAATTACACTACATATAGTTTCTACATAAGTATGACTAACTAGCATACGCTCTTGTATTTTTTGCATTTTAGATGCGGCGAGCATCTCTCTCCCATCGCTTTAGTGATCTTCTATGTATTTTGTACACTACGGATCTTAGAAGTATCTCTTTTGCGTCCGCTATTTCTTAGCTTATCCTTATTAAACAAACCCTCTCAATAAAGGCCGAATAGAATTACCAGGATTTAGTTGCTTAAAAAATTAAAAAGGTATTTAACTTAGCTTTGATTTTATCGTTATATTTACCTGTCTGATCAATTTCTTTCAGCAAGATAGAATACTCATGAGTAACATCAGCCAGCAATGACAATGACGTATTAAAATCACTAATTTTGGTAGTTCAACATCTTTTAGATAACCAGGTTCAGCAGCAAATAAAGATAATACCTGCTGTGTAATTGATATTGCTGCGTACTGTTTCTATTTCAATAATTCAGTAACTTTCTCTTCATGGTAAGATGCTTACCTGTTGTATCATATAAATTAGAAGCAAATTCTAAAAATACAGCTAACCTAACTCGTGATACTGTGCTAAACGCAGTACGAATGTAACTAGATAATTTTTTGATAATCTTAGTTTAAGCAGCAAGACCGCCTACAAACATAATATTGATATTCCTAGATTAACGGCCAGGCACAAATACACCGTGCGATTAAATAAGTTAGACTATAAGAAAATTTGTTTATCTGTAATTGAAATAAGATTAGTAGGTACACGAATGTAGAAACATCACCAGCTTGATGTTTCAATAATCGGTAATGTTGCCGTTAATGAACCCGTCTTTTACCTTTGATTTCAGAATTAGTAAATTTTAACATATTCACCATTAACACAACACGCCAAGTACACACTCTCAAGTAAACAAGAATGAAGATAAAAAACATAACCAAGATAGCCATCACCTCTAGATGGAATGCCGCAACAATAGTAAAATTTGTCTATAAGCAATCGCTTGTTTAGCGATATTATCATAATCATAAATAATTAGCGTATCTTTGTCCCCATCCTCCTAAAATATTCCTGCATTGTACAGTCAGCATAAAAGCGAAACTATTGTAATGCTGCAGATTTAGATACTGTACCAACATAACTATCGTATTATCGACATTGCCAATGGAGGGGGTTTCTTTTAATTTGAGTACCAGATTAATAATAATTAAAAATTTTTGCTCAATTGCTCATAAATACATTTTGTTTCTGAATCAAGCTGTTTAATGTTGGCATCAACAGCTAATGCTGTTTTATCGGTTTTGTGCTCACCAATGATTAAGTCATCGATGACCACACGCCAGATAGGTATCCATAGCATCAACTTATTTATATCCTATTTCTACATGTTGATCAATCGATTAACGATCAATAACGGCAGGTGTAATAACTTCAACACTAGAAAAACCGGCATGTTCAAAAGATCCTTTACCATCAATAGGTTCACCCAGGGTGTTAACAACTCATTCAAGTAATCTTCTATCTAGAGATACTTCGAGAATATAACTTGTACACTTTACTTTCATACATTCGGCTAACTCTGCATATGGTCATATGACTAAAGTACAAACTGAGTCATGCTATAAATTGAGTGCAATAGCTTGATGATTATCAGATAGTGCGATTATCTCACCTTAGATAATTTCAGCTAAACTGTGAATACGAATGATCCCATCATTAACAGAAATAATTATACCTTCATTGTGAGTTTCACTCACTACATTAAACTGAGCAATACGTTGCTTGATCAGTTCACTGATTTCACTGGAATTCAGTTGCATATGCTGTAATCTTCTTACTCCTAAAACTGCAAAACATTAGTTAAACGCTCAATACGCCCACGTACGCTACCATCAATAACTAGGTCTCCAGCGTGAATAATGAGTCCTGCGATAATAGAGTTATCAATTTTGCAATTCAGCTTAACTTTACACGATAAACGTTTTTCCATCGCTGCAGAAATTTTAAATTGCTGTTTTTTATTTAGCTCAGTAGCCGAAATAACGTTAATATCAACGGTTGACTCCAGGAAAGCGCGTAATTGAATGAATTGCTTCAAAATCTCTGGTAGCGTACTTAGACTTAGACGCTTATTTTCAGCCATAATGCGAATTAGATTTCGAACATGTTCATCGATTTCATCACCACAAATAGTGATAAATGTTTTTGCTAATGTTTCTGGTGCTATTGAACTAGAAAGCAGGTTACCTATTTGTTGATTACGGGTTGCTTCATCAATAAAAGTGAGCATATTTTGCCATTTATCAATAACCTGATTTTCTACAGCAAAATCAAAAGCTGCTTTTGCATAGGGGCGAGCAAGCATAGTAATTTCAAACATAATACCCATTTCCTACTTTAAAGTTCTTTGACCAATTTATCAACGATTTTTCTATTAGTAGCTACATCAACGGAACGTTCAATTATTTTTTCTGCAGCTAAAATTGCTAACATAGCAACTTGTTTACGCAACTCTTCACGCGCACGCTTACGTTCAGCATTAATTTCAATTTGCGCCTGAGCAACGATCTTATTACGTTCACTTTCAGCTTCTACTTTAGCTTTTTCAATCATTTGAATTCGTTGTTTATTAGTTTGTTCAATAATAATTTGTGCTTCTACTTTTGCTTTTTTCAGTCGCTCTATCGCATCAGCTTTCGCTAAGTCCAAGTTTTTTTTAGCTCGTTCTGAAAAAGATAAACCGTCAGCAATTTCTTTTTGACGTTTTTCAATTGCCGCCATAATTGGTGGCCATATATACTTCATACAAAACAAAACAAACAGCATAAATGCAATAACCTGGCCGAAGATTGTTGAATTAAAATTCATCACACAATACCTTTTTAAAAATTAACATATTAATGTTCTTTCTAATTTTGCTTGTGTTATCAAGCAACTGCGAATATCAGATTTAGTCTAAAGCCAACAGTAATCATCGAAATTGGATTAACTAAGGCCATAATAATAAAGAACTGCGTACGTAATGGAGGAATCAAATTGGCTGACGAGCAGCATCTTCTGAAGGTTTTTCCATTAAGGATAGCAATATCAATTGCAGCATCAATCGCTGTTAATCAATATCCCATAATTACAGTGGCATCCATCATGTATAGCAGATCCATATTTATGTTTTTCATGACAGTCTCCAGTTTGTTTTAGTTAAAAAATTTATTAATAAATTGAAATTAATGTTCTTCTGACGCCATTGATAAATAAACGATAGTTAAAACTGTAAAAATAAAAGCTTGTGAGGTAATAATCAATATATGGAAAATCACCCAGGGTAAGTTAAGTATTCACTGAGGCCAGCAAGATAACAAAGCCGCAGTAAGAATGAAGATGAATTTACCTGCATACATATTAGCAAATAACCGTAAACTTAGAGATACTATCGGTTTAGACAGTAGGTTAACATCTTCCAGAATCAAATTGATAGGATTAAAAATAGGATGATTGAATGGTTGTAAAGTTAATTCTTTCGTAAATTCACTTAATCCTTTCATTTTAATTGTATAGAAAATGATCATGATAAATACACCAATCGCCATTGAGATAGTAAGGCTTACATCTGCGGTTAGAAAAACAGGCAATGCAGATAAACCTAGGTAATGTTCTCCTATATAGATAGGGAAGTAAATCGATTAGTAACAAATTCATGGTATTCAATACCAACACCTAAACAAACAGCGTTAAAACTAAAAGTGCAATGACTCTTCCTTTACCATGATATATATCACGAATGGTATTATCGACATAATCGATGGGCATTCCTATTACAATTTGCAATTTACCAGGTACGCCGCTGCTTATATTAACGGTAATTTTTCTAAAGAGCCACAAGAAAATAATTCCAAGGATACAGAAAAACGAGTTAATATTTAACGTTTAAAACGTTGGATCATTATGATTATGGAGATTAACTAATTTGAAGGTATGCAGGTCTAATTGAAGATTATTTAGATGGTGTCCTATATAATTTTCTGCAGTCTTCATTTTTCTGAAGCAGAAATGATGTCTTTTACCATTTTGTTGTTTTAAAATATTCACTATTTAGTTACAACTGGTGTAATGATGTGAATAATCAACATACCTAAATAGGTAAAATCTAATTGTATAAATTCTGCTTTTAATATACCTAAAGCAATTATCAATATAGTTATCGCTATAATAATTTTTACTCCTTCATCAATAGTAAAAAACTATGCAATGTGAATAGGAAGTGTCTTTTTTATTGCCTTTTATTTTTGATAAGATATTAATAGCATAAATAAACTATTGATATAATTAACATGCGAATCCATTTGTAAAAGCAGATAAGCTCTATTCTACACTATTTATATAAAATTATACTAAGGATTACAAACGCCACATTAACTAAAATAACAACACTTTTAAAGTAATTTTAGCATTGTAGAGACTACAGAGATAACTCTTATATTCTCCCAGTATTTTAAACCTTAAATTGCTGAGTGCGTATAAAACCGCTTTTGCTCAAGAGGAGTATCAAGAAATAAAAATCCATAAATTATATGCCAATTAAAATGAATTTAATCTAGTAAGTGTAAGTAGCGGAAACCTGAACGTAGTAGACTATGGTATGAGCGGCGCAGCTACGTTGCTTCTTGGATGTTCATTATCTAAGTACTGTTTTATACTCTGTGATATATTAATTTTTTAGGAATTCAGCTATATGCCTGGAAATAATCTCCTAAAAAGCCTAAATCTGGTAAATCAGGAAGACAACACGTGACTTTAGATGTTGCACCGCCTGGTTATCAAAAGCGACTTATGATCTCCCTTCTAAAATTAATGAAGATAGACCAATTAAATTTTTATGACATCTAAATAGGCTATGCAGCAATGCATTCAACTTGAACTTAGACCTCAAATTTTTCAACATGCAAGTATTATCCGCCTGTACTCATGATTATCCAGAGTTTTGAGCAACGTGGGGGGAAGGTTATATCCTCCCCCACCACGTCACAGCTGTCCAGGCCAGGCCAAGCCGATGGACGCTTGGGATACAGCTACATTGAAGGGGCAGAATGGCTAAAATATAATTGCCGATCAATTCATAACCTATAGGGAACTAGTAACAGTCGTCTCCTTCAGCCCCTGGAGCAAACAGAAAGATTAACTGGGCGATAGACTTTACGAATATGGACAGGAGAACAATTTCTATTTCTCTGACAAGATACACAGAGTGTAATTTACTTAAATGTATCCCCCCTTAACTAAATTGCTTTTCATCATTGATGAAGGTTGGAATGATTTTCTTGAAAATATGGTAAAACTGTCAATTCGTTGGATCCAGCTATCTGTGTCTAGCAAATGCTTCTTTCGGCAACTTGTGCCATGGTGTGGTGGGTTATATATCCAGCACAAGTGCTTTGCCTTTCCTGAATGTTCTCAGCACTATTTTTCTGAAATAGCTCTAAGTTCAAAAAGCGCCTGCAGTTCATGTGGTTTTAAAGCTACGGAGCAACTGATTAGCACAGCATGTTCATATTTTGCTTGATTGTCACTAGGTGGCTCTAAACACATTACTTTCAGTATATGCCACATCTTTTTTAGTTTTTTCAACAATAATTGGCTGCTACTTCGCTACTTAACGCTATTTTGTATTTTCAACACGGGGGCTATGCTGCAGTTGGCGCCTAAAAATGGTATTAAAATTAGTATCTTCTGTGCCTTGTACACTTATGGTCAACAACTCAATCAACATACGCATGTTCATGTTTTCGTTACCAGTAACGGTCTGAATATTAAACATGCTATTATATATTAAACATGCTATTATATTAATGTAAGCTGTTCTTCAAAAAAACAGTCGAAGAAATCTTGCGAGGAAGCTCGCTTGCTGTATCAGGGTACTGCATCACAGCTATGACATGATAAATCCCAGTAGTCTTTTCTTGGCCTTAGTCTCTTTTTGGTATATCCCCGATATGGAAGCAGTCGTAGCGTTACTTGAAGTAGTAGTACTGACTTACTGGAAAATGTACTTTGCTAAAAAAATTAAAGAGTGTGGGTGTAATTCAGTTGTTACCTTAAACGTCCGCGCCTCTATCCGTATCAAAACTGCGGCATTAGATAGGATGGCGGCTTTGGCCTGATAGTTTTACGCATCATTACTATGGATACCACAGTACTCAACAACACTGGCAGTAAATACTAACGCAAAAAGAGATGATCTGGCACTATACCAGCTAGATTCCAGCTAGGTATTTTAAAATGATCCGTTACTATAGATTCTTCTTAAATTTATAAACGGGGGAACACTATTACCAAAGGTGCATAAGCCGTTGGAGATGAAGGTCCCTAAAAAACTGAAAAAACTGGGATTTTCCACCTCTTGATAAAAGGATTGCCTGCGCACATAGATTTTGAGCTTTTTTATCTAATTCGCTATAAATAACTTTATCATGCTGATCAAAGCGTTCTTGTCTTGTAAGGTATTTTTTATTGCTAAAGGCTGCTCGCTCGTAGATTTCTTTTTATATATAGTAATGATAAATTCATTTATCACAAGCATAATATACTGAACATTGTATTCTATTTGTTCTTGTTTTACTTTTGAGCCTTGTTGATCAAAAATGCGCACTATTCGAGGAGTTACTTCAGAAATATCAGCTTCCTTTAAATAGATAAGGCGACGTGTATAACTACCAAAAGCGCTAATTGATCAGATGCTAAAAATTTTTTATCAATATCTAAACCTATAATTAAAGGGCTACACCTGAACGCGCAGCAACCAGAAATCTAGGAGTACGACTATCCATTAATGACGGTGTACCATAAGCGCCTTTTAATTACAGGATAACACGCTGTACCATTTCAAGCAACGTGCTATTTTTTTGTAATTCCGAATGTGTTAAATGAGTTATAACTTCAGTATCAGTTTCTAAAGTAAAAATATATTTTTGCTTTTTAAGTAGTTATCATTATTTCTAGTGTATGGGTTTTCGGAGATGGTGGCTATCCTACTAATTGATTTCATGAATAATTTCAACAACAGAGAGATAATATACCATGAAAAAGTCTACCATACACAGGTATCCACAAAACCAGATATTAGCTGTGATCCATTAAATAGACTTATCTGTAATAGTACCAGGCAGCTAATAACCACCGCCGTTAAGCTTGATGTAGAGAAGCCATGATGTTGCAGTATGCTGAATGCAGCGCCTTGTCGACGAACGTCATGCCCTCGTCCCTAGCAGTTATTTGTCGCCGTGAACTATACAGACTGGTATAGGCGTTGTTGAGATTAAAGTGCTTAATGTCAGGTGGGAAATTGCAGCGGCAACGAAATATGCTTCAACAGCTCGTTGCTAGTGTCTTATATGAAGCGTGTAAAATCCTGAAGAATTACTACCATGGCTATACCTGCTAGAGAGGTATAGCCATACACCGGTGATTTTTACAAAGCCCACTTCCTTGGTGGAAGGGCCTGGTGGGTGACGGTTCTCGGTGAAAAATCACATGGTCTTTCTGTGAAAATACCATCAGGAGACTAAAACAGCAATGGCTTGAAGAAGGACAGGCAATGTTGTGTTTGCCTGATCTAACCGATACGCGCTACCTTTATTTCTTGGCTGATGATATAGACAGTCCTGTCAGGCAAGATTATCGCCTTTGCCTGCTTGTATTATCGGCGTCACTGAGGATGGACGTAAGGAGCGCGTTACAGTCGAAGATGGTTATCGAGAATCAGAAGCGAACTCTGAGGGCTAAACTTCTTCATAGCTTGTGAGTTGCATGGCTTAACCGTATCTCCTAGGCTTACTACGGGAGATACGGTGCCATCAGTTTTTTGGAATGCAATGGCAAAGATATTCTTAGGCATACAGCAGCAACAACGTTATTGAATAAACAAAATACCTAATGTGCTAGCTTTACTTCCTAAAGGCATGCAACAAAAAGTTAAGGCTGAGCTTCTCGAGAAATCTGGCTAGCAAGAGAGTCATGATACCGCTAATAATGCTCTTGATATTTTGTTAGCAAGATTTCAGGGAAGTATCTCTCCTTCAGCGATTAAGAAGCTCCAGAAAGATCAAGAAGAAGTGATGATATTCTACGAATTCCCGTTAAAGGACTAGGCGTCAATAAGAAGGAGGAATCCGATTGAATCGGGTTTTGCGACAGTGAGCCTACTAAGCCGCAGTACGAAAAACTGTAGTTCGAGAAAAACATCCATTTCAATGCTATTTAAGCTGGTACAAGTCTACTCAGAAAAGCTATAAACGCCAGACTATAATGGATGACCTGCTTACCCAAGACCCTGATGGATGGAAAGATGTCAAATTTAAGGATGAACAACAGATTTACGAAGCATCAGAGATGGAACTTGATCGCCATACGCTAGATTTGGTAATAACTCAGTTTTTAAGTTGTTCATATAGTTGTTGATTATTTTTTACAATTTCATTCTAAACAAGCGCAATATATTCAAATATCTTGCTGAAGATGTTGTATTTTTTTTTGGCTTAGCCATGATGAGTGATCCAACACGTTTGTGTAATATCTGTTGTTGTGCAAGGAATTACAGCATGTTTTCTAGTTCATCATCGAGAATTTGAACTGATATCCGTTTCACATAATTGGGTTAGGGTGTGCTTTATTATTAAGCAGTGCTAAAACTACTAGATTCATAAGCTCCGTACTCCAGTTAACGAAGTCCTTCAATAAAAATTTAAGCTATATCAGCTTGTGATACGATACTGCACCAACAATTCCAGATATTGATTTTTATTCCAAAATAGAGGAGCATATTGCTCTTATGCTGTTATAACCTGATTAATATATTCGATTTTAATGTTCCAAAAAGCCTGTAGATATTGAGTTTATTATTCATAATATAGATGAATGATCGTCATTGTTTATTTTAGGACTATTTTTCTTTATTGGACGCTCCCAATTGAAAATATGGCGCTGTTTAATACGACTAATAACAAGTTCATTTTCCTTAACATCATTAGTGAGCGTAGTTCCAGCACCAATAGTTGCTCCGTTAGCAATGCTAACAGGTGCTATTATTTGCGTATCTGAACCAACAAAAACATTATCACCAATGATTGTTTTAAATTTATTAGCTCCATCATAATTGCAAGTTATTGTTCCTGCGCCAATATTAACATCCACACCAATTTCAGCGTCACCTAGATAACTTAGATGCCCTGCTTTAGAACCCATACCAAAAGCAACGTTTTTAACCTCAACAAAATTACCAATATGCACTTTATCTGCTAGTTTACTTCCTGGACGTAAATGAGCAAAAGGGCCAACTCTACAGTCTGTAAATAATTCTGATCCTTCTATAACTGAATAAGAACTAATAATTGAATTATCATCTATCGTACAATTTTTTAAAATACATCCAGCATGAATATGTACATTATTACCCAGTACAACATCCCCTTCAATAATAACATTAGTATCAATAATTACGTTATGTCCATGTTTTAATGTACCACGTAAATCAAAACGAGCAGGATCAATGATCATAACACCTGCTAACAATAATCTTTCTGCCTGCTCTTGTTGATAAATACGTTCAAGCCCTGAAAGTTGTAAACAGTTATTCACCCCTTGCATTTCACTCAATTTTCTAGGATGAACTGCATTTATTTTACAACCTTCTTGATGTGCAAAGGAAATGATATCGGTAACATAATATTCATTTTTTGCATTATTATTATTAAGCTTTTTCAGCCATCGCTTTAAATCAGCGCCATTAGCAACTAGTATACCGGTATTAATTTCGTTAATTTTAGCTTGATTTTCTGTTGTGTCTTTTTGCTCAACAATGCCAATTATTTCATTTTTTTCACGAATAATACGCCCGTAACCTGTCGGCTCATTAACAATTGCAGTCAATAACCCTATTCCACCCTCTGGCTTAGCTTCTATTAATCGTTGAAGTGTTTCTTTTGTGATTAGTGGAGAATCACCATACAGCATAAGGATATCTTCATTATCAGCAAAATAAGGTGCTGCTTGCTGCATTGCATGCCCTGTTCCTAATTGTTGTCCCTGTAATATCCAATTAACAAGTTGATTAGCTAAAGCTAATTTAATTAAATCAGCACCATGACCATAAACTAAATGAATATTAGCTGCTCCAAGTGATAATGAGGTGTCGATAACATGCTGTACCATTGGTTTGCCTGCTAGTGGATGTAAAACTTTTGGTAAATCAGAATACATGCGGGTACCTTTACCCGCTGTGAGGATCACAACACTTTTTTGATTCATAGACATAAAAACCTAATAACTCCATCAGTTAGATAACAGTAAAACTATTTATTGAATAAATTACTATATATTTCGTTCAAATAAAAAAGCTTTTTATCCCTATAAAAATAATGAGCAAAAATAAATAAAGTGTATCACTCCCTGTATTTAGCTAATTTTTATAAAAATTAGGTAAAGTTTAAATAATTTTAGGATTATATTATTTTTTTATAAGCTCGATGACACGCAATTTAGCAATTGCTTTGGCTAACTCTGCCGATGCTTTAGCATAATCGATATCAGCAGGTGCTTTATGAATATACGCTTCTGCTTTACGCTTTGATTCTAATGCTTTTCCTTCATCCAAATCCTTTCCACGAATTGCTGTGTCAGCCAGTACAATAACACCATTTTGTTGAACTTCAAGAACACCACCAGAAAGATAGATCAGCTCTTCTTCACCAAACTGTTTAGAAATAGATATCATACCAGGCTTAATGGTAGTTAGCAGCGGAGTATGTTGAGGATAAATCCCTAGCTCTCCTTCGGTGCCTGTCACCTTGATTTTTTGTACAAGGCCGTCAAACATCTGCTTTTCAGCACTTACCACAACCAGATGGTATGTCATTGGAGCCATATCAACCTCCCATCAACGACATTATAAATTTTTGTTTTTTTACTGCTTCTTCTATAGTACCTAGCGTATAAAACGCTTGCTCGGGCAGATGATATAATTATCATTCAAAATGCCTTTAAAGGCATGGATAATATCTTTTAAGAAACAAATTTTTCCGGTAAATCACTGAAAATTTTAGCTACAAAGAATAGTTGAGATAGGAAGCGCTACATTTTACCGGCGGCGAGGCCACCGCGCAACAACTAATTTATCTTCTTCAGATAGCTCATCCATTCCCAGAATAGCAATGATATCTTTCAATTCTTGATAACGCTGTAAAATAAACTGAACACTAGGTACTACGTCGTAGTGTTCTTGCCCTACAACCAATAGATCAAGCTGATGATTTATCAAACCCAATGGATTAACAGTGGGATAAATACCTAATGACGCAATTTGATGACTAAGAACGACAGTTGTATCAAAATGAGAAAATAGTTCTTGGAGATAAGGGTCAGTCAAATCATCACAAGGAACATATACTGCCTGAATAGACGTAATTGAACCGGCTTTAGTTGATATAATACGCTCTTGCAATAAATCCATTTCTTTCGTTAATATCGCTTGATAACTTACTGCTGAAGGCATAAGACTTAGTAATGCCGATACCTCTTTTTCTGGTAATGTATAGTGATAGATGTTATCGATAAATAATAATACATCTGCCCTTCATCACGAAACTTATCTGTAATTATCAATCATGTTAAAGCAAAATGTAGATGGTTTCTAGGGGGTTCATTCATCTGACCATCAAAGTAGAGAAATTTTATCCGATAGATTTAAATCTGTCATTTCGTAATAGAAATCATTATCTTCATGAGTCCGGCTGCTCTCCTCGCTGACACCAGCAAAGACTTAATAACCAGAATGTTCACTTGCAATATTGCGAATAAATTCCATCATGTTTACTCTTTTACCAAGATACCAGCACCAGTAAATAATCCTACTTTTCTCCATTTAGTAAAGGGAGGGAAAGAGATCCATAACTTTGATATTGGTTCCGATTAATTTCGTTGAATTAGATAAATCTTCATAACTGGAGAGCAGGATGAATAGCCCAACGTTATTCTTCAGCATTCTTATATTTCATATCGATAGGATCACCTAATACATTCATTATGCGCCCTAATGTCGCCTTACCGACTGGCACTTCGATTTGGAGAGCTAAATCAATAGCGTCTAAAGCATGTTTTAAAGTATTAAAATCACCATTGTGATTGAATGAACAACCAACAGTAGCACCTAATTGTTGCTGAACTTCTAATATTAGCTTCTCTTTACTATTTTATTAGCTCAAGCGCGTTATACAATTTGGGTACGCATCTTGAGGAAATTGAAGATCCAGTAGGGCTCCGATTAACCTGGATAATCTTTCCAGTAGATATATTAAATCTTCTACGTAATTTGTAAGCTAGCTATTAAACTGCGGCAGCTCCAGAAACTATTTCTATAAGTTCCTGAGTAATGCTAGCTTGACGAGCTTTATTATAAACCAACTGCAAGTCCTTGATCAGGTTACCAGCATTATCAGTAGCCGCTTTCATTGCTACGATTCGAGCAGCTTGTTCACTAGCTAAGTTTTCAACGACGCTCTGATAAACCTGTGATTCGATATAACGACGCAACAGGGTATCTAGTAGTATCTTTGGATCAGGTTCATACAAATAATCCCAAGATTTCTTTTTCAATGTTTCATCATCACCCGCAAGTAGAGGTAATAATTGAATACTCATTGGTACTTGAGTCAGAGTATTAATAAACTTGTTAGTTATTAAAAATAACTTATCTAGACGCCCTTCATCATATTCTTCTAGCATAATTTTCACAGGTCCAATAAGTTCAGATAGAGAAGGATTATCTCCCATCCCGCTTACTTGAGCAAGAATATTGCCACTAACCGAATTAAAGAATGAAACTGCTTTAGAGCCAATTAAAGCCAGATCAATCTGAACACCTTTATCAGTCCATATTTTCATTTCTATCAGTAATTTTTTAAATAAATTAATATTTAATCCACCACATAAACCACGGTCAGTTGAAACAATTAAATAAGCAATACGTTTAACATCACGTTCTTTAAGATATGGATGTTTATATTCCAGATTACCTAATGCTAAGTGACCAATTACACTACGAATAGTTTCTGCATAAGGACGACTAGCTGCCATGCGCTCCTGTGTTTTGCGCATTTTGGATGCGGCAATCATCTCCATCGCTTTAGTGATCTTCTGTGTATTTTTTACACTAGCGATCTTAGAACGTATATCTTTTATGCTTGCCATTTCAGCTTGTCCTTATTTGTCATATTCTGAAAGATAGTATGGTTTTTTTATAATCCAGGTTTAATTTTGAACTAATTTTTAATAGACTTTAATGGAGTTTTATTACCAAATATTGATTGGGGTAATTCCTAATTGTACAGCTAAACATATCGATGTAAACTGAATATCAAGCGCTTTAGCAAAATTAAAATGATGGTTTTCAGCTCATCTTCTATGCGTCTATTAAATAGTTCGACAATACCATTCGTTTAAGGAGAACTTGCTGGCTGGGCTATGTCGGTGTTCTATACCATGCTCTGTACACAAACTGGTAAATTCCTCTTTTCCGGTTGCTGAACGTTTTTGCAGACAAAAAAGGTGGTCTGTAAATTCTTTGCCATTGTCTGTAAGTACCCGATGGATAGCTATGGGAGATGATTGCTTAAGATCAAGATCACGTAAGAAATGTCGAACATTGCCTTCGGTCTTCTTGGCATTATAAAGACGGATAAAAACCCGTCGAGTGGAACGATCTATACCTAGGAAAAGATAACATCCTGAAGTTTTGTTTAGCATTTGCGAAGGATATTTTACATCTACGTGCAGATAAACCACCAGGCTTATAGCTTTTAAACGCTTTATGCTTCGATTTTATGAGTGCTCCTTCCTCTGCTTCATTTTACGCAAATTCTTCACAACACCCTGGCCGTCATAAACAGCAATTCAGGCAAGGATGATCAAGATACAAGGAGGTTCAGAAATTTGTATACAACTGCCAGCAGATCCTCGAGATGGAGAAATCTTTTCGCAGAAAAAAGAATACGGCTTCCTGAGCAGGCGACAGCGTCATCTGCAAACGATTGGGAATATGGCTGTGATCATCAATGTCATCTTATTTTTATCCTTTAGGAACAGGAACAGTAAGTTATGATATGTCAGAATGCTTAGCCAAAGTAGACGCAAATTCTTTGCTTGCTTGAAGAGCAGCAGTGATTTTAGGTGTTGTAGTTGCCTGACGATGGAGAGCCCCTCACCATCATGGTATTTTGCCATCAACTATGTCTCTCAGTAGCCCCTATTGCTATGAATAGGGAGGGCTTGTACGACGAAGGTCTCTATATAATAATCCTGGACCAAACATTTATTAACCAAATGGTCTTAAATAAAGGTCAATAGAATTATCAAGATTGAGTTGCTTTAAAAGAATCAAGCAATAGGTTTAACTTAGCTTCAATTTCATTATTATATTTACCTGTTTGATCAATTTCTTTTAGCAAGATAGAATGCTCACGAGTAACATAAGCTATCAATGATGTCTCAAAATCAGCAATTTTTGCTAGTTCAATATTTTCTAGATAACCACGTTCAGCAGCAAATAAAGATAAGGCCTGCTGTGCAATTGACATTGGTGCATACTGTTTCTGTTTTAATAATTCAGTAATTTTCTGCCCATGGTTAAGTTGCTTACGTGTTGCATCATCTAAATCAGAAGCAAATTGTGAAAATGCAGCTAACTCTCGATACTGTGCTAACGCGGTACGAATACTACCAGATAATTTTTTGATAATCTTAGTTTGAGCAGCACCACCTACACGTGATACTGATATTCCTGGATTAACTGCTGGGCGAATACCAGCATTAAATAAATTAGACTCCAAGAAAATTTGGCCATCTGTGATTGAAATAACATTAGTAGGTACGAATGCAGAAACATCACCCGCTTGAGTTTCAATAATAGGTAATGCCGTTAATGAACCTGTTTTATTTTTGATTTTGCCATTAGTAAATTTTTCAACATATTCAGGATTAACACGCGCAGCACGCTCAAGTAAACGAGAATGAAGATAAAAAACATCACCAGGATAAGCTTCACGTCCAGGAGGACGCCGTAACAATAGCGAAATTTGTCGATAAGCAACCGCTTGTTTAGAGAGATCATCATAAATAATTAGTGCATCTTCGCCACGATCTCTAAAATATTCCCCCATTGTACAGCCAACATAAGGCGCAAGGTATTGTAATGCTGCAGATTCAGATGCTGTAGCAACAACGACTATTGTATTATCAAGTGCGCTGAGCTCTTCTAATTTGCGTACTACATTAACAATAGTTGAGGATTTTTGGCCAATTGCTACATAAATGCATTTTATTTCCGAATCACGCTGATTAATGATGGCATCAACAGCTAATGCTGTTTTACCGGTTTGGCGATCACCGATGATTAACTCACGTTGACCACGCCCGATAGGTATCATAGCATCAACTGATTTATATCCTGTTTGTACAGGTTGATCAACCGATTGACGATCAATAACACCAGGCGCAATAACTTCAACAGCAGAGAAACCGTCATGTTCAATAGGTCCTTTACCATCAATAGGTTCACCCAGGGTGTTAACAACTCGTCCAAGTAATTCTCTACCTACAGGTACTTCGAGAATACGACCTGTACACTTTACTTTCATACCTTCGGCTAAGTTGGTATATGGTCCCATGACTACGGCACCAACTGAGTCACGCTCTAAATTGAGTGCAATAGCATAACGATTACTAGGTAGTGCAATCATCTCGCCTTGCATAACTTCAGCTAAACCGTGAATACAAATGATCCCATCATTAACAGAAATAATTGTACCTTCATTCTGAGCTTCACTCACTATATCAAACTGAACAATACGTTGCTTAATAAGTTCACTGATTTCGCTGGAATTTAGTTTCATATGCTCCAATCCCCTTACCTTAAGACTGAAAACGTAAGTTAAACGCTTAATATGCGCACGATAGTTACCCGATCAATTCTTTTCCGGCGAGAATAATGACTCCTGTGGATAACAGATTTATTAATTTTTGGAATTCAGCTTAATTTTACACGATAGAAGTTTTCCCATAGCTGCAGAAATTTTAAATTGCTATTTTTATTTAGCTTAGTAGCAGAAATGACGTCAATATTAATGGTTGACTCCAGAAAAGCGCGTAATTGAATGAATTGCTTCAAAATCTTTTGGTACGCATCCTCCTCCATTTTTAGGATACGCCTATTTTAGCCATAATAGGAATTAGATTTCGAACATGTTTATCGATTCCATCACTACAAATAGTGATAAATTTTTGCTAATATTTCTGCTGCTATTGAATTAGAAACCATCTCACTTATTTATTGATTAGGGGTTGCTTCATCAATAAAACTGAGCATATTTTGCTATTTATCAACAAGTTTGTTTTTACAGCAAAATCAAAAGATGCTTTGGTATAGTAGGGGAGAGCAACCGTACTAATTTCAGAGATATACTCATTGCTTTTGCTTCCTTTACAGTTCGTTCAGTAATTTATCAACAATGTAGCTATTAGCACGTACATCAACAGAATGTTCAATTATTTTTTCACCTGAAGGTGCTAATATAGCAAGTTATTTACGCAACTCTTTACGTGCAGGTTTACGCTCAGCATCAATTTCAATTTTTACGCCTGAGCAACAATCTTTTTACGTTCAGTTTTAGCCTATACTTTAGCTTCTTCAATAAGAATTTGTAGTTTTATTTTTCTCAGTCGTTTGCTTGCCTTGCATCACCATCAGCAGCTTTCGCTAAGTCTAAAATTTTTTAGCTCGCTCTACTCTGCAAAAGATAAACCGTCAACAATTTCTTTTTGATATTTTCAATCACCGCCATAATTGGTGGCTATATATACTTCAAACAAAACAAATGCAATAGACTGAGCGAGAATTGTCGTATTAAGATTCATCGCACAATACATCTTTAAAAATTAACATATTAATGTTCTTTCTTATTTAGTTTCTGTTATCAAGCAACTGCGAACATCACATATAGCCCAAGACCAACAGCAATCATCGGAATAGCATCAACTAAGCCCATAACAATAAAAAACTGCGTACGTAATAAAGGAATTAAATCTGGTTGACGAGCAGCTCCTTCTAAAAATTTTCCCCCTAGGATCCCAATACCAATTGCAGCACCAATCGCTGCTAATCCCATCATTATAGCGGCAGCCATATACAGCAGATCCATATTTAGGTTTTCCATGACAGTCTCCAGTTTATTTTAGTTAAAAATTTATTAATAAGTTGAAATTAATGTTCTTCTGATGCCATCGATAAATAAATGATAGTTAGAACCATAAAAATAAAGGCTTGCAACGTAATAATCAGTATATGGAAAATTGCCCAGGGTAGGTTAAGTATCCACTGAGACCACCAAGGTAACAAAGCCGCAATAAGAATGAAGATCAATTCACCTGCATACATATTACCGAATAACCGTAAACTTAGAGATAGCGGTTTAGATAATAAACTAATACCTTCCAGAATCAAATTGATAGGAATAAAAATAGGATGATTGAATGGTTGTAAAGTTAATTCTTTTGTAAAGCCACTTAATCCTTTCATTTTAATACTATAGAAAATGGTCAAGATAAATATACCAATCGCCATTGACATAGTAATGCTTACATCTGCGGTTGGAACAACACGCAATGCAGGCAAACCCAGGTAATGTTCTCCGATATAGGGGAGTAAATCGATTGGTAACAAATCCATGGTATTCATTAACAACACCCAAATAAACACCGTCAATGCTAAAGGTGCAATGAGTTTGCTCTTACTATGATACATATCACGAACGGTATTATCAACAAAACCAATAAGTATTTCTATTGCAGTTTGTAACTTATCAGGTACTCCGCTGGTTGCATTGACGGAAATTTTTCTAAAGAGCCACAAGAAAATAATTCCAAGGATAACGGAGAAAAAAAGCGAGTCAATATTTAATGTCCAAAACGTTGGATCATTGTTATGATGAGGATCAACTAATTTGAAGGTACGCAGGTCTAATTGAAGATTATTTAGATGGTGTCCTATGTAACTTCTTGTAGTCATCACTTCTTCTGATGTAGGCATGATGTCTTTTACCCTTTTCTTCTTTTAACAATGCTCATTATTTAATTACAACTGGTGTAATGATGTGAATAATTAAGATACCTAAATAGGTCAAACTTAATGGTATAAATACTCCTTTAAATATACCTATAGCAATTACTAATACAGTTATTGCTATAGTAATTTTTACTCCATCAGCAAAGCTAAAAACCATACAATATAAATAGGAAGATTTTTTACTGCTTTTTGATAACGTATTAACTGCATAATAAGGCATTAGATAAGCAACACTAGAATCCACCCACAAAAGCAGATAACCCCTCATTCTACACTATTCATGTAGAAAACTATACTGAGTATTACAACCTTCATTAACTGAAATAATAATAGTTTTAAAGCAATTTTAGCGTTCTAGAGGGATACAGAGATGATTCTTATGTTCTCCTAGTATCTTAAACTTTAACTTGCTGAATAGTTATAAAAACCGCCTTTGATCAAGACTGTCAAGAGACAAAACCTGCAAATTATACAACCCTTTAAAATGAATTCAATCTATAAGTAGAGAAAACGTGAACGTAGCACACCCTACATTGCTTTGGAGATGTTTATGAGCTAACTACTGTTTTATATTCTGAGGTATGTTCTTTTTTTTAAGAATTAATTCAAATAGATCCGAATAACTCTCCCAAAAAATCATGGTGACTACTCGTAACTTCCCGTCTTATAGCGCTTATTTATCCGAAGCGCTTTAGATCTCCTTTCTATCCAAAAGTGATTATGGGTAAGGCTCTTGAATTTTTTTATGACACTAAAAAAGAGCCCATACAGTAATGCATCAGACTCGTGGTTCTCAATTTTTTCTTGATACGCAGGAGAAATTATCCCTGCCTATAAGTGTGGGATAATCCGTGGTTTTGAGCAACCTCAGGAAAAGCTGATAACTCTGAATTACGACATCACTGAGGAGAAGGTATATCTGAAAGCATGTCTTCCGATGAATTCATTACCTATACGTATACGAAACTTGGGAGATATTATCCCTGTTTCTTTTACTCCATGGGACAAAAACAGGGATAACTTGGCTAACATAACAGACTTGACAAATGCGAACAGGATGAGCATTTCTGCTTTATTAGCGAAAGAAACAAATAGGGTAATTTACTCCAATGTATACCCACTTTCATGGCTAAACTGCTTTTTAGGATTGATGACGGTGTAATAAATTTCTTGGAAAAACAGTAAAAGCGTCAGTTATTAGAAGCGTCTATCTGTATAGTGCATGCTTGCCTATAGCACTTGTTCCAAGTGGGTGTGTTTTGTAGGGTGTCCCCCATGGCGCGCTACTTCTGTGTCTCTCCTAAATCTTCCTAGCGCAGTCTTTCTGCCAAAGCTGTAACTCAAAAACCTGCAGTTTATGTGCCTTCAAAGGTACCTAGCAGTGGTTAGCACAGCATGTTCATATTTTCCTGATTGCGACTGGCAATACATTACTTTCACTATGCCTATCTTCTTTGCCCTTTTCAACAATAACTTCCCGCTACTCAACGTTCTATTTTGCACCATAAGCCGTGTTATGCTGCAGTGATCAAGCAAACAAGGTATTAAAATTGGTATCTTTTGTGCCTTTCACACTTTTATGGTCGATAACTGAATCAACATCTGAATGTTCATGTCTCTGTCACCCGTGTAGCGGTCTGGGTATTAACATGCTGTATGGGCATAACTTGTTTTTCAAAAAACCCCGAAAAAATCTAGTAAGGCGCTATTATCCAGATGCTTCGTCACAGGTATGATCTGATAAATCCAAATAGTCTTTCTGCTCTGGAGGATATCCGTAACAGGAAGCACTGGCGGCGTTACTTGAATGTGCAATACGGGACCTTATTGAAAGAGCGTTTTTTTAAAATACAAAATAGGTTTGGCATAGCGTGAAATACCTCAGGTGCTACTAACTACCTTAACGCCACCTGGTCGGTATCCTCGTCAAAACTGCGACATTATACCGAGGGGAGCGCTTGTACATCATTACTATGACCACCACCTAACTAAGCAGTACCGGCCGCAGATACCTTGACGAAGAAAGAGATGATTAGGCGTTATATCAGGCATATTCCCTGCTGGATATTTTAAGATGGTGTGGTCTACTATGCTTTCTTCTTAAATCGTAAACGAGGTAGGCATTTAGCGAAGGTATATAAGCCGTTGGAGATAATAACGGCTCGCAAAAAACTGGGAAACAGGGGTTTTCCATTCTGATGAAAGGCTTGCTGCGCACAGATCTGTACAAATGCATTCTGTGTGCCGATAGGTTACTTTTTATCGACGCTCAGCTTGCCAAAGATGCAATGGAGTTGTTGTAAAAAAGAATGCATAAAATGGGAAAATAATAGTTATTAAAGCAAAGTCTATGGTTAATGTCTCTAAAATTAAATTAGTGCATTATGTCAAAGAATACACATTCTAATGAAATTTTCACTTACAATAACCAACCAAGTAAGCTGATTTTAGCTCCTTTTAGCAAAAAGGATGGCTTTTTGTCTTCACTTAAAGAGCGATTTAATTTTTTAACCATAAATAAAACGACCCCATACTATGGAATCTACTTAGCCATCCTTTTAATAGGCTGATATCATTGTTCACATTTTAAATGTGGAATTTCTTACCAATAGGTCTATAATTATCTAACCTTATTAGGTAAGGGTAGATAATTTTATGTTTGCTAAAAAAGGTTTCGTACCATCTTGTTCCATCCGAGCAAAGGATATGCTCTTTATCTATGATCGGCTCAAGAAAACGGTTAATACATTCTGCATTAAATTTTTCAAGAATTTCATCGCTTACATGAGGCTGTCGATCTCTGGCGATTTTAAGACCACACGATTTGTTCTTTTATTTTATCTCTTGCTCTCCCGCGTTTCCTAGCTTTTCTAAGTAGAATAGAATAGAACGCTTCTATTAAAAGGATTTGTGGAAAATGTTTCATCAACTTCAACAATACTACTTAATGCATTTATGTTAGCTGTCTTCGCTGAAGAAAGGAAGCAGTAATCTTCCAGTAAGATTGTTAAATGTTTTCATGCAAATGAAAATTGTGGAAGGATATCGCTCTAACACTAATGAATGTTCCAAGCGGATAAGATGTTCACTGCAACAATAAGATGTTCACTGCAACAATATGGGCAGGAAAAGTGAAATCAGTTTCTTCAATGTATTAATTTATATAATCCAAAAGATTATCTCTGAACCAACTAATAAGAGGTAGCTTTATGTTGTCGTGGAGTGAGGAAAGAGTCTATTTAATCTGTATGACTGTTTAGTTTTTTATGGTAAATTCTGTAACGAAAATTCTTCATACAGTATAAGGGATTTTCACCAACAACCCTTTGCCAATATAGTATTAAAACATTGACATGGAGGATCGTGTGGTGATATTTACTGCTTCATCTCCGAACTAAGCTAAAGGTATACTTGTTTTTGATTTTCTAGCAAAGCGGGAAAACGCAGAACAGTAGGCGAAGGAAGCCAAGGGAATGGATGGAACCGTTAAGCACTACAAAGTACAGATGAACGCCTATAAAGACCAACTTGGTAGCGCGACAGGGATTTGTAATATTTATTGGTTACTTAAACAGGAAAGTTTTACAAAGTGAACTAAAATATTCCAAAAGCAGGGCATTAGCCTCAATGTGACCTATTAATCTCATATAATCCCTCAAGTGAATGGATGCATTGGACGGACAGTCGTATCATAAATACAAAGATTTTATGTGTGTAGCGATAGGACTTCTTCTTGAAAGGTTACCTACCGCCTACCTCAACGCATCCAAGCAAGAAAGCATAAATAAGGGCTATAGGATTGAGCAGACGGCAGAGGTATAAAAAGGTCAATGAGCTGCTGAAAGATATTGGCAACCTGTCTAATCAGATTACCAATGCCAAAGACAGAAAGGAATCTCCGGATTTGGCGAATACAATCTAGATAAAAGAAAAACACTGAATGTAAGAAAAGTGGGGATGATGATGCAGATAATTGCCAGAATGCACAGGAATTTGTTTCCCGCTATGATGGGTAATGCATCATTACCTAAGTTTGCTGATTTGCTAAATGAAGTTTCAGATAAATAATAAAAATATTTCGTTATTAAGCACTCTATAAAATATAGTACAATCAATGTATGAGGTTTAAATAATGTTTAATTAAAAAAATAGATGAGTTATGCACATTTGTATATGAAATTTCGGAGATAGTAGGTATCCTACTGATTGATTTTATGAATAATTTTAATCTCATAGAGATAAGATGGCATAAAAAGTCTACCCTACAGATATCCGTGAAACTAGATATTACCTATAATCCATTGCATGAATTCATTGGTAATGGCGCCCAGGCAGTTGATAGTTACAGCCGTTTGAGGCTAAGCTTGAAGGCATGCTGCGACAATATGCTCAATGCTGTCTTGTCGAGGGGCGTGTCTAATGTCTGTCGTCCGTAACGTTTATTTACCAGAGCAAACTATACAGACTGGTATAGGTGGTGCTATTGAGATAAAAGTGCCTAATATCAGGGGATCGCATTGGCAACGGTAATATGCTTTAACAGGTTCTTGCTATTTCCTTATCTGAAGCGTGCAAAAACATTGAAAGTTGCTATCATGGTTGCAGCCTAAAAGGTACATCCTCCGGTTATTTTCATGAATGTCTAGGTAGTGCTACTTGCTGAAAAGCATATAGTCTTTTTTAGAAGACCATCAGCAGACTGAAATAGCAATGGCTTAAAGAGCATAGGTGTAAGCTATGCTGTATGATTTAAGTGATACACGCTACCTTTATTTCTGAGCCGATCCGATGTGGCATATACAAAAATTATTAGCAAATCTGGTGTAATGAGAGTCAGATTTCGCGCTGATGCTTTATGAATCTGTTCTCTATCCTTAAATTGGACGTTGTTTAGCATCAGGGTTGTTAGCAGGTTAAATTCTGTTAGTCAGTTCCAGCTTTTTTGAGCAGACTGTAGCAGCTTAAATACCATTGAAAGGGTTATTTTATCGAATCAGAGTTTTTCGCGCGTCAGCTTCTCAGTCTTATTGTCGCAAAAGCCGATTCAATTGGGTTCATCGTTTTTATTGATGTCAAGTGCGGTAACTGGAAGTAGTAGACTGGAGGCAGTTTTTCTTAATCTTTTTCCAGCGTCTTCATTGCTGCAGGATATTTTGCTAAAAACTTTACTAATAAAATATCAAGGGCTTTTTTATTAGCGGCATGGCAACTCTTTGCTAACCAGACCTTCCGCAGCTCAGCCTTAACTTTCGGTTGTATGCCTTTCCGGAATGAAAGCAGCACATTAACTGTTTTGTATACCAAACAGCGTTAGTGCTGCCTGTCCGGGAATATTTTTGCTATTGCATTCAAAAACTAATGGTACCGTATCCCGCAGCAAGTCTTGGAGATACGGTTAACCAGCTACGTGCTAGCAGGCATTGATAAGTTTTGTCAAGTTCACTTCTAACTCTAGATAAGCATCTTCGACCACAACTAGTAGCTCCTTAGGTTCATATTCATCGACCCAGATAATACCAACAAGAAAAGGCAATCATCTTGCCTAACAGGAGCGTATATGCCATCGTCTCAGAAATAAAGGTAGCGTGTATCACTTAAATCATACAGGTAGCATTACCTAATGCTCTTCAAGCCATAGCTATTTCAGTCTGCTGATGGTACTGGCAGAGAGAACATGTGCTTTTCAGCAAGAAGGAGTTCCAGAGCTTCTTGAAAATTATAGCTGGAGATCTATCGAAGGTACAGGCATGGTAGCAACTCTTTGACATTTTTTTGCAGGCTTAAGATAAAGCTCTAGTAATAAGCTGTTGAAGTATATTACGTTGGTGGTGCCGATCTCCACCTAACCTTAGGCACTTTAATTTCAACATCACCAATAGTAGTCTGTTATAGTTTGCTGTGGTAAATAACCGTTACGGACAGATGGAATGACGCCTTCGCCTGTCGATAAGGCGTCATTCAAGATGTTGTTGGAGAATGGCTTCGGGCTCAGTCTCAACGGCTGTGGCTATAAGTTGTCTTGGATCATTAGGGATGAGTTTATACAAGGGATCAGAGGTAATATCTGGTTTTTGAATATCTGTAGGGTAGACTTTTTTATGGCATATCATCTCTTTGTTGTTGAAATTATTTACGAAATCAATCAACAGGATAGGCATTATTTCCGAAATTCCATACACCAGAAATAAGCATAACTCGTATATCCAGTCCTGTTAGGCAAGATGATTGCCTTTTCTTGCTGGTATTATCTGGGTCGATGAATATGAACCTAAGGAGCTACTAGTTGTGGTCGAAGATGCTTATCTAGAGTTAGAAGTGAACTTGACAAAACTTATCAATGCCTGCTAGCACGTAGCTGGTTAACTGTATCTCCAAGACTTGCTGCTGGATACGGTGCCCTTAGTTTTTGAATGCAATAGCAAAAATATTCCCGGACAGGCAGCACTAACGCTGTTTGGTATACAAAACAGTTAATGTGCTGCTTTCATTCCGGAAAGGCATACAACCGAAAGTTAAGGCTGACATGCGGAAGGTCTGCCTAGCAAAGAGCTGTGCCATGCCGCTAATAAAAAAGCCTTTGATATTTTATTGTTAAAGTTTTTAGAAAAATATCCTGTAGCGATGAATACGCTGGAGAAAGATTGAGAAGAACTGCCTGCAGTCTACGACTTCCCCCGTTAGCGCAGTTGGTGTTAAAAAAACAACGAATCTGATTGAATCGGTTTTTCCGAGAGTAAAACTAGGAAGCCGCGGCGCAAAAAACTGTGATTCAAGAAAAACAATCTTTTTAATGCTATTTAAGCTTGCTCCCGTGTCTCCTCTGCTCAGAAAAGCTGGAACTGGATAAAGAGAATTTACCTGCTAATCCTGATGCTAAACAACGTCCAATTAAGGATAGAGAACAGATTCACAAAGCATCAGCGCGGAACATGACCATCATTACACTAGATTTAGTACACTAGATTTACTAATAACTAAAAAAATTATTCCGCGATGATATGTTTATGTATTTCTTTAGGAAAAATATAAAATTTATAATAATACTCGAAATTATTAGCATAGTACTACTACTATATAATAGTAGTATTAGTTTATTTAGTGATAAATAACTATATTTAATTAAGTGTTTTATTTATGAAAAAGGTGTTTTACTTGCTATGATTATGTTAGCAATTGGTTGTATGATACTAGTGGTTATTAATATTAATTGACGAACACTGCTTAATTTTAAGTTTTTCAAAATTAACCCATAAAAACAGTTAGGGAAATGATCAACGCAAGATAAAAGCTAAGCACTGTAATCATCACAATTATAGATTAAATTATGAGTCTGAATGTATCGTTAAATATGATTTAGCATGATAAAATATAATCTGTTTTTGGTTTGAGATGATAGATAGCGAATTTTCATAGGTAAAATTGCTGGTATTTTTTGTAAAATAAGGTTAATTAATGGATTTGATTTGTTTCCCTGACATAGCTAAATTGCGAGAGTGGATTGTTCAATTTAAAACATCATATTTTGAATGTGATAATTGTCAGGCATTGCATTTACCACATATGCAAAATATTGATGGTATTTTTGATGCTAAAGTTGATATTGTTGAAAACATATTAGTTTTTTCAGTTTTGGCTGAACTTAAACCGACATCGATTATTACTTTATTGGCAAATTTAAGCCAAATTAATGCCAGCACATTAACTGCCAAAGCATTTATGGAAATAAATGATGAAAATTTGCCTAAACTAGTTGTTAGTCAATCTTTTTCGTTATTGGCGGGAATGACTTGTAATCAATTTTTAAGTTTCCTTCAACAAGCTGAAGTACAGATGGCGGCTATTATTTTTGAAGTTTATAACAATGATCTGCTTTATAGCGCTAAAGAAGATATTGACGATGAAGAGCTATCTGATCGACTTTTTCCTGCCCGCTTTTTGCTACATTAAGTTATAAAAATAGATGCAATTGGCATCTGCTATTTATGTAGATGAATAATTGATTATCTATCTGTACTTTTAATAAAAAGTAAAGGGAAAATAATAAATTTTAGATTTTTTACTTTAAAAGACCTAAGGATTTTGCTAGTTTTTTTGTTAAGCACTTTATTTGCACCTTATCAAGCAATTATTATTCGAATAATAATAACCGCTTTCTAAAAGAAATTAGAATATGATTAGTTCATTACAACAATCTTGTACTGTCAATAATATTGAATCGTCCTTTGCTTTAAGGAAGTTATTAGCAAATCATACTGTATGATAGTCAGGCTATGTATGTTCCACTCTTTGCTGATGCTTCATTAATCTGTTCTCCATCCTTAAATTTTGGGATGCTTACCAGCATGGTCATAGTAGGTTAAATCTTCTTAGCCAGTTCCAGTTTTTCTTAGCAGATGGGAGCAAGCTTAAATAGCATTGAAAGGATTGTTTTTCTCGAACTATAGTTCTTAGCAGATCGGATTTATAGTCTTAATTCAATCCGATTCCTAGTTCTTATTGATGAAAAATGTTCTGACGAGAAGTCGTAGAATCCTAGCAGTTCTTGTCGATCTTTCTCTAGCGTCTTCATCGCAGAAAGGATACCTTCGCTGAAAACCTAGCCAACAAAACATCAAAGATGTTATTAGCGGCATTATGGCTCTCTGTTAGCCAGACATCCTGCAGCTCATCCTTAATTTTCGCTTGCATGCTTTTTTGGCATGAAAGCAGCATATTAGCTGTTTTATGTACTCAAAACAGCGTTGTTGCTGCTGTGTATTCGGAAATATCTTTGCGGCATTGCATTCAAAAAAAACAGAGGGCACCCTCCCTCGTAGCAAGCCTAGAAGATATGGTTAAGCAGCTATCTGCTAGCAGGGCATTGATAAATTTTCTGAAGTTCCCCTTCTGATTTTTGATAAGCATCTTCAATCATAACTACCTCCTTACGTCCATGCTCAGTGATACCAATAATGAGAACTAGGCAAAGGCGATCTCTTGCCTGACAGGATTGTATATGCCATCGCTAAAGAAATAAACATAGTAGCTATCTCTTAAATCATACAGGCCCCATTGTTTGTTTTCTTCAAGCCATTGCTGTTTCAGTTTGCTAATGCTATTGTCTTGTCAGAGAGAGATCATGTGTTTTTTTACCGATATGAGCGGCCCCTCCTCATGTGCTTTTCGTAAAAATTACCGATGGAGATGCCTTGCAGTTACAGCCATGATAGACAACTCTTCGCTGATTTTTTCACGGCTTAGATAATACGGTAGAAACGAGCTGTTAAAACATATTCTATTGACGTTGCGATCTCTGATCTTAGCACTTTAATCTCAGCATACCCAATATCAGTTTGTATGGTTCGCTGTGGAATATAGCTGTTATGAACCGATGGCATAACGCCAGCGCCTCTGGATTAGGCTGCATTCAAGATGTTGTTGCAGATTGCTTCGAGCTCATTCTCAACGGCGGTAGCTATTAGCTAGCTGCCATCATTACAGATGGGTTCATGCAGGGGATCAGAGATAAAATCTAATTTCGCAGATACTTGTCCTGTCTGGTAGACTTTTCATGGCATATCATCTCTTTATTGTTGAAGTTATTCACGAAATCAATCAGCAGCAGGATATATGCCACAATCTCCGAAACCTCATATACGAGAAATGAGCATAACTCTGCTTCTCCAAGAATTACCTTAATCCGATAAAATAGAAATCGATAAAAAATTAATAATAATTTTGTATTCTTCTTTAGTAGATTTTTTGGTATGGGATATGTGTTTTGTCTAAGATTATTATATAGACCATCTTCGCATAGAGGAGCTCTATTCATGGCAAAACGGCTACTGAGGGATATAATTGAGGAAAATATCATGATGATGATGGTTCATTGTCAGACAACTACAATATCTAAAATCAGTGCTGCTATTCAGGCTAGAATAGCAGAGCCTCTGCGTCTATTTTGGCTAAGAGTTATGGCATATCCGAACTTACATTTGCTAAAAAGGGTAAAAATAAGATGATGTTGATGATCGACTATGTTGGTAAGGGTTGTTGTTTCGCTTGAAGAGCAATTTGTAGTCACGTCTGTATTTCAATTGTTTCAATTTTAAATAATCTTCTCCAGGCTAGATAATTCGGTAAATAAAACAGACTCTGTGCCATTGAATTTACTCAGGAATCCTTTTAATCGGGTGAGGGTGATATAACTGTTCACATTTTGAATATGGAATTTCTTACTAATAATTTTTTGATTACTCAATCTTATTAGGCGATTAGTGAGTAATTTTATGCTCGCTAGCAAAGGTTTCGTATCATTTAGCTCCATCCGAGCAAAGGATGGACTCTTTATCGATGATAAACTCAAGAAAAGGGCTAATGCACTCTGGATTAAACTCTTCAAGAATCTGATTGATTGGTTACATGACCATGTCGATTTCTGGCGATTAACACTGTAATTTGTTCTTTCCTTTTATTTTTCTCTCCTTCGTTTTCTAGTTTTCCTATGTGGAATATAATCTTTTCCTTTAAAAGGATTAAGAAAAATATTTTGTTGACTTCAACAATACCACTTAGTGGATTTATGGTAGCTGGTCCGCCCGTTGAGAGTTATGCTTATTTTTCCTGTATGAGGTTTCGGATATTGTGCATATCTTGCTGATTGATTTCGTGAATAACTTCAATAACAGAGAGATGATATGCCATGAAAAGTCTACCAGACAGGTATACGCGAAGTTAGATATTATCTCTAATCCCCTGCATGAACCCATCTGTAATGATGGCAGGTAGCTAATAACTACCGCCGTTGAGGTGAGCTCTAAGCCATCTGCAATAATATCTTGAATGCCGCCTAATCCAGAGGCGCTGGCGTTATGCCATCGATTCATAACAGCTATTTCCACGGCGAACTATACAGACTGGTATTAACGATATTGAAATTAAAGTGCTTAAGGTCAGGGATCGCAGTGGCAACGGAATATGCTTCAACAGTTCGTTCCTACCGCCTTATTTGAAGCATGCAAAAAGCTCAAGAGTTGCTATCATTGGCTTGATACCTGTGCGAGCCCCATATCTTAACCGGTGATTTTACAAAATCTCTGTGGCGTTTATTGATAAAAAAGCAGATGGTCTCTCTGCCAGTAATCAGGAGACTAAAAGAGGAATGGCTTGAAGAGCATAAGGCAATGCTGCCTACTTAATTAAGTGATACGCGCTACGGTTATTTCTTGGGTCGATAGCATATACAATATCCTGTCAGGAAAAATGATCGCCTATGTCTGCTTGTCATTATCGATGTCACCGAGCATGGATATAAGGCGTTAGTTACGGTCGAAATGCTTATCGAGAGTCAAAAGCGAATTGATCCAAACTTTTTAATGGCCTGTGAGTGCATGGCTTAAGCATATCTCCTAAGCTTGCTGCGGGAGAGGATGCCCTTGGTTTTTGAAATGTAATGTCAAGACATTCTCTGATATACAGCACCAACGTTTTTGGGTACACAAAACAACTAATGTGCTGGCTTCACTCCCCAAATGCATTCAATCGAAAGTTAAGGCTGAGCTGCGGAAGGTTTGGCTAGCAGAGAGAGCCATGATAGCACTAATAAATCCATTGATGTTTTGTTGGCAAGATTTTTAGCGAAGGTGTATCCTGCAGCGATGAAGATGCTGGAGAAAGATCGCAAATAACTGCTGGCATTCTACGACTTCCTGTCAGAACAGTTGGCATCAATAAGAACGAAAATCTGATTGAATCGACTTTTACAACAGTGAGGCTACGAGGCTTAACGCGGGAAGAACTGTGGTTTGAGAAAACAACCCTTTCAATGCTATTTAAGCTTGCTCCAGTCTGCTCAGAAAAGCTGGAACCACCGGCTATAAGGAGATTTACCTGCTTGAACCCCTCCTCTATCCTGTGGAGGAGGTAAATTCCGTCCAGTTTAAGGATGGAGAACATATTCACAAAGCATCAGAGTGCAAGAATATATCCTCCATCATACACTATGATTTGCTAATAAGTCTACAAAACGCACCCTATCTTCTCTGGTACGTTTATTTTTATGTTTTATGGGGGTTATTGGGGTAAAAATTATAAGAAAAGGCTCAGAATCGATTACAGGTTGTTTTAAAACTGGATATGATAATTAATTTTGATCACTAATTTAAAAATTAGCTAATTTTGATAAATAATTTTACTTTTTAAAATCGTTCGATTTTGGATAGTACTAAAAATACTTATCCAAAATAGTTAAATTAATTTATGGATAGGCATATTAATTCGTACATCCTTTTCAGTTAGTTATTTGATGCTTTTTTTAAACCTTTACTCGCTTTAAAACTTGCTATAGTTTACAGCAGTAATTTTAAGTGGTTCGCCTGTTTTTATATTGTCTCCTTCTCTGGCTCTGGTTGCTTTTTGCTTAAATTGAAAGTTACCAAAGCCAACTAGTTGTATATCATTTATAGCCTTTAATTCTTTTTGTCACGGTTTCAATAAATGAATTAAGTTATTTTCTAGAGTTTTTTGTTAAATCTGCTTTTCAACAATTTTATTGATGAGTTCTGTTTTGTTCATGTAGTGCCTGAGTAAATAAGGGCTATGTTGGCAATGGTTATTTGGTGGAAATCCCTTATACTGTATGAAGGATTTTTGTTACAGAGGTTGCTATAAAAAAGTAAAAAATTATACAGATCTAAAGAGATCTCTTTCTTAACCTCCATGCCAACATAAAGCTGCATTTCATTACTTGGTTTGGTAATAATCTATCGGATAATATCAATTCGTGCATTGAAGCAACTTACTGCACTTTATCCTGCCCATATTGTTACACTGAACATGTTATCCGATGGGGAGATTCATTAAGGTTTTACAGATATTGTTTCAAAATCCCCGATTGCAGGAAAATATTTAACAATTTTACTGAAGTCCTCTAGCGAAACTAGATCATAATGTAAATGATTTAGTTATCTTCAATGTATATTGAATAGCTTGACTTTACGGGAGTCAGCAAAACAAACAGGCATTGATTTAAAAATAGCGTTTAAATGGGGTGTCACTGCTTCTTTGCTTTATCGGTGATAGCTAACATAAATGCACTAAGTGCTATTGTTGAAGTCGATGAAACATTTTTCTTTAAATCCTTTAAAAGGAAGCGTTTATATCCCACATAGGAAAGTTAGAAAACGCGGGAAAAGGAGGAGATAAAAAGAAAGAAGGAATCACGATCTTAATCGCCCAAGATCGATAGGGTCGTTATCTGAGCGATGAAATTCTTGAAGAGGTTTAATGCAGAGTATCTTAGCCCTTTTCTTGAGTTTATCATCGATAAAGAGTCCATCTTTTGCTCGGATGGAGCTAAATGATACGAAACCTTTGCTAGCGAGCATAAAATTGCTCATCAATCGCCTAATAAAATTGGATAATCAAAAAATTATTAGTAAGAAATTCCATATTCAAAATGTGAACAGTTATATCACCCTCACCCGATTAAAAGGATGCCTGAGTAGATTCAATGGAACAGGGTCCATTTTATTTATCGAATTATCCAGCTTGGAGAAGATTATTTAAAATTGAAACAATTGAAATACAGATGTAACTACAAATTGCTCTTTAAGCAAAGTAACAACCTTTGCCAAGATAGTCATAGTCGATCATCAACATCATTTTATTTTTTCCTTTTAGGAAGAGTAAAAGTTCGAATATGCCATAACGCTTAGCCAAAGTAGATGGAAAAGGTTTTTGCCTGACGATGAATCCTCATCATCATGATATTTTGTCATCATTTATATTCCTCAGTAGCTATTTTCCATGAATAGGAGTGTGTGACGAGGTCCTATATAATATATCCTGGACTAAATAGATAGAAAAACAAAGTACAAATAGTGATTTTGATATAAAAATTAGCACGACATAAAAATGTTTTGTTAGGATACTGAATTATAATGAGATAGTGGTATTTATTTATTGAGTATGTGGTTGGATAAATGTTGAATTTTATTGTTGGAGAAATGCATGTCATCGCTAAGTCAAGAAGCGCATCTTGTTCGTCAAGCACTAGAAGCTCGTGGTCTTGAAACCCCACTTTGCGGTCAGTCTCTTTCCTTAAATGAGTGTAAACAACAGATTGAGGAGCATATGGGTGAAATTATGCGTTTACTTAATCTTGATCTTAGTGATGATAGCTTACTGGAAACACCTAAGCGTGTCGCTAAAATGTATGTTGACGAAATTTTCTCAGGGCTCGATTATAATAATTTTCCTAAAATTACTTTGATTAAAAATAAAATGGATTTCGATGAAATGGTGACGGTTCGTGATATTACTTTAACTAGTATCTGTGAGCATCATTTTGTCACCATAGATGGTAAGGCGACAGTGGCCTATATCCCAAAGGATAAAGTGATTGGTTTATCTAAAATTAATCGTATTCTTCAATTCTTTTCTCAACGACCACAAGTTCAAGAACGTTTAACCCAGCAGATTTTAATTGCGTTACAAACTTTATTAGGTACAAGTAATGTCGCAGTTTCAATTGATGCTTTTCATTATTGTGTCAAAGCTAGAGGCGTTCGTGATGTAAGCAGTAGCACAATGACAACCTCGCTAGGTGGCTTATTTAAAACTAGTAAAAATACCCGTCAGGAGTTTTTACGTAATATTTCTCGTCTACGAGACCGTTAATTAATATTTCTTATAAAGCCAAGTGGCAGAAAATTGAATAAATTAATCTAATTTTCTGCATGGAAGCAGCGCTATTTTACTGGTTAATATTTTTGGTTTTAGGTTATCTGAATTCGATTATCTGAATCCAGTTTATGCTTTTAGCATATTAACTGGGGAGATATCTAAAGTTGGATATTTTAAATATCTTTGTATAGCGAAAATTTCTGCTTATTTTAGTTTGTTATTTGGTGATGCAACCTTTCAATTTTTGTCTAAGCAAAGTTTACATTGGAATTAAATTCATCTGTTTATCTTGGCTATAATTATCTGTTACATGGCATTATTGGATTATAGGATGGAGATATTCTATTGCCTTATGCCTTCAGGAGAGGAGGCTATAAGCAATAAAATTGATTTATTTGTTAGCTCCAGGATGATAGCAGAGATAGTATGGTTTTTTGCTAAAATCGCTGTTTTTGTCATATATTTTCATCATCACCCCATCCATGATTTAAGTTTTTATGGCAGAAAATAGGTAAAATCTTTCATTATAAAAACTAGTTCAAGAGAAACGCTAGATTATGAAAAAACGCACTAGAAAACATAGGAATAGGACTGGAACTGTTAACGGAAACCTCAATGTGATCCAGTCAGTGCATATTGGCGATAACGACTCAGGGGGGTATGAGCTAATGGTGACGCAAACGTAGCATTTTATGCTAATATAATGCAAAAGTTGGAGACTGGAGTAACATCAGTCTTTATTGGCCAGGCAATGCTGAAGTTGATGGCAGGATCAATACCCATCCCTTAGCAATTTACATATCATATGTGGCAGTAAAATCGCTGTTTATCAAGAAAATGTTAATGTTCATGGGCTAATTTTTAGAGGAAATCTCAGTTGTGTTGATAGCTTAATAATACCTTTGTGCGTTATATTCGATTGGTAGTATATGCAAGAAGTTCAGATATAACGAGGGCGCGTGGCCACACGAGGTCTATCGTGATGAGTCACTGCATGTAATTACATGCGTGATTAACTTTAATATTGATGAATATCCTGATTTTTTTATCGGGGCGCCATACAAAATATTAATGGTAACTAGATAAATCTGTGGTTAATGTGATGAAAATATTGAAATTTTATCTCTGCTATCAGCAGAATTCTTTTTATAAAAAAAGCTATAATTTTCTATATTGTGCAATTTTCTTATATCTAAAGATGGTTAGGAAATTGGTATGAGTGAAAAAAAACTTTTTAGCCAACGACGATGAAAGTCGAATACGAAGACAACGGGCTGGTAATACGCGCTCAATGGGTTAAGATATCAGCGGCTTCTATCCAGAAAGGTGTAGAATAGCAAAAGTATAAGAATGATCTAAAGAGGCGGCCCTAACCGAAAATGATGTTTTATCGATGCTTAAGTTGTTCCGCGCGAGACGCTATACAGCAGATGAACTCAAGGAGAAAACTATCCATAATAAGCAAGATTATCTAGTTGAACAGGCGGGAAAATTTATAGCGCTGTTGCGCAGTCTGCTTCAGAGTTCGACACATAGTTATAGAAGTCAAAAACCTTTACTGCTGGTCTGAAAAAATATCCTGTGCTTATTAAACCGGCTTGATATTAACACCGCGCCAGATATTAATTAGGCGGAAATACTACAGAAAGGAAGATAAAATTGAACATCACAGAGGTCGCCATGACAATGTAGTTAAACGCGAGACGTTGCGTAGATAGGTTTTGGTAATAGTGCTTGTTACATGGGATGAATCAAAATGCCATTTGTATCTTCTCCAGGAATTGAAGTATACGATTGCATCCTAGCTAATTAAAGGTTCAGTATCACAATAAAATACGCTTTTTGGAGGGAAGTTTGAGTTAACAGTTTGCTTATCTCTATCGTCCATTCATCCCTAAATTTTCTGCATGGTGTTAGATTGCAAGCGAAAATTTTATGACAGGTATTTTTACCTTATGCCAAGCATTCCTAGTAACCCAGAATAAATTAGTCACGTAAATCAGAGAGTTTGCTTGACAGATAGGTGAAGTAGCAAGAACGGATATTTTATCTTAATTGAATGGATCACCGTTGCAGATAAATCAATTCGTTGAAGGATTTTTAATAGGGCAAGGTAATGTGGAACGCCTACAGGAATTTCAACACGTAATACTTCTGGTGTAACAGTATGAATATTTGTAGCGATTAGAGCTGTATATCCTGAGTCAGTGTTTTGCCGTTAATTTTATGATGTTTTTGTGTTGCATTTTTTAGCCAGATTTATAGTTTCCATTAAACTAGGTTTTCTTAAATCTGAATTTAAGCTAAGATTTTGATTAAAATCAGCAATTAGATAAGGTTTTTAAAGTAACTAGAAAAGGCTAAAATAATAATAGGTTATATGAGATAGTATAAAATAACTAAAAAAAAGATTTTAGCGAAAATTGTTAATTTGCTTAAATTATAAGCAGATTTTTGGGGATAAAATAAAGCAGAAAATAGACTAGAGACCCGGATTAAAACGTGCGTTAAACTGCTTGAAATTTGGTGATATAGGTTGGGTGGTCTGGAAGCTAGACAGGCTATGGCGCAGTATCGAATATTTTATTGCTTTAATCTCTGAACTGGAAGAGAAAGGGATTCATTCGATACTTCATTATCAGCATGTTGTTTTTTCATGTGATGAAAGCGCGTTGGCATAAATACAGCTGGAACTGATTTTGAGCGTACTTCAGGGGAACTTACGCCGCGGCGAGAAGTAGAAGCCCTATCCAGGGCCTCTGTATAGGGTAGAGACCTTGATCATTATCTTCTGCAGAACAACACCAAGCTAAAAAATTACTTGAGTCCGGTTAGAGTAGAAAACAGATAGCATTACTGTATGGAGTTTTATTGATCAGTATCTATAAATATTATCCAGTTAATTATACCACTCGAATAGATAAAAGTATCTCTGATAAAACTAACAGAGTAATTTTAGTTTTACTGATGGAAACAAAAGTAGTCCAGTATTTATGATACGTTTTAGCTTTAAATATCGTACGTCGTATCAGTAGAGCGTACAGGCGAGATAAGTTATAATCGCACGAAAGCTATTCCGGACAGGGGGAATATGTCGATGAAGCTGGTAACGCCGTCACTGAATCGTTACATGGACATGATGGCCTGAGATTACTAGATGGAAAAGCAAATCTGCGCGATTTTATTGAGTAATGGCACATAACGCAAGATTTTATAGCAGATAACACAATGAAAAACTGATACGATACTGAAGACAGCCCACAGCCCCTGAACTTGCCATTCGCTTTGTATACCGTGGTCAGTAAAACGCTGAAACATGATGGAGAGAGAGTTCACAACGCCACCTTATCAAGGTGATGTGGCTATTAATCAGCTGGACGCGTGCCTGACTGTCAACTGTTTTATGTGGTGGTGACGCCGTTTTTACCATGTTGATTTTATGCAAATAGCCAATGCGTACCGATGAACAGCTGTGTCCCCCTATGACCAGATTGATCGACCAGCGTAAAATTGATCTGTGTAAAATGGCCGATATCAGTCGTCTCCCCTTCTACGTTTTAGCGTCAATGTGCCTGAATCGCTAGCGTTACCCGAAAATGCACTGGTGTTTTTAGTTTAGCAACAACACTGGTTCCTTGATAACAGCACGATGGCATTATCGAAAAATCCTGCCGTACCTGTTGACCTCTGGATCAAGGATGTTTGGCCATATATAACGTCATCCACCCGCTAGCTAGATGATGGGTAAGGTAATGTGTTTTAGATTGGGAGAAAAAGAGATGGTGTTGGAATATATTGCTGCCTATGCGCTGTTTGCCAGCATCTTTAACCACAGCTGGTAGCCTGATGTTTATGAGGTCTACGTTCTTGGACAGTAAAGAAGCCAGAGGAGAAATCCTCCAATACATAATCTGCTTCCAGGTCAGAGAATTTAAAATTCATGTATTAAGCTTTAGTATACTTCTAATCTTTACGCCTTGGCGGGCCAAGGCGGTGATTGAGGAGGGGGATTTCTATTATCCAAAAATAGATAATCGCGCGCTGATTGAACTTGCTGACCGCCGTATCACTTTTGCAATGGAAGTGT
This sequence comes from Arsenophonus sp. NEOnobi-MAG3, assembly GCA_052171895.1. Classification (GTDB taxonomy): domain Bacteria; phylum Pseudomonadota; class Gammaproteobacteria; order Enterobacterales; family Enterobacteriaceae; genus Arsenophonus. Next base: position 498,208 of record JBQMRN010000001.1, read on the forward strand.
GTGAGCGTTTCGATGTCACAACTGATTGATTTTGGTGTTGTTGCTCGTCTTCTGCCGAAAGAGGCTATGCATTACTTCTGCGCCAATGGCTATTACATTACTTGGAACTGGTTCGACTACTAGGCGGCCGCTTCACACCCACGGATATTTTATTGTTGCTAAGGCGGTGAGGCTAGATGTCCTGAGTACGATTCGTAACTAGGAAGGTGTGGACTGGGGCCATTGCCTAAGGAATATCCCGGGAGGACTTTATTGATGCTGCTAATGCCCTCCCCTTTCAGCTTGCAAAAGCTCGAATACTGGGGTAAACAGGTCGTGCTGGATAGTCAGGGTAATTCCAAAGCAGTATAACTTGGAAGGAGCGGCGGCGCCACTCGTCCTGGTGATGATATATAATGTTAATTACCCACGTGCCTTATAATATTGGCTACTATGCACATATGATGGCCACCGTATACCTTTATCCCTTACTGGCAGGATTTGCCTCGTAGAGGGATATGGATAGCAGCATCCTGCCTTTGCATTCCGCACTTTGCATGGCAAGGTTTTCATTACGAATCACCCTTTCTGCCAAAGTCTACCCCTCAAACGGATTTAATTGTTTGCTCCAAAATCATTATATAGACTCTCATCGCACAGCTTTATTCATGGTAAAATATGTACCGAGAGATCTAGTTGAGGGGAAAATATCATGATGATGAGGCTCTATCGTCAGGTAACTACAATGCCTAAAATTAGAGTTACTCTTCAGGCTAGCAAAGAGCCTGCGTCTACTTTGGCTAAGTGTTATGGTATATTTGAACTTACCGTTGCTAAATGGTAAAAAGAAGATGATATTAATGATCGGCTCTATGTTGGCAAAGAATTTACAGACTGTCTTTTTGGTTTGCCGAAAACGTTTAGCTACCGAAAAAGATGAATTCGACAGTTTTGTGTACAGAGTTTGGTATAGAACAGGAACGACTTAGCCAGCGGAGGCATTAAAACGAATGGTATGGTCGAGCAATTTAATGGGCTTTAGATAGAAGATGGGCTGCAAAGCCATTATTTCAATTCTGGTAAAGAGGTTGAGATCACTCTGCATGGATATGTTTGGCTGTACAATCAGGAATTATCCCAATCAGTATTGGGTAATAAAACTCTATTGCAATCTATGAAATATTGCTTTAAAGTTAAACCTGAATTTTTAAAGATCATACTATTTCATGGATGTAACATCTAACGAAATGAAAGGTGCTATAAAGCTGACGCTATTGGTTGGCAGACGCGCTATAAATGCGATTTAAGCTGCTTTTTAGCGCTTATTAATTGAGATTTAATGGATTTTGTATGCCAGTGAGCAGGATTTACATGCACGCTATAGAGATTAGTTGATATAAAAACTGGTCGATTGGCGAGCTGATGAGGTGAAAAGTGGTGGCAGAGCTAGATAGAAAGTGGAGCAAGCGTTCACTGATATAAGCGCCAGGATGGATACTTTTATCGCTGCCTGTTATATGCTGTTGCTCTTGGTGGTGCAGTCGCTGCTAAAACAGCATGCCTCTACGGTGGTGTTTTATACTAGTTGAATGACAAGTTAGCTATAAAATAGACCTCTACCAGCCAGCGTTATTAGAATCTCTTGCGTGTGGCTGGAGGCCGTAAAAACGATGAGCTAGCGCGTTTGGGGTTGATAGCGATAGGATAGCGATAGCCAGAAGGGGTGTTTGGTCACCACCAACTGGCTGCCCAACCTGAGATACAGGCCGATGGATCGGTCTTTTGGCGTAAGCAGAAAAGATTTATCTGATGATTCCCTTCACTAAAAATGCCTTGTTGTCGCGTAGACTACATGATCTTTGGTAAGAGATGTTTTGTGATGTCCCCCTCATATCTCCCTTTGTGGAGATTGGAGAAAGGAAGGGCTGCGTGATGTGGTTCTGATATCAACTTCGCTGTATCTAGGGTTGGCTTGGGGGAAGAGGTCAGTCAGGTTAAAGGTATGGTTGCCAGTCGTTTTGTTTTTTTATGTGCTGGCCGATGTTATTAATGGTGCCGATTGGCGGGTGACTGCCAAGTCGGCATTTATCAGATAGTAGGGGGTAACTAATAGCTGGCTTATCGGGCTTTTGTCCAGCAAACGCCGGGACGATGCACTTTTAAAAGTGGGGGTGTAACCTAGCTATTCACACTGATCAACAGAAGAATAGCAGCATGCTGCTGTGTACCAATTTAATTTACCGATGATTTTTGTCGTGTTGCCCACGAAGCGTACGGAGTTGCCGGAATTCTATTATATGAAGATGTTACCGGATGACTGGGCCTAGATGATGTCCTGTAATGCTTTTTGGCTGACGCACCTACATTTCAAGGATCTACTGGACGTCACGCCGCTTGAAAAATCGCCGAGATATCCGGTAAAAGTTACTTGTTGATGCATATTGAGATTGATAATTCTGATGGTCATCACAGGCACCTCCAGCACATTGACCAAGCTATTGATCTTTGGCCAAGCAGCGACTAAAATAGACGGTAATGTAGGCGTGGTAGGCGGAAAGTTGGGTTATTAAACATGCCGGTATACGGTATCATGCCTCGACACTCTGGGGCCTAGGATCTAGGCCGAAACGCCGCATCTTTGTCGACGGGCGTCACATACCGTCATCCGTAACGGTTATTCTCATAGCGAACCATAGAGACAGGTATGGGCAATGTTGAGGTTGAGATTTGAGATTAAAGTGCTTAAGGTTAATGGTAGTGGATCGCATCGGAAAGGGGATATGCTTCTCAGCAGCTCGTTGCTATCTCACTATCTGAAGCGTGCAAAAAAAAGTGTTGAAGAGTTGCTACCATGACTCATGACTTGTACCTGAAAGAGGTACATTCATCAGTCATCAGTGATTTTTACGAAGCTATTTTGAGTGGCTTCCCACCGATAAAAAAGCATATGGTTTTTCTGTAGTACTATCAGTCAGTAGTACTGCAATAGTAGCGGTTTGAAGAGCACAGTAAATGGTGCCTACGTGATTTAAGTTATATACGCCCTACGTTTATTTCTGGGTTGATGGCATATATATAGTCATATCAGGCAAGACGATCGCTTTTATTTGCTGGTAATTATAGGCATCACTGAGCATGGATGTAAAGAGCTACTTGAGGTCGAAGATGCTTATCGAGACTCAGAAGCTAACTAGGCAAAACTTTTTAATGCCCTGCGAGCGGCATCCATTAACCGTATCTCCTAGGATTGCTGAGGGGATGATGTCCTTAGTTTTTTTGGAATGCAATGGCAAAGATATTCCAAGACATGCAGCATCAATGTGTTGTTTTTTGTACACATAAAACAGCTAATGTGCTGGCTTCACTCTTCCAAAAGCCATGCAACCGAAAGTTAAGGCTGAGCTGTGTGAGCTAAGCCTAGTAGAGATAGCTGTGTGATGCCGCTAATAAAGGCATTGATGTTTTATTTGCAAAGTTTTTAGAAAAGTATCCTGCAGCGATGAAAACTCTAGAGAAAGATCGAGAAGAGCTTTTGGTATTCTACGACTTCCCCTCAGAGCACGTGGTGTCAATAAAAACGATGAATATGATTGAATTGGCTTTTGTGATAGTGAAATTACAAAGCTGCCGCACGAAAAACAGTGGTTCGAGAAAAACAATCCTTTTAATGGTATTTAAGCTACTTTCCCCCTCCCCAACCCCCGTCTGCTTAGAAAAGCTAGAATCGGCTAAGGGGATTTATAATCTACTGTGTGACCATGTGTGGTGCTAAACAATATACAAATTAAGGATGGATAAGAGATTCACGAAGCATTAGAGCGGGAGCCTGACTCTTCATACACTAGATTTGCTAATAACTTTAATTGCCCGAGATCGACAGGTGTCATGTGAGCGATAAGATTCTTGAAAAGAAGGATGCAGAGTATATTAGTTGTTTTCTTTGTATATTAGTTGTTTTCTTTAGCCGATCATCGATAAAGAGTCTATTTTTTCTGATGTAGGTAAATAGTACGAAAGCTTTGCCAGCGAGCATGAAATTAGTCAGTATCGCTTAATAGGTTGGTTGGATAATCATAGAGTTATTGCTAAGGAATTCTATATTCAAAATCTGAACACTATATCAGTCGATTAAAAGGATAGCTGAGTAGATTCTATGGTGTATGGTTGTTTTATTTAGCCACTTATCTAAGTCTGGAGCAGGAGCAGATTGATTAAAATTACAACAATTCAAATAGAAAGGTAGCTACAAATTTCTTTAATGAAAAAAGAAACAACATTTAGCAAGATAGCCAAAACCCCCATACTATCTTTCTGGATGTAACAGTTAACAAAGGTTATTGCCATGCTGTGTAAATATTTTTACAGTCTTTTATAAGACATATTTTTGTATTACTTTAGCAATCCCTGGGGTGCTGTTTTGATCAGTAATTATATCAGCATATTTTTTCACCTCATCACAGCTATTACCCATTGCAACGCCGAGACTTGCAGCCGTTAGCATACTGACATCATTGAAATTATCACCAAAAGCGATTACATTTTTCATTGCTAAGCCTTGTGATTCAACCCAACGTTGTAAACGCAAACCTTTGCTATTGCCTTTTTTAGTAATATCAACTTGATCAAACCATGACCATTCGCAAGCAAGCTCCATCTCTTGTTGAATAATTTGGCTAAAAAGGTGTAATTTTTTGATATCAGGAGTGTAGGTGGCAAATTTCCAAATAGCGCTAACCTGTTGGATTGCTTTGTTGAAATTGTCAACTTTATGAATATTGGGCCGTTGATTTTCAGGTAAAGAATTTGCCCATTTCAACGTTCGTTCGATAGCATTATTATGCTGTTGATATAGCATGGCATCATCAACATACATCAAGTGGTTGATATCGGTACCTTGTAAACGGGCAACTACTTTAGTCGCTTCTTCTGCTGATAGCGGATTTGATTCCAATACTTTTTTAGCCTGGTAATCATATAGATAAGTACCATTGCAACAAATTGCCGGTGTATCTAAATCCAGTGCTTGATAAAATGGATGAATTGCAACGTGATGGCGGCCGGTAGCAATAATAACTTTGATTCCTTGTCGACGAGCTTGCTTTATAGCTGCTAAAGATTGTGGCAAGATCTGTTTTTGTGGATCAAGTAGGGTACCATCAAGATCTAAAGCGATGACGCGATATGACATAAATCACCCTCATTAAACAGATTAAATAGCAATGTAGCATTTTATTTATGCAGTAATTTTAAACAATGTAACTTAGTAAATTATTTATCTTAAATATTAAAAAGATAAATTTTTGTAAATTTAATCATATCGGATAATAGTCGTTAACTAAATAAGAAAAATTAGCCACCTTAATAGGTAATAAACTACCAAGATAATTGAATGCTTAATAAGGAGCAAAAATTCTTGCCTGATAGGTGTTAAATCACAAGTTTTTTTATGAAAAAAAAGAATACAATCAATATTGTATAAAAGTATGAGTTAATAAATTAATAGTTTTATTTATTTATATTATTAATAATATAATGCTGTTATTTAAATAGAATATTTTATTATTACTCTTTAAATTTATTATCTTCATGGTTATTAATTTTTAACTGATATTTATTGTTAATTATGAATTTGATATTATATTTTTTACTATTATAAAAATAGATTATTTATGAATTAAAAATTCATTATTGTAAAATGAGTTATTAGCAAAGTATGGTGTATTAGGGTGAGGCTGCACGTTCTATCATGATGCTTCATAAATTCATTCTCCATCCTTAAATTGGATGTTATTTAGTACCAGGGTCACAGCAGGTAAATCCACTTTATCTGGTTTCAATTCTTCTGAAGAGACTGGAGTAGCTTAAATATCATTGAAAGGGTTGTTTTTCTCAAATCACAGTTCTTCGTGCGTCAACTCTCGTTGTAGTTTTACTGTCGAAAAAGCCGATTTAATCGAATTCCTCGTTTTTATTGATATCTACTCCTCTCTGCCGGGAAGTTATAAACTGCAGGCAGTTATTCTCGATTTTTTGAGCTTCTTTAATTGCTACAGGATACTTTGCTGGAAAACCTGAGTAACAAAATATCAAGAGTTTTATTAGCGGCATCATATCTCTCTCCTAGCTAGATCTTCCTGCACCTCAGCCTTAACTTTTGGTTGCATGCCTTTGTGGAATGCAGCCAGTACACCAACGCTGTTTGCGTACCCAAGAGCGTTGATGTTGGGTATCCGGGGGAGATATCTTTGCCATTGCATTTTAAAAACCAAGTGCATCACCTTGTCTCAAGTAGCAAGTCTGGAAGATATGCTTAAGGTATGTGCTCATATGGCATTAAGAAGTTCACCTAAGTTTGCTTTTAACTTTTCATAAGCACCTTCGTCCTCAATTACCAATTAGCTCCTTACGTCCATGCTCAGTACCGCCGATAATGACCAGCAAGAAAAGGCGATCATCTTCTCAGACAGGACTCTGTCTATACTATCAGCTAAGAAATAAATATAGTGTGTATAGCTTAATCCCCCTGGCAGCATTGCCTATGCTCTTCAAGCGATTGCTGTTTCAGTTTGCTCATGTTACTTTACTAGCATAACTACGTGATTTTCACAGAGAAAATCTGGACCGCCCCCTCTTTTCTATACAGAGCTTCATGAAAATCTACGATGGAGATCCATATCCATCGCAGCTCTACAGCAAGCCAATACTATAAAAAGTCTTAGACGTTTTTTACAAGCTTCAGATAAGGCGTTAGTAAGGAGCTATTGAAGCATATTTCATTGCCTCTACGATCCTCCCTGATCTTAGATCACTTTAATATCAACATTGCTAATATTAATTTTATATGAGTTTGCTATGGCAAACAACCTTTTCGTTCATCTTTAGTGACGCCACTCAAAAAGTCTGCATTCAGGATGACACTGTCGCATGGTTTTTAGCTCAACTTCAACGGTAGTAGCTATCAGCTGCTTGGTAGCATTAGGGATGAGTACATGCAATGGATCAGAAGTAATATCAGGTTTAACGGATACCTGTAGGATAGATTTTCATGGCATATCATCTCTCTGTTGTTGAAATTATTTATGAAATTAATTAGCAGGATATTTCAGCATCTCTGAAACCCTACACACCAGAAATGAGCATAACTCAATGCTAGGTTATTAGTATAGTTGGCAGTTTAATCTATGATTTAATGATATAGCAAACAAGTGAACATACATTGCCTTTAGCAACAGCTATCAGTATCACATATCAGTCAGCCAAGGTAATGTTAGCTGTCACTTCCCGGAAGATAATATAATTTTTTGAATAATTCAGATTTAACTTTTAATCAATTTTTCATAGACTGCAATGGAGTTTTATTACCTAATATTGATTGATGTAATTTCTGATTGTAGGTAAACATATTTATGCAGAGTGATCTAAAGTTCTTGATCAGGATTGAAATGATAGCTTTGCTGCCAATCTTCTATTAATGCTAATTAGATGCTCAATCATACCATTCCTTTGAGGGATGTATCAGCGAGCTAAGTTGGTGTTCTATAGCAAGCTCTGTACATAAACCTGTCAAATTCATGTTTTCCGGAGTTATACTCATTTCTGGTGTATAGGGTTTTAGAGATGCTGACATATCCTACTAATTAATTTCGTAAATGATTTCAACAACAGAGAGATGATATGCCATGAAAATCTATTCTACAGGTATCCGTTAAACCTGATATTACTTCTGATCCCTTGCATGTACTCATCCATAATGCTACCAAGCAGCTGATAGTTACTACCGCGTTGAAGCTGAGCTGGAAGGCATGCTGCGACAATATGCCAAAGGGGTAGGACCTTTTATCGACGGGCGTGTGTCCCCATGCCCGTTCATCCGTAACAGTTATTTACCACAGTGAACTATACAGACTGATATAGGTGATGTTGAGATTAAAGTGCCTAAGGTCAGGGGGTCGCAGCGGCAAGGGAATATACTTCAATAGCTTGTTTATACGTCTTATCTAAAGCGTGTAAAAACGTCGAAGACTTGATAGCATGGCAAGCTGTAATTGTGAGGGAAAATCTCCCTTGATGATTTTCATGAAGCTCGCTGGTGATGGCGAGATGGCGGGTTTCATTAGTTTTTGGAATGCAATAGCAAAGATATCCCTTGGCCACACAGCAGCAACACTGTTGGGCACAAAACAGCTAATGTTCTTGCTTCAGTCCAAAAGGCATGGAACCGAAAGTTAAGGCTGAGCTTCAGTAGATCTCGCTAGTAGAGAGAGAGTCGTGATGCTCCGCTAATAAATTCTTTGACGTTTTATTGGTAAGGTTTTCAGTAAAGTATCCTTCCTGCAGCAATAAAGACGCTGGCGAAAGATCGAGAAGAACTACTAGCATTCTATGACTTCTCCCGTTAGAGCACTTGGCGTCAATAAGAACGATAAATCTGATTGAATTGGTTTTCTGATACTGAGGTGAGACTACAAAGCAAGGCGCTAACAAAACTGTAGGTCGAGAAAAACAACCATTTCAATGGTATTTAAGCTACTTTAGTCTGCTGAGAAAAGCTTGAACTGGCTAAGGAGATTTAAGCTTCTGACCCTGATCTCCTGTTGGTGAACAAGATCTAATTTAAGGATGGAAAATAAATTTACGGAGCATCATGGTAGAACGTAGCCTCACACTGTCATACACCAGATTTGCTAATAACTCAGTTAAGGACAAAATATCATGATGATTACCTTTCATCGTTAGGCAACTAGAATATCTAAAATTTGAGCTGATTTTTGTGCCACCAAAGAGCCTGCATTTACTTTAGCTAAGCGTTATGATATATCTAAACTTAGCGTTGATAAAGGGAAAAAACAAGATGATGTTGATCATCGGCTATTTTAGAAAAGGTTTGTTGCTTTGCTAGCAGAGCAATTTGGTAGCCACGTCTGTATTTTAATTGTTATGGTCTCAAACAATCTTCTCCAGACTAGATAATTCAGTAAATAAAACAACCCTACACCATGAAATCTACTCAGCCATCCTTTTTAATCAGCTGATATAACTCTTCACATTTTAAATGTGGAATTCCTTATCAATAACTTTCTAATTATCCAATCTTATTAGGCGATGGGAACTAATTTCATGCTTGCTAGCAAAAGTTTTGCACCATTTATCTCCATCTAAGCAAAGGATGGCGCCTGGCGCCTTTATCGATGATTAGTTCAAGAAAATGGCTAAAACACTCTACATTAAACTCTTCAAGAATCTCATCGCTCGCATAAGCCTGTCAATATCAGACAATTAAGACCGCAATTCGTTCCTTTTTTTATCTCCAGCGGTCTCCTGCATTTTCTGGCTTTTCTATGTGGAATATAACGCTTCCATTTAAAGGATTCAGAAAAATGTTTTTCGACTTCAATAATACCACTTAGTGCATTTATGTTGGGTGGGGTGTTGCCGCTGGAGCAAGGAAGCAGTGAGGGCATCTAAATTCTATTTTTAAATCAATGCATGTTTGTTTTGCTGACTCCAGTAAAGTCAAGCTATTCAATATATATTGTAGATAACTAAATCATTTACCTTATGATCTAATTTCGCTAGAAGACTTCACTAAAATTGTTAAATATTTTCCTGCAATCGGGGATTTTCAACGATATCACTATAAATCTAATGAATTTACCCCGAAGTGGATAACATGTTCAGTGTAATAATATGGAAAGGATAAAGTGGAATGAGTTGCTTTAATGCATGAATAAGCATCATCCGACAGATTGTCGCTGAGCTAACTAATAAGATACAGCTTTATGTTTGCAGGGAGTGAAGAAAGAGTCTCTTTAATCTGTATGACTGTTTGCTTTTTTATGCCAACCTCTACCTCTGTAGCAAAAATCCTAGTATAAGGGATTTCCACCAATAACCTATTGCCAACATAGGTTTTTTATAGGTAAGTTAGCATTAGAATTTTTGTTATCATTACGTTAATTTTACTTGGCTAATATTTAATACCATTTTCTATTATAAATTATAATACCAAAAGGTTGGGTTTATTAATGAATTTTGATGAGTAATAATATATTAATTATTAGTAATTAATAGAATATTGCTTATATGAGACAAGCCGTGTAATTGGTGTAGCAGAGGTCGGCGTTAACAGAAACTATTCCATTAAGTTTTAAGCATCTGTTTGCTATGTTTGGTACAAAAGTACCTAGTCACTATTTAATTTAAAATCAATTTAACAACCGTTTTATTGTTTAATAGTATTGGGATACTACTCTATTTAATCATTTCTCTAGGGTATATTCCTGCTTATCTCAGCTCAAGTTTTACTTTTATTTTGCTAGTTTTATTGTTATTACCGCTAGGTTGTGAGTTAGTATTGGCTGAATTTATTGTTTGTTAGCTATTTTACAATCAATTTTATAAAATAGCCAGTAGGAATTAGATGAATATTATTTTCCTCTTGTGGCAATTAGGGCAATTGTTGCTGTTATTGATCTGGAATTATTGCAAATGTGGGGTAGCATGGTAGGGTTTTTATCTAAAGCGGATATAGCGGTTGATCAAAGTAATTTGATTATTTTAATGGTAATGTCTGATCAGACCATTTTTGTTTAATAGTTTTTCATAGCTTCTTAGTTAGAGATTATTCCTATTTTATTTGGTATGTATGGTTGCCGGCTATCTACTTATATTTTTATGAAAAAGTTGATTTAACCAAGCTTATTACTGCGTTATTATTTTAGTTAGCAACATTTATTCTATATTATTTGAGTGATTTTATATTTTGACTATTTTGTCTGCAGCGCTCTCTGGTTGTCATTGCGGAACGACTAGCTCATTTAGCTGTGAGCGCAAATATTGTTGGACGAGATTTATTAAAAGATCCTGGTTTTATACCATTTAATGTTTCCCAATGATTTATCAACCACTATTTCAGAATTTTTTGGTTTAATATCGAATACAACATATGATGAAAATATCGGTGTGATGGAGATTACTAAAGTATATAGTACCTGGGTCATTGCTGGCGCTGCAATCTTAGCTATTATGTTTTCTTGTGTTGATAATTTAGCGCCTATAATTCAGCTTATTCCAGTTCTTGTAACGGTGGCGTATCTTTATTACTTTATGGTGTGTGTTATTGCAGGCAGCATCAGGTATGCGAGTATTAATTGATTCTCGGGTAATTTATAATAAAGCAGAAAATCTAATATTGACTTTAGTTATTCCAATTATTGAAGTAATTGGTGCGCCAATCCATATTGGCGGCACCAAGTTGAAAGGGATGGTGCTTGCCAGCATTATCGATGTTATTATATCGTTGATTTTTCCTCTGATTAATATTATTCATCCAGAAAAAACTTATATAGCTAGTAAGCTTGAGTCGGTTAACCAAATTAAAAAGTAGCTAATTTTTTACTGAAATACTAGGGAAATTATTAGTTCAAGCAGATGATATTGTTTAAATTCATCTAATTACAACTTTTTATTAAACTGTATGTCTTTTTTTATCTATAGAGAAAGAGGTGCTCCTGAATACGCCATCGCAGCTTTCATTACCTTTATCTACGGCTGATGATGAAATCTTTGCTAGTTTTATTACTGGCGAAAATGGTATTTTATTAGCGGCCATTAAATCTGCTATTAATCAATCTAATAGCAGCTATATTTATTTTTGGTCTCAGCAAGAAGGTAGCGGAAAAAGCCATTTATTACATGCTGCATGTACTGAATTATCACAAAAAGGCGAGGCAGTTGGTTATGTTCCTCTAGATAAACGTAGCTATTTTCTCCCTGACGTTTTAGATGGTATGGAACATTTAGCTTTGGTTTGCATTGATAATGCACATTATATTGCCGATGATGAAAAATGGGAAATAGCACTTTTTAATTTATATAATCGTATTTTGGAAAACGGCAAAAGCTGTTTATTAATTACCGGTGATAGGCCACCTAGGTTGATAGATTTAGCATTACCTGATTTAGCATCCAGACTTGATTGGGGGCAGATCTATAAACTTCATCCGCTTAGTGATGAAGATAAGATCCAGGCACTGGAATTACGCGCTAAATTACGCGGATTTAAGTTATCCAAACAGGTTAGTCGTTTTGTATTAAAGCGTTTAGATAGAAAAACCCGCACATTATTTACTATGTTAGATGAGTTAGATCATGCTTCGATTATTGCTCAACGAAAACTGACTATTCCATTTGTTAAGGATATTCTTAAACTTTAATTTAAGAGGTAAACTGGTTTTACCTCTTAAATGTAGAATGTATTTTTAAATAGTTTTTTTACTTGTTCTTGTAGACGTGATATAGCTAAGAATGGCTATTAAGGATAAAGGATAGCCTTCTCAATTAATATCGAGTTATCAGGCGTTACCTGCAGTAATATATCTTCTGATAATGAGGAGTTAGATAAATTAAGTGTTTAATAAATTATTTTCTTGTTCATCATTAATTGAGGAGGTTCACTGAACCTTAGTTCTGAAAGTAACGTTTTCAAGTTATTGATACTTGCTGGTGTTTTTGAATATTTAACAATGCATGGTTTAATCCATATATCTTTTAATAGCTATAGAGTCTATCAGTTTTTTAAACAAGGAGAATTATGGTAAATTCTAAATTGTTGATAGATAGGATTCTTACATCTAGAAAGATGGTATTGTTTTTTTGAATAATTTAGATTTAACTTTGAAGCAATCGTTCATAGATTGCAATGGAATTTTACTACCCAATAGTAATTGGGGTAATTCCTGATTGTAAAGCTAAACATATCGATGCAGAGTGATCTTAAATTATTTAGCAGAATTGAAATGATGGCTTTTGCATCTCATCTTCTATTCCCCAGTTAAATCATTTGACCATAGCATTCGTTTGAGGATGCCTCTGCTGGCTAAGTCGGTATTCTATACAAAGCTCTGTATAGAAGCGGGAGAATTCATGTTTTTCGGTGGCTGAACGTTTTTAAAGCCTAAAAAGGCGGTCTGTAAATTCTTTCTTATTGCCTGTAAGATATGATGAATAGCCATGGGTAGGAGATGCTCCTTTAAGATCATGTAAGAGGCGTTGAGCATTGATTTCTGTCTTGGCCTTCCTTGTAAAGACGGATAAAAACTTATCAAGTGGCGCGATCTATACCTACGAAAAGATAACTTCATGAAATTTCGTTTGGGATTTGCAGAAGGATATTTTATATCTATGTGCAAATAATTAGGTTCATAGCTTTTAAATGTTTTATGCTTCGGCTTAGGAAGGAGAGGTTATTGCCTCATTTCACGAAAATTCCCTAATCCATGCCTCCCTTCATAAACCGCATTCCAGGTCAGATTAAGATACTACGGAGTTCAGGCATTCACGTACGGACTGCCAGCAGATCATCAAGAAGGAAAAAAGTTTTTTCGCAGTAAAACAACTATGGCTTCCTGAGCTGGTGATAGCGTTGTCTGAAAACTATGAGGAATATGATTGTGATTATCAGGCTATATTAAAAGGTTGTTAGTAAAATTTCCTTATACTGATGAAAGATTTTTACTATAGAGGTTGCCATGAAAAAGTAAACAGTCATACAGATCAATGAGAGTCTTTCCTCACTTCCTGCTACTATAAAGCAGCATCTCATTAATTTTCTTGGTAACAATCTATTGGATGATCTTGATTCATACATTGAAGCAACTCATTCTAGTTTATCCTTTCCATATTATTACACTGAACATGTTATCCACTGCGGGGTAAATTCATTAGATTTATAGTGATATCGTTGAAAAATCCCAGATTGCAGGAAAATATTTAACAATTTTAGTGAAGTCTTCTAGCGAAATTAGATCATAAGGTAAATGATTTAGTTATCTTCAATGTATATTGAATAGCTTGACTTTACGGGAGTCAGCAAAACAAACAGGCATTGATTTGAAAACAGTATTTAAATGGGCTGTCACTGCTTCTTTGCTTTATTGGTGATAGCTAACATAAATGTACTAAGTGCTATTGTTGAAGTCGATGAAACATTTTTCTTTGAATCATTTAAAAGGAATGGTTATATCCCACATATGAAAGTTATAAAATGCGGAAAGAGGAGGAGATAAAATGAAAGAAGGAATCATGATCTTAATCGTCCAAGATCAATAGGGTCATCATCTGAGCGATGAGATTCTTGAAGAGGTTTAATGCAGAGTATGTTAGCACTTTTCTTGAGTTTATCATTAATAAATAGTCCATCCTTTGTTTGGATGGAGCTAAATAGTAGAATAACCTTGTCATGTCAGCAAGCATGAAATTAGTGAGAATCACATAATAAGGTTAGATCATCAGATACTTATTAGTAAGGAATTCAACATTCAAAATGTGAATAGTTATATCAAGCTGATTAAAAAGGATGGCTGAGTAGATTCCATGCCATGGGTGTATGGTCGGTTTATTTACCGAATTATCTAGTCTGGAGAAGATTGTTTGAGACCATAATAATTGAAATATAGATATGGGTGGGTATAAATTACTCTGCAAGCAAAGAAACAACCTCTTCCTAAGATAGCCGATCATCAACATCATTTCTTTTTTATCTTTTAACAAGGGTAAATTAGGATATGCCATAACGCTTAGCCAAAGTAGACGCAGGCTTTTTGCTTTTTCTTGAAGAGGAGCTCTAATTTTAAGTGTTATATTTTTCTATAGTTATGCTCATTTCTGGTGTATGGCTGGGGTTCCGGAGATGGTGGTATATTCTGCTGATTGATTTCGTGAATAATTTCAGCAAGAGAGAGATGATATATCATGAAAATTTACTTTACAGGTATCTGCGAAACCAGATATTACCTCTAATCCCTTGCATGTACTCATCCATAATGGTGCAAAGCAGCTGATAGGCATCGCCGTTGAGATTGAGCTCGAAGCCATGCTGCGACAACATTCTGAAAACGCAGCCTTGTTCGATTGGGCTGTCTCCCCATCATCCGTAATGGTTATTTGCCACAGTGAGAACTATATAGACTGGTATAGGCTATGTTAAGATTAAAGTGCCTAAGATCAGGGGAGATTTTCGCATAGGCAATGGAATATGCTTCAACTGCTGGTTTACTACCCTACTCCCTTATCTAAAATATGTAAAAAGCAGCGAAGAGTTGCTATATCATGGCTATACCTGCGGAGGCATATTTACCGGTGATTTTTATGAATGGCACATGGTGGGGCGCTTTTCTCTGTGAAAATGCATATGGTTCTTTTTGCAGAATCATTAAGCAGAGAACCATGGAAATGTTCTAATTTTACTGATGCATAATGAGCTGCATTGAGTTTTATAGTTCGGTTGCTATAATTGATAACGCCACACTGATTGTAAAAACGTTGAACTAATTCTAAATCTCTAACAAAATCTTCAGGTGTTGTATAACATCTTCAACCTGATCTTCTTCCCATAAACCACATTCCTTGCTCGGAAACTACGAATTCAAGACTTAGCTCAGATAAAATTTTAGCACAGTGGTTTTAACAGGACAATTTTTTCTTTTCATCTTATCAATTAACTGTTTGTTTCGGTAAAAAAGGCAATAACTAAATCTTTGTCGATATAAATTTTTCTTTTTACGTAACTTTCTCTAAGCTGACAATAAAACCAGACCATTGCTCAGTATCCTTTTTCATGCTAAACAACTCATTATTTTCAATCAAACAATCGCCTTTTTTAAATAATAACAACAAAAACAACAACTGTTATTGTCTACTTAAAATTCGCGCCGAATCTATTTTCGTTGCCCGTTTAGCTGGATACCAACTAGCAAGTAAACTTAAAATTAATGTTGTTAATATGATATAAAATATATCGGTAATCTGGAGTTCAGAGGGTAAAAAATTGATAAAATAAACATCACTTGACAAAATAGGATGATCAAGAATATTTTCTATATATTTAATAATAGTCGTTAAATTTAGTGATATAAATATTCCGACTAGCATACCAATAAAACATCCAACCATTCCAGTTATTAATCCATAGCATAAAAAAATAGCTCGAATAAAACTATCTTTAGCACCCAGTGTTATCAATACCGCAATATCAGTGCTTTTATCTTTCACTGCTATAAGCAGCGTAGAGACAATATTAAAACAGGCAACAGCAATTACCAAAATCATGGCAAGATACATTATACCACGCACCATTTGAATATCGTTATACATGTAACCATACTCTGTTATCCAACTTTTAATAGTGACATAATGGCCAGTATTTATGCCGGCATTATAAACCACTTTATTAGCAGCAAAAACATCATTTACACTGATCTGAAAACCGGTAACACCATTACCATAGGCTAAATATTGCTGTGCATCTTGCAATGGCACTATTGCTAGCTGATGATCTAACATACCATTTAATCTGAATACGCCAATAACCGTGACACTAATTCGATTTGGTTGCTGAATACGCAATTCATCATCATAATTAGAGATCATGATGGTAATAGGATCTCCAGGTGAAACTTTTAATGTTTCTGCGATACCTTGACCTAAAATAATTTCGTTATTACCTGGTTTTAATTTTTGCCATGCATCATTCAAAATAAAGTCAGGTAACGAACTAACTGAGCGCTCTGACGATAAATCAACACCGGCTACTTGGATCGCTTTCAATGCACTTCCCTTTTCAAGCAACCCAGTAAAATTAATATAAGGTGATACAGCAGCAACTCCTGGTGTTTGTCGAACATTTGCTAAATCAGTTTGCCAATTTAAATAAGGTTGATTAACTACCGCAATTTCTCCATGAGGAACAACTGAAAGTATGCGATTTTTTAATTCACGTTCGAAACCATTCATTGCACTTAAACCGATAATCAACACTGCAACGCCAAGTAGAATACCCAATGTAGAAATAATCGATATCAATGAAACCAAGCTTGCTCTTTTTTTTTCTCTGCTAAAACGAACAGCAATCCTTAAGGCACAGGGCAATTCCGCCATGATCATTGTACTCCCATTAAACTCGGGTCATCTTGTAAATAACCATCCCGCATTTCTAGGTGACGAGTTAAACGAGCGGCAAGTCGCAAATCATGAGTCACAACTAAAAATGCCGTCCCTTTTTCTCGATTAAGCTCCATTAATAAATCAAAAATTACATCTGCATTGTATAAGTCTAAATTACCTGTCGGTTCATCCGCTAGTATTAAAGCAGGTTCGTTAACAATTGCTCTGGCAATTGCAACTCGCTGACGCTCACCGCCAGATAATTCACCCGAGCGATGATTAATTCGATGCGATAAACCTACTGCTGCTAATATTTCATTAGCTTTCTGTTGCGCTTTTACATGTGTTATTCCGCCAATTAATAGTGGCATCATCACATTTTCCAACGCAGTAAAATCCGCTAATAAATGATGGAATTGATAAATAAATCCTAACTCTTGATTGCGTAGTTCAGCTCTTCCATTTGTAGAAAGTAAGTTAATTTTTTTACCATCAAAAATGACATCACCGCTACTTGGGGTATCTAATCCGCCCAATAAATGCAGGAGCGTACTCTTGCCAGAACCTGAGCTACCAAGAATTGCCATCATTTCACTTTTATTGATTGAGAAGGAGATATTTTTAAGAATATTAGTCGAAATTTTTCCATCTTGATAAGATTTACAGAGCTGATAGCAAACTAATAGGGGGGAATTATTCATAACGTAAAGCCTCTGCAGGTTGAACTGTGCTTGCATGCCAAGATGGATAAAGGGTAGCCAATAATGAGATAGCAATTGAAGATAAAACAATTAATATAATACAGGAAGGATCAATAAATATTGGTAATTCGATATCTTTAGCCAATAAACCAAACATAGGCATTATTATATTGAGCTGACTTGCAATAAATAGACCTAATAATGTTCCAATGATGCTAGCAATGATGCCTGCCCCTGCTCCTTGAAGGAGAAAAATAGCCATAATTTGGCCTCGCTTTAAACCTAATGTCTGCAAAATCGCCAATTCAGATTGTTTTTCCATAACTAATAATGAAAGTGAAGTAACGATATTAAATGCTGCTACGGCAATAATAAGACTCAATAATAATCCCATCATATTTTTTTCCATTCTCACTGCCTGAAAAAATTCACCTTTTCGTTCGCGCCAATCCTGCCATATCATACCTTCCGGTAACGTTTGTTGACTCAAGCTATCAACGGTTAATGGTGCGTTAAGATAAAGACGCCAACCAGTAATATTACCGATTGGATAATGCATTAATCGTGCCGCATCATGCTGATTAACTAATAATTCACTATTGTCGGCTTCACCTTGGGTAGCAAAAAAGCCGGCTACTGTAAATAAACGCTGACTGGGTATTCTGCCCATTGGTGTAAGTTGACTAATAGCAGGGAGAATTAATCTTAATTGATCCCCTCTCTTTAGCTTTAGTTCTTCAGCTAATTTTACGCCTAAAATAACATGGTAACTACCGGCAGTTAATACTGTAGAATTAACATCTTGCAGATGAGTTAACAAAGGCTCGGGCGATGCTCCATCAACACCAATCATAACCGCAACCCCCATATTTTGCCTGCTTTGCAATACAACGTCACTTTGCACAATTGGGGCAATATTCTTGATTCCTTGCAAATAGGTTAAATTTTTTTGTGGGTATTGACTGGGGTTGAGATTACCTTTAGGTGTCGTTAAAATAGCCTGTGGCATATATGACAAAATACTCTGTTGCAATGAACACTCAAAACCATTCATAACAGCAGTGACGATAATTAATGCCATAATGCCTAATGCAATGCCAATCGTAGATAAACTAGATACGAACCGAGTAAATCGGTCGCCTGTTCGTCCATGTATGTAACGTAGAGCAATATAAAAGATGATAGACTGAGACATGAAATATGATATACCTCTCTCGCTAAAGCAAAGTGTTTGGCGATAATTAAAGGGAGCATCACTGAATGTAAGCACCCTAAGTTAATGTTTTATGATTTTTATGTCTAACTTAATAGATTAGAGTATTTTCGTTTATTTTAGTGTCAAAAAAAGAAATATTAGAATTTTTAACAATGAGAATTAATTAATCCCTTATGTCGATAAAATATTATTATCAACTACCCAAACAGCAAGGTGATATTCGGCATTTGGGGTGTCTAATTGGCGCTGCAGCCGCTGTTGAGTGTGCTGATATTGTCGAACGTCATCCAGGTCTTGTTGTTTTGATCACTCAAGATACACATAATGCCTTAAAATTATGTAATGAAATACAACAATTTTCCCAGAATTTAGTGACAATGCTTTCGGATTGGGAAACACTACCTTATGATAGTTTTTCACCACACCAAGAAATTATTTCAGCGCGTTTAATTAATCTTTATCGATTGCCAACTTTAACAAAAGGTTTATTAATTGTTCCTGTCAATACGTTAATGCAAAAAGTTTGTCCTGCTGATTTCTTAATCAGCAATGCACTAGTTATGCATAAAGGAAACAAGCTTTCACGTGAAAAATTGTGTAACAATCTTCATGAAGCCGGTTACCGGTATGTTGAACAAGTACTTGAGCATGGTGAATACACTACTCGTGGAGCGTTAATTGATCTTTTTCCAATGGGCAGCGATAATCCATATCGAATTAACTTTTTTGATGATGAAATTGATAGCTTAAAAACTTTTAATGTTGATAGCCAACTGACTGTTAACGAAGTCGAGCAGATAAAGTTACTACCTACTCACGAATTCCCAATAGATGATAAAGCTATTGAATTATTTCGTACCCAATGGCGTGAATATTTTGACGTACACCGTAATCCTGAGCATATCTATCAACAAATTAGTAAAAAAATAGTGCCAGTTGGAATTGAATATTGGCAACCTCTATTTTTTAATAAGCCACTATCTTCTTTATTTGAGTACTTCCCTGCTAATACTTTGTTGATTATGCAAGATTTATCAGCGGCGGCTGATAGATTTTGGACTGATATTTATCAGCGCTATGAGACCAGAAATATTGATCCTATGCGTCCGCTACTACCACCTGATACCCTTTGGTTAAATAGCGAACAGCTTAATCGAACCCTTAAAACATGGCCGCGTATTAAAATTTCAGTTGAACAGGTTGTTCAAAAAGCAGGCAATACTAATCTGCCCTATTTAGCCTTACCTGATTTAAGTATCAGTCAGAAAAATAAAGCCCCGTTTGATAAGCTGGATCAGTTCAGCAAAAATTTTGCTGGCCGAATTATTTTTTCTGTAGAAAGTGCTGGACGACGTGAAACGATACAAGATCTACTAACACAGATAAAAATCAACCCTATTAAGATTAAAACACTAAATAAAATAAATAATCCGGGTTTTTATATTACAATTGGCCCTGCTGAACAGGGTTTTAGTAATCAGGATCAACAAATAGCTCTCATATGTGAAAGTGATATTTTAGGTAAACAGGTTATTCAACGTCATACTGAACAATATAAAACCATCAATACCGACCTATTAATCCGTAATCTTTGTGAATTACGACCAGGACAAGCCGTTGTTCACCTTGAACATGGGGTTGGACGTTATCAGGGTTTAACCACTTTATTTGCTGGCGGTATTCAAGCCGAATACATGATGCTAACTTATGCTGGTAATGATAAACTTTATGCTCCGGTTTCATCGCTAAATTTAATTAGTCGTTATAGTGGCGGCAGTGATGAAAGTGCACCATTACATAAATTAGGTGCTGATGTTTGGACTAAAGCAAAACAAAAAGCATGCAAAAAAATTTGCGATGTTGCAGCAAAATTATTAGATTTTCATGCTCAGCGAAGCATAAAATCTGGTTTTGCTTTTAAGCACGATAAAATGCAATATCAGCTTTTTTGCCAAGGTTTTCCCTTCGAACTAACAGTTGATCAAGAACAGGCAATTAATGCTGTTTTAAGTGATATGTGCCAACCTATTGTCATGAATCGTTTAGTTTGTGGTGATGTTGGCTTTGGTAAAACCGAAGTGGCGATGCGAGCTGCATTCCTGGCAATAACTAATAATCAACAAGTTGCCGTATTGATACCAACAACGCTACTGGCGCAACAACACTTTGATAATTTTCGCGACCGTTTTGCTAACTGGCCAGTACGGATTGAAATGCTGTCACGCTTTCTTAGTAACAAAAAGCAGAAACAAATTATTAACGCAGCTGCTGAAGGTAAAGTGGATATCTTAATTGGTACCCATAAATTACTGCAAAATGATATCTGTTGGAAAGCACTTGGATTATTAATTGTTGATGAAGAGCACCGCTTCGGTGTTCGCCAAAAAGAGTTAATTAAATCGATAAGAGCTAATGTTGATATTCTAACATTAACGGCAACACCTATTCCTAGAACTCTTAATATGGCAATGAGTGGGATGCGTGATCTATCGATTATTGCTACTCCGCCTTCTCGTCGATTATCCGTTAAGACCTTTGTTTATCAATATGATGATTTAATTGTACGGGAAGCGATTTTGCGGGAAATATTACGTGGTGGACAAGTTTACTATCTGTTTAATAATGTAAAATATATAGAGAAAGCTAAAGAACGTTTGGCATTGCTGGTACCTGAAGCGCGTTTTGTTATTGCTCATGGGCAAATGCGTGAAAGAGATCTTAAGAGTGTAATGACTGATTTTCATCGTCAGCGTTTCAATGTATTAATTTGCACCACTATTATTGAAACTGGAATCGATATCCCTAGCGCTAATACTATTATTATTGAATGTGCAGATCATTTTGGTTTAGCCCAATTACATCAATTGCGTGGTAGAGTTGGGCGCTCTTATCATCAAGCTTATGCTTATCTTTTTACAGCGCAGCAGAAAGCTATGACAGATGACGCGCAAAAACGGCTTAAAGCGATCGCAGCGCTAGAAGATCTTGGTGCTGGCTTTGCATTGGCTACCCATGATTTAGAAATTCGTGGTGCTGGAGAGTTGCTTAGTGAAGAACAAAGCGGACAAATGACCACCATCGGATTTACACTTTATATTAAACTGCTTGAAAATGCCGTTAAGGCTTTAAAGCAAGGTAAGGAACCTTCTTTAGAAGAACTAACCAGCCAACAAACTGAAATTGAATTAAGAATGCCTGTACTACTGCCAGATAACTATATTCCCGACGTAAATCTCAGATTATCTTTTTATAAAAGAATAGCCAGTGCCAAAAATAGGAATGAACTGGATAAGTTAAAAATTGAACTTATAGATCGTTTTGGTAAGCTGCCTGATGCAAGCAAACAGTTACTACAAGCTACTGCTATCCGGATGCATGCACAAGCATTAGCTATTAAACGAATAGAAGCTCATGAAAAAGGTGGATTTATTGAATTTAGTGAGAAAAATAAAGTTAACCCGACTTTTCTTATCGCATTACTGCAAAACTCACCTGATATTTATCGACTAGATGGCCCTAATAAATTGAAATTTGTTAAACCACTAATTAATTTTTCTGAAAGGCTTGCTTTTATTAGCCAATTAATAACTGATTTTCACTTACATCAAGTATAAATTACTTTATCACTTCTTATTTTTCTTACAATTAAGAAGTGATGGTTAATATCAAATCTTCTAGGTGGTGTATTATTAATGATAATCGCCATAAATTAGTTCTTAGATGTCGGAAGATAGTTTAATTTTTAATAATTCAGGTTTAACTGTGAAGTAATTTTTGATAGACCTCAATGGAGTTTTACTACCTAATTTTGAGGATGCATCGCCGGGCTAAGTCAGTGTTTTATACCAAGTCTGTACACAAATGCTCGAATTCCTATTCCCCAGCGGGTAAATGTTTTTGCAGATTAAAAAGGCGGTCTGTAAATTCTTTGCCATTATCTATAAGTATCAGATTGGATAGCCATGGGAGACATGCTAGGTTAAGATCACGTAAGAAATGTTGAGCATTTGGCTCGATTTTAGCCTTGTAAAGATGGATAAAAACCCATTGAGTTGTGCGATCTATGCCTACGACAAGATAACGTTCCGAAGTTTCTTTTGTCATTTTCGGAAGATATTGAGTTATTAGGAAATCTAGTGTATAGCGTGGTCAGGCTACATTCCACTTTGATGTTTCATGAAGCTGTTCTTCATTCTTAAATTGGATGTTGTTTAGCATAGCAGGAGTAGATCAGTAAGTTAAATCTCTTTATTCGCTTCTAGTTTTTCTAAGCAGACTCTAGCAGCTTAAACACCATTGAAAGGGTTGTTTTTCTCGAACAACAGTTCTTTGTGCGTCGGCTTCATAGCCTGATTTTCGGAGAAGCTGATTGGAATCGGCTTCGTCGTTCTTATTGATATCCAGTCCTCTGACGGGAACTCCTAGAATGCGAGCAGTTTTCTCTATCTTTTCTAGCTTTTTCCTTAGCTGCAGTATACTTCGATGAAAAGCTTCCTAACAAAACATCAATGGCTTTATTAGCGGCATTACGGCTCTTTTGCTAGCAAGCTTATGAGATACGCTTAAGCCACGCACGCTTGCAGGCTATTGATAAGTTTAGCCCAGTTAGATTTTGATTCTCGATAACCATCTTCGACTGTAACGAGCTCTTTACTCCATACTCAGTGACATCGATAATGACTACCAGAGAGCAGGGCAAAGGGGGGGTCATATTGCCTGACAGAAGATGACTGTGTCTATGCTATCGGCCTAGAAATAAATGTAGCGCGTATCACTTAAATCACACAGACACCATTGCCTGTGCTCTTCAAGTCATTGTATTTCATTTAGTCTGCTTGATGTGGTACTTTGGCAGAGAGACCTTATATTCTCATCGAGAATTGCCCTTTTATGCCCAGCATAGCTATAGTTTCATGAAAACCAGCGGGCAGATGCTCTCGTAGGTACAAGCTCATAGTAGCAACGCTTGGATGTTTTTTGCATGCTTTAAATAAGGCGCTAGAGAACGAGCTGTTGAAGCATATTCCCCCTTGTTGCTGCGATCCATAATCTTAGGCAGTTTTAATCTTAATATCGCCTATACTAGCCTGTATAGTTCGCTGTGGTAAATAATCGTTATGGACGATGGGAGTGTGGGGTGTGGCATGAACGCCAGTCCACAAGGGCGGCGTTCAGCATGTTGTCGAAGCATGGCTTCGAGCTCACCGTTCTCAACGGTAAGGGGCTATCATCTGCCTGGCACTATTACGGATGGAGTTCATGCAAAGGATAATAGGTAATATCTGGTTTGCGGATACCGGTATGGTAGACTTTTCATGGTATATCATTTCTCTGATGTTGAAATTATTTACGAAATCAATAAGCAGGATAGACACATGCCAGGATCTCGGAAATTCCATAGACCAGAAATCAGCATAACTCAAGATATTTCACATCTATGTGAAGATAACCAAGTTCTTTGCTTTTAAACGCTTTATGCTTCTGCTTCGTGGTTTTTTGATTAATTTTACGAAAATCTCCCCCTCTCTCCCTGCGTCTCTTAGCCCCTCCCTGCGCAAATAGCGATTTAGGTCAGATCGAGATACAATGTGGAGTTTAGGAATTCGCCTACGACTCTCCTCATGCTGCCAGTAGATCGTTGAAAGGAAGAAAAATATTTTTGCAGGAAAATAACTTCAACTTTTTAAGTGGGCGACAGTATCTCTCGTTGGAAAACAATGAGAGATATGGCTGTGATCATCATTTCGTTTTTACCCTTTAGAAAAGGTAAGTTATAGAATAAGCTATAACGCTTAGATAAAGTAGACACATGCAGGATCTTCTTTGCTTGTATGAAGAGTAGCAGTAATTTTATGAAGTTCTAGTTGCCTGACGATGGAGCCCTCTTATCATCAGAATATTTTATACCCTTAATATATCCCTATTGTCATGAATAGGGCTGTGTGAAGATGGTATACATAATGATCTGGGATCAAACACTTAGTGTAATTTTAATCTAGGTCGAATGATCCGATTAATAGTACCCACTAACATCATCAATCCGGTTTTAATATAACCGTGTAACGCTATTTGATGCATTCGATAAAGTGAAATATAGACGATACGAGCAATTTTTCCTTCAATTGTCATATTACCGCGTACTAAATTTCCCATCAGGCTGCCAACCGTACTAAAACGAGACAATGAGATTAAAGAACCATGATCTTTATAGATATATTCTTGCAACTCTTTATGTTCGAGTAAAGCTAGGATATTTTTATAACACAAATTAGCCATTTGATGTGCAGCTTGGGCGCGTGGAGGCACAAATCCCCCCTCTTTTTTATGGCAAGAAGCACAATCACCAATTGCAAAAATAGAACTATCTAGCGTCGTTTGTAGTGTTGGTTTAACCAGTAATTGATTAATTTGATTGGTTTCTAAGCCAGCAATTTGGTGCATAAAATCAGGTGCTTTAATACCAGCTGCCCAAACCATCAGATCGACATTAATTTTTTCTTCTGATTTAGTGTTAAGACCATACCTATCTGCACTAGTTACTATGGTTTTTGTTAAAACACGAACACCTAATTTGATTAATTCATGATGTGCAGCTGTTGAGATCCGTACAGGCAGTGCCGGTAAGATACGTTCTCCAGCCTCAAGCAAGGTTACATTAAGTGCTTCCTTATCCAAGCCTTCAAAACCATAACTGCTTAATTGCTCTATAGCATTATAGAGTTCAGCAGAGAGTTCCACGCCAGTTGCGCCACCACCAATAATTGCGATATTAATCTTATTATTCGATTTATGGCGCACTGAGTAGCTGAGAAATAAATTCAGCATCTCCTCATGAAAACGATGCGCTTGCTGAGGGTTATCCAAGAAAATACAATGCTCTTTTACACCGGCGATATCAAAATCATTAGACACACTGCCTAATGCCATCACTAAAATATCAAAATCTAATTGCCGTTCTGGAACTAAAAGTTGGCCTTCTTTATTATAATCATGTATCGCTGCGAGCGTAATAGTTTTATTTTCACGATCAATATTGATCAAATGACCTAATTGAAAATGAAAGTAGTGATTACGGGCATGCGCCAAATAACTCAGAGCATCAACACCGTCATCTAAAGAGCCTGCCGCAACTTCATGCAGTAGAGGTTTCCATAAATGGCTTTGATTGCAATCAACTAATATAATCTCAGCTTTATTTTTGCGTCCTAATTTATCCCCTAACTTAGTTATAAGTTCTAATCCTCCTGCCCCACCACCGACAATGATAATCTTTGTTTTTGGCGTCATAATAACTACCTTATCCTAAAAAAATTTTTTGTTATTTAAATAAATTTAATAATTAGCTTTAAATAGCATAATAAAAAAAGGTTTAATTTTATAATATAACATAGTTAATTATTTGCTTGTAGCTAAATTAATTAAAATCAATTTAGCTGGTTATTTTAGCTATGTTAGCAAAGGTTCTTGCTTTGCTCGCAGAGCAATTTATAGCCATATCTGTATTTCAATTGTTATTGTTTCAAACAATCTTCTCCAGGACAGATAATTCGGTAAATAAAATGATCTAGACCATGGAATCTACTCAGCCATCCTTTTAATAAGCTGATATAGTGTTCACATTTTTAATGTGAAATTCCTTAGCAATAACGCTATGATCATGCAACTTTATTAGGTGATGGTGACTAATTTTATGCTAGCTGGTAAAAGTTTCGTAGCATTTAGCTTTATTCGAGCAAAGGATGGACTCTTTATAGATAATCAGCTCAAGAAAACTGTTAATACAGTTTCTATTAAACTCTTCAAGAATCTTATTATTCACATGATCCTGTTGATATTTGGCGATTATAAGACCGCGATTCGTTCTTTCTTTTTATCTCCTCCTTCTCTACCTGTATTTTCTAGCTTTTATATGTGGGATATAAAGCTTCCCTTTAAAGGATTCAGGGAAAATATTCCGTTAACTTTAACAATACTCCTTAGTGCATTTATCTTGGCTGTCGTTACTGAACCAAGGAAGCAGTGACGCCATATAAAGGCTATTTTTAAATCAATGCCTGTTTATTTTTCTGACTCCTGTAAAGTCAAGCTATTCAAGATACCTCGCAGATAACTAAACCATTTATCCTTGTGATGTAGTTTTGCTAGAAGACTTCCAGTAATATTTTAATATGTTTTCTTGTAATCGGGGATTTTGCAATAATATTGCTGTAACATTAATGAATGTCCTCAGTGGATAACATGTTCACTGTGACAATATGGGCAGGAAAAGTGAAATAAGTTGCTTCAATGCATGAAGCGACATCATCTGACAGATGATCACGGAGACAACTAATGAGATCCAGTTTTATATGGTAGGGAGTGAGGAAAAAGTCTATTTGATCTGTATGACTGTTTGCTTTTTCATGCCAACCTATATAGCGAAAATCCTTCATACAGTATAAAGAATTTCTACTAATAACCTATTCTAACAACATAGTCATGTTCCCCACGCCGTTTTTTCTGCAAAAAAAGCTGTAAGTTAAAAGGCTGCAGTTCATATGGCTTTAAATCTACTGAGCAGTGGTTAGCACAGCAGGTTCATATTTGCCAAATGCAACTCTGGCAACACATTACTTTCACTATGGCCCATCTGCTTTTGTCTTTTCCAACAATAACTGATCGCTACTCAACGCTTTATTTCTGGTAAAGAGTGGCAAAGCGCTATGCTGCAAGTGGGCACGCAAACAGGCTATTGAAATTGCTATCTTCTGTACCTTGACCATTTTGGTCGATAAATCAATCAACATCCGCATGTTTATGTTTCCGTCATCTGTGGCAGTAGTTTAGGTATTAAAGATGCTGTATGGCATGAACTGTTTTTCAAAAAAAAGTCTTCGAAGAAATTTGACGAGCCGCTGTTATCCGCCTGCTGCGTTACAGCTATGAGTTAATAAATTCCACTGTTCTTCCTGGTCTTTTGCATATCCGAGATAAGAAGCAGTAGTAGGATTACCTGAAAGCACAGTACTGGATATTACTGGAAAGTGCATTTTGCTAAAAAAAGGAAAGGGGAGCCCTAGGATAGCATGAAATACTTTTGGCGCTATATTAGCCATATTACGGCAAGGAATTTTAAGATGCTGGTTACTATGCTTTTTTGTCGAATCATAAACGATGCACATTATTACCAAAGGTATGTAGTGTGTATAAGGAGCTGGAGATGATAACTTGCAAAAAACTAGAAAAACTGGGGATGGTATCCGCCTTTTTATGAAAAATTCCTGCTCACAGATCCGTATAAATGCATTCTATCTGGTGTGGTATGGCGAGAGGCTACTTTTTATCGAGGCTCATCCAGCTTTGCAAACAGGTAATGGAATTGTTCTTAGAAAAATGCATAAATAAAAACAAAGGTTATTAACCTTAACTCAGGGTTAATATCTCTAAAATTAGTGCATCAGGTCAAAAAATACACACTCCGATAAAATTTTCACTTACAATAGACTAACCACTAAACTGATTCTACCTCCTTTTAGCAATAAGGGATGGCTTTTAGTCTTCACTTAAAGAGTGATTCAATTTCATAACCATATGAATAGTAACTTTAGCTCGCTGATGCATCCTCAAACGAATGGTATGGTTGAGCGATTTAATGGGCGCATAGAAGTGATGGGCTTCAAAGCCATGATTTCAATTCTGGTAAATAGCTTGAGAGATCAAGCTGCATTGATATGTTTGATTTTACAATCAGGAATTATCCTAATTAGTATTAGGTAGTACAATTCTATTGTAGTTTTTGAAAGATGAATTATACACATTTTTGTTGTATGAAGTTTTGAAGATTGTGGCTAATCCTGCTGATTGATTTCATGAATGATTTTAACAATAGAGAGATAATTGCCATGAAAAGTGTACCCTAGAGAGGGAGAGAGGGGTGTATCAGCAAAACACAGATATTACCTATGATTTTCTTGCATGAATTCATCTGTAATCTGCCAGGCACCTGATAGTTACCGTTGTTTAGCCTGCGCTTGAAGCTATGCTGCAACAACACATGCTGAATGCCTCCTTCGATGGGGGAGGGGCGTCCCATCCGCATCGTCGTCAGTAAAGGTTATTTTACGCAGCGAACTATACATATTGATATTGCCGATCTTGAGATTAAAGTGCTTAATGTCAGGGATCGGCATTGTTAACGAATATACTTCAACAAGTTCTTGCTACCGCTTCGCCTTATCTGAAGTGTGCAAAAATCGTCGAAGAGTTACTAAATTATATGTGTCCTACGAGGTATCTCCACCGCTGATTTTTACGAAGCTCATGGAGCAGCTTCTTTCTTGGTAAAAAAGCAGATTGTCTCCTCTGCAGTAGTAGCATCAGGAGACTGAAAGAGTAACGGCTTCAATAGAACATGGAATGTTGCCTGCGTAATTTAAGCAATACGTGCTACGTTTATTTCTAGGCCGATGGCATATATAGTCCTGTCATTGGCAATATAGATCACTTTTACCTCTTGATTATTATTAGGATTACTGAGCATAGACGTAAGGAGCTAGTTAGGGTCTAAGATGCTTATCAAGAGTCAAAAGTTAAGTTGACCGAACTTCTCAATTTCCTGTGAGCAGGCATGGCTTAACCGGATCTCTCAGGCTTGCTATGGAAGACGGTGCCCTTGGTTTTTAGAATGCAATGGCAAGATATTTCGCACACGCAGTAGCAACCCTCTTGGGTACACAAAACAGCTAATGTACTAGGTTTATTTTCAAAAGGCAGGCAACTAAAAGTTAAGGCTGATTCCTGCGGGCGTTTGCCTACCAGGAGAGCCATGATGCGGCTAATAAAGCCCTTATTTTTTTGTTGGTAAGGTTTTTAGCGAAGTATCTCTTCCTGCAGCGATGAGAAGCTGGAGAAAAATCAAGAAGAAGTGTTGTTCGAGAAAAACAATCTTTTCAATGGCATTTAAACTGCTCCAGTCTGGTTAGAAAAGTTAGAATCGACTAAATGGGATTTGATCCCCTGCTTTGGCCACCTTCTCCTGGTGCTAAACAAGGTCTAATTTTAGGATGGAGAACAGATTCACGAAGCATTAGAGTGGAACGTATTCTAAGTATTACCGTTATATACACCAGATTTGCTAATAATTCATGAAAGATTGGTTTAAGGTTAAACCTGAATTATTTAAAAAACCATATATCTTCCTAGATTTGGCAATTAACTCAAGGCTGTTACAACACAATTTGCTGTTTTAATTTATAAAAATCATTATAAGCATGCAATTGCTGACAATAGTATTACAAAAACCGATTTTATATATTTTTATCCCAACTGTTTATTGTAAATAACGGTGCAAGAGTAAATCCCAGATTACAATTAGGAGATATTTCTACAATTCAAGAGTTTGAAAATTCTATTATTAGCTAATAGAATATTTCCATTATAGATATTAAGATGAGGAAGTACTTTTTTATTACTTTTAGGTTGCTGTGCATATGCAAGAATTGATGTAAACTCAATCAACTAGGTTGATTGCCTGCGTAGGTCAATGGCATATACCAGTAGGTAGCTAAATGCTGATTGAGTTGAAGTGACTAACCAGATAATGGATATAAATGTAATAATGTGAGTATGCGATTTAATGCTTGATATAATTCTAGTAAGGGATAAACTGTATCAGTAACTACCTTGCTTTTCATCTATTCTAATAGTAATCAATCATTATTATGCACTAATATCTTTGAAGAGAAGCAAAAATTGAATAAGCTGATGCAATATTTTACGCTATTTTTGCTTATTTAAATGCCAGTATTCGCTTTTTTTTGTAAAACGGGCAATCAATTTAATATTTGTAGTTGATTTTTCAACAGAAAAAATTTACTACTAGATCTTGATAATGCTTTAATTCGTTACTTATCACGTGTTATTCCCGGATATTTTTAATAACACTATAATAAGTGTTTTCTTTATTATTTAATGTAATTTGATCCAGACCAGAGGATCTCACCAGTTTGAGCTGCCATTAATTGCATTTTTATTTCACTTTGTTGTTGATTACCAGAAATCACTGAATATAGTACATAATCAGCTTGTACATAACGCGCTAATCCGATGGCTTTACTTCGCGTAACTAAACTGTCTTCTTGGGATAAGCCCAGTGCTTTACGTGCATTTGCCACCACATATTGTGGAACTAATTTAAATACATGTTGCTTATTGACTACATCAATAATAGCATCGGTTGATTGAATTGATATATTGGTATTATTTTTTATTGAATCAATTAATAAAACTTTGCCTGATTCAACCCCCGGGGCTTGTACCAATTGATTCGCTAAAGAAATAATTGCTGTTGAGCAATCGACTGTTTTTACTTTTGGTAGCTGCGGTACAGTATCTGGAGACATTGCTGTTGTTGGTTGCTTGGTAGGTTGTTCAGTAGCTTTGATTGTAACGACAGGTACCGGTTTTTTACTAGTTATCGATGAACAACCAACTAATGTGAATATTATAACTATAAGTCGAAAAATACGTCTCATTTACTCTTCTCCTGTATACCTTAAA
This sequence comes from Arsenophonus sp. NEOnobi-MAG3, assembly GCA_052171895.1. Lineage (GTDB taxonomy): Bacteria > Pseudomonadota > Gammaproteobacteria > Enterobacterales > Enterobacteriaceae > Arsenophonus. The sequence goes on from JBQMRN010000001.1 coordinate 529,582, forward strand.
TTGCAAGGTAAACTGAATAATAAAGCCTGTGCCCTAAATATTAATTTAAACTGCTATTTTTAGATTTATCAATAAAATAGAAGTTTAAATTTTATCTATTCTTTTTTGTTAACAATGCTCCTAAAGGATGACCTCCCACTAAATGCATATGGATATGGAAAATTTCTTGTCCAGAATGTTGGTTACAATTCATAATTAAACGGTAGCCATCATCAGCAATACTTTTTTGCTTTGCTATCTTTGCCGCGACCGTAATCATGTGGCCTAACATTTGTTCATGCTCAGGTTTCACATCATTGATAGTTGAAATTAAAATATTAGGAATAATTAAAATATGGACGGGTGCTTGTGGGTTTTTATCCCTAAACGCCGTCACTAAATCATCCTGATAAACAATATCAGCTGGAATTTCGCCACGTATAATTTTACTAAAAATCGTTTCTTCTGCCATAATTCATCGTTTAAATTTATTTTTAATATGTAATCCGTTTAATCATGTTTAATGGTTAAATGAAAAAGATCACAAAAATTTTTTGTAGTAACTCGCGCAATTTCTTCAAGATTGACACCTTTTATTTGAGCTAAAAACTGTGCTATATATTTTATATAAGCGGGTTGATTTTCTTTGCCGCGATGGGGAACAGGCGCCAGATAAGGAGCATCAGTTTCAATTAAAATACGATCTAAAGGTACCATACGTGCAGCCTGGCGGATCTGTTCGGCATTACGAAATGTTACTATACCGGAAAATGAGATATAAAGTCCTAAATCTAATAATGCTTTAGCCATCTCCTTATCCTCAGTGAAACAGTGTAAAACCCCACCGCAATTACTAACCTGTTCTTCCTTTAATATCCTTAATGTGTCTTGCTTGGCTTCTCTGGTATGAACAATAATAGGTTTGTTTAATTGACAACCTATACGAATATGTTGGCGAAAAGATGTTTTTTGTAATTTTTGATTTTTACTTTGGTAGTAAAAATCCAAACCAGTTTCACCTAATCCAACAACTTCGCTGCCTGAAGCTAGACATATAAGTTCATTAAAATCATAACTTTCATTAAGTTCAAGAGGATGTATACCACATGAAAAAGCGACATTGTTGCGCGGCCCAATCTGCTTTTTCATGCTAATAAATCCTGGTAGCGTTGTTGAGACAGCCAGAATATATTTTACCTCATTAGCTACCGATTTTGTGATAACATCATCGATATCTTTATGTTTATTTTTATAATCTAAACAATCGAGATGACAGTGTGAATCAACTAAAAACATAATAAACTCTTTTAATTATGGTAATTAAGTATGTTTTGCCAGTTAATTAACTGAGATGTCAATCGTAATTCCTGATTCAATCCCATCACTGACATTAATTGATGACGGCAATTTTGCCATTCAGTAGCGCTTTTTAATAAGACGTCAACAGAGTTGATAGCAGCTAATTTAGTAATTAAGGATGATTTATCCTGATTAACACAATAATTACCTGCTTGGTATTGATATTTTACTGCATCCAACAATAGGCTTATAAGCCAGCTAATCCGAGAGGCAGCGTCTGGCTGATCCAATTCAGGTAACCAACTTAAAAGTGTATTAGTTGATAAATGTTGCATTAATGATTGGCAAAATTGCTTTCTTTTCAGCCAATTTTCTGGCTGTAAGAGTGTTAAAGCGGCAAGAGGTGCCCCCGCATTCAATTTTATTGCCGTTTCAATATCAACTAAGGCTAGCGGTATTTTCTGTTTTTGTAACCAAGAAATCGCAGTCTTTTGCTCTGGCACTGAAAGGTAATAATAAAAACATCGACTATGTAACGTGGCTAGCAATGCAGCTGGATTCTGGCACTCTAAAAAAAAATAGGTATTGTCTGTAGGTTCTTCTAAACTCTTTAATAATGCATTGCTAGCTGCTTCTGTTAGTGCTTCAACCTCAGGAAACCAAATAATTTTTGGCCAAGCTTGTTGTGCATGAGTAATTAAAACCTGAGTTAAACAACGAATACTTTCAATACCTATTGTATTTTTACCTTTCTCAGCGGTAATTTTATGCCAGTCTGGATGTGTCCCAGCTAACATCAGTTGACAGCTATGACAATCTAAACAGCTTTTCATACCTACCGGCTGTTGGCACATCAGCCAGCGGGTAATAGCATAAATAAGTGAATTACTTCCCATTCCAGCATTAGCATGTAATAGCAACGCATGATGTCCTTGCTTCTTCTGATGGAGAGCAATTATCTGTCTATATGCATGATTTAGCCATGGATACCAGTTCATTCTACTTCCCTTGACTTTCTAACCAATTTGATAATGCTTGGTGAATTGTTTTTTGTATCTCTTCTACTGATTGGTTAGCATCAATTGTGATGATTGTGTCATCTTCTGTTGCTAATTCAAGATAGCGCTGACGAGTTCGTTTAAAAAAGCCCAATGACTCTTTTTCAATCCGATCTAGTTCACTACGCTTCCGTGCTCTCTGTAAGCCAAGAGCGGGTTCTATATCAAGATATAATGTTAGATCAGGTCGAAAATCATCCAGTATAGTATTGCGTAATACTTGTATTAATTCAGTGGAAAGCCCACGTCCTCCGCCTTGATATGCTTGTGATGAGAGATCATGGCGATCACCAATGACCCATCTTCCCTTTGCAAGAGCCGGCTTGATAACATTTTCAATTAATTGAATACGCGCAGCATAAAGCATTAATAGTTCCGCTTTATCGGTAATTTTTTCTTCGGCAATACCATGCTTAATTAATTGACGTAATTTTTCAGCTAACGGAGTTCCTCCGGGCTCACGGGTAAAATCAATCTCAATTATTCCTACTTTAGTGAGTGTTTTTAGAGCTGTTTTTATCGCAGTAGTTTTTCCTGCGCCTTCAAGACCTTCAATAACTATATAACGACTTTTCATTTATTTTTATCTTTTATCTGACGATAATCTTTAACTGCCTGATTATGATCATTAAAATTGGTAGTAAAAATATGCCCACCATTACCTGTTGCAACAAAATAAAAATAATCGGTTTCATCAGGATGAGCAGCGGCTTTAATTGAAGCTCTACCTGGCATAGCAATTGGCGAAGGTGGCAACCCAACAATCAAATAAGTGTTATAAGGACTCAGCTTATCTATATCACTACGATAAAGAACTCCACGATATTTATCGCCTAAACCATATATAACAGTAGGATCCGTTTGCAACCGCATTTTTTTCTTTAATCGATTAATAAATACCGATGCTACTTTAGCTCTCTCTATATCAATCCCAGTTTCTTTTTCAATAATTGAAGCCATAATTAACATTTCATATGGCGTTTTATACGGCAAATTTGATGCCCGTCCTTGCCATTCATATTCAAGAGCCGTTATCATTCTCTGATGTGCACGCTTTAATATGTCAATATCACTCAGTTCTGCTGTGTAATAGTAAGTATCTGGATAAAACCATCCTTCAAGTGATTGATCAGACGGTAACCCTAGTTGCTGTGCTAGTTTATCAGCAGTCTGTTTTAAATAAGGTGCTTGATGTAATACTTTTTTCCAATCTGTGAAACGAGACCCTTCAATAAACAGCAAGCTAAATTGCGCTTCTTTACCAGCAAAAAATATTTGTAACATTGCCCGCAAAGACATCCCAGGATTTAATCGATATGTCCCTACTTTAAATTGCGCTAATTGTGGTTCCAATCTTAGTAATGATTTGAATTTATCCCTCGATTTTATTATTTTCTGCTCTGTTAACAATGATTCTAATTCTGCTCGTCCTGTACCTGCTGGTAAAGTAAAAATTGTTCTTTCATGAATATTAATAGCCGTATCAGCGTAATTTTGTATCTGACAGTAAAATATATAGAGAATAAAGCCACTCAACATTAATAAAAAAATAATCAACCATAATATTCGTCTTGCGTATTTCATTTAACACTCATTTTGTAATATTACACGATTAAATTAATTTAATATTAATTTAATCTCAAACAATATGGCAAAAGAAAATTGAATAATTCACGAGAATAATAGTGCCATACGGGTTGCTTTTGGTGAGTTAAAATACGATTAACCGATAATATGGGCATTAAAGCATTAGTAATGATCACCTCATCGCTATACGCCAATATATTAGGGTAGTCGCTGATATAAAAAAGTTCATAATCAGTATCAGATAAACTTGCAATAACTTGTTTGCGTATTACACACCTTCAACATCAGCCTGATTTAATTTTGACGTATAAATTTCTTTTCATTTATCTAAAAATATTTCCTGCACAGCACTCCAATCAATATGCCATTAGTATCTGTTACAATAGCTTCATCAACATTTAATGATTCAATTTTCTGTTTTATCAATATTTGCTCTAAACGATTTAAATGTTTAATTCCAGCCAAATAACAGTTGTTATTTATAGGTATTTTACTCAATATTAAATCAATACCTATTTGCCGTTGTTTTAGATAAATAGTTTGGTAATCAGTTAACAAATAATGAGGATTGCTTTGTTGAGGTTAGTTATACTATATCCTTGCCAAGCTTCACCACGAGCAATATTAACTTTAATAACCGCTAAATCTTTTTTATTCAATTGCACTATCTTATTTAGATCAGCAGCCAATTTTTGCCAATCTGTGGTAGGTAAAAGTAACTGTTTAACTCCTTTTTGTAAGCAAGAAATGTGATGAGACAATAAGGCTATGGCTATAATTGATGTCCAACCACACGAATTGTTGTAATAAAACAGCTATCACACAAAAAATTGAACAGCTCTATCCATTACAGAAACATTACTTCGATGTTCGCCATTAATCCAAGATATAATCCTGTTAATTTTTAATAAAATTAAATACCTACAATTTATCGCTATAGTTTATTGAAACTTCATCATTTACAATCAATGAAAATAACTTCATTCTAACTTAGATTGATGTATTTTTATAAGAAAATATCAATTATGTATGGAGGTAGGTCATAGTCTACGTTCCACACTCTGATGCTTCATGAATATGTTCTGCATCCTTACATTTGACATTGTTTACCAGCAAGATCAAACAGATCAAAATCCCATTAGTTAGTTTCAGCATTTCTGAGCAGATGAGAGCAGCTTAAATACCATTAAAAAGATTATTTTTCTCGAACTATAGTTTTTTGCGCGTCATCGCTTCCATAGTCTTACTCTTGTAAAAGTAAATTCAATTGAATTTGTCGTTCTTATTGATACCGAGTTCGCTGACAGGAAGTTGTAAAATACCAGCAGTTCTTCTCGATCTTTCTCCAGTTTCTTCATTCCTCTGCAGAATATTTCGCTAAAATATTGCCAACAAAACATCGAGGGCGTTATTAGCGGCATCACTGCTCTCTGCTAGCTAAAGTAAACCTCCTCTCCTGGTAGCTCAGCCTTAACTTTTTGTTGCATGCCTTTGGTGAGTCCAGGAATATGTTTGCCATTGCATTCCAAAAACCAAAGACACCGTTTCATGTAGCAAGTCTGGAAGATACCCTTAAACCACGCGCTTGTATGCTATTGAGAAGTTCAACCCAATTCGGTTTTAACTCTCGATAAGCATCTTCGAGCGAAAGGAGCTCCTTACATCTATGCTCAGTAATGCCGATAATCACCACAGTAGGCAAAGGGGATCATCTTGCCTGACATTACTGTACATGCTATAGCCTGCTCTTCAAGCCATTCCTGTTTCAGTCTGCTGATGGTACTGCAATGTTATTCTTCCTTAAAGTACAAGTAGTAGCAATGGAGATAGTTGGACATTTAAAATCATAAATAATACTTAACTATCTAAGCTTCATATTGATAATGCTTGAAGGAATAAAAAAGGACTTACTTAACAATGGCTATTATAGTCAGTAAAGCATCACAGTTTTTCTGGATTTAGGCCTAATCTGCCAATGCTAGGACTAATTGGGTCGCTAATACGCGATGCGCATTTTTCTATAATTTTTATACCTCCATCTTTGATAGATTGTCTACCAGCAGCAAGCCTATTTTCAATAAAAAGATCCACCTTTCCCCCATCTTTGGCAGAAATATCATAATCGTCATGATTAAAATCTTTAACTAGACACTGGCGAACTTGCTTATATAGTTTTCAATGTAAAATGCTCGATAAGGCTGAGATGCCACTCTATCTAGCACATACAGCATTCCAAGATGATTTAACTTGTGTTGTCGATAGAGGAGATAACATGCCGAGTTCAGTTACAACTACTCGACGTTTAGACATGTTTATCTTCCAGAAAAAGGAATAAGTTTCGGTGAAAATATAGGCGATCGATTTGGACCGCCTGAATATGTGCATAAAAGTTATCTATGATTAGATTTACGGATTTATGAGCTGTTGCTATGAATATAATCAATAGCTGCTTGAACTGTAGTGATTTTTTCCGCTTCTTCATCAGGAATTTCGGTATCAAACTCTTCTTCTAATGCCATTACTAGTTCAACAGTGTCAAGAGAATCTGCACCTAAATCTTCAACAAATGAAGCATTATTTATAACTTCATCTTCTTTAACACCTAACTGTTCCGCAATTATTTTCTTAATACGGTCTTCAATATTGTTGTTCTCAACACCTTGGTCTTTAGTGTTCATACTATTTTAATTCCTATTAAAACTCGTTTTCACGATGGTTTTCGTAGTTTAGATACAGGAAAGGTACAACCGAATCCTGGCTATTCTAACCTGATTTCGCATTAATATATCCTATTTTAGCATTAACCATGCAAATGATTCATTAGTTTTTTAAATCATACACATGCCACCATTGACATGTAATGTTTCACCTGTGATGTAAGCTGCTTCATCAGAAGCTAAAAATGCTACAGCACTGGCAATTTCTTTTACATCACCGAGCCGCCCCACAGGAACAGTAGCTAAAATGCCTGCTTGCTGTTCATCTGTTAATGCTCGAGTCATATCGGTTTCTATGAAACCAGGTGAAACAACATTCACTGTAATACCACGGTTAGCTACTTCACGCGCTAACGATTTACTAAAAGCGATAACACCGGCTTTAGCCGCTGCATAATTTGCCTGTCCAGCATTACCTAATGTAGCGACTACTGAACCAATAGAGATAATGCGACCATAACGTTTTTTCATCATTGAACGCATTATAGCTTTTGATAGATTAAAGATCGAAGTTAAGTTCGTATCAATAACCCTGTTCCAGTCTTCTTTTTTCATTCGTAGCAATAGATTATCACTGGTAATACCTGCATTATTAACTAAAATATCAATTTCATCAAATTCTTCATAAATTTTAGCTAAAGTCCTATCAATAGATTCAGTATCTGTCACATTTAAGAGATAACCTTTACCTTTATCACCAAGATAGCTACTAATCACCTCGCTACCTTCTTTGGTTGTAGCAGTAGCAATTACTTTCGCACCACGTTCAGCTAGAAGTTCAGATATTGATCGTCCGATACCACGACTTGCTCCAGTCACCAAGGCTATTTTCCCATCAAAATTCATATTTTCCTCAATTATTTATCAACGCCGCATTTAATGATGCTGTATCATTAATTGCTACCGAATTAATCGTACTTACAATGCGCTTAGTTAAACCAGTCAATATTTTACCTGGGCCTATTTCTAATAGTTGAACGATCCCGTGCTCAGCCATGAATTCGATGGTTTCAACCCAGCGTACAGGATTATACAGCTGCCTAACTAAAGCTTGCCGAATCCCTTCTACCGAATTTTCTATTTTAACATCGACATTATTTATAATAGGGATGTTAGGTTTATTAAACACAACTGCTTTTAATGCTTCTGCTAATTTCTTTGCTGTGGGCTGCATTAATGCACAATGTGAAGGTACATTTATAGTCAATGGTAAAGTACGTTTTGCACCGGCAGCCTTACATAAGGCTGCCGCTCTTTCAACAGCATTTTTTTCACCTCCAATAACAACCTGGCCAGGCGAATTAAAATTAACTGCAGAAACCACTTGACCTTGGGTAGCTTGCTGGCATGATGCTAATATCGATTCATTATCTAAACCAATAATTGCATACATAGCACCCATCCCTTCCGGAACAGACTCTTGCATTAATTGCCCGCGTAGTTCTACTAATTTAACAGCGGATTTAAAATCGATGACATCGGCACAGACCAATGCAGAATATTCACCTAAACTATGGCCTGCCATTAATGTGGGTATTTTGCCTTTTTTTTTCTGCCATATTCGAAAAATTGCCACAGATGCGGATAAAAGTGCTGGCTGCGTTTTCCAAGTTTTATTTAATTCTTCTTCTGAGCCATTTTGAACCAAATCCCATAAATCATATCCTAAGACATTAGAGGATTCAGCAAATGTTTTCTCTATTACTTCAAACTCTTTTGCTAAATTAGCTAACATGCCAAGAGATTGAGAACCTTGGCCAGGAAAGATCATTGCAAAATTAGACATTTTTATTTTCCTGTATAAGTTAAAAACGGAGTAGCGCTGAACCCCAAGTAAAACCGCTACCAAAGGCTTCAAGCAATACCATTTTGCCTCGTTGTATACGGCCATCTCTAACTGCTTCATCAAACGCTGTTGGTACTGAAGCCGCTGAAGTATTACCGTGTTTATTTAGCGTAATAACAACTTTATTCATTGGTATGCTCAGTTTTTTTGCAGTTGCTTGAATAATCCGTAAATTAGCTTGATGAGGGACTAACCAATCTAATTCTGATTTATCTAGTTTATTTTTTTTTAATGTTTCATCTACAATATTAGCTAACTCTTTTACCGCGACCTTAAAAACCTCATTGCCTGCCATTATGAGATAAGTTGGTTCTGAGCATTTACTATGTTTTTGATGGCGTAAAGTTAATAAATCACTATAATTGCCATTGGCATGTAAATGGGTTGATAAAATCCCTGGCTCTTCTGAACAACCGACAATGATTGCACCTGCTGCATCACCAAATAAAATAAGTGTACTACGATCATTGGGATCTAATACTTTAGATAATACATCAGAACCAATAATTAATGCCTTCTTCGCCATCCTTGTTCTAATAAACTGATCACTAATACTTAGTGCATAAGTGAACCCAGCACATGCAGCAGAAACATCAAATGCAGCACAGTTTTCAATGCCTAATATTTGCTGAATTTGGCATGCTGCACTAGGAAAAGCATGGGTTGAAGAAGTCGTTGCTACAATGATTAAATCAATATCATTAGCTTCGATATCAGCCATAGCTAACGCTTTTTGCGCAGCGTTAGCACCCATTGTAGATACGTTATCTTTTCCTGTTGCAATGCGGCGTTCTTTAATTCCTGTTCGAGTAGTTATCCATTCATCAGAAGTATCTACCATTTTTTCTAAATCAGCATTCGTACGAATCTGTACAGGCAAATAACTGCCAGTACCTAAGATTTTTGTATACATTTTGCTTTAATCACTCTTTGGTAGTAAGCTATTCAAGCGAGTTGAAATTCTATCAGGAATTTGCTTTTCTACTGCTTGAATTGCTTGTTCAATTGCAGCTTTAAATGCTTTTTGATTTGCACCTCCATGACTTTTAATTACAATGCCGTGTAATCCTAAAAGTGAAGCACCATTATATTGATCTGGATCTAGGTACCCAAAACGTTTTAAGATACGTTTCTGTAGCCAGGGTTTAATCAATTTTATTAGCCACGATGAGATCTTATTTTCTGTAGTTGAAGATTTTACTAAAGATAAAATAACTCGTATCACACCTTCCATTGTTTTCAACGTCACATTACCTACAAAGCCATCACAAACGAATACATCAGCTTTACCCGTTAATAACTCATTACCTTCTAGATAACCGATATAATTAATAGAAGGTGTTGCTTTTAATATTGAGGAGGCTTCACGTATATTATCTAATCCCTTACTTTCTTCTTCGCCAATATTTAATAAAGCTACTCGAGGATTGCTTATATTAGCAATCTCTTCAGCCATGACTGATCCCATCACAGCAAATTGCAGTAGCATTTTAGTATTGCAGTTAACATTAGCGCCTAAATCAAGTACAACTGTTTTACCATGTTTTTGATTTGGTAAAATCGTTGTCAACGCTGGCCTTTCAATACCATTTATTGTTTTCAATATGAGTTTTGCTAACCCCATAAGTACACCAGTATTTCCAGCGCTAATACACGCTTGAGCCTGACCAGATTTCACTAATTCTAAAGCAATCCTCATTGACGAGCCTTTACTTTTCCTAATTGCTTGTAATGGATTAATATTATTAGTAATACCATACTCAGCAGGAATAATTTGTAAATGATCACGCAGTTCAGGATGTCGATCTGCAAGCAATGGGTTTAAAATTTCAGGAATACCGACCAGTAATAATCTTAACTGTGGGTTAGAAACGAGTGCCTCCAATGCAGCAGGCACAATAATACGAGGACCATTGTCCCCACACATCGCATCTAATGCTAAGGTTAGATTAGCCCAAGGCATTAATTGTTTAATTATTAACACAACAACTATTTATTGATAGCCTTACAGCCACGATAATAACCATCAGCAGTTACATGATGACGTAAATGAGTTTCACCAGAAGTTTTATCTACCGAGACTTCGGTAATTGTTAATGCATCATGTGAGCGACGCATACCACGTTTAGAACGAGTGGGTTTATTTTGTTGTACTGCCATTGACCTTACTCCTAAAGTAGTTTTTTAAAAACTAGCTAATACGGCAAAGGGATTTAGGTTTTCTGGCTCGCTAGGGAACTCACAAAACCATACCCGCATCGGACACTTCACAGTGTTCAGAGTTATGAACCGTAATCAGCTGCAAAGAGAGAATTATTTCATCTTCAATCATTACTAGCAAATCTATTTCATCAAATTAATTATTTAGTAATTGACTCATACTTTTCAGGTAATAACGAATCCTCTAATCTGTCCAATGACAGTACTAAAACAATAAGTTACATGAACATGGTGGTTAAAATTTTTCTACAACGTTCATATTTTAACGTGACATCGACATCAGAATTGCCTTTTTAATTACTAAATATTGATTATCTGTTGCAAACGATAGTTCAATAGTTATATCACTATCTATACTGAACTACTGAACTACTGAACTACTGAACTACTGAACTACTCATTCTAGGTATTATTGCTTCCGTAATATTGCCAAACAGCTTTTAAGTTGTTGGTCTAAAGGGGCGTTAAAAGTTAATTTTTTCCCACTGGCTGGATGGATAAACATTAATGAATTAGCATGCAAAAAAAGCCGTTTTAAACCGGTAATCGTTAATTGTTTATCAAAATAGCGATCACCATAATGGTGATCATACGCAATAGGATGCTTTGCATATTGTGCATGTACTCTGATCTGATGTGTTCTCCCTGTTATTGGAGTGACATTAACTAATGTAGTATTAGAAAAAGATTCTTCAATTTTAAAATGGGTTTCTGAATATTTACCATCACCGCCGACTTTTACTATCCTTTCACCGCTTTGTAAAATATTTTTTAATAAAAGTGTCTGAATAACTTTCATATGTGACGGCCATTGTCCTTTTACTAGCGCAAGATACTGTTTTTGCATTTTTTTTAGACGTAACTGTTGATGTAATGTCCTAAGAGCTGAACGTTTTTTTGCTATTAGTAAAACACCCGATGTTTCGTAATCTAACCTATGGACAAGTTCTAAAAACCGTGCTTCAGGGCGTAATGTGCGTAAAGCTTCAATAACACCAAAATTTACTCCACTACCACCATGAACAGCCATACCGGAAGGCTTATTCAAAACCAGCAGATGTTCATCTTCATAAAGAATATAATCTGTGAGTTCGGCTACTTTATCCAATTTAGCCGAAATAATATTCCGTTGTTTTTTCGCCAACCGAACTGGTGGGATCCTAATTAAATCGCCTGCTTGAATTTTATATTTAGGTTTGATTCTACCGCTATTTATTCTTAGTTCACCCTTGCGAATAATGCGGTAAATCCTACTCTTAGGAAGACCTTTTAAACGTGTTAATAAAAAATTATCAATACGTTGGCCTGCTTCATCATTGTCGATAGTAATAAATTGAACCTGATTCTGTATTTTCATTATTTAATTATAATATTTTCTTAACATTTTAGTTTATTAAATTATTAAATATTGTGACCAAATATTATGATACCTTGTTTTAGCTTTTTTTAAATTTTCTCAAATCCTGTGTCAAATGTATTTTTTTATATTTTTTCTCTATAAAAACATAATAAACAGCAAAAGTTATCTTGATATCTACCCATAAGCAATGGAATAATAAAAATTGCTATAATAGTTATTAAAACAAGCGTTGGTGTAATTTGAGATCGATATATTTTTGATGACACATAAACGCAGCAATGGTGTAAGACGGTCTGTAAAATCAAAAATGAATTATTCAATGCTAATTTAAGAATGCAGCATTTATTTAAACTAGTTTCACCGAAAAATTGCGTTTCAATATAACCAACAACCGCAACCGCACGAGCTAGATTGACGATTTTGTAAAAAGTCACGAAACCATCGCTCAATACTAACCATTTCTAGTCGCAACTTTTTTTGACTTAGTAGAATAATGAGTATTTATAATGAAAAGAATGTTAATTAACGCAACTCAACAAGAAGAGTTGCGCGTTGCTCTTGTTGATGGGCAACGTCTTTATGACCTAGATATTGAAAATCCCGGACACGAACAAAAAAAAGCAAATATTTACAAGGGCAAAATTACCCGTATAGAACCTAGTTTGGAAGCAGCATTTGTTGACTATGGATCAGAAAGACACGGCTTTCTTCCAATTAAAGAAATTGCACGTGAATACTTCCCTAGCTATTATCAACCCCACGGTCGCCCAAATATAAAGGATGTTTTAAAAGAAGGCCAGGAAGTTATTATCCAAATTGATAAAGAAGAACGAGGAAATAAAGGGGCGGCTCTAACGACTTTTATAAGTTTAGCTGGAAGCTATCTTGTTTTAATGCCAAATAACCCTCGCGCAGGTGGAATATCGCGACGTATTGAGGGAGAAGATCGCACAGAACTGAAAGAGGCATTATCCTCATTAGAAATACTCGATGGTATGGGGTTAATTGTCCGTACTGCTGGTATAGGTAAATCTGCAGAAGCGTTACAGCAAGATTTGCAATATCGTCTTAAACATTGGCAAGCAATAAAAAAAGCAGCGGAAACCCGAGCAGCACCTTTCCTTATTCATCAAGAAAGTAACGTCATTGTGCGGGCGTTTCGTGATTACCTGCGCCCTGACATTGGTGAAATCCTAATTGATAATGCGAAAATTGTCGAAATGGCTCGTTATCATATTGAAGCGATTGGTCGTGCAGATTTTTCAAGTAAAATAAAATATTACAGTGGAGATGTTCCACTTTTTAGCCACTATCAAATCGAGTCACAAATTGAATCTGCTTTTCAACGTGAAGTTCGTTTACCGTCGGGTGGTGCACTGGTTATCGACACCACTGAAGCATTAACTGCTATCGATATCAATTCATCACGTTCAACCCGTGGCGGTGATATTGAAGAAACCGCATTCAATACCAATTTAGAAGCCGCTGATGAAATTGCCCGTCAATTACGATTACGGGATTTAGGTGGACTAATTGTTATCGATTTTATTGATATGACACCCATTCGCCATCAGCGTGAAGTTGAAAATCGTCTGCGTGAAGCGGTACACCAAGATAGAGCACGTATCCAAATTGCTCGGATATCTCGATTTGGTTTACTTGAAATGTCACGTCAACGTTTAAGTCCATCGCTTGGTGAATCCACTCATCATGTTTGCCCTCGTTGTAGGGGTACAGGAATAATTCGTGATAATGAATCACTTTCACTCTCTATTTTACGTTTGATCGAAGAAGAAGCGTTAAAAGAAAATACCCATGAAATACATGCAATTGTACCAGTACCAATTGCTTCTTATCTACTTAATGAAAAACGTCAATCAGTTAATGAAATTGAACGTCGGCAACATAATATACGTGTTATTATTGTTCCTAATGATCAGATGCAATCACCACATTATAATGTGATCCGCATTCGTAAAGGTGAAGAAATTTCAGCATTAAGTTACTATCTTGCTCAATACCATGAAGCTGAAACTAATAATCTAACAGATGATGCTGCTAGTGAGAAAAAGTTACCTGAACAACCGGCTATTTTTACTTTTGCTTTGCAATCTCAATCAGATACAAAAAATACTATAGTTCCTAAGACCAAATCACATAAGCAGAGTAAATTAAGCAATAAGCAAATTTTGCCAAGTCTATTTAATCAAATTAGTTCTTTCTTGAAAAGATTATTTAGTAAATCACAGCAACCAATTGAAATAAATAATAAAAAATTAAAAAATAGTAATGATAAGCGCTGTAATAATAATCGTAGAGCAACTCAACGTCGTGAAGAGAATGATAATATTAATAACCGTCAATATCGTAGGTATACCAATGAGTTTCAATCGCCTAATAATACCCGTAATCAGAAAAGTTATTTTAATGATAATCAAGATAGTGCTGCACATGAAACTCAACAACATCGTCGCGAACAGCGAGCTGCTGAACGTTGCCGTCGTCAGGAAGAAAAACGACAGCTGCAACTTGAAATTAAAATTCAACCACTAGAAAAGAAAGAGGATGAAATAGAAAGAACGGTTATTGTCTCTCCTCACCGTCAACAGCGTCAACTTGTTCAATCTGTTCTGCTAGCAAATAGCGTGATTGAGCAGCAAAAACTTCATATTGATAAAAAATATCAGGATATTAAGCTAGCTATTAGCAATGGCGAAGATACAGTGCCTGCTTTGTTAACTGCAGAACCCATTCTGTCAACTAAATTAATAGCGAAGCAAAAAAAAATAGATCTACCGCTTGTCACAGAATCAGAACAAGCTGAAGTTCGAGAAGCATCCACCAATTATGCTAATGAACGAGAAGAAACAATTATTCCGCGCAGATCAAGACGATCTCCTCGCCACCTACGCGTTAGCGGGCAACGACGACGACGTTATCGTGATGAACATCAAAGCAAATTATTAATACCATTAAAAATGGCCGTTGTTTTACCTGAATTATCTTCAGGTAAAGGCTGGATCCAGCAGCACCCTATTAAGTTCAATGAATTAAACGAAATATCATCAGATAGTAAAAATATAATAATAATTAATGGAAAAACAGTATCTTATGCAACTCCAATTCCAATTGACTGTGATAACATCATTAATAAAGTTAAACCAGAAGAAAAAATACTGCTAGTTAATGAAGTTGTTCAATCAAAGATGGAAGAAAACTTACAACCCTCTGCTGATGAAGCATTGCTTATTCCTCTAAAGATTCAAGGTATAGAACAAAATGAAAAAGCTTGTCAACTACTTGTTGAAGTAAAAGTAATGCCTGAAAATAGGACTAATCTCGTTGTAGAAACGAGAGTAGAGAGTAGAACAACAAATCAACTACAAAATGCTCAATCACTTAATAATGAACTTTTCATAGCCAATAAGATTAAAAATACTGAACATTTAATCCATGAAATCACTCAAAAAAAAATACTAAACCTATCAGATGAAAATTATAGCCATGCTCAGCTAAATATATCTTCTACGACCGATGTTATTGTAAAAAACCCAAGTAATCGAAAAGCAAAAATTGCTGTGATAAAATTAGGTAAAAAAACAGGTTATTCTCATGCCCCGACCACAAAAGCACCGGCGCCAGAAATTACTGAAAGTCATTTGGAAATTAAAGCTTACGTACGACCTGCAATAACTTCCCATACTAAAAATGGTGCCGGTGGTCATGTTGCAACAAGCATAGCTACATCAAATATGTTCAAACCTAAATAATAACCAATAAAATTCCCTAATTTTGGTATTTTTATTATTAACTTTGATTAAAACTCAGTTATTCGCTTCTTTAATAGCAAAGTTCTTTTTTTAAAAGATGTATTTTACATGATTAAATCAGGAATAAATATGTTTCAATGGATTATTTTAGGGTAGGTAAAAGTATTGGTTATCAACTTGTGTAAGCTGTGGAGTCTTCGGCAAGGTCATCAAGTCATCGCTTTTATTGATCAAATAAAACACAAGTAACATAAATAGGCGCGGCGCTCAAGTTATTTAAGAATATGCTTGCCAATATAACAACATAAAAATGCATTGGCTAATATTTCTAGAGTTATTAGCAAATCTGGTGTATGATAACCAGATTAATCTATACTTTAATGATTCATGAATCATTTTTCCATCCTTAAATTAGACGTTATTTACCAACCAGGATCAGCAGGTATTAACTCTTTCCCCTTAGCTGGTTTTTTAGCTTTTCTAAGTAGAAAAGGGAGTAGCTGAAATACCATTGAAAGGTTATTTTTCTCGAACCACAGTTCTTTGCGCATTGGCTTCGTAATCTCACTATTGGAAAAATCGATTTAATCAGATGCCTTGTTCTTATTGATATCCAGTGCTTTGCGCTGACGAGAAGTTGTAGAATATTAGAAATTCTTCTTGATCTTTCTCCAGCTTCTTCATCGGTTCATGGGGCATGGGGGATACTTCGCTGAAAACCTTACCAATAAATATCAATGGTTTTATTAACGGCATTGCGCTGTTCTCTACATACCCAGACATAGCGAGAGCAGCTCAGCCTTATTGCGAATAATTTAAAATGTAAAATTTATTTCTGGTCGCATTTCTCCTTAGTGAGTCACTAAAAATAAGTTAACGTAGAGAGTAAAAAAGATTCATTTTCATATTAGATTAGTTTAATTTTTGTTAAACAACATATTGTGCTACTTAAAAAGTGGGAAAAATATTATTGGCTAATAAGCAAAAATTTTCATTTTTGTTTCACGATTATGAAACATTTGGGCAGCATCCTGCTCTCGATCGACCTGCACAATTTGCCGGCATTCGGACTGACTTAAATTTCAATATTATCGAAGAGCCTCAAATTTTTTACTGTGCCCCTACAGATGATTATCTTCCTCAGCCACAAGCCGTTATGATCACTGGTATTACGCCAAAATATGCAATAGCTCATGGGATAAATGAAGCTGAATTTGCTAAACGTATTCATGAGATATTTAGTATACCAAATAGTTGTATTCTCGGTTACAATAATATTCAATTTGATGATGAAGTTACTCGCCATATTTTTTACCGTAATTTTTACGATCCTTATGCTTATAGTTGGCAGCAAGGTAATTCACGTTGGGATTTACTGGACGCATTACGCGCTTGCTATGCGCTACGTCCTGATGGTATTAACTGGCCTAACAATGATGAAGGACTACCTACTTTTAAATTAGAACATTTGACCACTAAAAACGGTATTAACCATGAAAATGCTCATGATGCAGTGGCCGACGTTTTTTCTACTATTGAGATGGCAAAATTAATTAAGCAAGCACAGCCAAGGATGTTTGAATACTTCTTTCAATTAAGAAATAAA
The DNA here is from genome assembly GCA_052171895.1 of Arsenophonus sp. NEOnobi-MAG3. Taxonomy (GTDB): domain Bacteria; phylum Pseudomonadota; class Gammaproteobacteria; order Enterobacterales; family Enterobacteriaceae; genus Arsenophonus. The sequence goes on from JBQMRN010000001.1 coordinate 547,024, forward strand.
AATAAAATTCGCCAATTGATTGATATCAATGCTATGACTCCGTTAGTTCATGTTTCCAGCATGTTTGGTGCAATACGAGCCAATAGCAGTCTAATTGCACCACTCGCCTGGCATCCAGAAAATCGTAATGCGGTTATTGTCTGTGATCTTGCAGCAGATATTAGCCCACTATTACTATTAGATAGTGATACACTAAGGCAACATTTATACACAAGTAAAGCGAGGTTAGCAGGTGAATTAGCCATTCCTATTAAACTAATATATATTAATAAATGTCCAATTTTGGCACCAGCCAACACACTGCGGACAGAAGATGCACAACGCATAGCAGTTGATCTTGATGTCTGTCTAAATAATTTAGCCATATTACGACAACATACTGAAGTGCGGGATAAAGTTATTCAACTCTTTAGCGCACCGCAACCCTTTCTTCCTGAAGAAACTGATGTAGATGCTAAGCTTTATTCCAGGTTTTTTTCTGATAATGATCGTTTAACAATGGCTATTATCCGTCAAACTTTACCGCAAAATTTATCTTCATTAAATTTCAAATTTGATGATCCGCGCATGAAGCAACTATTTTTTCGTTATCGTGCCAGGAACTATCCAGCCACACTGACAGAACAAGAACAGCTTGCCTGGTTAGAACATCGGAACAATAGATTAACTAGTCAGAAAATAACTGAATATTTGCAAACTATCGGGCAATTATTTATCAAATATCGAGAAGATAAAGAGAAATGCCAGCAACTGAAAGCGCTGGTAGATTATGCTAATCAGATAGCAGGCAGTTAATTTTTTCTAGTATATTCTAAAAAATAGATTACCTAATATAAACAAAGGCTATATTATTTGGCCTTTGTTGAGGAGAGAAACTTTCGATAGAGTTAAAATTTAAGATAACTAAGCATTATTCATTTGTGGTAATGGCCGGCGAAAACGGTGGGTTATAATTGTCATATAAAAAATTCCAACCGCTGCCCATACCATCCCTAATAGCATGGAAGTTTTTTCTAAATTGATCCAAAGCACTGATACAGTTAAAGCACCCATAATAGGTAAAATTAAGTAATTAAACTTATCTCGCCAAGTATGGCAATGACGCTCTCTAAAATAAAATTGTGAAATAACGGAAAGGTTAACAAAGGTAAAAGCAATTAATGCACCAAAATTAATCAGTGCTGTGGCAATTTCCATATCAAACCAAATTGCTGTTAACGCTAACATACCAACTAAAATGACATTAAAAGCAGGGGTTCGCCATGTTGGATGAACATAACCAAAAAAACGCTCAGGAAAAACACCATCTCTTCCCATAACATACATGAGACGAGAAACTCCTGCATGTGCAGCCATACCTGATGCTAATACGGTTGCACAAGAAAAAACCAAAATAATAGACTGAAAAAGGGCGCCAGCAACATATAACATAATTTCAGGTTGCGATTCGTCAGGTTTTTTAAAATATGAAATATCAGGAAAATAAAGTTGTAAAAAATAAGAAACACCAATAAAAATCAGACCACCAATTAAAGCCGTCAAAAAAATCGCTTTTGATATCACTTTTCCTGCATTTGGTGTTTCTTCCGATAATGAACTAATGCCATCAAAGCCTAGAAATGAAAAACATAAAATCGTCGCTCCGGTGATCATCGGAATTAAATGTGCCTGTTCAGAGGTAAAAGGTCGCCATGACCAAATTTGGCCAGAACCTTCGCCTTTAGATAATCCATGGATTAAAACAGCTAAAAAAACTAGCATGAGAGCGATTTGAATAACTACAATAATAGTATTTAAGTTAGCGACTAAATTAATACCACGTAAATTAAAAACAGTCATCAATAAAACTAATCCAAGAACAAAAATCCATGGTGCAACACCTGGGAAAATAGCTTCCAAATAAATTTTTGCTAACAGTATATTAATCATTGGCATGAATAAGTAATCAAGCAAAGATGACCATCCAACCATGAAACCAATATGCGGGCTCATCGATTTTTGTGCATATGTATAAGCTGATCCAGCCGAAGGAAATCGTTTTACTAATTTACCATAACTTAATGCAGTAAAAAGAATAGCAATTAAAGCAATCATATAAGAAGAGGGAACATGCCCATCAGTTTTTAATGACACTAAACCAAATGTGTCAAAAACCGTCATTGGTTGCAAATAAGCTAGTCCCATCATGATAACCTGGATTAAAGTTAATGTCTTAACCAGTTGAGCACGATTATTTATCTCGGTAGGTTCTTTACTGAGAGCTAATGGGATATTATGTGACATGGGCAACCCCCCTATAACTTCCAATTTTGCCTTAATATTCTGACTAAACCAATAGTTATAAGGAAGACTTTGCTCACGTCTAATAAGGTGAAAAAAAAAGAAATAAGAGAATAAGGCTTCTTCGAAGCCGAACGGTCCGTACTCATCATTAATACAGCAACCATAACCTATTGGCACAGATAAAAAAATAGATAATTGCGCCATAATAGCATTCCTCACTTACAGTAGTTTTCTCTAGTTTAACTACACGGTTTTCTAATAAATAATATCAACTCCGGCCTAGGTTTCTCCGGCCTCATGTAAATTTAAAGAAATCAGGTTATAAATAAAAAAATAACTGATGCAATTAATGAGCATCAGTTATTTCTGATGCCATATTTTGCACTTCATCTTTTAAAATAGCAATATTTTTAATTTTTTTAATAAAGAATTAGCTAGTGTGCTAGCTTACCATGAATATAGCTAACTTTTTTAATTAGCAAATTTGGTATATCCTGATAAGGTGGTTAGGTTATATTCCACTCTGATGCTTCGTGAATCTGTTCTTCATTCTTAAATTGACCTTGTTTACCACCAGGCTCAACAGCTCAACTCTTACCGTTAGCTTGTTTTATCTTTTTTGAGCAGATGGGAAGCAACTGAAATACCATTGAAAGGGTTGTTTTTCTTGAACCACAGTTCTTCACTTGTTGGTTTCTTGATCTCACTATCGTAAAAACCGATTCAACCAGATTCATTGTTCTTATTGATACTCAGTGCTCTGACGGCAAGTCGTAGAATACCAGCAGTTCTTCTTGATCTTTTTCCAGCTTCTTCATCGCTGCAGGAGAAGCTTCGCTAAAAACCTTGCTAATAAAATAGCAAGGTTTTATTAACGGCATTCCAGCTATCTCTAGCCAGGCCCTCGCGCAGCTTATCAGCCTTAACTTTCTGTTGCATGCCTTTGTAGTAAAAGCTAGCATATTAGTTGTTTTATCTACCTAACAGCGTTGGTGCTAGGTATCCGGGTGGGATATCTTTGAGATTGCATTCCAAAAAATAAGAGCATCATCTCCCGTAGTAAACTTGGGAGATACAGTTAAGCCACTCGCGCTTACAGGCCATTGATAAGTTCGACCTAGTTTACTTCTGACTTTCGATAAGCATTTTCTAGCGCAACTAGCTCTTTATGTCAATGCTTAGTGACGCCGAAATGACTAGTAGGCAAAAGCGATTATCTTGCCTGAGAGGAGATCTGTCTATTCCATCGGCAAGAAATAAATGTAACGCGTATCACTTAAATCATGTAGGCACCATTGTCTGTGCTATTCAAGCCATTGTTATTTCAGTCTGCTGATGCTACTGCTAAAGAGACAAGATCATGTGCTTTCTCAGCGAGAAGCGCGCTCATGGCTTCATGAAAATCATCGATGGAGATGTCTCGTAGGCATAGCTATGCTAGCAACTTCTTCAACGATTTTACACGATTTAGATAATTCTGTGCAATGAGCTGTTGAAGGATATTTCGTTGCCGCTACGATCCTTGATTTTAGATACTTTAATTTCAATATTGCTAATACCACTCTGTATAGTTTGCTCTAGTAAATAACTGTTACTAAGAATGGTATGAAGCCCGTGTTGATAAGGTGGCGGTTTTCAGTATATTGTTGTAGCATAGCTTATAGGTCATGCCTCAACGGCGGTGGCTATCACCTTGCCTGGCAGGATTACGGATGAGTTCATGTAAGGGATTACAGGTAATATCTAGTTTTGCGGATACCTATAGTGTAGATTTTTTCATGGCATATCATCTCTTTGTTGTTAAAATAATTCATGAAATCAATCATCAGGATACGTCATCATCTCTAAAATTCCATTATACATCAGAAATGAGTATAGAGATACGCACCTTAATACTAATTGCCGAACTGCAATCATTAAATAGTAATAATACAACAGAGAAAGGCGATTGATGCAGTATATATTGTGCCTACAAGCGATAAATTATCATTGATTAAATAGATGAAAGATATCATAATCAATAGCTGCATATATCCAACGATTTATGCCACTTCTCATAGTCATCAAACAGCTTTAACTACTAATTATTATCTGGAAATAGAAGGTTTAGAATTTACTGAAATTTCTTTACTAGCTTCCGCTAATTCGGCTTTATGGTATGGGAATTAATGCTCGGTTATTAGGCAATATAGAGAAGTAATTTACTTGATACTAATATTTAAAAAAACAAAGAATTATTTATTAAAAGGAATAAATTTCATTTTATGCAAAACAAGATTTAATGACCTTTAAATTTAAATATTTTAACTGTGCCAAAGCTTATTTAGGCACTGGCACAAATGTTAGGATCAGAGAGGGCTTGCTCTGCTTTTGAAATGGTTTCTTCGGTATTGATTTTAATTTTGGATAAAATCTTTCTGAATTATTTTTCTGACAGAGACTATCCAATCTGAAAGCTGCTCGTTTTTTATTTTCTCTTAGCTAAGCTAAAGCATTGCTTGATTTTCAATAACAAGCAGTCATAGGATCTGATCCTATCATCCCTTTACGTACGAGCTACTGTAGTTATCAATTATATTTCTTCTTTTTTAGTTAGAAACGATAGTATTTTCAGCAATTAATTATAATTTTCAATACTTTCTGGTTTTTTTAGTATTTTATCATCTTCTAACTTAAGCCATTATAGGGTCAACACCTTTACTTTCTGTAATTCAAAAAAGCAGATTTTTAGCTGGCATTGATGGCTTCCTTTTCTTCTTGTAATAATTGTTGAGTGTATTGCTATTTATCCTCGAAAAGCTCTAGCCGTTGCACTTCGAGATGGATATTTTCTTGCTAGTTGTGCAATTCTATTAATGACAGCTTCTTTAGCATACATCTGAAGAACACCAATGGGTTCTTTCTTCATAAAGCTTTTTTATAAAAAAATTAAAAAATTGGTTATACCAAAATACCTTAATTTGTTGTTTTTGATGATATATATTTTATCCGCATAGATAACTATCTAATTACTCATGCAGATAATTTTTATTATAGACGAATTATGACTAAAAAAGAAGACATATATGTTGATTGGCATCAAGAAAGATCATTAAAGCGGAGATCCATAAGCGAGGTTTTACTGTATTTGCATGCCAGTTTCAACAAGGCTTTGCTTAAAACAGTTTTACTCACACTTGTAAAACCTATTAGAAGATTATTGCTAAAGCGTTTGGGGTCAAAACCGGAAGCTATTTAGCTAAGTCGGTATAAAATAAAAAGTTACATACGTAATGGGTCATAATTATGTTTGTTGTTGCTAAAGAATTCATTGGCATAGCGAGACTCTCCAAAAAACTACTAAATGTATTAGAGAAATATTGTTACGTTTAACCAAAAATACACTTGATCTGCTACGTAAACGTCAAGGGAGTAAGGGTTACGAGTACAACATTGATTGTTTGAGCATTGAAGGTAAGTGCGTGATTCCGTAACTGTCATCTTCAATAACTAATGATCGCAGCGCCAATGGATAATATCGTCAAATAACCTACCATATCAATGGGTTAGCACAGATTCTGAAAAGCTTAGTAAGCACAACGTGTTTACTGCCGTTGTAGTGCATTGGTTAGAAATAAATTAACTAATCTAACCGATAAACAGCGCCAAACTGTCGATGCGCGAATGTTACTGGTGCAGTATATCCTTATAAAGCATAGTGGTATAATAAAGCATAGTGGTATAACCGCCGCGTTATAGCTTCGTACAGGGCCATCCGCTTTATTCTCCAACAGCTGAAAACCGGTCAGTTAACTCGAGGGCATAGCCAAGGCGGCACAGATGTTTAACGCCAAGAAAGCTAAAAGCTATCAACTCAGCAAAATCACACTCAAATGCTAGTTGGCTGACTACAAAAAAGCTGCTACATTCGCATAAAACTCTCAATTGCAGGAAAAGATTTAATAATCTTATTTGGAAGTCCTCTGGCAAAACTACATTTCAAGAATGAATGGTTTAGTTATCTGCAAATTTATGTTAAATACTTTGACCTTACGGAAGTCAGCGATAACAAACAAGTATTGATTTAAAAACAGTATTTAGATGGCATCACCTGCTTCTTTGTTTCAGCGGAGACAGGCAATATAAATGTAGTAAGTAGTATTTGTTGAAGTCGACGAAACATTGTTTCTTGAACCTTTAAAGGAAAGCATTCTACTCTACATAGAAAAGCTAGAAAAGACGAGAAAGGAGGAGATAAAAGCAAAGAACGAATCGCGGTCTTCTTCATAGCCAAAAATCAATAGGCTCATATGAGCAATGAGATTCTTGAAAAGTTTAATCAGAGTGTGTATTAGCCGTTTTCTTATGGTGATTATGATAAAAAGCCTATCCTTTGCTAGGATAGAGGTAAATGGTAGGAAAGCTTTGCCATTGATCATGAAATTAGTGACTATCGCTTAATAAAATTGGATAATTAGAGAGTTATTAGTAAGGAATTCCAGATTCAAACTCTGAACAGTTATATCAGCCGATTAAAAGGATGGCTGAGTAGATTCGATTCCATGGTATAGGGTTGTTTTATTTACTGAATTATCTAGCCTAGAGAAGATTATTTGAAATAACAATAATTAAAATTAGACGTGGTTAGATATTGCTCTGTGATGAAGGTAACAACCTTTGCTAATATAGTCGGCTTAAAATTAGATTACCCTCTGCCCACTTAGCGATTGAAGGATATTCTTGATAAAGATGGTTATAAAAACTGCGATTAAAGTTAGCGTGGTGGGTGTTTTGTATTAAGACGATATTATCTACTACATCATAAAAATTTAAAAACAAATATGCATTGATATGCAAAATAATGTAAAGCTTTTTTGTCTCTATTTTATATATTCATAATCACCGTTAAAAACACAGGTCATTATCGACCTTAAAGGAGCCTTTTTTGCTAAAGAAAAAATTGCGACTAACCTCTTGTCTGTGAGTTACAGAGGACAATATCACGATTATTTGAGGGAAGAGAAAGTCTCCAATTACATACCTTGAAAAATATAGAAAACAGGGTGTAACAGTAGGTAATAGCGTGTTTTGATGATGGTTTATGCCATTATGGAGCAAGCAGGAGCTGCATAGGGCATGCAGCGTGCTTTTATATGACAAAAAGTGCCGAAGCCATGCTACAGCCTGGGAAGGAACTGATTATTCTCAAAGAGAACAAACCGTATGGTGAGTTTATGAAAATAGTTGAAGACAATATCAGCTTTTACTCTACAAAACTGCAGAGCGATTAATAAAGGCAGCGTTAAATATTTATCACTGACTTTAAAGTAAAAAGTCTTAACCTTCCTTAAATTTTGAAAAGCCAAAGCTCTATATGAATTAATTCTAGAAGATGATAAAGACTTATCGGAATTGTGCGAAGCGAATGTAGCATAGTATCGCTAGTCTTACATTAGACAATGTTGATCACATCTTGTCTGAGAATTAGAAGCAGCTTTACCTAAAGATAAAGCAGTGTTTAAGCGCACACAGCAACTTATCGCTGAAAAAGAAAAGCAGTTATAACAGTTAAGCTAGAACTTTTAGCTGCCAAGATCTTCACGGTAGCTAGCTGCAAGTAATGAACAGGCGCCGTTTGATACCAAGCAATGGGTGTGTGAGGTTGAGGATGGAAAGGCTGGTGGGTTATATACCCTCTTAAATCCCACAAGCGCCTACGATTGGATCTCCCATAGGAGATTTTTGCCGAATGGTACTGGGTTAAAAACTCATATAATATAACTACGAAAAAGTGAGCGACGTCCTGATGCTGCTTATCTGATATTCCCTAAAGAATTAGGGGTTAATATTAATTATTTGATCATAATAAAGTACAGTGATGAACCCAATTCGCTTGATGTGCTGAGAGATGAGGAAAAGGCGGAGGTGTTAACGTTATTCCTACATATTCCTGGCGCACCGCGAAAGAGGTTCTAAAACTTACTCTGCCAGCAATGACTGAGAAAAAGCCCCCTGTCACCTGCACCTAACCCTTCCCTCAATTAGTTGCTTGGAAGGGGTTATAAGGCTATGTTGTCAAAGATTATTGGTAGAAATCTTATACTATTATAAAGAATTTTCTTTACAGAGGTTGCCATGAAAAAATAAACAGTCATACAAATCGAAAAGACTCTTTCCTCACTTCTGCCAATATAAAGCTGCATCTCATTAGTTAGTTCGCTGATAATCCTATCGGATTATGTCGATTCATGCATTGAAGCAACTGATTCCAGTTTATCCTTCCCATATTATTATAGTGAAGATCTTATTCGCTCTAAACATTTATTATGGTTACAGCGATATCGTTAAAAAATCTAAGATTGTCGGAAAATATTCCATAGTGCGCTACCTTTAATATCTAAGCTAGAATATCATAAAGGGATATAATTTGATATGAGAAACCAAAGATCAGGAGTATATAAACTGTGGGAACAGAAAATCGAGGCATATAATTCCTTAGAAACTAAAAAAGGAATTTTAATTCCTTTTGAATGTAAATAATCTTTTTAATTATATGATGTAGCTAGCTTATTAGCTAGTGATTTAGATTATATTTATTAAATAGCTATTCTTAATACTGCTATATCTGCCGTTCTATGGCCGCTAACAGGTGAATGAAGGCAATACATTACAAGAAAAATTTAGCGGGACTATGTAGTGAAAAAGTTAAAAATTTTTTACAAGGATAAGTAAAAAATTGAGTAAGATTCATTTACAATGGTTATTTAGAAATACATGATATTCAATCATAGATAATTATATTCTAAACAAAAAACTTAACTAACTTCATGAGAAGTTCATGATACTTTATGGCAAATTAAAAGTGTTTAGATCAGTACAGCAGTTGGTATCAAATATGCAGTTATGCTCATTTGCGGTATATGAGTTTTCGGAGATGCCGATCATATCCTGCTTATTGATTTCATGAATAATTTCAATAACAGAGAGATTATATCCAATGAAAAGTCTACTCTATAGATATCCGCGAAATCAGATATTACCTGTAAAGGAGATCTTTTTTGCATGAACTTATCTGTAATGCTGGCAGTCACCACCATTGAAGTTGAGCTCAAAGCTATACTGCGACAACATCTTGAACGCCGCCTTCTTAAGGGAAGGGTACATACTTCCCTTATCAATAATAGTTATTTGCTACAGTGAACCATATAGACTGGTATTAGCAATGTTAAGATTAAAGTACGTAATGTCAGGAATCGCAGCGGTAACGAAATATGCTTCAACAACTCGTTGCTACCGCTTTATCTAAAGCATGCAAAAACGTTAAATAGTTGTTACTTTAGCTTGTACCTGGTAGCCATCTTTACCTGTAATTTTCACGAAGCTCCCTGGTAGCGCTTTCGATAAAAAAAGCACATATCCTTTCTGCAAATGTACACTCAGCAGACTGAAATAGTAATGGTTTGAAGAGGATAGGCAATGTGCTGCTTGCAGAATTTAAGCGATATGCAGCGCTACATTTATTTCTTAGTAGATGACACTCCTGTCAGGCAAGATAATTCCCTTTGCATGCTGGTGATTATCGGCGTCACCGACGCATGCACATAAGAAAGTCGTTGCGATTGAAGATGGTTATCTAGAGTCAAAAAGGAACTTTGCCGAACTTCTTAATGAGCTGTGAGCGCATGGCTTAACCTTATATATTCCCAGGCTTGCTACTAGAGATAAGGTGCTTTTGATTTTTTGAAATGCAATGGTAAGATATTCCTGGATACGCAGCATCAACCCTGTTTGGTACATAAAACATGTAATGTGTTGCCTTCACTCCCCCAAATACATACACTGAAAGTTAAGGGTGAGTTACAGGGAGGTTTTGGCTATCGGATAGCCTGAATGGCTGCTAATAACACCCTTGATATTTTCTTAGGAATGTTTTCAGCGAAGTATCCTAAGCGATGAAGAGGCTAGAAAAAGATTGAGAAGAACTGCTGGTATTCTACGACTTCCCGTCCGCGCGCAGCTAGTGGAGTCAATAAAAATAAATCTTATTGAATTAGCTTTTGCGACAGGTGAGGGGGTTAATGAATCCGACGCACAAAAAACTTGTGGTTCGAGAACAACAAACATTTCAATGCTATTTAAGTTGCTGTCGTCTGCTCAGAAAAGCAGAAATCGGCTAAGGAGATTTTACCTGCTTAGCCTGGTAGTAAATTCCATCCAATTTAAGGATGGAGAACAGATTCACGAAGCATTAGAGTCGAACGGTAGCCTAATCGCCATACATCAAATTTTCTAATAACTCGTCGTTTTTCTGGGAGGAAAATTTTCTTATTCTCAATAATCTGCTGGGCACTCCCTACCTAAATTCCTGAACCTCGTAAATATCTCTATCTAGCTTGGATCGCTGTTTAGGTAGGTACGGAGGTGGGTTTTTTTGAAATTAAGAGTAAAAAAGTTCCGAATCCGAAGCATAAAGCATTTAAAAGCTATGAAGCTAGTTATCTATACATAGATGTAAAATATTTTCCGTAAATGCCAAACAAAACTTCACGAGGTTATCTTTTCGTAGGCATAGATCGTGCAACTCAATGGGGTTTTATCCTTCTTTACAAGGCTAAGAGCCCGCAGCCAATAAGTCGACGCTTCTTATGTGAACTTAACTGAGTAAGTCCCATGGGTATACATGGGTACTTATAGAGAATACCAAAGAATTTAGAGATCGCATTTTTGGTCTGCGAAAATGTTTAACCAATCGGAAAACGTAAATTTAACCGTTTGTGTACAGAGCTTGGTATAGATTATTGACTTATAGTCAGCCGATGTATCCTCAAACGAATGTTTAGGTCGAACGATTTAATGGACGCATAGAAGATGTGCTGTAAAGCCATTATTTCAATTCTGGTCAAGATATTAAGATTAGTCTGCATCGATATGTTTAGCTGTAAAATCAGGAATTAGCGCAATCAGTATTGCGTACTGAAACTCCATTGCAGTCTATGAAAGATTCGTTCTTAGTTAAACCTAAATTATTCAAAAAACATATTATTTCCGGGGAATGAAACCTACGAAAAGATAACCTCGTGAAGTTTTGTTTGGCATTTACGGAAGATATTTCACATCTATGTATAGATAACTAGCTTCATAGCTTTTAAATGCTTTATGCTTCGGCTTCCTGGCTTCCTCTCTGCCTGATTTCATGTAAATTCTCCCTTTGTGCCTATGTAAACAGAGGATCCAAGCTAGATTAAGATACTACGGGTTTAGGAATTCGCGTACAACTCTTCTGCCAACAGATCATTGAGAGAGAGAAAAATGTTTATCATAAGAAAATGATTACGGCTTTCTGAGCTGCTGAGAGCGTCGTCTGTGAACGATGAAGAATATACCTGTGATCCATAAACATCATCTCGTTTTTGCTATTTAGAAACGGTAAGTTCGGATATCCCATCACGCTTAACTAAAGTAAACATAGTCTCTTTGCTTGCCTGAAGAGCAGCTTTAATTTTAGGTGTTATACTTGCATGACGATGGATCATCATCATGATATTTTCCCTCAATTATATCCATCAGTAGCCATCTTGCGATGAATGGGATGTACGATACAAAGGGCTATATAATGATTCTGGATAAAAATACCTAATGGGTAGTTTTATAATCAGTGTAAAATGAGAATTAATTAGTCTGATAAAAATATTATTGATATTTACGAATAGTCTTTGATTAAAAATAAAGTTTTTGATGATAAATCTTATTATATTTATATAATAAGATTTGAAACTTAACAAGTATATTATCAGTTTATTTTAAATATATTAATCTTTCTTTCGCAATAAACAGCATTAAAAAAAATTTTTGATATTATCAGTCACATGTACATGATTGCTTAGAACTCTTAATTGGTAAATGATGGAGTTAAAACAGAAGAGAAGATATTGAAAATAGGTGATTAAATTTGCATAATAGGGTTTAAGATAAAGTGAAATATTAAAATTTAATCGCTAAAAAGTTTAATAGAAAATTAGTAATTAATACATTGAAGAGTATTAATCCTCTTTTTATATAAAAGTTAACTTATTTATTTTATTTATTATTGAATAGTACTATTAATAGTATTTACTCAATAATCATTTAAATATTTATAATATTTATTATAAATTTTATTGATTTATGTATTGCTTGTTAGATATTTAGTTAAGATAGTATTTCAGTAAATATTATTTAATTTATCTTGTTTATGTTAATAAACCATATAATTATAATTATATGGTTTATTATTTTCAGTTAATTGTTTAAACTAAAAATTATATTGTTATTTTATTATATTCACTTACTCTAATATCAGATCTTTATTTTTCTATCATAATTTGATGTGTTTTATTGTTACTTAATGATATTTTTGCTGTAATCTATTATTGACACTATTTTAACCTATAATTTTTTATCATAGATGGTAATAGTTTGTAAAATAGCCTGATTCTTAATATAACGTTTAATATAAATCAACGGGATACAATAATGCTAAGGATATTGCTAAGTAATGATGATGGTGTAACAGCAACTGGCATCCAAACGCTTGCTATTGCGTTACGTAAATATTATTTCGTTCAGGTTGTTGCACCTGATAGAAACCGAAGTGGGGCATCAAACGCATTAACACTTCATAAACCATTACGAATAGCTAAGTTACCCAATGGAGATATTTCAGTACAAGGAACGCCAACGGATTGTGTTTATTTAGGCGTTAATCAGCTTATTCGACCCTCTCCTGAAATTGTCGTTTCTGGTATTAATCATGGCCCCAACCTGGGTGATGATGTTATTTATTCAGGTACCGTTGCTGCGGCAACAGAAGGTCGTCATCTTGGTTTACCTGCACTTGCAGTTTCATTAAATGGTGAAATACATTACCAAACAGCATCAGAGGTAACTTGTCATCTATTAAAATTATTACAGAAAATGCCATTAAAAGCAGGTAATATTCTTAATATTAATGTTCCTGATATTCCTTTATCGAAAATTAAAGGTTACATCGTAACACGGTGTGGTAGCCGTCATGCAGCTCAACAAGTTTATTCATCTGAAGATCCACGGGGTGATATGGTCTATTGGTTAGGTCCTGTCGGAGAAATATGTGATGGGGGTCCAGATACTGATTTTGCTACAGTAGCAGCGGGATATGTTTCTATCACACCGTTACAAGTAGATTTAACCGCTTATAAAGATCAACAAGTTATTAAAGATTGGTTATTAAAAGCAGAGGCAACTGAGGAATGCTAAAACGGTCAATTAGAGATTTATTGGCACAACTAGGCAATCAAGGAATAAAAGATGAATGTCTATTGGCAGCTATTGCAAAAATTCCTCGTGAGCGTTTTGTCGATGAAGCACTTTCACATAAAGCTTATGAAAATATTCCTTTGCCTATAGGGTTTTCTCAGACTATTTCGCAACCTTATATTGTTGCTCGTATGACAGAATTACTTTCGCTTTCTCCATCGGATCATGTCTTAGAAATTGGCACCGGGTCTGGTTATCAAACAGCCATTTTAGCTCATCTTGTCGCGTGGGTTTTTTCGGTAGAACGTGTCAAGGGACTACAATGGAATGCTAAACGTAGATTAAAAAAACTTGATCTTCATAATATTTCAACACGTCATGGTGATGGTTGGATAGGATGGTCTTCTAAGGGGCCTTTTGATGGAATTATTGTCACAGCGGCGCCAGCAGAACTCCCACTCGTATTGCTTGAACAATTGAAAGATGGTGGCCGCATGGTATTACCTGTTGGTGAGAAAAAACAGATGTTAAAAGTCATTAAACGTCAAGGTAATGATTTTCATGCTACAACGCTAGAGTCAGTGCGATTTGTTCCTTTAATTCCTGGAAGTTTAGCATGAAATAAATAATATTTTAGTGATAGATAATTTAAGGTTTTATTAATCTCTGCTTTTATCAAAAAAAATTTTTTTAGCTATTGCAATAAATAATCGAGCATGACCATTTACATTATAGATTTTATTCAAAATTTGTCTTCATTGGAGAAGAAGTATGAATTTTAACAGCCAAAATTTTGCGATTCGATGGGGAACTATCTGTATAGTAACAGGCACAACATTAATAGGTTGCTCGACACCATATCATCCAGCAGCACCAATTACTAGTATCCATGATAATAGCCACCAGATTAATACTTATTCTGCTGTTAATACATCATCAAAAAGTATGCCAATACCTTCTTCTCCTAAAAATATTTTTGTTAGTAATCAAAATAGTAGTATAAATAAGCTGATCCATAAGCCGCTGATGCCAGCACCTAAGACTAATACCGATGGTCGAATAATTTATAACCGAAATTATAATAATATCCAAAAAGGAAGCTATAGTGCTAATACCTACACTATTAAACATGGTGATACCATGTTTTATATTGCTTGGATAACAGGCAATGATTATCGTGATCTAGCGCAACGTAATAAAATTGCAGAACCTTATAGTTTAAGGGTTGGGCAAGTACTTAATGTTGCTAGTATTTCTAGCGATTCAGAAATGATACTTGCTAATCGTACTTCAAATACAAACAATACAAATGTTGATACTCAGTCAAGTAATGCATATGCCACATCTGTTACTGATCAAAGTTTAGAAAAGATGTTACCAAGAGCATCTAAGGCACTAACACCTTCTACGTCGCCTGAAATAACAGCATCTTCAGGCTTAAATAGTAACAGCGTAGTGAATACAGTAGGTAAGTGGCGCTGGCCAGTTGAACGGAAAAAAGTAATTGCAACTTTCTCTGATGTGCAGGGTGGAAATAAAGGTGTTGATATTGCCGGATCGCTAGGTCAACCTGTTTTTGCAACTGCAGCAGGAAAAATAGTTTATTCTGGAAATGCATTACGTGGATATGGAAATCTTATAATAATAAAACATAACGATGACTATCTGAGTGCCTATGCTCACAATGATACTATATTAGTTCATGATCAAGAGGAGGTTCAGGCAGGGCAAAAAATTGCTACTATGGGTAGCACCGGTACAAGTTCGGTAAGATTACATTTTGAAATTCGTTACAAAGGAAAATCAGTAAATCCCTTACGTTATCTTTCGCAGCAATAATTGGGACAAATTGCATTATCAATGCTGTCTATATTAGATCTATGTTGGCAAAGCTTGTTGCTTTGGTTGCAGAGCAAGCATGTAGCCATGTCTGTATTTCAATTGTTATTGTTTTAAACAATCTTCTCCAAGCCAGATAATTTGATAAATAAAACGACACTAGACCATGGGGAATCTACTAAGGTATCCTTTTAATCAGGTGAGGGTGTGATATAACTGTTCACAGTTTTGAATGTAGAATTTCTTATCAATAATTCTCTGAATATATAATTTTATTAGGCGATAGTGACTAATTTCATGCTTGTTAGCAAAGATTTCGTACCATTTAGCTTCATCTGAGAAAAGGATGAACTTTTTATCGATGATCGCTTCAAGAAAAGAGCTAATACAATACACTTTTCATTAAACTTTTCAAAAATCTCATCGCCTCATATGACTCTGTCTAGCTCAGGCGATTAAAGATCGCGATTTATTCTTTTCTTTTATCTCCTTATTTCCCGCCTTTTCTAGCTTTTCTATATGGGATAGAACGCTTCCATTTAAAGGATTTATGAAAATATGTTTTTTTGACTTTAACAGTAGCGTTTAGTGTATTTATGTTGTTTGGGTCTCGCCGCTGAAGCAAGGAAATAGTGACGCCATCTAAACGATGTTTTAAAATCAATGCCTTGTTTATTTCGCTGATTTCTTCTAAAGTCAAACTATTTAACATACATCCCAGATAACTAAACCATTATCCTTATGATGTGCTTTTACCTGATGAGGACACTTCCAGTAAGATTGTTAAATCTTTCCTGTAATCGAGGATTTTTAAACGATATTGGTGTAACCATAATGAATGGCTCCAGCGGATAACAATGTTCACTGTAACAGTATGGGCAAGATAAAATAGAGTGAGTTATTTCAATGAATGAATCGAGATTATTTCACAGATTGTCACTAAGCAACTTAATGAAATGCAGCTTTGTGTTAGCAGGGAGTGAGTAAAGAGTCTCTTTGATCTGTATGATTATTTGTTTTTTCATAGCAACCGCTATAGCGAAAATTCTTTATACAGTATAAGGGATTTTTACCAATAACCTCTTGCAAAGATAGCTTTATTTGGGCATTGCAATAGAATTGCTTCAGAAATTTGATTAATAGCCAACTTCCGAAGAAATTGAATAATGCTTAGACAAATTGGTGGATGATGTTAGGCGGATGTTGCGGCTAGATGAGTGATGAGTGAATTTATTTTCTTGATACTCCAATCGCTTCTGATTTAGATAAAGCTTTAGTTAATATGTTATCTGATGATAACGATTCAGGATCAGAAGGAACTATCAAAACTAATAATATAAAAGAAAGTATTGTTAAATGGGTGTTTGAACTTAATGTAAGACAGCATGAAGTATTACCGCGCCGCTTTAGTTTATTAGCCTATGAATCGAAAATGTTACAAGAGTTAGGTTATGGCAAGAGATTGGCTTTACTAGAGAGCGTATTTGTCAAATACAGGTTGAATGGTTATGCCGATTAAAAGATATATTGCATAATCAACCTATTAGTGAGTTATTAGCAAATCCGGTATATGGCGGTCAGGCTACAGTTCAGCTATAATGCTTCCTAAATCTGTTCTACATTCTTAAATTGGATGTTGTTTACCACTAGAGGGTCAAACAGGAAAATCCCATTACCATTACCCGGTTTTAGATTTTCATCGCTGCAAGGATACTTCGCTAAAAACTTTCTAACAAAACATCAAGGGCTTTATTAGCGACATCACGCCTGTTTGCTAAGAAGAACTTCCCTGCTACTCACCATTAATTTTCAGTGTATGTCTTAAAGAGTGAAGACAGAACATTAGATATTTTTGTACCCAACATCGTTGATGCTTTGCATCCAGGAATATCTTTGCCATTCCATTCCAAAAACCAAAGGCATCGTATCTGTAGCAAGCCTAAAAGATACAGTTAAGCCACGTTGCTCGCAGAGCCCATTTAGAAGTTCGGTAAATTTCGCTTTTGACTTTCGATAAGCATCTTCGCCAGTAACGACTTTCTTACGTCCATGCTCGGTGACGCCGATAATTACCAGCATGTAAATGGAATCATCTTGCCTGACAGGACTATATATGTCATCGACCAAGAAATAAACGTAGCGTGTATCATCTATTAAATCACGCGCAGGGAGCCGCGCACTATATTGCCTGTGCTCTTTTCAAGCCATTGATATTTCAGTCTCCTAGATGAAGTATAGAGAAGACCATGTCTTTTTTTACCGAGAAATGTTCCTGGAGTTTCATAAAATCACTGGTGGATATGGCTTCGCATGTATAGTCATAGTAGCAACACTTTAACGTTTTTTACATGCTTCAGATAAGGATCTAGCAACGAGCTGTCGAAGGATATTCCTTTGCCGCTGCGATCTCCAGCTTGACCTTAGGCACTTTAACCTCAATATCGCCCATACCAATCTGTATGGTTCGCTGTAGCAAATAACCGTTATGGTACGCGATGGGCTCTCATGAAATACCTCTCAAGAAAGCAGCATTCAGGATGGTGTGTCGTCGCAGCATGCCTTCGAGCTCAGCCGTCAACGACGGTGGATATCAGCTGCTTTGCAGCATTATACAGATGAGTTCATGTAATAAATCACAGATAATATCTAGTTTTGTGGATACCTGTAGGGTAGACTTTCATGGCATATCATCTCTCTGTTGTTGGAATCATTCACAAATCAATCAGCAAGAATGGATACGGCAGCATCTTTAAAACCCTATCACCAGAAATAAGCATAATTCGAAAAAACACCCTTTCAATGCTATTTTGCTTATTATAGTCTGCTCAGAAAATCTGGAATCAGTTAAAAGATTTAGTCTGGTAACTCTTGTGGTAAACAACGCTAAATTTAAGAATGGAGAACAGATTCACGAAGCATCAGAGAACTGGGAGCCGTAGCCTGAGCTTCACATACCAGATTTGCTAATAACTCACATTTTTCTAAATTCTTTAAAGAAAAGTGTTATATCCCACATAGAAAGGCTAGAAAACGTAGAGAAAGCGAGAGCTGGATATAAAAGGAAAGAATGAATCCTACTTTTAATCGCGCGAGATCGAAAGGGTCATATGAGCGATGAGATTCTTGATGGTTAGGAAATTAAATCGTTCTTTAAGTAAAAAGCAAAAGTCATCCATTATTGCTAAAAGGAGGTAAAATCGGTTTATTGGGTCTATTTTAAGTTAAAATTTCATCTAAGCCTCTATTCTTTGAGCTAATGCATTAATTTTAGAGATATTAACACTAGTTTCAGGTTAATAAGTATCCTTTTCCACATTTTATGCATTCTTTCTGACAACAATTCCGTTACCTGTTTGCTAAGCTTAGCATCGATAAAAAGTAGCCTCTCGCCACCACACAGAATCATTTGTACGGATCTGTGCGCAGGAATGCTTTCATTAGAACGGCAAACCTTCAGTTTTTCTGGTTTTTGCAAATCGTTATCTCCAGCGCCTTTACACCTTCGGTAATAATGTACCTCGTTTATGATTTTACAAGAAACTATAGTAACGCATCATCTTAACATGTCTCGATGGAATATGGCTAATATAGCGCCAGATCATCTCTTTTTGCGTTAGAGGTTTGCTGCCGGTACTGCTTAGTCCACTGGTCATAGTAATGATGTACAACCATTCCCCTCTCTGTAATCCTAGAGTTTTTGACTGGGGAGATACCTGGTGGAGCGTTTAATGGTAGCGTTCTAGCCATTTCACGTTGCTATGTCACGTCTCTTTCATCTTTTTAGCAAACTGTACTTTTTCCAGTAACATTTGTACTCTGTGCCTTCAGATAACGCTGCACTGCTTCCTGCGCGGATATGTAAAACCAGGAAGAATACTTGGATTTATTAGGTTATATCTGTGACGCATCATCTGGATGACAGGGCCTCACCAGATTTCTTCGATCGCTTTTTTTTTGAAAAACAGCTCAGGCATATAGCATCTTTAATATATAGACAAACACGTGTGATGGAGAAATGAACATGTGGATGTTGATTAAGTTGTAGACTATAAGTGTGCAAGGCATAGAAGATACCAATTTGGATACCCTGTTTTGGTGCCCACTCAGCATAGCGCAAATGGCCATACCCGAAAGAGAGCCTTGAGTACTTGGTTAGTTATTGTTAAAAAAACCAAAGAAAATTTGCCATAATGAAAGTAATGTATTGCCAGTTGTAGTTGGATAAAATATGAACATGATGTACTAACCAGTTCTCGGTAGTTTTGAAGCTGTATGAACTGCCGGTTTTTGAGTTATAATTTTATCAGAAAAATGGATCTGGGAATATTCAGGAAATGCACAGCAGTAGCGTCCGGATACCACCATGGAATAAGTGTCGGAGGCAAGCATTCGCTCGACAAATAGACGGGTCCACGAGTTGATATTGTCACCATGTTTTTCAAGAAATTTATTCCACCCGTCATCAATAGTGAAAACTAATTTAGTTGGGTTGGGGGATTTACATTTAGCTAATTTATCCTATGTGTTGGCTGGTATCTTGCCAGAGAAATAGAAATCCTCATCTTATCCGTATTCGTTAAGTCTATCAGCTTAGTTATCTTTGTGTTTATCTATTGGTTTTGCTGAAGGATATGGGGATTATCACTACTTTCCTATAGGGCTATAGGTGATGAATTCATCAGCAAGCATACTTTCAATTATTGCCGCCTCAATCTAGTTGTATCCAGCAACATCAGTATGACCTTGGCATTACTCAAAACCATAAATAATCGTGACTAAAGGCAGATAATACTTGCCTGTCGAGAAAAATTGGGGGATCGAAGTTGGATGCTTTGTTGTATGGCCTCTTTTGGGGTTGGGGTATCATAAAAAATTTAGTCGCTCTGTCATCATTAATTTGGGGAGGGAGATTAGAAGGCACTTCTGATAAAGAGGCGGTATAATACATTAAGTTGCGTATTCTCTCTTCTTGATTTTTAGCCGGTTTACGTTTTCTAGGAGATTTATTTCGAGCTATCTGAATGAATTCTTGAAAAATTAATAGGTGCAGAATATAAAGCAATACTCAGATCATGAATATCCACGAAGCAGCGTAGCTTCGCTCTCGCTCATACAATAGCGTGCTACATTAAAGAGTTTAATATAGCATGTATTAGCTTTTTTCTTGAACTGATCATTGATAAAGAATCCATTCTTTGCTCGGATGGAGTTAGATGGTATGAAACCTTTTCCAGCGAACATGAAATTAGTCACTATCTCCTAATAAGGTTGGATAATCAGAGAGTTATTGGTAAGAAATTCCAAATTCAAAATTTGAACAGTTATATCAGCTAATTAAAAGGATGCCTGAGTAGATTTCATGGTGTAGAGTCCGGTTTATTTACTGAATTATCTGCCTAGAGAAGTTTGTTTGAAACCAGAACAATTGAAATACAGACATGGCTACAAATTGCTCTGCAAGCAGAGTAACAACCTTTGCTAACTAACATAGCCGTTTCCTTTACTTAAATTAATTTAGATAACTGTTTTTTCTTTTAGTGATGAATATTATTAATTTACTTATAACCAAAATCTTCAAAAGGTTCTAACTATTGTAATGGTGTATCACTATTCTGTTTATTAACAGAATATCTTTTCAAGATATAGCAAACCACTTTTTGTGGCTTTTAGTGTTCAGAGAACAGGTGAACGTATAAATAATTGCTAAGTTTTTAGGCTGATTTGTTTTATCTGTCCACGCTTGTGCGGTGTTTTGCAGGCTAAAATAGTGAATTGAATCAAGTAAATTCAATTATATAAAAAATTATTTTAGCATTTCTTTTAACTGATAAATTAATTCTAGCGCCTGACGAGGCGTTAATGTGTCAGGATTCAATTTTTCTAGTGTTTCAATAGCCGGTGAAATGGTTTTTTTCACTACTTTTGGTAGTGAATTATCAATATATTTATTCACTGGCAGGGTGGAAAGTGTTTCTAGCTCCATTAATTTCTGTTTTGCTCGTTGAATAACCTTAGTTGGGACACCAGCCAATGAAGCAACCGCTAAGCCATAGCTTTTACTGATAGCGCCTTCTTGAACGTTATGCATAAACGCGATCGTGTCCTCATGCTCTATAGCATCCAGGTGAATATTAACCGCGCCTTCCTGCTTATCGGCTAAATTGGTTAATTCAAAATAATGTGTAGCAAATAAAGTCATAGCTTTAATCTGGCTAAGCAGGTTTTCCGCACAAGCCCAGGCAAGTGAAAGACCATCATAGGTTGAGGTACCGCGGCCAATTTCATCCATTAATACCAAACTTTGTTCTGTTGCATTATGGAGGATATTAGCGGTTTCTATCATTTCCACCATAAAAGTTGACCTACCGGTAGCAAGATCATCCAATGCACCAACACGCGTGAAGATCCGATCAATCGGGCCAATAATTGCTTTTTCAGCCGGCACAAAGCTACCTATATAAGCGAGTAATGTAATTAGTGCTACTTGACGCATATAAGTACTTTTACCGCCCATATTGGGGCCGGTGATAATTAACAAACGACGTTGTGGTGATAGAACTAATGGATTAGAAATAAATGGTTCTCTAAGTACTTGCTCAACAACCGGATGGCGTCCACCAACAATTTCTATGCCAAGTTTCTCATTTAATATTGGGCAGTGATAGTCCAAAGTTTCGGCGCGCTCTGCTAAATTATTGAATATATCTAATTCTGCTAATGCTTCGGCGCTAGTTTGCAACGCTGACAGATGAGGCAATAACAGATCAAACAATTCTTCATAAAGTTTTTTCTCAATCGCTAATACTTTTCTTTTAGAAATTAACACCTTTTCTTCATATTCTTTCAATTCAGAGATAATATATCGTTCTGCATTTTTTAGTGTTTGGCGACGAACATAATGGATAGGTACCAGATGGCTTTGTCTGCGATTAACTTGTAGGTAATAGCCATGCACCGCATTAAAGCCGACTTTTAGGCTATCAATGCCTAATTTCTCTTTTTCCCGCAATTCCAGTTTTTCGAGATAATCACTGGCGCCATCAGCCAGCGTGCGCCATTCATCAAGTTTGCTATGATATCCGGTTGCGATAACCCCTCCATCTCGCACTAACACCGGCGGTGTATCAACAATAGCTTCTTCTAACAGTGTTTGCAGTGATGCAAAGGAGCTAATGCGTGACTGCAAGTTTTTCAAATATGGTAATTCAATTTTATCTAATATTGCGTGAATATCGGTAAATTGTTGGAAAGCATGACGCATGCGAACCAGATCTCGAGGCCGGGCTGAACGGAGTGCTAAACGAGCAAGTATGCGTTCTAAATCACCGATTTGCCATAGAAAAGGTTGTAATTCAAAATGATAGGATTGGAGTCCTCCTATTGCTTGTTGGCGATTTAATAATCTATTTAGATTGCGTAACGGACTATGCAGCCAACGTTTTAGCATACGGCTACCCATCGGCGTCACGCACTGATCCAGTATGGCTGCCACCGTATTCTCGCTACCACCTGATAAATTTTGTGTCAATTCAAGATTACGCCGGGTAGTTGCATCAAGGATAATGCTCTCTTTTTGCTGCTCCATGGTAATACTATGGATGTGGGGTAATGCTGTACGTTGAGTATTTTTGATATATTGCAGCAAGCATCCAGCTGCTCGTAATGCTAATGTCGCATTTTCAACGCCAAAACCCATCAGTTCTTGGGTACCAAATTGCAGATTCAATTGTTGTTTAGCGGTATCTAATTCAAATTCCCATAACGGACGACGACGTAGTCCTTTATTATTTTCAAATATCGCAACATCGATAAAATTTTCGGGATATAGCAGTTCTACCGGTTGGGTACATTGTAATTTTGCGCTAATAGTGTTGATATCAGCCATTTCACTAATAATAAAGCGCCCGGAAGTAATATCTAAAGTGGCATAGCCATAACAATTATTTTCTTGCCAAATCGCGGCTAATAGATTGTCTTGACGCTCTTGTAGTAATGCTTCATCAGTAACGGTTCCTGGTGTTACGATGCGAACAACTTTACGTTCGATGGGCCCTTTGCTGATGGTGGGATCACCGATTTGTTCACAAATGGCAACAGACTCGCCTAACTGAACTAATTTAGCTAAATAACTCTCTACTGCATGATGAGGTACGCCAGCCATCGGAATCGGTTGCCCAGCCGATTGCCCACGCTTAGTTAATGAAATATCAAGTAATTGTGCTGCTTTTTTTGCATCATTAAAGAATAATTCATAAAAATCACCCATGCGATAAAATAACAAAATATCAGCATGTTGTGCCTTCAGGCGCAAATACTGCTGCATCATTGGGGTATGGGAAGCGAAGTTTTGGAAATTAGTCATAGTTTTTATTCTTTACTCTTTGAGTTGTAATATCGCTGACAAAATTTACTTGCTTAATGCTATTTAAATTAAATCCTGTATAATTTGCTGTATAAGGGATTATTTGTAAAATAGATTAGCAGCTTGTTAGGAAAAGCTACCTACTTATAAAAATTTCCTTTACTATACTATGGTTAAGTAATAACCCAAAGTCAGATCGATAAAAAGTAGTGCTTAAATTAGCCATGTAATGGCTTTAGAGTAAATTTATTGACTAAATTGCAAGTAGATTGGAGAAAACAGATCTAACGGTTATTTAGTTGTTTGCGCTATAGGAGTGAGTATTATTATCAGATCAGAAAAGTTTTTTTGCGAAAAAATATAACGCATTTTATTTCATTAAAGCCTAAATTTTGATGAGCTTCATGTGACAGTTTATTGTCAATTTTCGAATCGGAACAAAGTTCATCAAACCTTTTTGCAATCAGAGAGGTGCTTATTTTATTGATCAACACTTGACTAAAACCTTGTTTGACGGTAATCAGGTTTAAAGCAGATCCCTTCTAAAAATGGATCTGCTCATTTGGTGTAGGCATTAGCATATTCCTATAGGCAAATTTTGGCAAAACCGACAGCTTGATGATTTAGTATAGCGGTATATACCGCATTTATTGTTGCTCAACAATTTACCTATCTCACTAAGATAGGCATCATCATGGGTATCTTATCCAATAGTTTCAGGTGCATAATTGTTAAAACTCTGGGGTCTTTTTCTATCTTTTATCATTATTGATAAATATCATTTCCTATTTGTTTAAGAGAGAAAATATTATCTTTTAGCTGTATAAAAATTTAATAATTAGTTATGCCGAATTTAAACGGCTTTATTTGTTTTTATATTTTATATAAATTTCATTGAATAAAAGTATTTTACTAAAATAAAATGGTTTTATTTAGATTATAAATATAAATAACTTCATATGTATTTTATATGAGTTATGCTCATTTCTGATAGATTGGGTTTCGGAGATGGTGGTATATGATGCTGATTGATTGTGTAAATGATTTTAACAATAGAGAGAAGATATACATGAAAAAGTTTTACCCTAGAGATATCCGCAAAATCAGATATACTTGTGATTCCTTGTATTAATTCATCCGTAATGGCGTTAAGCGCTGATAGCCACTACCGTTGAGGTTGAGCTCAAAGCTATGCTACGACAAGATGCTGAACGCCGGCATCTGGACGCCATCTATGCCAGGAGTTCGTAACGGTTATTTTCATAGCAAACTATACAAGCGGATATAAGCGATGTTAAGATTAAAGTGCATAAGCAAAGTGGGGTAGTATCGCATCGGCAACGGTAATATCCTTTAACAGGTTCTTGCTATTGCCTTATCTAAGGCGTGCAAAAAGCATCGAAGAGTTGCTATCATGACTGTGTAGCCTGTGAGATGGATCTCTCCAGATTGTTTTCACGAAGCTCGGTGGAGACCGCTTCTCAGTGAAAAAGTATATGGTCTCTCTGTAAGTAAGTAGCATTAGTAAACTGAAACAGGAATAGCTTGAAGAGAACAGGCAATGCTGCCATGTATGATTTAAGTGATACGCGTTACGTTTATTTTTGGAGTTATTAGAAAATCTGATGTATGCGATCAGACTACAGTTCGACTCTGATGCTTTGTTGAATCTGTTCTTCATTCTAAAATTAGATGGAGTTTAGCAGCAGGCTAAATAGGTCAAAATCCCTTTAGCCGATTCTAGCTTTTCTGAGCAGAGTAAAGGAAGCTTAAATAGCATTGAAAGTGTTATTTTTCTTGAACTACACTTTTTTAGGCCTTAGCTTCGTAGCCTCATCAGTATCGAAAAAGCCGATACAAATGGATGCCTCGTTCTTATTAACGCCCAGTCCTCTAACAGAGGAGAGTCGTAGAATGCCAGCAGTTTTTCTCAATCTTTCTTCAGTTTTTCATCGCTATAGGATATTTTACTAAAATCTTGCCAACAAAACATCAATGGCTTTATTAGCGGGATCATGGTTTTTTGCTAGCCACTTCTATGAAGTTTAGCTTTAACTTTCGCTTGCTAAGCAGCAAGTACATAGCTGTTTTATGTACCAACAAACACCTTTGGCTTGCGATCCCCTGATCTTAGACAATTTAATCTCAACATCGCTAATATAACTCTGTATTGATTTGCTGTGCCGAATAACTATTATGGACGATGGAATTGATTTGGACACGCTCGTCGACAAGGTGGCGCTTTCAGCATGTTATTGCAGCATGGCTTCAAGATCAGTCTCAACGGCGGTGGCTCTATCAGATGGCTAACACTATTATGGATGAGTTTATGAAAAGAATCAGAGGTAATATCTAGTTTTGGCGAATATTTGTATGCTAGACTTTTCATGGTATATCATCTCTCTATTGTTGAAATCATCTATGAAATCAATTAGTAAGATACGCTAGCATCTCTGAAATTTTATACACTAGAAATAACTATAACTCTATTTTTTGCTCAATGCATATACAGTCATCTCAAACAATATGATCGCCTTTTGCCTGCTGCTCATTATCGGCATTACTGAGCATGGATATAAGGAGTTAGTTTCGGTCAAAGATGCTTATCAAGAGTCAGAAACGAACTGGATCTCTAATTTTTCAATGCCCTCTTGTGGTGGCAGAGCGTGGCTTAACTGTATCTCCCAGGCTTGTTACGTGGAGAGAGAAGACGGTGGTCTGGTTTTTGGTTCTTAGTTCTTGTTTCTTCTAATGTAATGTGGAAAGAATCTTTTCGAAGAACATGCAGCACCAACACTGTTAGGTACACAAAATAGCTAATGTGCTTGCTGCTTAGTCTCCAAAGGTATGCAACCAAAAGTTAAAGCTGTGAGAGCTGCAATGCCGCTAATAAAGCTCTTGATATTTTATTAGCAAGGTTTTAGGGAAGTATCTCCACTATAGCGATGAAGAAGCTGAAGAAAGATCGAGAAGAACTGTTGGCAGTCTATGACTTCCATTGTTATGGAACTGGGGATTAATAAGAACGACACATCCGATTGAATTAGCTTTTGTAATACTTAGGCTACGAAGCTAATGCACAAAAACTATAGTTCAAAAAACAACCATTTCAATGCTATTTAAGCTTCCTTCACTCTGCTCAAAAAACCTGGAATCCCATAAGAGGATTTTGATCTACTTAGCCTGGGTGCTAAATTCCGTCCAATTTAAGGATGGAGAACAGATTCACAAGCATCATAGTGGAACGTAGCCGTAGCCTGATACAGCCATCACTAGACTTTCTAATAACTCAGAAATTCGTGTACTACTTGGTTAGCAGATCGTCAAGAGAGAAGAAAAATGTTTTTTCAGGAAAATATACGACTATGGGTTTCTGAGTGGGCGACAATATCGTCAGAAAACGATAAGGGAATATGGCTATGATCATCAACATCATCTCGTTTGCCCTTTAGGAACGGTAAAGTTCAGTTATGCCATAATGGCTTAGCTAAAGTAGATTGAGCCTCTTTGGTGGCCTGAAGATCACAGTGATTTTAGGTTTTGTAGTTGCCTAACAATAGAGGTCCATCATTATGATATTTTGCCTTCAATTATATTATATCCCTCAATAGCAATCATGCCATGAATAAGGCTATGCAATGAGGGTCTATATAACGATCCGGAAGTAAACATCTAACTAATAAAATTTAAATAAAAAACACCGATAACTAATAAATAGTTAATCATCTATCATACAAAAATAAAATGTGTAAAATATTTAACCGTTTTTTATCTGTTTTGCCAAAAACCTTCTTGTTTATTTAAAAAGGTGCATAATGCATTCATCTGATATTACTAAGCGTTCACTCTACTCGCTAAGTTGGCCCATTTTTATTGATATTTTGTTACATTTTTTGACATTACTTATCAATACTTATATGGTTAGTCACGTCTCAACCGCTTATCTAGCCGCAATGGGAGTAGGCAACCAAGTTTTTGATCTTTTTATCACCATTTTTAACTTTATCAGTGTAGGATGTAGTGTTGTTATCGCCCAATATTTAGGGGCAGGTAAAAAAGAAAAGGCTAGTCAAGCCATTCATATCTCTATTGCTTTTAATTTCTTATTAGGCTTTATCAGTGCCGCAATTACTCTGTTCTTTGGCTATAAGATACTTGGTATCATGAATACACCAGCACATTTGCTGAATTATGGATACGCTTACTTACATATTCTTGGTTTATGTTTAGTACCAGAAGCAATTTCAATCATATTAGCGGCTTGCTTACGTGTTTATGGCAAATCACAACCGGCAATGTGGGTAACATTTATTGCCAATCTGATTACCATTTTCGGTAATATAATCGTTTTATATGGTTTTTTTTGCTTACCACAATACGGGTTAACTGGCGTTGCTTGGTCTACAGCTATCGGTCGTATAGTCGCTATTATATTACTTTTCTTCCTACTATTTAGTGGGGTTAAAATTAAATTTATTCCTACTTTACTGTTCCAATGGTCAAAAAGTATTTTGAATAAAATATTACATATCGGATTCCCTTCTGCAGGCGAAAATTTAGTCTGGATTTTACAGTATATGGTTGCTTCTACTTTCATCGGTTTAATGGGAGAAACTTCTTTAGCTGCTCAAACTCTTTATTTCCAACTTTCATTATTTATTATGCTATTTGGTATTTCTATTAGTATTGGTAATGAAATCATGGTAGGTTATTTAGTCGGTGCCAAGCGCTTTGAAGATGCATATCAAAGAGGGTTAAAAAGCTTGAAATTGGGATTTTTTATTACCATTTGTCTGGTATTATGCTTTTGGTTATTTCGTATACCTTTATTGGATGCAATTACTGAAGATCATAATATAATAAAATTATTACTTCCTCTTTTCTTACTCTCTGTTTTTCTCGAACCTGGCAGAACACTAAATATTGTCATGGTGAATGCCTTACGTGCTGCTGGTGATGCTTGCTTTCCCTTCTGCACCGCGCTTATTTCTATGTGGTGTATTGCGATCCCAATTAGTTATTTTTTAGGTTTAAAAATGGAAATGGGCTTATTAGGAATTTGGCTTGGGTTTTTATGTGATGAATGGTTACGAGGTTTAATCAATGCCTGGCGTTGGTGTTCTAAACGTTGGCAAACTAAGCGGCTCGATATCTAATATCATTGCTGCCTTTCTTATCTTTAAGCAAGTTGTCAAGTAGCTAAAATAACCAATCAATTAACAATTTTCGGTTAATAATACAAATTATTAGCAATTTCTTATTTAAGTAAATATAAACCAATAAAGACCAGGTTACCCATTATACGAGGCGCTTCGCCATCTTCCTATCCCGATCCCAATCAGGACTAATATAAACGCTGTACGTCTTTAAATATTCATCTATAAGTATGATGAATAATAGTTAATATTCCTTTATAACGTAAAAATTATCAATATGGCGACAGAATAACCTTTTCATTACTTTTGATAGTTTCCGATAATTTAACTGTTTGTAAGATAGACAACTGTCAATTGAATGCTATTTCATCTGCTAGAGATAAAATAAACAGTGAGAAATAGGGTTTGAAATAGTTAACTAGAGTTATTAGCAAATCTAGTGTATAATGATTAAGTTGGACTCTCATGCTTCATGAATCTATTCTGCATCCTTAAATTAGATTTTGTTTACCCCAGGGTCAAACAGGTCAAATCTCCTTAGCCGGCTTTAGCTTTTCTGAGCAGACTGTAGCAAGCTTAAATAGCATTAAAAGGGTTATTTTCTTGAACTACAGTTCTGCGCGCGTTGGCTTCACATAGACTCAGTGTCGCAAAAAAAACTAATTCAATTGGATTTCTCGTTTTTATTGACGCTCTCTATTGCCCAGAGCTCTGACGGAAAGTCAGAGAAATACCAGCAGTTCTTCTTGATCTTTCTCCAGTTTCTTTATCGCTTTAGGATATAGTTTGCTGAAAACCTTGCTAACAAAAGATCAAGGGGTTTATTAGCAACATTGCGGCTATCTGGTTACCAAGACCTCCACGCAACCTTACTCTTAACTTTGGGTTGTATGCCTTTTTGTGAGAGAAGGCAGCACATTAGATGTTTTTTGTACCCAACAGCATTGGTGCTGTGTATCTAGAAATATTTGGTCATTGGATTCCAAAAACCAATGGTGTCAGCCTGCCTACGTAGTAAGTTCGCTGAATACGGTTAAGCCAACGTGCTCGTTTGGCATTAAGAAGTTTGTCCCACAGTTCGCTTTTGATTTTTGATAACCATCTTCGACCATAACATGAGCTCCTTATATCCATGCTCAGTGATGCCAATAATAAGAAGTAGGCAAAGGTGATCATCTTGCTTGACAGATTGTATATGATATTGGCCAAGAAATAAACGTAGCACGTATCCATTAAATCAGGCAGGCACCATTACCTGTGGTATTTTCAATACATTGCTGTTTCAGTTTCCTGATGGGTACAGAGAAATCATCTGCTTTTCACCGAGAAGGCCACCAACCACTTAGGGATAATGAAAATCATCGGTGGATATATACTTTAACAAGGTATACAGCCATGGTAATAACTTTTCGATGTTTTTGCATGCTTCAGATAAGACGGTAGGAACGAGCTGTTAAAGCATATTCCTTTGTCGCTTCGATTCCACCCTGACTTTAGGCACTTTAATTTCAACATTTCTAATTAGCAGTTTGTATAGTTTGCTATGGCAAATAACCATTATGGACGACGGTGGCATATGATGCTTCGTCGAGAAGGCTATGCTCAGCATATTGTTGTAGCATGTGATAGAGCTCCTGAGCTCAGCTTTAAACGGGCGGTGATTATCAGTTGCCTGGCAGTATTACAGATGAGTTCATGCAAGGGATCAGGGATAATATCTGCTTTCGTTGATACCTGTAAGGTAGACTTTTGCATGGTATATCATTTCTCTGTTATTGAAATCATTTATGAAATTAATCAGCAGAATACGCCACCACCTTTAAAACTTTATACATCAGAAATGAGCATAACTCGCCCAGTTATCTTTTATGTTTGTCTTAAGAATGGAGGAGACGGGGATTATCCCTAGTTCCCTATAGGTGATGAATTTATCGGTAAGGATACTTTCAGTCATTTCTTTCCCCTCAAATGCAGTTCTATCCAGCCTCATCGAGAGGTGGGCTTAGGTGCGTTTTGATTAAAACTCAAGATAATCGTGAGAGACGGATAATACTGTATGTAGAAAAAAATTGGAGACCGAGAGTAGTTGGACGAATTGGTGTATGCCCTCTTTTTATTTGGGTGTCATAAAAAATTTAGTCGGTCTTTCATCATCAATTTCGGGAATGAGATCTTAAAGCGCTTCGGATAAACAGGCGGTGTAACACGTTAAGTTGCGTGTTGTCTTCCTGATTTATTCGAATTACATTTTCTAGAAGGTTTATTCTGAACTATTTGAATGAATTCCTAAAAAATTAGATTAGTTTGCCAAAGGTTTGTTGCTTTGCTCGCAGAGCAATTTATAGCCACGTCTGTATTTCAATTGTTCTGGTTTTAAACAATCTTCTCCAGGCAAAATATTTCAGTAAATAAAAGGATCCTCCATAATGGAATCTACTCAGGCATCCTTTTAATCGGCTGATATAACTGTTTACATTTTAAATGTAGAATTTCTTACAAATAACTCTCTGTTTATCTAACCTTATTAGGTAATGGTGACTAATTTTATGCTCGCTAGAAAAGATTTCCTACCATTTAGCTCCATTAGCTCCATCCGATAAAAGGATGGACTCTTTATCTATGATCGGCTTAAGAAAACCGCTAATACACTCTGATTAAACTCTTCAAGAATCTCATTGTTCAAATGAACCTGTCGATCTTTAGGGAATTAAGACTGCTATTTCTTCTTTCTTTTTATCTCCTCTTCTCCTTTGTTTTCTAGGTTTCCTATATGGGATATAACGCTTCCATTTAAAGGATTTAAGAAAAATGTTTCGTTGAGTTCAACAATACCATTTAGTGTATTTATGTTGGCTGTCATGCTGAAGTAAAAAAGTAGTGACGCAATCTCTGAACGCTGTTTTCAAATTAATCCCTGATTTTTGCTAACTCCTGTAAAGTCAAGTTATTCAATATATATTCGCAGATAATTAAACCATTTATTCTTCTTAAGTCGTTTCGCCAGAGCACTTCCAGTAAGATTGTTAAATCTTCTCCTGCAACCGAGGATTTTGCAACGATATCGCTGTATAACTCTAATGAATGCTCCAAGCGGATAAAACATGTTCATTGTGATAATATTGGCA
This sequence comes from Arsenophonus sp. NEOnobi-MAG3, assembly GCA_052171895.1. GTDB lineage: Bacteria > Pseudomonadota > Gammaproteobacteria > Enterobacterales > Enterobacteriaceae > Arsenophonus. The sequence goes on from JBQMRN010000001.1 coordinate 579,042, forward strand.
GAATGAAGTTGAATAAGTTTCTTCAATGTATAAATCGATATTACCAGACAGATTTTATCGCCGACCCAACTAATGAGTTGCAGATTTATATTAGCAGGGAGTGAGAAAGAGTCTTTTTGATCGTTATGAGTGTTTGCTTTTTCATGGCAATTTCTGTACTGAAAATCCTTCAATAAGTATAAGAGATTTCTACCAAGAATTTTTGCTTAACATAGACTCAAAAATCTACCACTTACTCGTGCCGAAGCCGGTGATGTTGCTAATGCTATTTTAGACGGTACTGATGCGGTTATGTTATCTAGCAAAAGCGAAAATATTCTATCAAATCGCTACAATTACGGTTATTATTTGTGATTATACCGATCGGGTTATGCCAAACTGCATTGATGATGATAGTATAAAATAAACTAAAATTACGCATTACTGAAGCAGTAATTGCCGCCATAGTATGGTTAAAATGCCAGAAAGTTAAACTCTCAATTGATTATTTGAGGTGACTTATGGTGATAAATCAATAAAATCAGTACGCAAATATTTTCAAACAGCACCGATCCTTGTTTTAACCACTAATAAAGAAACTTCCCGTTAATTATTATTAGTTAAAGGCGTTATTCTACAATTAGTCAAAAATTTTTTTATTCATGATTTCTTATCGTGTTGGTAACCAATTACGCTTAGGAAATAATATAGCCAAAAAGGTCATGTTGTTGTTATGATTTCAGGCGCATTGCATTAGTGCAAACCGGTACAACAAATACCTCATCTCTCCGTATCTTATAATTCTGTTAGTAAAAATAAATTTCTCTGAATAAAATAGCAGAAAATTTATTTTTACTTTTTTTTTAATAAAAATTAAAGCATTAATATTTAATATTGGTAATTTATAAGCAAAAAGCACATTAATTATTTTTGCTAATGAGCATTTATTTAATAGGTATTTTAAAATTAATATTCCAGCCAAAAAGATCATAATTGGCATATTATTTAAAAAGTAACTATTATCTTATTAATTTTATTTTAAATTTGGCCTCAAAATAATTGATAAAATAACGTAACGAGATAATTAAAAATTGCCGACCACTCAACAAAACGAACAAAAAATAAACAAATTTATTTTCTTTTTTTTAATTTTATTAAAATATCAGACTTTAAGTAAAAATTATTCTAATTAAGTAGTAGGATAAGAATAAGTAAGTATTATTCCTGAATTTGAAAAAGATCTAATAATTCAAAGTTAGAGAGAGAAATTTATTCTCTGTTTTGCCAGGAATATGCAATACTTACCTTGCTAGTTGGAGATTAATTAAATATAGAGGGTAATATAATGAAGCGTACTAAAGTTGTACTGGGTTCTATTTTTTTTGCTTCTGCTTTGTTAGCAGGCTGTTCAAACAGTAGCCAAATTAATAAACTGTCCTCAGATGTACAAACGTTAAACGATAAAGTCGATCAACTATCCAATGACGTTCAGTCATTAGGTATTAATGTTCAGACTGCTAAAGATGAAGCTTCTCGTGCTAATCAACGTTTGGATAATCAAGTTCGTGTATATAAAAAGTAATCCAATTTATATTTAGCGGATGACTCGATATACTAATAAGGCACCAAACTGGTGCCTTACCTTATTATTTAATACATACAACTAGTTTTTAGTTTTACTATTATATTAATAATAATAAATATACTATATTAGTATATAATATACTATATCTACTTATAATTCATTGCATCTAATATTAATCTAGGTCTTATTTATTTTTAGCGGTATTCCTGAGCGACGTGATACGGCTTGAGCAACTAATTTCTGACCAATACCAGCTTGTTGCAAAAATGCCTTAAACTCATTGCTATATACTAATGGGATTGTTTGCGAATCTTCAGACTCCCTTTTAGATAAGGGTTGGTGAACTTCGATGTAATAGCTCCCATCTGGCTCTTTAGAGTACTTAATAGGTTCATTAATTACCTGTACGCGAGTTCCTACCTGTATAGAATAAAATAATGCTGCTATATCCTTAGATCTTAAACGAATACATCCTGAACTCACACGTAATCCAATACCAAAATTTGCATTAGTACCATGGATAAAATATTGTCCTTTACCATAAGATAAGCGCAAGGCATAAAGACCCATAGGATTATCAGGCCCAGGTGGAAATATTGTCGGTAAAATAACGCCATCAGCAGCATAACGTTTACGAATACTTGGTGTGGGTATCCAGCTTGGATTTTTAATTAATTGACTAATTGTTGTCACCATTTTAGGAGTATTGGCACCTAATTGGCCGATACCAATAGGGTAAACAATGACTTTATTGCTTCCTTTCGGAAAATAATATAGTCGCAATTCGGCTAAATTAATAATGATCCCATCACGATTAGTTGCAGGTAATAACATTTGGGATGGAATAATCAATGTTTTACCAGCTTTAGGTAAATAAGGGTCAGTACCTGGATTAGCTTCCAACATGCTAAGCAAACCTATCTGAAATTCACTTGCAATAGCTTCCAGTGGACGCCCATCATTAGCTACTAAATAATGAGTATTTTCTCCAATTAGGCGTGCTCTAGTAGATGGTAAGGAGTATTCAGCAGCACTGATATTGAAAGTCAGCCAGCTTAAAAACAACAAGCCGATAAAAAATAGAATTCTCTTCATATTTTTTCCTCTTAAGGAACGTATAAAGTTTATCAGATGAATAAGGGTCACTTTAATAATATCACTAGTTAACTCTTTGGTCCCAGATCATTATATAGACCATCATCGTACAGTCAGTTCTATTCATGGCAAAATGGCTACTAAGAGATATAGTTAAGCATTATGGCATAGGCATACTCCGAACTTACCGTTGCTAAAGGGTAAAAACAAGATGATCTTGATGATCACAGGTATATTCTCTATCGTTTCCTGACGCTGTTCTCGCTAGCTCAGGAAGCCCTAGTTGTTTTTCTGCAATCCTCTATAGGATCTGCTGGCACTAGTACACGAATTCCTGAATACGGCTTTTTGTATCTTGATCTGGCCTCGATATCTCTTTAGATAGGGCAGGAAGTGGGGAATTTGCCTGAAATGAGTGGGGGTACTTAGAACAGGAAGCAATGAAACTGAAGCATAAAGCGTTTAAAAGGTATGAGCCTGGTTATTTTTACGTAGATGTAAAATATCTTCTGCAAATGCTAAACGAAACTTTACGACCTTATATTTTTGTAGGTATAGATCGAGCCACTTGATGGGTTTTTTATCTGTCTTTACAACGTAGAACACCTATGATGTGAGCGATGCAGCTACTCTTAACTCTTAAGATGGTTCAAAATAAATCTCTTAGAAAGCGTAAATCAAAATCATGAAGACAACTCGTAACTTCACATGTTAAACTGCCTGTTTATTCGAAGCGCTTTAAGATCTCCGTCCTGAAATTGATGATAAAAGACCGACTGAATTTTTTCATTACACCACAAAAGAGGGCAGACAGTAATGCGTCTCCGAGTTGGTCCTTAATTTTTTTTGATACGCAAGTATCATCCGTCTCTAGTCACGATTATCCGGAGGTTTGAGCAAAAACGCCCCAGGTTAAACCGATGAGGCTGGATTCAACTGTATTGAGGAGGCAATGACTAAAAGTATACTTGCCGATGAATTCATCACCTATAGAAAACTAGGTATAATCCCCGTATCCCTTTGGAAGGTTGGGAGACCTGGGGCGCCCTCCCTTTGCACAAACATAAAGATAAGTGTCTCGATAGACCTGATGAATGCGGACAAGATGATGCTTTATATTCCTCTGCAATATATACCCATATGGTATATTTGTTAAGATGTATATGCCAGCCCAGCATGTTATACTGCTGTGCCTCTCCTGAGGTTCTCAGCACCGTTTTTTCTAAAAAAGCTCTAAGTTCAAAAAGCCTGCAGTTCATGCGGTTTCAAACCTACCGAGCAGCGGTTAGCACAGTAGATTCATATTTTATCAGACTGCGAGTGGCAAACATTAGTTTCACTATGCTCCACTATCTTCTTTTAGTTCTTTTCAAGAATAACTAGTTGCTACTCAACCTTCTATTTTCGCCGCTACCCGCGGCGCTATGCTGCACAGTTGGCACGCAAACAGGGTATTGAAATTGATACTTCTGTTCCCCTATTTGCATACTTATAGTTGATAACTCAATTAATATTTGCCTGTTCATCTCTCCATCAGCTATCCTTGTCTGGATATTAAAGATGCTGTATGGGGTGAGCTGTTCTTCAAAAAAAAAGAGCGCTCGAAAAAATTTATGTAGGCACGGGGGCACAGAGGGCACGGGGTTCATTCGGCTGTTGCATCACAGCTATGACCTGATAAATTCCAGCGTATGTCTCTTTTTCTGATCTTGGGCATAATCTGCACCAGGAAGCAGTGGTAGCGTTACCTGAAGGTACAGTACGGATGTTACTGGAAAGTTCACTTTGCTAAAAAGATGAAAATGGCGTGGCATAGCGTGAAATACCTCAGAGGCGTTACACACTTTAAACCCACTACTAGAGTGTATTCCGCGTCAAAACTACAGCATTACCAATGGGAGAAGTGTGAAATGGTTGTACATCATTACTATGATTGCCAGATTAAGCAGTACTGGGGCAGCAGATCCTGATGTAGAAAGAGATGATCGAGTGCTATATTGGTCTTATTTTGGCTAAGTATTTTAAAATGGTGCGTTATTATGGCTTCTTGTCGAATCATAAATAAGGACACTATTACCGAAGGTGTATAAATTGCTGTTGTGGAGATGACAGCTCGCAAAAAACTAGAAAAACCGGAGTTCTCCGTTCTGATGAACGGGGATTCTTGCGCACAGATCCATACAAATGCATTCTGTGTGGCGATATGGGGGCTATTTTTATTGATGCTCATCTTTGCAAATAGGCAACAGAATTGTTATCAGAAAAAATGTATAAAATGGGGAAATGAGGCTTATTAAGCTAACGCTAGGGTTAATAAGCTCTAAAATTAATGCATTAGCTTTAAAGAAAATACAGACTTCGATAAAATTTTAACTTAAAATAGAGTCACCAATAAACCGATTCTATCTTCTTTTAGCAAAAAAGAAGGGCTTTTTGTCTTTAGTTAAAGAGCAATTCAACTTTCTAAACAGCAATGGCACAAGACTGCGGGCTAATGCTCGATGATTTTTATACGATTTTAACAAACATGTTTAATGGTATTTATTGGATATTTACAACAGACAATGGCATAGAATTTACAGATCGCCTTTTTGGTCTGCGAAAAGGCTCAGCTATCAAAAACATGAATTCAAGAGTTTGTGTAGATGGGTTGGTATAGAACTACCACTTTTAGCTTGCTCATGCTATCCTCAAATGAATGGTATGGTCGATAGATTTAATGGGCCAATAGAACTGTAAAGCCATCATTTCAATTCTAGTGAAGAGCTTGAAATTACTCTGCATCGATATGTTTTGCTGTATAATCAGGAATTATCCCAATCAGTATTGATAGTAAAAACTCCATTGCAGTCTTATAAAAAAAATTGGTTCAAAGTTAAACCTGAATTATTTAAGAAAATATACTATCTATCACTGTATAGTGATAGTTAACTAAATGTTTCAATTTTTAATTGACTAATTTTTTAGCTTGCTGCTGGATTGTTCTGATCATAGCATGCAATCCCTGGTTTCTTGATGGCGTCAAATGCTGCTCTAATGATAATTTTTGAAAAAATGCTTTACTATCTGTAGTTAAAATTTGTTGTCCAGTTTTATTTTGGAAAATAATTATTACTAATGCAATCAAACCCTTAACTATAGCTGCATCGCTATCACCAGCAAACTGGATCCTGCCGCCATTATTCGGCTCCATAATAATCCAAACTTGGCTTTGACAACCTGAGATCTGGTTTTTTAGTTGTTTTTGCTTATTGCTAAGGGGTAATAATTTTTCTCCTAATTCAATTAAATAAAGATATCGCTCTTCCCAGTTTTTACAACGTGAAAAATTATGTAACAATTTGTTTTCATCAGGCAAGGCTGACATCATTCTATCCTTATATGTACTTTAAAACAGATTAAGCAAGTAATTTTTCAATATGTTGTAGTTTTTCAACCAAAATATCAATCTCTTCTTTAGTAGAATAAACTGCCAGAGAAGCTCGGCACATGGCTGGTACTTGATAAAAATCCATTAATGGCAACGCACATTGGTGGCCTGTCCGTATTGCAATAGCATAATTATCTAAAAAACTACCAACGTCATAAGCATGATGATCGCCTAAATTAAAGGCAATAACCCCCTGGCGATCATCTGAGCCATAAAGACGCAAAGAATTTACCGTACTTAAACGCTGATTAGCATACTTTATTAATGCGGTTTCATGGGCAGATATTTGTTGATAACCAATATTATTAACATACCGTAACGCCTCACTTAAACCAATAATGCCAACAATATTTGGTGTACCTGCTTCAAATCGCCATGGCACTTTTTCGTAAGTGATATTTATTATTGATGGTTTACCTAACGTCATACTCACTTTATCAATCATGGCTCCACCACCTTGCCACGGAGGTAAAGCATTTAATAATGCTTTTTTGCCATATAAAACACCAATACCAGTGGGGCCATACAGTTTGTGGCCGGAAAAAACATAAAAATCACAATCAAGATCTTGGACATCAATCATTTGATGAATAATACTTTGCGCACCATCCACCAAAATATGCAATTGCGCTGCTTTTTTTTCTGCACATTGTCGCGCATAGGCAATAATCTGTTTTACTGGATTAACGGTTCCCAAAACATTTGACATATGGGTAAAAGAGAGTAATCGAGTCCGTCTATCGATTAGCTTGTCTAATCGTTCAAAAATTAAATTTCCAGTATCATCAATAGGTAATATACGAATATCAAAAGCAATCTGGCCTGCAAGCAGATGCCAAGGAACAATATTAGCGTGATGTTCCATTTGGCTAATGATAATGTTATCACCAGATTTGATAAAACCATGCCCATAACTATTAGCAATTAAATTTATGCCTTCTGTTGTTCCTTTAACAAAAATAATTTCTTCAGCATCAGAAACATGAATAAAATCAGCTACTTGCTGACGAATATTTTCTACCATCACCGTTGCTTCACTACTTAAGCGATGGATTCCTCGGTGTACCGAAGCATAGTGCTGACAAAGAAATTTTCTTTCTTTTTCTATCACTTGTAGTGGTTTTTGTGCACTGGCAGCACTATCCAAATAAATCAACGGTTGATCATTGATTTTTTTTGCCAGCATAGGAAAATCCTTGCGAATGGATGCCACTGAAAATGTCATATTAAATCCCTACCAAGCGCTGCTGAATAATTTTCATTACTTTATTACTTATAGCTTTACTATCAATAGCTTTGATGACTTCAGCTGAAAAGGTAATCATAATTATATGCTTTGCATCATTAAGATGAATACCTCGTGAACGTAAATAAAACAACTGTTCATCATCAATGCAGCCTACTGTCGCGCCATGATTACATTTAACATCATCAGCATAAATTTCTAACTGTGGTTTGGTGTTAATTTCAGCTTGTTTAGCTAATAACAAATTGTTATTTATCATTTGGCTATCAGTTTTAAGTGCTGCTGCCGCAACTTTAATAATACCATGAAAAATAGCTTTACTTTCATCCAATGCGATTATTTTATGTAACTGGCGACTTTCACAACATGGTTGATTATGTTCAAGATAAGTTCTGGTATCGACAATTTCTCTGTTTTTTGGCAACAATAAGGTATTGATTGCTAATTTGCTACCTGCTCCATTTAACTTCACGCTGGTATGATGACGAAGTAATGCTGAACCGATAAAAATACTGCTACTGTTTATTTGACAATCTCGCCCTGATAAGATGTCATTATGAGCAAAATGGTTACTTTGGTTGTTTTCACTGGTAAGTTTGATATGACTAAAATGACTATTGTCACCAATATTAGCAGTCAATCGACTGCCGGTTAGATGCGGCTTATCATCAACAGAAACAAAATGTTCAATAACTTGCGATTTGCAATTAGCACCAATCTCTAAATGATAGCGATAATGACTGGTATTAATATAATCGCGATTATTTGAGCCAGAGGTAATATTTAATATATAAAGCGGTTTTTCTACTTGTTGATTAGCGCCTAATTTAATCAATAGGGGTTGAGCGGCTAGACTCTCAGTTAAATACAGGAATATTTCATCGTTCAGGATAGGCGCTGGAAGCTGTGCCAGTGTATCCATCATTTGAATTTGATAAAGGCCAAAGTTATTGCTACTTAGCGTAGGAATAAGATATCCATCAAACAAAACAATCTGCCAAGCATCAAGGGAGATAGCTAGCTCTTTTAATTGCTCAGCAGTAATTGAGTTAACTTTATCAATATTTAATTGGTATTGAGCGTTAAGTACTTTTTCCAACGGCGTATAATTCCACTCTTCATGACAAAATATCGGAAAGCCTATTTTTTCTGCCTGCTGCCAATAGGCCTGAGCTTGTTTTTCTTTTGCTCTTTTGCTGGCATAAAAGAGTGTTCCAAAAGCTTTTAACGCCTGTTGATTTAACTTTGTGACTTGATGTTTTTTTTCTGCTCTTTCACTATTGATCAATAAGCCAGCCATAGCCTTGTACCTCTAGTTTTTTGGCTAATGTGAAATCACCAGATTGAATAATTTTTCCTTGATGAAGAACATGAACAAAATCAGGCTGTACATAATCTAAAATACGCTGATAGTGAGTGACGATGATAAAAGCCCTTTTAGCGGTACGTAGTGAGTTCACGCCATTAGCTACTATTTTCAAGGCATCAATATCAAGACCTGAGTCAGTTTCATCTAAAATACATAATTCAGGATCTAACGCCGCCATCTGTAAAATATCATTGCGTTTTTTTTCTCCACCAGAAAAACCGACATTTACTGATCGACTAAGTAAATCTTTTTGCATATCAAGCAGTTCAATTTTATTTTCAATAAAATCCTGAAAATCAAATCTATCTAACGGTGACTGCTTACGATACTCTCTAACGGCATTAACGGAAGTTTGTAAGAAAAATTGATTACTTACACCAGGAATTTCCACTGGATACTGAAAGGCTAAAAATATACCTTCACCTGCACGTTCTTCTGGCGATAATTCAAGCAAATTTTTATTTTTAAATAGAATTTCACCATGTTTTATTTGATATTCTTCACGTCCAGCCAGTGTTGCTGATAAGGTACTCTTGCCTGATCCATTAGGCCCCATGATTGCATGAACTTCACCAGCTTTTACTGCTAGGTTTAATTCGTTAAGAATTTGATTACCTTCAATACTGACATTTAAATTTTTAACACTTAACATTTCATTGGCCTTTGAATAACTGAGTATTATTTTAATAGAAACCATTAACCCACACTGTGTTCCAAGCTAATTGCTAATAATTTTTGCGCTTCAACGGCAAACTCTAATGGTAATTCAGAAAAAACATCTTTACAGAAACCATTTACGATCATAGAAATGGCATCATCTTCACTAATACCACGCTGTAAACAGTAAAAGAGTTGATCTTCACCTATACGAGATGTTGTGGCTTCATGCTCTAATTGTGCACTATTATTTTTTACCTTGATATAAGGAAAGGTATGCGCGCCACATTCGGTGCCAATTAACATGGAGTCACATTGGGTATAATTTCTAGCATTATCGGCAGTTGGTAAAATCTTTACTAAACCGCGGTAACTATTCTGACTTCGACCGGCTGAAATCCCTTTAGAAATGATGGTGGAATGCGTATTTTTACCAATATGGATCATTTTTGTACCGGTATCAGCTTGTTGATTACCATTGGTTAATGTCACTGAAAAAAATTCCCCAACCGAATTATCCCCTTGCAGAATAACACTTGGATATTTCCATGTAATAGCCGATCCTGTTTCAGATTGGGTCCAGGACATTTTAGCATTCTCACCCTCACATAAGGCACGTTTGGTGACAAAGTTTAAAATGCCACCAGTTTCACTTTCAGTACCTGAAAACCAATTTTGTACGGTAGAGTATTTTACTTCAGCATCTTTATGAATAATAACTTCAACTACAGCAGCATGTAGTTGATAGCTATCGCGCACCGGAGCAGAACATCCCTCAATATAACTAACGTAACTGCCTTCATCAGCAATCAAGATAGTGCGCTCAAACTGACCGGTATTAGCCGCATTAATACGAAAATAGGTTGATAATTCTATCGGGCAACGAACTCCCTTTGGTACATAAACAAAGGTTCCATCAGAAGCAACAGCAGAATTCAATGAAGCAAAAAAATTATCCCGATTAGAAACGACCGTACCAATATATTTTTTTACTAATTCAGGATACTGTTGGATTGCTTCACCAAAAGAGCAAAAAATAATACTTAGCTTTGCTAATTCAGTACGATAAGTTGTTGAAACAGAAACAGAGTCAAAAATAGCATCTACTGCAATCGATTTCCCCTCACGTACTGGCACGCCAAGTTTATTGAATGCTTCTTCAACTTCTGCAGTTAGATAATTATTGCTATGCTCATCCCTCTGTTCCTTCTCTGAGGAATCAGCTTCAGAGTGAGAATTATCATCGCAACTATTGCAGGATGGTGCCGCATAATAACTATATTCTTGGTAATTTAAATCAGGGTAATACCCTTTAAGCCAGTGAGGTTCTTCCATACCCAACCAATGTTGATAAGCTTCTAAGCGAAACTTCAACATCCAATCAGGTTCATTACGTTTGGTTGAAATGGCTTTGATGACCCCTTCATTGAGACCTTTAGCTAATTCATCGGTTGCAACCTGAGTGAAAAATCCCTCTTTATAACGATGTTCCTCTAACCATTGTTGAACAACATCACCAATTTCTATATTAGAATGTGACATAATTTAATTCACTTAAATACCAAAGCTTTCACCACAACCACAAGCGTGTTGAGCCTTAGGATTATTAAATTTAAATACTTGATTAAGTCCATCACGAACATAATCAACCTCAGTACCATCAATAAATGGCATTGCTTTTAAAGGAACAAAAAGTTTGGCTCCATTATTTTCAAATAACAAATATTCTTGGGTTGGATTATCTATTAATGCAATAATATAACCAAATCCAGCACAGCCTGATTGTTTTATATTAAGAGATAGTCCCTGACTAGTAGGATTTTTTTTCATTAATTTACTAATTTGAGCAGCTGCTTTATTGGTCATAGTAAGGCCATGCCAAATTGTTTCATTCAAAGAAAAAGTATCAATACGCTCTACCATTATTGACCTCACTAAATTAATTTTTGACTAAATTACACTAAAATGTAACTAGATTTTTTCTTAATATTATATATCTTAATGATAACATTTCTCATTTCGATTATTTATTTTAAATGGATATTTTCTTAGAGTGTTTTTTAGCAAAAAGTGACGTTTTTACTATTATTTCATAATAGTTAACTTATTAATTATACCAACTTATTAATAAATTTTAAAAAATAAAATTGACTCACAAATTTAATAATATTTAATGTAACAAACAAAATATGCCTAACCCATTGATTTATTGTCGTTTACTTATCTTTAATTATTAATAATTAAATTATTATTGTTGTTAAACGATAAATACAATTGCAATTTAGTCTTAATTATTCATCAAAAACTTTTATTGATCAAAATTCTTGCCGACAACTGAGATGGATCGTACTACATACGCTACCTACCTTTCTTTAAGATACCGGCCTAATATATGGCTAGCTGTTTGATCTCGGATCATTATATAGACCATTGGCAGACAGGCCTATTCATGGCAAGAAGATGCCTACTGATGGCTATAGTTGAGGGCAAAATATCATGATGATGAGGTTCCATCGTTAGTGAGTTATGCTTATTTCTGCTGTATGGGATTTCGGGGATGCTGGGGTATCCTGCTGATTGATTTCATGGATGATTTCAATAATAGAGAGATGATATGGCATGAAAAGTTTACCCTACAGGTAGACATGAAACTAAATATTAGCTGTGATGCCTTGCATCAACTCATCCATGCTGGTACCTCCCAGCTAGGATAGCCCTCCATCGTCGTTGAGGGTGAGCTTGAAGCCATGCTGCGACAACAAGCTGAACGCTATCTTGTCGACGGATTTGTCCATGCCGTCCTTCCGTTATGGTTATTTATCACAGCGAACCGTACAGACTTGTATGGGCGATGTTAAGATTAAAATGGCTAAGGTCAAGGGATCTTAGCGGTAACGAAATATGCTTTAATCGCTCGTTGCTACTTCCTTATCTGAAGCATGCAAAAAGCGGCGAAGAGTTGTTACCATGATGGTCTTTATCTCTTTGAGGTCATCTTCCCAAGCGGTGATTTTACGAAGCCATGGTGGCGCTTTCTTGCTAAAAAAGCACATAGTTCTTTATTATTATCATCAGCAGACTAAAACAGTAATGGCTTGAAGAAGCACAGGCAAAATGGTGCCTGCTTGATTTATAAGGAATACGCGCTAAATTTATTTCTTGGGCGATGGCATAGATAGTCCTCTCAGGCAAGATGATCGCCTTTTTTGCTGATGTCATTATCGTCGTCATTGAGCATGGAGGTAAGGAGCTAGTTGTGGTCTAAGATAGTTGTCGAGAGTTAGAAGCAAACTGAGCTGAACTTCTTAATGGCCAGCTAGCGGTTTGATTAATCATATCTCTCAGGCTTCCTACAGGGTAAGGGGTGCCATTGGTTTTTGGAATGAATGCCAAAGATATTCCCGGACAGGCAGCACTAATGCTGTTGGATATACAAAACAGTTAATATGCTAGTTTCAGTCCCAAAAGGCATGTAAGTGAAAGTTAAGCTTGATCTTCTGTGGGAATGTATCTGGCTGCTAGCGTAAGGTAGAGCCCCTATGCCGCTAATAAAGCCCTTGATTTTTGTTAGCAAGGTTTTCAGTGAAGTATTATATTGCAGCGATGAAGAAGCTGGAGAAAGATTAAAAAATTGTTGGTATTCTAGAACTTCCAGTTAGAGCACGGGGCATCAATAAGAACGATGAATTCGATTGAATCAGTTTTTGCGAGTGAAGCTACGAAGCTGACGTACGAAGAACTGTGTTAGAGAAAGACAACACTTTCTATGGTATTTAATCTGCTCCATTCTTCTAAGAAAAGCTAGAACTGGATAAGGGGATTTACCTGCTGTAACCTTTGTGGTAAATAATGTAAACTTTAAGGATGGAGAAAAAATGCACGAAGCATGCATCATAGCGGGATGGATGCGTAGCCTGACCGTCATACACAAAATTTGCTAATAACTCCTGTTCAGGCAATGGAAATGATGGGTGCAAAGCCATCATTTTTATTCTAGTGAAAAGCTTGAGATCAGTCTGGATCGATATGTTTGGCTTTACAATCAGGAATTACCCCAATCAGTATTGGGTACTAAAACTTTATTGTAGTTTAGAAAAATTGATTCAAAATTAAATCTAAATTATTTAAAAACCATATTATCTTCCGAGATATGAAACTTAAATTAGCTAATAAAAGTCAGCTTTCCCTTCAGAGAGAGGCAATTAAATTTTGAGTTAAATCAAATTGAGTCATGGGATTGTCAAACACATGATGCAAATCATAACCGGTTAAAAAGCTAATTTAATCGCAGAAATTTAGGTAGAATTGGCTGTCGATATTGACGATTTTAGTGATAAACGGTGCGATATATATGCAACAAATAGTCATTTGTTGCTGTGAAATACGTTCCGGTATCTCAACTGGCATCGAATAGGTTTCTAATATCTCTCCACCAAGTGAAATGCTTTTAATACTCAGTAAATGATCTGATGTTTTACTATAAGCTAATGAGTTTTCTGACCTGATGTATCAGTATTGATCAGGCCAGGCCGCCAAAAGTAGCTTGTTACTTCTCAATAATTCAGGTAAAATAACCGTAAGGTACTAAAAATTGCTTCAGTGTGATTTTTTATCACACCAGTTTTAGCTTTAACCTATTTTCTGCCATATTAATTTGCAAAAATTTTTGCATATAGCGTGATGTATTAACCACAATGCCATCAGTTAAAGCGTAGTTATTAGTTTCTTTCCCATCTCCTTACGGAGTAAGGTCAATAATTGAAATTGTTTATTGTTGGTAAGTTTTGCTAACAATTGAACATCGCTAGTCGAACGTGGATAGATAATAGATTGAGAAGTAAGTTGATAGATACTATTAAAGTTATTAGTAAATCTACTGTATGGCGGTCAAGTCCCGCTCTGAGATGCTTCATGCATTTGTTCTCCATCCTTAAATTTGATGTTGTTTACCACCACCAGAATAAAAGCAGGTCAAACTCTCCTTAGACGGTTCCAGCTTTTCTGAGCAGAAACTGTAGTAGATTAAATACCATGGAAAGGTTTGTTTTTATTGAACCAAAGTTATTCGCGCGTCAGCTTCGAAGCCTCAGTGTTGTGAAATCTGATTCAATTAGATTCGTCGTTTTTATTGACGCCCCCAGTGTTTTGACGGGAAATTCTAGAATACCAACAATTTTTTAATCTTTCTCCAGCTTCTTCATCGCTACAAGATGATACTTCACTGAAAAACCTTGCCAACAAAATCAAGGGGTTTATTAGCAGCGGCATAGGGGCTCTATCTCGCGCTAACAGCCAGATACCTTTCCACAGAAGCTCAACTTTAACTTTTACTTACATGCCTTTGGGGAGTGAAACCAGCACATTAACTGTTTTATATGCCCAACAGCGTTAGTGCTGCCTGTCCGGGAATATCTTTGCTATTGCATTCTAAAAACCAAGGGCACCCATTCCCCTGTAGGAAGCCTGAAAGATATGATTAATCAGGGCTGCTAGCGGGCTATTAAGAAGTTCAGATCAGTTTGCTTCTAACTCTCGACAAGTATCTTAGATCACAACTAGCTCTTTACCTCCATGCTCAATGATGACGATAATGACATCAGCAAAAAAAGGCGATCATCTTGCCTGACAGGACTGTCTATGCTATCTTCCAAGAAATAAAGGTACCTCGTATCGATTAAATTACTCAAGCACTATTGCCTGTGCTATTCTAGGCATTGCTATTTTAGTCTCCTGATGCTACTGGTAGAGAGACCATGTGCTTTTTTAGCAAAAAAAGCAACCACATGGATTCGTGAAAATCATCGGTAGAAAAGATGTCCTCAAAGAGATAAAGCCCATCATGGTAACAACTCTTTGCCGTTTTTTGCATGCTTCAGATAAGGAGCAGCAACGAGCTGTTAAAGTATATTTCATTTTCGCTGCGATCCTATGACATTAGCCACTTTAATCTTAACATCCCCTATAACAAGTCTGTATATTTTGCTGTGGTAAATAACCGTAACGGACGACTGTATGATATATCCCGTCGAGAAGAGAGCCTTCAGCATGTTGTCGTAGCATTGGGCTTCGAGCTTAGTCTCAACGGGGTGGCTATCAGCTTCCTGGTAACTATTATGGATGAGTTTATGCAAGGGATCATAGATAATATCTAGTTTTGCATCTAGCTATATGGAAGGCTTTTCATGCCATATCATTTCTCTATTGTTGAAATCATCCATGAAATCAATCAGAGGATATGCCACTATATGCCACTATCTCCGAAATTCCATACACAAAATAAACATAACTCTAGTATTATCTGTTGTTATTGATAAATGTTCAGCATGTCTAATCGTTAAATCACAATTAAATCTTAGTTTTTTAACATGCTTAAATACTTTGTTATTTGCTGACTGATTTGATGATCGTATCCTACTTATATGTGGGATCAATGATACTAGTAACTCTTTTTAATTAGTATTTATTTTGCATTTTATGTACTCTCTTTAACTGAGAGTACATACCAAATAAAACTTGGCAATTAATATTTTGTGGAAATATAATTTCCATTATTACCCTACTTTTATTAGTTATAAAAACATCATTAATCATGTAATAGACTATTGATAATAGTCCATCCGTCATTTTTATAATCATGGCAATATATGGAAAAAGTGCAATCCCCATCCACTAATGATCTACCAAAATTTATTTTTAGCATAATTGGTATTTTATTGATGATAACGGTATGTTTTTGGATATTAAGACCGTTCATACTTGGTTTTCTCTGGGCAGGTATGCTGGTTATTGCAACCTGGCCATTATTTAAAAAAATTGAAAGTAAATTATGGCATAAAAGATGGCTAGCAAGTATAGCGATGACACTATTAGTAATCTTATTATTCGTTATTCCTTTTGCAATACTAATTGCTAGCATTATACAAAATAGTGGCCAACTAATTGAATGGGCAAAATTGCCGGCTGAAATTAGATTACCCGAGCTGTTATGGTTAAAAAATTTACCATTTATAGGTAATAAACTCTTTTATGGTTGGCATACATTGCTAGCTAATGGCGGTAATACATTAATTGGTAAACTACAACCATATGTTGGAGAAGCAACTAGCTGGTTCTTAGCGCAAGCTATCAATGCTGGGCGTTTTATGTTTCATCTTATCGTAATGTTACTATTTAGTGCATTACTTTATCTAAAAGGAGAAAGTGTTATATTAAATATTCGACATTTCGCTATTCGCCTAGCAGGTACACAGGGCGATACCGCTATTCTACTTGCTGGTCAGTCAATTCGCGCTGTTGCATTAGGTGTAGTTGTAACCGCATTAATACAAGCAATTACCAGTGGTATTGGTTTAGCTTTAGCAGATATTCCTTATTCTGAAATATTAACAATCCTTATTTTTGTATGTTGTGTTGCCCAACTTGGTCCATTGTTGATTATGGTGCCTTCCATAATATGGTTGTTTTGGTTAGGCGATACAAAATGGGCTATTATAATGATTATATGGAGTATAATTGTGGCAACAATGGATGGTGTACTACGTCCTATTTTAATAAAGATGGGGGCGAATTTATCAATGATACTTATTTTTATTGGCGTAATTGGTGGAATTTTATCATTTGGCGTAATTGGTCTTTTTATTGGTCCAGTCGTTTTAGCTGTCTCACATAATTTACTAATCGCCTGGATGAATGAAGTTTCAAAACCAGCTAAATTAGCTCTATCACATCTCGAAAAATAGTATGGTTTTTTAATAATTCAATTTTAACTTTAAATCAATCTATCATAGATAGCAATGAAGTTTTACTACCCAATACTGATTGGGGTAATTCCTGATTGTAGATCCAGACATATTGATGTAAACTGGTCTCAAACTTTTGAGAAGAATTGAAATGATGGGCTTTGGGCTCATCGTCTATTCGCCCCTTAAATCGCTCAAGCATACTATTTATTTGAAGATGCCTCGGCGAGCTAAGTCAGTGTTCTATACTAATTCTATACTAAGCTCTGTACACAAATAGTCAAATTCCTGTTTTTTGTGGTTGAACGTTTTAACAGACAAAAAAGGCGGTCTGTAAATTCTTTGCTATTGTCTGTAAGTCTCCCAATACTAGACATGCTTGCTTAAGATCAAGCTTAAGAAGCGTAGAGCATCATCCGTGCTCTCTTGGCCTTTGTAAGGCCGGATAAAAGCTGATTGAGTTGTGTGATCTATACCTACGAAAAGATAACGTCGTGAAGTTTTATTTGGCATTTTCTGAAGAAAATGCACATCTATTGAGATCTAAGTAGAGATAAAATCAGGCTCTTATGTTTTAAACGGTTTATCCTTTTGTTTTTTGGCTTCCTGAGCTAAGCGGGCAGACAGCGCCTCCGTCGGTAAACAACGGAGAAAATATGCCTATGATTATCAAGATCATCTCGCTTTTTCCATTTAGGAACGATAAGTTTGGATATGCCATAACGCTTAGCCAAAGTAGATACAGGTTTTTTACTGGCCTGAAGAGAGCAGCACTTATTTTAGGTGTTATAGTTGCCTGAGGTTGGAGTCTCATCATGATGAGATTTTTGCCTTCAACTATATCCATTAGTACCCATTTTGCAATGAATAGGGGTGTTTGACGAAGATCTATATAATATTTTGTGAACTAAACAATTATCAAATAATTTAACCAAATTTAATTTATATAGAGTTATTAGCAAATCTGGTGTATAGCGGTCAGGCTACCGCTCCAGTCTGATGTTTTGTGCATCTGTTCTCCATCCTTACATTTGACGTTGTTTATCAGCCAAGGGTCAGCAGCTCAAATCCTTTTATCCGGTTCTAGCTTTTTTGAGCAGACTGTAACAGCTTTAATACTATTGAAAGGATTTTTTCTCGAACCACAATTCTTTGCACGCGTTGGCTTGCTATCCTCACTCGCAAAAGCCGATTCAATCAGATTCGTCGTTCTTATTGACTCCCAGTGCACTGAGAGTGGAAAGTTATAGAATCCCAGCAGTTATTCTTGATCTTTCTCTAGCTTCTTCATTGCCGAAGGATACTTCGCTAAAACCTTGCCAACAAAACATAAAGTGGTTTATTAGGGGCATCACGGCTTTCTATTACCTAGATCTCTCGTATAGTTAAGCCTTAATAGCTAGATCTCTCCTGTAGTTCAGCCTTAACTTTCTGTTTCGTGCCTTTTGAGAGCAAAGGCAGCAGATTAGCTGTTTTGTGTACCCTCACAACAGTATTGGTGCTGCGTGTCCTGGAATATCTTTGGCATTGCATTCTAAAAATGAATGGCATCACCGTCTTCCGTAGCAAGCCTAGGATATACGGTTAAGCCAAGTTGCTCGCAGGGCATTAAGAAGTTCACTAAAGTTTGCTTCTGACTCTCGATAAGCATCTTCGAGCCCAACTACCTTCTTACGTCCATGCTCAGCGACGCCAACAATGATCAGCTGCAAAAGGTGATCATCTATCCCTGATAGGGCTGTATATACCATCGGCCCAGAAATAAACGTAGAGCTCGTATCGGTTAAATCAGACAAGCACCATTGCCTGTGCTTTTCAAGGCATTATTGTTTCAGTCTGCTGATAGGTATAGGTATAGGTATTTGGTAGAAGGAGACTATATTCTTCTCACCGAGAAGCGCCTGGCCCGTAGAGCTTCCTTAAAATTACTGCTTATATATGGCTCTGGCAGATACAGCTATGGTAGCAACTCTTCGAGGCTTTTGCACGCTTCAGTTAAGGAGGTAGGAACGAGGTATTGAAGTATATTTTTTTGCTGCGCCGGCTCCCCACATAATCTTAAGCACTTTAATCTCAACATCGTCAATAGCAGTCTGTATAGTTCGCTGTGGTAAATAACCTTAACGGACGATGGGAATGGACACCTCTCGACAAGGCAGTGTTAAGCATATTATCGCAGCATGGCTTTGAGCTCAGTTTCAACGACGATAGCTATCAGTTGCCTGTCAGCATTCCGGATGAGTTCATGAAAGGGATCACAAATAATATCTATTTTCTTGGATACCTCTAGTTTTAGTGCAGATTTTTATGGCATATCATCTATCTATTGTTAAAATCATTCATGAAATCAAGTACCAGAAAATACGCTACCATTTCCGAGAAACTCCCATACACCAGAAATTAGCATAACTCATTTATTTATATTAAGAATGATCCTTAAATTAAAGTAATTAATTTAATTAATATTTTTGTTAATCATTACACTTAAATTATTTGAAAATTGTTGTGCTAAATTTTTTCTTAATAAAGATTAATACAATGGAATTAAATTCCATTAATTTTTTACTAAATAAAAGTCTTACCTAATTATATTAAAAAATTTTTTTTGAGATAATTCTTAGTAATAAAAATTTATAGTTATCTTAATATAATTCTTATAGATTAATCTTTTTATGAATTATTAGTTTTAATATTTTTATTATTAATATGCAAGGATAAAATCATGAAACATACTAAATATTGTTGTGTGTAGTTTTTATGTCATCAAATAATAGATTTTTATATTGCATTCAATATTATTTATGATAATTTATATTTATAAAATCTAAACAGTAGCTTATATATAGAAATAAAGCTTACTTATAAATATATATATAAGTTGATAAATATCTATTAATAATAAAAATATGTAAATTTTATCTGTTGTTCATGTAGTACTCAATTAATTATCTAATTTTATATTATAATCTACTTTATCCTCCATCTAGATAGAATTAAATATATAATTTATAAAATTAAACTATTCTATAGTTTTTAACCTTACTAATATAAATAAAATAAAATAACATAAAGTTAATAATAATTAACTAAATAAAATGATTAGAATTAAATAAAAGTGTTGAACAAGATCTACTAACTATAATGTAAGTAAAAGCTATTTTTTATTTAAAGTAAAAGTATTTTATTAAAAAATAGCTTTTAGCTTAAAAAGCATATTTATTATCTATTTTATTGTTAAAGTATGAACAATAAAGAGATAAAAATTATTTGTTTTTTCGATAGAATTAGATTAATAAATAATCTTTATCTCTTTATTATTCTAATTCTATTAAGAAGAATAATTCTACTTTATGAAAATTATTTATATTCTTTTAATCATCCTTATAGAATGATGATTCTATTTTTTTAAAAATTTAATTATTTATCACTGTTTATCTGAAGGAGAGTTATATTCATTTCTGGTCTATAGGGTTTTGGATATGGTTGGTATTCCACGCTAATTAATTTCCTGGATGATTTCAATAATAGAGAGATGATATGCCATGAAAAGTCTGCCCTAAATCTAAGAGGTATCCATAAAACCAGATATTACCTGTGATCCCTTGCATGAATTCATCCATAATGCTGTCAGATAGCTGATAGCTACTGCAGTTGAGGTTGAAGCTAAAAACAATGTGGCTACAACATTCTGAAGCCCGCCTTATCAATGGCGTTCATGCTAGTCGTTCATAACGGTTATTTGCTACAGCGAACTATACAGACTGCTATAGGGGGTATTGAGATTAAAGTGCTAAGATTAATTGGAGATCGTAGCGGTAATGAAATATGCTTTAACAGTTTGTTACTACCGCCTTATCTAAAGCGTAAAAACGTTGGAAAATTGCTACCATAATGAGCTTATTACCTCTGCTAAGTATTTTCCCCGGTAATTTTTACGAAGGATCTTCCCTGTAGGCGTTTTCTTGCTGAAAACGCAGATGCTCTCTCTGTTAGAGCCATGAGTAGACTGAAATAGTAATGGCTTGAAGAGCAGAGGCAATAGAATAGTGCCTACTTAATTTAAGCAATACGCGGTACATTTATTTTTGTGACAATGGCATATACATAGTCCTATCAGGCAAGATGATCGCCTTTTCCTAATGGTGTTAGTATTGCCATCAGTAAGGATGGACGTAAAGAGCTAGTTGCAGTCGAAGATGCTTATCAAGAGTTAGAAGGCAAGTAAGTTGGGTGAACTTCTTAATGGCCTGCGAGCGGCATGGCTTAACCATATCTCCTAGGCTTGCTAGGGGAGACGGTGCCCTTTGTTTTTGGAATGCAATGGTAAAATATTCCTGGATACGCAATACCAACACGCTGTTAGGTACACAAAATAGGTAATGTACTGCCTTTGCACTCTTCAAAGGCATGCAATCAAAAGTTAAGGTTGAGTTCCTGAATGAGGGTCTGGCTATAGCAGAGAGCCATGATGGTGCTAATGAAGGCTTTGATGTTTTATTAGCAAGGTTTTCAGCGAAGTATCCATCCATCCCTGCAGCGATGAAGCAGCTTGAGAAAGATCAAAAAGAACTGCTTGGATTCTATGACTTCCTCTCAGCGCGCACTGGATCAAGTAAGAACGAGGAATCCGGATTGAATCGGCTTTTTCGTAGAGAGGCTATCAACCCGACGTGTGAAGAACTGTGGTTAAAGAAAAACAACTCTTTCAATAGAGTTGAAATTGTTACAATTTGCTCAGAAAAGCTGGAACTAGCTAAAAGGATTTGAGCTTCTTGGCCCTTGGTAGTAAACAACACAAATTTAAGGATGGAAAATAGATTCACAAAGCATCCAGACTGGAAGTGTAGCTTGATACGACATATAGCAGATTTGCTAATAACTTTAGATATGTGTTCTAGCAGGACTTTTGGCAAAATTTTTAGCCAGTTTCAGCAGCGATGGTAGGGTTTTCCCTGCATTTCTTAGTAGTTCATAAACTATGTCATAATCCAGATTATCGATTTGATAGTTTTTAACTATTTTAAAACACCATTTTAACAATTGTTTATTTTTAAAGGTTATTTTTAATAAATAAATTATAATGACTTTTTTATTAAAAGTTAAATTTATTATCTATAATAATCCTTTTTTTATAAAAAGCAAATTCTACTACAGATTATGAGGTAAAAATGGAAAAATCATTCATTGAAAAACAACAACAAATTAGTTTTGTTAAGTCTTTTTTTTCGCGTTTATTAGAAAAAGAGTTAGAATTAATTAAAGTTGAAGCACCTATCTTAAGTCGTCTCGGTGATGGAATTCAAGATAACCTGTCCGGTCATGAAAAAGCAGTACAAGTCAAAGTAAAGTCAATGCCAAATTCTGTTTTTGAAGTTGTACACTCATTGGCTAAATGGAAACGTAAAACCTTAGGTCGTTTTAATTTTAAACCTGGGCAAGGGCTTTATACCTATATGAAATCATTGCGTCCTGATGAAGATCATCTGACACCTATTCATTCTGTATTTGTAGATCAGTGGGATTGGGAAAAAGTAATACTTAAGGATGAGCGTTCTCTTAATTATTTAAAACAGACGGTAATTAAAATTTATCAAGCAATAAAGGAAACAGAAAAAGCTGTTAGCAGAAAATTTGATTTAGTTCCATTTTTACCTGAGCAAATTCATTTTGTTCATAGTGAAGAACTATTACAACGCTATCTCAAACTTGAGGCTAAAGGAAGAGAACGTGAAATAACTAAAGAATTAGGTGCAGTTTTTCTTATTGGTATTGGAGGAAAACTGTCACATGGCCTTGTTCACGATGTACGTGCTCCAGATTATGATGATTGGACAACATCTAACAGTGATGGTTATGCTGGTTTAAATGGTGATATTATTGTTTGGAATCCTATATTGCATGATGCCTTTGAAATTTCTTCGATGGGTATCCGTGTTGATACAGAAGCACTTACATACCAATTAGCAATAACAGGTGATCAAGATAGAATATCTTTTGAATGGCATCAAGCATTGATAAAAGGTAAAATGCCACAAACCATAGGTGGAGGTATTGGACAATCTCGTTTAGTGATGTTATTACTTCAGAAAAAGCACATTGGTCAAGTTCAATGTAGCGTATGGTCACCGGAAAGCCATGTAGTTATTGCAGATCTGTTGTAATTAGTTCCAATACGCTACTAAACGATTTTTAGCCCAGTATCTAAACCAGATATAATCGAAAATATTTAGGATAGCGGATTTCCCATATTTAGATAATGTAACAGAATGAAAACATTATCGTTGAGTTTGATTTTTGTAAATTTTTATTCTTTTTATTAAATTATCAGGTAATCATCAGGTAATCATTTGGAAATAAAATATAAAATTACAATCAGATATGAATCTTTCTAAATATTGTGTTACATTTTTTTAAACATTTATTTAAGGAAGTAGTCAAATCGGTTGACTTATTAAATATTTAATTAAGAAATTGCATTAATTGTTCTAATGTATCATTATTTAATAAATCATAATAATAACTGTTTTGTCCAGGATCATTATATAGAAGAGACCCTATCGTCGCACAGTTTTATTCATAGCAGGAGATGGCTACTGATGGATATACTTTAGGGAAAGTATCATGATGATGATACTCAATCGTTAGGCAACTACAACACTTAAAATCAGAGCTACTCTTCTTCAGGCCAGCAAAGAAGACTGCGTGTCTAGTTTGGCTAAGCGTTATGGCGTATTTGAATTTACCATTGCTGAAGGACAAAAACTAGATGATGTTGATGATCATAGCCATATTCCCAATCGTTTGCCGATGAGACACTGTTGCTCGATCAGGAAGCCGAAGTTGTTTTCCTTAGAAAAATTTTTCTCCTTTTTGACGATCTTGACGATCTGCTTGCAAAATCGTGCGCGAATTTTTGAACCTCCATTGTATCTTGATTTGCCTTTGGATTGGTGTATAGGTAAGGATACGAAGAGAGGGAGGAGATTTCGTAAAATGAGCCTCAGAGATGGGGAAAGAGCTCAGAAGTTGAAGGATAAAGCGTTTAAAGCTACGAGTCTGCTTTTATCTGCACACGTAGATATGAAATATCTACCGTAAATCCAAAACAAAATTTTAGTATGTTACTTTTTTTAGTCGAAAAGGTCGATTTTAATTGGATTTTCGTTCTTATTAACTTCAATTGTTTTGAGGAGAAGTTCTAGAATAATGTTAGCAACTTCTCCTATAATCTTTTTTCAGCTTCTTCATTGTTGCAGGACAGTTCGGTGAAAATCCTGCCAACAAAATATCAAGGGTTTTATTACCGACATCACGGCTCCCTGCTAGCCAGAGATTCTCCTCCGGAGTTCAGCCTTAATTTTCGGTTAGATGCCTTTGGAGAGTGAAAAGCCAGCACATTAGCTGTTTTATGTACCTAACAGCGTGTTGGTGCTACCTGTTAAGGAATATCTTACCATCGCATTCTAAAAACAAAGGGCACCGTCGTCTCCCCTAGCAAGCCTAGGCGATATGGTTAACCCACGTCCTCATAGGCCATTGAGAAGTTTGACCAAGTTTGCTTCTGACTCTCGATAAGCATCTTCGCCTGCAATTAGCTCCTTAGCTGTCCATGCTCAGTAACGCCGATAATAGCCTAGCCGACAAAAACGATATCATTTTTCCTAAGATGACTGTATATGCTATTGACTAAGAAATAAACATAAACCGTACCCATTAAATCATACAGGCAGCAACATTGCCTGTATGCTCTTCAAGCCATTGCTCTTTCAATCTGTTGATTGGTACACTCCGTAGGAGTTATGCTTATTTCTCCTGTATGGGGTTTCAGAGATGGTGGAGTATCATCCTACTGATTGATTTCTTGGATGATTTCAACAATAGAAAGATGATATTCCATCAAAAAGTCTACCTATAGGTATTTGGGGAAATAATATTACTTCTAGACCTTCTTGCTGCGAGAACATGCTGAACGCTGCCTCCTCGACTGGAGGCTCACCCAACATGCCATCATCTGTAACAATTATTTGCCACAGCGAAGCACATACAGACTGCTATTAACGATGTTGAGATTAAAGTGATTAAGGTCAGGGATCGCAGTGGCAACGGAATATATTTCAAGAGCTCATTGCTACCGCCTTATCTAAAGCGTGCAAAAAACGATGAAGAGTCGCTAGCATGGCTGTATCTGGTAGGTATATATATACACCACGCTGATTTTAATGAAGTTTTGATGGCGCGCTTCTTGATGAAAAGCAAATGGTCTCTCTGCAGTACCAGTACCATAAACAGATTGAAAGAGCAATGGCTTGAAGAGCATACAGGCAATGTTGCTGCCTGTATGATTTAAGGGGTACGGTTTATGTTTATTCCTTGGCCAATAGCATATACAGTCATCTTAGGAAAAATGATATCGTTTTTTGTCTGCTAGGCTATTATCGGCGTCACTGAGCATGGACAGCTAAGGAGCTAATTGTAGGCGAAGATGATTATCAAGAGCAAGAGTTAGAAGCGAAGTTAGCTGAACTTCTTAATGGCCTGTCGAGCACATAGCTTAACTGTATCTCCAAGCCTTACTACGGAAGACGTAGTACCTTTGGTTTTTGGAATGCAATAGCAAGATATTCCAGGACATGCAGTACCAACAGGCTGTTAGGTACATAAAACAGCTAAAATGTGCCGACTTCACTTTCCAAAGGCATGTAACTGAAAGTTAAGGTTGAGAGCTCCGCAGAGAGATCTTGTTAGCAGAGGGACGCAATGCTGGTAATTAAGCCTTTGATCTTTTATTGGCAAGGTTTTTCAGCGAAGTATCCCTGCAGCGATGAAGAAGCTGGAGAAAGATCGCAAAGAACTGCTAGCATTCTACAATTTCCCTTCAGCGCACTAGGTGTCAAATGAGAACAACGAATCTGATTGAATCGGCTTTTACGACAGTGAGGCTATCGAAGCAGACGCGCAAAGAATTGTTCTTCAAAAAACAAGCCTTTCAATGGTATTTAAGGTGCTAAAGTCTGCTCAGAAAAGCTGGAGCTAGCTAAGGAGATTTAACCTGCTGTGCCACTTACTGGTAAATAATGTTCAATTTAAGGATGGAGAACAGATGCACGAAATATCAGATCGGAGCGTAGCCTAACCGTCATACACTAGCTTTGCTAAAACTTTACTAGCAAAGAGCCATGTGTTTTTTTACTGAGAAGCGTCCCTAGGATTTCATAAATCAGCAGGAGAAAGAAGATGCCTCGCAGTGGCACACCAGCCATGGTAGGCAACTCTTCGATTTTTTATACGCTTTAGATAAGTGGGTAGCAACGAGCTGTTAAAGGATATTTCTTTGCCGCTGCGATCTCCATGACCTTAGGCAGTTTAATTTCAATATCCTGAATATACTAGTCTGTATAGTTCGCTGTAGCAAATAATCCATATGGACGAGGAGGGGAAAATGACCCTACTTGACAAGGTTGCATTCAGCATGTTATGCAGCATGGCTTTGAGCTTAGCGCCTAAACGGCTGTGGCTAATGGCTGCCTGATAGCATTACGGATGAGTTCATGTAATGGATACACTAGTAATATCTTGTTTTAAGTCTACATCTATGGTAGACCTTTCATGGCATATCATCTCTATGATGATAAAGTTTTTAATAAAATTAATAAGATGTATATGCTAACCCAGCATCTCTGAAACCCCATTCACCAGAAATAAGCATAACTTCGGATCTGATTATGAGTATACTGAGCTGCTATTGGACGCCGGATGGAGAGCAGCAGCTTGCTAGCTTGTCGAGCTCATAACCAGAAAGTCATGAGTTCAAATCCGCTATTCGGAATCACCTTTCATTATCAGATTAGTTTCCAAGCAAAACTAATATTTATCTAATTAATTCACTTAACGCAAAGCCAGTTTTCTACCATTGTCAAAATAAGCTTTAATACCCCGAAAAATAGATTCTGCCATCTGCTGTTGGAATTTTGCTGTTTTTAGTTTTCGTTCTTCTTCAAGATTACTAATAAAAGCAGTTTCAACCAGAATGGACGGAATGTCTGGTGCCTTTAATACTGCAAAACTCGCTTGATCAACAATGTTCTTATGTAATTTGTTAACGTTACCCATCCGTTTAAGCACTTCTATACCAAATTTTAAGCTATCATTAATACTCGAAGTTTGAACTAAATCAAACATGGTGTGATCAAGATATTTATCACCACTTTTACTGACGCCACCAATCATATCTGCCTCATTCTGAGTTTTAGCTAAATAACTGGCGGTATTACTAGTTGCTTCTTTGGTAGATAATGCAAATACTGAAGAACCTCTCGCTTTACGATTAGTAAAGGCATCAGCGTGAATAGAAACAAATAAATCAGCCTGCATTTTTCGCGCTTTTGCAATTCTCACTCTTAATGGAATAAATATATCTTCATTGCGAGTCATATAAACTTTCATCTTAGGTTCACGATTAATTAATATTTTTAATCGCCGTGCAATTTGCAATACGATATCTTTTTCCTGAGTTTTATATTTTCCTATAGCACCAGGATCTTCTCCACCGTGACCAGGATCGATCATGATAATAATTGGCCTATCTCTCCCTGCTTTACCTAGCTTTTTTGTTTTAACAGGCAACGTATTATCTAATTTACCTTTATTGTAATCTTCTAATAGCGCTAATAACGGATCATCATCAGTGTAAACACCTAAAGCAGGATAAAAATCAAAAACTAACCGATGTTTAAAACCAGCGACAGGCTCAATACTAAACATTTGTGGATCAACATAAGTTTTTATTTCAAAAACTAATCGAACTGTTTTTTTGTCAAATTGACCTACTCTGACTAATTTAAGATAAGGATCACGTGAACTGATTTTTTTGCTAATACTCTCTAAAATACTATTTAAGTGCGTATTTTCTAAATCCACAACAATACGATCAGGTAGAGACAAAGCAAATTGATGATATTTTAAAGCAATATTTGATTCTAACGTTACTCGAGTATAACTCGAGGCAGGCCAGATACGAATAGCGACTATACTTGAAGATGAGCCTACTCCTCCTCCAAATGGGCTAATACTTAACAGTATAGTAGCCACTGCACCCTGCAGAAGACGTCTTCGTGAAAAACCATGTTTTGAATGATCCATCAAAAAACCCATTTAAAGCATCAAATAATTATAAACCGTTCAATATTATAAACAATAAAAAATAACTAAAAAAACTTTAAGCAATCATTAATGAAGTGTTATTAACGGTTGTTATTTAAAAATAATTAGCTATTAATATATTCAGAACTATTACTAAATCTGGTGTATGGGGTCAGGCTCTGATGCTTCGTGAATCTGTTCTCCCTCCTTAAATTAGATGTTGTTTACCACCATTGTTAAAGTGTCAACTCCCCTTAACTGCTTCCAATTTTTCTAAGCAGACGGGAGCGCCTTAAATAGCATTGAAAGGGTTGTTTTTCTTGAACCACAGTTCTTTGCGCGTCAGCTTCCGTAGCCTCATTGTCGCAAAAGCCAATTTAATTAAATTTATTATTCTTATTAACGCTAAGTGCTATGATAGAAAGTCCTATAGAATACCAGGAGTTCTTCTTGATCTTTCTCCAGCTTCTTCATTGCTGAAGCATGATAGTTCGCTGAAAACCTTGGCAATAAAACATCAAAGACTTTTACCTGCTGGTCATTATCGATCGGTATCAGTAAGCATGGACGTAAAGAGCTCGTTGTGGTTGAAGATAGTTATTGAGAGTTTAAAGCGTGAACTTGGCCTAACTTCTTTAAATGGTCCGCGAGTGCATGGCTTAACTCTATCTTCCAGGCTTGTTATGGAGACGGTGGTGGGTGTGCCTCTAATTTTTGAATGCAATGGCAAAAATATTTCTAAACATGCAGCACCAATGCTGTTGGGTACATAAAACAGCTAATGTGCTGGCTTCATTTCCAAAAGGCATCCAATCGAAAGTTAAGGTTGAGCTGCGTGGGAGGTCTGGCTAGCAGAGAGCCGTGATGCTGCTAATAACGCCCTTGATGTTTTGTTGCCAAGGTTTTCAGCGAACTATTCTGCTTCAGGAATGAAGCAGCTAGAAAAAGATCGAGAAGAACTGCTGGTATTCTACAACTTCTCGTCAGTGGACTAGATGTCAATAATAACCAGTAATCCAATTGAATCGGTTTTTGCGACAGTGAGTCTACGGAAGCAAACAGACGAAGAACTGTGGTTCGAGAAAAACAACCCTTTCAATGCTATTTAAGCTCCTCTTGTCTGCTAAGAAAAGCTGGAAGCAGCTAAGGAGAGTTGACACTTTAATCCTGGTGCTAAACAATGTCTAATTTAAAGATGAAAACAGACTCACAAAGCATTAGAGTGGAACGTAGGCTGAAGTGCTATACAGCAGAACTAAATTTTCTAATAACTCTTATTTAATGTAATGAGTTTCTTTATAATTACAGCATTTTTGATAGTTTGAAAGATATGAGTGCATTTTTATACATAGCCATATTTCTATTGGATCCATATATTTTACAGACTTAATTGCTAAAAAGTGTGTTCTATTTATAACTAATACTGTCAATCATAATGAGAAATGTTTATAATAGAGGTATTAAATAACTTTTACTTTTTGGATATAGCTTTAAATATTAATGTCAGTATTAAATATGATATATTCATCCAGATGAATGAATCAGCAAAATTACAAAACCGGTAAAAAAAGTTGATGTAGAAATAGAAACGTATACCGTAAATAATATGTTTGAATCGATGTATGAAGAATAAGGTATTGGTTTTAGCTGCAAAACAGGTTAAAATTCATCAAAGAATTATTCTTATTAATGTTTTGGAATCTTCTAATGAAAATTGGTACTTATAAATCCCTATTATCAGAGAAATATTTCCTAAAATAGGAAATCAAGAAGCTTGTTTTTCTATACCAGAAAAACAAGACGGGCATTTGTACATTGTGCTAAATAGATCAAAATCAAAGCTTTAAATGTCAATAGTAAAGAATTTAAATTAGAAATATATGATCTACTTAGTAATCTGTACTCAATTATGAAATAGATCATATCTAAATAGCAAATTATTAATTGACTATCTTTTTGTATTAAAACGCCAACACATTAGGTAGAAGCTTAAAAAGCTCGAACGTCTAAAAGTAAAAACAGCGAAATGATAATTCTCATATTTTATAATATAGGGATCTTTACATGTCAGACTGTCTACGAATCATTTTTGCCGGTACCCCAGATTTTGCAGCACAACATTTAGGTGCATTACTTAATATCAAGGATAAGTACCAAATTGTTGGCATTTTGACACAACCTGATAAACCAGCTGGAAGAGGACAAAAACTCACATCAAGCCCAGTAAAAATGCTTGCTGAAGAAAAGAATATTCCTGTTTTTCAGTCAACAAGTCTAAAAACAGCAGAAAGTCAGTGCTGGATTAAAAATCAACATGCAGATGTTATGGTTGTTGTCGCATATGGCCTAATTTTACCTGAAAATGTATTAAATATGCTACCAATGGGGTGCATCAATGTTCATGCCTCACTACTACCTCGCTGGAGGGGCGCTTCCCCAATTCAACGTTCAATTTTAGCTGGCGATAAAGAAACAGGTATTACAATTATGCAAATGGATAATTGTCTAGATACCGGGGATATACTCTATAAAGTAAGTTGCCCCATTGAACTAAAAGATACCAGTGTAACACTGTATCAAAAACTTGCAAAACTTAGCCCTATTGCACTCCTGCATACTCTTTATTTACTCACTTCAGGTCAAGCAAAACCAAAAAAGCAAAATAATATATTTGCTAACTATTCTAAAAAACTGAGTAAAGATGAGGCATTAATTGATTGGAGACTTTCGGCTGAACAAATTGAACGATGTATCCGAGCATTTAATCCTTGGCCAATAAGTTATTTTATTGTTGCAGATCAACCTATTAAAGTTTGGTATGCTGAAGTCATTTACCGTGATATTGAAGCATCACCTGGAACAATTTTAAGTGCCGATAAAAGAGGGATTAAAGTAGCAACTGCGAAAGGTATTTTAAATATCTTAAAAATACAACCGGCCTGTAAAAAAATAATGTTAGCTAGTGATTTTTTAAACTCGTCTCACGGGTGGTTTATTCCTGGTAGAATAATAAATTCACCATTATAACCAAATTAAAAATAAATTTCTTGCGGGTATTTATAATTAGTAAGTAATTGTATTTAATATAAAATATATAAGCTTATAAGCATGTGTCCACAAGTCATTGCCCATGTTATTGATCAAAAGAAAGCATAAAGCACTGTATTCTCGATGGTAAAAATATATCAGATCAAAGATAAAGCATTTTTATAAAAGCTTAGTTTTGCTGTATTTAGAGTCTTTAACATTATTGCAAGGATTTTATCTAACAATTAATAACTAAACCATTAAAAGGAAAAATGCATTATTCATTATCTTATTATGGTAGGAATTTACCAACTTCGTTTTACTCGTATTTCCCTCCATGCCGCAGTAGCAGAAACTGTTTATGATGCTATCACAGTGAGTTATTTTCATTTCTGGTGTATGGGATTTCGGAGATGGTGGTATCTATGGATGATTGATTTTATTAATTATTTCAATAAATTAAGGATAAAATGCCATGAAAAATCTCTCCCAGATGTATCCCCGAAATCAAATATTACCTCTTATGCCTTACATGAACTCATCCGTAATGATATTATGTAGCTAATCCACCGTCGTTGCGGATCAGCTCGAAGGCATACTGCGACAATATGCTGAACTCCGCCTTGTCGACGGGCGTCATGCCGTTGTCTGTAAAGATTATTTGCCATACCGAACCATACAGAGTGCTATTAAGGATGTTGAGATTAAAATACTAAGATCAGAGATCGCAGCGGCAATGGAATATGGTTTAATAGCTAATTATTAGCGCTTTATCTGAAGCATGCAAAAAGTATTGAAGAGTTGCTACTATGGCTGTACCTGCGAGCCATCTCCATCGGTGATTTTATGAACCTATGTGGGAGGAGGGGCGCCCTTCTCGGTGAAAAGCACATACTCTCTATGGAGTAGCATTAGCAGACTGAAAGAGTAATAGCTTGAAGAGGAGAGATAATGGTGCCTACGTGATTTAAACGATATCCTCCCCCTAGTTTAATTTCTATGGCTATGCTGCTATATGTCCTATCAGATAGGATAATATATAGAGCAGCATCCCCACAGAAATAAACGTAGCCTGTATTGCTTAAATCATGCAGGCGTATGGACATCATTGCCCTTTGTGCTTTTAAAGAGCCATTGTTGTTTCAGTCTCCTGATGGTGTACTAGTAGAGAGATCATGTACTTTTTCACTGAAAAGAAAGTGGGCTACCTTCTCTATAGCTTCGTGAAAATCAGCGGTGGAGATGGCTCGTAGGTACAGCCATGTTAGTAACTCTTTAATATTTTTTGCATGCTTTAAGATAAGGTGACTAGTGATATTCCGTTGCCGCTGTGCGGATCTCCTTCTGTGACATTAGGTACTTTAATCTCAATATCCTCCCAATACTATAGTCTGTATAGTTCACTGTGCTAAATAACCATTATGGACGACGCGGCATATTATGCCAGTCGACAAGGCGATGTTCAGCATATTGTTGCTGCATAGCTTCAAGCTC
Organism: Arsenophonus sp. NEOnobi-MAG3; assembly: GCA_052171895.1. Lineage (GTDB taxonomy): Bacteria > Pseudomonadota > Gammaproteobacteria > Enterobacterales > Enterobacteriaceae > Arsenophonus. Next base: position 611,802 of record JBQMRN010000001.1, read on the forward strand.
ATCCTTAACATGGGTGACTATCAGCTTCCTAATACCATTTACGGATGAGTTCATACAAGGGATCATAGGTAATATCTCTAGTTTCGAGGATACCGGTTAGATAGATTTTTCATAGAAAATCATCTATCTGTTGTTAAAATCATTCATGAAATTAATAACTAGGATACGCTAGCATCTCCGAAACCCTATATATTAGAAATCAGGATAACTCAATGAACTACGAATAAAACGTATCCAAGAAAATCTTAATCGACTAAAATTATATGGAAGAGTTATTGTTAGTGATGGGCGTAGAGGAGTAGACCACTAGAATAGATAAAATATAGTATACAAAATTTAATCGTATATTGCTTAGATGGATGCGCATTGCTCTACTGTAAATCTCATTCGTAGACATTCAGATATAAAATGTTTAAGAAAGTATATAGATATTCCTTAATTGGTTAAATTACAATATGAAATTAATTGGTTAAATTACAATATGAAATTCCAGAAGTTATCTGGCCTTACTTAAAAAGTAATGGCATCCTATCCTGGATTATGCAATTTTTTCTATTTTAATGGATGAAAAAAGAATAAATCCTAAAATTTTTTCATTATCCTGAAGCTTCTTTAAATAAGAGTATAAAACTAGGGTAACAAATATTACCCACTAAAAGTGTAGGAGACGGGTTTTTATACTTCTCTGATAAAAAATTAACATTACTATTTTAAATAAATACTTAATCTGGCAGTAAGATAAAAATATAATGAAAATTATCATATTAGGTGCAGGACAAGTTGGTGGAACACTGGCAGAAAATTTAGTTCATGAAAACAACGATATTACTGTCGTAGATATTAATACTGAACGTTTACGTCAGTTACAGGATAAATTCGATCTAAGAGTTCTCAGTGGACATGGTTCATACCCTAGGATCCTAAGGGAAGCTGGAGCTGGAGATGCTGATATGCTAGTTGCTGTGACAAATTCAGATGAAACTAATATGATTGCATGTCAAATCGCTTATTCTCTTTTTAACACGCCAAATAAAGTTGCTAGAATACGTGCATCTGAATATATCAAAGAAACTGAAAAACTTTTTACCCCTGATCACATACCGGTTGATTATCTTATTTCACCAGAGAAGCTTGTCATTGATTATATTTATAAATTAATCCAATATCCTGGTGCACTTCAGGTTGTTAACTTCGCTAGTGGGAAAGTAAGTATTGTTGCAGCAAAAGCCTATTATGGAGGTTCATTAGTAGGAAATTCCCTTTTAAATTTACGCGAACATTTACCTCATATTGATACTAGAATTGCTGCAATATTTCGTCAAAATAGACACATTCGACCACAGGGATCCACAATTATTGAAGCAGGAGATGAAATATTCTTTGTTGTCGCCCCTGAGCATATTCGTGCTGTTATGAGTGAATTACAACGACTGGAGAAACCCTATAAGCGAATTATGATAGTAGGCGGTGGTAATGTTGGTGCGGGTTTAGCAAAACAGTTAGAAAAAGATTACAGTGTTAAATTAATAGAACATGATCAAGAAAGAGCAACGGAATTAGCAGAATTATTACATGATACAATAGTATTTTATGGTGATGCTTCTGATCAAGAGCTATTAGCGGAAGAACATATTGAGCAAATAGATGTTTTTATAGCACTGACTAATGATGATGAAGCTAATATTATGTCAGCTATGCTTGCTAAAAAAATGGGTGCAAAGAAAGCAATGGTTCTTATTCAGCGTTCTGCTTATGTTGATCTTGTACAAGGAGGAGTCATTGATATCGCTATATCACCTCAACAAGCAACAATTTCTGCTTTACTAGGACATGTTCGTAAAGCGGATATAATCAATGTTTCATCCTTGCGTAAAGGTGTTGCTGAAGCAATAGAAGCTATTGCTCACGGTAATGAAAGGACATCTAAAGTTGTTGGTAGAAAAATTTCAGAAATAAAGCTTCCTCCAGGCACAATCATCGGTGCTATCGTTCGTGATGATGAAGTCATCATTGCAAATAGTTATTATATTATTGAACAAGATGATCATATCATTATGTTTATTACTGATAAAAAGCATGTTCCTGAAGTAGAAAAGATCTTCCAACCTAGTCCATTATTTTTATAAAATTTTTGATAGATATAGAGTTATTAGCAAATATGGTGTATACCTTATAAGTTATATTATACTTTTATTTTTCTGGGATCTGTTCTCCATCCTTAAATTGGACATTATTTACCCTCTGCTTGGTAAATAATATCCAATTTAAGGATGGAGAACAGATTTACGAAGCATCAGAGTGGAAAACTGTTAGTTTGACAGTGCCATATATCAGATTTGCTAATAACTTTCATCTTAAAACCTAAAATAGAATATTGTGAGGGATACATGTGATATAAAAAATTAAAGAATCGGAAATATAAAAATCATTGGAACAGAAAAAATCGAAACATGATTTTTTAGAAATTAAAAAAAGAATTTCAGTTTCTACTGATTAGAAACTGATCTTTTTAATTATGTGATGTAGTAATCTATCAGGTGTACTGATTAGATTTTTTATTAAAAACTGTTTCTAATTGCTATATACCTGCCGTTTTATAGTCGGTAACAACTAAGTGAAGCCAATACATTGGAAGCAAAATATAGCTAGGGTGGTACTACTGGGTACTTATGCGCTAAAAATTACAATTCCTTGTTTTAGGCGGATAAGAAGTAAAAAATTGAGCAACATTCATTTACAACAGTTATTTAGGAAATACATGATATTCAATATCATACAATGATTTCCTAAACAAAAAACTTAACTAAGTTCATGATGTTTTATTTATGGCAGATTAAAAGGGTTTAAATCAGACAGCAATTGGTATCAAATGATTTGCTGCGCTATAAAAGTAGAAAACTGAAAAAGTAAAAATACTCAATATATATAAAGTAATAAAACGATAGCGTGTTATTGTTTAATTTTCTCGATTGTATAGCTAAAAAATACCCTCTTTATGAGAGTATTTTATACAGATCAAAGTGAATTATTCATGCTCTCGATTACCAAAACCCGCATTTAGCAATTCTGCTAAATTAGCTGTTGCCTCATCAGCGCTAACTTGTGATGAGGCAATAGGTTCATTAAGCATATGACGACGACGCATTCGATCTTGGTGATATGCATAGCCTGTACCAGCAGGAATTAGGCGACCAACAATAACGTTTTCTTTTAAACCACGAAGTTCATCACGTTTTCCAGCAACTGCAGCTTCAGTAAGCACACGTGTTGTTTCCTGGAATGAGGCTGCTGAGATAAAGGACTCTGTCGCCAAAGAGGCTTTGGTAATACCTAGCAGATCACGACTAAAGGTGGCAGGTAGTTTACCCTCTTGCTCTAATTTACGGTTCGCTACTTTAACACGGGCGAACTCTACTTGTTCACCTTCCAAAAATTCAGAGTTACCAGCATCAACAATTGTTACTTTACGTAACATCTGACGAACGATAACTTCAATATGTTTATCGTTAATTTTAACTCCTTGTAGACGATAAACTTCTTGGACTTCGTTCGTGATATAAAGAGAAACAGCATGCGCTCCTCGCAAACGTAAAATATCATGTGGTGATTCTGGACCATCAGAAATCACATCACCACGCTCAACTCGCTCACCTTCAAAGACATTAAGCTGACGCCATTTAGGGATCATCTCTTCGTATGCTTCATCATCATCTATCGGTGTGATCAGTAGGCGACGTTTACCTTTAGTTTCTTTACCAAAAGAAATAATACCGCTAATTTCAGCAAGAATAGCTGGTTCTTTTGGTCGACGTGCTTCGAATAGATCAGCAACCCGTGGTAAACCACCGGTAATATCTTTAGTACCACCTGATTCTTGTGGTATACGAGCTAAGGTATCACCAATATTAATTGCTGCACCATCATCCAATTGAACAATCGCTTTACCAGGCAAGAAATATTGTGTTGGCATGTCAGTACCAGGAATTAATACATCATTGCCTTTCCCATCAACAACACGCAATGCAGGGCGTAAATCTTTACTACCCGCAGTACGTTCAGCTGTATCGAGCACAACAATTGATGATAAACCCGTTAATTCATCTGTCTGACGTATAATAGATTGCCCATCTTCCATATCAGAGAAACGAATAATACCTGTAACTTCACTGATAACTGGCATGGTATGTGGATCCCAGTTAGCAACGGTTTCACCACCATTAACATAATCACCTTTATTAAGGTGTGCGCCATAAGGAACTTTATAGTTTTCTTTAGTTCGACCAAATTCATCTACCACTCGCAATTCTGTATTACGAGAAGTGATAACCAAGTGACCTTCAGAATTTTTTACAAATTTAGCATTAACCAGTTTGATATTACCTTTGTTACGTACCTGAATACTTGATTCCGCCGCAGCACGTGATGCTGCACCACCAATGTGGAATGTACGCATTGTCAATTGTGTGCCAGGTTCACCGATTGATTGAGCAGCAATAACACCAACAGCTTCACCTTTATTGATGATATGACCACGCGCTAAATCACGCCCATAACATTTTGCACAAACACCAAAATCAGTTTCACAACTTACAACAGACCTTACTTTTACGCTATCAACAGAGTTGGCTTCCAGTTCATCACACCATTTTTCAGTTAATAAGGCGTTACGTGGTATTAAAATATTCGCTGTACCAGGTACTAATATATCTTCTCCTATAACTCTGCCTAAGACACGTTCACGTAAAGGTTCTTTAACATCACCACCTTCAATAACCGGTGTCATTAAAATACCATCGTGAGTACCACAATCATCCTCAGTGACAACTAGATCTTGTGCAACATCAACTAAACGACGGGTTAAATAACCTGAATTTGCTGTCTTCAAAGCGGTATCAGCTAGACCTTTACGCGCCCCGTGAGTTGAAATAAAGTATTGTAATACGTTCAGACCTTCACGGAAGTTAGCGGTGATCGGTGTCTCAATAATCGAGCCATCCGGCTTTGCCATCAAACCACGCATACCCGCTAATTGACGAATCTGTGCCGCAGAACCACGTGCTCCAGAGTCAGCCATCATAAAGATACTGTTAAACGAAACTTGTTGCTCGTCTTGGCCATTACGGTTAACAACTGTTTCAGTGGATAAATTTTCCATCATCGCTTTTGCAACGCGCTCATTAGCCGCAGCCCAAATGTCAATAACTTTGTTATAACGTTCGCCAGCAGTAACCAGACCTGATTGGAACTGTTCTTGAATTTCAGCAACCTCAGCTTCAGCTTCAGCGATAATACTGGCTTTCTTTTCCGGTATTACCATATCGTCAATACCAACAGAAGCCCCAGAACGAGCAGCATAAGTAAAACCGGTATACATGATTTGGTCGGCAAAGATAACGGTTGGTTTTAAATCTAAAACACGGTAACAAGTATTAAGCATTTTAGAAATGGCTTTTTTACCCAACGGCTGATTGACCAATGAGTATGGCAGGCCTTTAGGTACGATCATCCATAAGATAGCTCGACCAATTGTGGTATCAACTAATTGAGTTGAAACTTCAACATTACCTTCACCATCATGGACTTCTTCTCTAATACGGACTTTAACGCGAGCATGTAATGATGCTAAGCCTGCACGGTAAACCAGCTCAGCTTCTTTAGGTCCAGACAATACCATGCCTTCACCTTCAGCATTTATACAATCACGTGTCATATAGTACAAACCAAGTACTACGTCTTGAGAAGGTACTATGATGGGTTCACCATTGGCTGGCGATAAAATATTATTTGTTGACATCATTAAGGCACGTGCTTCTAACTGCGATTCTAAAGTTAACGGAACGTGAACAGCCATCTGGTCACCATCAAAGTCAGCGTTATAAGCAGCACATACTAGTGGGTGTAATTGGATTGCTTTACCTTCAATTAAAATAGGCTCAAACGCCTGAATACCAAGACGATGCAGCGTTGGAGCACGGTTTAGCATCACCGGATGTTCACGAATCACTTCATCGAGAATATCCCAGACGACAGCTTCTTCACGCTCAACCATCTTCTTGGCTGCTTTAATCGTTGTCGCTAATCCATGTAATTCCAATTTACCATAAATAAATGGCTTAAATAATTCCAATGCCATTCTCTTAGGTAAACCACATTGATGCAGGCGAAGATAAGGACCAACCGTGATAACAGAACGACCTGAGTAATCAACCCGTTTACCTAGTAAGTTCTGACGGAAACGACCTTGCTTACCCTTTATCATATCGGCCAAAGATTTTAGTGGACGTTTATTTGAGCCAGTAATCGAACGGCCACGACGGCCATTATCCAGCAGTGCATCAACCGCTTCTTGTAACATTCGTTTTTCATTACGTACAATGATATCAGGCGCAGTCAAATCCAATAGACGCTTTAATCGATTGTTACGGTTAATAACGCGACGATATAAATCATTTAAATCAGACGTTGCAAAGCGACCACCATCTAACGGAACAAGCGGACGTAAATCCGGCGGTAATACTGGTAGTACATTCAGTATCATCCACTCAGGGTTATTACCAGACTGAATAAACGCTTCTAGCAGTTTGATACGCTTAGTCAATTTTTTCCGTTTAGTTTCAGAGTTAGTTATATTTAATTCTTTACGTAAGACTTCACATTCTTGCTCCAAATTGAGATCTTTTAGCAAAGATTGGATCGCTTCTGCACCCATTTTAGCATCAATTTCATCACCAAACTCTTCTAAAGCATCAAGATATTGCTCTTCAGTCAAGATTTGTCCAGGTTCTAAGCTTGTCATACCCCCTTCGATCACAACATAAGATTCAAAATATAGTACCCGCTCAATATCACGCAAAGGCATATCAAGTAATAAACCAATACGTGAGGGTAATGATTTTAAAAACCAGATATGTGCTGTCGGTGAAGCTAACTCAATATGACCCATACGCTCACGACGTACTTTAGTTTGAGTAACCTCAACACCACATTTCTCACAAATCACACCTCGGTGTTTTAATCGTTTATATTTACCACACAAACATTCATAATCTTTAACTGGCCCAAAAATACGTGCACAGAAAAGACCATTACGCTCAGGCTTGAACGTACGGTAGTTAATGGTTTCTGGTTTTTTCACTTCACCAAATGACCATGAACGGATCATATCTGGAGAGGCCAGAGTAATCTTGATCGCATCAAACTCTTCTGTTTTAGTCTGTGCTTTTAGAAACTTTAATAAGTCTTTCACGGAATGCCTCCTGTCGGAGTTAAACCTGCGAGGAAGCGGTTTTAGCTACTTCCCCTTAAACCAAGGGTAATAATTTGTAAAGCCAAGTAGAGACTAAGCTTTACAACATCGCTTATTACTCGTCTTCCAGTTCAATGTTAATACCCAACGAGCGGATCTCTTTCAATAATACATTGAAAGATTCCGGCATCCCTGGTTCCATCTGATGGTTGCCGTCTACGATGTTTTTATACATTTTAGTACGTCCGTTCACATCATCGGATTTAACGGTAAGCATTTCTTGTAAGATATAAGCAGCTCCATATGCTTCCAGAGCCCAAACTTCCATCTCACCAAAACGCTGACCACCAAATTGTGCTTTACCACCCAACGGTTGTTGAGTAACCAGACTATAGGAGCCTGTTGAACGTGCATGCATTTTATCATCAACAAGATGATTCAGTTTCAGCATATACATATAGCCAACTGTTACCTGACGTTCAAATTTCTCGCCTGTACGACCATCATACAATGTAATCTGACCGGAAGTCGGCAATTCAGCTAAAGTTAATAGTTCTTTGATTTCCTTTTCTTTTGCACCATCAAAGACCGGTGTCGCAATTGGCATACCTTTCTTCAAATTATGTGCTAACCGAAGAACTTCTTCATCAGAAAAGGTACTGAGATCAACTTTTTGACGAAGATCATCTCCTAAGTCATAAGCTTTCTGAATAAATTTTCTCAATCTGGCTACTTCAGCCCCTTTTTTCAGCATGGTATTGATCTTATCGCCAATACCTTTAGCAGCCATCCCCAAATGAGTTTCCAGAATTTGCCCGATATTCATGCGTGATGGTACGCCAAGTGGGTTCAAAACGATATCAACATGGTTACCATTTTCATCGTAAGGCATGTCTTCAACAGGGTTAATTTTTGAAATAACCCCTTTGTTACCATGCCGGCCAGCTATTTTATCGCCAAGTTGAATTTGACGTTTTACTGCTAAATAAACTTTAACGATTTTCAATACGCCTGGCGATAAATCATCTCCTTGAGTGATCTTACGACGTTTACCCTCTAGCTTCTTCTCAAATTCAACTTTAAGCTCATCATACTGCTCAGCTAATTGCTCTAACTGATTTTGTTTTTCTTCATCCTTCAAAGATAATTCTAACCAACGTTCATGCGATAATTTATCCAGCTTCTCACCTTCAATACCGCCATTAGTTAGTATTGCTCGGATACGGGAAAATAAACCTGCTTCAAAGATACGCAATTCTTCGGTTAAGTCTTTCTTCGCATCACGAAGCTGGAGTTCTTCAATTTCTAACGCACGTTTATCTTTCTCTACGCCATCGCGCGTAAATACTTGAACATCAATAACTATTCCTGATACCCCATTTGGTACCCGCAGTGAAGAATCTTTGACGTCAGAAGCTTTTTCACCAAAAATAGCGCGTAATAATTTCTCTTCTGGCGTTAATTGCGTTTCACCTTTCGGTGTTACCTTACCAACTAGAATGTCGCCGCCCGTTACTTCTGCACCGATATAAACAATACCTGATTCATCCAATTTAGATAATGCAGCTTCACCTACGTTAGGAATATCTGCCGTAATCTCTTCTGGGCCTAACTTAGTATCACGCGATACACAAGCTAATTCCTGGATATGAATGGTGGTAAAACGATCTTCCTGTACCACTCGTTCAGATACTAAAATAGAATCTTCAAAGTTATAACCATTCCAGGGCATGAACGCTACACGCATATTTTGTCCAAGCGCTAATTCACCTAAATCTGTCGATGGTCCATCAGCTAAAACATCACCGCGTTCAATCGGCTCACCAAGTGAAACAGATGGCATTTGATTAATACAAGTGTTCTGATTAGAACGTGTATATTTAGTGAGATTGTAGATATCAATACCGGCTTTACCAAGATACATTTCATCTTCATTAACTTTGATAACAATACGTGAAGCATCAACATACTGAACAGTACCACCACGTTTAGCCACGGCTGTTACTCCAGAGTCAACAGCAACAGCACGTTCCATACCCGTTCCAACCAATGGTTTATCTGAGCGTAATGTTGGTACTGCTTGACGTTGCATGTTTGCGCCCATTAATGCACGGTTTGCATCATCATGTTCAAGGAATGGAATTAATGAAGCACCAACAGAAACAATCTGCTGGGTTGAAACATCCATATATTCTACTTGCTCTTGATTGAATAAACTAGATTCACCTTTATTACGGCAAGTGATTAATTCTTCAACAAAGTGACCATCATCATTTAAAACAGTATTCGCCTGAGCAATGATGTAGTTACCTTCTTCAATTGCTGATAAATAATGAATTTCATCAGTAACGATACCATCTCGTACCAAACGATAAGGCGTTTCTAAAAAACCATACTTATTGGTTTGTGCATAGACAGATAATGAATTAATTAAACCGATATTCGGGCCTTCAGGCGTTTCAATTGGACATACACGTCCGTAGTGGGTTGGATGTACGTCACGAACTTCAAAGCCAGCTCGCTCGCGTGTTAATCCACCAGGCCCTAATGCTGAAATACGGCGCTTATGTGTGATTTCAGACAGTGGATTATTCTGATCCATAAACTGCGATAATTGGCTTGAACCAAAAAACTCTTTAATTGCAGCAGAAATCGGCTTCGCGTTAATCATATCCTGCGGCATTAATACATCTAAATCACCTAATGATAAACGCTCTTTAACGGCACGCTCAACTCGTACTAAACCAACTCGGAACTGATTTTCAGCCATTTCACCAACCGAACGAATACGTCGGTTGCCTAAATGATCAATATCATCAACTTCACCTTTACCGTTACGAATAGCAATGAGTTTTTTCATCACATCAATGATATCTTGTTTGCTCAAGATACTTAAGCCTTCAATTGCTTCACGATCTAGTGAACGATTAAATTTCATGCGTCCTACAGCGGAAAGATCATAACGTTCTTCAGAAAAAAATAAGTTCTCAAACAGATTTTCTGCCGCTTCGCGAGTAGGTGGCTCGCCTGGACGCATCATACGGTAAATTTCAACTAATGCACTTAAACGATCATTCGTTGGATCAGTGCGCAATGTCTCGGAAATATATGACCCATGATCTAAGTCATTAGTAAATAATGTCTCAACGGTTTTATGACCAGTTTGACTTAGACGTGCCAATATATCCAAAGAAAGCTCTGTATTAGCTCTACAGATTAATTCACCAGTACTTTCATCAAAGTAATCTTTAGCCACCACTTTAGCAGCAATGTATTCAACAGATACTTCTATGCTAGTGATTTGATCTTTTTCTAGCTGACGGATGTGACGTGCAGTAATACGGCGGCCCTTTTCAATATAGACTTTACCGTTTGCTTCAATATCAAAAGAAGCAGTTTCACCACGCAAACGTTCAGGGATTAACGTCATCAATAGTTTATTATCACTGATTTTAAAAATTGTCTTCTCAAAAAAGAGATTGAGGATTTCTTCGGTAGCATAATCCATCGCATGTAGAATAATGGTCGCCGGTAATTTACGACGGCGATCAATACGAACGAAAAGATTGTCTTTAGGATCAAATTCAAAATCTAACCATGAACCACGGTAAGGAATAATACGTGCATTATATAATACTTTACCTGAAGAATGAGTTTTACCTTTATCGCTATCAAAAAATACACCAGGACTACGATGTAATTGAGAGACAATAACACGCTCTGTACCATTAATAATAAAAGTACCATTATCTGTCATGAGTGGAATTTCACCCATGTAAACTTCTTGCTCTTTTATATCTTTTACTCTTCCTTCAGGTGCTTCACGCTCGTAAATAACAAGGCGTAGTTTTACCCGTAAAGGAGCAGAATAAGTTACACCACGAATCTGACATTCTTTAACATCAAATACAGGTTCACTAAGATGATAGCTAACATATTGCAATTCAGCATTGCCACTGTAGCTTTGAATTGGAAATACAGAACGGAATGCTGCTTCAAGCCCATTCTGATCTTTTAAATCTTGCTTGATAAACTTAGCGAACGAGTCAAGTTGGATAGATAAAAGATAAGGAACATTCAAAACTTGCGGACGTTTGCCAAAATCCTTACGAATACGTTTTTTCTCGGTATAGGAGTAAACCATATGGTTCCCCTCAGCTTGCTGATTAGTGGTCCACTCTGTCCGTCCTAAAGGACAGCATCTGCAACACTATTTTTTGGAACGGAAATAGATTATTATTCCATAATATTTATTGCTATTACTCTTAAATCATTTCATTGTATTATAACTAGCAAGCTTTAATTAATTATCAGAGTCATAAACGCAGTTTATTAAGTCGTGAATAGCAAAAGCATTGAAAAGGTAAATCAGTAACTAAACAGTGTGAAATATTACTGATTCTTAATACGCTTTATAGCGCAAAAAAAGCTGGTGACTAAAAATCACCAGCCATCAGCCTATAAAATTTAGGCTGTTAACTTAAAGCAAAGCTTATTTAACTTCAACAGAAGCACCCACCTCTTCCAGCGATTTCTTCAGTGTTTCAGATTCTTCTTTGCTGACTGCTTCTTTAATTGTTGCTGGCGCTGATTCTACAATGTCTTTAGCTTCTTTTAGTCCTAAACCGGTTGCCGTACGAACAGCTTTAATAACTGCAACTTTGTTAGCACCGATAGCAGACAAAATAACATCAAATTCAGTTTTTTCTTCATGCGCTGTTTCAGCACCAGGTGCAGCAACAGCGCATGGTGCTGTGGAAACACCAAATTTATCTTCCATCATAGTGATAAGTGCAACAACGTCCATTACAGACATCTCTGCAACTGCATTAAGAATTTGTTCTTTAGTTATAGACATAACAAGGGTTCCTAAAATTCAGAAATATTTATACGTTAAATAGCAACTCCGGAAATAGCCTTAAGCAGCTTCTTTTTGATTGCGTAGTGCCGCCATAATGCAAGCCAATTTACCTGCAGAGGCTTCTTTCATTGTTGACATTAAACGCGCAATTGCTTCATTGTAAGTCGGAAGAGTTGCCAAACGATCGATTTGATTTGCTGGAATAAACTCTCCTTCAAAGGCTGCTGCTTTAATCTCGAATGCAGGATTCGCTTTTGCGAACTCTTTAAACAAACGAGCCGCTGCGCTCGGATTTTCTTTAGAAAAAGCAATCAAGGTTGGACCAATAAACGCTTCTTTAAGGCACTCATAAGTAGTACCTTCAACAACACGGCGCATCAACGTATTACGAACAATACGAAGATAAACACCTGCTTCGCGACCTGCTTTACGTAGTTCAGTCATTTTATCTACAGCTACACCACGAGAATCCGCGACAACTGCAGATAGCGCAGCTTTGGCTACTTCCCTGACTTCAGCAACAATCGCTTGTTTGTCTTGAAGATTTAGTGCCATTAGCTTCTTGCTCCTGGATTAACTGGGTTACCCCGGGTGGGACTCACATTACTCAAAGCATTCCATATATTTGAGTATTAATGCGGTGAGTAGAATTCAAAATTAATCTTAGTGGCGCGCTGTCACACCATTTACGTAGGATATTAAATTATTATTTATACCTACGCTATTGGGTTATGACCTGGATGAGGCTAGGCACCAACCTAAATTCTATTTAAATTTAACAAAAAGGTAAAGCTAAAAATGATATTTAAAATTATTCCAAAGAAAATAATCCTGCTTGATCAACGGTAACCCCTGCTCCCATTGTGGTAGATAGGCTAATTTTCTTAATATAAACACCTTTAGCAGAAGCGGGTTTTGCTTTTTTCAACGCAACAAATAGCGCCTCAAGGTTTTCTTTTAATTTACTATTGTCAAAATTAACTTTACCAATAGTGCTATGAATGATACCGTTTTTATCATTACGGTAATGGATCTGACCAGCTTTGGCATTTTGAACCGCTTCAGTGATATTAGGCGTTACTGTACCAACTTTTGGATTTGGCATTAAGCCACGAGGTCCTAAAATTTGACCTAACTGGCCAACAATACGCATTGCCTCTGGAGAGGCAATAACTACATCAAAGTTCATTTCACCCGCTTTAATTTTATCCGCAAGATCTTCCATCCCAACTAATTCAGCTCCAGCAGCTGTTGCAGCTTCAGCATTCACTCCTTGAGTAAATACAGCAACACAGACAGAACGACCTGTACCATGGGGTAAAACAGTTGCGCCACGAACATTTTGATCAGATTTGCGTGCATCGATTCCAAGATTAACTGCAACGTCAACACTTTCTACAAATTTAGCCGTCGCTAACTCTTTCAAGAGTATAATTGCTTCAGTAATATCATATTGTTTAATTGCATCAATTTTTTCACGAATATTGTGCATACGCTTGGTTAGTTTAGCCATTGATTAACCCTCCACTACCAAGCCAATGGAACGAGCAGTACCTTTAATTGAACGGATCATCGCTTCAATATCAGCCCCTGTCATATCCATAGCTTTCGTTTCTGCAATTTCACGAATTTGTGCATTGGTTACTTTGCCAACTTTCTCTTTATTTTGTTTGCTTGAACCTGACTTAATACCCGCTGCTTTTTTTAGTAAAACTGCGGCAGGAGGTGTCTTAGTTATAAATGTAAATGAACGGTCTGAATAGACAGTGATTACAACTGGAATTGGCAGGCCTTTTTCTAAGCTATCTGTTTTAGCATTAAACGCTTTACAAAATTCCATGATATTTACACCTTGCTGACCCAAAGCTGGACCAACAGGAGGGCTAGGATTAGCCATGCCTGCTGCAATTTGTAGCTTAAGATAGACTTGTACTTTCTTAGCCATGCATATTTCCTCTAATTGGGTAATCTTGCTTCAATTATGGAGTTCCACCCTGTGTATATAATGGCCTGCTAATTTTTAGATGATAAAATAAAAGCTCGGGCTTTTAGCTAAATTTCTACTTTTTAGAAGAAAGTTCTCAAATGAATTATACTTTTACATTTTTTCTACTTGGCTAAAATCTAACTCTACCGGAGTTGCGCGCCCGAAAATAGAAACCGATACTTTTAGACGGCTCTTTTCATAGTCAACTTCTTCAACGACACCGTTGAAATCTGCAAATGGACCATCAGTAACGCGAACCATTTCTCCTGGCTCAAACAGTGTTTTTGGTCGTGGCTTATCGCCTACTTCTTGTAGGCGATTCATAATCGCATCAACTTCTTTATTGCTAATAGGAGCAGGGCGATCTGGTGTGCCACCAATAAAACCCATAATACGTGGTACACTACGCACTAAATGCCAGCTATCATTATCCATAGTCATTTGAACTAAAACATATCCTGGAAAGAATTTCCGTTCACTTTTACGACGTTGGCCACTTCGAATTTCCATCACTTCTTCGGTTGGCACCATTACTTCACCAAACTTATCTTCCATAGCATGTAACTTGATATGCTCACGCAATGACTGGGCAACTCTAGCTTCAAAACCAGAAAATGCTTGAATAACATACCAGCGTTTTTTAGGGGATTCAGACATCTTAGAACCTTAGGCCTGTAATAAATGAAACTATACTTATCAGTATACCATCTAATCCCCAAAGAATTAGTGCCATAACGGCAGTAACTGCCCCAACAATTAATGTTGTCTGTAATGTTTCCTGTCGCGTTGGCCAAATGACTTTACGCATTTCAATACGAGCTTCGCGAGCAAATGCTAAAGTTGCTTTTCCTTTTTCTGTCAACAATGCAATCCAACCAGCAAGCGCGGCAATAGCAACAACTGCTATAATACGTAACGCAAGATTGTATTGTCGAAAATAGTAATTACCAACAATATCAATAACTAAAAGAATCGCGACTAATACCCATTTTACTACATCAAAACTACCTCTGCTTTTTTGAGCATCACTATTCACACTCATAAATTAACCCGTTACTATGATATAATTAAAATCAATTTGCCTCGTAAAACAATTTAAATTTAACCGAAATAAAACATATCACTATTGTATATCACTTTATACGTCATAAACCAGTATGATATCAACTATTGAGAGACATTCAATAGTTCTTTATAAAGAGTTTATCTCACTAATAATTAACCATCTCACCTATTGATGAGATAGGTTATTAAGTTATCTAAGGTAGTGTAAAATGGCATCCGATGATGCCATTTTTATACTTATTTTTTAAATATTAAGCAATAATTTTACCAACGATACCCGCTCCGACTGTACGACCACCTTCACGGATCGCAAAACGAAGTCCTTCATCCATCGCGATTGGCGCTATCAACGTCACTTTCATCTTGATATTATCACCTGGCATTACCATTTCTACGCCTTCTGGTAACTCTATTGTGCCAGTTACATCCGTCGTTCTAAAATAAAACTGTGGACGATAACCTTTAAAGAATGGGGTATGGCGACCGCCCTCATCTTTTGTCAGAATATAAACTTCTGATTCAAATTGAGTATGTGGATTGATTGAACCTGGTTTTGCCAATACTTGGCCACGCTCTACATCTTCACGCTTGGTACCACGTAATAAAACTCCTACGTTCTCACCTGCACGACCTTCGTCCAATAGTTTACGGAACATTTCTACGCCAGTACATGTCGTTTTCGTCGTATCTTTAATTCCAACAATTTCGACTTCTTCACCAACCTTAACAATACCACGTTCTACACGTCCTGTTACTACGGTTCCACGACCTGATATCGAAAACACATCCTCAATTGGCAACAAGAACGTTTTATCTATCGCACGCTCTGGTTCTGGAATATAACTATCCAGCGTATCCGCTAACTCTATAATTTTCTTTTCCCACTCTGGAATGCCTTCTAGAGCCTTCAACGCTGAACCTTTGATTACCGGCGTGTCGTCTCCTGGAAAATCATACTGAGAAAGCAGTTCACGTACTTCCATTTCAATCAGTTCCAATAACTCTTCATCATCAACCATATCACATTTGTTGAGGAAAATGATGATATAAGGAACGCCTACCTGGCGAGCTAATAGGATATGCTCACGCGTTTGTGGCATTGGACCATCTGTTGCTGCAACCACTAAAATTGCGCCGTCCATTTGTGCCGCACCTGTAATCATGTTCTTTACATAATCTGTGTGGCCTGGGCAATCAACGTGGGCATAATGCCGGGTTAGTGTATCGTATTCTACGTGAGAAGTAGAAATGGTGATACCGCGTGCTTTTTCTTCCGGTGCATTATCAATTTGATCAAATGCACGTGCAGTTCCACCATATTTTTTCGCTAATACGCTGGTAATTGCTGCAGTTAAAGTTGTTTTACCATGGTCAACGTGGCCAATTGTACCAACGTTAACGTGTGGTTTTTTACGTTCAAATTTTTCTTTAGACACGACTCTATTCCTTATAAAGTTCTCTGAAATAATTAGGAGAGAACAAGATTAAATAGTTAAAATAAAAGCCTATTACTTAGCTTTACGAGCTTCAATAATTGCTTGAGCAACATTGGTTGGTGCTTCATTGTACTTTAAAAATTCCATTGAATAAGAAGCACGGCCTTGAGTTTGTGAACGCAGATCTGTGGCATAACCAAACATTTCTGACAATGGTACTTGAGCAGAAACTGTCTTACCAGTTGCTGTATCTTCCATACCTTCAATCATACCACGACGACGATTCAGATCACCAATTACGTCACCCATATAATCTTCAGGCATTTCAACTTCAACTTTCATGATAGGCTCTAGTAAAATTGGGTTTGCTTTCATGAAAGCTTCTTTGAAAGCCATAGAACCTGCAATTTTGAATGCCATTTCCGAGGAATCAACCTCATGATACGAACCATAATACAATGTCACTTTGACATCAACAATGGGGTAGCCAGCTAGAACACCATTTTTTATCTGTTCTTGAACGCCTTTATCCACCGCAGGTATGTACTCTTTAGGTACAACGCCACCAACGATTTCGTTGTGGAATTCATAACCAATTTCATGCCCTGCTTTCAAAGGTTCAATGCGTATCCATACATGAGCAAATTGACCACGACCACCAGACTGACGAACAAACTTACCTTCCTGCTCAACAGACTTACGAATAGTCTCACGGTATGCTACTTGTGGTTTACCAACGTTTGCTTCAACTTTAAATTCACGACGCATTCTGTCAACCAATATTTCCAGATGCAGCTCACCCATACCAGCAATAATTGTTTGGCCAGATTCTTCATCTGTTGAGACCCGGAAAGATGGATCTTCTTGAGCCAAACGACCTAAAGCAATACCCATTTTTTCTTGGTCGGCTTTAGTTTTAGGTTCAATAGCTACCGAGATAACAGGTTGTGGAAATTCCATTCGCTCTAAAATAATTGGCGCATCCATAGCACATAGCGTGTCACCAGTAGTCACATCTTTAAGACCGATAGCAGCAGCAATATCACCTGCTCGGACTTCTTTAATTTCTTCACGTTTATTAGCATGCATCTGAACGATACGACTAAACCGCTCTTTTTTATCCTTAACTGGGTTAAGAACGGTATCCCCTGAGTTAACAACACCAGAGTAAACCCGGAAGAAAGTCAAATTACCAACAAATGGGTCAGTTATAATTTTGAATGCCAATGCTGAAAAAGGCTCATCATCACTTGCATGACGTTCTGCTGCTGTGTTTTTACCATCGGTTAAAACACTTTTAATTGCTGGGATATCAGTAGGCGCGGGTAAATATTCAATAACCGCATCCAGCATTGCTTGCACACCTTTGTTTTTAAAGGCAGAACCACACGTAACCAAAATAATTTCATTATTTAATACCCGCTTACGTAATGCTTGTTTGATCTCTTCTTCAGACAGTTCTTTGCCAGCAAAATATTTTTCCATCAACTCATCTGATGCTTCAGCGGCAGCTTCAATCAGCTTATCATGCCACTCTTCAGCTTGAGCTTGTAAGTTTTTTGGAATATCTTCATAAACAAAAGTGATTCCTTGATCACTGTCATTCCACTGAATTGCTTTTATTTTAACTAAATCTATAACACCAGTAAATGATTCTTCAGCACCAATAGGTAACTGAAGTAGAACTGGTATTGCTAGCAGACGTGTTTCAATCTGTTCAACAACACGCAAGAAATTAGCACCCATGCGATCCATTTTATTAATAAATGCAATACGGGGTACTTGATACTTATTTGCCTGACGCCAAACTGTTTCAGACTGTGGTTGGACGCCACCAACTGCGCAATAAATCATTACAGCACCATCAAGAACACGCATAGAGCGCTCTACTTCAATAGTAAAGTCAACGTGTCCTGGTGTATCAATGATGTTGATACGGTGTTCATCAAACTGTTTACCCATACCAGACCAGAAAGCAGTAGTTGCAGCTGAAGTGATAGTAATACCACGCTCCTGCTCCTGCTCCATCCAGTCCATCGTTGCTGCGCCATCATGAACTTCACCAATTTTATGGCTCACCCCAGTATAAAATAGGATACGTTCAGTTGTAGTGGTCTTACCAGCATCAATATGGGCACTAATACTGATGTTGCGATAACGCATAATAGGAGTTTTACGAGCCATTTTTCCTCTCTCGTGATAGTTCAATTCGTATAAAAGTAACGTCATAGGGGTTACCCATTACGAAATATAACTAGCGAAAGTTACCACCGATAGTGCGCAAACGCCTTGTTAGCTTCTGCCATACGATGAACATCTTCACGTTTTTTAACAGCAGTGCCTTTATTTTCAGCTGCATCAGATAATTCGCTTGCTAAGCGCAAAGCCATCGATTTATCAGCGCGTTTACGAGCAGCCTCAACAATCCAACGCATTGCTAATGCATTACGACGAACAGGACGAACTTCAACAGGAACATGGTAAGTTGAACCACCAACACGGCGTGATTTAACTTCCACTGTTGGACGAACATTGTCCAGAGCTATTTCAAATGCTTCTAAATAATCTTTTCCAGCACGTTGAGCTAGTGCCTCAAGTGCAGTATATACAATTGCTTCTGCAGTAGATTTTTTACCATCTACCATCAAAATATTAATAAATTTAGCCAATAATTCTGATCCAAACTTTGGATCAGGTAGAATTTTACGTTGACCAATTACACGACGGCGTGGCATGAATATACTCCGCTTTTAAATTCAGGGTTCTCAAAAATTCTATCAGTTTATTTTGAGATTAAAAATTAAATGTTTGCCTTTACTTAATGGGGAAGCATTAAGCTTTCGGCCTCTTAGCACCGTATTTAGAACGACCTTGTTTGCGATCTTTTACACCAGAACAGTCCAGTGCACCGCGGACAGTGTGATAACGCACACCTGGTAAGTCTTTAACACGACCACCACGAATTAAGATTACTGAGTGCTCCTGCAAATTATGGCCTTCACCACCAATATAAGAAGTTACTTCATAACCATTAGTTAAACGAACACGGCATACTTTCCGTAATGCTGAGTTAGGTTTTTTAGGGGTAGTAGTATACACCCGAGTACATACACCACGTTTTTGCGGGCAAGCTTCCAGTGCAGGAACGTTGCTTTTTACAACTTTCGAGTTACGTGGTTTGCGAACCAGCTGATTAATTGTTGCCATTAAAAAAGCTCCTGGTTTTTGTTTCGTAAACAGGGATATTTTCTTTCATTTATCGTCATGATAAAACACGAAGACGCAGAATTTTATTGCTGACAGAGACAGGTGTCAAGAAATATAGAAAGGATCATTCATTACAAGGAGTTATTAGAAAACCTGGTATATGGTGGTCAGGCTACGTTCACCACTTTAATGTTTCCTGAATTTGTTTTCCATTCTTAAGTTATCGGTTGTTTAGCAGTAAGGTTCAGAGTAGGTCAAATTTCCTTAGCCGGGTTCCCACAGCTTTTCTGGGGGATATTGTAGCAGTTTAAATATCATTAAAAGGGTTGCTTTTCGAACTACACTTTTCGCGTCAACTAGTTCGTACCCTTAGTGTTATAAAAGCTGATTCAATCAGATTCGTTGTTCTTAATTGATGCCAATGTTCTGAGGGGGAAGTCGCAAAATGCCACCAGAAGTTCTTTCTTGATCTTTCTCCAGCTTCTTCATCGCTGTAGGATACTTCGCTGAAAACTTGTTAATAAAACATCAATGGCTTTATTAGCGGCATCGTGATTCTTCGCTAGTCAGACCTTTCGCAGCTCAGGCTTTAAGTTTCAGTTGCATGTCGTTAGGGAGTGAAGCTAGCATATTAGCTGTTTTGTGTACCCAACAGAGTTGGTGCTGCTTAGTCTGGAAATATCTTTACCATTGCCTTCCAAAAATCAAGAGCAGTGTCTCCTCTAGCAATCTTAAAAGATACAGTTAAGGCACGTACTCCAAGGCTATTGATATAAGTTCTGGCCAGTTCGCTTCTGACTCTCAATAAGCATTTTTGACTACAATTAGCTCCTTACGTCCATGCTCAGTGACGTTGATAATGACCATAAGAAGAAAAGATGATCATCTTAGCTGACAGAACTGTATATGTCATCGTCTAAGAAATAAAGGTAGCGCGTATCGCTTAAATCCCGTAGGTACCATTGCCTCTGCTCTTCAAGTCATTGCTGTTTCAGTCTGCTTATGGTGTCCTGGTGGCAGAGAAGAGACCACATGTTTTTTTAGTAAGATGAAGCAACTCTAGAGGTTTGTAAAAATTACCGAGGGATGAGCTGCTTCACAGCTACAGTTATATGGTATAGCAACTCTTCGACGTTTTGTACACGCTTAAGATAAGGAGCTAGCAACGATCTGTTGAAGCATATTCTATTGTCCCATCGATCTCTAACTTTAGGCACCTTAATCTCAAGATTGCTAATAGCAGTTTTGTATGGTTTGTTGCGGTAATAACCGTTATGGATGACGGCATAACGAAGGTGATAAGGCGGCATTCAGCATGTTGTCGCAGCATAGTTTCAATTTCAGTCTTAACGGTACTTATATCAGAGGTGCCTTGCGCCATTATGGATGAGTTTATGCAAGGGATCATAGGTAATATCTGATTTTGCGGATTACCTGCTAGGGTAGACTTTTTATGACATATCATCTCTCTGTTATTGAAATCATTAACTAAATCAATCAGCAGGATAGGCTAGCATCTTCAAAACCCCATAGACTAGAAATAAGCATAACTTTTACCAAGCAAAATATTGTGGATGCTTTACCGTTAATTGCACAAAATTAACATAAGATATCTGACGGACATAAGATGACATATATGACATTAACCCTCTTCCTTCAATATCATTTTGTAAACTAAAAACATGAATTCCTTTATCTTGTAATTGTATTAAAAAATTATTATTTTTATTATCCGGTAAGATTTTATGTCCCAGCAAAACACCATCTTGTAATAATAATAGCTCATCCTGTTCCGTTAATAAGCTAATTAGTGAATTAAAATCACTATAATAAGGAGAAGTAGAAATAGTATATAACATGTTAGTCTTCTATTTAACTAGAAAGTCAGAATTACATCATAATCTGCTAGGTAACCTCTAAGCCTGTTAGCAGGAATAACTGTTGTTGGTATAACAAAGCTAGTGTCAGCACTGAATCCCCTTGCTTCAAGATCTTCCTGACAAATATAGCAAGTATTAATATCATATAATGATAGTAATTTATAGGTTGAAATATAATCACGCGTCAAAAGTTTATCCGGATTTTGTTTGGGAAGTAATTGGCAAACACCATCAGAAATAAAGAAAACACCAATATTTTCAGTTAATACAGAAGTTGCAAGTAATGCATCTAATCCTTCACGCCCATTTGAAGTTCCATGAGGTATTTTCATAAATATAAATGCTATTTTTTTCATATTTAACTTAAAATTGAACTGTGCGATCACAGACAAGCATGGTCTCAGCTAGGTTAGCTAAGCCGCTCAATACAAAATCTTCATCTAGATTAGCACAAGGTAAGCCAATATTTTTAGCTTCAGTTTCATCAATAATACCCCGTCGTAATGCAGCAGTAACACAGATATTTAATTGGCATCCTGTCTGCTTTGCTAATGTTTTCCATCCTATAAGTAAATTAAATTCATCGTTAGCTGGTGAAATTAATTGATTACCGTTATGAACACCTTCTTGATAGAAAAAAACAGTCTTTAGTATATGTCCTTTCATAATTAAAGCATTGGCGAATTGCCAGGCATTGGTTGCCTGCTGAGTTCCATAAGCAGGCTCTGTTACTAATAGGCAATAAGTCAAAGGCTTATTTAAAATAAATGTCATATCCCAAAAAATAGTATGCTTTCCTTTTAAATAATTTAGGTTTAATTTTGAACTAATCTTTCATAGACTGCAATAGAGTTTTACTATCGTAATACTGATTGCGGTAATTCCTGATTGTATAGCCAAACATATTGATGTAAAGTGATTTTAAGCTCTTTACCTGAATTGAAATGATAATTTTCCAGCTCATTTTCTATGAGGTAATTAAATCGCTTGGCCATACCATTCGTTTAAAGCTGTATCAGCGGGCTAAATTGGTGTTCTATACAAACTTCTGTATACAAACGGTTAAATTCCTATTTTGGTAGCTGAACGTTTTCGTAGATCAAAAAGGCGGTCTATAAATTTTTTGCCATTATCTATAAATACCTGATGGATAGCTATGGGACATGCTCGGTTAAGATCACGTAAGAAGCGTTGAGCATTGACCGGGGTGTCTTGCCCTTGTAAAGACGGATAAAAATCCATCGAGTGGCGCGATCTATACCTATGAAAAGATAATGTTGTGAAGTTTTGTTTGACATTTGCAGAAAATATTTCATATCTATCGTGCAGATAGATCAAGCTCGTACCTTTTGAACGCTTTATGCTTTGGCTTTATGAGGCGCCTCTGGCTTCCTCCCCCGCTGGCTCTTATTTCATACAAATTTCCCCTCATTGACCTACATAAACACTGATTCTAGGGTAGAGACCGAGATACTAGAGGTTCAGGAATTCTCCTATAATTGTCAGAAAATCGGCGAGAGTGAGCAAAAATATTTTTCAGGAAAACGACTACGGCTTCTTGAGCGGGCAACAAGCGTCGTCAGCAAACGATGAGAATTATAGCTATGATCATCAACATCATTTTATTTTTGCCATTTAACAACAACGGTAAGTTTTGGTATCCCATAACGCTTAGCTAAAGTAGACGTAGGCTCTTTGCTGCCCTGAAGAGCAGCAGTGATTTAGGTGTTGTAGTTGCCTGACGATGGAGCCTAATCATCATGATATTTTGTCCTCAACTATATTTTATATAGTAGTCATATTGCCATGAATAGGGGTGTGCGAGTATGGTCTATATAATGATCTAAGACCAAACAAGTAGTTATAATGTTGCTGATAACTACATAACTACATTAACTCGATTCTGATCGTAACTTTTTGTTATGTTGATTGTTTATTTAATCAGTGGTTTTATTTAGCTGGCTTTGGTTTGTTAATCGCTATTATGCTTCATTTGCCTAATGCTTAGTTTATTTTTAATATTAGAATGAGCATTTTTACACACTAGTCTATATATCCATTTTTTTAATTTAAATCGACATTTTAGTAGCGAACAAATAGGTAAAAATAAAACAAAATAAATAGGAAATAAGTAAGCCAGTAATATAGGTAAGTATATTGCTAAAATACCGCTTATAGATGTCATCACTGGAATAGTAATTAATCTAGATGGGTTAAAACCGAATTGAGGCTAATTGGTTGACATAAGCAAATAACCAATTCGATAAAAAACTACCAGCGTGTCCAACTTAGACAAGTGGTTATAAAAGGTTTAATGTCTGGTAGACTATATTCTATAGATTAAATGTTCACTAATACCTAATAAACTCGAGATAATTATTGTCCTCGTATCTGATTATGTAAACCAGAATTTTTATCTGCTTTGATATAGAGTGGTAATGTTACATCAATTTGACAACCTCCTGCGATAGCCAGAATCAGAAAAAGAGAATTAAACTCTTCTGTCTCTATTCAAGCGAAATAAACTGGAATAAAACCTTGTGGTGTACACAAAAATAACAGCGATCAAAAATAGAGCAGCTAATATAGCGATACCAAATGGATTGCCATTTAAGTCTATAAATAACTAGGACATACCAATAAATAGTTACCAATTAGTATAATACTTGTATAAATCATGGTGCCAACAATCAACAATGTGATTCCTTAAGTCACTATCATATATAAATTAGCGGGAATAATTTTCCTGATTTGTTTTTCAACCAAGGCACACCATACAGATACAAGCAAGTAAATTACCAATAATGTTACCCCGAGCATCAATAGTGTAATTGAAAAGGTAGTCATCTTGGATGAAGATGACTGTTGTGGCGTGAGGATCCATAGCCTAGAATAAAAAACGACGCAATAATGGCACCGTTAATACCTGAACCGCCAAAAATTTTTTGCGTATTGTAACAAATCAAGATCCCTAGAAAAGCATAAAAGCCTTTGCTAAACACAGACATATAAAGTATTAAGTGAACAAGAAAAGTCTGTTGTATTGTGTCACTTGGCAGCAGACCAATTAGCAATAAATTTAAAAGGACGTAGCAATTAAATTAATGGGAAACGATTATAAGCACTATATTGGTAAATTGGTAACCTTCTTTAGGCTCTCCGTTGGTAACAAGTGACTGCCAATATTTCCCTTTAAGTTCTTTGTTCACAAACAAAATTTCAGGTTAATACCCTATCGAAGTACTCTTTTAGAAGAGATGGAGAACTATAGATATAAAGCAGATTTTAAAAATGATAATGTGTCATGCTGACAAAGCAATTTTCGTTCATAATTAGTATTAATAAAATAGTCGGGATAAAAGTGCCATATAAATCTCTATTACAACATTATCTAAATCTTGAACTTATTCTATAAGCATCTTATTTTGCTACAGACTCAGTAGGTTTAAGTTATGCTCATTTCTTGTATACGGTATATGCTGATATACTGGCGTATGTATCCTGTTGATTAATTTCGTGGATGATGTTAACAACAGAGAGATCATATGTCATGAAAAGTCTACCTTACAGGTATCCGTAAAAAACCAAATATTGTATATGATCCCTTATGTGATTTTATCTGTATATGGTGGTGCCAGGCAGCTGATAAGCTACCCCCGTTGAGGCTAAGCTCGAAGCCATCTGCTATAACATGCTGAACGCTGCTTTACCGATGGACGTGTCTATGCCCTCGTCCGTAACAGTTATTTGCCACAGCGAACTATACACAGACTGGTATAGGTGATGTTGAAATTAAAGTGACCTAAGATCAGGGTGGATATCGTAGTGGCAATGGAATATGCTTCAACAGGTCGTTGCTAGCGGCTTATTTGAAGCGTGTACAAAGCGTTGAAGAGTTGCTAGCATTTTACTGTACATGAAGGAGGTATCTTCACTGCTGATTTTATGAAGCTCTAGGGGGGCACTTTTTGGTAAAAACGCACATTGATGGGATCTCTTAGAATACCATAAGTAAACTAAAACAGCAATGGTTTAAAGAGCATAGGCAATAGTGGCCTTTTTGATTTAAGTAATACGCTCTAGGTTTATTTTTTGCCCGATAGCATATACCGTCTCCTATCAGGCAAGATGATCGCCTTTTTCTGCTTCTCACATTGATGTCACTGAGCATGGACGTAAGGAGCTAAGATAATTGTGCTTGAAGATGGTTATCGATAGTCAGAAGTGAACTTTGTCTAACTTTTCAATGGTCTGATAGCGCATGGCTTAACCGTATCTTCCAGGCTTGCTACGAAAGAGGGTGCTCTTGGTTTTTAGAATGCAATGGCAAAGATATTCCAGGACACCTAGCAAAACGATGCTATTGGGTACACAAAACAGTTAATGTGCTGCCTTCACTTTACAAAGGCACAAAGCCAAAATTAAGGCTGAACTGCAGGAGGTCTTCTCCTAGCAGCGAGCTGCGAAATGCCGCTAATAAAATCTTTGATGTTTTATCGATAAGCTTTCAGTGAAGTATCCTGCAGCAATGAAGAGGCTGGAGAAATATCGAAAAAACTGCTGGCATTTATGATTTTTTGTCATGAGCAGTGGGCGTCAAATAAGAACGACGAATCTAATTTAATCGGCTTTTGCAATACTGAGAAGCTACGAAGCCGATACGCGAAAACTGCGGTTTGAGAAAAACAACCCTTTCAATGGTATTTAAGGTGCTACAGTCTGCTCAGAAAAAGTGGAACCAGCTTAATGGGATTTGATTGCTGATCCTGCTGGTAAAAAACGTCCAATTTAATGATGCAGAACAAATTTATAAAGAATGAGAGTGCGTATCAGCCTAGCCTGACACCAATGAACCACCCCGTCATACAGCAGATTTGCTAATAACTTAGTTTGTTGCTAAAATATAATTGCTCTGATTTATTACTTAGGTTGATTTTGCTATTAGTTTTTAACTAAATTGATTAAAAATACAGAATATTCATAATAACTATTTTAATATGCTAAGTTTTAATCCCAATTAAGATATCAAATGCCTACTAGAAAAAACGAGTTAACTACACTATGACATTTAGAAGGTGAAGATCTCCTATTTATCCATCAATTAGATAATAAAGCCAGTGTTCTGTATTATTGGTTTGAAGAAGCTATGAAGCCTTTGTTAAATGAAGTGATCTGTATGACAAACACATTCATGATTAATATAGAGCATCAGTTTATTATTGAAAGAGTTATTAACAAATCTGCTGTATGACAGTTAGGCTTCGCTCTGATGCTTTGTAAATTTGTTCTCCATCCTTAAATTGAACGTTGTTTACCCCTAGAGTTAGCAGCTTCAATAGCATTGAAATAGTTATTTTTTTGAACCATAGTTTTTTGCGTGTTGCCCTTCGTGTAGGCCATCACTGTTGCAAAAGGTGATTCAATCAGATTCCTCGTTCTTATTGACGCCCACTATTGCTCTTGCTCTGACGGTAAATCGTAGGATACTAGCAGTTCTTCTCGATATTTCTTCAGCCTCTTCATTGCTGCAGGATACTTCACTGAAAACCTTGTTGATAAAACATCAAGGATTTTATTAGCGGCATTTCGCGGCTCTCTGGTATGAGAAGACCTCCTGCAGTTCAGCTTTAATTTTGGTTTTGTGCCTTTGGAAAGTGAAGCCAGCACATTAACTGTTTTGTGTGCCCAACAGTGTTGGTGCTGCGTGTCCGAGAATATCTTTGCCATTGCATTCCAAAAAATTAAGAGCATCGTCTCATGTAGCAAGCCTAAGAGATATGGTTAAGCCCTCGTGCTTGGTAGGCCATTAAGAAGTTAGACTCAGTTCACTTTTGACTATCGATAACCATCTTCAAGCACAATTAGCTCCTTACGCCCATGCTCACTGACGTTGATAATGACCAGTAGATAAAGGCAATCATCTTACCTGATGAGGACTGTATATAGCATCAACTCAAAAATAAACGTAACGCGTATCGCTTAAATTACACAGGCACCATTGGCTTTGGTCTTCAAGCCATTGCTGTTTCAGTCTGGTGATGTACTTGCCAAATAGGGCTATGTACTCTCTCACTGAGAAACTCTCTTAGAGTTTCGTGAAAATCACCGATAGAGATGCCTTACAAGTATAGCTATGGTATTAACTATTCGCTGATTTTTGGAAGGTTTAGATAAGGCGGTAGCAACGTTTAAAAACTCCAGCAGTTATAGTAGCAATTCTATGAGTATTCTGTTTTCAATTAACGTTAGAATGCTTTTTACATTATAGATGGGTGTTATTGGGTTAATAAATGATCAGTAAGTGACTTATTTTCTAGTTGTATTGTTGTTGGATCTATTTAGTTTAACTGTAGAATTTTTCTAATTAATGAATAACTAGGGAATGAG
Organism: Arsenophonus sp. NEOnobi-MAG3; assembly: GCA_052171895.1. Lineage (GTDB taxonomy): Bacteria > Pseudomonadota > Gammaproteobacteria > Enterobacterales > Enterobacteriaceae > Arsenophonus. Next base: position 639,871 of record JBQMRN010000001.1, read on the forward strand.
ATGGCCTGCTAGAAGGTAAAGCAATTTTATTGAGTATCGTCATCTTTAACTTTGCTACCATTAATAATTTTTATTTTTTAGTACACCAACACAAAAACCTCCTCTATCATAATTTTCAGTATAATAGATACCAGGCATCTCTATTATTTCACTACTGACAACAGATGAGGGCCACAATCTGATTCTTTGCAATTTTCTGCAAAGCTTTTAATTGATCATGCTGGTTGCTATGTTGATCTCTAGCTTACCGGTTGCCGGTTTGTTGCGTAATAATAGAGAAAATGGTTCTGTACTTTTAACAATCAGAACATTAACGCATATAGCAACTAAATCAATGCTAATGATATCATGACGTTTTAAATTCATTCCAGGTGCAGTTTTATTTTGACACCACATCTGTTACTGAAACTAATATTGGCTCACAATATTTTTCTAGTAAGGCACAAAGTGCGCCTAATCTTCCCATTACTTTCGGAGACTGTGGGTTTCTTTAGCTGCACTTTTAATACGTTCGACCACTATATTATCAGCATCTTTGCATCTTTATAGCTGAGAAAAATTTTACTGTACGGTAAGCTTCCAAGGCGATTACATTTTGTAAAATAGATAGAAATAGGAATAATTTTACCACAATAAGCAAACATTTATGAGACCCTTATATTGCTTTTCATAATAAAACTTAAAAGCCTGCAAAAATGAATTCCATCCATAGAAAACCTTAATCTATCACTGCAACAGGTCTAAAAAAGCGCTATTATCTAATAATTCTTTATTTGTAGATGATTTGTACTGAAGGAGACTAGCGTAAAAATCGTTGAGGTAAAACACCCGTTAGTTAAACATAAATTGGGTTTATTCTGGGATAAAGATATTAGCACTAAACCTTTTATGAATTGGCTTCAGAAGTGGGCAATCTATTAACTTATTAAGCAAGAGCAAACTTAGAAATAGAGATAATTACAATAAAATGGTGGTGTGATCAGGTAAATATTAAGTAAATTAAAAGAAAATTACCGTCGTGCCAATTTTACATACTGGATTGGGAATGATGGATTGGGTGTTGGAAAATATTCCTAGTGCCCGCATAAGTGTTGTTGGTGTATATCGTAATGAAAAAACGTTGGAGCCTATTCCGTATTTTCAAAAGCTTGCTTCAAATATTAATGAACGCATGGCATTGGTTGTTGACCAGATGTTGGCAACTGGTGTGGTTCAATGATTGCCACAATTGATTTACTTAAACAAATAAGTTGTCATGCTATCAAAATATTAGTATTAGTTGCTGTACACGAAGGTATTAAGGTACTATATTAAGGTACTAGAAGTTGCTCATCTAGATGTTGAACTTTATACTGCATCTATTGATGATTATTTGGATGATCATGGTTATATTGTTCCTGGTTTAGGTGATGCTGGCGATAAGATATTTAGTACAAAGTAACATTTATTCTTTATGTTATTCTCTCATTGAGAGCCAATAAGATTGGAGAGAGTTATTAGCAAATCTGGTATATGGCGGTCACTGGCGCTGCTGGCTACGTTCCACTCTAATGCTTCGTGAACCTGTTCTCCATCCTTAAATTGGATTTTGTTTACCACCATGGAGGTAAACAGGTTAAATCTCCTTAGCTGATTCTAGCTTTTCTTGAGCAAATACGAGTAGCTTAAATAGTATTGAAAGGGTTGTTTTTTCTCGAACTACAGTTTCGCGCGTTGGTTTTCGTAATCTTACTGTTGCAAAAGCTGATTTAATTGGATTCCTCGTTCTTATTGATGCCAAGTGTTCTGGCGGTGGGAAACTCGTGAATGCTAGCAGTTCTTTTCGTTCTTTCTCCAGTTTCTTCATCCTCAAGTTTCTTTATCGCTACAGGCAGGATACTTGCTGAAAATTTTGCTAACAAAACATCAATGGCATTATTAGCAGTATAGCACCGTTCTCTGCCACGGCCTCCTGCGGCTCAGGCTTAATTTTGGTTGCATGCCTTTTGGGCATTGAAGGCAGTACATTACCTATTTTGTATACAACAGCGTTGGTGCTGCATATCAGGGAATATCTTTACTATTGCATTTTAAAAACTAAGCCACTTTCTTCCCCGTAGCAAGAAAGTGGGAAGATATGGTTAAGGTCCACGTGCTCGCAGTGGATTGAGAAGTTCTGGCAAGTTTGCTTCTAACTCTCGATAAGCATATCTTAGATCGCAACGACATCCTTAGGTCCATGCTCAGTAATGCAGATAATGACCAGTATAAAAAGGATCATATTGCCTGAGATAACTCTGTATATGCCATTTGTGCAGAAATAAGCATAGCGCGTATCGATTAAATCACGCAGGCATCATTGCCTTGCGTTTTTCAAGCCATTGCTATTTCAATCTGCTGATGGTACTGCCAAAAAAAGACCATGTGCTTTTTAATCAAGAAGCTGCCCCTCCACACAGAGCTTCGTGAAAATCACTACCGAAAATATTTCGCAGGTACAGCCATGGTAGTAACTCTTCGTCGCTTTTTTTATGATTCAGATAAGGTGGAGCAATGAGCTGTTAAAGGATATTTCGTTGTTGTTGTGGATCCATTGACCTTAAGTACTTTAATCTCAATATCATCAATATCCGTCGTCTGTATAGTTTGCTGTGGTAAATAACCGTTAAGAATAAGTTCATGCAAGAGATTAGAGGTAATATCTGGTTTTGTGTCTACCTGTAGGATAGACTTTTTCATGGTATATCATCATCTATAATCTTGAAATAATTCATAAAATTAATTAAAAAGATTCCACCATCTTCGAAATCTAATACAGAAGATATAAGTAAAACTCTAATAAAAAAGAACTTAAATAAAAAGATAAAAGTGCTTTTTAAGCAGTATTATAAGAGTTACATGTAACTAATTCATACCATATTTTTTCAATTTTTTACGTAGAGTTCCACGGTTGATACTTAGCATTAATGCAGCACGGGTCTGATTTCCACGAGTATATTGCATTACCATATCTAATAATGGTTTTTCCACCTCAGTCAATACTAATTCATATAACTCATTAACATCCTGGTTATTAAGTTGGGCAAAATAGTTTTTCAGTGCTTGTTTAACTGAATCACGTAATGGCTTTTGAGTTATTTGATCTTGTGAATTTACAGTATCAACGGTTAGTACGTCAAAATTTCCGCGTTGTTCGAACATAATTCTGTCAGCTCTTTTCTTTGATTTACGCAAAATTTTTCGAATAAGCGCCTCCAACACACTTCCAGTTGTTCGCTGGGATCCTCTATAGTGTTGAATATGCGCCGAAACTGGTCTCATCAGGGTGCATGTTCTCTTAAGTACCAAGAGAGCGTACTTGCGTACGCTGCCCTCGGGTTCCTTTGCGTGAACCGGTAAAAATCGTGCAGCTTTTTAACATGAACATGCGTTTGCATAAGCACTGCACATCACAATAGGCATAGGTAGCAGTAACTTACCTGTTTCCAGGTAATAGTGAATTTCCTAAAACATCCAGGACTTCCATGAGCAACTCTAGGAATCATTAAGGCCTAATGCCTAGTATAGTCAAGCACTGCTATGCTTTTAAGCGGGTAACTAATATCGCCATTAGTGATAAATAGAAATAGCAACATTTGATTAGCTGCTTAAATGCAGTCATATTTACCTAAACCCTTAAATAAGCAGAAACGAATTCTAGCATGAATAGTTACATCTTGAATACCACAACGTTTGAGTAGTTAAGGTATTTTTATACAGCTCTGTTCTTCAGGTAACCAATCAGTACGAATCTTTAATGTAACAGGAACATCAACTACATTCACAACACAGCTAATAGAATTAGCTAAATCAGCTCTTGATAGTGCAATAATGCTGAATCTGCTAACTTAGAGTTCGTTTTTTTGCAGGACACACCCAATATTGATATCGATGATCTGAGTACAAGATGCAGTTGCAACATTAATTTATGCAGCTGGTGCCATTTTATCGGGATCAGCACCTGGAATATTTGCACAGAACAATTGCTTAATTCATCAGAATGGATCATTATTCTGAATCTAGATTTGTCTGTTTTCTAAACCTGAGGATTGGAAAATAGCATTTCTCTGACATTTTTAATCAGCACCCATTGAGTAACATAGTGACCGAAATACCCTATTGTGGTGGTACACACTCAATGGTGCTACAATAAGGCAATTTTTATTTAAAATTGAGCACAATATACATAGGCGATAAAAGAATAGCATTCTCTGACTATAAAAGCATATATATTACGCATTTTTACGAGATATAAAAGAAGAAACTTTGAGCAATCTTGTATTTCTTTAAAAGATTTTATATTAAAATTTAATTATAAATTATATTCATAAAAATTAATATAATAAATTTCTGATTTGTTTTAAAATTTTGTGATTCTTTATTGTAAGTTCTTTGTTAGGCTAGATGATTATATCTATGTTGATTGTATAAAAATTAATCTTGATAATTATTTTTATAAGGATGAACTCGTTATCGATGATCGGCTCAAGGAAACGGCTAAGATACTCTACATTAAACTCTTCAAGAATCTTATCGCTCACATGAGCTTATCGATATCAGGTGATTAAGACTTAGATTTGTTCTTTCCTTTTATCTTTTGCTCTCTTCCGCGTTTTCTAGCTTTCCTATGTGGATATAACGTTTTTCTTTTAATGGATTCATGGAAAAATATTTCGTCGACTATAACAATACTAATTAGTGCAATTTATGTTTGACTGTCGCTGTTGAAGCAAGGAAGTAGTGACGCCATCTAAAGGCTATTTTCAAATTAATGCTTATTTGTTTTGCTTGACTCACTTGCTGACTCCCGTAAAGTTAAGCTATTCAACATACATCGTAGATAATTAGATTTATGCTTATTTTTTAGTGTATGGAGTTTTGAAGATGCTGGCGTATACTGCTGATTAATTTTGTATATAATATTAACAAATAGAGAGATGATATGCCATAAAACAGTCTACCAAATAGGTATGTGCGAAACTAAATATTACCTATAATTCTTTGCATGAACTCATCCGTAATGGTGCCAGAGCAGCTTTGATAGCCAGCACCGTTGAGGCTAAGCTCGAAGCCATGCTGCGCATGCTGTGAACGCCGTCTTTTCAACAACGGGGCGGCATGCGGTTGTTAGTAATGATTATTTGCCACAGAAAACTATACAAATTATTATTGCTGATGTTGAGATTAAAGTGGCTAAGGCCATGGATCTCATAGCAGCAACGAAATATGCTTCAATAGCTCATTGCTCCCGCCTTATTTAAAGCGTACAAAAACATCGAAGAGTTGCTACCATAGTTGTAACTGTAAGGAATTTCCACCGGTAATTTTTACGAAGCTATGAATGCTTCTTTGTGAAAAAGCACATTGGGTATTTTTCTGCTAGAGTAGCATCAGCAGACTGAAATAAAAATGGCTTTAAGATTAGAGGCAATGGTGCTTCATGATTTAAGTGATACGCGCTAGGTTTATTTCTTTGCTGATGGTATATACAGTCCTGTCAGGCAAGATGATCGCCTTTTCCTGTTACTCATTATTGGCGTCACTGAGGATAGAGGTAAGTGGTAGTTGCGGTCAAAGATGGTTATTTATAGTTAGAAGCAAAGTGGGACGAACTTCTCAATGGCCTACACAAGCACCTTGGCTTAACCGTGTCTTCCAAGATTGCTACGGGGGATGTGTGCCTTTGTTTTTTGGAATGCAAATGCAATAGAAAAGATATTTCCTGACACGTAGCACCAATGGTGTTGGGTAGACAAAATAGCTAATGTGCTAGTTTTACTCCTCAAAGGCATAGAACTGAAAGTTAAGGTTGAGCTGCTTGGAAGGTTTATGCCTAAAAGAGACTCGTGATACCGTATAAAGCTCTTGATGTTTTGTTTGGAAGGTTTTAGCGGTATTCTGCTGAAACGATGAAGAAGCTGGAGAAAGATTGAGAAGAATTTCTGGCATTCTATGAGTTCCCCTCAGCGTACTTGGCGTCAATTAAGAATAACGAATCCGATTGAAATCGGTTTTTGCGACACTGAGGCTACGAGAAGCTAACGCGCAAAGAACTCTGGTTTAAGAAAAATCATTGAATGCTATTTAAGTTGTTAGACTTTTGCTAAAAAAAGCTGGAAGCAGCTAAGGGATTTTACCTGATGATCATGCTTGTAAACAACCTTTAATTTAAGGATGAAGAACAGATTTACAAAGCATCAAAGTGGAACGTAGCCTGACCATCATACACTAGATTTGCTAATAACTCAGATATATCTGAGTAAATTACCCTCTTGGTAGGGAGTATCGCGCCCCTGCTATAGAAATGGAAATCATCATTCTATCAGGATTCGTCAGGTCTATCTGGCCAGTTATCTTTTTGTTTGTCCAATGGGGCGAAATGAGAGGGGTTATATATAGTTCCCTATAGGTGATGAATTCGTCGGCAAGCATATTTTCAGTTATTGTCCCCTAAATCTAGTTCTATTAAAGCATCATTAGCTTGGTTTTTAGCGTTTTTAAAAAACTTACCATAATCGGATTAAAGGTGGATAATATTTGCGTATCGATAAAAAATTAAGGACTGAGTTTGATTGCATTGCTGTATAGCCTCTTTTGGAGAACCATGAAAATTCAGTCTGTCTTTCATCATTAATTTCGGAATGGAGATCAGAAAGCACTTCGAATAAACAGACCATGTAACACGCAAAGTCGCATGTTATCTTCCTGATTTACCAGGTTACCATTTTATGTGATTTATTCCGAGCCATCTGGAAGCATTTCTGAAAAATTAGTATATCACAGAATATAAAATAGTACTTAGATCATGATCATATAGCTACCTTTCCTAAGGAAAGCTGCATAGGTCACCCATAGTGTACTACTTTCAATAAAGTTTAATCAAGTATGCTAAAAAAAGGGACAGGAAAACGCTGGCGCTATTTGCACATATATGATGAAACACTCCATTATAATCTTGAACTTGGGGTTTTTACGCCATGGGAAGCATTACCTAAAAAGATCAATATACTATTTTATGAAGGTTTAGATATGCTGGTGTTGTACCCTCAAAATATAATCTGGCTAAATATGCTGACTTGCTAGTCGCCAAAGTCAATTCAATTGGATTCGTAGTTCTTATTGACTGGCTGAGTGCGCTGACGAGAAAGTCAAAGAATGCCAGCAGTTCTTTTCAATATTTCTCCAGCTTCTTCATTATTGATGAAGAGTGATGAAAACCTTGCCAACAAAACATCAAGGGTATTATTAGCGGCATTATTACGGATCTCTGGTAGCCAGAAATCTTCCGTAGCTCGTTCTTAATTTTCGATTGTATGCTTTTGGGTAGTGAAGGGAGCACATTAGCTGTTTTGTATATCTAACAGCGTTGGTGCTGCGTTTCCGGGAATATCTTTGTTATTGCATTCCAAAAATCAAGGGCACACCATTCCCAGTAGCAAGCTTTGAAGATACGCTTGTTAAGTCGCGAGCTGGCAGGGCATTAAGAAGTTTGGCTAAGTTATGGCTTTTAACTCTCGATAAGGATCTTTGACAGCAATTAGATCATTAATGTCCATGCTCAGTGACGCCAATAAGAACCACCAGGCAAAGGGGATCATCTTGCCTGATAGGACTATATTTGAAGCAAATTTTGTTGCCGATATGATCCTTGTAACCACAGGACCAGGGAGTTTAATCTCAACATCGCTAATATCTATCTCTATAGTTCGCTTTGGTGAATAAGCATTATGGACCACAGCATAACACGCCAGTCAATAAGGCCGCAGTTCACATGTGTCGAAGTATGGCTTCGAGTTCAGCTTCAACAAACGGCGGTGGCTATTAGCTGCTCCCTAGCATTATTACGGATCAATTCATGCAAGTGGATCACCGGTAATATCTGGTTTCGTGAATATTTGTAAGGTAGATTTTTCATGGAAGATCATCTCTATGTTATTGAAATTATTGCTGAAATCAATCAGAAGGATAGGCTACCATCTCCGAAATCTCCCATACACGAGAAATGAGCATAACTCTAGAGTTAATTATGACTCCATTGATAAAAAACTTATCACTAATAAAATTATCTACAAAATAACTTAACAATACAGCATTATATTTTAAAATATCAATTTTTTATTTTTACAAGCATCTTATAGTTCAAACTATACTTAAATTATTTTTATGTAAATAAAATAAAATTAATATTTTCTAGTTAATTATTTAATAAGAAAATTATATATTAATGTTAATATTTATTATTGCTATAAGTTGATAAATTATGAAATAACATATTATTATTTTAATTTCGTTTTTAAACGAAATATTTGCTTAGTAATACTTATTAATAACTATATTAAAATTAATCAACTTAATTGCTAAATATGAATTCTTTAGTCTATGTAAACATGATTGAATTGAAATAGTAGAGATAGGATGCTTTTATTTTGCTACAAAATAAAAGAACATTTATAGTATGTGCTTAAGATTAATATCAAAAATTCCGTATCAATATATATTATTGTTAATATTAACTTTCTAAACTAAACAACTTAATATGCTATATTAGAACTTTAAATATAAGCTAGCCTTATGAGGATTTATATTTTAGCTGCAATAATACTTAGAGGATTATACGAATGGTTTTCTGGAAACCACCTACAGACCAGACTCTTGAATGGTTTTTATCACACTGCCATACTCACAAATATCCATCCAAAACCACTCTTATTCATCAGGGTGAAAGAGCAGAAACACTTTATTATATTGTAAAAGGTTCTGTTGCTGTTTTAATAAAAGATGAAGAAGGAAAAGAGATGATTCTTTCCTATCTGAATCAGGGGGATTTTATTGGTGAGGTTGGATTATTTGAAGAAGGGCAATAACGAACAGCTTGGGTTAGAGCTAAAAGCGCCTGTGAAGTTGCTGAAATCTCTTATAAAAAATTTCGTTTATTAATATAGATGAATTCAGATATCTTGATGCGGTTATCAGCACAAATTGCTAAACGCTTACAAACAACCTCTGAAAAAATCGGTAATCTAGCTTTTTTAGATGTTACAGGCCATATTGCGCAAACATTATTAAATTTAGCAAAACAACCTGACGCGATGGACGCATCCAGATGGGATGCAAATTAAAATAACTCGTCAAGAAATAGGTCAAATAGTAGGATGCTCACGCGAAACGGTTGGACGTATCCTAAAAATGCTAGAAGATCAAGATCTAATTTCTGCTCACGGTAAAACTATTGTTGTTTACGGTACACGTTAATATTCTATAAACCAATACCTACTTATCACATTCCGGAAGATAGTCTGTTTTTTTTGAATAATTCAGGTTTAACTTTAAACCAATTTTTTATAGACCACAATGAAGTTTTACTATCCAATACTGATTGGGGTAATTCCTGATTGTACAGGCAAACATATTGATGCGGAGTGATCTCAAGCTCTTGAGAAGAATTGAAATGATGGTTTTCAGCCAATCTTCTTATATCGCGATTAAATCGCTCGACCATACCATTCGTTTGAGGATGTATCGGCTGGCTAAGTCTGTCGGTGTTCTATACCAAGCTTTGTACATAAATGCTCGAATTCATATTTTCGGTGCTTGAATGTTTTTGCAGACCAAAAAGGCAGTCTTTAAATTCTTTGCCATTGTCTGTAAGTTACCAGATGGAAAGTTATCCTGATTTCTGGTGTACAGTGTTTTTGGAGATGGTGGTGTATCCTGCTGATTGATTTTCTGATAGCTACCGGTGTTGAAGCTGAGCTTGAAGCCATGCTGCGATAAAGATGGTAAGCACCGGCTTTGCCGACGAACGTTTATCCCACCTCTCCGTCGGCAATAACGGTTATTTGCTACAGCAAACCATAAAGACTGGTATTGAAAATATTGAAATAAAGTGTCTAATGTCAAGGATCGCAGGAGCAACAGAATATGCTTCAATAGCTTTTTGCTAGCACTTTATCTGAAGCGTCCCAAAATCGTCAAAGAGTTCCTGCCATGGATTTGTATTTGTACGAGCCATCTCCAGCAGCAGTAAATTTTACTAACCTGTGTGGCCCTTCTTGGTGAAAAAGCAGATACTCTCTTTGGAGTACCATCAGTAGATTGAAATAACAACGGCTTAAATCATAGAGGCAATGCTGCCTGCTTGATTTAAATCATACGCGCTATCTTTATTTCTTGGCCGATGCTATATATACTTTCTTTCAGACAAGATGAGATAGCCTTTCCTGTTGGTCATTATCAGCGTCACTCAGCGTAGACATAGGAGCTAGTCACGCTCGAAGGTGGTTATGAAAAGTCAGAAGGGAAACTGGGAAAAACTTCTCAATGTAATGCGATTTCAGAGCTTAACTGTATCTTCCAGGCTTACTACTGGGGAAGAAACGGGGACGAACAGAACAGCGCCTCCCTTGTGGTACCATTGGTTTTTGGAATCTAATGGTAAAAATATTCCAGCATACCCTGCACTAACGCTGGTGGTTGGTACACAAAATAGCTAATGTGTTGGCTTCTCTCTAAAATAGAGATAGCTAAAAGTTAAGGCTGAGCTTGAGCTACGGGAGGTCTAGCTAGCAAGAGAGCCGCGATGCCACGCTATAAAACCTTGGATCTTTTCTTTGCAAGGTTTTCACCGAAGTATCCTGCAGCGATGAAAAAGCTGAAGAAAGATCAGGAAGAACTGCTTCCATTCTACAACTCTCAGCCAGAACACTGAGCATCAATAAGAGCGACGAAGCTGATTGAATCAGCTTTTATGCTACAGTGAGGCTACACGAAGCCGACGCGCGAATAACTGTGGTTCGAAAAACAATCCTTTCAATGGTATTTAAGCTGCTCCCCCTCTAGTAAGAAAAGCTGTGGAACTGGCTAAGTGGATTTGATCTGCTGACCTTAGTTATAAACAACGTCTAATTTAAGGATGAAAAATAGATTCACGAAGCATCAGAGTGAGCGTAACCTAAACCGATATACACAAGATTTGCTAATAACTCGTTTTTTTCTGATTCTAGATAAGCATCTTCAACCGCAACAATCTCCTTATGTCTACGCTGAGTGACGCTGATAATGACCAACAGGAAAGGCTATCTCATCTTGTCTGAAAGACAGTATATAATAGCATCATCTAAGAAATAAAGGTAGCGCGTATGCTTTAAATCAAGCAGGCAGCATTGCCTCTATGATTTAAGCCGTTGTTATTTCAGTCTACTGATGGTACTCCAAAGAGAGTATCTGCTTTTTCACCAACACAAAGAAGGGCCCATAAAGCTTTATGAAAATCACCGCTAGATATGGCCTCGCGCAGGTATAGCCATGGTATCACAACTCTTTTTCGCTTTTTGAACGCTTCAGATAAGGCGGTAGCAACAAGCTGTTGAAGCATATTCCATTTCGGCTGCGATCCCTAATCTTAGGCACTTTAATCTTAATATCACCAATGGCAGTCTGTATAGTTTTTTGTGGAAAATAACCGTTACGGACGAAGGTATTGACGCCCATCGACAAAGCGGTGCTTACCATAGTTGTTGAAGCATGACTTCGAGCTCAACCTAAACGGAGGTAGGTGTCAGCTGCTTGGCATCATTATGGATGAGTTCATGCAATGGATTAAAGGTAATATCTGCTTTTGTGAATACCTCCTGTAGGATATGCTTTTCATAGTATATCATCTCTCTGTTGTTAAAATCATTCAGCCGGATACCAACCATCTCTAAAACTCCATACAGCAGAAATAACATAACTTGAAGCGAACTGAGCCGAACTTCTCAATGCCCTGCAAGCGCCTTGCTTAACCGTATCTCCTAGGGTTGCTAGGGGATACGGAGCCCTTGATTTTTGGAATGCAATAACAAAGATATTTTCCCGGATACCCAGCTAAAAGGTTATTGGGTAAACAAAACAGTTAATGTGCTGCCTTCACCATTCCACAAAGGCATGCAACTAAAAGTTAAGGCTGAAATGTGGGATGTCTCACTAGCAGGATCGCCACGATCTCGCTAATAAAGCCCTTGATATTTTGTTGACAAGATTTTTAGCGAAATATCCTGCACCGATGAATAAGCTTGAGAAAAATTAAGAAGAAAACTGCTGGCATTTTACAACTTCCAGTTTGTGCACTGGGCGCGTCCAATAAGAACCACAAATCTGATTGAATCGGCTTTTTGATACTGAGGCTACGAAGATGATATCCGAAGAACTATGGTTTGAGAAAAACAACCATTTTAATGGTATTAAGCTCCTACAGTCTGCTTAAAAAAGCTGGAACCGATTAAGAGATTTTATTTGCTGACCTTGGTGCTAAACAACGTCCAATATTAAGGATGGAAAACAGATGCACGCAATATCAGAGCGGAGCGTAGTCTGATTGTGTCATACACTAGATTTGCTAATAATTTTAATAATATTTAAAATCTTTTACTTTATACAATTTCAAATTTTTATTGAGTTTTTAACTCCGGTAAAAATTTTTAAAACAAAAGTTATTTTTAATGTCAAAATAGGTAAGCATTTAGATAATTCTAATAAATTAACTATTTTAAATTTGTTGAATTTATAATGATAAGATTTGTCAAAAATTTTGATAAACTTATAAATAAATAATTCAAGAGTGACTGCAGCAAGTGGATAAACAATTTAAAAAAATTCTCATCATTAAAATGCGATTTCATGGAGATATGTTGCTGACAACACCTGTTATTAGCACACTTAAAAAAAGTTATCCAACCGCTAAAATTGATATTCTTCTCTATCAAGATACGATACCAATCCTCTCTGAAAATAGAGAAATTCATGCATTTTACGGTATTAAAAATAAAAAAAATAACAACATAGCTAAATTGGTTAATTTTATTTTATTGATCAATAAATTAAGAAAAAATAATTATGATTTAATTATAAATTTAGCCGATCAATGGATTGTGCCTTTTTTAGTAAGATGTATCCCTGCCAAGATAAAAATTTCTCATCAATTCAACCATAGAGATACAAACTATTGGTCTAGAAGTTTTACACATATGGTTAAGCCAACAGGAACACATGTTGTTGAACAAAATCTCTCTATATTAAAACCACTTCAACTTAATACTTGGTATTCTAGTACAACAATGACTTACCAACCAACTGATTGGGAAAAAATTAATCACCGATTAATATCTTTAGGTGTACATAGTAGTTATGTGGTTATCCAACCAACAGCTAGACAAAAATTTAAGTGCTGGGATGATGAAAAATTTGCTGAGGTAATTGATAATCTACAATCTAGAGGATACAGAGTCATACTAACTTCAGGTCCAAGTAAAGATGATCTTATCTGTGTGGCTAGTATTGCACAACAATGTCGTCAATCACCTGTTACAGAATTTGCAGGAAAAATAATATTTCCAGAGTTAGGTGCTTTAATTAGTCATGCTGCTTTATTTATCGGTGTAGATTCAGCACCAATACATATTGCTGCAGCATTAGAAACTCCTATTATCTGCTTATTCGGGGCGACAGATCATCAATATTGGAAACCATGGAGTAAAAACGTTATTCAAATTTGGGCTGGCAATTATGAAAAAATGCCAAAACGGCATGAATGTGATCGTAATAAAAAGTATTTATCAATAATTCCCGTTAAAGATGTTATTGCCGCTATAAAAAAAATGTTACCAATGGATATATAAAAAGTTATTAATAAATCTGCTCTATGATGGTCAGGTGTGTATCTGCTATTACGGTTCGTAAATCTGTTCTCCATCCTTAAATTACACGTTGTTTAGCACTAGGGGGGAGAGGGAAACAGGTCAGATATCCCCTGAGCCGGTTCCAGCTTTTCTGAGGAGAGAATGTAGCAGTTAAATAGCATTAAAAGGGTTGTTTTTTTAACTATGTTCTTCGCGCATTGGCTTCTTGTAGCCTAACTGTTGTACAAAAGCTAATTCAATGGAATTCGTTGTTATTATTGACGCTCATGCTCTGACTGGAAGTCGTAGAATGGCAGCAATTCTTCTCGATCGTTCTCCAGCTTCTTTATTGTTGCAGGGTTGGATATGGATATGGTTATCATGATTTCTGATGTATGAGATTTGGGAGATGGCAACCTATTCTTGTAATTGATTTCGTAAATAATTTCAACATCATAGAGATGATATGTCATGAAAAGTCTACCATAAAGAGGTATCCACAAAACCAAATATTACCTGTGATTCTTGCATGAACTTATCCGTAATAGTGTCATGTAGCTGATAACGCTACCGTCGTTTAGGTTGAGCTCAAAGCTATTCTGCGACAACGTGCTGCACGTTCTCCTTGTTGACGGGAGTGTTATGCTGTTGTACGTAACGATTATTCATCAGAGCTAATTATAGAGCTGGGTATTGGCGATGTTGAGATAAAAGTGCTTAATCTCAGTGGGATTGCAGTGAGAACGGAATATACTTCAACAGCTATCGTTCATCCGCCTTATCTAAATTATTCAAAATTCTCGAAGAGTTGCTACACCATATGTGTAGCTGTGAGGCATATTTATCAGTGAATATCACGAAGCTTGTAAGACGCTTTTCGGTGAAAAGCATATCATCTCTCTACAAGAAGAGCATCAGCAAGCCAAAAATAGCAATGGCTTGAAGAACACAGGCAATATACTGCCTACGTGATTTAAGGGATACGCGCTATGTTTATTTCTTGGGTGATATGGTATATATAGTCCTGTTAAGTAAGATGATTTCCTTTTCTTATTGGTCATTATTGGCGTCAGTTAGCATGGAGGCAAGAAGTTCGTTGCGGTCGAAAATGGTTATTGAGAGTCAGAAGCGAACTAGGTCAAACTTCTCAATGCCCTGCAGGCGTATAAGCTTTTGTGCCCTTAATTTTTGGAATGCAATGGCAAAGATATTCCTGGAGATACAGCACTAATGATAGTATTTGGTACAAAATAGCTAATGTTCTGGCTAGCAGAGAACAGTGATACCGCTAAAAAACCCTTGATGTTTTCTTGGAAAGGTTTTCAGCTAAGTATCCTTCAGCAATGAAGAAGATGGAGAACGATCGAGAAGAATTGCTGCCATTCTACGACTTCCCGTCAGAGCCATGAATGTCAATAAGAACGACGAATTCAATTGAATTAGCTTTTGTGCAACAGTTAGGCTACAAGAAGCCTAATGCGCGAAGAACTGTGGTTCGAGAAAAATAAGCATTTCAATGATATTTAAGCTGCTACTTACAGTCTGCTCAGAAAAGCTAGAACTGCATAATGGGATTTTGATCTGCTTCACCTTATGGTAAGCAACCTCCAATTTAAGAATGAAGAACAGATTCACAAAGTATCCGAGCAGATACTTGATCATTATACACTAGATTTACTAATAACTCTATATCATACCGCTTAGGTAAAGTAGACGCAGGTTCTTTTCTGGCTTGAAGATCACCTCTGATTTTAAGTGTTGTAGTTTTCTGACGATGGGGGAGTTATCATCATGATATTTTACCCTTAATTATATCCATTACTAGTCATCTTGTCATGAATATGGGGTTATGCCAGGAGGGTCTATATAATGATCCTGGAGCAAATACATAATTGTCTGGGAAACGCATTTTTGGCATATTTATTCCACTAGCTAAATCAATAAAAACAACTGGTACACTGGCTTTTCAAGTTGTATGAGCAATTTACTATTTTGCCCTGGCAGTGCTAAAATAAACAAAAATAGTAATATCAAGTTTTAACATTAATACTTTTCCTCAGTAACAGACTCTAGTGAGTGGTATTAGCAATTAAAGGAAACTTATTAATTTTTGGAAACTTGGCTTTATAAACCACATAATATTATAGATTAAGTTTACTTAAATTACCTTACTAGATAACAAGGTAATCTGCTAAAGGTTTATTCCTTCCAGTAAAGCAAATTGCATGAAATAAGCGCCTTTCTCCTAATATAATAAAAGGGAATTTATCTTTTCGGTGGTAAGTGGTACCTCAACAGTACGACCGCTATATCAATATAAGCGTTACTGGCAATGCTGCAAAGGATCTCATTAACGTTACACCTGCTAATAAATAACTATTAAGATCCTTGCTAATAAAACTATACTTAAACTTTATTTAATTGCCTCTGGATTCAACTGATCCAATTTTCGCGTAACAATAAACTAAATAATAATTATTATACGATTCTTGCTAAGATTATTTATTTTATTTATTTTTAATCAAAATAAAAATAAATGCTTGGCACACCCCCCAACCCCAAACAATATAAAATGCGTATGCTTATTTAGAAAATTGATAGGATAATTGCAATTATTTATTTAGATTTTCATCATACTCAGGAAAATTCATCTGCTGATAGTGAACAAAATTGGTTTTCTTAATCAGTTTATAACTAAACCATATAGCCAGGAATAAAGGGATACCAATATAGGTGGCAATAACACCATACCAGTCAATTTTGTCCGCTAAAAATGCCTGATAATTTTGGCCTAATGTAATCACTAAGCAGAGAATAAAAGAAAAAATAGGGCTAATTGGAAAAAAGCCTGAACGATATGGCAATTTATTTAAATCATAGCCTTGTAACATATAACCCTTACGAAAACGATAATGGGTAATGGCAATCCCTAACCAAGCAATAAATCCGGTCATACCTGAAGTATTCAGTAACCATAAGTAAACAACCTGGTTGCCATACATTGAACTTAAAAAACAGACTGCTGCAACAAAGGTAGTAGCAATCAAGGCATACCGAGGAACCCCTCCTGGTGATAAGTGTGAAAAGATTTTCGGTGCTTTTCCTTCTTTAGCCAAGATATAGAGCATTCGAGTAGAAGCATACATACCTGAATTACCAGCAGATAATACTGCGGTTAAAATAACCGCATTCATGACGGCAGCCGTAGATAATAATCCTGCATTTTCAAAAACCAAGGTAAAAGGACTGACACTAATATCACCCACATCATTATGCAGCAATCGTGGATCCATATATGGAATAATTAAACCGATCACTAATATAGCAAAAATATAAAATAACAAAATCCGCCAAAATACTTGGCGCACCGCTTTAGGTATATTTTTACCCGGATCCTTAGATTCACCAGCGGCAATACCAATTAATTCCGTACCCTGAAAAGAAAAACCTACGATCATAGCAACCCCAATCATTGCCGAGAATCCTCCAACAAAAGGTGCTTCATCAATCTGCCAGTTATGCCAGCCAGCATTTTCTGCTCCACGAAAAATACCAATAATCATTAATACACCAATCGCAATAAAAATAATAACGGTAACAACTTTAATTAAAGAAAAGCAATACTCTGCCTCACCAAATCCTTTAACAGAAATATAATTAAGCATAAAAATGATAAATAGAAAAATCGCACTCCAAATCCAGCCATCAATATCAGGAAACCAATATCCCATCACCAATTGCGCTGCAACTAAGTCAACAGCTATAGTGAGGGCCCAGTTATACCAATAATTCCAGCCAAGAGCAAAGCCAAAGCCTTCATCAACGTATCGAGAACCATAAGTAGAAAACGAGCCGGAAACAGGTAAATAAGCCGCAAGCTCTCCTAAACTGGTCATCAAAAAATAAACCATTAAACCAATAATAATATAAGCTAATAAAGCACCGCCTGGCCCCGCTTTTGCTACCGTTGCGCCGGAAGCAATAAATAAGCCTGTACCAATAGAGCCACCAATAGCTATCATCGTCAAATGACGTGCTTTTAGTTCTCGAGGCAATTTTGTTGTAGCGCCCTGTGATCTATGTGTTGATTGTTGTGACATTAATGACCTTTTATTCAACGTGGATCTTAACGTCAGTGATTGTAACAGATACTGTTACTAGGAATAAGCAGCTATTCTCAGTTATTAAGATACCTTTATAATTGCTTAAAATTTATTAGTGTTGCGCAGGAGAACATCTTGATCTTGATATGTAAGTTTTACTGATTATTTTCTAATAAAAGTAATTATGCTTTAGATAAAGCCTTTTTTTTATGCTAAATTAAATATAATATATCTATGAATTAGATATTAGTCGATATTTAACGCGATTAATGAGGTATTCTTTAATTTTTCCTATATCCTGAGAGGAGATAAATAACTTATTCTCATATCATTCATAACAGAATGCTCTTAATAGCTTCATAATTATTAAATTCAATTAAAATATTGCACTAAATATTGCACTGAGTTAGTTTACTCAATAAGAGTTGATTAATAATATTGCGGCTTTCTTAAAACCACGTTCATACAAAATCTAATTCAGATTGTCTAGCTCATATTGTTTTAATTGATGAGCAGGCACAGTGAGGGGTGGATTATTTAGCGCAAAAAATACCAGCAGTTGATCTTTTTTCCATGATATACTTATCAATCGCTGATTCAGCGTAGAGCTATTTTCAATTAATCCTAAGTCAACCATGAATTTCAGTACTGGTTTAATCACCTAGGCAGTATATTATGAGTTATACTCATTTCTAATGAGGATATTTCGAAGGTGCTGGTATATCCTGCTGATTGGTTTTGTGGATGATTTCAACAATAGATAGATTATATGTTATGGAAAAGTCTACCATACATATAGGTATTCGTACAGGTATCTATAAAAGCAGATATTACTTATGATCTTTTGCATGCAGTCATTTATAATGGCGCCAGGCAGCTTGATAGCCACCCCATCCGTTTGGGCTCAGCTCAAAGTCATGCTGCGACAAGATGCTGAACGGCATCTTATCCACGGAGGACGTCCATGCTACCCCGTTGTCAATAACAGTTATTTGCAACAGCTAACCATACAGACAGGTATGGTTGATGTTGAGATTAAAGTGCCTAAGGTTAGAATCGCAGCGGCAACGGAATATGGTTCAACAGCTAGTTACTACAGCCTTATCTTAAGCGTGAAAAATCTCGAAGAGTTGCTTACTATGGCTGCTAGCCTGCGAGGTATCTTTAGCGGTGATTTTACAAAGTTTTTTGGGCCATTCTTGGTAAAATACATAGTCTCTCTGCCCAGTAGTAGCATCAGCAGACTGAAATAGCAATGACATGAAGAGTAGAGACAATAGTGCCTGCCTGATTTAAGTAATATGCGCTACATTTATTTCTTGGCCGATTCCATATTACAGTTCTGTCAAGCAAGATGATCACATTTGACTGCTGCTATCATTATTGGCGTCACTGAGCATGGCTATAAGGAGTTAGTTTTTGTTGAAGATGTTTATCGAGAGTCAGAAGCCAAGTGAGTTGAATTTCTCAATAGCCTTGCGAGCGCATTGCTTAAGTGTGTCTCCAAGGCTTGCTATGGAAGACGGTGCCCTTGGTTTTTAGAATGCATGAACAGAGATATTCTAGGACATGCAGCACCAACGCTGTTTAGGTACACAAAACAGATAATGTGCTCTCTTCATTCTCGAATGCATGTAATCGAAAGTTAATGCTGAGAGCTTGAGCTACACGAGCTCTTGCTAACCAGAGAGCGGTGATGCCTCTAATAAAGTCCTTGATGTTTTGTTAGTAAGGTTTTTAGCGAGTATCCTGCAGCAATGAAGAAGCTGGAGAAATATCTAAAAACTGCTGGCATTCATAACTTCCTGTCAGAGCAGTGGGCGTCAAATAAGAACGACAAATCCAATTTAATCGATTTTTGCAACAGTTAGGCTACAAAGCCGATGCGTAAAGAACTGAAGTTCAAGAAAATAACCCTTTTAATGGTATTTAAGCTGCTCCTTCCGTCTGTTCATAAAATCAGAAAAGAGCTAAGGGGAATCTTTCACCTGTCACATCCCTGGTGCTAAACAACATCAAATTTAAGGATGGAGAACAGATTCACGAAGCATCAGAGTAAAGCGTAGTTTGACCAATATACATCAGATTTTCTTAATAACTCAGCTCCTTTGATTATTAAGAAAATTATCGAATATGCTTGTTCCTGTCAGGTCTGTATGACTTTTGCTGCTACCGTTTTTGAACATGCTAAAGAAATTTGGTATTATTACCTAATTACGAAGCAGCATTAATTTTCACAGAAACGACGTAAAATCCCCCACCAAGTCCATCAAAAACTATTGATGCTTTTAAAGCGCAAAAATTTTGCTATTTAGTCAATGTTTCTGTCTTAATCACTAGCTTTGACGTTTTTCATGTCGATCTGATTGCTATTTTATGTCCTACTAAATCAGTTAGTCTCTATCAACAGATCATTGGTCGCCAATTAATATTATTTCCTAATAAAATCAATGTATTATTCTTGTTAATGGTAGTTAACCACTATGATATCTATATGCAAGAAGTTGGCAATCAAGCAAAAATAATCAACAAAATATATTGGTTAAGGTTTTTTCAAACTTTATTAGTTTGCTAATTTATTCTGAAAAAACGATTCAGACGATAAAATTATTAAACATTACGAGCGTTGATGCCAAGGCTTGGAATAAAAGTATTACGGACAAAAAATAGTGTGAATTTTACTTTCAGTTTAAAGAATATCCAGATTGTAATGCTGAAAATGACATTGCCGCACGGCGTTATATCATCAATCTAAAACAATTTTACTTGATCTTGATCAGATATTAAAAGTGGTGTTAAATTTGAAAATTCGCTGATTCTTTGCAGCGTCAGCATGGCATTCAACTGTCTACCAGATACGATAAGAAAAAAGAATTTTAAAACTCTTACTATGATGAAAATAGTAGCAACGTCTTAGAACTATTTCAGTTAACAACTTTAGGTCACCGGAAAAATATTTAAATAATGTTTTCTGTTACCCACACCAGCGCGAGCTAGCCCCTTTCTTTCTCTTCTAATGGCAACTTACGGCCGATATTTTAATCAAAAAACATCATTAGGTTATCCTAAACTTTGTTATCGCATGTAAACAAAGGTAATTTTGCTAAAGTAAGAGAAATTTTTTGACTATCAAGGCGAGTATCGTCTGGGTGACGACCTTTATTAATAATATAATTTCGATTTGTTTTTACAATGTCACTATTTTTACTTAAATGAATATCAATATCCTAAAATTAGGTTATTTTATTGCTCTAGAATGTTTTTTTTGATAAAATGCTATTTGCTTAATTAGCAAATACTAACAATTTAGATCTATTACTGTGTCGCTTGTTGCACAGTCTTTTTATATTTTATATCATATTTTATGAGAATAAATTATGCTAACTATTAATCCAGAAATTCGCAAGGGGCAGGGTAAGGGTGCTAGCCGTCGCCTGCGTAAAGATAACAAATTACCAGCTATCATCTATGGTGGAGATGAAGAACCAGTTTCTATTGAACTTAATCATGATGAAGTTAGGAACCAAGAAAGCAAGCCAGAGTTCTATGAGATATTAACGCTCCTGCTTGAGGGGAAAAAAACTAAAGTTAAAGTGCAAGCGGTTCAGCGTCATCCGTTTAAGCCTAAATTAACCCATATCGATTTTTTACGGCTTTAATAACTCAAAATTTAGATTTTTAACCAAGGTAATTATCAATAATGCCGCAAAAGCGGTATTATTTATTTTTATCATCATCAATGATTTTTACCACGCTCTAATTATTAAAGTAAAACCCGTTACAGAATTCTAAAAAAAACACGCTCATTAAGTAACAGAGCATCAAAATTAATAGTCAAGCTACCACTGCCTGAATATTTAGTTAAATATTTTAAAGTCCTACAATCTGGTGGAAAATTTTTTACTAATTGATAGCTATTTTGTTGAGTAAATTCAGGAAAATTCTGCGCTTTTAATAAAGCGGGTAACTCTTTTGATAAACGCTTTAATTCAATTTCTTTCCCGGTTTGTTGTTCATTGAATAGTGAACAATTTGCTGTTGATATTTCTGGGTTGTTTACCACTAGTGTCAGCAGCTAAAATTCTTTAGCTGGTTCCAGGTTTTCTTAGCAACTATAGCAGCTTAAATAGCATTAAATGGGTTGTTTTCTCGAACCAGAGTTTTCTTCCCACGTTGGCTTTTGGTAGCCTTAGTGTCGCAAAAGGTAATTCAATTAGATTTGTCGTTCTTATTGTCGCCTCCAGTACACGAGGTGACTGGAGAGAATTCGTAGAATGCCAGCAGTTTTTCTTAATCTTTCTCTAGCTGCTTCATCGCTGCAGGAGATACCTTTTCTGAAAACCTTGCCAATAAAACATCAAGAGCTTTATTAGCGGCATCACCGCTCTCTTGCTATCAGAGAGTTTCTGCGCAACTCAAGCTCAGGCTTAACTTTTAGTTGCATGCCTTTTGGGAGTGAAGGCAGCACATTAGCTGTTTTCTGTACCAAAAGCGTTGCTGCTACGTTGTTCGGAAATATCTTTGCCATTGCATTCCAAAAACTAATGGCATTGTCTTCCATAGCAAGACTGGCAGCTAAGGTTAAGACCCCCTCATGGTAGGCCATGAGAAGTTTGATCCAAGTTCACTTCTGGGTCTAGATAACCATCTTTAAGCGCAAGTCTCCACCATTACTTACGTCCATGCTCAGTGACGCCGATAATGAGCACCAGACAAAGGCAATCATCTTACCTGAGATGATTCTGTATATGCCATAGGCAAAAAAATAACGTAGTGCATATCGCTTAAATCACATAGGCACCATTGCCTGTTTGCTCTTCAAGCTATTGCTGTTTTCACTCTGCTGTGATGGTATTGTATTCCCAGAGTGAGACCATGTATTCTTTTACTGAGAAAGAATCCACAAGCTTCCTGAAAATCAACGGTGGATATCCCTCCTCGCAGTGTAGAAGTCATGGTAAGAACTCTTCGACGTTTTTGCACGCTTCAGATAACTTGCTAGCAACTAGGTATTGAGGGATATTCTGTTGCTGCTTCGATCTTTGATCTTAGGCACTTTAATCTCAATATCGCCAATACCTATCTCTATAGTTCACTCTGATAAATAACCATTAGAGATGACACAGGTTGAGTTCATGCAATGGATCACAGGTGAGATTTGGTTTCACAGATACCTGTAAGATAGACTTTCATGGCATATCATATCTCTGTTATTGAAATCATCCATGAAATCAATCAGCAGGATACACGCCACTATCTCTAAACTTTATATACTAGAAATGAGCATAACTCAGACTTTATTGATATCATATATGAGTTCTTGTATTAAATAAACCAATATTTAGACTGGTTTATGGGTATTAGTTGCAAATTATGAGATTTAGTGAATTTACTTGAGAGTCTACTCAATATTTTGGATCTGCTCACGCATTTGTTCTATTAATACTTTTAATTCAACAGCAGAATTAGTCACTTGGCTATTAATAGATTTTGAGGCCAAAGTATTTGCTTCACGATTAAACTCCTGCATCATAAAATCTAACCGACGGCCTACTGCCTCTTGTTTTTTAAGAATATTACGTGTTTCTTTAACATGAGTATCTAGCCTATCAAGCTCTTCTGCAATATCAATACGTTGAGCTAACATGATAAGTTCTTGTTCTAATCGATTATTATCTATCTGAATTTCTGCCTCTTCTAATTTTGTTTGTAAGCGCTCACGTTGCCATTTTAAAATATCAGGCATTTGACGACGAACTTCTTGAATTTTTTGACAAACAGCATCTAGCCGTTGCTCAATTATTATTTTTAGCATCTTTCCTTCGCTTTCTCGATTGAGAATAAAATCATCTAAAGCAAGTTCTAATTCTTTAACTAAATGCGTACAAATAACATCCAAATTTTTCTCCTGAGATGACATAACACTAGGCCAGCGAAGAATTTCTAACGGATTAATTTCTCCTTCACCAGTACTCTTTTTTACCCAGTTAGCAGTTTTAATCAATTGCTTAGCTAACTCTTCATTTAGGAGTAATTCACTCTGTTGATGTAAGCTAAGTTCATAACGCAAATTACACTCTACTTTTCCTCGTGTTAATCTAGCACGTAGACGTTCACGAATAATAGGTTCCAGACTTTTAAATTGTTCCGGCAAGCGAATATAAGTTTCAAGATAACGTTGATTAACGGAACGCAGCTCCCAAGCCGCATTTCCCCATTCACTTTTTATATCTCGTCGTGTGAAAGCGGTCATACTATGGATCATATTTTATTCCTATAAATAAAAATTAAATTATAACCTTGAATGAAACCATAGGATAGGCATTCAATGTCGAAGAACGTATAATGCCACATCAACATTATTTAACTATGAAGATAACAGCATGCGTCCAGAGAATAGAGAGGCTAATCAAGTTCGCCCTATAAAAATCACTCGCCAATATACTAAACATGCCGAAGGTTCTGTTTTGATTGAATTTGGTAATACCAAAGTATTATGTAATGCTACAATTGAAGAAGGTGTTCCCCGCTTTTTAAAAGGCCAATCACAAGGTTGGATAACAGCGGAATACGGTATGCTACCACGGGCAACAAATTCTCGTAATATACGCGAAGCGGTAAAAGGAAAACAAACAGGTCGCACCATCGAGATACAACGCCTTATTGCTCGTTCTTTACGAGCTCCTGTTAATTTAAAACAATTAGGTGAATATACCATTACAGTAGATTGTGATGTAATTCAAGCTGATGGGGGGACTCGTACTGCTGCAATTTCTGGTGCCTGTGTTGCTTTAACTGAGGCATTAAATAAAATGGTCGCAGAAGGACAATTAAAAAAAAGCCCGCTTAAATCGATGGTTGCTGCAGTTTCTGTCGGGATAGTGGATGGCAAACCTATTTGTGATCTAGAATATAGTGAAGACTCTGCCGCAGAAACAGATATGAATGTTGTCATGATGGATAATGGTAAAATGATTGAAATTCAAGGTACTGCCGAAGGTAAACCATTTAGTCATGAGGAGCTACTATTATTGCTTTCTTTAGCTAAAAATGGCTTACAAACCATTTTTAGCGCCCAGAAAGAAGCATTAAAACAATAAATTTTAATATCTTTTTAGCTATATTGAGTTATTACTAAATCTGGTTATGGCGATTAGGCTACCGTTCCAGTCTTATGCTTCCTAAATTTGTTCTACATCCTTAAATTGGATGTTGTTTATCTCCAGGGTCATAGCAGGTCAACTCCCCTTACCCGTTCCAGCTTTTCTAAGAAAACGGGAGAGCAGCTTAAATAGCATTGAAAAGGTTGTTTTTCTTGAACTATAGTTTTCTCGCATCGCCTTCTTGTTTTTTATTGACACTCAGTGTGCCGCTGACAGAAAATCGTGAATGTCAGCATTTATTCTCGATCTTTCTCTAGCTTTCCCATCGCTCCAGGAAATACCTTTCTAAAAACCTTGCAAACAAAACATCAAGAGCTTTATTAGCGGCATCAGTGGTCTCTTGCTGGCACAGAGCTCCTGCAGCTCAGGCTTAACTTTTTCTTCCATGCCTTTTTAGAAGTGAAGATAGCACATTAGCTGTTTTATGTACTCAACAGTGTTGGTGTTGCGTGTCCTGGAATATCTTTGCCATTGAATTCCAAAAACAAAGGGAACCATATCTCACCTAGTTAGCCTGGGAGATAGGCTTAAGCCACGTGCTCGTGCTCGTAGGCCATTAAGAAGTTCGGCTCAATTCGCTTCTGATTCTAGAGAAGTATCTTTGAGCGTAACCACCTCCTTAGTTCATGTTTAATGATGCCGATAATGGCTAGTAGGTAAATACGATCATCTTTCCTAACAAAACTGTCTATGCCATCGGTCAAGAAATAAACGTAGCACCTATCCCTTAAATCACGCAGGCAGCATTTGCCTATGTTTTCAAGGCATTGGTATTTCAGTCTGTTGATGGATACTCTGGCAGAGAGAACATGTGCTTTTTTATCAAGAACCCGCCCACAGAGCTTCGTGAAAGTCACCGCTGAAGAGATGCCTCACAGCTATAACTGTCATGCTAGCAAAAACACTTCGACACTTTTTGTACGCTTCAGATAAGGCAGTAGCAACGAGCTCTTGAAACATATTTCCGTTGCCGCTGCAATCTCCCCTGTATGACCTTAGGCAGTTTAATCTCAACATTACCAATACCAGTCTGTATTGTTCGCTGTAGCAAATAACTGTTACGGATTATGGTATAAACGGCTGTCGGAAAACAGCGTTCAGGATGTTTTTCATCAAGGCTTCGAGCTCAACCTCAACGACAGTAGCTTATCAGTTGCTTAGCAACATTACAGATGAGTACATGCAATGGTTTTCAGAGGTAATATTTGATTTCGCGGATACCTGTAGGATAGATTTTTATAGGATATCATATCTCTGTTGTTGAACTCATTCAGGAAATCAATTCATGAGAGTCACACCATCTGCTGATTTCCTATACAGCAGAAATGAGCATAACTCGAAAAATCCTTTCAATGCTATTTAAGCTGCTACAGTTTCCTCAAAAAATTGAAATAGGCTAAGGGGGATTTGACTTTCTGACCCTGGTAGTAAATAACATCCAATTTAAGGATGAAGAACATATTCGTGAAGCATACAGACACTGGAACGGGACCCTGACCAGTTATAACTAGATTTACTTATAATTCATGATTTAAATAAAAATATATTGCCAGAAAATAATATTGTCATCATTAGAGGTAATAAACTATAACTTATGGTTATTTTTTGATAAATACACGCTATATCCTTATAAAATAAATAATTTGCTATTTATAATATTTATATTAAGTTATCTTAACTTTTTTTAAATAAAATTAATTTTAAAATTTATTTTAATATAAATTTATTTTATATTTAATTTTTAATTATTTTTGTTTAAAATTTTTTGATAAAAATTAAAATCAACTGTTTTCTATATTTTATATAGAA
Source organism: Arsenophonus sp. NEOnobi-MAG3 (assembly GCA_052171895.1). GTDB lineage: Bacteria > Pseudomonadota > Gammaproteobacteria > Enterobacterales > Enterobacteriaceae > Arsenophonus. The sequence continues at coordinate 666,619 of JBQMRN010000001.1, forward strand.
ATATACTGTTACTTTTTTATTATCTCAATAGTAAATTTGAGATAAAAAATTATTGACGACTTTATCGTGTCGCAGTAAGATGCACATCATTTTCGGCGAGTAGCGCAGCCTGGCAGCGCAACTGGTTTGGGACCAGTGGGTCGGAGGTTCGAATCCTCTCTCGCCGACCAAATTTATTAATCCTACTCTTATTCTAGTCGTTTTTATATTTATCTAATTAATCATACCTACTTATTCTATAAGTTAACTTTCTTGTTAATTTTGATATAATTATATTAATAATATATTAATTTTTTTGTTATTTTCAATAAGAGGATAAAATACGGACTTATTAGTAAATCTAGTGTATAACGCTCTGGCTACTCTGCTCTGATGCTTCGTGAAGCTGTTCTTTTCCTTAAATTGGATTTGTTTACCAGCATGATCAGCAGGTAAAATCCCATTATGGAGAGCTGGGGCTCAGCTTTTCTGAGCAGACTGTAACAGCTTAAATACCATTGAAAGGGTTTTCGAGTTATGCTCATTTCTGCTGTATAGGAAATCAGCAGATGGTGTGGCTCTCATGAATTGATTTCCTGAATGAGTTCAACAACAGAGATATGATATCTCATAAAAATCTATCCTACAGGTATTCGCGAAATCAAATATTACCTCTGAAAACCATTGCATGTACTCATCTGTAATGTTGCTAAGCAACTGATAAGCCACTGTCGTTGAGGTTGAGCTCGAAGCCATGATGCAAAACATCCTGAACGCTGTTTTCCGACAGCCGTTTTATACCATAATCCGTAACAGTTATTTGCTACAGCGAACAATACAGACTGGTATTGGTAATGTTGAGATTAAACTGCCTAAGGTCAAACAGGGGAGATTGCAGCGGCAACGTAAATATGTTTCAAGAGCTCGTTGCTACTGCCTTATCTGAAGCGTACAAAAAGTGTCGAAGTGTTTTTGCTAGCATGACAGTTATAGCTGTGAGGCATCTCTTCAACGGTGACTTTCACGAAGCTCTGTGGGCGGGTTCTTGATAAAAAAGCACATGTTCTCTCTGCCAGAGTATCCATCAACAGACTGAAATACCAATGCCTTGAAAGCATAGGTAAATGCTGCCTGCGTGATTTAAGGGATAGGTGCTACGTTTATTTCTTGACCGATGGCATAGACAGTTTTGTTAGGGAAGATGATCGTATTTACCTACTAGCCATTATCGGCATCATTGAACATGAACTAAGGAGGTGGTTACGCTCAAAGATACTTCTCTAGAATCAGAAGCGAATTGAGCCGAACTTCTTAATGGCCTACGAGCACGAGCACGTGGCTTAAGCCTATCTCCTAGGCTTAACTAGGTGAGATACGGTTCCCTTTGTTTTTGGAATTCAATGGCAAAGATATTCCCGAACACGCAGCACCAACACTGTTGAGTAGATAAAACAGCTAATGTGCTCTTTTTGACTCAAAAGGGAATGTAAACAAAAATTAAGACTGAGCTGCGGGGGGGAGAGCTCTGCCTAGCCAGAGAGCTGTGATACTGCTAATAACGCCATTGATGTTGTGTTGGCAAGATTTTCAGCGAACTACCTCCTCCTTCAGCGATTAAGAAGCTGGAGAAAGATGGAGAAGAACTACTGACATTCTATGACTTCTTGTCAGAGCGCTGGGGACTAATGGCGTTAATAAGAACCAGGAATCTCCGATTAAATCGGTTTTTGCGACAGTGAAGCTATGAAGCCGATGCGAAAAGAACTGTGCTTCAAAAAATAAGATTTTCAATGGTATTTGAGGTCCTAAAGTCTGCTTAGAAAAGCTGGAACTGGCTAAAGAGATTTGATCTGCTTTCAATAGTGATAAACAACGTCCAATTTAAGGATCGAGAACAGATTTACAAAGCATCATAGTGGAACGTAGCCTGACCATCATACACTAGATTTACTTATAACTCTTAAAGTAGCCATTTTTATTCTTATCGTACATGTATCTTTAAGTAGTGCTCAAAACTTATTTTATCTATTTGTTCAATTTTCAATTGTTTGGTAATCGAGGTGTGACGAACTTTAGTAAAGTCAGTTTCCGTTATCACTTCATAAGGTTCATTGGTTAATTGTTGATAATAGGTCTTGGCCAATTGTAAACCATATTGACTAATACTCTCTTTAATCATTGGAGATAATATTTTGCCAGAATAAGTAAGCTCTGGATTTTCAAACATTGATATCAATTGAGAACAAATTTCACGATATCGCGTATTGCTACTAACATCTAACACATCAGCAACTCTAATTAAATCATCAAATAATATCTGCCCTACCTCTTTTAAAGGTCTCATTGATTCATTACAACCTACACCAATTATTTGTCCAGGTTTACGACCTTCAAGGATCACTCGATTCCAATTCATGCGACAACAATTCAAGTCTCTTTCATCCATCATGGGTGCATCTGCTAATACACACCAGATTAAAAAGAGATCAAGAAAATGGATCTGAGCTTCATCAATACCAATGGCAGTGAATGGGTTAATATCCAAAGCTCTAACTTCAATATATTCGATTCCTCTTTTTAAGAGCGCATCGGATGGTGACTCATCATCAATAAGGACTCGTTTTGGCCGAATTGTGGCATATAACTCATTTTCAATTTGCAAAATGTTGGTATTCAGCTGCAAATGTTTGCCATCTTTATTATATATACCTAATTTTGTAAACTTAGGTGAAGGCTGTTTTATCGCTTGTTTAAGGCCAGCAACATAAGTAGTTAGATCATTAAAGGTGATTTTTAAATCACTTTGGGATTTGTTGGTATATCCAAAATCACTAATTCGTAGCGATGTGGCATAAGGTAAATAATAGCTTCCTTTAGCTGTTTTTTCAAAAGGAAAATGCCTGGCATTCCCGTGTAAAAAAGAACCACAAATTGCAGGCGACGCAGCAAATAAATAAGGGATAACCCAGCCAAAGCGGTAATAATTACGAATGAGTTGAAAGTAACCAGCAGAAATTTTATCCTTACCACTTTCGGCATCTTTAACAGCAACCAATGCTTGCCAGAATTCTATCGGTAAAGAAAAATTATAATGGATCCCTGCAATTGTTTGCATTAACGCTCCATAACGATTTTTTAATCCTTCCCGATATAAAGTTTTGAAACGACCAATATTAGAAACACCGTATTGAGCTAGTTTAATATTATCTTGTCGCTCTATAAAACAAGGCATACTTAATGGCCACATTAATTCATGATCAAGATGACGTGCTGTATAACGATGTAAGTCTCTTAAAAATGCTAGAACGTGCCCAATATTATTATCAACCGGGGTGATGAATTCTAACAAAGCTTCAGCAAAATCAGTCGTGATCCATGGATGAGTTAACGCTTTTCCTAAGCTATTAGGGTGCGGAGTCTCTGCCAATTCACCTGCTGGCGTAATTCTCAGTGTTTCACGTTCAATACCTCGACGAAGACCATGTAATATATTAGGGCGTACCTCTAACCATGATAGAGCTTTTGATACATTCGGGATCAAATTGACCTCCCGTTATCCGTTCATTATTTTTTCTTTTAGAAAAGTTACTTTAGCGTAAATAATTAGAATTGTCGCTGTTTAGATCATCTAGAGCATATGATTAAAGTAATCGGTTATTTTTTAATAAATACATTTTAATTATAAAACAAAAAACCCTGCCGTTAATTAACAGGGTTTTATTATATGGCGCATCCAGAAGGATTTGAACCTCCGACCGCTCGGTTCGTAGCCGAGTACTCTATCCAGCTGAGCTATGGATGCACTATTAAAATGGCGGTGAGGGAGGGATTCAAACCCTCGATGCAGCTATTAACTACATACTCCCTTAGCAGAGGAGCGCCTTCAGCCTCTCGGCCACCTCACCATCAAGTAGCAACGAGAAAATTTTAAACCATCTCTATGTTGTGTGGCGCTCATATTACTTTCCAATACTTAGAAGTCAAATAATTTTTTAATCTTTTTACGTTCTTTAGTCATTTGTATATTTCACAATCGAGGTGAGTAGTTTAAGAATGAAAAAATAATATAGCATTTAGTTATTAGGAAATCTGGTACATGATAGTCCATGTTAGACTAGGTTCCACGCTGATGATTTGTGAACTTGTTCTCCATCTTTAATTTGGACGTTGTTTCCACTAGGATCAAGCAGGTTAAATCTATTTAAGCCAGTTACAGCTTTGCTTTGCCTTACTATCGAAAAAGCCGATTCAATCGGATGCCTCGTTCTTATTAACGCCCAGTGTTTTATAGAAGAAGTCGTAGAATACCACTAATTTTTCTCGATCTTTCTCCAGGATCTTCTTTCCTGAAGAAGATCCTTCGCTGAAAATCTTGCCAACAAAACATCAAGGGCTTTATTTAGCGCCATCGTAGCTTTCTGCTAGGCAGACCTTCCGTCGCTCAGCCTTAATTTTAGTTCCATGCCCTTGGAGAGTAAAGCCAGCACATTAGGTATTTTTTTGTACCCAACAGCGTTGGTGCTGCGTGTCCGCGAATATCTTTGGCATTGTATTTCAAAAAGTAAGGGCATTGTCTTCTATAGCAAGACGGGGGAGATATGGTTAATCGACGTCTCGCAGGCCATTAAGAAGTTTTATCCATTTTGCTTCTAACTCATGATAACCATCTTCAATTATAACGAGCTCATTATGTCTATGCTCAGTGCCGCCGATAATGATTAGCAGGCAAAGGGGATCATCTTTCCTGACAGAAGTGTGTATATGCCATCGGTCCAGAAATAAACGTAGCGCGTATCGCTTAAATCATGCAGGCAGCATTGTCTATCTTCTTCAATCTATTCTTTTTTCAGTTTGCTGATGGGTACTCTCTGGTAGATAGAGTATATGCTTTTCAGCAAAAAGCGCCTCCAGAGCTTCGTAAAATTACCGGTGGAAAGATGCTTCGGGCACAGGTAACACCCATGGTGGCAACAAAACTTCGACACTTTTGTACGTTTCAAATAGAGTAGTAGCAACGAGTTGTTGTAGAGTAGTAGCAACGAGTTGTTGAAGCATATTCCCGTTGCCGTTGAATCCCCCCTCTCTGACCTTAGGCAGTTTAATCTTAATATTACCAATAGCAGTCTGTATTGTTTGCTGTGGCAAATAACTGTTAAGGATGATGGGTATAAATGCCTGTCGGAAAACGACGTTCAGATGTTATCGCAGCATGGCTTTGAGCTTAAAATCAACGGCGGTGGCTATCAGCTGCTTAGCAGCATCACAGATGAATTCATGCAAGAGATCAGAGGTAATATTTGGTTTCCCGGATACCTGTAGGGTAGATTTTTTATTGGATATCATCTCTATATTGTTGAAATTATTTACAAAATCAATGCATGATAGCCACCATCTCTGAAATCAAATACAACAGAAATGAGTATAACTCAAATAGGTGTAGAAATAGAGTAGTAAGAAATTTAACTATACTATATTTAATAAGGATGTTAAGAAAAGTGTCTAGAGATCTAAGTAAATAAAAATATAAATATGAGATTTATTTTTATTTTTAGAGGCTTTTTATATAATAAAAAAAGTTTAATTTAATGGAGTAATGTGGTGAGTCAGAGTATTCCGGCAATTTTCCTCGATCGTGATGGTACCATTAATCTCGATCATGGTTATGTTTATGAAATAGATGATTTTCGGTTTATCGAAGGGGCAATTGAAGCAATGCTTGAATTAAAAAAAATGGATTATGCTTTAATTCTTGTTACTAATCAATCAGGTATTACAAGAGGGTTATTTACAGAAGCACAATTCCTTGAATTGACTGAATGGATGGATGGATCTCTTATTGATCGTGGTGTTGAGCTTGATGGTATTTATTATTGTCCTCATTATTCTGATGAAGTTAAACAAAAATATAAAAAAATATGTAATTGTCGTAAGCCGAAAGCCGGTATGTTATTGGTAGCGCAAAAGCAACTTAATATTAATATGAAAGTCTCTTATATGGTAGGCGATAAGCTTTCTGATATGCAAGCCGGCAAAAAGGCCCATATTGGTACTAATGTATTGGTAACTAAAGGAAAGTCTGTCACTGAAGATGATAAAAAATATGCTAATTGGATTATAAATAGCCTGGCTGATTTACCTAATAAGATAAAAAATCGGTAATAAAAATAAGCGTGTTGTTCATAAATAAAGCAACCTTTTTTAAAAGGTACTTGTGTAAAGCTAATATCAATCTATAATGCCCACTCGTTATTGCAACTTATTTATCAATCACCAAATATAAAGAGTAAACGTGAATTGTGAATTCAGGTAAAAACGTAATATATGGTCGGGGTTGCTGGGGGGTATAACCACTAGAAATGGTGGTTAATACCACTTAATCTCTAAGGAGCAAACTGAGGAACCTTTTGCTCTTAGACCTTCAGATGAACTCATATAAGTTTAGCTAGTAGATTAGGTTGAGGTAAAGACTCAACTAGTCGACGATCTTTAGCTGGTCTGGATAGAGATGATGAACCAACACACATACTAGGAGTACTGGGACACGCTCTAGACTCCAATAAGAGGTAGAACTGAGGAATATTGGACAATGGGCGTAACCCTGATGAATCCATGCCGCGTGTATGAATAAGGCCTTCAGGTTATAAAGTACTTTCAGTAGTAAGGAAAGTATTAGGGTTAATAACCTTAGCAATTGACGTTAGCAACAGAAGAAGCATAGGGTAATTTTGTACCAGCACTTGCAGTAATACGGATCCCGAGCGTTAATCAGAATTGCTGGGAAAGAGCACAGTAGGTGGTTAATTAAGTTGGATATGAAATCCCTTGGCTTAACCTGGGAATGGCATTTAATACTTGTTACCTAGAGTCTTTATAGAGGTAGTAGAATTCCATGTGTAGCGGTGAAACGTATAGAAATGTAAAAAATACTGGTGACGAAGTTGGGGTTGTAGCGGCTGGCTTGGACAAAAAACTGACGCTCTTGTGCCAAAAGAGCGGGGGGCAAAACAGAATTAGATTCCATGCTCTGCTAATCCAGGCTGTAAATGATGTCGATTTGGAGGATGTGGTTTAATTCAATCTACCGCGAAGAACTTTATTTACTTTTCAGATCCAATAAATTCTTTAGAGATGAAGGAGACTGCCTTATAGGGCAGTGCTGAGATATGTGCTGCTGCATGGCTGTCGTCAGCTTGTGTCGTAAAATATTGGGTTAAGTTCTAAAACAACAGAAACTTTTATCCTTATCTTGCCAGCGCTTCAGTCTTGAACTTAAAAGAGGAGGCTGCTTGTGATAAAGTGCAGGAAGGTGTTGGTGGAAAGGGGGAGACTTGTTATCCTATCTTGATAGGGGAGGACATCCTCCAAGGCTAAATACTCCTGACTAACTAATACTAAACCACTTCCCTGATGGAGAGGCGAAAAGAGAGAATCTCAGCTAGGGAAGTGAAATAGAATCTGAAACCGTGTACGTACCAAGTGCTAGAGGATCCCTATTACTTAAGTGTCTCGGGCATAGAGTGATGGCATATCGATCATAAAGCAGCGCAGGTGATTCATCAACAAATTTGTTTAATTTTTGGAAGCCGCAGTGCAGTGTACTCCGAAGTAAATGAATAGTGAAAGTTAAAAAACGGTCAATATTGACAGCAAAGCTAATTGGAAGATTTAAGGATGGAGAGGTGACTTCATATCTTGTATATAAAGGGTCAGCGATTTATATGCTATAGCAAGGTTAACCCATAGGGGAAGGCGTAGGGAAATTGAGTTTTAACTGGGCGTTAAGTTGCAGGGTATAATCCGAAATCCGGTGATCTAGCCATGGCTAAGATGAAGGTTTGGTAGCACTGTTTTTATTAATGGGGCTTTCCTGACTTACCAACCCTATGCAAACTACAAATACAGAAGAATGTTATCATGGAAGACATACAACGGGTGCTAATCTCTGTCGTGAAGAGGGAAGAACCAATACTGCCAAATAAGGTCTAGAAGTTATGCTTAACTGGGGAAAACGAAGTAAGAATGGTTAGACAGCTATGATGTTGGCTTAGAAGCAGTTATCATTTAAAGAAAGGGTAATATAGCTCACTGGTTCGAGCTCGGCCTGGAGAAAAATGTAATGGGGCTAAACCATGCACCGAATCTGCTGCAGCAATATTTAGTATAGTTGGGTAAGGGGGGGAAGATTAGGCTTAATCCTGCCGACCCTTTTCTAAGTTTAAGCATGTAGGTGGTAGTGTAAAAAATCTGTACTGCTATAACACTGAGAAGTGATCACGGCCCCACTAAGGTTTGGGGGGAAGTAGTTGATGCTTTGCTTCCAGAAAAAGGCTTTAAGCGATATAGTAACCGTTAATCATACCCAAAACCGATCCAAAAACCGATACAGGTAATTAGGAGAGAATGCTCAGGCGCTTGAGAGAACTTTAGTGAAAAAACTTAAGCAAATGTTGCTATAATTTTTGGAGAAGGTACGCTAGCGTTAGGTTAATGGTCTTTATCCAGAGCTGTGAAGACTGTTCCATATACCAGATGCAGCTGGCTGCAACTGTTTATTAAAAATGCAACAATGTGCAAACATGAAACTAGACGTATATGCTATGACGCTTGCCCGGTTCTGGAAGGTTAATTCATTTGGTGGTAAGCTGAAGCTCTTGATCGAAGTCTCAGTAAACGGTGCTCGTAACTATAACGGTTATAAGGTAGCGAAATGCCTTATCGGGTAAGTTCAGAGGTGCACGAATAGCATAATGATGCTCAGGGCTATCTCCACGCCCCCCGATACTCAGTGAAATTGAGTTCGTTGTGAAGATGCAGTGCTGTACACTTATAAGGTGATGGCAAGGACGGATAGACTCCGTAAACATTTTTACTATAGCTTGACATTGACTATTGAGCTTTGATGTCTAGAATAGTAAGCATTGAAGTGTAGACGCTAGGCTACATGGACATGAAGCCAACGTTAAAAGATCACCCTTTTATCTTTGATCTTCTAACTTAGCCTACTAATCTTGGTTGAGGTTAGTGTTTGATGGGTGGTTTTACTGGAGCCTGGCGATTTTTCTCCCAAAAAAAAGAGGAACGGAGAAGCACGAAGGTTGGCTGATATCACAGTCGGATATCGTGAGGTGAATGCAAAGGTATAAGCTACATTAATTACGAGCTGGTAATGGCGTAAGTAGGTATAAAAGTAACTCTTACTAATTCAGTGATTTTAAATGGAATGGCTATTTCTTAACGGATAAAAGGTATTCCGGGCATAACAGGCTGATACTGCTAAAGAGTTTATATCGATAGCGGTATTAAGCACCTTGATGTCAGCTCATCACATCCTTAGCTGAAATAGGATGTGTATGACTATTCGATATTTAAAGTGATACGCAAGCTGGGTTTAGAACGTTGTGAGAGAGTTTGTCCTTATCTCTCCTTAGTGAAGGAGAGATTGAGGGGCTGCTCTCCCCCATAGTACGAGAGGACTGGAGTGGATGCACAACTAGTGTATAGTTTGTCATGGCAAATATGGGCACATTGCCTGGTAGCTAACTATAGAAGAGATAACAATTGAAAGCATTTAAGCGGGAAACTTCCCTCAAGATGAGTATTCCATGATAGTAATGTCCAATAAGTAGTCTTTGAGACGAGGACGTAGATATAGGCTGGGTGTGTAAGCGTAGTGATACGTTGAGCTAATCAGTACTAATGAGCAGAGAGAGGCTTTTAACCTGACAACACCGAAGATATTTTGAGAGAAAAAATTTTAGCTTAATAGTTAGGAAATTTAATCGCTCTTTAAGAGAAGACAAAAACTATCCATTTCTGCTAAAAGAAGAAAGAATCGGTTTACTTGGTGTGTCTATTATTGTAAATGAAAATTTTATCGGAGTGTGTATTCTTTGACCTAATGCTCTAATTTTAGAGACATTAACCTTAGGTTAATGTTTAATAACTATTTTTTCAATTTATGTATTATTTCTGACAACAATTCTATTGTCTGTTTGTTAAGTTCTGATCGTCGATAAAAAGTGTAACTTGTCTTCATATAGAATGATATTTATACGGAGATCTGTGCGCAGCAACGTTTTCATCATAATGGCAAACCCATGGTTTTTTAGTTTTTTGCAAGCAATCATCTTCAGCGCCTTATACACACTCACACTACACACTTTTGGTAATAAGTGTCCCTCGTTTAGGATTCAATAAGAATCCATAGTAATCCCTACTATTTTAATATGCCTCGCCGAAATATGGCTAATATAGCCCCGATCATCTTTTTATATCTCAATGGTTGCTTCCGCTATTTCTTAGTCAGTATTCATAATTATGATATACAACTGATTTTCCCTTAATAATGCTGTAGTTTTTACACTGATACCTGGGTTTTTAAGGTGTATAGCTTGAGGTATTTCATGCTATATGTACCCCTTCCTTTCGTCTTTTTAGCGAAGTGCACTTTCCAGTAACCTGCATACTATGTCTACAGGGTGGTAATGCTACCACTGCTTCCTTGGGCGAATATGCTCCAAGATGAGGACTAGGATTTATCAGGTCATAGCTATGATATATCAGTTTGAATGACAGCGCCACGTCAGATTTCTTCGACTTCTCTTTTTTTTTAAGAACAGGTCAGGCTATATAGCATCTTTAATATTCTAGACCGCCACTGGTGATGGAGACATTAAGATGCGGATGTTGATTGAGTTGTCGACCATACATGTGCAAGGCACAGAAGATAGTAATTTCAATACCCTCTTTGTGTGTTCACAAGCATAGAGCAGGGGGTGGCGCCTGCGCTAAACAAAGCATTGAGCCGCGGTCAATTATTGTTAAAAAAAGTAAAAATGAGATGGTGAATGGTGAAAGTAATGTATTGATAGTTGCAATCGAGCAAAAGGTGAACCTGCTATGCTAACCAGTGCTCCGTGGTTTTGAAATCCCATGAACTGTAGGTTTTTGACCTACAGCTTTGACAAAATGGCTGTGAGAATATTGAGCAAAGGCATAGCAGTAGCGCAGAAGACACCTCCATATGGCACAATTTCTGCAGGTAAGCATTTATTTTTTGACAGATAGATGGATCCACGACTTGATACAACTTTTACCGTATTTTTTCAAGAAATTTATTCAAGTTGTCATCAATGCCAAAAGCAGTTTAGTTGTGGGAAGGGATTTATACATCTTGGTAATTTACTCTCTGGCTATCTCTTAGCCAGAGAAATAGAAATTGTCATCCTGTTGTCCCATATTCATCAGCTCTATCTGGTAAGTTATCTTTATATTTGTGAAAATGTCTGAAGGAGACGGGGATTATCCATAGTTCCCTATAGGTAATGAATTCATCGGCAAAGGATACTTTCAGTCATTGCCTTTGCTCCCCTCAAATGCAGAGTTGTATCCAGTCTCATCAGCTTGGCCTTATGGAGTGCCGGCTAGGTTGCTAAAAATTCAGGATAATCGTGACTAAAGGCAGATAATATTTGCGTGTCGAAAAAATTAAATACCGGAGTCGGACACATTGCTCTATATGGCTTATTTTAGCTGTCATAAAAAATCAGTCGGTCTGTCATCATTAGTTTCTGGAATGGGATCATAAAGCACTTTGGATAAACAGGCGGTCTAACACGTAAAGTCGTGTGTTGTTTTCCTGATACCAGTTTTAGGCTTTCTAGGAGATTTATTCCGAGCGATCTGGATGAATTTCTAAAAAATTAACATATCGTAGAGTATAAAATAGTACTCAGATCATGAACATGCTAGAAGCAGTGTAGTAGTGGCTACTCACATCATAGTATCCTAAGTTCTCCATTCTTAAATTGTACGTTGTTTACCTACCAGGACAGGGTCAGCAGATGAAATTTCTTTAGCCTGTTATAGATTTTCTGAGCAGATTGTAGCAGCTTAAATAGTATTTAAAGAATTCTTTTTCTCGAACTACAGTTCTTCGCGCGTCGGCTTCGTAGTCTTAGTGTCGCAAAAGCCGATTCAATCGTATTTGTCGTTCTTATTGACGCACAGTGAGTGTGCTGATGGGAAGTGCTAGACTCCCCAGCAGTTCTTCTAGATCTTTCTCCAGCTTCTTCATTGCTGTAGGATATTTCGCTGAAAAAGGTTGCCAACAAAACATCAATGGTGTTATTATCGTAATAACGGCTATTTGTTAGCTAAGTCACTTTTGCAGCTAAGTTTAACTTTCGGTTGCATCTTTTTGAGAGAGAGTCAAAGCCAGCATATTATCTATTTTGTATATCCAATAGCGTTGGTGCTTTGTGTCCATGAATATCATTGCCATTGTATTCTAAAAATCAAGGGCACCTTTTCTGCAGTAGCAAGTTTGGAAGATATGGTTAAATGCCCCAACCGATTGCAGGCTATTGAAAAGTTCAGCTCAGTTAGCTTTTAATTTTCGATAAGCATCTTTGAGGGCAACGAGATCTTTACATCTATGTTAAGAGAAGCCGATAATGAGAAGCAGTCAAAGGCGATTACCTTGCCTGATAGGAGACTGTGGTATGCCATTGGCTCAAAAATAAGTGTAGCATATATAGCTTAAATCCCACATGGGAGGGGGGAGTCCCCATTGGCTATGCTCTTCAAAACATTGCTGTTTCAGTCTGCTGATGGTACTGGCAGAGAGAGACTATGTGCTTTCAGCGAAAAAGTACAAACAGGGCTTCGTGAAAAATTCCCGGTGGGATATTTCCTTGCAGTTAGAGTTATGGAAGCAACTATTCGCTATTTTTTGCACATTTCAGATAGGCGGTAGCCATGAGCTGAGCTATTGAAGCATATTCCGTTGCTGCTGTGATCTCCTTGACCTTATGCACTTTTATCTCAAGATCGCCAATACTAGTCTGTATTGTTCGCTGTAGCAAATAACTGTTACGGACAATGGCATGACGGCTGTTGAGAAGGCGGCGTTCAAGCATGTTATCATAGCATAACTTCGAGCTCTCAGCCTCAATAGCGGTGGCTATCAGCTGCCTGGTAATATTAGGGATGAATTCATGAAAGAGATCACAGATAATATCTGGTTTTGCGGATACCTATAGGGTAAACTTTTATGATAAATTATATTTATATTATTGAAATTATTCATAAAATTAATTAGTAGAATAATATACCACCATCTTGAACCCCCCATACATTATAAATGAGCATAACTCACTGTTTGCTTCCTGTCTATTATATAGACCCTCCTCGCCCAGGGATATTCATGGAAAGATAGCTACTAAGATTGATATATTTGATGATAAAATATCATGATGATGAGGTTCTATCGTCAGGTAAGTATAATACCTAAAATCAGAGGTGTTCTTTAGGCTAGCAAAAGAACCTGCATCTACTTTTTCTAAGCTTTATGGAATATCATAACTTACATTTACTAAATGGTAAAAAACAAGATGATATTGATTATTACAACTATATTATTCTCCATAGTTTTGCGATGACGCTGTCGCTCGCTCAGGAGAAGCCGTACTTGTTTTCTTGTGAAAACCTTTTTTTATTTTTAGGATCTGTTGACAGTCGTACGAGAACTAGATCGCTGTTTATGTAGGCAGCTGTAGGGGGAATTTGTGTGAAATGAGTCAAGAGAAGCCCCAAAACGTTTAGCCCAATAGGAAAAGATGAATTTAACTATTTGTATAATAAAGCTCTTGGTATAGAGCATTGACTTTTATCCGGCCACTAGGCAGCCTCAAACGAATAGTATGGTTAAGCAATTTAGATTAATTGGCGAAAAGCTGAGCTGCAAAGCCCTCATTTCAATTTTTGTCAAGAGCTTGAGATCACTCTGCATCGATATGTTTAGTTTTACAATCAGGAATTATCCCAATTAGTATTTGGTAGTAAAACTCTATTGCAGTCTATGAAAGATTAGTTTTCAGTTAAAGCTAAATTATTCAAAATAAAAAACTATACTATCTTCCTGGATAGTGTATATGATAGTGATCATAATTTTATCAAAAAGCTTAAGATATAAATAAAATTTTTTCTAGTAAATATAAGAATAAAAGTATGAGTTTCTGCAATTGGGATCAGCGTCCACGCCAGGATAACAACCAGAAAAAGCTAGTTTACTTAATTAAGTTATATAATTGAATTCTGTCGTTTTAATATTTAAATTTTTTAATATTTTATTAATTAAAATTTGTTCAATTGATATCTGGATAAGAAGAGACCCATATCACTTTCATTATGCTGACAGATATAAACCACTAACTTTTAAAAAACGGATCTAATAACGTTGGCATATAGCGATGAGAAAGTATTTTATAAATTCATTTTTAAACTTATTTTCTTGAATTATTAATAAAATAAATTTAAAACAAAGCTTTAATAATAATTAATAAAAATATTTGCAGTTGCCTAAATTTTAATTTAGGCTGATTATAAGATATTATCATTTTTAATGATATAAAATATTTATCCTATCCTATCCTATTATTAGTTAACTGTAATAATAATTGTAGTTAATTTATTGTTTTTGTAGTTACTCGTTTTTCAATTGCATCAAATAACATACCCGTTATTGATATATCTGAAAATGCTGCTTCAATTTCACGTATACAGGTAGGACTGGTAACATTAATTTCGGTTAAGCGATCACCAATAATATCTAATCCAACAAAAATTAATTTTTTTTTTTAAAACAGGTGCGACTGTTCTGGCAATTTTCCAATCACTTTCGGTTAATGGTCTTGCTTCAGCATACCCTCCGGCAGCTAAATTTCCTCGTGTTTCACCTTGAGCTGGAATGCGAGCTAAGCAATAAGGAACTGGTTCACCATCGACAACCAACACCCGTTTATCTCCTTGCTTAATAGCAGGTAAGTAATCTTGAGCCATACAGAAACGCTGCCCATGTTTGGTTAATGTTTCAATAATAACACTGATATTAGGATCATCTTTCGTTATATGGAAAATAGACGCGCCACCCATTCCATCTAGAGGTTTAAAGATAACATCATTATGTTTTTGATGGAATTCACGTAATTTTTTATTATTTCGAGTTACTAGCGTCTCAGGTGTTAATTTAGTAAACCAAGCAGTAAATAGTTTTTCGTTACAATCCCGTAGGCTTTGAGGTTTGTTGACAATTAAACTACCTGCTTGTTCTGCTATTTCAAGAATATATGTGGCATAAATATATTCAGTATCAAAGGGTGGATCTTTACGCATTAAAATAACATCAAGATTTCTCAGAGCAATCTCTTGTTCAACACCAAATTTATACCATTGTGTAGTATCTTGTTTGATGTTGATCAGTTGTCTTGTATGTCCGTATGCTTCGCCTTGTAATAAATAGAGATCCTCCATTTCTATATAGTGAATTTCATATTTACGGCGTTGTGCTTCTAATAGCATAGCGAAACTACTATCTTTTTTAATTTTTATGGTTGAGATGGGATCCATAACAATACCTAATTTGATCATTTTATCTCCTAAACCAATATATCGTCAAAACGAACTTCTAATGCTGTTATTTGGAGTTAACGCAGTGGTTTTTCTGTTTTTAATGTCCTAGGGTCACAAGTAGAATTTTAGTAAATTGGTAATCAGTTGTCATTATGCTTTCATTCGGTAAAAGTCATCCGCCTTTTCGGCTAATAATAAGTAAAGAAATTTTATTTACCGCTGCGGGCAGAGTATTAATACTTAATTTAGCTTTAGAGTGGAGATTCATTTTTAATAAATCCTCTTTCTCTTCGCACCAAGAGCCTTAAGAGGTATGGTTGTGGAAATTAAGGAGATTTTGTTTTACGTCCACATTGTTCGTAACCAGAAATGGTAATGCTCTATGTCATTGTTATTGCTTTTTATTGAGTTTCTCCTAGGTCAAATTTAACATTACAGTGTTCTGAAAGAAGTGGACTAATGATATTGACACTGAGTTCTACTGATTGTTGAATACTGAATTCTATTTTTTCCTGCGAGAAATGACTTCTCCAAGATGCAGCTCTACGAGAGATGGATTTTCTGTTTGCGATTATCACATCGCCAGCACCCCACCCCCACCAAGCCTAGATTTTGGCTGACTTTTTATTAACCGCAAGTATTTTTCCGATGAAAATAAAATTAGTGCCATTAAATAACTAAATATTTTGTTCTACACTCATATATACGTAGAACTCAACTAATGTGAGGGGTGTTTTAGTGGCATTATTGATTAATCGTATGATTGTGGTTGATTCTAATGGTTCATGGTGATAGATTCCGAAGAACCTGGTATCTCCATAAGCCATACTTCCTTATAAACTAATTATTAGCAAAAATATACTTATGATAGAGATGGGAAAATAAATTAGCAAGCTATTTCGTTAGCTATTGATTTTCTTTTTTATTTTACCTATTAATCCCCAAAATGCTCTTATAAGCAGATTATTGTTAATTGTTACTTTCTATCTTGGGAAATAGTATGGTTTTTGTTTTGAATAATTTAAGTTTAACTTTGAAGCAATTTTTGATAAACCATAATGGAGATTTATTACTACCTAATAGTAATTTAGATAATTCCTGATTGTACATAAAAATATATAGGTGCAAAGTGATCTCAAGCTCTTGACCAGAATTGTAATGATAGCTTTGCAGTCATCTTCTATGTGCCATTAAATAGCTCGACCATAAATACTATTTGTATCAGGATGCCTCGGTGGGCTAAAAGTCGGCGTTATAATAGGAATCTCTCTGTACACAAACGATTAAATTCCTGTTTTTTTGGTGCTTGAATCTTTTCGTAGATCAAAAAAGCGATCTGTAAATTCTTTACCATTGTCTGTAAGTAGCTGATGGATAGCCATGGGACATGGTCGCTTAAAATCATGTAAGAAGCGTCAAGCACATTGGTCGAGGTTTTCGCCTTGAAAAGACGGATAAAAACCCATCAAATGGCATGATCTATACCTAGGAAAAGATAATATCCTGAAGTTTCTATTGCCATTTTCGGAAGATATTTCACATCTCTATGTAAGATAACTAGGTTTGTAGCTTTTAAACGCTTTATGCTTCGGCTTCATTGTTTCTTCTTCCCTCATTTCACGCAAATTCTCCATGCCTGCGTAAACAGCAATCCAGGCTAGATCGAGATACAACAGGGTTTTAGGAATTCAGGTACGACTTTCTAAAAGATCGTCGATAGGAAGAGAAAAAATATTTGTTGCAGAAAAAGACTATGCCTTCCTAAGCAGACGACGCTCTCGCCTGTGAACGATGTGGAAATATGACTGTGATCATTAGATTAGTTGGTAAAGCTTATTGCTTTGCTTGCAAAGCAATATGTAATTACGTCTGTATTTTAATTGTTGTGATTTCAAATAATCTTCTTCAGGCTAGATAATTCGCCAAATAAAACGACCATACATCATGGAATCTACTCAGCTATCCTTTTAATCAGCTGATATAACTATTCACATTTTAAATATGGAATTTTTTACCAATAAAATTCTCTGATTATCCAAGCTTATTAGGCGATGGTGACTAATTTTATGCTCGTTAGAAACGGTTTCATATTATTTAGCTCCATTCGAGCAAAAGATAGACTTCTTATCGATGATCGGCTCAAGAAAACAGCTAACACAGTTTGCATTAAACTCTTCAAGAATCTTATCGCTCACATGACCCTGTCTATTTCTGGCAATTAAGACCGTAATTCGTCCTTTCTTTTTATCTCCTTTTCTCCCGCATTTTCTAGCTTTTCTTCTATGTGAGATATAATGCTTCCCTTTAAAGGATTTAGGGAAAATGTTTCGTAGATTTCAATAATATCAGTTACTGGATTTATGTTGGGTGTCGCGTCGTTGCAGAAGCAAGGAAGCAGTGAGGGCATCTAAACGCTGTTTTCACATCAATGCTTGTTTGTTTCGCTGACTAATGTAAAGTTAAGCTATTCAACATACATCGCAGAT
Source organism: Arsenophonus sp. NEOnobi-MAG3 (assembly GCA_052171895.1). GTDB lineage: Bacteria > Pseudomonadota > Gammaproteobacteria > Enterobacterales > Enterobacteriaceae > Arsenophonus. The sequence goes on from JBQMRN010000001.1 coordinate 684,495, forward strand.
AACTAAAGCATTTATCTTTGTAATGTAGTTTCGGCATAGCACTTCTAGTAATTTTGTTAAATCTTTTCCTGCAATCAGAGTTTTCAAGGATATCGCTGTAACCCTAATGAATATCCACAGCGGATAACATGTTCACTGTGAGAATATTGCCAGGATAAAGTGGAATGAGTTTCTTTTATGCATCAATCGACATCATCTGACAGATTGTCATCGAGCTAAGTAATAAGATGGAGCTTTATGTTGGAGGAAGTGAGGAAAGAGTCTCTTTGATCTGTATGACTGTTTGCTTTTTCATGGCAACCTGTTTACTGAAAATTGTTTATATCAGTAGAAAGGATTTCTATTAATGATCTTTGCCAACATACCCGATCATCAATATCATCTCGTTTTTTCCCTTTAGCAACGGTAAGTTCAGATATACCATAATGCTTAGGCAAAGTGTAGACGCAGGTTCTTTGGTTGCCTGAAGAACAGCTCTGATTTTAGGTATTGTAGTAGCCATGATAAGGTTAGGAGACCATAATCATCATGATATTTTTCTCTTCAACTATATCCATTAGTAGCCATCTTGCCATGAATAGAGCAGCTTGTGCGACAAGTGCCTATAATATAATGATCCTGGACTAAACAATTAGGATAATTCTTGATTTTAATATTAAAAACAGTTTGTGAGAGTGGTCTGTCTTGTGCTTTTTTAAAAACTATTTCTTGCTTATAGTGCCTAAGAATCTCTTTGATCTTTAGTAAGTATTTTAAACGTACAAGACGATTAGATAATTTCATCGATAAATTTTATATTTCCATCTGAAGAATGAGGAGTGAATTAGGGTAAATAAAACATTGATGATAAAGTAGCCATTAATAACTTACGCATAGTTTTAACCTTTTATTTGTTGAATAAGAAATATCAACATTATTCTTAATTTTAAGAATAGTCTTATTTTTATTTTAAACAAGATCTATATTAATAGAAAATAATACTTATTTATCTTTAAGATAAATTGAATAAGGAAATATAGAATATTTGAATAATATTAAACGCATTGAATTAAATAATTTATTAATTAATAATAATTATTAATATAATATATATAAATAATAGTTATTTTATAAAATATGAAAGATACTTATTAATCAATTTTAGTTTTACTAAAAATTATTTTTAGAACTATTTATAACAAATGGCAATTTTATTAACTACTAATATCAAGCATATGAAATCATGTTTCAATCTAAATTTAGTTACAACGTACTTTTCTATTTAAAATAATTACTCATGTTATGAGCAGCAAGATAACTTCTTTAAGTTAACAATTTATTATATATATAGAAATAACTAACATAGCCACAATCTAGTAGCAACTATATTGATTATCCATAAATCTCTTTAATTAAATATTAAGTAAATACCAAAGTGCTGGTATAGAAGAGGAAACAATCATTATTATCGCGCTTCTTTCTAATCGACTAAGTGGTTTTTTATTATTATTTTGGTTTTGAGCATATAGAAAGATAAATAAACCAGGCATATAAAGAATAATAGATAAAAGTAGATTAATTGTTCCTGAAGCATAAAGTAACCATAAACCATATAAATTGGTTACTGTACCAATAATAAGTAATCCTTTGTTAGCACGCTTAAAAGAGATTTTGATTAAGAAAGCACCCACTAAAAAATAAGGTACTAAAATCATTTCTGAGGCTATTGTTAATAACATATTGTAGTTGGTAGCACTCAACCAAATTAATATTAAGGCTAACTGTATGGCGCTGTTTGTAAGCCAAAGAGATGAAGAGGGAGCGTTATTTTTATTTTGATATTTAAATATTTTAGGAAATGAGCCATGAAGAGAAGCGATATAAGGAATTTCTGTTGCCATTATTGTCCAGCTTAAATAAGCACTGCAAACAGAAATAATCAAACCTGCTGCAATGATAATCTCACCATAATTTCCCATCATATTGATCATAAGTGATGCCATCGAGGGATTTTTCATTTCAGAAAATTCAGCTCTTGGAACAATGCCTAAGGAGAGCAAGGTAACTAGTATATAAATACTCAATGCTGAAATTACGGCAAGTAACGTTGCTAAACCAACATCTTTACGTCTTTTAGCACGTGCTGAAACAACCACCGCTCCTTCGATACCAATAAATACCCATAGTGTAATTAGCATAGTATTTTTAACTTGTTGCCAAATTGGTATACCTATTTCAATACCAGTAAAATCAAATTTAAAAATATCTATCTTAAACGTTAAAATAGCTAGAATGATAAATAAGCTAAGAGGAATTAATTTAGCTAAAGTTGCTAATTTATTGATTTCGGCGGCAGTCTGTGTACCTTTTAATACTAAGCAATGAATGATCCATAGTAAGATAGATTCACCGATCAAAGATTGCCAAGTATTGCCATCACCAAAAATGATATTATCTGAGCGATCAGTAAAAAAACTCATGGCTGCAAAGATGATAACCAAATAGGAAACATTAGCGATAACAGCACATAGCCAGTAGCCCCAGGCTGAACAAAAACCAACTAGTTCGCCAAAGCCTTCTTTAGCGTAAGTATAAATTCCTCCATCTAGATCAGGTCTAATACGTGAAAGTAATAGCAAAGATATGGCAAAAAATAAAATACCAATACCTGTGATACTCCAACTTATCATAAGTGCTAAGGGGCTAGCGACTTCAGCCATATTTTGCGGCAGACTAAAAACACCCGCTCCAATCATTGAGCTTAATACTAATGCAGTTAAAGCGGTTAGATTTAATTTTTTATTCTTCAAAGAAAAATCCTGAAATTTATTTTCATAATTTATTTTATGCCACTAATAATAACTTGTTTATATAGTAAAAAAGGAAACTGACAAGAATTAAATAGAAAGAGAAAATTTAATAAAATTTTACGGTTATGAAACATAATATGCAATTGTTAAATATGCATAAATATTTGTTTTATTTTTTATTAAAGTTATTTATTATTTTATTTATAACTCAAAAGAAAATAGATAATTAAGTCTATTAAAATGATTATTTAGCTAATTATAAAATGATATTGTGATTTTTGTTATTTATAAATATCTTTACTAATTCTAACGCTACCTACCGCCATTAGCTTGCCGTTTACATGAATTATTAGCAAATCTGGTATATAATTGTCAGGCTTTGCTCTGGATGCTTCATGAATCTGTTCTTCATTCTTAAATTAGACCTTGTTACTGTTAGGGTCAAAGTAGGTCAAATCCTTTTAGGCGGTTCCAGCTTTTCTTAATAGACGGGATACTACCTTAAATATCATTGAAAGGTTTGTTTTTCTTGAACAACAGTTCTTCGCTCCTCGGCTTCGTAGTCTTACTGTCGTAAAAGTTGATTCAATTGGATTTGTCGTTCTTATTGACACTTAGTGCTCTGACAGGAAGTCGTAGAATACTAGCAGTTCTTTTTGATCTTTCTCCAGGTTCTTCATCGCTATAGGATGATACTTCGCTGAAAATATTGCCAAAAACATCAAGGGCTTTATTAGCAGCATTAAGGCTCTCTAAGTAGGCAGACCTCCAGAAGCTAAGCCTTAACTTTCGGTTGCATGCCTTTAGGGGTGAAGCCAGCACATTAGTTATTTTTGTATCAAAGAGCGTTGATGTTGCGTATCCTTGGGTATCTTTGCTATTGGTTACTAAAAAGTAATGGCACACCGTCCTCCTTAGCAAGTTTGGGGGATAAGGTTAAACTATGCGCTCGCAGGCTATTGAGAAGTTCGGCCAAGTTCGCTTCTGATTCTAGATAAGCATCTTTGAGTGTAACGAGCTCCTTACGTCCATCCACAGTGACCCCGATAATGACACCAGCAGGCAAAGGGATTATCCTGCCTGACGACAGGACGGTATATGGGATCTGCCAACAAATAAACGTAGCACATATGGCTTAAATCAGGCAGGCAGCATTGCCTCTGTAATTTACAGCCATTGCTGTTTTCAGTCTGCTGATGGTATATGGTATTTAGAGAGACTCTATGTTTTTTAGCGAGAAGTGACTCCTTCCCCAGAGCTTCGTGAAAATCTCTGCTAGAGAGATGCCTTGCAGGTACAAAGCCATGTTAGCAAGTCTTCTGGGTTTTTGTACTCTTCAGATAAGGCGGTAGTATGTAGTATAATGAGCTATTGGAGCATATTCTGTTGCCAGTGTGATCCATGACCTTAGGTAGTTTAATATCAACATCGCCAATATCTATCTGTATAGTTCGCTGTTGGAAATAACCGTTACGGAGCGGACCGCCGGCAGTATGACGTCATCGCTCCTCAACAATGCTGCGATCAGCATCTTATCGCTGCATGACTTTGAGCTCATCCTCAACTGCGGTTGAGTTATCAGCTACCTGGCAATATTAGGAATGAGTTCATGCAAGGGATCACAGGTAATATCTGATTTGCAGATATCTGTATGGTAGATTTTAATGGCATATCAGCTCTGTGTTATTAAACTCATTCATGAAATCAATTACCAGGATACATGCTAGCATTTTCGAAATCTCATACACCAGAAATGAGGATAACTCCATAAAAATAAGCAGTACTTTTTTCTTAGCTTTTTTAGTTAGATGTTTGGTTCTGGATCATTTAGTCCCTTTGTGGATACCCCTATTCATGGCAATAGGGCTACTGAGTGAGGGATATAGTTAAGGGTAAAATATCATGATGATGAGGCTAGATCTTCAGGCAACTACAACATCTAAAATTAGAGCTGCTCTTCAGGCCAGCAAAGAGCCTGCGTTTACTTTGACTAAGCGTTATGCTATATCTGAATTTACTCTTGTTAAAGACTAAAAATGAAATGATATTGATGATTAGCTATGTTGGTATGTTGGTAAAGGTTGTTGGTAAAAATCTCTTATACTGTATCAAGAATTTTCACTAGAAAGGTTGTGCCATGAAAAAGTAAATAGTTATTCCTGAAACAGACTCTTTCCTTACTTTCTGCCAATATAAATCTGCATTTCATTAATTGCCTTGGCGACGATCTCTTGGATAATGTCAATTCATGCATTAAATCAACTCATTTCACTTTATTCTGCCCATATTGTCATACTAAATATGTTATCTACTGGTAATATTCATTATGCTTATAGCAATATTATTCCATAATATCTGATTGTAGGAAAACATTTAATAATCTTACTGGAAGTTCTCTGGCGAAACTATATATGACAAGGATAAATGCTTTAGTTATCTGAGATGTATCTTGAATAGCTTGATTTTACTGGAGTCAGCGAAATAAACAGACATTAATTTAAAAACAGTGTTTAGATGGTATCACTGCTTCCTTTCTTCATTGGCGACAGTCAACATAAATGCACTAAATGGTATTGTTGAAGTAGACGGAATATTTTTCCATGAATCTTTTAAATGGAAGCGTTATATCTCATATAAGAAAGCGTAGACAACGCAGGAAAGGAGGAAATAAAAAGAAAGATCAAATCGAGGTCTTAATCGCCTGAGATCGAGAGAGTCAGGTGAGCGATGAGATTCTTGAAGAGTTTAATGTAGAGTGTGTTAGCCGTTTTCTTGAGCCGATCATTGATAAAGAGTCCATCCTTTACTTGGATGAATTAAATGGTAGGGAAACCTTTGTCAGCGAGCATGAAATTAGTTAGAGTATTCCTAATAAGGTTGGATAATCATAGAGTTTTTGGTAAGGAATTTCACATTTAAACTGTGAACAGTTATATTACCTGATTAAAAAGATGGCTGAGTAGATTTCATGCTGTATGGTCGTTTATTTACTGAATTATTTATCCTGGAAAAAATTGTTTGAAACCAGAACAGTTGAAATACAAATGTGATTAGAAATTTCTCTTGGAGAAAAGTAATAATCTTTGCCAAGATACCCTAATTATTAGATATTATAACAATAATTATCCGAATATTTTCTTATGAAAATATTAATTGTTTTGAAAATTAATATTTTGGTATTTATTTTAATAAATTAAAATCAAAGCTTAAGCTATTTGATTAATATTATTTTTGATAAAAATTTAATTTAATTTCATGGAAATTCGATAGATTATGGCTCATGATTATTATTTTTAGTAGGTTTTTATAATGTTTTTCACTCAATAATGATAGATATATATAATATAATTAGTTATGTTTTAAGGGAAGAAAAGCATCGAGTAACTTTAAACTAGAAGGGATCATTATGCATATTGGTGTACCAAAAGAAAGAATTACCAATGAAGCACGTATTGCAGTAACACCATTAACAGTAAAGCAGCTAATAAAATTAGGTTTTTCTGTTGTCATTGAACGAGAAGCTGGTCAACTTGCTAGTTTCGAAGACGTTGTTTATGAGCAAGCTGGTGCTAAAATTGTTGAGCAACAATCTGTATGGAATGCAGATATTATTTTAAAAGTTAATGCGCCGTTAGAAGCTGAAATCGTACTTATTAAAAAGGGAGCGATATTGATTTGCTTTATTTGGCCAATACAACACCCAGATTTAATGAAAAAATTAGCAGCCCGAAAAATCACCGTATTAGCAATGGATGCAGTGCCACGTATTTCTAGGGCACAGTCACTTGATGCGCTAAGTTCTATGGAGAATGTTGCAGGTTATCGGGCTGTGGTAGAAGCAGCCTATCAATTTGGACGTTTTTTTACTGGGAAAATTACTGCAGCCGGCAAAGTACCGCCAGCTAAAGTAATGGTTATTGGTGTAGGAGTTGCCGGTTTAGCAGCGATAGGCGCAGCAGGTAGTCTAGGGGCTATTGTGCGTGCATTTGATACCAGGCCAGAAGTAAAAGAGCAAGTACAAAGCATGGGGGCTGAGTATCTTGAATTGAACCTTAAACAGGATCAAGCATTTAGTGATGATTATGCTAAAGAGATGTCTGAGGCTTTTATCCAAGCGGAAATGGCTTTATTTGCTAAGCAAGCAAAAGAGGTGGATATTATTATTACCAGCGCTTTAATGCCAGGAAAACCTGCGCTAAAATTAATTACCAAAGAGATGGTTGACTCAATGAATCCTGGTAGTGTAATCGTTGATTTAGCAGCGCAGTCAGGCGGTAATTGTGAGTTAACCCAGGAAGATAAATTAATCGTTACTGATCGTAATGTTAAAATTATTGGCTATACTGATTTACCGAATCGTTTAGCAACCCAATCCTCACAACTTTATGCGACTAATATCGTTAATTTAATTAAACTGCTTTGTAAAGAAAACAATGGTCAACTAGTCATTAATTTTGATGATATTGTTGTACGCGCTGTTACTCTTATTAAAGAAGGAGAAATTACCTGGCCGTCTCCTCTTATCCCAGTATCTCAAGAACCGCAAACAAAAAATCAATTGATAAAATATGAAGAAAAAGTAGCACTGAAAAAAATCTCTTCTTGGTTAAAATGTATTTCTCTATTGTTGGCGATTATACTTTTTAGTGGTTTTGCGCATATAGCACCTAAAGAGTTCCTTTCTCACTTTACCGTGTTTGCGCTGTCATGTGTTATTGGGTATTACGTAGTATGGAATGTCAGCCATTCACTGCATACACCGCTTATGTCAGTAACTAATGCGATTTCCGGAATTATTATGGTAGGCGCAATGCTGCAAATTGGCAGTGGCGGTTGGGTCACTTTCTTCTCGTTTATTGCAGTACTTATAGCAAGTATCAATATTTTTGGTGGATTTACAGTTACCCAACGTATGCTGAAAATGTTTCGTAAAGGATAAGGAGTTTTAAATGATGTCGAGTGGAATGGTAACAGCGGCATATATCGTGGCGGCTATCTTATTTATTTTAAGCCTGGCTGGTTTATCTCGTCACGAAAGCTCTAAGCGCACTAATGTATTAGGTATTACTGGAATGGTAATCGCTTTAATTGCAACAATTTTAGGTCCTAATGCTGCGCATAATATTGCCTGGATGATTATTGCAATGGTTATTGGTGGAGTTATTGGTGTTCGTTTAGCAAATAAAGTATCCATGACTGAGATACCAGAATTAATTGCTATTTTTCATAGTTTTGTCGGTTTGGCTGCTATTTTAGTTGGTTTTAATACCTTTATTTCCCACGATGTATTCTTAGATAGAATAATGAAGAATATTCATCTGACAGAAATTTTTTTAGGTATTTTTATTGGTACGGTAACATTTGTTGGTTCAATTATTGCTTATGGTAAATTATGCGGCAAATTTGCCACTAAAGCCTTAATCCTTCCTAACCGCCATAAACTTAATTTATTGGCGTTATTAATTTTATTTATTTTGCTATTTACTTTCGTAAAAACGACAGCTACTGGCTTGCAAGTATTTCTTTTATTAATAATGATTATCATTGCTTTAGCATTTAGCTGGCACTTAGTCTCCTCAATTGGCGGTGCAGATATGTCGGTTGTGGTATCAATAATGAATTCTTATTCAGGATGGGCTGCTGCTGCTGCTGGCTTTATGTTGAGTAATGACCTGTTAATTATTACGGGTGCGCTAGTTGGTTCTTCAGGTGCGATTTTATCTTACATTATGTGTAAAGCCATGAATCGCTCATTTATAAGTATTATTGCTGGCGGGTTTAGCACTGACGAGATATTAGTAGATGATGAACATAGACTGGGAAATTATCGTGAAACTACAGCAGATGAGGTCGCTGAACTTCTAAGAAATTCCCATTCAGTAATTATTGCTCCTGGTTATGGTATGGCGGTGGCTCAGGCGCAATATCCAATTCATGATATTAGGATAAAATTACGTGAAAAGGGGATTAATGTTCGCTTTGCTATCCATCCTGTTGCAGGACGTCTTCCGGGTCATATGAATGTATTATTAGCTGAAGCAAAAGTACCTTATGATATCGTTTTGGATCTTGATGAAATAAATGATGATTTTGCTACTACCGATACGGTATTAGTGATTGGGGAAAATGATACTGTTAATCCAGCTGCACAAGATGATTCTAATAGCCCAATAGCGGGTATGCCTGTTCTAGAAGTTTGGAAAGCACAAAATGTTATTGTATTTAAACGATCAATGAACACTGCCTATGCATGCGTTCAAAATCCGTTATTTTTCAAGGAAAATACCCAAATTCTATTCGGTGATGTAAAAGTAAGCATAGAAGCTATTTTGTATGCTTTATAAGTTTTTTAATAAAATAATGGCTCTATTTTATCGGGCCATTTAGCTGTTAATAATCATTTTCTAGATTTATTTGACAGATAAATCTATCCGGTCCGGTGTTTAATGGCCAATAAATCACATTTTAACTCATCAAATCACATTTTAACTCATCAATGTGATCTGTTCAGAAGATTTGCCTAAAAATCCAATACAACAATACTTGCATGTAATTCATCATAAATTTTAGAGATTTTCTCAGCGGATCTTTTAATAACATGACTATATTTCATCAATGCTAAATCTTTGCCTTAATGTTTTTATGCAAAAAGATCCTACCTCCACATTCAGTGCCTGATTATAGATATTTCAGTGCCTGATTATAGATATTTAGATCAAAATCCGGTAATTCAATAGCAATATTTATTGACGCTAAACAGAGGTAGCGGTACTAACGAGATGAATATATAAATTTTTAACAATCCTTTGACTGATATTTTGATTGATATTTTTGTCTACTGAATTAGTTTAATATTTAAGTTTATTATGATAAGATTCTTCATAAGTTAAATTAACTGCAACAACAATAGCACCATCATTAGGATATACTTTATCTTTTACCATCAAGACTTGGTAAGAGCATTTACATAGTAGATGCCTATCAAGGGATAGTGAATATCATGGCATCAAAGCAGTCATTTTAATGCGCCATTTTTAATAATAAATCATCTTTGACAGCAATAACTTCTTGAATAATCGCTTTATAAGGTTTGTTATGCTATATTACTTTTATTTTAATGTTAATTCCGGCTTCTAAATAATAGAAGCCTGCTTGCTTTTTTATCCAACTAACTTTTCTCTGACTAATAATATATTTTGCATAGCATTTCTTCTTCAGGAAATAAGAAGGTTGTCATCTCATAAGAGATATCATAGATGGGCAAAAAAGCCTTAATGGGTCCACCATTTCGTTGTATTTATATGTTTTTGTCCCGGGATCATTATATAGTAGACCCTCGTCGTATAGCTTTATTCATGGCAAGATAATATTATGATGATATGACTCCATAGTCAGGTAATTACGACATCTAAAATTAGAGCTACTCTTTAGGCCAGCAAAGAGAAGGAGCCTGCATTTACTTTAACTAAGCGTTATGGGATATCGCAACTTAGCGTTGCTAAAGAAAAAATGAGATAGTGTTGATGATCGCACCCATATTCTGCGTCATTTGCTGACGACGACACTACTGTTGTCTGCTTAGGAGGAACCAGTAGTTGTTTTCCTGGAAAAAACCTTTTTTCTCTATTTTTACGATCTTCTGGCAGTTTTATGCGAATTCCTGAACCCCGTAGTATCTCGATCTGGCCTGGATCGCTGTTTATTTATGGCAGGATAGTCTGGAATTTTCATGAAATGAGGCAGGAAGAAAGAAAGTTCTCCACCGAAGCGAAGACTATAAGCCCCATAAAGGGTTTAAAATCTACGAGCTTGTTTATCTGCACGTAGATGTGAAATATCTTCCACAAATGCTAAACTAAACTTCATGATGTTATTTTTCATAGGTATAGATCGTTCCCATCTCTCCCTCTATGGATTTTTATCCGTCTTTACAAGACTAAGACCGAGGCCAATATTTGATGTTTTTTACGTGATTTTAACCAAGTATCTCCCATGGCTATCCATCTGGTAACTTACAGATAATGGTAAAGAATTTACAGAGCACCTTTTTTGTCTGCAAAAACGTTTAGCAACCGAAAAACATGAATTCGCCCATTTCTCTACAGAGGTTGGTATAGAACACAGATTTAGCCTGGCACCGCAAGGCATCATTCCTCAAATGAATGCTATGGTCGGCGATTTAATGGGTGCATAGAATGCTGCAAAGCCATCATTTTAATTCTGGTGAAGAACTTGATGGTTAGGAAATTGAATCGATTTTTAAATGAAGATAAAAAGCCATCCACCTTATTGCTAATAAGGGGATAGAGTTACTTTACTGGGTCTATTGTAAATAGAAATTTCATCGGAATGTTTATTCTTTTTTCTAACGCACTAATTTTATAGATATTAACCGTAGGTTCACTTTAATAACTATCATTTTTCCCATTTTATACATTTTTCTGACGACAATTCCATAGCTTGCTTGGCAAGCTGAGGGTTGATAAAAAGTAGTTTGTCGCCACACAAAATGCATTATATGGATCTGTGCGCAGGAATTCTTTTTATCAGAATGCAGAAGTCCGGTTTTTCCAGTTTTTTGCGAGCCGTCATCTACAGCGCCTTATACAACTTTCGATAATAGTATACCTCATTTTCGATTGGATAAGAAAGCATACTAGTGCAGCATCTTACAATGCTTACCCGAAATATAGGTAATATATACTTTCCGATCATTTCTTCCTGCGTCAGGGTCCTGCTTTGCGGCTGTACTGCTTAGTTCGCTAATTATACTAATGATATATAACCGCGCTCCATCCCATCTTGGTGATGTTTGTCTGTAATGCTGCAGTTTTGAAGCGGATATCTGGGGTCATTTAAGCTATCGCTAGAGGTATTTTACGTTATATGCTATGCCTATTCCATTTTTTTAGGAAAGTGCATTTTTCAGTAACGTCCCTATTTTGTCTTCGTCTTCAAGGTAATGTTGTCAATGTTTCCTAGCGCGGATATCCCAGCAAGACCAGGAAGACTAGTGGAATCTATTAGGTCATGCCTGTGACGCAAGAGCCGTATGATAATACTTCACTAGATTTCTTTGCCAGCTCTTTTTTTTAAAGAACAGCTTACGCGGCATACAGCATGTTTAATATCCAGACCGCCATTGGTAACGGAGACATGAATATGTGGATGTTGATTGAGTTGTCAACTATAACTCTATAATGTACAGAAGATAGCAATTTGATACCCTATTTGTGTGCTACTGTAGTTATAGCGTAATGGTGGAGGAGCCTGGCGCCAGGCGCGAAATAGAGCATTGAGAGTAGCGGCTAATTATTCTTGAAAAAAGCTGAAAGAATATGGGGAATAGTAAAAATAATATGTTGCTAGTCGCAGTCGAATAAAATATGAACCTGTTGTGCTCCTACTCCTCCGTGGCTTTGAAGCCGCATAAACTGCACGCGTTTGGAAGAACTTATAGCTTTGGCAGAAAAAACGGCTCTGGGAACATTCAGGAGAGGCAGAGCAGTAGCGCTTGAAACCCATGAGATAAGTGCAGCAGGCAAGCGTTTGCTAGACAGAGATAGACTGGTCCATGAGAGTTAACACTTTCACCATATTTTCAAGAAATTTATTTCAGCCGTCATCAATGCTGAAGAGTATTTTAGTTAGGCTTGGCGGGGAAGTAGTGGTTATATATCTGGGTAATTTATCCTCTTAGTATTTTGCCAGAAAAATAGAAATCCTGATCCTATCCACATTCGTCATATCTATCAGCAAAGTTATTTTTGTATTTGTCCAAGTTGGCGAAGGAGACGTGGGATTATTCCTAGTTCTTTATAGGTGATGAATTTATTAGCAAACATATTTTTAGTTATTTTCTCATAAATCTAGTTGTGTGCAGTGTTATCAGGCTTGGGCATGATTGGTTTTGTGCTCAAAACTTTGGATAATCGTAACTAGAGGAGGGATAATACTTGCGTGTCGAGAAAAATTGGGGATCAAGTCGGAGACGCTATTGTTGTATAGCCTCTTTCGTGCGAAGAACTGTGGTTTGAGAAAACAAACCTTGAATGCTATTTAAGCTACTACAGTCTGTTCAGAAAAGCTGGAAAATATGGGGGCACACAACACCTCCATTTTGTGTCATGAAAAATTCAGTTGGTCTGTCATCATTAATCTAAGGATGGAGATATAAAGCGCTTCGGATAAACAAGCGGTGTAACATGTGAAGTTATGTGTTTTTTTTCTGATTTACCAGGTTTACAGTTTTTAGGAGATTTTATTTTGAGTCATCTAGATGAATTCCTAAAAAATTAACATCTCGTAGAGTATAAAACAGTACTCAGATCATGAAAATCCCCGAAGTACCGTAGCTGTATCGTTCACATCATAGTGTGCAGGTTCTTTCCTCTTATCTCTCCTCTTCTCCCATGTTTTCTGGCTTTCCTATGTAGGATATAACGCTTCCCTTTAAAGGATTTAAAGAAAAATATTTCGTTGAGTTCAACAATAAGCACTTAGTGCATTTATGTTGCCTATCGCCCATGAAGCAAGGAAGCAGTGACTCCATCTAAACATTATTTTTAAATCAATCCTTATTTGTTTTGGTGATCCCAGTAAAGTCAACCTATTCAACATACATTGTAGATAACTAAATCATTTATCATTGAATGTAGTCTCGCCAGAGGACTTTCAGTAAGATTATTAAATGTTTTCCTGCATCGAGGATTTTACAACGGTATCACTCTAATCCTAATGAATGTCTCCAGCAGATACCATGTTCACTGTAACAATATGGGCAGGAAAACTGGAATGACTTGCTTCAATATATGAATCGACATTATCCTAGAGATTATCTTTGAGCCAACTAATCAGATGCAGCTTTAGTTGATAGGGAGTGAAGAAAGAGTCTCTTTGATCTGTATGAATATTTGATTTTTTCATCGCAACCTCTGTAGGGAAAATTCTTTAGAGAGTATAAGGGATTTTTACCAACAACCTTTGGTAAGATAGGCGATTATCAACATCATCTCGTTTTCCCCTTTAGTAACCATAAGTTAAGATATGCCATAACGCTTAGTTAAAGTAAACGTAGGCTCTTTGCCACCCTGAAGCAGCCATGATTTTAGGCATTGTAGCAGTTGTTTGATGATGAAGCATCATCAGCATGATATATTGCCATCAACTCTATATCCATCAGTACCTATCTTACTATGATAGAGGGCTGTGTTGGAGAGTCTATATAATGATCAAGGATAAAATACTTACTGATAAATTAATGAGTTATGCTCATTTCTAGTCTATGGGATTTCAGAGATTGTGCCGTATCCTCCTGCGATTGATTTCATGAATGATTTTAACAACAGACAGATGATATGCCATGAAAAAGTTTAACCTACAGAGATATCCGCATAACCAGATATTATCTGTGATCCATTATATGAATTTATCTGTAATGCTGCCAGGCAGCTGATAAGCTACTGCCGTTGAGGCTAACCTCGAAGCCATCTGCTATAATATGCTGATCGCCAGCCTTGTTGATGGGCAGTGTATATCATGCCGTTGTTCGTAACGGTTATTTATCATACCTAACTATACAAATTGGTATTGGCGATCTTGAGATTAAAGTACCTAAGGTCAATAGGAGATAGCACGCAGTAGCAACGGAATATGCTTCAACAGCTCGTTGCTACCGCTTTATCTGAAGCGTACAAAAACATCGAAGAGTTGCTACCATGGCTGTACCTGCGAGGCATCTCCATCGGTGATTTTCAGAAAGCTCTGTAGCGCGCTTCTCGGTTAAAAAGCACATGCTCTCACTGTCAAGTATCATCAGCATACTGAAACAGCAATGGCTTTGAAGATCACAGGAAATGGTGCTTGCGTGATTTTAAGGAATATACGCTATGTTTATTTCTTGGCCAATGCCATATACATCATGTCAGGTAAGATGATTAACTTTGCCTACTGCTTATTATTGATGTCACTGAGCATGGACGTAAGGAACTCGTTGTGGTCAAAAATGGTTATTGAAAGTCAGAAACAGAACTGGGCCGAACTTATCAATGGGTTACTAGCACCTGGCTTAACCGTATCATCTCCCGGGTTTGCTATGGGAGATGACGGTACCCTTGGTTTTTGAAATGCAATGGCAAATATATTCCCGGACACGCAGTAGTAACGCTGTTGAGTACATAAACTAACTAATGTGTTGGCTTCACTCCAAAGGCATAAAATCGAAAGTTAAGGCTGATCTGCAGGATGTCAGCCTAGAAGAAAGCCGCTATGCTGATAATAAAGCCTTGATGTTTTGTTGGCAAGGTTTTCAGTGAAGTATCCTTCAACGATGAAGAAGCTGAAGAAAGATTGAGAAGAACTGCTAGCATTCTATAACTTTTCCATCTGAAAAGTTGACGTCAATAAGAATGAGGAAGCTGATTGAATCAGCTTTTGCGACAGTGAGAGGCTATGGTGTGGGAAGCCGATGCGGGAAAAACTCTGCTTCAAAAACAACTCTTTCAATGGTATTTAATCTGCTCCCGTTTGGTCAGAAAAAATGGAACCGGCTAAGGTAAGGGGATTTGACCTTGAAACCCTGGTGCTGGTGGAAACAACATCCAATTTAAGGATGAAGAATAGATTCACGAAGCATCAAAGCGGAGCTTGATCGTCATACATTAGATTTACTAATAACTCTTGCCTCTGTTCTTTCAGCTATTGCTTTTCAGTCTGCTGATGGTACTCAGAGAGACCATATGCTTTCAGCGAGAAGCGCCGCTGGCCCCCTAAACACCCTCAAATAGGCTCATGAAAATCACTGGTGGATTTATGCCTACCAAGGTATAGCGATAGTTAGCAACTTTTCAACGTTTTTTGTACACTTCAGATAAGGCGATAGCAACGAGCTGTTGAATTATATTCCGTTGCTGCTCCGATCTCTAATTTTAGGCCTTTAATCTCAACATCGCCGATAGCAGTTTCTATAGTTCGCTGTGGTAAATAAGTGTTATAAACGATGGAGTATAGATGCCACTCAAGAAGGTGGCGGTTCATACATGTTGTCGCAGCATGGGTTCAAGTTCAGCCTCAACGGCCGGCGGTAGTTATCAGCTGCTGCCTGTCACTATTACGGATGAATTCATGCAAGGGGGATCACAGGTAATATCTGGTTTTATGGATATCTGTAAGGTAGATTTTTCATGGCATATCCATCCTCTCTGTTGTTATACAATCATTCACGAAATTAATCAGTAGGATATAGCCCACCATATCTCCGAAACCACATACACGAGAAATAATCATAACTCTTTCTCTCTTTTTTACCAGCAGCAATGAAAACAAAGAGTATAATTGGTAGGAGATATATCTATTTTAATAAATATGGATAATTTAGATTGGATAATGTAATGAATTTATGTTCATTTATATCAAGCCATTTCATTGCAGCATAAATCGCTTTTAAATTTGCATGAGTAAATTATTTATTTGATAAACTATGATAGTTTAATTTAAGCTAAAAAAACCGAGTTTAAGATTATTTAATACAATGAGTTTTGCTACAATTGCAGCAACCTTAACAGCTAAAATATGTGAGAGCTATCCTTATAGATAGCTATATTTTTATTAGATCCATATACTTTCCATACTTAATTAGCAATAAGTGTATTCCATTTATAAGCAATACTGTCAATTATAATCAGAAATATCTATAATAAGTATTAAATAGCTTTCACTTTTTGGATATACCTTTAAACATTTATGTCAGTATTAAATATATTACATTACCCAGATGAACGTCTTCGTAAAATTGCAAAACCGGTAAAAAAAATTGATGCAGAAATACAACGTATAGTGAATGATATGTTTGAAACGATGTATGAAGAAGAAGGTATTGGTTTAGCCGCAACACAGGTTAATATTCATCAAAGAATTATTCTTATTGACGTTTCAGAATCTCGTAATGAAAAATTGGTACTTATAAATCCTGTTATCTTAGAAACATCTGGTGAAACAGGAATTGAAGAAGGTTGTCTTTCTGTACCGAAACAACGAGCATTTGTACCTCGAGCTAAATGGCTAAAAATCAACGCATTAGATCTTAATGGTAAAAAATTTGAATTAGAAACAGATGATCTACTTGCTATCTGTATTCAACATGAAATAGATCATCTAAATGGCAAATTATTTATTGACTATCTTTCTGCATTAAAACGCCAACGCATTAGGCACAAAATTGAAAAGTTCAAACGTCTAAAAGCAAAAACAGCAAAATGATAATTTTCATATTTTATGAAATAGGGAGATATCTTTATGTATCAGACTGTCTACGAATTATTTTTGTAGGCACCCTCCAGATTTTGCACCACAAGATTTACCTAAATTAGTCAATATCAAGGATAAATACCAAATTGTTGGAGTTCTGACAGAACCTGATAAATCAGGTGGAGGAGGTGGAAAATTCACATCAAGCCCACTAAAATGCTAGTCCAAGAAAAGAATATTTCTATATTACAGCCAACACAACTCTAAAAAAAGCAGAAAGTCAGTGCTTGATTAAAAATCAACATGTCGATGTTATGGTTGTTGTGGCATGTAGCTTAATTTTACATGAAAATGTATTAAATATGCTATCAATGGATTACCTCAATGATTAGATCACTCTGCATCAATATGTTTTTCTGTACAATCAGAAATTGCCCCAATCAGTAATTAAGTAATAAAACTCCATTGCAGTTTATGAAAGATTAGTTCAAAGTTACACCTGAATTTTTCAAAAAACATATTATCTTCCAGGAAGTGGAAATAAGCTATAATGCTCTATTTTAGAGAGCCTAAGCAACATTTATATCACTAAAAATAAACTAATATATATGGGTTGAAATAATAGTTAATAACGTAATAAAATCATAAAAAATAATAAGTTAATGTGATCTAGTATACATTTATGTTGTTGTTTATGGTAAGGTTTTATCTGCAATTCCAGTTAGTTTATACATATCATTAATTGTGATATATTTACATTTAACACTGAGAGTATTATTTTATTGAAAACAACCAAAAAGACTACAATTGTTTCAACTGTTAATCCAAGATAATTACCAATATCACATCGAGTCATTGTTAAGGGTAATTCTTTAGCTAAAAACCACGCTGAGTAAAACGACGTGACAGATTATAAATAAAAGCAGCTAATCTTTTTCAGCATTTTCGACAGCAGTAATATAATTTCTTGATCATCTTTAATTTCACTGCTCATTAATCTCATTATTTGCTGCTGCAAATTATGTATTTTACCTGACAAATCGTCAAGTGTTTCAAAAGTAATTTCACAAACTATTGAAGTTTCAATAGCTTGGGCAAAGCTTAGATGTTTATTATTAATAATAGCATCGAAACCAACAAGATCACCAGCTAAATGGAAACCGGTAATTTATTTATCACCTTCCTCGATAATAGTATAACTTTTATGGTACCTGATCGGATTCCATAAAGTGATTTTAATTCGTTACCCGTTTTAAGTAAGGTCTCTCCTTTTTGGACAGGTTTTTTACGTTCAATAATATTATCAAGTTGATCCAGTTCGTGTTAATTCAACCTGAATGGAATACAAAGCTGGCTAATACTGCAGTCCTGGTAATGGATAGCGCAACCACCATACAAGACTGAATTTAGCGAATAACGCATTTTTCTGTGATCATATTACTAGACTCATTATGATAAAACATTGCTTTTAATAAATTTTAATACATATCTATGCTAGAGTAAAAGAATTAATAATTAGTTGTATTTTTATTTAACTAATACTATCAATATAAACAGTTTACTTGATAGTGACAATCATTTATTATATTTAAGCTAATTGTTATAATTTATAGAAAAATAAAAGAGTTATTAGCAAATTTGGTGTATGGCGGTTAGGAGGTTACGACGTTCCCACTCTGATGCTTCGTGAATTTGTTCTCTATCATTAAATTGGACGTTGTTTACCAGAAAGGCTTATAAGCAGGTTATAACCCCATTCGCTGGTTCCAGGTTTTCTGAGCAAACTGGAGTAAGCTTAAATAGCATTGAAAGGGTTGTTTTTCTCGAACCACAGTTTTTTCGTCGGCTTTTAGACTGAGGTTGGAAAAGTCGATTCAATCAGCTTCATGGTTATTACTTATGCCAAGTGCTTTGACTGGAAGTCGTAGAAATGCCAAGCAGTTCTTGTCGATCTTTTCCAGCTTCTTCATTGCTGCATGATATCGCTGAAAACCTTGCCAGCAAAACATCAAGGGCTTTATTAGTGGCATCAGTGCTTTTTGATAGTATAGACCTCCAGCAGCTCAGCCTTAACTTTTTATTGCATGCCTTTTTTGGGAGTAAAGCAATCACATTACTTGTTTTATGTCTCTAATAGTGTTGCTTCTGCGTATGCAGGGAATATCTTTTCTATTGGATTCTAAAAATCAAAGGCACATCATCCCCCGTAGCAATATTGGAAGACATGGTTAAGCCATGATGCTCCATAGGCCATTGAGAAATTTGGCCAAGTTCTCTTCTAACTCTAGATAATTATTTTAAAGCGCAAGTACTTCATTTATGTCCATGCTCAGTGACGCCGACAATGATCACCAGGAAAAAGCGATCATCTTGCCTGATAGGACTGTATATGGCATCGGCCAAGAAATAAACGTAATACGTATATTTTAAATCCTGCATGGACACCATTGCCTGTGCTATTTAAGGCATTGCTGTTTCAGTCTGTTGATGGGTACGAGAAGACCATGTGCTTTTTCACAAAGAAAAAGCGCTCCTGAGGTTTGTAAAATCACCGGTGAAGATGCTGGAGGTAGAAAGCCATGGTAGCAAGCAACCCTTCGACGTTTTTTGCACGCTTCAGATAAGGCATAGCAAGCTATTGAAGGCATATTCCATTGCCGCTGCGATCTCTGACCTTATGCATTTTAATCTCAATATAGCCAATAGTAGTCTGTATGCTTCGCTGTGGCAAGTAACCATTATGTATGAGAGCGCATGATGGTGACGCCCGTCGATAAGGTAGCGTTTCAGCATCTTGTCGCAGTATGGCTTCGACCTCAGCCTCAACAGCTGTGGTTTATTAGCTGTCTGTATGCCTGGCACCATTATGAATGAGTTCATACAAGGGATCTCACAGCTAATATCTAGTTTCGTAAGATATCTGTAGGGTAACTTTTTCATGCCGGATCATCTCTTTATTGTTGAAATCATTCACTAAATCAATTATAAGGCTACTAAAGTATCTCCGAAACCCCATACTAAAAATAACCATAACTACCATATCGACCCTTTCTCAAAAACAATGATTACTATCGAAATTATTGAATCTGGCTAGCCGGAAAATATTAATCTAAGCAAATTATCATTGATGAAACAGCCAAAATTACCTTTACTTGTTATAAGGTTGCTGCCGCTAGTGTCAATCGACCTTATGTTTTTCAGCGTATGGATGTTTATATACCAGCATCAGATGCATCTTCAATACCAGGATTAGAAATTGACGATCGGCTTGTTAGTGTCGAAGAAGGTTGTCATCATTGAAAAAAGGCGATAAAGTTTTTGCGCTTTATTTACCGCTTGAGGATCTGCTGAATATTGTTATGCTACATGAATCTATCGATTTATCTGTTGGTGATCTTAGTTATATTGAAAGCGGCATTGCTAAAAACTTTTTTACTGTTTTACCTAATGTTTTCTAAATTGTTCAACTTAAAAATAAAACTGTTTTCGTGCATGCTGGAACTGCTGATATTGGTAACGTTGCTATTATGTTAGTTGTCACTTCCTGGAAGATAGTATGGTTTTTTATAATTCAGGTTTAACTTTTAACTAATCTTTTATCATAGGCTGCAATGGAGTTTTACTATTCAATACTGATTTGATAATTTAAATTGTATAGCTAAACATATCAATGCAGAGTAATATTTCAATGTAGAGTAATGTCATCAATGCAGAGTAATATCAAGCTCTTCAGCATCATTAAAATTATGGCTTTGCAGCTATCTTCCTATGTGTCCATTAAATCGCGCGACCAGACCATTTGTTTTAGGACCAATCGGTGCGGAGCTAAGTTGCTGTTTTATAGTAAACGTAGCATATTACCTGTGAGCGATGCAGCTACGCTGCTTCGGAGATTGTTAATGAGCTGAGTAGTGTTTTATACTCTGGAGTATGTTAATTTCTAGCTATTTTGGCAAAATTATTGCTTTACTCGCAGAGAAATTTATAGCCACGTCTGTATTTTAATTATTATAGTTTTAAATAATCTTCTTCAGGCCAAAGCAGATACCTCGGTAAATAAAACGACTTACACCATGGAATCTACTCAGGCATCTTTTAAATCATGGAATAACTGTTCACATTTTGAATGTAGACTTTTTTTACCAATGACTCTCTGATTATTCAGCCTTATTAGCCCCTATCCCTGACTAATTTCATGCTTGCTGGCGAATTTTTATACCATTGAGTAGCTCCATACGAGCAAAGTATGGACTCTTTATTGATGATAGACTCAAGAAAACGCCTAACACACTTTGCATTAAACTCTTTAAAGACTCCCATCGCTTAGATGACCTCTGTTGATCTTTGCTGATTAAGAGCGCAATTCGTTCTTTCCTTTTATCTTCCCTCCCCCTCTCAATCTCTCATGTTTTTTGGCTTTCCTATGTGGGATATAAGCTTTCTTTATAAAGGATTCATGGGAAATCTTTCGTAGACTCCAATAATAACTACTTACTTCATTTATGTTTGTTGTCACCGATAAAGCAAGGAAGCAGTAACGCCATCTAAACGCTGTTTTCAAATCAATGCCTGTTTGTTTTGCTTACTTCCGTAAAATCAAGCTATTCAAGATCTATCACAGATAACTAAACCATTTATCCTTGTGATATAGTTTTGGTAGAGGACTTCCAATAAGATTGTTAAATATTTTTCTGCAATCTGGGATTTTGCAATGATATTATCATGTAGTAGTAACACTAAACCCTAATGAATCTCTTCAGGGGATAGCATGTTCACTGTAATAATATTGGTAGAATAAAATATAATAACTTTCTTTAATATATGAATCAAGATTATCTAATAGATTATCTCTGAACTAACTAATGAGATGGAGCTTTATCTCTATGTTGGCAGGGAGTGAAAAAAGTCTCTTTGATCTGTATGACTGTTTGCTTTTTTATGAGAACCTCTGTAGCAAAAATCCTTTAAACAGTATAAGAGATTTCCACTAATAACATTTGCAACGTAGATAAGCATCAACATGATCTCGTTTTTACCATTTAACAACGCTAAGTTCGGATATGCGATAAAGCTTAGCCAAAATAGACGCAGGCTCTTTGCTTGCCTGAAGAGTAGCTCTAATTTTAGATGTTGTTCTAGTTATCTGACTATGGAACTTTGCCAGTAATTAGTAATTCGTGCTGTTGCTGTTTATTATTTTTTTGATTGATATCTTAAAGTTAATCTGGCACATTATTTCTTAAATCAAAATTGATTTATTCAATGGTTTTTATCTTATATTTATTTATAATAGTTAATACCTATTGGTTTAATAGTATTAAAGAATTAGACCTAATATTTTTATTTTTATATATTAAATACCTATCAAATAACCTATCAAATAGAAGGGAGCAGTAAAATGTCTTTGGTTAATACAGAAATTAAACCTTTTCAAAATACCGCCTTTAAAGATGGAAAATTTATCGATATATCTGAAAAAGATATTAAAGGTAAATGGAGTATTTTTTTCTTTTATCCTGCTGATTTTACCTTTGTTTGTCCAACTGAATTAGCTGATTTAGCTGATCACTATGAAGAATTCCAGAAACTTGGCGTAGAAATTTATTCTGTTTCAACGGATACCCATTTCAGTCATAAAGAGTGGCATAGTCACTCAGATACGATTAGTAAAATTAAATATACCATGATCGGTGATCCAAGTTGGATATTAACGCGTAATTTTGAAGTAATGCGCAAGTATCAAGAAAATGATAAGCAAAAAGAATTAGGATTGGCAGATCGTGGTACGTTTATTATTGATCCAAATGGTGTTATCCACGCAGTTGAAATTACTATGGAAGGTATTGGACGTGATGCATCCGATTTATTACGTAAAATTAAAGCTGCGCAATATGTTGCAAGTCACCCAGGGGAAGTCTGTCCAGCCAAATGGAAAGAAGGGGATGCAACATTATCACCTTCACTTGATTTGGTAGGAAAAATTTAATTAAAAACATTATGAGTGATTTTACTGTATTCTGGTGAATAGCACCAGTTTTCGGGGATAGAGAGCAATGCTTGATAGAAATATGAAATCTCAACTTAAAGTACTTTTAGAAAAAAGTACTCAAGCAGGTGCAGGTTGCGTTGACAGCAACATTAGATAAAAGTAAAAATTTTCTTTCGAGATAAATCTATTATTACAGGATAAAAAGATTTTTTAAATAAAATAACTTTTATTAAAGATTAAAACTTAACGGTACGTAAACATTTATTTTAATTACTAATCCGGATGGATAAAGATAGTAGATTGCGCAAAGTTTGTTGTTAGGCCATGAATTTAGCTCATTAGTTTTAGTATTATTGCAAGTTGCCGCTCATTCTGCGAAAAAAGCGGTAAGGAATCATTAGACCCCAGATCTGTCAATTATATAAAGATTTTTATCTTGAAAACTATTATTCATTTTTATATTATAAATAATTGAATATTATTCTAGCTTTAAATTTTATGGCAGTTTTGAATCCTAATAGTACGTGTATTACCATAGATGATACTATTTTCAATTTGAAGTTCAGGAATGGAATATTATGGTTGTGTGTGCTGCCTGCCATATTTCTTAATGGCAAAGAATTTTGGCAGAAGAGGAGAGGGGAAACTACTTCCCAAGATGAATTTAACTGATGATAATGTAACTTAAATTCATCTTTTTTCTGAAAATGGTATTAAAAAACTAAATCAGTAACTCCCTTATGATGTCTTTGTTGTTGATAACTGGGGCCAGAGGCTATGGCTGGTGCTTTAGCTGGTATTTATGCAGTTTATAAAGGTAATCAGTACCGGTATTATTAGAAAATATTTTAGTAGTCATGTCTTATATGCCATTGATATTGAAAATAATATTTCTCTGTCAAAATAAAATGGCCAAAAGTTGGCTGTTGCACTCACTACGTGAATATGTCAATGATTACGATATTATCGACTCATAAATAGTGGGTCATTCCTACCGTGCGCGGTGTATGTACGGCTGCTCAGTTTCATAAAATTAAAACAGTATCCCGTGTTCTACTTTGTGATTCTTTAGGATTATTATTGCGACGTAGCTAAATGGCGTGACATGAATATGCCAGGAAAAAAAAGAATATAGTACTAAAGGTGTAACTTTTTGCCCCTCCATTACGTATTGCGAGGGGCCATTATTTAATGGGAAAACTAGTCGCTGTGATTGGGAGGTGGTAATTCTAGCGTTGAAACTAAGATTGATCTTGCCCGAGTGTTGTCGAGCATGCTACTTTATTAGAACTTGTTCCAGAAATGAGATAACAGATACAGTATTGCAACAGAAACTAGCGACTTTAAGTAAAGTGGGGATATTACTTTGTAGGACAAAACCATGGAAGTTAAAGAGGAGATATCTAAAGATATGATCAGCTTGTAATATAAAAATAGATTAGGATGGTTCAATACATAATTTATGTCTTGCTGGTTTTTATCCAAATTGGTTTGCAATATAATTGTTTAGTGCAGGGTCATTATATAAACCCTTCATCATACACAACCATATTCATTGCAATATGGTTACCGATGGGATATAGTTGACAGCAAAAATATCATGATGAACCTCCATCGTCAGGCAACTATAATATCTAAAAATCAGAGCCGCTCTTCAGGTAAGTAGCGCGGTCTGTGTTTACTTTACCTAAACGTTATTATGGCATATCCGAATTTATCGTTGCTAAAGGATAAAAAAGAGATATGATGTTTATATTGAAAAAGGTTGTTGCTTTGCTTGCAGAGCAATTTTTAGCCAGATCTATATTTCAATTATTTCAATTTCAAACAATCTTCTCTAGGCCTGATAATTCGGTAAATAAAAGACCCTACACCATGGAAATATCTATTCAGCTATCCTTTTAATCTGTTGATATATATAACTGTTTACAGTTTAAATCTGGAATTCTTTACCCATAAATCTCTGATTATTTAACCTTATTAGGCGATGGTGACTAATTTCATGCTCATTGGCAAAGATTTCGTACCATTTGGCTCCATCTGAGCATAGGATGAACCATTTATCGATGATCAGGTTAAGAAAACGCTTAATACACTCTGCAGTAAACTCTTTAAGAATTTCATCGCTCAGATGACTCTGTCGATTTCTGGTGATGAAGACAGCGATTCGTTCTTTCCTTTTTCTCTTGTGTTCTCTTGCGTTTTCTGGCTTTTCTCTGTGTGGGATATAAACGCTTTCTTTTAAAGGATTCAGGAAAAATATTTCCTCGATTTCAACAATATACCATTTAGTACATTATATATTGGCCGTAGTATCACCGCTGAAGCAATGAAGCAGTAAGGGTATCAAATGCTGTTTTCAAATAAATGCCTGTTTGTTTCGCTGACTCCAGTAAAGTCAAGCTATTCAACATACATCGCAGATAACTAAACCATTTATCCTTATGATATAGTTTCGCAAGAGAACTTTTAGTAAGATTATATTAAATGTTTCCTACAATTGGAAATTGTGCAATGATATCGCTGTAACCATAATGAATATCCATACCGGATAACATGTTCATTATGATAATATGGCCTGGATAAAGTGGAATGAATTGCTTCAATAGATGAATTGACATCATCCGAGAGATTGTCGTCGAGCCAATTAATGAGATGCAGATTTATGTTAGCAGGGAGTGAGGAAAGAGTCTCCCTTAATCTGTATGACTATTTTTTCATGGGAACCTATGTAGGAAAAATCCTTCATACAGTATAAGGAATTTCTACCAACAATCTTTGCTAAGATTGTTTGATGAGATCACCGCCATATTCCACCAATTGTTTGCCGACGATCCTGTATTACCAGCTTAGGAAGCCCTAGTTCGGTTTTCTGCAAAAAATTTTCTCTCTATCGACGATTTCCTAGCAGTCGTCAGCGAATTCTTGAACCCTATTCTACTTCTTTCAATCTTGGCCTGGATAGCTGTTTATGGCAGATCAGGAGGGGGGAAAAATTTACGTTAAATGAGACAGGAAAGCACTGAAGCCTAAGCATAAAGGGTTTAAAAGCTACGAGCCTGCTTATCTGGATCTAAATGTGAAATATTTCTTAAAAATGCCAAACGAAACTTCATGACGTTATCTTTTCGTAGGTATAAATCACGTAACTCTATAGGTTTTTATCCGTTTTTAGAAGGCAAAGACAGCAAGGATAATGCTAGACGCTTTTTACACGATTTTAACCGAGCATGTCCTGTCCCAGGACTATCCATCTGGTACTTACAAACAATGGCAAAAACTTTACAGACCGCCTTTTTTTCTGCGAAAACCTTTAAGCACCGGAAAATAGGAATTTGCTCGTTTGTATACAGAGAGCTTGGTATAAAATACCAACTTAGTCTGCTGAGAGTATACTCAAACGAATGAATATGCTCGCGAAATTTAATGAGCAGATAGAAGATGCCTGCAAAGTCATTATTCCAATTTTTCTGAATAGCTTGAGATCACTCTGTATCTATATGTTTGACTATACAATCAGGAATTACCCCTCCCATCAGTATTAGGTAGTAAAACTCCATTACAATCTATGAAAGATTAGTTCAAAGTTAAACCTGAATTATTTAAAAACCATACTATCTTCTCCAGGATGTGACCACCCAATCAATATCAATTGGTTAGATGGCGTAATAGCACGTAATGCAATCGGCGGAATAATCTAGTTTGATGAAAGAGCTGAAAGCAATATAAGCAGTATTCTTTTCTGCCGGCGATTGTACAACTACTACCTTACAAACAGATCATCATTGCCGGAAAAGAAGGGGCAATGGCGCCACACTTAGCGCTAGTTACTAGCTGATGAATTAATGCAATGGAATAAAAAGATTTATTTATATAAATAAATATCGATAAGATATAAGGATTTTCCACCTTGATGAGGGGGAATTACATACTTTAGTATGTATTTATCTTTAATAGCATTATCACCAGCCAGGAGGAATAATTTTTAAACCTCTTATTACAATGGTCTCTTACATAAATAATTATATCATTAAATAAAATAACTGTACAGTTAGCAGTTGTATTTTCCCTAATTTCGAGTAAATGTTTTCATTTCTGAAAGTTATTAGATAGTAAAAGTGGAATCAATTCAATTGGATTTTTCCATTAAAGCGTAGGCATACTGTTTAAGGTATTATTGGTGAATCATTTTCTTGTACTAAAAATGTCTTAGTAAGTTATTAGTAAATCTGTTGTATGGCGGTTAGGCTAGCTTCCACTATGATGCTTCGTGAATCTGTTCTTCATCCTTAAATTTAACCCTGTTTACCAGCATGGCGGGTTGCATGTTAATCCTCCTTTATCCGCTTTTAGTTTTTCTGAGAAAACTGTAGAAGCTTAAATAGCATTTGAAGGGGTTATTTTTCTCGAACTATAGTTCTTCCTACGTCGGCTTAGTAGCCTCATTATCGCAAAATCTTATCCGAATCGGATTCGTTGTTCTTATTGGACAGCCACTGCTCTCAGGGGAAGTTGTAGAATCCAAGTAGTTCTTGCCGATCTTTCTCCAGCTTCTTGATCGCTTCAGGATACTTTGCTGAAAACCTTAGTAAAAAATATCAATGGCTTTATTAACGGCATCATGGCTCTTTGATGATCAGACCTTTCATAACTCATCCTTAACTTTCTGTTGCATGCCTTTTTAGAGTCAAGCAAGCACATTACCTGTTTTTTGTGCCCAACAAGAGCGTTGGTGCTGTGTATATTGGAATATCTTTGCCATTGCATTCCAACAAAAAAAATCAATGGTACCGTGTCCATCGTAGTAAGCCTGGGAGATACGGTTAAGCCACTCAATCGTAGGGCATTAATAAATTCGGTCAAGTTAGCTTCTAATTTTCGATAGTATCTTCACACGCAACGAGCTCCTTACCTCCATCGCTCAGCAACGCCGATAAATAACCAGCAGGCAAAGGCGATCATCTTTCCTGACAGGAGTGTATATGCCGTCGGCTAAGAAATAAACATAGCGCGCGTATCGCTTAAATCCCAGTAGGCACCATTGCTTATGTTCTTCAAGCCATTGCTGTTTCAATATGCTGATACTACTGACAAAGAGACCATCTGTTTTTTCATCAATAAGCGGCCTGGTGGCTGGATGGCTTTATAAAATCACCGGTGGAAATGCCTTGTAGGTACAAATCCATGGTAGCCACTGTTTGACGTTTTTAGACGCTTCAAGATAATTCAGTAGCAATGAGCTGTTTAACCATATTCCATTGCCGTTGATACCACCTGAGCTTAGGTACTTTAATCTCAACATTGCTAATACCAGTCTGTATAGTTTTCTTTTGCAAATAGCTATTACGGACCGACGGCGGCATAACGCCAGCGTCTGTCGAGAAGGAGGCGTTGAGGATGTTGTCGCGCAGCATGGCTTCAAGCTTTTAGGCTTAACGGCGGTTGCTATTAGCTTTTCTTGGCACCATTAGATGAGCTCATGCAAGGGGATCTCAGAGGTAATATCTAGTTTATGGGATATCTCTAGGATAGATTTTCATAGCATATCATCTCTATGATATTGAAATAAATTATGAAATCAATTACCAGGATACGCCACTATCTTCGAAACCCCAATACAGCAGAAATGAACATAATTCAATATTCCTAACAGAGAAATAACTGTTTACTATATTGTGATTTTAATAGCGAGTTACATTAGTCAGTTTGAAAGGTAAATTGCTTTTATTTATTAAAGTTAGCGGTTAGTAAAAAATTTATTCCTCGTTGAGGTGAGCTAACTAATAACCATCAAGAATGTAACCTGATTCTATCAATGAACTAATAGAATTGAGGGATTAAACTATTGATTAGCTTTAAATTATTTTATTATTATCAGTATATTAGAAACTAATTAGCTTTTTTTGCTGTCGCCGCATTAATAATAGCAAAAAAAGCATCTGCTTTCAGCGATGCGCTGCCAACTAATGCGCCATCAATATCGGGTTGACTAAAAAGCTCGGCAGCATTGCTGGCATTCACTGATCCACCATACTGAATAATCACTTGATCGGCAATAGCTGGATCTTGGTTGGCAATATGGTCACGAATAAACTTATGTACTACTTGAGCCTGGTCTGGGGTGGCTGATTTGCCGGTGCCAATTGCCCAAATTGGTTCATAAGCAATAACACTATTTGCTAATGCGCTACCACCTAAGCTATTTAATACCGCATCAATTTGGTGAGCGCAGACTTGTTGAGTTTTGCCGGCATTATTTTCTTCTTCAGATTCCCCAATACAAAGTACTGGCGTTAATTTTTGCGATTTTAATATTGCAAATTTCTTGGCGATAAATTCATCATTTTCTTGATGATAATTTCTACGTTCAGAATGACCGATAATAATATATTTTGCGCCAATATCTTTTAGCATTTCTGCTGAGGTATCACCGGTAAAAGCGCCGGATAAATTGACATCAACATCTTGCGCTCCAAGTTCTATCTTGCTACCAATTAAAGCTTGTTTTGCTTGTGCTAGGTAAACAGCTGGTGGGGCAATTGCGACATCACAGGTATTAGCATTATTTAATTTGTTACGCAAATTTCTAATCAGTTCTTTAACCATTTTTGTACTGCCATTAAGTTTCCAGTTCCCCATGACTAATGGATTTCGCATGTTTTTCTCTAAGTAAAAAATATTTATTAATAAATGAGATAAAGAAATTAATCATTATTCAGCTTATGTAAAAGGATAGCATAAAGATACTATGATTAAATCACTTTATTTTTTCTCATTGACATATATGATGTTATTTTATTTATTGAAAGCTTAACCGCTTCAATAGAAAAAATAATTATGTTATCTTTGCTTTTTATTAAATCATAACAGATAGTGCCTACTATCTCTTTCATCACTCTGCACTTGGTTATGTTAATTAACATACGATTTAATATCCTGGTTAATTGATGTGTGTTGTTAATTGAAGTGTTTTTTAAAGTGATTAATAGTTGCCATAATATAACGTTCAAATAATTCTTGATTAATTTTATAGCTGTTTGCAGCTTTTTCTAGTGCTGAAATTATCTGTAAGCTTTTAATTTTTTAATTTTTCTAAAAGACTGCAAGAGAAGTAAATTTTTTTGTTAATTCGACTCATCGACTGGTTGCACGAATATAAAGTAACCAAATATCTTTATTTTTGATCACTTTAAATTCAGTTATTGGATAGCTGGGATTATTATAATTATATTTTTGACGAAATATGGAGATATTTTCATTGAATAAAGCTGAATCTGGTAATAAATAAGCAACCGAAACTTCTTTTTCAGCTATAACTGCTAATTTTTTTAGCAGTACGGGGGAGTAATGGGAATGATACACTAAATACTAAGGCTAATATTAACTTAAATTTGCGATTATAAATTTTCATCATCGTTACTCGTCAATATGAATTTCATCAGATAGGATTCATTATGATAAGATAAATAACATTACAACAATGGTAGGCACACACTCATTCAAATGATAAATTTGTTGAAAATTGTTTTAGTTTGGTATAATGATTTTATCATTATTAATGGTTATTATATTTAGTTTACAAACTTTTTTGCTATGTTTTCCTTATATCTTACTATTATTAATTATAATAATGCTGAGTTATGCTAACTTTTGATGTATGGGATTTTGGAGATGGTGGGTGTGTAGCCTAACATATTGATTGATTTCTTGGATGATTTCAATAATAGAAATATAATATCCCATTATAATGTCTACCACACAAGGTATCCACGAAATCAGACATTATCTCTGATCCCTTGCATAAACTCATCCGTAATGGCGCTAGGCATCAGATAGCCACCGCCGTTGAGCCGGAGAGCTTAAAGCTATGTTGCGACAAGATGCTGAATGGCGCCTTCTCAACAGACAAGGCGTAATGTCATGGTGTTGGTCCATAACAGCTATTTGTCACAGCAAATTATACAGAACTGCTATTGACGATCTTGAGATTAAAGTGCCTAAGGTCAGGAAGATCGCAGCAGCAATGGAATATGCTCCAACAGCTTCTTGGTATGCTCTTATCTGAAAAGATGTAAAAACGTCGAAGAATTGCTACCATGGCTTGTAACTGCGAGGTATCTTCATTGCTGATTTTTACAAATCTCTATGGGCGCTTCTTGGTGAAAGAAGCTGATCTCTCTGAGTACCATCAACAGACTGAAACAGTAATAGCTTAAAGATCATTGGCAATGGTGCCTGCTTGGATTTAAGCGATACGCGCTATGTTTATTTTTTGGATTATGGCATATATAGTTCTGTTAGATAAGATGATCGCGATCGCCTTTGCGTGCTGGTTATTATCAGCGTCTCTAAGCATGGACGTAAGGAGCTAGTTGCTGTCGAAGATGTTTATCGATAGTCAGAATGGAACTTGCCCGAACTTCTCAATGGCCTACGAACGCCTTGCTTTAACCGTATCTCCCAATCGTGATACGGGAGATGAGACGGGTAGCTACCATTGATTTTTTGAATTCAGTGTAAAAGATATTCGTAGACACGCAGCATCAATACTGTTGGGTACATAAAACAGCTAATGTGATTGCTTTACTCAAAAAACCATGCAATAGAAAGTTAAGGTTGAGTTGAGGGAGGGGAGGTCTATGCTAGCAGAGAGCCGTGATGTCACTAATAAAGCACTTAACGTTTTATTGGTAAGATTTTCCAGCAAAGTATCCTGCAGTGCATGAATAAGCTGGAGAAAGATCGAGAAAACTACTGGCATTCAGGCTCTTCCAGTCAAGAGCGCATTGGGGGCGTCAATAAGAACTATGAATTTGATTGAATTGGGTTTTTTGACATGAAGCTACGAAGCCGACGCGTGAAAAACTATGGTTAGAGAAAACAACCATTTTAATACTTATTTAACTGCTACACTCGGCTCAAAAAAGCTGAAACCTGCTAAGTGGATTTAACCTGCTGACCCTGGTGGTAAATAATATCTAATTTTAGGATGAAAATAGATCTACGAAGCATCATGAGCGGAGAGCCTAGCCTAACCGCTATACAGTAGATCTTCTAATAACTCGTCGTTATCCTGGCGAGCAATCTGGTCATTGCGTATATTATTGAGTAGTATGTGGCGCTATTTTCATAATCAGCTGCGAGGTTTCGCTGATTGTTTTTTCACCCAACTCATCTCTAATGAGATGATGAGGTAGGTCTGCTCACGCCTCTCGTATAAATCCCTTGCTACTCGTTTGTTTTACCTCGTTAGTCGGTTAGATCTTGAACGAATGGGAGAGCTGGTGCTTGGCAGGTAGCCAAGACCCGCCGAATCAATTAAGAAGTTAATCTAGACCACAATCTGTGATTGTGGTAATGCGTTTTTTTTAAGTAGTTCAAGTAGGTGTTGACGAAAATATCTCCAATGGTAATAAATTAGCCCATTACTAGCTCGCCAGCGCATAATATTTTCTTCCATGGCCGGGTGGTCACTCTTTATCTCCTGGGCGCTTTTTCACGCCTTGGCGGTACGCTTTCTCAATTTTTAGTAATGTCCTGTCCGCATCTGCTCAGATACGCTAGTAGATAGGCACCTAGAAAGATATCAAACGGAAACATGTCCTTGCACCTGCGACAAGCGCCAGGCAAGAAGAATGCGCATGCTGTCGTGCGGCAACACCTTATGGCTGAAGACCGTGAGTCAGTCCTGCTGCAACACAGATTTATTTAATCTGCCCTGATAATCATTCAGGGAACGCACTCACTAGGTGTTGCTCTTACGTTAAAATATCGTCAATCATTCGTCACCTCGGTCAAGGTCTTTTTTACTAGTAACTCCAGCTGATGCGTTACCGGTTGCAAGCTAGCGCGGGTCTCCTCTTTCAAATCATTCCGCAACTCGCTAATTTCTCCTTTTAGGATATATACCGTCTGTAAAGACGGTGTGCTCCTACCAGGCGGATTTCTAGCGTCAGCAGATTGGCGTTAAGGTGCTCGACCTGTTTGCGTTCGGCAAAGGAGGGCTACATCAGGCATATAAACAGTGCGCAGCTAGTGCTCGCAGCGGATAATGACGGCGCGATATAGTCTTTTAGCATGTTTAACTCTGTACTTTGGTGCGCTGGTCCTTCCCCTGGGGCAGGCAGTTCCACACAGCAGCGCCGCCTGGTGGTATTCACTGCCAAGCACGCCGTGTAAAATAATCTGCTAGCTTGGTGTTTAAATATTATGTTATTCGCTATCTGGTTTATCTTTTCCATCGTTTACTCATCATACAGTTGCGTTTGTCGGTAATGCTTTGCCTGGCACAACGCGGTCTTATCAGTATTAGACTATTTAATCACGGCAGCACAGTTGCAGTAAATAGTCTATGTTAAAAAGGTTAATGGCTCTCCTGCCGCCTTCAGCGCCAGCAGAGCTAGACTGGCCGCTAATAATCCCGTCATGGAGTGGATACGGGTGGTAACGTCAGCACTCTCACGGGAAGATGCTGAGGTCATCTACAGGTTCAGGCACAGGGTCAGAGGTGCAATTGAGCCGCAATAATCCCTGACTCCATCTGTTAACAGTTTTTCCGTTTTTTCCACGCTGGTGTTGTTTTTCATTCATCACTGTTTGCTATAAGTGATGAATAGCTCTTGTATTTGGTGTTGTTCCGGCCATCACTTGTCAGGGTTCGTGCCCCGCTTTTCCATCCTGACGCAAATCGTGCAGAGCGCAGTTTTCCAATAGCCGGCATGTTGTCTCAGAGAACCCCCTCTTCTCGAACCGGTATTCCATTTCGGAGCATCTTAATTGGCGTGCTCTCTGCCTGCCAACGCTAGAATATTTCATCATCGAATAAGGCATTCAGAGTAAGCTATTCCCTTTGGATAAATAATAGTTAGGCTAGGCAGCTCGGCATACGCCTGCCAGGGCAGGCAATATTTTACTGGCTAAGTTAATGTGCCTGTGCTAAGGTAAAACTCTGGTATTATAGCTAATTATCTATGATATCCGGCATTGCCGAGAGCAATTGTGCATATTGAGGCTGCAAGGTCTCCTCTACCACGCTGTCTATTCGCTCATAATGCATGTAGCTTGGTAATTCATTCTGGAGTAAATTCGGTTGTTGTATCTTCATCGTCTACCTTATTAGGTGAATTGAATAATAATATTATTAACAGTATCTTACTCCATTAAAGAGGGGCATCGCGTCGGCCATGGATAACGATAACCACTGGACTGTCAGTAGCAACGTCAATCTGATCAGTTATAATGATGCACGGGTCACCGTGTCGTCGTGTTATAATCCTGACAAATGCGGGTATAACTTTCAATTGGGATATCCAATGCTAGCATTGGCAGCATGCAGCAGCTATGGTAGCGCTTGATGCTTTTGAGTACTACCTTGATTTGACGGCTCCACTGCCTTATTCTGATTGATCCAGGATAGGTTTTTGCCACCCACAGATCCATGTTTGCTTTCGTCATAGTAAAGTTTATTCAGGCATTACGTGCAGCATCATCACCCGAGTGAACAAACTCCTGATGTGGAGGGTTCTGCTAGATAGCAAGAATTTTAGCAACCGCTGAAGCTGGTTTAACACCGCCTAAAATCACTTTTAAACGCACGTTAAAACCTTTTTATTGAAAGGTATGTAACAGTGTCCTGACCACCTATAGTACCGTCATTTCCTGGCGACTGCTTTTATCTGCGCATACCTTTATCAGGGTGGCGCGATACCTCTCTTCATCCAATTATAACTTGCAGCTGGCTTAGTTACATAGTTAAGTTTGATTAAAGTTGCCAGGTTCATGCCTTTATCTCCTTGCGTTTTTATCGCTACCGATTTAGCTGTTCAATAAACGCTATGACAATGTATCCAGTTTACGTGCCTTTTCATCCTCAATCATTCTTGGCAGCCCGTTAAGGCGAAGAGCTGAGTGAGCATGATTTTAATGTTCATCAGGGTTTGTCATACTTGTTAAATATATTTTGACCATTCGAAAGAAAATGGTACAGCGTCATGGCGGCATTCATCGCTAAGCCTGGGGGGTTATAGCCTCGCAAGTTGAAATGCTTTTTAACATCTCTCTGTCGTGACCTCAACGCCCCAATCCGGCGTCATAAATTAAATTTATATTCACTGATATCAATATGTCCTCAGCAAAATTTAGCAATGCCACACTATGCCCATGACGTGCGCCGGATTTAAAGCAATCCCTTAAAAATACATTCTAATTTAAAGATATCAAGAGAGAGTTGTTTATAGCCTTTTATTCGCTTTCCCTTGATAAAAACGCAGATAGGTGCTGCTGCTGATTTTAATAAAATTAGTGGACAGACCCGTGCGTATTGCGCCTCTTATTATTTTCATCATCAATATCTAAATCTCATAGAGCCAGTACTTCGTTAACATTAATTTGACCTTTATTTATTTACTTCAAAGAAACAATTCACGATGACGATTAATTTTGTATTTTGTCATTTGAAAACTTGGTAATGCATGCCTCGATTTTTCTTTTACCACCTGGATGCATTCATTAAAAATATGATGTTCGGGCCACTGCGCGGACAAGACGATACTGGTTATTAAAGTTGATCATGAGGTGACATTGCTTTTTCTCCTCCCATAATTGAGGCCATGTTCTGTGGCCGATAATTTAACAAAATCTCGAATACCTTACAGTGTGTGTAATTTAAATTTTGGCAGTTGTCCTCCGGAGAGCAGCCGTACTTCAGTAAACGGGCTGTCAATAAAATTCATCGCGTAGCAGGTCAATCAGCTTAACATGCGCGACCTGGGAAGACTATAATGCCCATAACGCATTAATACGATAGCCATAATGAGGGGTTAGAGGCAATTTCTTGCTGATGATTTATGTTCATGGTTTCCTCACTAAAAATGGACAGCAGTAGCGAATTTAATCCCGTGCGTCCCAATAGACACCGGACAGCCCGATAACGATTTTTGGTAGATCTCTGCAGACTCTAGCCACGCTAATACAATGTAATAAGTGATAACGTCTTCGTGGACGCCCTTGGCTGAACCGCCAAGGCGGAATAATTTTTATAAACGGCGCTGCCAATAACTCCTGGCGGATAGAATGTTATTGCCGACAGCGTATAAGTAATAATGTACGTATTCATAAGATCAAACATGTTCATGATAGCTTCTCATTTTCTTGGTAGCCAGGAATTAGCGCGCATCACATAATAATGTGGTGAATAAAACCAGCTCCAATTCGGATAGAAATGCCCGTAATGGTGTGCTAGGTGTGGCATAAGCATACCTGGCGACAGTTTACGCCTGATAACATCTACTCCAGTTAGAGTGTTCTCTATATCTATCCTATCCACATAAAATTTCTGCTAGAGCTAATTATCTTACTGCGCGCTACAGTGCCAACATCGGAACTGCCATCTCATAGTGGTCTAGATAGAGGTATAGAATTGCGGCGCGTAACAGGTAGATATTGTGGTTTATCATGTTATCAATGTGGTTTTATCCCTAGCATGGCCAGGACTTCATGGCTGTAAAGGCTTATTTATTATTGGATCTCCTGATTAATTGGTTCATGTCATGGTATAGTACATCATTACCTCTTGTACATCCGGTAGGCACCACATAGAGAGGGCGGAGGGCGCGATTGCCAAATAATACTAGCAAATTGTGTGCCGATTTTCGTGAAATCTGAATACCACCCATCGGATATTGAGCAGCAGCTGATATCCAGCGCTCTCGGTAAAGAGTACCATTAGCCTATATTTTACTCCTTTCCAGCAACAAGGTCGTTTTGGTATACTCTTCTATGAAGAGTGCTTTTATGTTTTTTTTGCCATTTTGGTAGGAACTTTCGTATCCTCGCTGGTCCATTATCAGCTAGGCTTAGCGTAAGGTGTAACGACAAGGCCCGCAATGCATCGGCCTTCTTGGGAAGGCTATTCACCAGGATCAGTTTATTTTCGCTAGTAATCCCTCAGACAGTCGCAATCGCGTTAACATCGGTTTTTTTGCTTTTAATAGTCGTTTAGAGAGGGCAATACAGGTGTAAAAGCAGCTCAAATCATCTCTCCTGGGTTGAGCAGGTTAATTTTGATAATTCTTACGGGGTTTTACACTTTTTATCAGCATTATTCCGACCCTGTCATATCCTGAATTGCCAAGAGCTGCTCCAGCTCGTTAATACTTAGATGGTTATTCTCACATCGATAATTACTAGCCAGTGACTTACCTGTCAGCTGCCTGCAATCGCGTATGTCAGATGTATATACCCTTTTATCAGGCCGCTAAGGCCCAAGCAGGGCTTCCGGCCAGCTCCAGCAGACACTCGGTGATGCTTTGTCTTTGGTTAGGGTGGGCCTCTGGGGGGCAGGCGTTACTATCCAGGTATTGAAATTCTTGTAATACTGCCGCCGCCCAAAGATTTGCTTTCTGGCACTCCGACAATTATATTTATATATTTCGCTAACTGGATA
The DNA here is from genome assembly GCA_052171895.1 of Arsenophonus sp. NEOnobi-MAG3. Lineage (GTDB taxonomy): Bacteria > Pseudomonadota > Gammaproteobacteria > Enterobacterales > Enterobacteriaceae > Arsenophonus. The sequence goes on from JBQMRN010000001.1 coordinate 721,960, forward strand.
AACTGGAATACCGCCCATATCTCCTTGACCGTGGCTGTTTCTATAAACTGCGGCAGCACAGATAAGGTCTTTTTCTGCTGATAATCGGTTAATCATGGAGTTAACAGAGTCCTCCAACCAGCTGATTATTGCCGTTATAGATGCCGTTGATAAAGCTGGATATCACTCGCTTGATTTGGCGGTCTCGTGGGTAATCTGCGTCTTCCTCAGCTGAGCCGTATCAATTAACGGTTGCAGCTGCTTGATAAGTGCCGTGTTTTCAATTACGATAGCTACTTTTTTTTAAAAAGAAAAGTATTGTCTTTTGTTGGCCATTTGATTAGTCAACTAAATGATTTTTTACAACAACGGGTCAATTTGCGTGGTTTCCAGTAATACTAAAATTCTCTGTAACACCGTTTTTTCCCGAGGTTGTTCTCTTCTTCAGCCTCAGTCTTCAATGCATTATTCCTTACTTGCCAATAAACATTGGCTGGTAATCTGAGCCCATGTATTTCGCCCTGCAATATTAGGGTGTTTTTTTGTTTCAGCTAGAGCTATTTCATCCTGTTTCCGGATCCCTTTAATACGCTGTTGCATATTATAATATTTTGCCATTATCTGGCATATCAGGCGTTTATTATAGTTCTACATCGTTTCATAGAGATAAGTACTGTTCATCCGTTTTACGATAATCTTGCTGAGATCGTGAATGTTATAACTCACCAATACCTTGCAGCCATGCTCATCTGATAGTTTCAGGATAGTAAATATTCTTCAAGAAAGGGATTTTAGAACGCATGACGGTGTGTTTGGTCTTCGGCATAAACAGCTCGTGCTCTTCATAAACTGCGTCAGGCATTCTAAACTCGCGGTATCGTCGTTTTTCAGCTTTCCATCAGCGGGAAATCTCGACTAGATTGTAATGCTGCCAATCGGCTCGTTTAGGGAGTTCACTGTGCGGACGGCTGTTGTACCCACTCCAGCCTCGGCATTGATTTCATCAATCGGTCTGTCCCATGAGGTGGGTAGCTTGCGCTCTATTCTCTGTGCTGAGCATGGCTTTGCCAAATCATGCACATTTGGTTGGGCGTTTAACGCCGATTTAAGCGCCTTTTTGCTCTTTCGCACGGTTTTCTGGTCAGCGTCCCAGTACCGTAATAGGCGGAAAAATCAGCTAGCAATAAAAATCGGCTAGCAATGTAGATGGGCAAGATACCATTCAGCCGTTCGATAATACCGTGTTGTTTCGGATTCCCGGGAATACTGATCGGATGTTCAATATTCAGGCAGGTTAAATACCAGTAATATCTGCATCAAGTGTGTTATTAGTTTCAGAGCTTCCGTTATTCAAGTAATAGAGAAATGGCTTGCCGTAGGTAGTAATGCCATACGCAGCATATTGATAACGGCAATCACGTTATTGGAAAGCGATAAGCTCTAGCCGGTGATATAGCGGCAGCTGCTATAGATAATCAATGTCACTTCTGGCGAAATGATTGACCGTAGTCAGTATAGGGGCGATTTCATATTCATCCCGTGACTATCTCATCTCTAATTTAGATGTACTTAACTGGCAGGCTAGATCTTCATTTTCGGCGCATAAAACCCTTCAATCTGGCGATATTCGCTATCGGTTTTGCGCCCACGTTGTTTAATGGTTTTCGTGGGGGAGACTTTTTGGATCGCATATAGCACGACATAAAACATAAATAAGAAGGCAAAGTGGGTTAGCAGGATCAGCGGCTCATCCGTATAGCCTTGTTGCCAATCGGCCAAAAAATCCCTATATGTTTCTTTCATGTTGTCACCCGTTTGACTTACGATAGTGCGCTAGATAGTCATGCAACCAAGACAAATTACTTAAGTTTTTGATCTCAATCAATACCTCACGTGGCTTCCCATGCTACAAACCCTATCAGGCGCTCGAGTGGTGGCGTGGTGGCTTTTTTTATAGTCGGTTAGCTAGCGCATGGTTAAGGGTAATTTTACTGAGTTAACGGCCTTGCCATTTCTTGGGATTGCCCATCTGTGTTTCCTTGGCGCTATGCACTCTGCAAACTGGAATTTTTTCACCTCCTGCACGATAAAGCTGATGCCCTGTGTGCACAGCTATAACATGCTTGTTGGCTGATGGTGTGAGGATATGCTGCATAGTGACATGTGTACATCTGTAATCTAATCTGTCGCTGCTTATCGCTCAGATCGACCATTTATTGCCAACTAAGGTCGGGCAATGGCGCTAAATGTCTAGCTTGTCAAGCTTTTCAGGATCTTTCCTGACCTTTGATACGGTGGTTTGTTTGACGACATGATCTACAAGTGCAATGATCATTAGTTATTTAAGATGAGGCTCATAGATAGGGTGCATGGCTTCAAGGTGATAAGCAATCAATATTGTACTTGTAAGCTTTGGTGTTTTGATGCTTGCATTTCATTGATTCAGAGGCACTTGCTCACTTATTCAGTGTTAACCGTAGCAGGTTGTGTTCTTACAGGTAACCATGAGATCCTAATTAGTTCAGTTGCTGATACAAACATGATCAGGGTGCTTCATGGGAATAAGGATCTCGACTTGGCCAGATTTTTCAGGAGCAAGAGTGATCGTTTCAGCAATAATGCGTTCGTGTTTTTAGAATAGTGATCAAGCACATTTTGAGTGACTCAAGGCTTCAGATGTTAGCTTGGATCGATAATTTATGCAGTGTGAATTCTTTTACATTCAGCCTAATCACAATATGTTGGCAGTGGCAATTACGGTTTAAAACTTCATTTCTAAGCATAATTAGATTACGCAAAATTATCTGTAAAATAAGCAGGAAAACTTATCTCTACTGGTAGAGATAGAATTAAAAAAGAAACATAAAATATTTTATGTTTCTTTTTTAACAGAAAGATTAATCTTCTTTAATTATTAAAAATAACAGGTTATCAGGTATGGAAACAAAAATGCATGAACCATCGTATTTTTCGGTGGCGAAAAAAGAAAGCTTTTTGCATAGATTGCAATTATTATGGAATGGAAGAGCTTTACAGTAGGCAGAAGAAGATTGGGAACTTACCGCGATCTACGCTTAATAATTATTTTAGATGGTGTGCTGTCAAGCTTGCGTTTAAATCTACTAGAAAAATAGAGAAAAAAGAATCACTATCTCTTTAGTAGCTTATTAATTTAGTTAACAAAAAACTAGATCTAGCCAAGAACCATAATCTATTGGTTGATGTTAGGAAATTGAATCGCTTTTTAAATGAAAAAAACTATTTTTTTGCTAAAAAGAGATAGAATAGGTTTACTGGATCTATTATAAGTTAAAATTTTATAAAGAGGTGTGTGTATTCGTTGAGGTAATGCAGTAATTTTAGAGACATTAACAGTAGATTTGGGCTTAATAACCATTGTTTTTTCATTTTATGCATTCTTTCTGAGAACAATCCCCTTGCCTGTTTAGCAAGGTAGTGTGAGCCTCGATAAAATAGCCTATTGCTATACAAAATGCAGTTGTATGGAGATCTTCTGCGCCGGAATCCATTCATCAGAATCCCGAACCCCTGTTTTTCCGGTTTTAGGGGGGAGCTATCATCTCCAGCGCCTTTATAAACCTTCGCTAATAGCCTGCCTCGTTTACTATTCGAGAAGAAACCATGTAACGTAGCATCTTAAAATGCTTTGCCAGAATATGGCTAATATAGCGCACTATCATCTCTTTCTGCGTTAAGGTTTGCTGCAGGTATTGCTAAAGTTCCAAGTAGCCATAGTAATGATGTACAACCACTCCCCCTCCTGACGTATTGTCTTCCTGATTTATCTGTTTTACGCTTTTTAGGAGATTTATCCGAGCCATTTGGATGAATTCTTAAAAAGAATAACATATCGTAGAGTATAAAATAGTACTCAGATCGTGAATTTCCCTGAAGTAGCGTTCTAATGTAGGGGTCCGCCGATCACACCATAGTGTGCTACGTTCAAGAGTTTAATGTGGAGTGTGAGTGTGTTAGCCATTTTCTTGAGCCAATCATCAATAAAGAGTCTATCCTTTTCTCGGATGGAGATAAATAATGGTACGAAACTTTTAGCAGAAAGGATGAAATTAATTATCATCACTGAATAAGATTGGATAATCAGAGAGTTATTGGTAAAGAATTCAAGATTCAAACTGTGAACAGTTATATCAGCTAATTAATAAAGATAGGTGAATAAATTCCATGGTCTAGGGGTCTCGTTTTATTTACTGAATTATCTTGCCTGAAGAAGAAAATTTTTTGAAACTATAACAATTAAAATACAGACAGACTACTTGGCTACAATTTGCTCTGCGAGCAACCAACAACCTTTGCCAACATAGCCGTATACAAATTATGCTTGAAGCAAGACATATACCTCACCAAGAGGTTGATATCGGTTAAAGTAGATTGATATGGATTGATTAAAAATAATAAGAGCCTAGCTGGTAGTAGAATTTTAAACAATAAACAGACATCATCTGTTGTCCATTAATCTTCTATGGTGTGCCGAAGGCCAGACTCGAACCGGCACGCCCGAAGGCGGTTGATTTTGAATCAACTGCGTCTACCAATTTCGCCACTCCGGCATTGAGGGGAGATGATTACGAAAAACATCTCTATTATACTTCTCATTTCGTCAGGCGCAACTGTTATTCTTCGTCGAAGGCGTTAAGTGCTTAAAAAGGAATCATCTATCTAATTCAGATAAGTTTTGTTCGCTGGCTCTCAGATAGTCCTCAAATTCTTGTTGTAGCGTTTTGACCAAGTTTTCTTTCAATTTAGTAATGCAATATATTTGTTGCTGTTTGCTAATGGCGAGGTGTTGATCTGCGATGATAGTTTCATCATCTCGATAACATTTTTACCGAGAAAGGGATGCGTAAGAAGATGCAAAATTAAAGCTGGAATATCGTAAAAATTAATCATGGGAAAATTAGAATAAAATTGTTTAATAACTATAAGCTGCCATCAGCCGTTACGATATCATATCCATTTACTAAGCCAATTCATCGATTAATTATAGTAAGAATTATAATGGTGGGTGTTGGTAGTACAGGAAAAAGAATTATTGATGACAGCATATTTCCTGACTTTTGTTGTTGTAGCAACACGCATTCTACAGAGAAGCTAATCCATCCTATGGCAGGAGAGGAAATATTTAAAAAATTTAAAAATAGGCGCTCCATTCTTGATATGGACCATAAGCTACAGGTTGAATCTGCTCGTGGATATACTATTTTAAGTGAGAGGAAAAATGAAAATTTACTCCAGCTGAGATCATTAAACAAATTGGTCGTCTAAATTTGTCTGGTAATTTATGTTTACTAAACTGTTTGCACATTACATCAAAATGCCAATATGGAAAGACTGATAGCACAGCTTCTAGTCTTGTCTCTAACTGAAATCAGAGATGAATGTACTGGTAACTGAAAGATTAGTAAAAGCGTTTTCAAGGTGATAAACTACAACGTAGCTAGCTACCAATTTTTTGCTAATCAGTTCAAATTTACAAAACGAGAAGTGACTGATGCCTTAAAGCGGTTAAAATTATAAGAGGTTTTGTACGCTAGAACTCTGTACAATTAATACTTAAACGGAAGTTAGTTATTGTAATGTTTTGTTTATTGAACTGTTCCTGCACGTATTAATGAGATAATTAATACTAAACTATTAATTAATAATTAATTTGAACTAGAATCAGTTCTCTAATTTAGCTCCTATGAAAAAACGTAAGACGTATACAAGGACTAGTACAGAGATTAAATATAACAATATACCCCATCCCCCCTCATGAAATGAGGGGGGATGGGGTAAACTTCAAAAGTAAAAACCACAAATACTAAATTATAATGATTATCTCAATGCTTACAAGGAAGAACTAAATAGCACAACTTCCTCATATTATTTATGCTAACACTAAACGGAAAAGTTGTCTGAAAATTATAAACCTGTTGGTTAGTCTAAATCTTGATGGTTGCCAAGTGTATGTCAGAGCCTTTGTCGACATGGCTAAACGCCGCGTTCTACTTTGCTGAGAACAATACCAGCTTGGTAGCGGATATTAATTATTTTCTAAGAGAAACCAGAATAACAGATGTGCGTGAAGGAAAATTTATAAACAGGAGATATTGATATGATTAACATTTAACTTGAAGCAACCGTAATAGGTGGCTTCTTGATTTCAGGTTTATCACTTGATGCGAGTAATGTATTATCCAGACTGGAGCTAAAAAATTTTTTTGCTATTTGACGCCCGAGTGCGCTGACTGGAGGTCGTAGAATGCCAGCAGTTCTTCTCAATCTTTCTTCAGTTTCTTTATCGCTGCAAGAGATACTTGCTGAAAACATTGTCAATAAAACATTAATGGTTTTATTAACAGCATCACGGCTCTTTGGTAGCCAAACCTTGCTGCAGCTCAGCCTTAACTTTTGGCTGCATGCCTTTGTGGAGTGAAGGCAGCACATTAGCTGTTTTGTGTACCTGATAGCATTCGTTGGTGCTGCGTATCCGGGAAAATATCTTTGGCATTGCATTCCAAAAATTAAGGGCTCCCTCTATCATAGAAAACCCTGGGGGATATAGTTAAGCCATGCCATAACAGCACATTGAGAAATTCAGCGCACTTCGCTTCTAACTCTTGATAATCATCTTCTACCCCAACGAGCTCCTTAGATCCATGCATCAGTGATGCCGATAATGACTAGCAGATAAAGGAGAGGTCATCTTGCCTGAGAGGAGTGTATATGCAGTCTGCCTAAAAATAAACATAACGCGCCTTTCTTAAATCATGCAGGAAGTACATCATTGCCTGTGGTCTTCAAGTCATTGCTGTTTCAGTCTTCTGAGACAGCTGGCAGATAGAGCATGTGCCTTTTTAGCAATAAGCCCTCCAAACTTTGTAAAAATCAGTGGTGGAATATGCCTTGCAGGTATAGGTATGCTAGTAACTCTTCGTTGCTTTTTATACGCTTCAGATAAGGAGGTAGTAACAAGCTGTTGAAACATATTCCGTTGTCGATGCGATCTTCTAACCTTATTGTCTTTAATCTCAATATCGCTAATACCAGTCTGTATAGAGTTCTCTCTGGTAAATAACCGTTATGGACGACGGCATGACCGCCAATAGAAAATGTGGCGTTCAGCATGTTGTTGCAGTATGACTTCGAGTTCAGACTCAACTACGGTGAATATCAGTTGCCTGGGAGCATTATGGATGAGTTAATGCAAAGGATTAGAGATAATATCTGGTTTTGTGGATACATGTAGGGTAGACTTTTCATGGTATATCATCTCTCTGTTATTGAAATTATCCATGAAATCAATCAGCAGGATCAGGATAGGCAAGCATCTCTGAAATTCAATACACAGAAATGAGCATAACTCAGTTTCGTTTAGCATTTGCAGAAGATATTTAACATCTACGTGCAGATAAGCAGGTTTGTAGCTTTTAAACGATTTATGCTTCTGTTTTCGTGCTTCTTTCCTCATTTCACGCAAATTTCTCGCTTTTATGCCTACGTAAACAGCTATCCAGCCAAGGAAGAGAAAAACCTCTTTCGGAGGAAAACAACTACGGTTTTCTTGAGCTGGCGACAGAGCTTCGTCGCCAAACGATGGGAATATAGCTGTGATCATCAACATCATTTTATTTTTACCATTTAGCAACGGTAAGTTTAGATATTCTATAACGCTTAGCCAAAGTAGATGTAGGCTATTTTTCTGGTCTGAAAAGCAGTTCTAATTTTAGGTGTTGTAGTTGCCTGACGATGGAGCTTCATCATCATGATATTTTCCCCTCAAAACTATATCCCTCAGTAGCCATATTGCGATGAATAGGGGTGTGTGACGAGGGTCTATATAATGATTAGGGACTAAAGACTTAGCATAATACTGAACGATGACTATTATGATGTGCCTGTAGGGTTAAATTTAATCTAAACATCTGTTTATTTTCCTTAATAGGATGAATTGAGTATAAGTAAGGTACTTATTATCTTGATAGAAAATATTTACTAAAAATGTAATTCTATCAAAAAGGAGGAGTGTAATGATGCTCTTACCACCCGTTATCACAGTTGATGGTCCAAGTGGCGCAGGTAAAGGTACATTATGTCAGGCATTGGCAAATAAACTGGGTTGGCAGTTACTTGATTCTGGTGCTATTTACCGTATTCTAGCTTTAGCAGCATTACATCATCATGTTGATATTAAGTCTGAAGAAGGATTAATTACATTAGCAGCTAATCTTGATGTTCGTTTTGAACCAAGAAAAAAAGAATTAGCTGTTATGCTTGAAGGGGAGGATGTTAGTAATGAAATTCGTAGCGAACTTGTTGGTAATACGGCATCTCTTAGCGCAACTTTTCCTCGCGTTAGAGAAGCATTATTGCGTCGCCAAAGAGCATTTCGCACTAAACCGGGTTTGATTGCTGATGGCCGTGACATGGGAACGGTGGTTTTTCCAGACGCACCACTAAAGATTTTTCTTGATGCTACACCTGAAGAGCGTGCTCGTAGACGGATGCAACAGTTGCAAGAAAAGGGCTTTGATGTTAAAGTAATCGATCTTTTAACTGATATTAAAGATCGTGATTATCGTGATCGTAATAGGCTAATTGCGCCATTAGTACCTGCAAAAGATGCGTTAATTTTGGATTCTACAAAATTATCTATTCAAGAGGTCATCGAGCAGGTACTTGCTTATATGAAAAAAAACAATTATTATATATAATAATATACTCAATATTGACATATAATAAGTTAATACAGCTACTTGATGTATCTAATTTAGTGTTTAGTTAAGTAAAGTTTTGTAACAAGGAATGTTACGAGGTATGTAAAATAACCCCCATTTGGTAGCATGTTGAATGCTAGTTAAAATTAAAATTTTGAAGATCTTACTATGACAGAATCTTTTGCTCAACTCTTTGAAGAATCTTTACAGAATATCGAAACCCGTCCAGGGGTTATTGTTCGTGGTATTGTTGTTGCTATCGACAAAGATGTCGTGTTAGTTGATGCGGGTCTGAAATCAGAATCAGCGATCCCAGTAGAACAATTTAAAAATGTGCAAGGTGGTGATGAGTTAGAGATTCAGGTTGGTGATGAAATCGATGTTGCTTTAGATGCATTAGAAGATGGTTTTGGTGAAACTATCCTATCTCGTGAAAAAGCGAAACGTCATGAAGCTTGGCTGATGCTAGAAAAAGCCTATGAAGGTGACGAAATAGTTATGGGTATTATTAATGGTAAAGTAAAAGGTGGTTTCACGGTAGAATTAAAAGGAATTCGTGCATTTTTACCAGGTTCATTAGTTGATGTTCGCCCAGTTCGTGACACAACTCACTTGGAAGGGAAAGAGCTTGAGTTCAAAGTTATCAAACTGGATCAGAAACGTAATAACGTTGTTGTTTCGCGGCGTGCTGTTATTGAGTCTGAAAGTAGTGCAGAACGTGATCAGTTACTGGAAAACTTGCAGGAAGGCATAGAAGTTAAGGGTATTGTTAAAAACTTAACTGACTATGGTGCATTCATTGATCTGGGGGGTGTTGATGGCTTATTACACATTACTGACATGGCTTGGAAACGTGTTAAACATCCAAATGAAATTGTTAATGTTGGTGATGAAATCAACATTAAAGTATTGAAGTTTGATCGTGATCGCACACGCGTTTCTTTAGGCTTGAAGCAGCTTGGAGAAGATCCATGGATAGCTATTGCTAAACGTTATCCAGAAGGGACTAAATTGATAGGGCGAGTCACTAATTTTACTGATTATGGTTGTTTTGTTGAAATTAAGGAAGGTGTTGAAGGTTTAGTGCACGTTTCTGAAATGGATTGGACTAATAAAAATATCCATCCATCTAAAGTTGTTAATGTAGGTGATGTTGTTGAAGTTATGGTTCTAGATATTGACGAAGAGCGTCGTCGTATCTCATTAGGTTTAAAACAGTGTAAAGCAAATCCATGGCAGCAATTTTCAGAAACGCATAATAAGAATGATCGGGTAGAAGGTAAAATAAAATCTATTACTGATTTTGGTATCTTCATTGGCTTAGAAGGTGGTATTGATGGTTTAGTTCATTTATCTGATATTTCTTGGGATGTTGCAGGTGAAGAAGCTGTTCGTGAATACAAAAAAGGTGATGAAATTGCTGCTGTTGTATTGCAAGTTGATGCTGAACGTGAACGTATTTCTTTAGGTATAAAACAGTTAGCGGAAGATCCATTTAATAATTATCTATCTGCTCATAAGAAAGGCGTTATCGTTACCGGTAAAGTAGCATCTGTTGATGCGAAAGGAGCAACGATTGAGTTAACTGGTGGTGTTAAAGGTCAGTTACGTGCATCAGAAGTTTTACATGATCGTGTGGAAGATACTACTCAAATATTGAACGTTGGCGATACAATTGAAGCTAAATATACTGGTGTTGATAGAAAAAATCGTATCATTACCTTGTCTGTTCGTGCAAAAGATGAAGCAGATGAAAAAGATGATGTTCTTGCTTCTGTGAACAAGCAGGAAGATAGCAATCTTGCAAATAATGCTATGGCCGAAGCGTTCAAAGCAGCGAAAGGCGAATAATTAAGTAATTATAGGGCAACTTTTTGTTGCCTTATATCATCCTATAATGGTAGTTTACGGAGAGGTAAAGTACTATGACCAGGTCTGAATTAATTAAAAGACTTGTTAACCAATTAGCTCATATACCAGCAAAAATTATTGAAGAAGCTGTGAAAGAAATCTTTGATCATATGGCAATGACCCTTTCTAATGGAAAGCGTATTGAGATCCGAGGATTTGGTAGTTTTTCTCTTCATTACCGTGCACCGCGCATCGGCCGTAATCCAAAAACGGGTGATAAAGTTAATTTGAAAGGAAAAAATGTTGCTCACTTCAAGCCTGGTAAAGAATTACGTGATCGCGTTAATATTTATGCATAAATATTAACAAATTTAATTTATTTTTCTATTAAAATGCTATCTTAATTAAGATAGCATTTTATCTTTTATTATCGGAATCAATCTTTCTAATTTAATTTTTTGAATTATTAAAACCTTTCTTTTATTTCTTACCATACTGGATGAAAATAGAGTTTTTACTACCTAATATTAATTAGGGTAATTTCTAATTCTACAGCCAAACATATTGATGCAGCTTGATCTCGCAAGCCATTCGCTAGAATTGAAATGATGGCTTTGCAGCCCATCTTCATCTTCTATTCGCCCATTAAATCGCTCTTTAAATTGAAGAGTAAAAGCCATCCTAATTCATCCTTAAAAGGATGATATAATCGGTTTATTGGCTCTATTGTAAGTTAAAATTTTATCGGAGTGTGTGTTTTTTTGACCTAATGTAGTAATTAGAGAGATTAACCCTAAGTATTGCTTAATAAGCAATGTTTTTCCCATTTTACGTATTCTTTCTGACAACAATTTTGTTGCTTGTTTGCCAATCTGAGCCTTGATAAAAAGTAGCCTGTCGCCACACAGAATGCATTTGTACGCATATCTCTAAGCAGGAGAATTCTTTCATCAGAATGCTGAACCCTGGTTTTTTTATTTTTTGCGAGCCGTTATCTACAGCCCATTATACACCTTTAGTAATAAGGTGCCTCTCGTTTATGATTTGATAAGAAATTATAATAACGTAGCATCTTAACATACCTCGTTGGAATATAGCTAATATAGCGCTCGATCATTTCTTCCTGCATCAGGGTCTGCTGCTGGTATTGCTTAGTCCGATGGTCATGGTAATGATGTACAACCACTCGTCCTCGGTAATGCCGCAGTTTTAACGCAGATACCGGGAAGAAAGGTGAGCACGCCCTAGGTATTTCAGCCTAGGGGGCTAGGGGGGCCCCTTACAACATCCTTTTTGTCTTTTTAGCGCAGTGCACTTTCGAGTAACGTCCGTACTGTACCTTCAGGTAATGGGTGATACTGTTTTCTGATGGGATATGCCAAAGACCACTACCAAGACACTGAGATTTATCAGGTCATAGCTGTGACGCAGCATCCTTATGAACAGGGCCTTGCCAGATTTCTTTGATCACTTTTTTTAAAGAACACCTCTTATGCTATACACCATGTTTAATATCCAAACCGCTATGAGTGACGAGACATGAACATGCGGATATTAATTGAGTTGTTGACCATAAGTGTGTAAGGCACAGAAGATATCAATTTTCGATACTCTATTTCGCGTGCCCATCACACTGCAGCATAGCGGTGGCTAGGTGAAACAGAGCCTTAAGTCGCGACCAGTTTTATTCTAAAAAAGGGCAAAGAAGATGGGAATACTGAAAGTAATGTGTTGCCTACTCCCATACTCGAGTAAAATATGAACCTGCTGTGCTAATTACTGCTTGGTAGCTTTGGCGCCGCATGAACTACAGGCTTTTAATTTATAGCTTTGCCAGAAAAAAGCTCTAAAAACATTCAGGAGAGCCAGATCAGTAGCGCTGGACAACTCCATATGGCACAAAGTACTGCAGCCAAGCATTCGCTTGATAGATAGACAGGTATACGAATTGATATTTTCAGTGTATTTTTTAATAAATTTATTCCAGCTCTCATCAATAGTAAAAAGCAGTTTAATTTAGCAGTAGTGTTTTTATGGAGGGGGATATATACATCTGGGTAAATTACATTTTTGGGTATTTTGCTAGAAAATATAAATCGTTATCCTCTCCATATTCGTTACCTCTATCAGCCAAGTTATCTTTGAATTTGTACCAGGCTGGAGGGAGAAGGAGACGAGGATTATCCCTAGTTTTCTATAGGTGATGGATTTAGGTGATGGATTCATCGGCAAGCATACTTTCAGTCATTTGCTCCATCTCAATACAGTTTTGTATCCAGCGTCATCAGTGGCCTTGCTGTGTAGGCGTATTGCTCAGAATCCGGAATAATCATGACTAGAGGCAGATAATACTTGCATGTCGAGAAAAGTTGGGGACTGAGAGTTGGATGAATTGCTGTATGGTTTCTTTTGGGTTTCATAAAAAAATTTAGTTTGTAGGTGATCATTAATTTCGGGAGGGAGATCATAAAGCGCTTCGGATAAATAGGTAGTGTGTAATACGTGAAGTCGCGTGTTGCCTTTCTGATTTATTCTTTTCGCTTTCTAGGATAGTTATTCCGAGCCATCTAAATGAATTCCTAAAAAATTAACATATTGCAGAGTATAAAAAAGTACTCAGATCATGAAAATCCATGAAGCAGTGTAGTTTAACCATTCACTGCATAGTGTGCTATATACGTTCCTTCCTAGGCAACATAGCAAACATAAATTTACTAAATGGTATGAAGCCTTTGCCAGCTAGCATAAAATTAGTCACTATCGCTTAATAAGCGTAGATAATTAGAAAGTTATTGCTAAGGAGGAATTCCACATTTAAAATGTGAATAATTATACGAGCTGATTTGAAAGGATGGCTGAGTAGATTCCATCTAATCTATGGTCGTTTTATTTACCGAATTATCTGCCATCTCTGGATGCAGATTGTTTGAAATCACAATAATTGAAATAGAGATGTATGTACCTACAAATTGCTTTGCGCGCAAAGCAAGAACTTTTAGCAACAAAACATATAGCCAGTTTTTTGCGTAAACGACGGCTATGTTATTTAGAGATTATTTTTTTAAACATAAGATCAAAGACATCATGGCCTAACTGTTGGGCACGCTTTTCAAATTTAGTCACCGGTCGTGTAACGACGAGTCGCTGAATATAATCGCCAGTTGCTGATAGATTTTGATAATTATTGATTTTGCGCATTACATTTAACATATGCTCAGCATATGGCTTCCAGTCGGTTGCTATATGAAATATACCACCTAATTCTAATTTATCTAAAACAAGCTTAGCAAAGGACTCCTGCACAATTCGACGCTTATTATGCTTTACTTTATGCCAGGGATCAGGGAAAAAAAGTTGTACCATATTTAATGAACTATCTAACAACATTTTCTCTAATACTTCAATTGCATCATGAGACATAACCAGTAAATTAGTCAGGTTTGCTTCTTTCGCTGCTGACAAACAAGCACTAATTCCTGGAGCATGGACTTCAATACCAAAAAAATTTTTATCTGAATTTTGTTCGGCCATGTCAACTAACGATCTCCCCATACCAAAACCAATTTCCAGAATTACTGACGCATTATTACCAAATAGTGAATTAAATGATAGAGGCTGGCTAGTAAAATCTACCCCTATCTTAGGCCATAACATTTGCAGTGCATTTTCCTGATGAGGAGTTAATCGTCCATGACGGCGGACAAAACTACGAACACGACGTATTACTTTGCCCTTTTCATTAATTTCTGGAGTAATAATATTTTTCATCATAAGTATTGAGATTATTTTTACCAATTAATATTATTCATAATAGATAGCATTATATTACGAGTAATTAAATATGAAAATGGCAGCTAAAAAGCATTACTCTATTAACGGAATAAAAATGTTTATCAAAGCGAATATCTGACTAAAAATTAAATATATGTTCCTTGCGAAAAAATAACTAATAATGATACCCATCATCGTTCATATCAAAAGCTACTGTTTATAACACTGTTAGGATAAAGACTTTTTATATGGATACACTACAATTTCCTCACGCTGTACTTAACTGGTATCATTGTTATGGGCGAAAAACACTCCCATGGCAACGAGAAAAATCCCCCTATCACGTTTGGTTATCTGAAGTAATGTTACAGCAAACACAGATTGCTACCGTAATCCCCTATTTTAAGAAATTTATTAGCCATTTCCCTGACATCACTTCTTTAGCCAATGCTCAGGAAGATGAAATCTTGCACTTATGGAGTGGCCTTGGTTACTATGCGAGAGCCCGCAATTTACATAAAGCAGCACAACAAATTATGGTAAAATATGATGCCAATTTTCCCAATAAATTTGATCAAGTTATTTCACTTCCAGGCATTGGACGCTCTACCGCAGGCGCTATTTTATCATTATTAGAAAACCAACATTTCCCGATTCTAGATAGTAACGTAAAACGCATACTTACTCGTTACTATGGAATTGAAGGTTGGCCTGGTAAAAAAAAAGTTGAAAACAAACTGTGGGATATCAGTACCCTGTTAACTCCTGTAAATGATGCTCAATATTTTAACCAGGCAATGATGGATCTCGGTGCTATGATCTGTATTAGTAGTAAACCTAAATGCAAATTCTGCCCGTTACAAAAATGTTGCCATGCTTTTATAAAGCATAGCTGGCAAAATTTTCCAGCTAAAAAACCTAAACAACAAATTTCCACAAAATGTGGCTGGTTTTTGATTCTACAATATGAAAATTCAATTTGGCTAGAAAAGCGTTGTTCTTCTTCTGGTATTTGGGGAGGCTTATATATTTTCCCACAATTTGATACGCTAAATGCACTAAATGAGTGGCTTAATAATTCCGGTATTGTATATAACAAAATTGAGCAATTAATTACATTTCGTCATAGCTTTAGCCATTTTTATTTAGATATTATACCTATTTATGTCACTATTAATCAGTTTTCTGCTTCTATGGATGAAACGACAGGACTTTGGTATAACTTACAGCAAGATATAAAAATTGGCTTTCCAGCACCGGTTAAAAAATTACTTAAACAATTTAGATATTAACTTTCATGTTTTGAGGATTCACTTAATGAGTAGAACTATTTTTTGTATTTTTTTACAATGTGAAGCTGAAGGTTTAGATTTTCAGCTTTTTCCTGGTGAAATAGGTAAACGAATTTATAATCAAATATCTAAAGAAGCCTGGGGACAATGGATAAGCAAACAAACCATGCTGATCAATAAAAAAAAGCTTAGCACTATGAATCCTGAAGACCGAAAATTGCTAGAGCAAGAGATGATCAAATTTCTATTTGAGGGTAAGAAATTTGTATTGAGGGCTTATACCTCGGTTGAAAAATAATTGTTATTCAATAAAAATCTTTTTTATTCTGATTATCTTTATATAATATACTATAAATGATATGAAAAAGCTGCTGCTTCCTCTCATTATTGTTCAACTTTTCTGGGTTATTTCACTAAAAATATCGCATTCTATCATGAATTTATCAAAGGGGATACCAATGGATTTGATATTTTAGTTCTAAAATTTCCTTACAATATCAAGAATATATTTGGAATTTAGGAAGTGGCTAATTGGTTGGCAAAAGATTATGTTAAATATACTGATCAATACCAAACCTTGTAGTTATATTAATTTTGAGAGTTATTAGCAAATCTGGTATATGGAGGGTTAGAGCCTACGTTCCGCTCTAATACTTTGTAAATCTGTTCTCTATCTTTAAATTGGGCGTTGTTTTACCCACCCATCATGGGATCAGTCGGTTAAAATCCCTTAGCTGGTTCCAGCTTTTCTGAGCAGAAAGTAGCAGCTTAAATAGCATTGAAAGGGTTGTTTTTCTTAAATCATAGTTCTTCTGGTCTCGGATTTGCTAGCCTTACTGTCGGTAAAACCTGATTCAATCAGCTTCGTCATTTTTATTGAAGTCCAGTACTCTATGACGGAAAGTGCTAGAATGCCAGCAGTTCTTCTCGATCTTTCTCTAGCCTCTTCATTCCTGCAGGATACTTTCCTGAAAACCTTGCAAAAAAACATCAAGGGTTTAAATTATCGGCATCACGCTTCTCTTCTCTTGTAGTCTTGTAGGCAGATCTCCCTCAGCTCAGTCTTAATTTTCGATTGCATTCCTTTTGGCAGTGAATCACTACATTACCTATTTTGTGTACCTAATAGCGTTCGTTTGTGCTGCGTGTCCGGGAACATCTTTGGCATTGTATTCTAAAAAAACAAGGGACAGCAGCTCCTCCTCCCCTAGCCCTCCACTAGCAAGCTTGGGAGATATGATTAAGACACGCGCTTGCAGGGTATTGATAAGTTCGGTCTAGCTTGTTTCTGACTATCGATAAGAATCTTCGAGCGTAACGAGCTCCTTACGTCCATGCTCAGTGACGCCGATGATAATAACCAGCAGGCAAAGGCGATCATCTGAGCTGATAGGATTGTCTATGCCATCGGCTAAGAAATAACATAGCATGTATCGTTTAAATCAAACAGGCAGCATTGCTTGTTTCTCTTCAAGGTATTGCTGTTTCAGCCTGCTGACAGTATTCTCTCAGAGAGAGAATGTGCTTTTCACCAAGAAGTGCCAGAGAACTTCATGAAAGTCACCGCTGGAGATACCTCGCACAGGCATAGCCAGGGTATCAACTCTTTGAAGCTTTCCCACGCTTTAGATAAGGCGGTAGTAACAAACTGTTAAATTATATTCCGTTGCTGCTGTGATCTTCCCCTGACTTTAGGCACTTTAGTCTCAATATCGCTAATAGCAGTCTGTATAATTCGATCTAGCAAATAACAGTTACGGAGACGATGAGCGCCAGTTGTCGTCGACAAGGCAGCGTTTTCAGCATGTTGTCGAAGTATGGCTTCAAGCTCAGCCTCAACTGGGTACCTATGAGCTGCCTGCCAGCATTACGGATAAGTTCATGTAATGGATCAGAGATAAAATCTAGCCTTACTGATAGCTGTAAGGCTAGATTTTTCATGGCATATCATATCTCTGTTGATGAAATAATCCACGCAATCAATTAGCAGGAGATAAGGCTATAGCATCTTTGAAACTCCATACAGCAGAAATCAGTATAAGTCACAAAATATATAGTTAATATCTCTAAAATTAGTGGGTTAGCTTAAAAAGCATACTATCTGATGATAGTCTTTATTTACAACAGACATAATAAACCTATTCTATCTCATATTAGAATTAGCAAAAAAAGGAGGCTTTTGATCTTCAATTAAATGCCAATGTAATTTCTTAACCATCAAGTACTTGATCATACGAATCAAGCGATCCGCTTGGATGAATGATGAGGAACAAAATTTTCGACTATTTATTAGAAAATAAATTCTACCGATATCAATCAGGATTACACGTTATCTGCTTAATTATCATTCAATTATGGCTAAATCACCTAAATAAAGTTGCTCATAAATATTTACCATATATTCTCGTCAGATTGCGGCAAAATATGGCGTTGATTAATTTTTGATCCTAGTAATATGCAAATAGAATCTGGTTTTAATCCTTAGGCGCTTAAAAATCGCTTTAATACTTTAAGTTTAATACAAATTAAACTAAACACTGCGCATGTAGAGAGAGACGTTTTTGTGCCAATGGGAAAATAGGCATACTAAGTCGCAATTATTTATTTGATTCTAAAAATAATATTAATCTTGGAAGAGCCTATTTATCATTGCTACAAAATAATTATTTAGATGGAATTATGAATGCCACCTAATATATCGCTATGCAATAATCACACCCTATATGGTGGTGGGAGTAGTGTATTAAAAGTATTCTATAATCATAAAAAGCTAGCAGCAGAAATTATTAATCAAATACCATCAGAGGTGATGCTTAGCAAGCATTAGTGACTAAACATCTAGCTGATCAATCAGATAATTATCTGATTAAAGTAAATAATGCGCAGAAAATTATTGTTAATAACCTTTTTAGTAAATTTTGTTGGTGTACCCCTGATAATAAAGAGAAGTATTTCTTATTACGAAAAGAAAAGGCTTCAAATAATTTTTATATACCACTGGTTAAATTACTGAAAAAACAAGAATAAAAACCTTATTGTAATAATTTTAATTGACTAAAATATTATAATCAGGTTTAATATGTCCTGCTGCCTGGATAGCTCAGTCGGTAGAGCAGAGGATTGAAAATCCTCGTGTCGGTGGTTCGATTCCGCCTCTGGGCACCATATTCATAGCACGGTTATCGAAGCTAATAATTTAAATTATTTTTTGAATTTATCCTCGATTAAGTATTCATTTAGTGGTCCAATCGTCTTCCAGGTTTAGGTACATAAACTTATTCAATAAAATATATGAATTAGTAGTTAAAGAAATAACTATCATCATAAGTTCAGCAAATTTACTTGTATTAATAATTTCTGCTGTATTTAGTAGGATAAATTAGCAAATGGTTCTCTGTAGAAAATCTATTATACGCTAAAAGCGTATTTTTGTTATAGAGGTTGCCATGAAAAAGTAAACAATCATACAGATTAAAGAGATTCTTTCCTCACTCCATAGCAACATAAAACTGCATCTCATTAGTTAGATCAGTGACAATCTATCGGATAATATCGGTTTATGCATTGAAGCAGCTTATTCCAATTTATCCTACCCAGATTGTCATAGTAGAAGATGTTATCTTCTTTGAACATTCATTATGGTTACAGGAATATCCTTGAAAAATCTCCAATTGCAGGTAAATTCTTTAACAAAGCTTACTGGGGAGGGAAATCCTATGCCTAAACTATATCAGAAAAATAAATGATTTACTTATCTAGGATGTATGTTGAATAGTTTAAGTTTATGGAGTCAGCAAAATAAACAGCATTGATGATTTTAAAACATCATTTAGTTGCCGCCACTGGTTCAGCGGCGACAGGCAACATAAATGCACTAGGTGGTATTTGTTGAAGAAGTTATTAGGAAATCTAGTGTTATAGGGAGATTAGGCTATCTATGATTCACTCTGATGCTTCGTGAATCTGTTTTCCATCTTTAAATTGTAAATTGTTTACCTAAAATGGAGGGGGTAAATACAGCAGGTTAAACCCTATTAGCCGGCTCTACCTTTTCTGAGAAGACGGTGGGGAGTAGCTTAAATACCATTGAAAGGCTTGTTTTTCTCGAACTAGAGTTTTTTTGCGCGTCAGGCTTCCTTCGTAGCCTGATGTCGCAAAAGGCAATTTAATCAGATTCGTCGTTTTTATTGATGCCAAGTACTCTGACGGGAAGTTGTGAATGCCAGCAGTTCTTCTCGATCTTCCTTCAGCTTTCATCGCTGCAAGATACTTCGCTGAAAACCTTGCCAACAAAACATTAATGGCTTTATTAGCAGCATCACGAGTTTCTTCTAGCCAAAGAGAAGAAACCTCCGCTCAGTCTTAACTTTCGCGGTTGTGTGCCTTTGGGGAGTAGAAGCTAGCACATTAGCTGTTTTGTGTATTCAACACTGTTGGTGCTGCGTATCTGGGAATATCTTTGCCATTGCATTCCAAAAACTAATAGCACCGTCTTCTGTAGCAAGATTTGGAGATACGGTTAAGCAAGGCGCTTGTGCAGCCTATTCAGATAAGTTTGGTCAAGTTTGCTTCTAGCTCTCAATAACCATCTTTGACCGTAATAAGCTCTTTATGACCATGTTCAGTGATACGCCAATAATAACAAGCCAGTAAAGGTGATTATCTTAATTGACAGCATGTGTGTATTGTCATCAGCTAAGAAATAAACGTAGTGCATATCGCTAAATTTACGTAGAAATTATTGCCTTGTGCTTTTCAAGCGATTGTTATTTCAGTATGCTGATGGTGTATTTGCAGAGAGAGGATCTGCTTTTTTACTGAGAAGCGCTAACAGGCTAGGACTTCATGAAAATAACCAATGGATACGGCCTCGCCGGTTAGAGGAGAATGGTAGCAACTCTTCATCACTTTTTGCACGATTCAGATAGGGCGGTAGCAATGCGCTCTTGAAGCATATTCCGTTGCCACTGCGATCCATGACATTAAGCACTTTAATCTCAATATTGCTAATAGTAGTCTGTGTATGGTTCCTTGTGTCAAATAACCGTTTTACGAATAATAATATGACGCCGATAGACAAGGCTAGGCAGGCGTTTAGCATGTTGTCTCAGCATGGTTTTGATCTCAGCTTCAAACGGTACTAGCTATCAGATCAGCTCCCTAGTATCATTACTGATAAGTTCATGGAAGTGATAACAGGTAATGTCTAGTTTTTCGGATACCTGTATGCTAGCCTTTCATGGCATATTATCTCTCTATTGTTAAAATCATCCATGAAATCAATCAGCAGGATACGCGATACGCTACTTTCTCTGAAATTTCATATATGAGAAATGAGCATCACTCAAAATATTGCAGACTCCTTTTTATTTATATTCCGCAACCAGTTGATAAATAAAAATGTAAC
The DNA here is from genome assembly GCA_052171895.1 of Arsenophonus sp. NEOnobi-MAG3. Taxonomy (GTDB): domain Bacteria; phylum Pseudomonadota; class Gammaproteobacteria; order Enterobacterales; family Enterobacteriaceae; genus Arsenophonus. Next base: position 742,998 of record JBQMRN010000001.1, read on the forward strand.
TATATTGAAATGATCATTTCATATAGATAACTTAATAATTATGTTAATCAGTTTTTATTAAATACGATTGGAATATAATAAAAATAGCAACAAAACGTTATCAAGTATTGATAGAAAATGATATTCTATATCAATATTATGTTCAAGGTATGTAAAATAATAGATTTAGTTTTTAAGGAAGTGCAATGACGACAATAGAAAAAATTGAACGCCAGATAAAAGAAAATTTAATCCTTTTATACATGAAAGGCTCACCTAAATTTCCAAGTTGCGGGTTCTCTGCTAAGGCCGTTCAAGCTATTTCTGGTTGTGGCGAACGTTTTGCTTATGTAGATATTTTGCAAAACCCTGATATTCGCAGTGAATTACCTAAATATGCAAACTGGCCAACATTTCCTCAGCTATGGGTTCATGGTGAGTTAATTGGGGGTTGTGATATCATTATTGAAATGTATCAGCAAGGGGAATTACAGAAATTGATCACCGCAACTACTGATAAATATTGCACTTAAGAACACAACCTCCCGATGAGTAGCTAAATAATTTTTATAGAATGTAGTTAATTGTTACTTCCAAGAAAATAACATATTTTTTAAATAATTCAGGTTTAACTGAATCATTAGAAAATCTGGTGTATATGGAGATTAAGTTATCTACGTTCCACTTTGATGCTTCGTAAATCTGTTATCCATCCTTAAATTGGGTGTTGTTTAGCACCAGGGGTCACTAGACTAAATCACCTTAGTCGGTTTTGGTTTTTTTGAGTAGGCTGGCTGTAGCAACCTAAATACCATTAAAAGGGTTGTTTTTTAGAAAAATATGTTCTTTGCACGTGTTAGCTTCGTAGTTTTACTTTCGAAAAGCCTATTCAATTGAATTCGTCGTTCTTATTGTTGATGCCCAGTACTCTGACTTGGGATCGTAGAATGCCAGCAGTTCTTCTCGATTTTTCTCCAGCTTCTTCATTGCTTCAGGATACTTTGCTGAAAAATATGGAAACAAAACATCAAGGGCTTTATTTAGCAGTATAGTGGATCTCTGCTAGCCAGATTTTCTCACACAGCTGAGTTTTAATTTTCAGTTGAATGTCTTTGAAGAGTGAAGCCTAATGTACATTAGCTGTTTTGTGTACATAACAGTCTTGCTGCTTTGTATCTGGGAATATCTTTGCCATTGCATTCCAAAAAGCAATGGGCACTGTCTTATATAGCAAATCTAGAAGATAAGGTTAAGTAAGGCACGCGCTTGCAGGCTATTAAGAAGTTCGGCCAAGTTTATGCTTAGGAAATTAAATCGCTATTTAACTAAAGAGAAAAAGCCATCTTTTTTTGCTAAAAGGAGATAGAATCGGTTTATTGAGTCTATTGTAAGTTCCAATTTCATTGGAGTGTGTATTCTTTAACCTAATTAATGTACTAATTTTAGAGATATTAAGCCTAAGTTGTTTGTTTGGCTTAATAATCATTATTTTTTCTATTTTATTCATTCTTTCTGACAAAAAATCCATTACCTATTTACCGAGTTGAGCGTCGATAAAAAGTAGTCTGTTTCCATACAGAATGCATTTGTACAGATCTGATCTGTGCGCAGAAATATTCTTTCATCAAAAAGACGAACCCATGTTTTTCTGGTTTTTTTTGAACCATCATCTACAGCCCATTATACAGCTTTGGTAATAGTGTGCCTAATTTATGATTTGACAAGAAAGCTATAGTAACGCAGTATCTTAACATGCTTCGCTGGAATAGAGTTGTTATGCTCATTTTGGTGTTATGGGGTTTGGGAGATGGTGGCTATCCTATTAATTGATTTAGTGTATGATTTTAACAAGAGAGAGAGATGATATGGCATGAAAAGTCTATCATACGGCTATCCGCGAAATCAGATATGATTTCTGATCTCTTGTATGAACTCATCCGTAATGGTGACAGACAGCTTATAGCTACCGCTGTTGAGGCTAAGTGAGAAGCCATGCTGAAACAACATGCTAATGCTGCCTTGTCGACTAGCGGATTATCCGTCATCCGTAATGGTTATTTACCAGAGCAAACTATACAGACGGCTTTTGGATATGTTGAGATTAAAGTCACTAAGGTCGTGAGGGGGTCGTCACAGCGGCAACGGAATATGCTTCAAGATCTCATTGCTAGCGACTTATCTCAATCGTGCAAAAAGCATCGAAGAGTTGCTACCATGGAGCTGTACTGCTAGCTATCTCCACATTGGTTATTTTTACGAAGCCCTGCTCTTTGTGCTATTTCTCGATGAAAAAGCGCATGCTCCCTTTGTAGTACCATTAAGCAGATTGAAACAGCAATGGCTTGAAGAACACAGACAATGGTGCCTACGTAATTTAAGCAATATGTAGCTACGTTTATTTCTTGCTTGATGCCATATAGAGTCTCCTGTCAAGAAAGATGATCACCTTTACTGGTTGGTTATTATTGGCCTGAGCATGGACGTAAAGAGCTGTTGCTGTCGAAGATGCTTACCTAGAGTTAGAAGCGAATTTGCCCTAACTTCTCAATGGGCTACGAGCGCGTGGCTTAACCATACTCTAGCCTTGCTAAGAGGGACGGTGCCATTAGTTTTTTTCGGAATGTAATGGCAAAGATATCCCTCTTGTACAATGCACCAGCAACGCTGTTGGATAAACAAAATAACTAATATGCTGCTTTTATTCTCCAAAGGCATACAACTAAAAGTTAAGGCTGAACTGCGGGATGTCTGGCTAGCAGAGAGTCGTGATGCCGATAATAAAGCTCTTGATATTTTGTTGGTAAGGGTTTTAGTGAAGTATCCTACTACAGCGATGAAGAAGCTGTGGAAAGATTGAGAAGAACTGCTGGCATTCTACGACTTCCCCTCAGAGTAGGAGGCATCAATAAGAACGATGAATCCAATTAAATCAAGTTTTATTAGGTGAGGGCTACAATACAGACGCCCGAAGAACTGTAGTTAGATAAAAATAACTCTTTAATGGTATTTAACCTAGTACTATCTGCTCAGAAAAGCTGGAACCGGCTCTCTAAGGTAAGGGGATTTTACTTACTGACTCTTAGAGGGGTGTCTGGTCCACCTAATGGCCTTCGTAAAATTATCTGTACAGCCATGCTAGCAACTTTTTTGAGGTTTTTAGGCTTTAGATAAGCTGGTACCAAGGAGTTAGAGAAGCATATTCCTTTGCTGTTGTGATTCTTTTGACCTTATGCACTTTAATCTCAACATACCCAATACCCGTCTCTATAGTTCGCTCTGGTAAATAACTGTTACGGATGACGGATAATCCGCTCGTCTACAAGGCAGCATTAGCATGTTGTTTCAGGATGGCTTCTCGCTTTAGCCTCATAACAGGGTAGCTATAAGCTGTCTGTCACCATTACTGATGAGTTCATGCAAGGAATATCAGAGGTAATATCTAGTTTCGCCAACACCTAATTGTAGGGTAGACTTTTTGATGGCATATCATCTCTCTGTTGTTGAAATCATTCACGAAATCAATCAGGAGGATAGATAACGCCACCTGATCTCCGAAAGAGGACATATACCAGAAATGAGCATAACTGCACATAAACTTATAATTGAAAATTTATTCATGAGATACGGCTCAACCAATTATTAGGTTTTGAGGTATTATGGTTTAATAAAACCGAGATCAAGTTGATTTTTCATAACAAACTAGAATTGATAGGAAACTTTGAGCAGAAAATCTTACATGATGGTATAATTGTTTCGGTGTTAGATGTTGTTACAGGTTTAGTTTGCATTGGTAATGTATTAAATCGAATAACTTCTTTTTCTAAAGAAGCGTTTCTTTAGAAAATATTTATCAACGATTGGTACTATTGATTTAAAGATTAATTAATTGGAGACTGGTCATGCTAAAAATTTTATTGCAAGTAGAAAAATTATTCGCACTCGTAATAAGATCTCCTTTTTTTGAGGTGAATTGCATAATTAATAAAATAAACATATAGCAATCAGGGGATAGCTCCACTTATTTAGTGGATTAAAATAAAAATAACCAAGCTAGCAAACCATAATAAAAATCTATTTTAATAAACGTTATATAAAGTTTATCTTATCAAGTTCGCATTTCGTCTTTCTACTTTCCTTAAGCTATCTCTATTTATCTGAGAAATTTAGAGGCAATTTTTACGTTTAAAATAAAGATAGGGTGCCAGCCCGGGTAATAATCATCAATATAATTGCTGCCGGATAGCCAAAATGCCACCATAATTCAGGCATAAATTCAAAATTCATACCATAACTAGACGCCACCAGCGTTAGCGGTAAAAAGACTACAGAAACAACGGAGAAAATTTTAATAATCTAATTCTATTCAATATTAATAAAAGCCATCGCTGCTTGCATAAGAAAGTTTACTTTTTGAAATAGCAATTCATTATGAAGTAACAGTGATTCAATATCACATATAAAATATCTCTCGCTTGTTCTAATTGACCTACCGGCAATTTTGCTCAGCGGATCAAAAAATTTAATTCTCGTTGAGCATCCATTAAACACAAGCGTACTTTCCAGCTAATATCTTCTTGCTTATGCTAAATTAGAGAGTGCATTATCAAGTTCATCACCTTATTTACCTTCCAGAATAAGGTGGCTTAACGATTCTAATACGCTATAAATATTTTCTATTACATCAGGAAGTTGTGCAATTTTGATTTCAAATAAATCTAAAAATAACTCATAAGCATTCGCACCGATCAGCTTTTTATTTCTTGAACGCATATGATATAAACGAAAATCCTGTAGATTGCGCTACCGTAATGTATATAAGCGGTCATCACGAAAAGTGAAAGCAACCGTTGAATTACCGACATGTTCATCGCTATATTGATAATAAAAATGAATGAATATGTAAACCATCTTCATCATCGCTCAACAAAGCGAGGTGAAGCTGATGTTTCAATATCAGTTAATTTAGATGGGATTACTAATAATTGTTTCAATTTAGTTTGCACTGTTCTGTTTTCAGTTCTTTTTTATCAGGCTCCATCAAATCAACCCATATCGTATCTGTCAGATTTTCACCTTCATCAATCTCAAGGGGAAATAAACAGTGATTCTATAATTTAAATGCCAGCAACACATTATGGTGCCTCCTTCAGAACTCCAAATAGCAAAATAATATAGAGAGTTAATTAGTAACAAAAATGTCCATACTTTAAACATTCTTTATTGCAACTCTAATTTTGCATAAACTGCAATCAACCATTTGATCCCTTCGCTTTGAAAAGCTATTTGCAAGCGACAACGCTCAGCCTCCCCTTCTAAGTTAATAATAGTTCCTTCACCAAACTTAGGATGACGAACTCGTTGCCCTAATGTATAGCTAGTATCATTTCGATTAATTTTGGTATCAAATCCTTGATGGATAATAGGGCGTGAAACCGTTGCACGTAAACGAATTTCTTCAATACATTCTGTTGGTAATTCAGCAATAAAACGCGAAGGACGGTGGTAGACTTCTTTACCATATAATCGACGATTTTCCGCATAAGTCAGCGTCAATTTCTCCATCGCTCGTGTCAATCCAACATAAGCCAACCGCCGTTCTTCTGCTAGTCGTCCAGTCTCTTCTACACTCATCTGGCTTGGAAACATACCTTCTTCCATACCAACAATAAAGACCAATGGAAACTCTAGACCTTTTGCTGAATGTAGAGTCATTAACTGAACTGCATCTTGATGTAGTTCCGCCTGCCCTTCACCGGATTCCAATGCAGCATAAGATAAAAATGCTTGTAGTGGCATTAGATTTTGATCTTCTTCTTGATAACTAAATTCACGAGTAGCAGTGACTAATTCTTCAAGGTTTTCAATCCTTGTTTGTGCTTTTTTACTTTTTTCCTGCTGGTACATTGCCAGTAAACCTGAATCGCGGATCACGTGATCAGTTTGCAGATGTAACGGCATATCCATCGTTTCTTTAGTCAATGTATCAATTAATTCAAGAAACCGTTCAATAGCCACCGCCGACCGACCACTAATGACTTTTTCAGCTAATAAATATTTACAACTTTTCCAAAGGGTGAGTTGTTTTTCGCGTGCTACTTGACGCACAGTATCTAATGTTCGTTCGCCTATACCGCGCGTTGGTGTATTAATCACTCCATCAAATGATGCATCATCATTACAGTTGGCAACTAAACGTAAATAAAAGAGTGCGTATTTAATTTCCTGCCGCTCAAAAAAGCGTTGGCCGCCATAAATAGAATAAGGCATTGAAGATTGCAACAAGGCCTCTTCAAGTACTCGTGATTGTGCATTGCTGCGATAAAGAATTGCGCACTGTTTTAAAGCGCCACCTTTCTCATGCCATTGTTTAATGCGATTAACAACATAACACGCTTCATCTAATTCATTGAAGCCACAATAAAGAGAGATAGGTTCACCATCATCTCCTTCTGTCCAGAGATTTTTTCCTAACCGGTTATTATTATTGGCAATCAGTGCATTAGCAGACTTTAAGATATTGTTAGTCGAACGATAGTTTTGTTCCAGCCGGATAGTTTTCACTGCAGAAAAATCTTGCAAAAAACGTTGAATATTTTCTGTCTGTGCGCCACGCCAACCATAAATTGACTGATCGTCATCGCCAACAATCATTACCTTACCGGTATCACCAGCCAAAACACGTATCCAGGCATACTGGATACTGTTGGTGTCTTGAAATTCATCAACCAGAATATTGGTAAAACGTTCACGATAATGTTGTAGTATATGCGGTTTATTCAGCCACAATTCATGGGCACGCAATAAAAGTTCAGCAAAATCAACTAATCCAGCCCGATCACAGGTTTCTTGATAAGCCTGATAAACTCGCAGCCAAGTCGCCTCTGTTGGATTGGCATAACTTTCAATATGCTGTGGCCGCAAGCCTTCATCTTTTTTTGCATTGATGTACCATATAGCCTGACGTGGTGAGCACTTACTTTCATCTAGATTGATGGTCTTGATAATTCTACGCAATAAACGATATTGATCATCACTACCTAAGATTTGAAAATCTTGCGGTAGATTGGCATCTAAATAATGTGCCCGTAGCAGACGATGCGCCAGGCCATGAAAAGTTCCTACCCATATACCGCCTTGATCACCACCTAATAACGCATTAATACGATGACGCATCTCAGCCGCTGCTTTATTGGTAAACGTCACCGTCATAATCGAGAAAGGCGAAACCTTATCAACCGCCAATAGCCAAGCTATTCGATGAATTAGTACCCATGTTTTACCACTACCTGCGCCGGCAAGTATTAAGATATTAGTTCGAGGTGCAGCAACAGCTTCGCGTTGCTTATTATTTAGGTTTTCAAGTAAATATGAGGCGTTCATGGTTACCATTAAATTAAGAGAGCAGTCAATAAATAACTATTAGATTTTTAACTAGATGAGAAGATTATATCAACACAATGAATGAAGCTAAAACGGTGATCTCGACATGAGGTAATATGTCATTCTCATTGCTGCTTAGCAAGTTGCTATTGTTAGTATTGATCTAACAAGCTTGCATGCCACTGTGTAAAGCACCTTTAATATCGGTTGTTAAATAAGAGTTATGTTCATTTCTTATGTATAGGGTTTCAGAGATGGCGCCGTATCCTGTTGAATGATATGCCATAAAAAAGTCTACCCTATAGGTATCCAAGAAACCAGATATTACTTCTGATCCCCTGCATGCACTCATCCGTAATGCTGCCAAGTGGCTGATAGCCACCGCCGTTGAGCCTGGAGAGGTTGAAGCCATGATTGTGCAACAAGCTGAAACGCCGCCTTATAGACGGGCGTTCATGCTGTTGTCTATAAGGGTAATTTGCCATACCGAACTATACAGACTGCTATTGACGATGTTGAGATTAAAGTGCCTAAGATTAGAGATCGTAGCGCTAAGGGAATATGCTTCAACAGCTCATTATTAGCGCTTTATCTAAAATGTGAAAAATCATAGAAAAGTTGCTACCATGGCTTTGTACCTGCGATGTACATCACCACTGGTGATTTTTACGAAGCTCAGGGGAGAGAGAGCACAGGTGGGTACCTTCTTGCTAAAAAGCACATACTCTTTCTGAGTAGCATCACAGTAGACTGAAACAGGAATGCCTTGAAAAGAGCATAGGCAATGGTGCCTATGTGATTTAAGCTATACGCACTACGTTTATTTTGTGCCGAATGCCATATACAGTGTCAGGCAAGATAATCGCCTTTCCTGTTCTCATTGTCGGCCTCACTGAACATAGATCTAAGCAGCTAGTTACACTCAAAGATGCTTATTGAGAGTTAGAAGCAAATTTGGCCGAACTTCTCTCAATGGTCTGGCTAGCAGGTGGCTTAACTGTACTCTCAGGGTAGCTAGAGGTGACGGTACTTTTTGTTTTTTGGAATCTAATGGCAAAGATATCCCCCTCTCAGGACATGCAGCAGCAACGCTGTTGGGTACATAAAAGAGCTAATATGCTGGCTTCACATAGGAAGTCTGGCTAGCAGAGATGTGTGATGTCGCTAATAAAGTCCTTGATATTTTGTTTGCAAGGTTTTCAACGAAGTATCCTGCAGCGCGATGAGAAGCTGGAGAAAGATCAAGAAGAACTGCTAGCATTCTATGCTTTTCGTTAGAGCGCTTTTAGCGTCAATAAGAACGACAAAGCCGATTGAATCGGCTTTTGTTATACTGAGGCTACGAAGCTAACGTGCGAAGAAATGTGCTTCGATAAAACAACCCCTTCAATGGTATTATTTAAGCTTACTCCATTTGCTTAGAAAATCTGGAACTGGCTAAGGTGATTTTACTTGGTGACCGGTGGTAAACAATATCCAATTTAAGGATGAAGAACAAATTCACGAAGCATCAGAGTGGAACATAGGCTGGTTGCTGAAACCCAGCTCATACAGCAGATTTGCTAATAACTCGTTAAATAATCAGTGACATGCAAAATTTTATTTAATTTAGAAATTAAATTTCTTGCACGGCATGGATAATAGCATACACTATAGGGTTTAGCCCCTCCAATCGTTTTTAAACCCCGCCGCTTTTAAAACAAATTAAAATAATCATCTGCTTTACAAGCAGAAAAAGCTACATCGTCATTACTAATAACCGCTAGTGAAACTTTTTTTTAGCTAAGGTAAGATAAGGTTTTATAGATTAATTTTTGGATTATGATTTGACTACGCCAATAATAAAAGTATATCATTATATTATCATCACAATCAGATCCTTTTTCATTCTAACCATAATGACAAACTAACATTTTCAGTGCTAACAAACCTGACTGTGTTACATATGACACATTTCAGCATACTACTAATTAACAATTAACGTTTGATAATTTTTTAATTGGCGAATTAAAGTTTATTTAAGTGGTTGCTATAACAAAGAATAAAATTCAATAACTCCTATTCAGTTTAAGCAATAAATAGACCATTATCCTACAATATATCATTCAAATCAAAGGTAATCCATTGCAATATAAGTTATTTGCCGATAAAAACGCATTCAAGGTTTTCCAATTTTTGCCCTTGGATGATAGCTACATCATAAACCTTCCCTAAATGTTGAAAACCATATGAATATAAACTTGGGTGGTAGAAAGATTAGCATATCTATTAACTCTTGAACTTCCATCAAATCGGCACTTGATTCCAGGATATGAATGGCAAAATAGTGCCGAAGTTTGTACGGATGAATGTGACTTTTAACAGCCTGATGAATTCCCTATAATGAAAAACGGTTTTGTACATTATAAGCGTAAATACGTTTGCCTCTTTGCTTGAAGTAAAAACAGCTTCGTCTTGCTTAAGATATTGCTGGTGCATCTCAACAACGAATTAAGCATTTTATAGCTATACTATCCCTAATGGTACTTTCCGTTCTTTATTGCCTTTTCCATAACCTAAACTTTATCACTGGATAAATTCAGATGTTGGCAATTCAAATTAACCTGTTCAGATAAACTTAATCCTGCGCCGCCATACATCATTTTCAACATGGTTCTATCAGGTACAGATAGCGGATTGTTAAATCAATATTTGACAATTTATTGAGTTCATCTACATTGATATTTTTTTGTAAATAACGTTTTTTTAGCGTTCTGACGGTTTTACCTGGATTAGCAGTTAAATAAGCTCTGGTTAACTAACCAATTTAAAAAGCTTGTTAATGACGAAAGAGGTAAAGCAAGACTTGCTGCCTTCAATCCTTGTCGGCGACACTTTGCAACTATCATACGAAATGTGATATTTCTAATTGCTTCCAATCATTGATGTTTATATCTATAGTCATATCAATTAATATGAGTAATTGATGTTGATAATTAATAATTGTTACTGGACTTATCTGCTGCTTTACACGTAAGTAAAGTAAAATCGTCAATTTGGTTGCTGCAAGGCTTTGTCGTATTGAATTTATTCATTAGTTATCCAGCGCAAAAGTAGATCAGGCAATAATTTGACTAAATGGTCAAGCATTGTCGTTCCCATCCCTTTTTGATAATGTTGAATATCTAGGCTATTAAAGATCACCATCCCTAAATTACCATAAAGCCCTAATAAAGAGATAGCCACAGAACCGACATGATTTGCTTCTGGCATTAATAAGAATATTTCTGGATTATTTAACGTACCAAGATAATGATTTTTTTTACCAAATCTCTGAGTACGAACAGGCTCAAATGCCTGACGAGAAATCATAATTTTTTGTGTATCTATCGTCACGCCTAGCTGCTGCTGCCAACAATCGCTAAATAAGCGAATATAAGCACCACTCAAACCAAAGCTTTTTGACCAGGCATATAAACGTTGCTGAAAATCAGCAAAATCATCCGCTGTTGATAGTTGAATAATCAACTTTAATAGTCGATTAAATAGTATTTCATTATTGCGAGCTTGCTCAATTAATAGTTCTATATCCTTTTCTAGATTTTGGATATAAGCTCGTTGACGTTTCATGGACCATTCAACTAATGAAACCGCGTGATGAACCGAATGAGGAACCCGTATCTGTTCAACAGCATGTGCATTGCGAATAAAAAAATGAGGATTGCTTTTTAGATATTTCACGACTGTCTGATCATCTAACAGAGGTTGAGGATCAAATGCTGCTTTTTTTTTATCCATAATAAAAGACCTCTTAATCAAACAAAACTTAGAAATAAATAACGCCATCATAAACGTGTGTTGCAGGTCCAGTCATAAACAGAGGATGACCCAATCCATTCCAACGAATTTTTAGCATACCACCAGGTAAATCAACACGAACATTTTTTCTTAATAAACCTTGCTGGATACCAATAGCAACAGCAGCACAGGCACCACTTCCACAAGCCTGTGTTTCTCCTACACCACGTTCATGTACACGTAATCGAATGTGCTCATGATCAATAATCTGCATAAATCCTATATTAGCTCGATCAGGAAAACGTTCATGATTTTCAAGAAGCGGCCCTAATAAAGTAACTTCAGCAGCGTCAATATTTTCAACCTGTAATACACAATGAGGATTGCCAATAGAAACTACACCACATAATATTGTTTTTTGTTTAGTTCTGATTATAAAAGTTTTTTCGGTTTTTTTAGTTTTAAATAGTGCTTTATTTAGTTTAAACTCTGGAATTCCCATATTGACACAAACATCTTCATTTTCTGCTACCGATAATGTCAATCTGCCTGATTGAGTACTTACTTTTATATCACGTTTATTGGTCAGTTTTTTAAGGCGAACAAACCGAGCAAAACAACGGGCACCATTACCACATTGAGCGACTTCACTCCCGTCGGCATTAAAAATACGATAATGAAAATCAAGATTTGGATCATAAGGTGCTTCAACAATTAAAAGTTGATCAAATCCAATCCCTCTATGTCGATCCGATAAACGAGAAATAAGTTCAGAAGAAAAATAAACATTTTGAGTAACACCATCTACTACCATAAAATTGTTACCTAAACCATGCATTTTAGAGAATTGCATTTTCTACTCCATCATAATCAATTGACTATTTTTGATTACTTGATTTTTGCAGTGTTTCTATCTGTATCGATTGATGTTCTATATCTTTAGACGAGATCATACTTCTAGCCTTTTCCCACTGTTGCTTTTACTGGAAAATAGAGTGGCCCTTTCAAACCACAACTACAAATGAGGGTTAATAATATCGATGTTATAAATAGGCAAATTAATTTTTTCATTATGTTAAAACCTGTATTCTTAACTCATTATGCTTTATAAGCTATAATTGCAGTTAGGGGTAGAAAAGCAAATAGAAATTTGACGATAATAACAGACACGAAATTTCATCAACTGGTTGCTAAATTTATTGATAGAATAGAAGAATAATTTGATCAGTATGATGGCAATCATGATATCGATTACGAAATACATAGCGGTATTATGATACTAATCTTCAAAAATGACAGTTAAATTATTATTAACCGCCAATAACCACTCCATTAAATATGCCTACCTCTACACGCTCAAGTGCTTAGGATTTTTAACTATAAATAAACAATTGGTATTTTATGCTGCTCTCCGCAGCAATAATAAAATTATATCCAAATATAAGCTATTAGCCATTAATCTATAGTATTAGTAAATAATAGTGGTGAGCCATTTTTATTTGAACTCTAACTGCTAAAACAAATATCATTTTTTATCATTAATGTATATAAAAACTAATAGCTGATTCTTTTCAACAGATATTCTCATTGAACGTAGCATTCACGCTACGCGTGAACGGCGCAGCTTATGCTACGTTGCTTTGGAGATATTCATGATGTGTGAGTAGTGTTTTATACTCTGGTGTATGTTATTTTGACTATCTTGGAAAAGATTGTTGCTTTGCTCGCATGCAATATCTAACTACGTCTATATTTCAATTATTGTGGTTTCAAACAATCTTCTCCATGCCAGATAATTTATTAAATAAAACAAACCTTTACCATGGAATTTACTCAGCTATCTTTTTAATCGACTGATATAACTGTTCACAGTTTGAATGTAGAATTTCTTACAAATAACTCTCTAGTTATCTAACTTTATTAGGAGAATGGTGACTAATTTCATGCTTACTGGCAAAGGTTTCCTAGCATTTAGCTCAATATGAGTAAAGGATGGACTCTTTATCGATGATCGGCTCAAGAAAACAGCTAATAGATTTTATATTAAACTCTTCAAGAATCTCATCGATTAGATGAGTCTATCGATCTAGGGTGATGAAGAGCGTGATTCCTTCTTTCCTTTTATCTCCTCTTCTCCTGAGTTTTCTAATTTTCCTATGTGGAATTATAACCATTTCCTATTAAAGAATTCAGAGAAAATTGTTTTGTTGATTTAAATAATATCACTTAATATACTTATATTAAGTATCGCCGCTAAAGCAAGGAAGTACTAACGCCATCTAGACGCTGTTTTCAAATCTATGCCTGTTTGTTTTGCTGATTCCTGTAAAGTTAAGCTATTCAACATATATCGCAGATAAGTAAACCATTTATCCTTGTTATGTACTTTTACCAGAGGATTTTTAGTAAAATTGTTAAATATTTTCTGCATCAAGGATTTTAAAATGTGATATAGCGCTGTAATCTTAATAAATGTTTCCAGCGGATAGCATATTCAGTATAAAATATGGTAGGATAAAGTGAAATAAGTTGCTTTCAATGCATGAATTGACATCATCTAACAGATTATCACCTAAGCAACTAAAGCAACTAAATGGGATGCAGCTTTATGTTGAATGGACTGAGAAAATAGTCTCTTTGATCTGTATGACTATTTACTTTTTTATACCGATCCCTTTGTAGCAAAATCCATCATAATAGTATGATGGGTTTTCTACAAAACAACCTTTGTCAACATAGCCTAATAACTCCAGTACGTGGAACGTTACTAAAAAGTCCACTTTGCTAAAAAGCCGAAATGGGCGTGGGGGATAGCGTGAAATACCTTGGTTGTTATTAAACGTCTTCCTGTATTCGCATCAAAACTGTGGCATTACAGAATGGGGGCGGTTGCGCATTATTACTATGCCCACAGCACTCAACAACACCAGCACCAGACACTAACATAAGAAGAGATGATTTGGCGCTATATCAGGCATATTCCGGCCAGACATTTTAAAACGATCCGTTACTATGGATTCTTGTCGAATCGTAAATGGAGAACATTATTGCTGAGAGGAGGGGGTATATAAAGGTAAGGCGCGCTGGAGAGATAATGGAACATAAAAATCCGAGAAGCCATGGTTTTCCTCCGTCCTAATAAAAGGGGTTCTTGCTCGCAGATTCCTACAAATATATTCTATGTGGCGGTTAGAGGCCACTTCTTTTTGCCGCCGTTCAGTGGAACAGGCAATGGAATTATTGTTAGAAAGAATGCATAAAATGGAGGAAAACGAGGATTACTAACCTAAACATTATGGGGTTAGTATCTCTAAAATTAGAGTGTTAGGGGTTAAAAACATACTATCCGATGAAGTTTTAACTTAAAATAGACCAAATAAAGCGATTCTATCCCCTTTTAGCAATAAAGGATGGTTTTTGAACTTCAATTAAATGGTGGTTCAATTCCCTAACCATAAATAAGCCAGATAAATAAGGAATGACTTAATTTTTAATTTCTACTTTTATTATCTGATAATAATTGCGGTCAATTGAAATTGACTAAATTTGCACGGTAGGTAAAAATGATAGTCTGAGAATGATAAGTAAAAACAGCTGATATCCCTAAGTTCTTCTTTGTTTCCTTAACAAAGTGAATATATTCAACCAGATTTTTCATCTAAAATATAGATATTAAAACTATGATTTTCTTCTATATCCTCGAAGAGGATATAGAACAATTCATTCACTGGCATAAAAGCATCAACAACAAAGGTAAATGATAAGTTTCTTTGACATTCAATTTTACTGGTAAGAGCCCACATGTAATTTATTATTAGAAATTGCAGCATAAAATTCTACCGCATTTTTTAATTTCTGCAGTGAAACATTTAAGCGCTCAAAAAATAATCCCTAGGTTTTGACCTGCAATACGTAATCCTTGAAACGCCATGAGTCATTACAATTGCTTGATAGACGTAATTCAATACATTCTAAAACCACCTGTTGAACACGTGTATCGATCAACTCTCTCATATGTTAGTTATAATAAAAAACTTCAACCAGATCTGGAAGTTCAGCATCTTGATTCATTTTGCCTAAAATCGTTTTTAATGCTTCCAATATAGATTGCTCACAGGAAAAATGTAGTGTTCTTACCTCGTTCCAAGAGTTACGATATAGTAGATCAATACTACTAACTAAGCATTGTGATGGATCAACCAAGACTCAATATGTCTAGTTTAGGTAAATTATAATGGATAATTTGATTAGAAAACAGCGCTGTCGAATCTTTCTCTAAATTAACAATAATGGCTAAATGGCGAATTTCACAGGGACTATATAAAGCTTTTGGTGTGGATGCCAATAATCGAATAGGAAAATTTGTGGTTATATCATTAATAAATTGATGTAATTTATTTTCATCATATTGTGAGCTTCACTATTATGAATATAAATATGGGATTGCTCTGTCAATAAACCATTAAAGTAAGTCCATGCCACTAATTTACTAAGATAACGGTTATATTCTAAAGGTTGATGTCCAATGATAGTATCTATTGTTGGTTCCTTATTATATAAATACCAACCATTACGATTTGTACGCCAGACAGGAACATAAATAAAAGTTAGATGACTTTCAGATAGATCTGGTGAAATTTGCGGATTAACAAAAGGCACTTTGCCAGGTAATACTTCAAAGGTAGCATATAATTTACGCGTCAACACAGCAATATCTTGTAGGATTGCACTAATCCGCAAATTATTACGATGAGCAATGCGAATAAGATTACGATAACTTTGTATAATGGTATCAAGTAATTCATTGTCTACATCTCGAAGCTGCGCTATTTTCCAATAATTTCGCTTGTCGAGGACACTTAATCTGTCTGTATTCCACACCCATGAAGTAACAAGTTGCGATAACACATGCCTTCACCAACTATCATTATTCACCGAGGTATTATTTTTACAAGACAATTTTTCACAAACTTTAAGGTAAAAACAGCGATGAATTAAATCAAGACGTTTAAAATCACCGATTTCTATTAAATAACGCGTAACGCGTTCTAACATTAAACAATAGGCATCCAGACCATAAGAAATAATTTCTCATGCATGCAAATATTGCTAAAATTCCATTGCCAACAAGATACCACGCGGATATTCCCAGGAATAAGCTTCCAGTAAAATACTTTTCAAAACAGCTTTATAAGGAGAGTCAACACTTTTATAGAGTTGCCACAAACTAGCACTGAAATATTCTTCAGCTGATAATTCAGCTTTGGATTAATGCTCCTCGCGCGTACAACAATAAAACATATTTATCATAATTAGTTTCTTCTTCTGCGTGTACCATCACCCATAGTAAACGTTTTCCAGCCATACGAACAGATGTACGATAATATTCATCCAACAGTAATATATGTTGTGTTGTTCCGCAATCTTCGTCACTCAAACTACCACTCGTATGATGGCGAAAACGATTTTCATCAATTAAAAAGAAAGTAACATCTATACCAAGCGAGGATGCCCACTGCTCAATTAATGTACGTTTTTGTATAAGTTCTCTTTCTTCTTGATCTAACCATGATTGATGACATATCCAAATATCCAACTCAGAAATATCATTTTGTCCGATTGATGAGGTACTTCCCCATGGAATAAATACCTGTAATAGGTAATTCACTATTGGTTTTTTGTAAAGCTAGTTCACAAAAAAGATACGCCTTAAATTCCTTTAACCAATGAATAACCAATGAATTTGTTGAACATTAGGCGCAAAAAACAGACTCCAACAGGTATCTTACTTTCAATATAACCAGCTATCATGGGATGATGATAATTTAATAAAACTGGCAGCAATCCATATACATGCTTGAACGCTTCATTCATAGAAGATGATGCTCGTTCTAGTCGTAATTGATTGATCGTATCCAATCTTTGCTTTAGTGTTTCAATGTGAAGATACAAAAGTTTTGCATGAATTAACTTTAAAATAAATGAGCTTAACTTACCATTACCTTTCTTTGGAATTTTGGAACAATAACAGCAATAAGCTATTTTAATAGGTTGCTAGAAACGTGATCAATTTAACATTTTGTACAAAAATGGTAAAGTACATTATCCTTATATTAACTATTTATTTTTTACACTAAATGCTTTTAATTCTTTTACATAAAATTTTTCGTTTCTAAGAATTTCAGATAGATGAACTATATAAAAAAGAGATTAGTTAGTTAATTTTTAATATTAAAGATTAATAATTACTTTTAATGATAAATATTTAAATAAATAAAAATAGTTAAATAGATATTTATTTGCTTTTATCTAATCAATAAAAATTATTTTTCAGCTGTTTTTACCGATTTTTTCTTTTTATAAGTTTATAAGTTGCACTATATATTAGCTAATATTTATATATTAGCTCTATTTATTAAGCGACCCAGCTAGCTAACCAACTGGAAAAAACTTACAAAATATTAAAACTATCTACTTTCCTTTATAATTTACTCGTAATCTAATTACCTAAGAAAAATATGGCAATACAAACACTGCGTATCACAACAAGGAAAGTCCATTAGCAATGTGGCAAGCGATTTTCGTAAAAACACAATTAGAAAAACATCATCCAACATTAATATTCCCATGAGTACCCAAGCAGATATTCTACTTGATATTCCCCTGGCTAAAATTGGTGGGAAAGGACTTTTTATCGAAGAATTAGAAAATATGCTACTAGAAAACCTAGTTGATATTGCTGTTCATTCCATAAAAGATATTCCCATTATATTTTTTAATAACTTAGGATTAATGGCTATTTACCAGCGAGGCGATTCCTCGTGATGCTTTTGTATCCAATCAGTACGATTTTCTTAATGAGCTTCCAGCTGGAAGTATTATAGGAACATCAAGCCTGCGTCGCCAATGCCAGGTATGTCATACTTATCCGCACTTAGTTATTTGAGATCTGCGTAGTAATGTTGGAACACGGCTGAGTAAATTAGACAATGGTGAAGAGTAAATTAGACAATGGTGAATACGATGGGATTATTCTTGCTGCAGCTGCCCTAAAACGTCTAAGTTTAGAAACACGCATACGTTATGTCATTGCCAGCAGAGCTCTTATTACCTGCTATTGGAACAAGGCGCAATTGGTATTAAATGCCGTCTTGATGACCAACTACACACAACATTTTCTAGCGCCGTTATATCAGATCATGATACTGCTATCTGTATTGAAGCAGAACGAGCTGTCAATAATCGATTGGAAGGTGGCTGCCAAGTCCAAATAGGTAGCTATGTTATATGGAAAATAAATAAATCTGGCTTAGAGCGCTAGATTATGCGACAAATGGTAGTAAAAGCATTCCTGCAGAAAGATATTTTAACCATGAAGACGCTCAACAAGCGAGTATTGAACCTTGCTGAGGAATTACTTAATAACGATGCTAAACAAATTCTTAATAAAATTTCTACAGGAGTATTTTCTCGATGAATATATTGGTCACCAGACCAAATCTAAGTGATAAAAAACTTATTCAACACATTAGGTCATTAGGAAAAATAGCCTTTCATGCCCTAGTGATTAAAATTATGCCAGGTAATGAACTGGGCATTTTGCCGACTAAATTAGCTAGGCTAATTGATGGTGATCGGGGTTTTTTCTTATTACCAAATGCGGTAAGGCATGCTAATTCAGCATTTTTTAGCCCGAAGAAAATGGCCTGATAACCTATTCCTATTATAGTATACGATATTCGACAGCATCGGTTTTTCACCATTTAACTAATTTGCCTATTCAACTATCTCAAGCTGCTGAAACTAGTAAAAGATTACTTGAATTAATTTGGGTACAATCACTTTTAGGTAAAAATATTTGTTATTACGTGGTAACGGTGGACGTGAACTACTCGCTGCAACATTAAAATCGCGAGAAAGTCATATTGAGTATTATAAGTGTTATCAACGTCAACCGATAAAATATGATCAACAAATTTTCCAGTTATAATGGCAGAGCAAGTAAATATTAAAATAATTATTGTTACCAGTGGTGAAATGTTATATTTGTTATTTAACTTAATTACAGATGATGTTAAACATTGGTTATTTTCTAGCCACTTAATTATTGTCACTGAACGTTTGGCTAGTACTGCTTATCAATTAGGATTGGAATCACTAAAAGTAGCTAAAAATGCTAATAATGATGCTTTAATTAAGGTATTAATGTAAACTGATATTGAGATATTAATTATGATGGAACAGAATAAACAAAATAAGGTAAGTAAAAAGCTATTAAATTCCTCAAAAACAGTAAGGCAATCTACACCTAAAGATAGTATCTGCTATAAGCAAAAAGATTCTGGTCTGTTTGGTAGTATAATTACTATCGTAGTTATTATCATACTTGGTGGTGGTTTCTATTATTATCTTAATTTAAAACAGCAACAAATAGTCAATGAAAGGAGCGAATTACAACAACAAATAAATGAACTACAACATCAACAAGAAATAGAAAAAAAACAAATTAACCAATTAGTTGAATCCCTACGCGTTACTCAGTTAGATAAGAAAGAATATGAACAACAACTTGAACAGCATATCGACGAATTACATGCAGAAATCATAACACTTTCAAATACAGATGTAAAATCCTGGTTACTTGCTCAAGTTAATTTATTAGCTAAAATGGCTGGCCAAAAACTTTGGAATGACTATGATCCCGTTACTGCGATTGCTTTATTAAAAAGTGCTGATGCAAGCCTAGTAGAAATGAATGATCCTAATTTAATTGAGATCCGAAAAACACTTAATGATGATATCAGTGTGCTATCCGCCAGTACCAAAATTGATTATGAGGTAATTATTTTAAGACTTAATCAACTTAGCAGTGATATCGATAATTTACGCATAAATGATAGTGCTACAGATGGTAACAACTCCATGGATGAAGATAGCACGGAACTTTCCAATAATATTGCTGATTGGAAACAAAATCTTATTCAAAGTTGGAAAAGATTTAGTAAAAGTTTTATTACCATTCGTTGTAGAGATTCTCATGAAACCCCTTTACTGATACCTAATCAGGATATTTATCTACGCGCCAATATTCGAGCACAACTAGTGATTGCCGCCCAAGCCGTACCTCGACATCAAGAGAAAATTTATAAACAATCTTTAGAGAAAGTTTCAACCTGGATTCGAATTTACTTTAATACCAACGATTCGACAATAAAAGCCTTTCTTACCGAAGTTGATAAACTGATTGAACAACCGATTATAATGGATATTCCCGGCGAATTAAGGAGTTTATTACTACTCGATAAAGCATTGCAAAAACGTATTCAAGGAGAAGTTTATTTTTCTTCAACACCGATATCACAAAAAACGCAACCAACTAAAGAAAATAGCACAAATAATAACATAAAAATAGTACCCTCTGCACAAACAGAAAAAGCGGTAAAGCAAAACAATAAAATAACTGCGCAGAAAGGAGGGGGGAGGGGGGAGCAGCTGCATGATAAAAGTTCTGATCTTTTTTATTGTACTGATTGCTAGCATCATCATTGGTCTCATTGTTGCAGGGCACCAAGGTTATCTGTTTATCCAAACCAATAACTATAATATTGAAAGCACTGTAACCGGTTTACTCATTTGTTTTATTATTTTACAATTTATTTTCTGTTTTTTTGTCTGGTGCTATCGTCGTATTTGTAGTAAAATATTATTTACCCATAAATGGGTAAATGTCGTAAATATCATAAAGCGCATATTCAAACGCAAAAAGCATTGCTAAAATTAGCAGAAGGTGATTTCAAAAGTTGAAAATCACTGACAGGTCACGCTGACTATGCAGAACAACCAGTTATTAACTATCTACTAGCAGCATAAGCTGCTCAACAACGCGGTGATGAATATTGTACTAATCAATACCTTGAGCGTGCAGCAGAGGTTTCTGGTAACCACCAACTTCCTGTTGATATTACACGCGTTCGTATACAACTTGCTGAAGGTAAAATTCATGCAGCACGTCACGGTGTTAATAAATTATTGGATCAGGTACCAAGCCATCCTGAAGTCTTAAGAATGGCAGAACAGGCCTATCAGCGTTCAGGAGTTTATCAGGCGCTTATTGAACTTTTGCCGATTATGGAAAAAGAAAAGTTATATTTTGCAGAAGAGATTGATAAATTATACAAAGACGCCTATAAAGGCTTAATTAATCAATATATGGCTGAAAGTGGAAGCAAAAATTTAAAAAATTGGTTGGACTCTCAGGGACGTAAAATACGTCATTACCAAATACTACAATCAATCGTTGCTGCTTAGCCTTATTGAAGGCGACGACAGTGAAGCATCAGAAAAAATTATTATTGCTGGTTTAAAACAACAATATGATGAGCAATCTTTTATTGCTGGTTCCTCGTTTACGAATTAGCGATAGCAAAGTAATGAATAAAATTCTGATCAATCTAATAAAACAGATTGATGGTGCTACTCATTTACTAAATAGTACATTAGGTCAACTTGCATTACACCATGTCAAATGGCATGAAACGGAAAAATACTTTAAGTCTGCTTTAGCGCAACGTTCTGATGCTCACGACTTTGCCTGGGTTGCTGATGCTTTAGATAAACAAGATAAAGTGAAAGAAGCAGTACAAATTAGCCAACAATGGCTTAGTTTTTTTATTAAAGCATTAAAATTGATGGAGATCTCTCTCTCTTTTCTGTTGTTTTGAGCTTGTTCTTGCCTTTCTAACTTTTAAATGTTTTTATTTTTTTGATTAAATTTATCTTTTTAAGATAAAAATATATATATTAAATAGTATTATTGATACTATTTAATAGTTTATATTTAACTAAATTTTTAGCTTTTTAAAATAATTAACAAAATAAAAAACACCTATCTTTTGATAGGTGTTAAAATACAATAGAGGTCTATAGATTGATTGTTCCTCACCCAACGTTGAGGGTCCGGTTTGTGATGAATATTATGCATCGATAACATGGACAATAGGCACATTAAATTTAATTCTGCGTCAATTCCATAGTTTATGATGCTGAAACGCTATCATAATAAGGTAGAATGAACACATTACCACACCACACACACCTCCTATCTTAAAGTATAAGTCAGGCCAAAGATTGCTTTTTTATTCAAAAAAAGCGTTTTATATGCCTATTGTTGAACAAATATTATCCATTAATTAACTTAATGTTTGCATTTTAACAAAATAATTTTATTTATCTTGATTGCCATAATTTACAATATGCATTATTAAACTCTTTCTTATTACAGATGTTTACAAAAATTTATATTTTTTCTTTATTATTTTATGAAAAATCTTTTTTTATTAAAACATTAATTATTAGCTTTTTTATTAAAACACAACAACCTTTTATAAATAGATAAAAACAACAAAGAGTTATGCTTGTTTCTAGTGTATAGGATTTCAGAAATTGTCATCGTGTATCTTCTGCTAATTGATTTCGTGGATAATTTTAACAACAGAGAGATATGGTATGCCATGAAAAGTCTACTATAATGTATCTGATAAACCAGATATTACCTGTAATCCTTGCATGACTCATCCGTAATGATATCAGGAAGCCCCTGATATCCACTCTGTCGTTGATGTTGAGCTCATGATGCTGCTACAACATGCTAAACGCTACTTTAGCGTCGGGTGTGGATCTCTCCATGCCTGTACTTGCTAGGCATATCACCACGATGATTTTCACGAAATCCTCTGGAGGCGCTTTTCTCGGTGAAAAGCACATACTTTTTCTGCAGTGCTATCACTAGACTAAAACAGCAATGGCTTGAAGATTACAGCCAATGCCTGGCTGTGCGGGATTTAAGTGATACGCGCAACGTTTATCTCTTGGCCGATGCTATATATTGTCATCTCAGGTAATATGTGGTTTGCCTTTGGCTCCTGGTATTATCGGTGTCACTGAGAATGGACGTAAGGAGCTCGTTACTGTCAAAGATGGTTATCCAGAGTCAGAAGCGAACTTGGCGTAATTTCTAAATGGAAGGGGCTGCGTGCAAGGGTTTAAACCATATCTCCTAGCTTTGATACGGGAGAGATGGTCCCCTTGGTTTTTAGAATGTAATGGTAAAGATATTCCCGGATACGCAGTAGCAACGCTGTTTTGTGTACACAAAACATCTAATGTGTTGGGTTCACTTCAAAGGCACAAAATCGAAAGTAAGGTTTATCTGCAGGAGATTAGGCTAGCAGAGAGCCGCTATGCCTCTAATAACGCCCTTGATGTTTTTTTGCAAGGTTTTAGTGAAGTATCCTGCAATAATGAAGAAGCTGGGAAAAGATCGAGAAGAATTGCTGCCCTTCCCCTTTTACGATTTCCTGTTAGAGCACTTTTAGCCGTCAATAAAACTACGAATTCGATTGAATTTGGTTTTATGACAGTTAGCCTACCGAAGCCGAGGGATGAGAATAAATGTGGTTCAAGAAAAACAACACTTTTAATAGTATTTAAGCTGCATATTTCTGCTCAAAAAGATGGAACCGCCTATATAAGGGGATTTGACATGAGCCTAGTGGTAAACAATCTCAAATTTGAGGATGGATAACAGATTTATGTTTTATCAGAACTAAATGCTAACAATTGCACACCAGATTTTATAATAATTCAACCATTCATTCTTCTTATATGTTTCAGCAGAGGACTTCTCCAGTAAGATTGTTAAATGTTTTTTTGCAACCGGAGATTTTGCAATAATATTGCTATAACTCTACTACCCATACTAATGAATCTTTACAGGAGATAAGATGTTCACTGTGATAATATAAGTAGAATAAAGTGGAATGATTTGCTTCAATGCATAAATCGACAGCATCCGACAGATTCTCGTCTAGCCAATTAATGAAATACAGCTTTATATTGTCAGTGACAAAGGAAATAGTCTCTTTGATCTATATGATTATTTGCTTTTTCATGAGAACATTATGTAGTGAAAATCCTTCATAGACTATAAAGAATTTATAACAATAATCTTTGCAAGGTTGCTAATAAATTACAGAATTTCTATAAAATTTGCTCGGCAATAGAGGATTTTAACCTCCGATCTACTGTGTCCACAAAAAAACTAGTTGCGCGCTATACACTAAAAATAAAACTTTCTATTTTTAACGATGTTCTTATCTAATTTTAAAACTTATTTGTATTATTTTGCGAATTGGGGACCGGAAAGACTTAAACCTCCATATCCGTCATCCGTAATGATAGATAGTAATATACACCTAAACCTTAGCGGGTCTATACCAATTCCACCACCCTCGAAATTACATAAAATAAATATGGGGTGACTAATGGGATTCGAACCCACGACAACCGGAATCACAATCCGGGGCTCTACCAACTGAGCTATAGCCACCATAAAAATCTTTAAAAATTCAATTTATTGTATACACTACTAATCTAGTATACCGCCGTAGCTAAAGCATGCAGTAAATGGCGCGCCCGACAGGATTCGAACCTGAGACCTCTGCCTCCGGAGGGCAGCACTCTATCCAGCTGAGCTACGGGCGCTTAACGCCGTTGCGGGAGAGGATAGTACGAATTTAATAGCACACTGTCTAGTGATTTTTAATAAAAAGATTTTTTGCTTACCATTTTACCTTTTATGTATTTCAATTATAAAATTAACTTTGCCATCGTTTTAAGTAGTTAAATATTAAATAGGCTATTGTTAATTATTTTATTGTTTTTTGACGGGGGAAATGATTCAAAAAATAGATCACAGAAACAATTAATAAAGATACAGCGCTAACAATTAATGATAAAGGCATATCTGGATTAATTACCTTGCCAACAAACATACACGCCAAAAAAAAGAAATATCAAATAATTCACGTAAAGAAACAATATTAAATTGAAAGTATGTTTGGCTAATTGCTGTTGATATATTTCTTGAAAACGTAAAAACAAAAGCATAAATCATATGTCAGCAACTCTATAGATATCACTATTATAAGCTGATAATACCTCTATAAGTACCACAAAATTAATTGGCTGAAGCTGCCGATACAACCCCTACTTTAGCAAAAATTAGCACAAATGGATTACCATTTTGATCAATTCCTGTCCAGAGAAATAATGTCACAACAATAAAAATAGGATCGACATAAAATAAAAATTCGCCATTAAATATTATTAATAGCTCTATTTAAAGTGACTTTTAAATTTTTTGCTTATTTAGGGTAGTAATATTAAGTAATTCAAGATCTTGATAAGAAGCTATTACAATGCAAAGCGCAAATAAAAAGCCTTTCCACAGCTACCACTAAAAATTTACTAGCCTCAACTAAATTGGCTAAACCAATCGATTTAAAATTATTGCTAATACTAATAAAATCAACCCTGATCGAATCAAGATCATCACAATAATCGTGGTAACCTTGATCATAGCAAACTAAAATTCTAATTTACCATATAAATGTACTGCAGCTAGATTAGCTAATGCAATGAGTATACAACCGCAATCAACACAAAATTCATTGTGGAACATTAGGAAAGAAAAATTCCATATAGACACCAATTGCTGTGATCTTTTATATCTCAACAGCGACCTATATGAGAGTTATCCTTATTTCTTGTGTATGGATGGTGGTTTTAGAGATGGCGGCATATCCTCCTGATTGATTTCGCGGATGATTTCAATAACAGAGAGATTATATTTCATCAAAAATCTAGCTACAGGTATCCACAAAACTAAATATAATCTGTGATCCATTGCATGGGCGCATCCGTAATGGTGCATGGGGTAGCTGATAACCACTCTGCCGTTGAAGGTAGAGCTCGAAGATCCATGCTTCGATAATATGCTGAACTCTGTTTTCTCGACTGGCGTATCATCCCGTTGTCCATAACGGTTATTTATCATAGCGAACTATAGAGACTGGTATTGGTGATATTGAGATTAAATTGCCTAAGATCAGGGATCACAGCGGCAAATGGAATATGCTTCAACAGCTCGTTGCTACCGCCTTATTTGAAACGTATAAAAAGCATCAAAGAATTGCTAGCAATGGCTGTACCTATGAATGGGGTATCTTCAGCGCAGTGATTTTCACGAAGCCCTATAGAAAAGTGCTTCTCGGTGAAAAGCACATGGTCTTTTTGCCAGTAGCATCAGTAGACTGAAACAGCAATGGTTTTAAGAGCACAGGTAATGCTGCTTATGTGATTTAAGCGATAGATGTTAAATTTATTTCTTGCCAGATGCTATATACAGTCCTGTCAGGCAAGATAATAGCTTTTGACTGCTGGTCATTGTCTGTATTACTGAGCATGGACGTAAGGAGCTCCTTGAGGTCAAAGATGCTTATCGAGAGTCAGGAACGAACTTAAGCAAACTTTTCAATGCCATGCGAGCTAGTAGCTTAACCGTATCTCCCAGGCTCTTGCTACGGGAGAATGGTGCCATTGATTTTTAAAATGGAATGCCAAAGATATTCCCGGATACACAGCACAAACAGTGTTAGATACACAAAACAGATAATGTGCTGGCTTCATTCCTCAAAGGCATGCAACCGAAAGTTAAGGCTGAGGCTATTGAGTGAGATCTGCTAGCAATCTGCGACTTCCCCTCCCACTCAGAGGAGCAGTCAGCGTCAATAAGAACAACAAATTCAATCGGCTTTTGTGACACTGAGAAGCTACGAAAGCCGATATGCGCGAAGAACTGTGATTTGAGAAAAATTTTCAAAATTGACCTGCTAATCCTGGTGGTAAACAACGTCAAATTTAAGGATGGAGAACAAATTTACTAAGCATCAGAGCAGAACCGTAGGTAGCTTGACTGTCATACATTATATTTTCTAATAACTTTACACATAAACTAATAAGCCCCCCTCTCGTTAAAAATCCCCAATAAGGGCTTAAATATTGATAATCAAAGGAACAAAAAGCGCCAGTAACAGGTTCAAGGTAGATCATTTATTCTATTAAAGACATAATAAAAATAAATAATTTAGCAGAAATATAAGCAAGTAATATAGAAGGTGTCCTGCCAAGTTTAACGTACTCTAAGCGGTCATAGATAAACTAATAGCAATTCTTCCACCTTAATGCAATAAGTTCAATACATCTCGCTTCAAGACTATGACTGAGGCATTGTTCCGGTTTTTCTCCTTAGGAAATTTCCTGCTCTTTCAATAATTACTTAATACTATATGACCTTCATGGTCAAAATAATAGATAATAGTTCCTTAACAAAAATATATTTTTAATAAAAACGAAATAAAAATTTATAAAATAATTAAAATAGTACTATTTGCTTAACAATAGGAAAACAGTTATCAGTAAAACCATCTTTAAAAGAAGACCTAGTAATTGAAATTCATTGTCTATTAAGCTTAAAGCGCATCATTGCGATAGAAATAATACAAATAAAAACTAAAGTTTACCATCATATATAATAACCACAGAAAGCGTAATAATTTTATCTGTAGTTTTAGTCTTGCCTAAAAAAGCAATCTATATAAGCATTCCAATCTTAATTGTTGCCATAATTTATGCTGCTCGTTTTAAATTTCCGGTAAAAACATCATAAGTACCACCTATTCTCCCATATAAAGTGCATAGGGGATATACTTGCCGACAATACTAGATAAAAATTTTACCTTGGTTGAGGAGACCCTCTTGCTACTGTAAAATTTTTTGTCTACTACCCTCCTTATGCCCTGAAATAATATTTCGCGTTATTCTTGTTTAAATAAATCCTGGTGGTCACCAACAAATATTCACCTGTCAGTGAGTACGAAGTTTATTTTTGGTCTATTTAAGAATTTCTGCTTTTCCACCAGCCAGAAACACGGATACAGCCTTTTGACCTGCTGATTGTGCTATCAATGCTTTTCAAAATCAGCAGCTGCAATACGTGAAAGCTTTATTTGTCGGTATTTACGACGAATCGCTATAACAATAGCAATACTATCTGCATAAAAATATCCTGCTTCAGTTAGCAGCGAATTTAACTCACAACCTCTTGCCCGAGGTTAGGATTTTTCCGCATTGATAGGCACTAATGTTCCATGCTTAACCTCTTGATTTAAAAATAGATAATTAAGGAAATAGGTTATCTCATGAAAATCCAAAATAATATGACTTCGAGTATCATATTTTTGGATCACTTGTTGCTTCATACATTACATTCCAGTAAGCTATTATTTAGCTTATTTTATAATCATTAGTGATACATATGTGAATTAAATCATCTTTAGCAAATAACCAAATAAACTAGTTTGGCAATAAATAAACAAAGCGTAAATATAAAACTAAAAAACAGCACTTTCGATATGAAAGAGTTAACACCTTTACGAAGCAGGACAATAATATTAAAATAGCACCAAAACAGAAAATTTACAGAATAATAGCTTTATGACAATTACTGTCAATCAATCTTACTTTTTTTATAAACCCAATTAAATTATTTAATAATTAAGCCAACGCCCCAATTGCAAAGATAGGAATAAAAATAATTCCACCTCTATCATCCCCTAGTAAAGAACTAATTAATGTGGTTGATATGGCTAAACTAAAGTGATTATCAAGCGCTTGCCAGGTAAAATAATTGGCTGAATTCAATATCGTGTCAGGTCGTTTAGGGCGTACCTAAGTTGCAATAAAAACGTAAAATCACGTATAATATAGGCGCTAATCCTTGGAATTCAATTTTGTCATAGTTATCTAGAAACAGAGTCAAGTTTTTTCCAAGGAGACAAGATATCAGGCGTTAAATAGAAAAAATATAAAAAGGCTCTGCACCACTAATATCTAATCCATGTAACGCTTTAATGCAACCAAACAGACTAATAATACCAATACCAATAACAGTAGCGATAATTAGCATCTATAAATTAATCCAACCAGGGATAATGTTATTAAATAGGAAAACCGCAAAGGCGATAAAATAATATTAGCCGGTTGTTCCGCTCACAACCAGATAAGTTACTATCCAAAAAGCAAGCGTGCTAAAGAGAAAAAATAACTAGCGATACTTGGACTACTGGGTTGCCTATAAAAATAGGCAATCAACATTTCTGGGATGAAAAATAAAAAAACGTTTTAATATCACACTTAAAACTTTACTAGAAAAAATATGACTATAGGAGTGGAGTGTAATTGAAACAGTAAAAACCATTTTGTAAGAAAATATAGTTACTGTGTCAGTATTTACAATAAATCTCAATAAGAGACAAGTTAGGGGGTGTTTCTACCCAATTCATACTAAATAACAACTGATCAGATCGTTGGATACCCGTTTGCAATCTTATTTTATAAACGATATAATAAAAAATGTAAAAACTGATAGATGAGAGAAGCGCATGCAATAATGCATTGATTGGTACCATATTAACATTAAATTAAAAAACTAGTAATCCAGTTAATGGAAAACCAAAGTAGAACGTTAATAAATAAAGCAGAAAAAAAAGATGTTAAAATTGAGTAGTATTCGTTGAATATAGGATATATTAGTGCAATAATTAATATTATAGAGATAATATTTAGATCACTAAATTCCATCATAGTCATAAGTGCTTTCCTATCGATGTTAATGCAATTTCCTATACTTTAAGAAAATTAGAGTTAAAAAATCTATTTAACTTCTATCCGTTAACATAATTTTCTATCGAATGGTATCAAGTTGTCGTTCATCTAATTGATTATCATAAAATAAAAAAGGTATACACTCCTCAAGTAGGATCCTTCCAAAAGTAATTTTGATGGCTAATAATAAAAGGAATTCCAAACTGAATTAATAAGCATAATATGTGCCTATAACTTGCTATTGTTTGAAAATAGACTAAGCGTGAATCACAACAGTACAGTAAAGTGAGATAATCATCAAAAGCCATTTTTTCTTAATAATTATCACTTCTGCATTAGAAAAATAATTTTTTGCAGCCTGGGCAACTTCGGTAATATATACTTGATTATTAGCAGGATATTCCATAGGAATAAAAATTTTGACAGGTTGATCCAAAAACTGCTT
Source organism: Arsenophonus sp. NEOnobi-MAG3 (assembly GCA_052171895.1). GTDB lineage: Bacteria > Pseudomonadota > Gammaproteobacteria > Enterobacterales > Enterobacteriaceae > Arsenophonus. Next base: position 773,143 of record JBQMRN010000001.1, read on the forward strand.
TCTGATCGCCAGTAACGCTTCGACATATCGATTGGATTTATTACCTGAGTTACCTAACAAAATTGTTACTTTATCCATTTGATTAATCGATTTCTAATAAACGATTAAAGGTAAATCTATTTCGGTTGAAAAATAGAGCAGTGATGTTGATATAGTTGGATTTAACTGAAAAAATAATTTAAATTTCAATGCAGCTTAAGTCTTCATAGAGATCAGCTTCAAAAATATGCCATAAAATTATTATTGACGGGGATTTTGCCAAACAATAATGCTAACCAAATTTTTACATTAAATTGACCATGAAAAAGAATTGCTAATTTCTATCTTTTTTTGCTTTGTATAGCGATAACTTTAGCAATCGCTTTTTTATTATCAAATTAGTTAATATGTAGTTCTGAATAGCATGATGCTAGAGTTAGATCACGGTTCACAACCATACATAAACTGTCTCTTTTTAAGTAATGCTACTGAGGAAGATAAAATATCATTAAAAATTCTAACACTATCTGATTATGATCTGGGAGGATGTCAGAGCCTAAATACATGGATTAAAGTTTTTATGTTCCATTGCGGTAAAGATAGAGTATGCTGCTACAAAGCATAATATAAACAATATATATTGCCATATATAGCCACTAGCTAGCACACCTAAAGCGCCGTAAGCTGATATTAATCAATAAGCAAACCCCTATTAACAACGCAAATTAAGTCACTTCCGTTAAAATATAAAAGCATAATGCGGCCTTATATTAGCAATAATTAAATAACCAAAAACGTAAGAGCTTACTTTCAATCTATCATCAATTAACTGGCAAGAAAAGAGATCATGCATTGCGATAAACTTATCAGAAAAATAGCCAAATTAGCAGATCTCTTAATAGCTATATGGTAAAGCTGGCTATTGTAACCGCTGAGGTAAAACAAACTTTAAAGCTTTAAAAATTTCTGTGCTAATCGAAATCTATGCTGCAAATTAGCTAAGGTTGTAATAAATAAAGAGTGAAAGATGCACTAATAAACTGTAAATAAGCATCTGAAATACTACTTACTGCCTGCTAAAAAACTATTTCATGCCAACTATATAGTTTGGCCAATAAGTTCTTATCTTAATATAAGAAACCGGTAACGTAACTGAGATTATTAATGCCATTAAGGTGAATTTAGCTAAGTGATGACCTGGAATAGTATTCCATCTTGGTTTAAAATATGATTAATTTAGTTGCTTATAGTGTAAGATCATGATCGCTGCTAGCACAACAATTAATATAGGAACTAAAGCTAATCCTATAAGCGCCACTTGAATAACGACTTAATCTAAAACAAAAATAGTAAGCAATTACTTCTGTTAAGCTACTACCGACGATAATTGATAATGCGTTACCTTTCGTATCAAATAGTGCCAGACTGATAAATGATCTAAATAGTAAAAAATAATCCCTAATAGGGTTTAAAAGCCTGAAATAAATGATGATGAAGTACTAAATACAGCGCTTAACTTTGTTGGCATCTGATGATATTCAGTAATATATTTGCTCATGCCATCATTTAAGATCCCTGCACAGGATAAAACACCAAGTAGAGTAATCAGTTGACGAAAATTCCTGCCTGATGAAAGACGACTAAGACAAAAAACACCCAATAATTTGATAATGATTAATTCTACCCAAACCCTTATCAATGGTGAAATAGCTCTCTAAACAAGACGCTTTATTTAATAACATATTAAGTAAAAAAACATTGAATTTGATTGATCACTTGTTGCTGCTCTTCATCGGTAAGATTATAAAACATTGGTAAACGAACTAAACGATTACTTTCTTTTGTCGTATGACAATCATCACCATGAAAACGGCCAAATTTATGACCTGCTGGACTAGAGTGTAAAGCAACATAATGAAATACTGATAAAATATTTCCTGCTTGCATATGCTTATTGAACGCGGTTCTTTGTTGAATATCCTTCAATTTGATATAGAACATATGAGCATTATGTTTTATATCTGCCGGTATAACACCTAACTCTAACTTACCGACTTCAGCGAAAGGTTTAAGTGCCTGATAATAGTTTTTCCATAACGCTAGCCTATATTGATTAATTTTATTTGCCTGCTCTAATTGCGCCCATAAATAAGCAGCTTGCAGATCTGACATTAAGTAGCTGGAACCAATGTCTCGCCAGATATATTTATCAACTTGCCCGCGGAAAAACTGACTGCGATCCGTGCCTTTTTCCCGCACAATTTCTGCGCGCTCAATAAGTGAAGGTTCATTAATCAGTATAGCTCCCCCCTCTCCACCGGATGAGTAATTTTTTGTTTCATGGAAACTATAACAACCAATATGCCCTATCGTACCAAGAGCTTTTCCCTTATAAGTGGACATAACGCCTTGAGCCGCATCTTCAACAAGATAAAGTTGGTATTTTTTTGCCAATGCCATAATAGTATCCATTTCACAAGCTACACCAGCATAGTGAACAGGGACAATAGCACGAGTTTTGGCCGTAATCGCCGCTTCAATTTTATTTTCATCCATATTCATGGTATCAGGACGTATATCGATAAATACAATTGTTGCGCCTCTTAGCACAAAGGCATTAGCTGTAGAAACAAAAGTAAAACTTGGCATGATGACTTCATCGCCAGGTTTAATATCAAGTAAAATCGGCGCCATTTCTAAAGATGCAGTACAAGAAGGTGTCAACAAGGCTTTTAAGCTCTTGAAATGCTTTTCCATCCACTTCTCGCAACGCTGAGTAAAGTGACCATCACCACATAACTTGCCACTTTGCATAGCTTCTTGCATGTAACTTAACTCAGTACCAATAATCGGTGGTTTATTAAATGGGATCATCTCGTCCTCGATATAACCAATAAGCTCTGCTTTCAATTTATGTCCACTCATTTACGAATATAGACGTATAGCGGCAATATTACTGATTTGAGTCTCTATCCTTATGAGCTTTTCTATCCCCACTCTTGTTCACACCATTAGCAGGCTGCTGTTAGTAATTGTTTAGCAACTTATTTTCTCTGATGGGCTAGAACTGTGGTTAATAAACCGATGCGCGCCTCTTTTTCAATTGGCAGTTTTCTAATGCTGACAAAGCCATGAATATTTCCTTCTCTATCATTAATTAATAAACAAAGATCATCAAAAATACCCTTAACTGCTTTTTCAAGCCAAGTAGAATAAAAATGGGTATTATCTATCAATTGATACCATGGTTGGCGAAACTGCTATGTAAAAAAGCCGTAGCTGCAATACTTTTTTATTTTTTAATATCCTTTCAGTCGCTACATTTATATCTAAACTGTAATTTTTTCTGCTAGTCATATTTAGAAAAATTGACTTTACCTTCTACCAGCAAAAATTCCATATCTAAGGTTGCATCAATCAATTCAGTATCCGAGGTAGCAATTTTATCTTGCACAATATCGCAGTCAGCGAATTAACTAAATGAAACAATTGGCGCATTATTGGGTGCATAAAATGTAACTTATGTAACTTAGCAGTTTTATGCTTAAAAAATTATTTTTCTAAGTGAGTATATGAATACTAGCGTGGATAAACACATGAAGTAAATCCTCTAAATATTCACCATAATTGGTTTTCGTCAGTTTTTTGCTGATTTTCTAACTTATTCATCCGTCAACCAACCCCGTTATGCTAGGCGATTTCTTCCAGACAAGCGATTTAAATCGCTGCATTTTCTCAATAATTTGCTCAAAGATACTCGCTTCAATCAACCTGTTACGGGTATCGGTATATCTAGCTAAAAAAATTCCAGGCCTAATAGCTTAACATTTAGCTCACCATGCTCAAGATCTATTTGATTCATGGAGGTGATCTATCAAGCTCTTCACGTGGAAATAATAAATTTATTTAGTAAAATCAATTATTTATTACTCTAAATGGAGATCAGTAACCGCCCAGTTAGATTTAGGTTGCTGGAGGGTCACACAATAGAAAGCACTTTAAACTGTTCAGAAAATTCAACTATCCAAAAATTTTTAGTAGATCCATCACCTGATATGCAAAAATTATTGCTCCAGATTGACGAGAAATTCCCGATTCCAATTTGGATCTAAAAGATCTGTCAAAAATAGATATTGTCGCTTGCTATCAAATAGTAGGAATTATCACCGATAAAACTTTACCAGATTAAAATCGCCTACGCTAACCAATCTGGCCAGGGATTGTATACGGCATAACTGAAATGAACACAAAAAGCCTTACCCTTGCTAACTAAAGCCTGATAATCAAGTAGATCTTCAGATGTAGAAATAATCAAATTTCTCTGATACCAGATAACATCAGCAGCGAAACCGGATAGTAAATCATCAGCCTATCATAAATAGGTAAGAGTTTTTAGAGACAACTCGTGTAATGGAGTACATATGGGTTTCACAACCACCATCAAAAACAATACCTTTCATGACCTTTGCTCGTTACCTGTTATCTCGCGATGCCTAAACGTTCACCTGCATATGAACCATTTTGTACATGGTTCCTACCAGGTTTCATTGCTCAAATACCATTCAACGGTTTTACGAATACCCGATTCGAAGGTCTCCTCTTGTTGCTTCTATTCTAACTTTTGTTCTATTTTTCTAGCATCAGCATAACGCATATCGTATCCATGACGATCGTTGAGATAGATAATTAAATCACGATACTGAGCTACTCCTTCATGTTTAACCAGATGTAATTCTTCCAGTAGGCAGGAAATTCTCTTTAGCACATCAATATTTTACGCCAATTATGGGCAGTAATATTATAAGTTTTGCTCGTATCTATCTGCTCGATTGAGGAATGATTAAGTTTAATGCATAGACATGATCTTTAACATACAACCAATTATGTATCTGTTCACCTTGAGCATTAATAGGCAATAATTTACCGGCTATCATGTTCAAATCATCAAAGAAATTAATTTTTAAGAAAATGATAATGACCATAATTATTTGAGCAATTGGTCACCAATCTAGGTAATCCATAAGGTAAAATATAATGCCAGGCTGTGACTAAATGGTTACTGGAATCCTTAGAAGCTGAATAAGGGCTACTCTGGGTGCATAAGGGGTTGTTTCGATAAATAGCCCATTAGTTGTATCTAGATTTCCATAAACCTTATCGGTAAAAATATGATGCAAATGAAATAATTATTTTCTGCTACTTTAAATGATTCCAATAATTACGACCCGGTCTCTAATAAAAATAACTACCAACAATATTGGTTTCGATAAAGGCGGCTAGCCTATAGATCGATCGACATGACTTTCTTCCGCTAAATGCATAACAGCATCAGTTTGATATTGCTGAAAAACTTTATTAAGCTCCAGTTTATCATAAATATTTATTTTAGCGAAAGCATAGCGATGGCTTTCTCTCATTGACACTAACAATTTAAAATTACCGTCATAAGTTAAATTATAAACCACTAATACACTATCGTTAGTATGTTTAATGATATGGCGAACAACTGTCAATTGATAAATCCAGCCCAAGCAGTAATTAAAATATATTCTAACGCCACATTCATTTTGTATCAACTACCCATTTTGTCGAATTTGTTCAGGCTTAATCGTCTTAAATTGTTTATGATCTAGCACTAATAAGCTAAATATCTGCATTAGCAATACCAAATTTAGTAGAGATCAATTGACAGAGATCTTTTACTGCCTTATAGAATTGATTAATATTGGGTTCTACTACATAACTGGTAGAAGTATGCCAATTGATAATCATTTTAATTATTTGCATAGCGTGGCTTTCTCGTAAATCGTTAATATTTGGTTTAAAGGCCAGACCGAAAGAGGCAATTTTAATTTCATTTGCCAAGTTTGCCTGTCTTGGTTAAATAAATCGGCTAATACTATTTCTTGATCTGATAGGTAACCAAATTGCCTTGTTCTCATTAACCAAACGCGGGCTGTTTGGATCAAATGAGATTGCTTTGGATTCTATGCAACAATAAACCAGGTAATCGACGGCAATAGACCGTCAACGCCAGGTGACCTCTCTGGTTATAAAATATTGACCCGTAGCTGGACGATAATTGGCAAAACTAATTAATTGCTAAACATTAATTCCTTGCTCAGCACAAATAAAAGAGAGTTCATTAGCAAAAGCAATATTTACATCGCAAAAACTATTTTCTATCAATTTATACATTTCAGCTGTTTTGGTATTGATTTTTACAGATTAACTGATAAGGAAAATGCTATATAACTGACAGGTTTGCCCATGAGATGATTTTATCGTCATAGCAAAAATAACTCGATCATTTTAGATCAACTCAACCATTATGTTGCTGCCTGCTAAAAACCTGTTCATGGTAATAAGCAATATCAATATCAATATCTGAATTTTACCCTCTTGCTGTGGAAATGTTAGATCAGATCGCATACCTGTCCTGTTAGTCCATGTGCCATTTTCTTAGTTACTCCAGTCGGTGAGGTAGACTCTAGAATAATCAAATCACCTTTTTCAATAATGGCGCTATTGATTCTACCGCTGCCATAACATAAGAAAGATTATGGTTATGATCATCTTTAAACGGTATAGGAAGTGCAATTAAAAACATATTTGCCTTTTGAGGTGTAGTGAACGCTTTTAAATACCCAGCTTTTACGGCTATTTTTATCGTTTTATCTAATCTGGTTCAATAATATGAAATTTACTTTGATTAATCGTATCAACTCCATCTTGATTACATCAACACACCATTACTTTTTTCTGAGCAGAGAAAACAGATGCTATTGGTAAAGCAATCTAACCTAAAAACCAATAACAGAAATAGTTTTAAAACTTATTTATAATGTTACTTGATTTTTGTTCAATGTTTTAAGAATTCGCTTGGAAGCTTTACGATTAGCATAAGGATTTTGCACATGGCTTATTTTCTGTTAGGCATGCTCATCTATTAGTAATTGTATTACCGCTTGAATAATTTTTTCTGTTTACGTACTCCAACTAAACGTACCTTAGCAAGCTTCAACCGATTCAAGTCACTTAGAGTAGTATTACGTATCACTAACATCGACTTACCTAAAGATGGCGCTTCTTCTTGAATACCCCTGAATCTATCAGGATCAAATAAGCGATATTCATTAAATAAATAAAAGGTAAATAATTCTGTGGATCAATTAAGATTATATTATTAGTACCCTGCACTATTTGTTATAGTGGTTGACTAATATTAGGATTAAAATGAACCGGATAGATAACTTGAACATCGGTATGATTTTTGCTAATTTCAGCTAATTCATGACAAATACGTTTAAATATGCTTCCAAAATTTTTCCGTCTATGTCCTGTAACTAACAGGATCTTTTTATTTTGCTCAAGAAAAGAATATTGTGTGGCAAGGCTTGCTCGTATTGTAGCATCGTTCAGAACTTTATTACGTACCAAGAATAATGCATCTATTACGGTGTTAGCGGTAGCGGTACGAAATCCTCCTTCAATATAACCAACTAGAATACCTTAATAAAAGGCAGCTAGGCTGGTTTTTCCATCATGGTAGCCGTATCCATCCACCATGAATTAATACCACATCGGGTTTAAAATATAAGAATACGAGTTTCATTCCTTAAAGAATACGACAGGTAATATCTGTTAAATCTTATCCCGATGTCATAATATCTACATTATAATCAGGTATGATCTAAAAAAGGTGCAATACCTGATCCAATATTTCTCTATATTGAGCACTTACGCAAACTTTCGATTCAAAGGCCTTATCATTTCTTAAAGCATGTACCAGCTGAGTCATTTTATGACTTAGGACGAGTACCAAACACAGTCAACAGTTTTACAGTGAGTCTCTTTTTATTTTAACCTCATTTACTAATGAGTACTTCTATCCTCAATAGTGATTTTATCTTCAATAGAATTGATACTTTATTGAAGTCCTCTATTGTGCTAGATGTTTAGCAAGTAATTAGCTATTGCGTCTTAAGAACGTCATATCTATACCATTTAATGGGGTAATCATTCCCAAAATGATCATCATTAATGCTGGATGAGGGTATCATGTTTAATGGGATCTTCTGGTGTTCTTTCTAGTGTTCTTATTAAGTAGCGATAAGTTTAAAATAATTCTTGAGAGCGGCTTCTACATTTTATGTTGCTAACATCGCGATATTTTGATCATGGCTTTCATCATAATTATGTCCTGTTGCCTGTAATGTTTTAATTTGTGCTTGTAATAAAGGAAGTACCTAATAGAAATATTTTGAATCAGATAGCTGATCGATAGGTAGATTACCTTTAATATGTGAAATACTTTGCTTTTGTGCAATTTTTAACGATTGCTATAGGTTATTTAAACGCTGTTCATAATTTATCTTTTGACCAATTTCCTGATGTTTAATTAATGCTTTTAAAGACAGCACTTTTGCTGGCAACGCGTCTTTAATTTATTAATTAAGATTAAAACTACCTCGTTTCTTGGTAAAAGAAATATATTCACATAGTATAACTGGTTAGCATCAGCAGCCGTTTCAGCAATTAATTTGACATTATCATTAAATATCTTGTTATCATTTTTAGTAGTAAATTGAATATTATCAATTAATTTATTAAGTAATGCAGCATCAATCAAGCTTTAGCATTTCTTTTAATCTGTGTTTTATAGTAATAAGCATTTAACTGAAATTCTCGTTTGGTATCACACATAAGAGCTAATTTAAGTAGTAAATTTTTAATAAACGTGATTTAAAATTGTTGGCAAGTGATTATCTTGTGTTTTATTAATATGCAAATCCAAATTTAGCAAAAATTGCTATTGGGAATAATATGCACCTAAATTATTAACTGTAGAGATAAATCACTAACAGAATTATCAGTCCATTTTTGTTGCATCATATAAGAAACGATCAATGCAAACAGCCGCAAAAATAAATGCTAAAGAGATAATCAATATTTTCCTTGCCATATAGCGTGCAAAATAAACTTCTAATATCTAACCTATATTTAATAAAGTGTGACTGAGAATTAAGTTTGGTTTATGTTTCTGATTTTATCAGTAGTATGGAAACTTCTTTAAACATTTGTGTTATTTATTTTGCTATCCATTTCATCTCACCTTTAACACGTTTTAGAAAACGGACCACTTTCCTTTACAAGCACATTTAATATACTAGCCATATATGCAAATATAAGCAAAAATAATCCGAACATCACAAGACCCATTCAGCAATAAAACTTGAACGTTCACTGAACATATCTATCGCTCCTAAAATAGCTGCCAGCCTAGTAATGAAGATAAAAGCCTGACTTGATGTAAAACTCCGAACGTATAATTAAATGATAAATATCTTGTCAATCTGGTGAAAATAACTCATGCCTTTACGCAGGCTCCGCCGCCCGATAATACATAATGGCAATCATATCCCTTAGAGATGAATAGCAATAATTCTAAGGCAAGTCACTGGTTTAATCGAAGGTTGCTCCTCACCTTACCTTGTGTTGATATCAACAGTAATCAAAGAATGCTAAAACCAATTAATATACTATCCTGCACCCACACACATAAACACTTTATAACCCTTTCCTAGTAAACCTAAATTCAGGAATACATAAGGAAGATGGCAGTAATAATAAAAAATACCAAAAAGCTAATACCATATTGCTATTTTGATAAAGAAAAATACCTAATTTGGCAAAGGAGATAAAATAAAGCCTAGCAAGCAGCCAATCAATACCATCAACCATATTAAAAGCATTGACTTCGCCACAAATAACAAATAAATTTTTATTTACTAAATGCCTTAAAGATCTAAATGTTACTTGTCATTAGCTAAAAGCATAAGCTAAGTTATCTAACATTAGATCGGCAAAATAAATCATGACTACCGCAACAATTTCTTAAAATTTAACACTAATATCAAAGCGATCATATAATACTCCAACAAATACTAAAGTCCTATCAAAAATTAAATAGAACATTTATCTGGAAAATATTCGCTGTAATCCTGAATGCCAACCAGATACCAAAAAAACTGTAAAAAACTAACTAAGGAATTTCTCCCTGGTGTTTTTCAGTGATTAGGTTCATTTACTAAAATGAAAAAGTAGTTTTTCATTTCGCATTGCTTATTAGCAAGCAAAATCTATGCCAAAATAGACAGTATTGGATAGTAAAAAAGAATAAAATAAAGTGCCACATAAAAGTGGTACTTTTCAGTAAATCATTAAACAAAGAGCAATTTAAGAACGCTTCATGAAATCGAAAAATTCATCATTCGTCTTTGTTATTGCTAACTTATTAATTAAAAATTCCATTGCATCAATTTCACCCATAGGATGAATAATTTTGCGTAATATCCAGATCTTCTGTAACTCATCTGGTAAGGTTAATAACTCTTCCTTACGAGTACCGGAACGGTTATAATCAATCGCCGGAAAAACACGTTTTTCTGCTATTTTCCGCGACAAATGTAACTCCATATTTCCGGTGCCTTTAAACTCTTCGTAGATCACTTCATCCATTTTAGAACCGGTATCAACTAATGTTGTAGCAATTATCGTTAGGCTTCCACCTTCTTCTACATTACGTGCAGCACCAAAAAAACGTTTAGGACGGTGCAAAGCATTTGCATCCACCCCACCTGTTAATACCTTTCCAGAGGAAGGAACCACTGTATTGTAAGCACGAGCAAGACGCGTAATCGAATCTAAAAGAATAATGACATCTTTTTTGTGTTCAACTAAACGCTTAGCTTTTTCTATTACCATTTCAGAAACTTGAACATGACGAGATGCAGGCTCATCAAAGGTTGATGCAATGACCTCACCTTTAACTAGGCGTTGCATTTCGGTTACTTCTTCTGGTCGCTCATCAATTAATAACACCCTTAAAACACACTCTGGATAGTTATTGGCAATATTAGCTGCAATATTCTGCAATAACATGGTCTTACCTGCTTTTGGTGGAGCAACAATTAAACCACGCTGCCCACGCCCAATCGGTGCGGCTAAATCCAGAACACGAGCAGTCAAATCTTCTGTTGATCCATTGCCACGCTCCATACGTAGACGATTATTAGCATGTAGTGGTGTCAGGTTTTCAAATAGGATTTTATTACGGGCGTTTTCAGGTTTATCAAAATTGACTTCATTAACTTTTAGTAGCGCAAAATAGCGTTCTCCTTCCTTTGGAGGTCGAATTTTTCCTGATATGGTATCTCCTGTTCGTAGATTAAAACGACGAATCTGACTAGGAGAAACATAAATGTCGTCAGGACCTGCTAGATAAGAGCTATCTGCAGAACGAAGAAATCCAAATCCATCCTGCAAAATTTCTAGCACGCCATCACCAAAAATATCTTCTCCACTTTTTGCATGCTGCTTCAAAATCGAGAAAATAATATCCTGTTTTCTCATGCGAGCTAGGTTCTCTAGCCCCATATTTTCGCCAAGAGTGATCAATTCTGATACCGGCGTATTTTTTAATTCGGTAAGATTCATAATGGTGGGTTCTTAAACTCGGGGTATATTTTTTGAACTATGACCAATAAATAGTATAGCAATCTCTAAGTATCTATTTAAATAAAAATACAAAAACCTTAACAATTCTTGCTGAAGCTATCACTCTTATTAGAGTGTAAATTCATATAGTCACAGTAATTTGTTAATCTACTACCTTAGATAACACTCTTTATACAGTAAAGGCAGAATAAAACTATAAGCATTCATCTCAAAGTTGATGAAATTATCAGTTTATAGTTTTTAGGCCTTAGACAACAGCACCAAGAAAATAAGAAATGGAACATGGCTGTCTAAAAGAATTATTTCTATGAGAGTTAATGAAATTCAACCATATCTAGGATACAGATTATCCAGATATAAGAAATATATCTATATAATAACATGTTCAATATATACGCATTTAAGATAAAATGAGTATAATACTTATTTTATTAAGTATTGACGCTAAATTACCATTCTTAGAACCAGACGTCTAACAGCAAATTAAGAAAATATTGCTATAGATAAACCTCTGTTGTTTTCATTTTATGAAAATTTAATATTTTTATCTAAAAATTCTTTCAATTGAGTTTTAGATAAAAGACCAACTTGCTTATTAAGCAGCTCACCGCCTTTAAAAAGTACTAAAGTAGGAATACTACGAATACTATATTTAGCTGCTGTTACAGGATTATCCTCAACATTTAATTTTCCGATGATCAATTTAGCTGCACATTCATAAGCAATTTCGTCTAAAATGGGAGCAATCATTTTACAAGGGGCACACCATTTTGCCCAAAAATCAACTAATATTGGCTTTACTGCCTCTAGGATTGTTGTATTAAAATTTTCATCAGATAGATGAATAACTTTATCGTTCATTATGATACTCCAAGAATAAAATTTTTATGTCGTTTCAGTTTAACATTAATTTAACTATCTTTTCTTTATTTCAAACAATTTTCTCTCATAAAGCAAGCGTTAACTAATATTCTAACATACTATGAGTAAAACAGATTTAACAAAAAATAAATTTATAGATTTCCCTCTATACCATAAAATTATTGAAGTCCTTAATAAAAATGAGTTTCATAATTGTACTACCGATACAAGCGTCAACGTTGCCTTTTACTGTCGAAGGCCGTGATGTTGTGGGGTAGGCCACAAACAGAAATGGGTAAGACATTATCTTTTATTACCTCAATATTTCATTATTTACTAACACATCTAACAAATTTAGAGCGTCAAGTTAATCAATTTAGAGCGGTAATTTATGGCTCAACGGAAATTAGCAGTTCAGATATATACTGATGCAAAAGAATTAGCCGCTATAATTGGTTAAAAATATGTTTAGCTTATGCTGGTAATGGCTAAGATGAACAACTAGATATGCTCCAGTCTTGAGTAGATATTCTTATCGGTATAACAGGACACTTAATTGCTTATACTAAACAAGGTCACATTCATTTAAATCTTATTCAAGTGGTTGTACTTAATGAGGCTGATCGTATGTATAATCTTAGTTTTATTAAAGATATTCGTTGGTTGTTTCATCGAATGTCTCCCGCCATTTTCAACGGTTGAATTTATTCTTTTCCTCAATACTTTCTTATTGTGTTCAAGAACTCTAGCATTTGAACAAATGAATCAACCCGAATATATTGAAGTATAAGTTCAACAAAAAACATGTCATCGCATTAAAGAAGAATTTTTCTATCCTTTTAATTTAATGAAGAAAAAATGCGTTTGTTACAAACCTTAATAGAGGAAGAGTGGCCCTAAAATATATAATTTTATTAATATAAAATAGCGTTGTAAAAATATTTTTGGTCATCTTGCTCTTGATGGTCACCGCGTTTGCTTACTAACTTGGGATGTGTCACAAAAAACGGCTACGTATTTTTAAAAACTTCACTCAAGCTCATTTAGATATCTTAGTTGCAATAGATGTTGCCGCCAGATGTTTAGATATCCCATTTATCACTCATATTTTTAATTATGATCTGCCTGATGATTGTGAAGATTATTTTTATCGTATTGGTTGTGCCGTACGAACTGCTGAAAGTGGGCATTTAATTAGTCTGGCTTGTGAAGAGTATTCTTTAAATCTACCTGCTATTAGAAGCGCATATTCAATATCAAATCCCTGTTAGCAAATACAACAGGGAGGCATTATTACAAGATTTACCTACACCAAAATCACGTCCTCGCCCACAACGTAGTAACGGAAGACGTCGTAATAATAGTAAACAAAGTCGACAGAACAATTTACGCAACTCGTAAACATCCAAGTTAATAAACATTATGTTAAATCATATTTTTACGCAGCTACGCAGCAAAATCTTCGTTCTAATAGCTTTTATATGATTAGTATAAAAATTTTCTGCTTATGTACATAGAGAAAGATCCTCTTGCTTGCATCAAGCGTAAAATCAGACCACCCGGTGGCCTTGATGTAAATGACTGTTTATCTTAGGCTATGTTGGCAAATGTTATTTCTTTACTCGCAGAGTAATTTATAGCCACGTTTATATTTCAATTGTTGTGGCTTCAAATAATTTTTTCTAGGCCAGATAATTCAGTGAATAAAACGATCCTAAACTATAGAATCTACTCAGCCCATTATTAATTGGATGATATCAATGTTCATATTTTGAATATGGAATTCCTTACCAATAATTCTCTAATTATCTAGCCTTATTAAGCGATGGTGATTAATTTCATGCTACAAGGCAAAGGTTTTTTACCCTTTAGGTCTATCCGAGCAAAGGATGGACTCTTTATCGATAATTGGTTCAAGAAAACGGATAACATACTCTGCATTAAATTCTATAAGAATCTTATCGCTCACATGACCATGTGGATTTCTGCTGATTAAGACCATGATTCGTTCTTTCCTTTTACTTCTTCTAGCCTGCGTTTTCTAACTTTCCTATGTGGAATAGGACGCTTTTCTTTAATGAATTCAAGAAAATATTTCATCAATTTCAAAAATACCACTTAGTGCATTTATGTTGCCTGTTGCCGTTGAAGCAAGACAAGGAAGCAGTGACACTATCTAAACCCTGTTTTTAAATCAATGGCTGTTTATTTCGCTGACTCCCGTAAAATCAAGCTATTCAACGTATACGCAGATAACTAAACCATTTAATCCTTATGATGTAGTTTCGCCATAGGAGAGTGCCACTAAGATTATTAAATATTTTCCTACAACTGGGGATTTTGCAACGATATCGGTGTAATCCTAATGGATGTCCCCAGCGGATAATCTGTTCATTGTGACAATATGAGTAGAATAAAGTGACATGAGTTATTTTAATGCATGAATTGATATCATCCAATAGATTATCGCTAAGCCAACTAATGAGATGCACCTTTATGCTGACAGGGAGTAAGGAGAGAGTCTCTTTGAACTGTACGATTTTTGTTTTTTCATGGGAGCTTTGTATTGAAAACCCTTTATAACAGTATAAGGGATTGCAGTATAATGTATTTTTACCAACAACTTTTGCCAACATAGCCTTATCTCAACAAACCATAAATTTAACTGGCAATGCTTGTATCTTTTTTCCGAATCTTTACAAGATATTCTCCAACTGAAGAAGTGAAAATTGTTGCTACAGCAACACTTCGTGTCGCTAAAAATATTGACCTCTTCTTTTTTTTATTAAGCAAGGAGAAAATATTATAGGGTATTGCCCTCCATAGAATTATTAGTGGAGAAGAAAAAACTGAACTCATTTATCAGGGGTGTGGGTAGAGGGGATAATAGCCATATACTACTAGCGGTTCAGATAAACGACTAGTGATAGATATTAGCGATGGGACAGTAGTAAAATCATTACCGGTACACCCATTTTACAACATAGTCAACTTCTTAGCCTTAATATGAGTTGTGTTACCTTTCTTAAACTTTATTTTAAAGATCGTAATCTAACAGAAGAAAATTTTTCGCAAACTTAAATTGGCGCACATAACATAAGATCATTAAACCTATCGCAAGCCAACTTATTGAGCAAAATTGGCAAATTTGTTTCGGCGATTCCAAGAAATTATGCTGATAATAGCTAGCATGGATGAATGAATTACGTTAGATAAATTAAAATTATTAAAATCTCCATAATTTCTGGAAAATTAGAAGAATTGGAAACTAAAGAATTAACGTTTGTAAAACTATGTTAATTTTCTACTGCTTTAGGTTATTCTTATTGCCATATTTGCAGAATTAAAATCGATCATATTATATTAGCTGCTAGAGCATTATGTGAAGCATTAATCTATAACATGCTTTATCTACCTGCAAAAAAAAGAATATCCAAGAAGTTTTAGATTCGTTAATATTTAATATTATTTTTAAGTTGATATTGATCAGGTTAATCGAGTAATGGCTTAATAGAATATTTTTATTTACAATTAAAAAAAGCTTTTATGTTGATAATCAAAAGGTGATAAGATATTAAAAGGTAGCAGCGCTTAAAATGCAATTGGTTTAAGTATTGACGCTCGTCATGCTACAAAGATGAACCCTGCCGATTATTTTATCAGGCATATTGATATGCCAGGTTATACGCTTACCAAAAAACGCTTCTTAGAGGTTTTTCTTAAAAATAAAACTGGTTTAATTGATGGTTATGCCCATTTCTGATGTATGGGATTTTGAGATGATGGCGTGTAATACTGCTGATTGATTTTGTGGATGATTTCAACAACAGAGAGATAATATGCTATAAATCTACCTAATACAGGTATCCGCGAAACTAGAGATATTACCTGTAATTCCTTAGAGGCTGAGCTTGAAGCCAAGCTCTGATAACCTGCTGAAAATGCCACCTTGTTGACTGGCGTTAATGGCATCAACTATAATGGTTATTTTCAACAGCAAACTATACAGACTACTATTGGCAATGTTGAGATTAAAGTGCCTAATGTCAGGGATCGCAGCGGCAACAAAATATGCTTCAAGAACTCGTTGCTAGCGCCTTATCTAAAACGTGTAAAAATTGCTGAAGAGTTGCTAGTATGGCAGGTAACACCTGCGAGGCATCTCCAACGGAGATTTTTATGAAGTCATAGGGAGGCCCGCGCTTCTCGATGAAAAAGCACATGGTCTCTCTATCAATATCATCATCAGACTAAAACAGCAATGCCTTGAAGATCATAGGCTGAGCCTCTATGCTGCTAATAAAGCTCTTGATCTTTTATTTGCAATGTGTTCAGTGAACTATTATTCCGCAGCGCAATAAAAAAAGCCAGAAAAAGATCTAGAAGAACTTCTAGCATTCTACGACTTTTTGTCAGAGCACTTGGCATCAATAAGAACGATGAATTCGATTAAAATCAGCTTTTGCGACATGACAGTGAGCCTACACGAACCCAATAAGCAAAGAAATATGGTTAGAGAAAAAAACATTTTCAATGATATTTAAGCTGCTTTCCAGTGTGCTCAGAAAATCTGGAAAAGGTTAAGGGAAGTTGACTTGCTGAGCACCCCTACTGCTAAACTCCGTCAAATTTAAGGATGGAGAACAGATTCACGAAGCATCAGAGTGGAATGTAGCAGCTTGACTGCTATACACTAGATTTACTATAATTCACCAGATTGATTGAGTTAGTGGAACACTGACTCAACAAAACGCAATCTTTCTCTCAACATGCTATTCTTCTTTGTCAGCTTTTAAAGCTGACGATTATTTTTAATCTCTCACGTTCTAATAATACCATGCTGTTATTACTTACGGGTTAGAGCAAATAAAGAAACCTTAATCCTAAGGTTACCTCATCAATTGGTTATTGGAAAATCTATTTTATTATGAATATTTATAGAAAGAAATTTAATGGTAAAGTAATATCAATTAGATTCTTCTTCTAGAAGAACAGACTAAATTAACTTAAAAACTCAATATTTTTTAATTAGTAAAATTTATTTTTTATTTAATCCCAGTCTCGCTTTTAGATCAGCAATACCAGACTGCCATTTTTAAATTCGCTGTTCTGCTATCAGTATTTTTATGTTGTTCCCAGAGTAAATCATCTTGCGGTAATTCATGTAAAAACAACTCATTTTTAGTCGAATAAGTTCACCATGTTGGCGCCGCTCTCCCGACAATGAGTAAAAATAACACTCTTTGATGACGGGTTTACCCCATCACATATAAGCAAGACGGCCTTCTTTATTGATATTATCTTCATCAATACTAGTTTGCTTGGGGTAAGAGCCCTTTTTCATACTAACTAAAAAATGTAAGAAAATTCGAGTCCCTTTGAGGTATGCAGGGTAATTAATTGTAGCTGATCTAAATTTTTTATCGTTTCCCACGCTTCATCATATCCCGTGAAGTAAAGCGTGAGACAACAACCTGTGATAAAGTTATCGCTTCATCGATATATTTGCCATTAACCATTTCATCCGCATTTCAGCCGCTTTGCTACTATTTGATGTCTCGTATAACCAGTTTTCATAATTAATGTTATGTAATGGATTTCTAACTGCAAGCAGTGGCTTGCGTTCACCATGTTTGGTAATATTAGCTAACCAATGGGTAAAATGTTGTAATTCCGTCAAACTAGGTCTAATTTTATGGTTTGTTCAAGCCCGACCATCAAAGCTAAAATTAAACAAGCTTTTTGTATAAATCTCGCCAATTCACTTAATTTCTAGATGATTTTCGACTTAATTTTACGTTTCGGTATATTAATAATACGGAGAATGGGCTATTCTGATCCAGATTAGTGAGTATCAGCAAATAAACTAATATATCTTTAATTTCTGAACGTGAAAAAATGAAGTGTTACCTGAAATACGGTAATGGGGAATACGACTCTGTAGTAATTTTTCAAATAGCCCTGATTAGTGGTTACCACGATATAAAATAGCATAATCTTTATACTTGGGTATAATTAATAAATTCTGGCTAACTAATTCGCATGATCATATGCTCATGCCTCATTATCTTCATTGTTTTAGGCATGATAACTTTTAGCAATTCACCAATAACCAAATTTAGAAAAATAAATTTTTATCAAAACATGCGGGTTAGTTATTAGCAATCAATATATTAGCAGCTTTTAAAATATGACCAAAAGAGCGGATAATTTTCTCCAATTTGATCAGATTCAGCTGAGGAAAATTAAATCGTTTTTTAGTAAAGCTAAATTTTGCATTTTAGCACCATGCCAGGAATAAATGGATTGATCATCATCACCAACAACGGTAAATGTCCAAGTTTAACCACTAACAATTTAAAAAGTTGATATTGGCTAGTATTGGTATTATGATATTCATCCACTAGCAGATAACGGATTCTTTTATTGGCAAGGTGAATGGGGCACCATCTTCATTTTCATCGAGCAAGGGAGTTTATTTAGTAATTAAATTATCAAAATCCAGCAATATATTATTGCTGCTCGATAATATGTAGTTCATAGCCTCGATAACGATAACATTCAGCAAACTGTTATTCTTTTTTTGACGCTAATATCTGGTGTAAAATCTTTTTTTTCTGCCAAGAAAAAAAAGGTTAGGTCTTTTAGCAAAACTATTTTATTGTGTTTATCAAACAAGAAAAATTGGCCTTTATGCCTAATTCACTATGTTCATGTTTTATAATTTCCAATCTTAAGGTATCAAAAATTGAAAGAATTAATCCGCTGGTTTCTTTTTTCTAGCGTTTCCATACCCATTCTTTTCATCTCTCTGGCGGCTTTATTGGTAAAAATAACCGCTATCATCTGACAAGGTAAATAACCACGATGACGAATTAAGTAGGCTATTTTATTGGTAATAACCTCTGTTTTATCCGATCGCATCCCAGCCCTAAATAGGGGCTGTCAACAAATTTAACCACTTGTTGTTAATTGTAATTTAATTGCATACCATATTAATTAACTATTTTTATAGTTGTCATAAATTAAATTTGTATCAAAAAATTATTAAAATATCATAAAAACCTGCTATTAAGTGATTGAGAGTTATTAGCAAATCTAGTGTATGAATAACGGTTAAGATCCGCTCTGATGCTTGCTGAAGCTGTTTTCCATTCTTAAATTTGACCTTATTTACCAGCAGGCTCACAGCAGGTCAAATCCTCTTAAGTCACTTCTAGCTTTCTGAGCAGACTGTAGTAGCTTAAATACCATTGAATGGTTGTTTTTTCTAACCGCCATTCTTCTCGCGTCTCGTCGTAGTGTAGCCTCACTGTTGCAAAAGCTAATTTAATCAGATTCGTTGTTCTTTTGACGCCAAGAGTGCGCTGACGGAAAGTTATAGAATACCAGCAGTTCTTCTTGATCTTTCTTTAGCTTCTTTATCGCTAGAGAAGAGTTCGATAAAAAGCTTGCCAATAAAACATCAAGGTATTTATTAGTGGGATCGCGGCTCTTTTTCTAGGCAAATAGCTTCCCCCGGAGCTCAAGTCTTGACTTTTTGTTGCATGCCTTTTGGGAGTGAAGCCAGCACATTACCTGTTTTGTTTACTCAACAGCGTTGATGCTGGGTGTCCTGGGATATCTTTCCATTGCATTCTAAAAACCAAGGGCACCAGCTCCCGTAGCAAGCTTGAGAGATACAGTCAAACTAGGCAATTAAACAAAAAAGGCTATTGAGAAGTTTGGGGCAAGCAAGTTCGCTTCTGACTCCTAATAACCATCTTTAACTGCAACTAGCTCCTTAGGCCTATGGCTCAGTGCTGCCGATAATGACCAGCAGGTAAAGGCGATCATCTTGCCTTAAAGGACTTTCTATCCCATCTGCCTAGAAATAAACGTAGCGCGTATCGCTTAAATTATACAGGTCATCACATTGCCTATGCTCTTTACAAAGCATTACTGTTTCAGTCTGCTAATGGTATTGGCAGAGAGACTATGTACTTTCAGCGAGAAGCGAAGCACCCACAGTAGAGCTTCATAAAATCACTGATGGGATATGTCTCTCAAATTTATAAGCCATGGTAGGAACTCTTCGAGGGTTTTTGTATGTTTTAGATAAGACGGTAGCAACGAGCTGTTGAAGCATATTCTGTTTTCTCTGTGATATCCCCCTGTGGAGCGGGACGGACTTTAGGCACTTTAATCTCAACATCGCAAATAGCACTGTCTGTATGCTTCGCTGTGGAAATAACCGTTACGGACGACGGTAACCTTCCCACAGGCTCATGTGGCCAAGCTCCTCAAGAAAGCGGCGTCCAGCATGTTGTTACAGCATGGCTTCAAGCTCAGGCTCAACGGCGGTTGATTATCAGCTGCCTAATACCGTTACGGTTGAGTTCATGCAAGGGATCAGAGGTAATCTCTCTAGTTTTGATGATAGCTGTTAGGTAGGCTTTTCATAGCATATCATCTATCTATTGTTGAAATCATCCACAAAATCAATCAGCAGAAGCTGGATCTACCATCATGTAGAAAACCCATACTAGAAATGAGTATAACTCGAGTAAAAATAAAGTCGGGATTTATAGTCGACTCAGTAAATTATCTGATATCTTATCTGATGGTGATCAGGTTAAAATTTGTTGTCCTTTATTTGCTGATCCAAAAGAGATACGTCGTTAATCGAGCAAAAAATCTAAACAAAATCTTATATAACTTATTTGTAATGAAGTAGATTGACTGTCAATTTAGATGTCTCATCATAGAACTATTGATATTTATTTAAATAAATATCAATAGTTCTATGATGATATGCTACATGAGTGTTGATGTTTTTTGAGTTGCTAAACTATCGATATTTTAATATCGATTAAAATTCCATTACGATCAAAAGTGAGTGTTAGTGTTTGCTGTTTTACTTTTTCATGTTTGAGTTGTTGACGGAAAATATAATACCAAACTTGCTCCCCAAACGGTTCCTTTAGCATTGGTGTTCCTAATGTATAGGCTACTTGCTGTTGTGTCATTCCTTTTTGAATTTTTTCAATATCACTGGCAGATAGATAGTTTCCTTGATTAATGTCAGGACGGTAAACAAACCGTTCTGCTATAGAGCAACCAGCTATTAAAACAATAATAGATATACCAGCAATTAACAGTTTACAACGCATGGTTAATATCTTCCTTTAAGAATCTAAATATCGATGATAATCAACATTGATGAAGTTGAAAACCTTTGTTCATTTTTCTATGACTATAATATACAATAAAGTTAAGGACATTTTTAAGCAGTAAATAGATCTTTTCGCTAGCTAAAATGTTTTTATTACTACTTTACTATCCCCTAGTAAAGGGGCAGTTTCTTATAAGCGAGTTTTTTTATCTAAAAATTGCATTTGCGTTTTTGTTTTGCAATTATTAGTTTGCTTGCTCATATAAAATGGTGATGTGTCCACATGCAATAAGTTGAGATAAATTGGTAATACATACATAATTTAAGTTGATTTGCCTAATTTACGTAACATTTTCCAACCACCGCAGCAGTAGGGTCACTAATACCCACATAAACTTCATAGAAAATAAGAGCAGATGGAAGGGGTATCCATTTTTCTATAATTAATTGTATACCCAGTTTCGCGATACCTGAAAGCTTTCTACTTGAAAGTAACTTTTATTAATGCTTGATGTTGATGCCCAGGATTAGTTGTAGCATTAAACGCTACTTGGGTTGCACCATCAATTTATAAATTTTCAGGATTAAAATTTACATCAACTGTAAAATAGCCATGATGCATTGAAAGTTGATGCATCATAGTTTTTGTGATTAATTGACTTAATTTACTGGCATATTGTTGCCATATTTGATGGAGTTTGCCAGCTTTTCTAGTAAATATTGATGTTAACCTTAGACCTGACTAGTTAAGTAGTTACAATCATCTTGTTACTGATTTATTTTTTCTTACTATGCCAGTAGTTATTGGTATAATTCAAATAGTAATTTGTGGCGCACATTCGTGATGTTTAGTTTAGCTGCTAAATTGATATATTTTGCGATGCATTGTTCTAATTCGAATAGTTGGTTAGTATAATATACCCTCCGTTCAATCGATAAAGTGAAGTAATTCATTACTCACTTCATTAATTTGGCTTGATGCTTCTTTAAGAGTATTAAGTAAGTAACTGAATTGATTACTAACAGTAAGTAAGGTTATTAATTTCTTATTTTTACATGATTTAGAATACTGATAATATTTTCTTCCTCATTCTTATTGAGAATTTGTAATCTATTTTAACTTAAGGTAAGAAATTATTTACGACTGGCTACTGGCTAACTGTTAAGACTCTTTATCTAATTTTTGCTATTCATCAACTTGTTGTGGTATCCGTTCATCTAATTCTTTAAGAAGGTATTCAATTAGTTGTTTGTGCGCGATATAGGCGTTTATTTGCTTGTTATTAAAATTTTATTAATTTTTAGCAGCTTTGATGCTAATTTTCTAGGCTGATTTTATTTCAGTTAAGACAGCCTTTAGTTTAAGTAAAAGTATACCCAACATATACTTTTGATGCTGATTACCTAATAATAATTGTTGAGCATGTTGGCCATGTATTTGAATAACTAAGATCTTCAGTTCACGTAATTATGATAAGGGAATCGCTGTGCTATTAATAAAATTACATGAACGTCCATATCAGCAGTGATGGCTTTTATGTAGAAAATATTCATTATAGTTATCTAACTGGTAACTTTTTGGCTATCTTGGCAAAGCTTGTTGGTACAAATATCCCTTATACAGTATAAGGAATTTTCGCTACAGAGGTTGGCATAAAAATAAATAGTCATACAGATCAAAGAGACTTTTTACTTTACTCCCTCTGAACATAAAGCTGCATCTCATTAGTTGCCTCTCTGACAATCTGTCAGATGATGTTGATTCATGCATTTAAGCAACTCATTCTAGTTTATCCTGCCAATATTGTCAGAATGAACATATTATTCTCTGGAGAGAATCATAGAGAGTTATAGCGATATCGTTGCAAAATCTAATATTGCAGGAGAGTATTTTATACTCTTACTGGAAGACCCTCTGGTGAAACTACATCACAAGGATAAATTGTTTAGTTATCTGCGATGTATGTTGAATATCTTGACTTATAGAAGTCAGAGAAATAAATAGGTATTAAATTGAAAATAGCGTTTAGATGACCTCATTGCTGCCTTGCTTCATCGGCAACAGCCAACATAAATATACTAAGTGCTATTGTTGAAGTTGAGGAAATATTTTCCATGAATCCTTTAAAGAGAAGTGTTATATTTCCCACATAGAAAACCTAGAAATCCTGGGAGAAGGAGGAGATAAAAGTAAAGAAGAAATCAGCCAGTTTTAATCGCCAGAGATCGATAGAGGTAATGTGAGCAATAAGATTCTTGAAAGTTTAATGCAGAGTCTGTTAGCCGTTTTTTTTGATCTGATCTTCAATGGAAGAGTCGATTCTTTGCTCAGATAGGAGTTATTAGAAAATCTGGTGTATTGTGGGTTCAGTCTACACTGCTCAGCTCTGATGCTTTGTAAAGCTGTTTTCTATTTTAGCACCAGGGTTAAGAGAAAATTCCCACTTAAACGGTTCCACTTTTTCTGAGCAGACTGTAGCACCTTAAATACTATTGAAAATAGTTGTTTTTCTCAAATTACAGTTTTTCGAGCATCGACCTTCATAGGTTTACTGTAGAAAAGCCGATTCAATTTGAATTCATCATTCTTATTGATGCTCAGTGTGCTTATGGGAAGTCGTAGAATATAATCAATTCTTTTCGATCGTTTCCAGCTTTTTTATCGCTGCAGAATACTACACTTTGCTGAAAACCTTCCCAATAAAACATCAAGGGCTTTATTAGCGGCATCATGGCTCTTTGCTGCTAGCCAGACTGCTCCAGTAGCTTAGCCTTAACTTTTTGTTACATGCCTTTTGGGAAGTGAACCCTAACACATTAGCTGTTTTGTGTATCTAACACTGTTGGTGCTGTGTATCCGGGAATATCTTTGGTATTCCATTTTAAAAATCAATGGCACAGTCCTCCCGTAGCAAGAGCTTGGGAGATACGGTTAAGCTACTAGCTCGCATGGCATTGAAAAGTTTGCTTAAGTTTGTTCCTGACTCTCGATAAGCATCTTTGACCTCAAGGAGCTCCTTACGTCCATGCTCAGTAATACTGACAATCACCAGCAGTCAAAAGCTATTATCTTGCCTGAGATAACTGCATATGCCATCAGTCAAAAAATAAAGATAGCGCGTATTGCTTAAATCCAACAGAGAACTGCCTGTGCTGTTCAAGCCATTACTGTTTCAGTCTGCTGATGGTATTGGCAGAGAGAGGATGTGCTTTTTCACTAAGAAGCGGCTAGACAGCGCCAGAGCTTTGTAAAAATCACCGAAAGAGATATGCGCCTATAATAATAAAGTGGAGTAATATACAGGCATGCTAGCACAACTCTTCGCCGCTTTTTGCATGCTTCAGACAAGGCGCTAGCAACGAGCAACGAGCTGTTGAAGCATATATCGTTGTTGGTGCTGATTCCATGATCTTAAGTAGTTTAATCTCAACATCGCCAATACCACTTTGTATAGTTTGCTGTGGAATAATCACTACGAACGGACTGGCATGTGTGAAATGCCAGTTGAGAAGGCGCGGCGTTCAGCATGTTATTGAAGCATGGCTTCGAGCGCAACCTCAACGGCGGTGGCTATGAGCTGCCTGGCACCATTACGGATGAGTTTATATAAGGGATCAAAAGTAATATCTGATTTTTTGGATACCTATAGGGTAGATTTTTCATGCTATATCATCTCTCTGTTATTAAAATCATTCAAAAA
>JBQMRN010000002.1:0-313682 GCA_052171895.1 Arsenophonus sp. NEOnobi-MAG3
ATAACTTCCCATCAGGGAACTGTGGGGCGTCAATAAGAACAACGCATCCGATTGAATCGCCTTTTTACGACACTGAGGCTACCAAAGCCAAGACACGCGAAGAAGAACTCTGTGGTTCGAAAACAACACTTTCAATGCTATTTAACCTTCTACAGTCTGCTTAGAAAAGCTGGAACTAGTTAAGGGACTTGACCTGCTTGTCCCTGCTGGTAAACTCTCTTCAATTTAAGAATGGAGAAGAGATTTACGAAGAATAATAGTGGAAAGTAACCTGACAGTGATATACCAGATTTGCTAATAACTCTGCTCTATTTGTTATTTTTGAAAAACTGCAATATAAGCCCGATCTTATCATGCTTAATGCTCAAGGAATTGCCCATTCTGGTTGTTTTTGGGTAGCTAGCCATTTGGCTCTTTTATTAAATATCCCAACAATTGGATAGCAAAAATTTGTTTATATGTTCATCATGAAGCTTTAGATGAAGTAGTCGAAAGATGCCAACCATTGAATAATAGTAACGAATAAATTGGTTGGATGTTTCATAATAAAAAAGATATGAAGCACTTTATATTCCATCTTGGCATAAAATTAGTTTAGACGCTTTGCTATTATGGGTTAAGCGTTGTATTAAAGGTTATTTGTTTACCTGGAAGCTACTCGTTGAGCTGATGGAATTACTTCTAATAGAGCGTTTTTTATCGAATGAAACAGAATTTGCTATAATTAAAGTTAAAATATGTAGAACCTGTTAATTTTTAGCTAAATTTTGGCGTAAAACATGTAAGTGACTAGAAATTTGATGTTAAAAAACATCATTCATTTGAGGTTAGCAATTTAGATAGTTGCTGGCATATTACTTTTATGGCTTGTTTATGTGAGCATATGCATCTTAAATTATTAATTGTTTTGTAAACAAATGAGCTTTTTAAATTCAATACGTTATCGTATTAGATCAGATTTAATCTGGGAATCGCTGATTATTAAAGATAGTAAAATTGATTTTGATAATCAAGATAATCAATTGGAAAAATTAGAGGAAGTTATTCTTGCTGCAAATGATTTTGATGTATATACGGAGTGTTCATCCTGCTATTGATGCATATATTGCTTTAAATTAAATAATTTATTCATGCTTAAGTGGGGGAAAGATTATAAAGTGATATTGAAGTAAGTGAAATTTCGATTAACTATCGGAATCTAAGTTAGACAGATAAAGAGATGTCTGATGAAGAACTAAAAGAATTGCTTACCATTGAAGAAGAATAAGATATTCAATAGGAGATTTAGCGTTTGCTTGACTGCCTGCCGCTTGTGATAGGCGGAGATATGTATAGCGCTGATTAAAGGATTAAAATCTGACTTTTGTGAAGTCAGAATTAGCAATATTGGCATTAATGTAGCTAATTTCTGTTTATAGTGTTTAAAAACGTGATTTGGTTGCTATGAATGCTAACTTTTAATGCTTCACATTCGGCTATACTATTTCTACAGTGAAGGCGGAGGGGGAGTACTTTCGAGACGTATATTAAGAATTAATAGTTCTACATATTCAACGTACTCGATGCTATGCAAATGATAAACACACTGTATAAGGATAACTTATGAATAAGATTGTAAATAAAAACATAAATAAGAGTTATGTAATTGAATCTGTTGCGAAAAAGGCAAACTTAACTAAGGGTCAAGCTAAAAGTGCGTTAGAAGCAGTCATTGAATGCATTTCAGATGCATTGAAAGAAGGTGAACAAGTTCAATTCGTTGGTTTTGGTACTTTTAAGACTAATCATCGTGCAGCGCGTACTGGTCGTAATCCTAAAACAGGTGCAGAACTCAAAATTGAAGCTGCTAATGTACCAGTATTTATTGCTGGAAAATCTTTGAAAGAAGCAGTTAAGTAATTCAGTTGTGAAAAGAATATTCAAATGGGGGCTATCAACCCCCTTTTATTTATTGAGCATATTCTCGTTTTATTTGACGTTATTCGCTACTTTGTGCTTGCAGCAATCAATTTAAAATTCTCAAATTTAGCGCAAGTAAATTTATTTATGATAATGACCTCGTTTAACTATAGCACTTAAATAAAAACAACTATCAATTAATTGTCGCCATATGTAGTCCTTACCAAGGAAAGGAAAATACTAGCATTACTTTCTTTGAAGATCGTCAAGGTAAACTTTGATAAATTCTACACTAATCTTTTGACTATAAAAATAAAGAACAATAACAACTGAGATTTGATCAAAATGACCATATTATTTTTATGTAGTGGTATCATAAAGGATAACAAAATCTCTTTAACTGAGGATAATATTATTCGTTAGCGCTTTGAATCAGAGCGCTTAATTGAGCTAAACACACACTTATTGCAGGTAATCTCCATTTCTACCAATAGCATTGAGGTCAATGGCAGATTATATAAGTTTTAGCGGTAAAAACGTGATATATCTCGTTTACCGCTCAGACTGAAAAATTAGTTGCTGCAGAAAGTGAAGACAAGTATAGGTGAAGTTGGTTATTGCCTGATTAGAAGCACCAAAATGCAAGGAGTCTTATTGCTTATTGCCAATGAAAATTTCTGTCTATGGGCGCCAATAAAAAATAAACTTTAAACTGTTTATTTTAAACAATAAAGAGTGCTCGATAACTGATATCATTTTGATAAAAATGATCCGTCTAGGATATTTTTTCTGCTTGCTTATAAGCTGTTTTTTGTGAATTAAGAATTTTTTCTAAGTACAGTAATATAGAGTACACGGCTAGCGATGGTAATAAGTTGATTTTGTTTTACCTATATTTCCGACATAAAAATTTTTGGCTATTTTATTGGGAAAAGGTTTTTCTAGAAATCAATTATACTGTATAAAGAATTTTCGCTACAGATATTGCCATGAAAAAACCAAATAATCATACAGATCAAAGAGACTCTTTCCTCACTTTTTGCCAGTATAAAATTGCATCTTATTAATTGCCTCAGCAATAATCTATCGGATGATATCAATTTATCTATTGAAGCAAGTCATTTCACTTCATTCTGCCTATATTGTTACAGTGAAGATGTTATCTGGTAGGGACATTCATTATGGTTACAGCGATATCATTGCAAAATCCCCAATTGCAGAAAAACATTTAACAGTCTTACTGGAAGTTCTCTGGCGAAACTACATCACAAGGATAAATTTTTTAGCTATCTGCGATGTATGTTGAATAACTTGACTTTAGGGGAGTCACAGAAATAAATAGGTATAGATTTGAAAACAATATTTAGATGGCGTTACTGCTTCCTTGTTTCAGCAGTGATGCCAATAGTCAACATAAACATACTAAGTGGTATTGTTTAAATCAACTAAACATTTTCCTTAATCTTTTAAAGGGAAGCGTTATATTCAACATAGGAAACCTAGAAAATCGTAAGCAAGGAGGAGATAAAAAGAAAGAACGAATCGCGCTCTTAATCGCTAAAAATCAACAGAGTCATATGAGACATAAGATTTTAAAGAGTTTAATCTAGGGTGTATTAGCCGGGTTCTTGAGCTGATTATCTACAAAGATTCTATTCTTTGCTATGATGGAGCTAAATAGTACAAAACTTTTGCCATCGAGCATGAAATTAATCACCATTATCTAATAAGATTGGATAATCAGAGAGGAGTTATTAGCACATCTGATGTAATGAAGGTCAGGCTACGCTCCGCTATGATGTTTCGTGCATCTATTCTCCATCATTAAATTGGATGAAGTTTACCACATGGTCAAGCAGGCAAATCAATCCCCTTAGCCGGTTTTCTAGTTTTTCTAAGCAGACTGTAGCAGCTTAAATAGCATCGAAAGGCTTGTTTTTCTCTAACCACTGTTCTTCTGGTGTCGGCTTCGTAGTCTTAGTGTCGAAAAGCCAATTCACTCAGATTCCTCGTTCTTATTGATGCCCCCACTGCTCTAATGAGCATTCGTAGAATGCTACCAGTTTTTCTCGATCTTTCTCCAGCTTCTTCATTGGTGCAGGATACTTTGCTGAAAATCTTGCTAAAAACATCAAAAGTTTTATTAGCGGCATCGTAGTTTTCTGCTAGCCAGACCTTCCGCACAGCTCAGCCTTAACTTTCAGTTGCATGCTTTTTTAAGAGTGAACACACCACATAGGTCTTTTATGTACCCAACAGCGTTCGTTAATGCTGCATGTCCGGAAATATTTTTAGCATTGTATTCTAAAAATAAAGGGTATCCCCGTATCCAGTAGTAAGCCTGAGAGATACGGTTAAGGCACGTGCTCACAGGGCATTGAGAAGTTTTACCCAATTCACTTTTGACTCTCGATAAGCATCTTCGAGCGCAACGAGCTCTTTACGTCCATGCTCAATGTTCCAGATAATGGCCAGTAGGAAAAGGCGATCATCTTCCCTAATAAAATTGCTATACCATTAGCAAAGAAATAAATATAAAGCGTATCTATTATAAATCACACAGGCAGCATTACCACATATCTGTGCTCTTCAAGCCATTGCTATTTCAATCTGTTGATGGGTATTCTGGCAGAGAGACCATGTGCTTTTTCACCAAGAAGCGGCCCCCAAAAGTTTTGTAAAAATCAGTGCTAGATATGCTTCGTAGGTACAGTACATCCATGGTAGAAATTTTGATACTTTTACACGCTTTAGATTAGGCGGTAGCAATGAACTATTGAAGCATATTCTGGTGCCGCTGCGATCCCTAATCACCTTACTCACTTTAATCTCAACATCGTCAATACCAGTCTGTGTAGTTCGCTGTGGCAAATAACCATTACGGACGATCCAGGCCTAATGATCCAATCCGTCTGTCGATAAAGTGGCGTTCAGCAGGTGTTGTTTTGCAACATGGCTCTTCGAGCTCATGTCTTAACGGCAGTGGGTATCGCTACCTGGCATCATTACGAATGAGTTCATGTAATGGGAGCACAGGTAATATCTGGTTTTGCGGATACCTGTAGGGTAGACTTTTCATAACATATCATCTATATGATGATGGAATAATTTACGAAATCAATTAGCAGAATACGCCACCATCTCTAAAATTACATACACTAGAAATAAGCATAAGTCTAATATCTATCGATTAAGTAGCAATAATGGCAATAATTTTTACACTTATTACTATTTTAAAATGTAATAAAATATTAGAGGATTATTGAATGTCTTCCATTCGACTTAATAGAGCGCGCAATGCTCTTGCCAAGCATGTTGTTCTTGTTTTAAATTTTTATTTTTATGAGCTAACGTTCCATGTTTCTCTTTAGTAGTCCCAGTCGCTATTTCTTGATATAAATTATTATTTATTTTTTAAGTTCATTAATTTACATCTGTAAAATTCAATGATTTTAAGAGCTTGTTGAACTTTAATTTCTAATTTTTAAAAACTTTAAATGACATTCTTTCGTTCCCCATTTTTTAGCAATGCTACGATTGTAAGTAGCCTTCTTACGCCTGTCTAGTTGAAAGGTCTCGATAAATGCCGATTAACCTTAATTATTTCTATATTATCCAACTAATTCTAAAAAATGGCTATTTTACCAAAGTTTGTTAGTAAAATTCCTTATCTTGTATGAAGAATTTTTCTTAAAAAGATTGCCATAAAAAAGTAAACAGTCATACAGATCAAAGAGATTCTTTCCTCACTCCCTACCAACATAAAGCTGCATCTCATTAGTTGGCTCGGCGAGAATCTATCGGATGATGTCGATTCATGCATTGAAGCAATTCATTTTACTTTATGCTGCTCATATTATCACAATGAACAGTTATCCGATGAGGTGATCGAATTTATTAGGGTTACAGAACGATATCATTGCAAAATCCCTGATTGCAGGAAAAGATTCAACAATCTTATTGGAAATCCTCTGGTATAACTACATCACAAGGATAAATGATTTAGTTATCTGCGATGTATGTTGAATAGCTTAACTTTACTGGAGTCAGCAAAACAAATAGGCATTGATTTGAAAGTAGCGTTTAGATGGTGTCAGTTTTTTCTTGCTTCAGCGTAGACAGCCAAGATAAATGCAGTAAGTGGTATTGTTAAAGTCAACTAAACATTTTTCCCTAAATCCTTTAAATGGAAGCCTTATATATCCTAGATAGGAAAGCTAGAAAAGTGGGAAAGAGGAGGAGATAAAAGGAAAGAACGAATTGCTGTCTTAATCGCTAGAAATCAACAGAGCAAGCTCATATGAGTGATAAGATTTTTAAGAGTTTAATATAGAGTGTGTTAGCTGTTTTCTTAAGCCGATCATCGATAAAAAGTCCATCCTTTTCTCGGATGGAGATAAATGAGATGAAACTTTTTCAAGCGAACATGAAATTAGTCCCAATATACATTGCCTAATAAGCTTAGATAATTAAAGGGTATTGGTAAGGAATTCCACATTCAAACTGTGAACAGTGATATCAGCCAATTAAAAGGATGTCTGAGTGAATTCCATGGTGTAGGTAGGGTCGTTTTATTTACCGAATTATCTGGCATGGAGAAGATTGTTTGAAAGCACAACAATTGAATATAAATGTAGCTACAAATTGCTCTGCAAGCAAACCAACAATCTTTAGCAACATAGCCAAAAATATATCAAGTAGGATGTTACTTTATCTTTAGGAAATTGAATCGCTCTTTAAGTAAAGAGCAAAACATATCCATTATTGCTAAAAGGAGATACAATCAGTTTACTGTGTCTATTATAAGTAAAAATTTAATTGAAGTGTGTATTCTTTTACATAATGCTCTAATTTTAAAGACATTAACTCTAGGTGTTTGCCTTAATAACCATCGTTTTTTATTTTATGTATTCTTTCTGATAACAATTCCATTGTCTGTTTGCCAAGGTAATGGTAGATAAAAAGTAGCCTCTTGTCACACAGAATGGATTTATATGGATTTTTGCACAGAAATCTTTTCATCAGAACAGCGAACCCCGGTTTTTCCAGTTTTTTTTGACCCCATCATCTCCAGCGCCTTACACCTTCAGTAATAGTCTGGCTCGTTTAGGATTTAACAAGAAAGCATAGTAACACGTACCATCTTAAGATGCTTTTCCGGAATATGGCTAATATAGTGTCTGATCATCTATTTCTGAGTCATGGTCTGGTGCCGGTGCTGCTTAGTTCGGTACTCTACTCATAGTAATGATGTACATACTCTCCTTCGCTAATCCCGCAGTTTTGATGCGGATACTTGGGCCGGGGGACGTTTAAAGTAGGGCTTGAAGTATTTTCAGTCTACCACGCCCCTTTCATATTTCTTAGCGAAGTGCACTTTCTAGCAACGTCTGTACTGTGCCTTCAGATAACGCTGCCACTGCTTCCTGGCACGAATATGCCCCAGAACAGGAAGAAACTGTGATTTATTAGGTTATACCTGTGAGAGTGAGCAGCTGGATGACAGCACCTAGCTAAATTTCTTCCACCGCTCTTTTTTTTTGAAGAACAGTCACCACCATACAGCATGTTTAATATCCAGACCGACACGTATGATGGAGAGATGAATATGCAGATATTGATTGAATTATCAAGGATAAATGTGCAAGGCATAGAAGATACTAATTTCGATACCCTCTTTGCGTGCAAACTGCACCATAGCGCTGGTGCTGACGCGAAATAGGGCGTTGAGTTGATGTCAGTTATTGTTAAAAAAAGCCCAAAGAGATGAAGGTGAGATAGTAAAACTAATGTGTTACCAGTCGTAGTTGGTTAAAATATTAACCTGCTATATTACTGCTAGGTAGCTTTAAAGCTGCATGAACTGCAGGCTTTGGAACTTAGAGTTTTGTCAGAAAAAAGGTTTTTGGAACATTCAGGAAAGGCACATAAGAGTAGCGCAGTAGAGAAACACTCATGGTACAAGTTGGCGTGTAGGTAAGCATTCGGTCGCTCGACAGATAGAAGTGGTCCACGAGTTGATACTTTCACCGTGTTTTTAAGAAAGTTATCCAGTCGTCATCAATGTGGTGAAAACAGTTTAGTTAGGCGTGGGGGTGTTATATACATCTGGGTAATTACCCTCTTGGGTATCTTGGTAGAGAGATAGAAATCGTCATCCTGTCCGCATTTATCATGTCTATCGACCCAGTTATCTTTGTGTTTGTTATGATGGAGAATGAGACGGGGGATTATCCTTAGTTCCCTATAGGTGATGAATTCATCGGCAAGCATACTTTCAGTTATTCCCCATCAATGCAGTTGTATTCAGCCTCATTTGCTTGTTGGCCTTGATATTTTGTTTAAAACTCCAGATAATTGTTACTAAAGGCGGGATAATACTTACGTGTTGAGAAAAAATTTTGAACCGAGTTTGACTCAGCATTGGTGTATGGGCTCTTTTTAGGCATCATAAAAATTAGTCGATCTGTCATCATTAATTTTGGGAAAGAGATTATAAAGTCCTTGGGATAAATAAACAGTATAATATTATGAACTCGTGTGTTGTCTTCCTGATTTACCAGTTTCCCATTTTAGGGAATTTATTCCGAGCCATATCTGCATGAATTTCTGAAAAATTAACATATCAGAGAGTATAAAACAGTACTCAGCTCATGGACAACCCCGAAGCAGTGGAGCGGTAGGGCACTGGTCACACCATAGTGTGTGCTACGTTCTGATGTGGTTTCGCAAGAGGAGACTTCCAGTAAGATTCTTAAATGTTTTCTTGCAATCGAGGATTTTGCAACGATATCGCTGTAATAACACTAATGAATGTCCTCAATGAATAACATGTTCACTCTGACAATATGGGTAGGATAAAGTGAAATAAATTGCTTCAATACATGAATTGACATCATCCGATAGATTGTTGCCGAACTAACTAATGAGATGAACCTTTATCTTAGAAGTGGGTGAGGAAAGAGTTTCTTTGATCTATATGACTCTTTGCTTTTTCATACCAACCGCTGTAGCGAAAATTTTTCATACAGTATAGAAATTTCTACCAACAACTTTTGCTAAAAAAGCTCGATCATCAACATTATCTCCTTTTTTATCCTTTAGGAACGGTAAGGATATGGCATAACGCTTACAAAAAAGTAAACGCAGGGTGGCTCCTTTGCTGGCTTGAAGAGCAGCTCTAATTTTAGGCGTTGTAGAGTTGCATGATGGTGGAGTCTAACCATCATGATCTTTTGCTTTCAACTATACCAATTAGTAGCTATCTTTCCATGAATATGGCTGTGTGATGAGAACCTATATAATAATCTTGGAGCAAACATCTATGCATTGAAAGTGATTTACGCCACATAGGAGAGGAAAGATTATTGATCAAGTTACTACAAATACTGATAACTTCAGTACAATCGTTAAGCTTGCATATTATCAACAAAGGTGAATTTCTGTGTTTTCAGATCCTTGAAGCAGCATCAGCAAAATTAAGTAATTGTTCTGTTTATCCTTATACTAATACTAATCCTGATGCGCTTCTTAACACACTATTTAATCATCATACTCAATTTAGCATTTCATAGCCATTTGGGGAGTTATTAGTAAATCTAGTCTATGGCATTCATGGTGCGTTCCACTCTGATGCTTCGTAAATCTGTTCTTTATCCTTATAATTGGACATTGTTTAGCACCAAAATTAGTAGGTAAAATTCCCTCTTAGCCAGTTCCAGCTTTTCTAGGCAGATTGTAGCAGTTTAAATAGCATTAAAAGCTTGTTTTTGAACTATAGTTTTCGCGCATCGCCTTCTAAGTCTCATATTGCAAAAGCAGATTTAATCGGGATTCGTTATTCTTATTGACGCCCACTGCTATGACGAAAAGCAGTAGAATCCAAGCAGTTCTTTTCAATCTTTTATCAGGTTCTTCATCTCTGCAGGATATTTTCTAAAAATCTTCCCAACAAAACATCAATGGCGTTATTAGCGGCATTAGGGCTCTCTCAGCTAGCTAGAATATCCCGTCCAGCAGCTTAGCCTTAACTTTCGATATATATATTTGTGGAGTGAAGCTAGAATATTAGCTGTTTTTGTACCTAATAGCGTTGATGTTGCGTATTCGTGAATATCTTTGCCATTGCATTCAAAAAATTAAGGACCGTCTCTCCAGTAGCAATCCTAGAGATAAGGTTAAGCTACAGGCCCTTGTAGGCCATTGAGAAGTTAGGACCGGTTGGCTTCTAACTCTCGATAAGTATCTTCGAGCATAACTAGCTCTTTACCTCTATGCTCAGTGTCACTGATAATGACCATCAACCAAAGAGATCATCTTGCTTGATATGAGTGTCTATGCCTTATGGTATTGGCTCAGAAATAAATGTAGCGCGTATCTCTTAAATCAGGCAGGGTGGCAGCATTGCTTGTGTTCTTCAAGCCATTGATGTTTTACTCTTCTGCTGGTACGGTACGGCAGAGATCCATGTGTTTTTCACCAAAATCGCCAAAAGAACTTCATAAAATCATCGGTGGGAGATGTCTCAAAGAGGCATGGTAGCAACTCTTCGACGTTTTTCACGCTTCAAGATAGATAAAGTGCTAGTAACTAGCCGTTGAGGCATATTCCTTTGGTGCTGCAATCCATGATTTTAGGCACTTTAATATCAATATCGCCAATATCACTTTGTATAGTTCGCTGTAGAAAATAACCGTTACGGATCAACGGCATGGTGACGAATCCGTCGGAAATGTGGCGTTCATCATCTTGTCGCAGCATGACTTCGAGTTTAGTCTCAACGGCAGTGGATCCAGCTGCCTGGAAGCATTACGGATGAGTTCATGCAAATGAACAGAGGTAATATTTAGTTTCACGGGATACACTACCTTGAAAAATGAACTTTTCATAGCATATCATCTTTCTGTTGTTGAAATTATTCACGAAATCAATCAGTAGGATATGGCACCGATCCCCGAAACCCCCATACACCAGAAATGAGCTTAACTCTTAAATTAAGCGTAGTAATACTTATATGCTAACCCTTTTTATCTATGGGGCAAGAAGTAGCGCTCCAATGGTTATAAAAACCAGAAAAATGTATTACTGAGCTGAAGCTCCGTCGGCCAACACTTAAGTAGCGATAGTTGCGATTGCTAACAAACTAGCTCAGACAGTATGGGAGGATAGCTGCACATGATCGGACTTTCTATAAAAATTATGTCAGCGGTCAGCGTTAAACCTTACTAAAGTATGTTGCTGATAAATATAAACTCTAAAAAATGGTTAATACTCAAAGGGTGTTGAGCCTGGGCATCCATAATGATGGCAATGATAGTTAAGACCGTGATTCATTAAACCTGAATGGGTTTATGAACTAAAGTTCGCGCAGGGAATAAGATCTAAGTTGGCAAATCTCATCGAGTCCAGCAGAATTAGCTACAATAAGGCTGAATATAGAGCTGTAACCTTATCATCAAAGTCATGGAAACCTGCAAACTTAACGTGTTCATATAAAAACCATGATCAATTGCCCATTTCTTGCTGTGTTATTTTCTAGTTTGTTCTATATTGATGCTGCCTATTGCGATCTCCATAAATGTAATTCCTAGCTGTTTCGAGCAATTGTGCTTTTCGGCCTGGGATGCCAAAATTTCTGATGCTGGCGGCTATCTTAATCATGGTGGGGATCTTAGTTAGTGATGCTAATTGCTGATAGCTGGCAAATCCTTTCCAATGAACTCTTATTAGCTGCTATTTTTACTATCTTTTAGGTTTCTTCTTTATACCATTCGTTTTCAATGCATATAAATTTCACTTTCTACTTACCATTATTGGCTGTCCTTACTGATTCTCAGTGTTATTGTATTGATTATAATATATGGGCACCTCTTAAATCACTAGGCGTGGCTGGCTGCTAGTGTTCTACTAACAATCTCATTCATTCTGAGATGAATAGCGGAGGTGAGCAATATTTTAGTCTACCAAGAGAACATAATTACTCTATTACTTTAGAGAGGTAGCTGCATTTTTACTTTTTATTGCTAATAGTATTTGGCTTATTCCTAACTTTCGTTATTGATTTAACGCTTTTAAAGCGATAATTACTGCTTGCTATTTTATTACTCAATTTTTCATTGTACGTTCACTTTATTTATAAGTTAGGTTAATAACCATTTTCAGGTAAATAGCATTTTTATTAAAAATCTCCTTTTTTTAGGTTTTATTTTAAGGTTAACTCTAAAATGATAACTAAATCACAGAAACAAAATTTTAAGTGAGTGAATTAAAATTGGGGGATGCAATGTGTGCACATATCCATATATCCCATCAACAACATAAGCATACTACACAATCTTGCTCTCTACAACAAGTGGTCGCTGCAGCAATAAGAAAGAAAGTTAGTGTTCATAAATATAGCAAAAAATTGTATCGCTATTCGCAAAAAAAATAGCGCTTATGAAGAGTATTATCATACGAAGAGTAATACTGATCTTACTGATCAGTAGGTATGCAATGATACTGATAAACATAATGCTAAGT
This sequence comes from Arsenophonus sp. NEOnobi-MAG3, assembly GCA_052171895.1. Lineage (GTDB taxonomy): Bacteria > Pseudomonadota > Gammaproteobacteria > Enterobacterales > Enterobacteriaceae > Arsenophonus. The sequence continues at coordinate 12,421 of JBQMRN010000002.1, forward strand.
GAACATTCACTTAGACCAGAAGAAATTAATGTCTTGATCTCAAGAGGAACGGTATGCTTGCATTGAATTGTAACTGGTATGAATTTACGTTAGCTGCGCGCGTAAAATTGAAATGGCCGTTAGCAAGTTCAATCATGTCAAACAAGTAAAAGTGCTATTTATAACCAAAAAATTGATTGTTGATGTTGATGATGATGTTCGTGATGATATTATCAAAGCTGTGCAATAAATTGGCTTTAAATTATATAACCTCAACACAGCTAAATCAGCCGAAAAGGTAAAATAATCCATTTATTCAATCTAATCCTATAATTATTTTAATATTTTTATGTTAACCAGTTTTGGAAACTCCTTCATTGAAGAAAAATAGGACAAATTGCTTTTATTCTAATAACACTCTATGAGCTCTATCTGATTACTGTTAGAGCAATACAGCTGATACGCTCAGGTACTTTTTTGGGGATAGAAGCACTAATGAGTTTTTCCGAAATAAGCGCATTATTCATTAATGCAAGCGAAGAAGCGGGGGGGATGGTATTGTTATTGTTTTTTAGGAGAAAGAATTAGAGTCATATGCCGCTGGGGGGATATGTGCACGCCAAGGCATCAGTAGTTTTAATACCGCTTATTCTTGAACAAGTCACCCTAATTAAAAATGGTCTAAAGAAGTATTGTTCCTGTCTCAATACTGCAACCAGTCGATATTATTGAAATCGTTCCTGCTAGCCAATTTACTAACCGATGCTGAATTACTGAATTAATTTGGTAGTTTTCATGAAAACGTACTAAGCGGTGAATCAGTCCTTGTTAAACGAAAATAGCTGAAAAGTATCAGCTTGTATATTTCTATCAATCGGTGCTATACAAATAAAAGTAATATCCAATTAAGATCATAATGCGATTTATCGCATTATGATCTTAATTGAGGAAAGTGAAGAGCGCAACGCACTTATTCTATTGGACGTTTTATTGATCGTTTTAGCCAAATTTATACGTCATTTATTATGTTAGTTCCTAGATTGCTTATTATTATTCCGCCACTATTTTTACTTAATATTTGGGATATTATGGATCTATCGTAGCCTAAGCTTGTTGTTAATCGCTTCCCATCGTGTTTTAGTGATCTCTACTCCATTGTCAATTACTTCTGCTCTTGGCGGCAGCAAACTCCTTGCGGAGCCTTTATTAAAACTGGCCTAGCCTTGAAGGAATTAGGTTTAGTCACCCGAGTTACATTAGACAAAACAGCTATACTTACAGAATAGAAACAATAAGTTACAAATATTATAACAGCTAAAATAGTAACTCAAGAAACACTATTGCAATTTATTGCTTCAATTGAAAGTAGATTCCAGCATCCTTTAGCAAAAGCGATTTTTTCTAAAGACCAAGCAGTAGAAATTAATATTGAACTCGCCAAAAATCATAAAGCATTGGTTGGTATTGATGTGGAAGTCTATTTGATAAATAAAATATGTTCTGGTGTTAGCAGCGAATAAACTCTCTGATAAGATATTAACCATAGAACGGCAAGAAACTGTAAAACCACTTAAAATCAAGCTAAAACTGTTGTTGTGGTAATTAGTCGATAACAAGCTACTTATCATTATTACTATGCAAGATATATTACGCATCAGAGATGCCATTGATGCCGTGAATCAACTATAAAAATTGGCTATTAAAACCGTCATGGTAACTGATGATAACCCACTGACAGTTAATCAATTTTAAAAAATTGGTTTAGCTTATCAAGTAGAGCTATTACCTAAAAATAAAGTTAATTCCATAATAGCATTCAATAAAACTGAGTATATACTGATGGTTGGTGATGGTATTAATGATGTTCCTGCAATGAAGCCCGAAAATATTGGCATTTCCATGGATAATGGAATGGATGTCGTCGCTCTTGAAACCGGTGATACGGCATTGACTCATAACCGCCTTATAGATGGCTATTTTAGCAGATTCCGGTGTCACCTGCATTAGTGACCACAAATAAGCTTCGTTTATTGAAGGATCTAACTATACAGAATAAATATTTTATTAAAATTAATTGTATCTTGAAAAAAGAGAGGTTATAGAAGTTATACCTCTCTTTTTCAAGATTAAATTTTATTTAAAACCGATTAAATTTTAATATTAATTAACTTTTTTGTGGATTAAATAACGGTAGGGAGGTTGCTGAATCTCTTCTGCTAGCAATTGATGTTCCATAAAACGACAAAAAGCAGGAATATCACGGATTGTAGCCGGATCATCCGCAATAATTAATAATGTTTCACCTTTAACCATCTGACGAACTATTTTTCTTATAATCATAATTGGTTCAGGACAACGTAATCCTTGTGTATCAAGGATTTGGTTAGGGTTAGTAAAAATATCTGGCATAGGTATTTCGTTTTTTAAAAAAGCCTATTCGATAATAGATTGGAATTATATCCCAAATCAAATAAATTTGCCTGTCATTTATTAAATTAAATATAGTATAAATAAACTTTATTATTTATTTTCTTTTTATCTTATCTTATGCGTATCATGTATCGTCTAAATTCAATTATCACGGGTTCCATAAGCTCATTAAATAAAAAGGTATAATATGTTTGAATTGACGCAACAACAGCGTATCAAGGCACTCATCTGGCTTTCCTTTTTTCATATTTTGATTATTACCTCTAGTAATTATCTGCTACAATTTCCGATTGCTATTTTTGGCTTTCATACCACATGGGGAGCATTCACTTTTCCTTTTATTTTTTTGACAACAGATCTAACTGTACGTATTTATGGTGCTTCTCTCGCTCGACGGATTATTGCTGCAGCGATGCTACCGGCTTTTTCTGTCTCCTACATTCTTTCGGCACTTTTTTACCAAGGAGAATGGCAAGGGTTTATCACCCTAAATGAATTTAATTTATTTGTTACCCGTATTGCGCTGGCAAGCTTCATGGCTTACGCTTTAGGCCAAATTATGGATATTTTCGTATTGAATAAATTACGTAATTATCGTCCTTGGTGGATTTCGCCGACTGCTGCAATGTTTTTGGGTAATCTATTGGATACGATTACTTTCTTTTTCATTGCATTTTATCATAGCACTGATTCTTTTATGGCGATAAATTGGGTAGAAATTGGTTTAGTCGACTATAGCTTTAAGTTATTTATTTATTTGTTATTTCTTCTCCCTGCTTATGGAGGGATGTTGAACTTCATTCAAAGTTATTTTTTCCAAGCCAACGGTGAAAAGAATTATTAGCTAGCAAGCAGATAATAATTAAGTTGAATCAAGATAAAATTTGCCTAATGGAATATCTATTTAACTGTTTGGCCCGGATCCATTATAGATTTTGACATCGTCCCCACAGGCCCTATCATGCTAAGATAGGATTACTAAGGAGGGATAACAATTGATGGCAAAATTGCCTAATGATGAGGCTGCATCATTAGGCAATTAAAACACCTAAAACAGAGCTGTTCTTCATGCAAGAAGAGAATTTTGGTCTACTTTTTGTAAGCGTTATATGGCATAGCTGAACTTTACCTATTGCTAAAGGGTAAAACGAGATGATGTTGATGATCATCTGTGTTGGAAAAGGTTGTTGCTCTGCGAGCAAAGCAATAACCTTTTCCAATACAACATACCCGTTTTCAGTCATGATGCTGCTTACTTAATAGAGAAAAGATTTGTCTTTCGCTAGGGCCAAACTCGGTTGGGAGACTAAATGATTTTTAGAACAGCAGGTCAATCTGCTGAGGTTCCAGTAATGCAAATTTTTTTGTAACGCTACTTCCGTAGCGAGGTTCCCGTTCTCTTTCTCAACTTCGGTCTTCAATGCGGTATTCTTTATTTACCGACAATACATTTATCGGTAATCCATAGGCCATCCATTTTCCGCCAGGTAATGTCAGGGTATTTCCTCTTCCTCTGCTAATCCCACTTTCTCTTCACCCCCGCTTATGCATCTCTTTAATACGATCCTTCCAGTTGTGATATGCGGCATCACATTGGAAAGGCCAGCCGTTTATTGCCATCCTAGAGTGCTTCACACAGATAAATAGTGTCCATGTGGCGCCCGCGATAACCTTCCTAGCATCATGAATGTCGTAACTCACCAGTAGCTTGCGACCATGTTCATCCGCTAGTTCCTCGGCATAATAAATATTGTTGAGAAAAGGGATTTCATAGCGGTTGACGGTGTGTTCTGTCTGCGCCATAAACAACAGGTCACGAAGTTCAAACTAGGTTAGTCATTCTAGCTCGGTACCATGGTTTTCTAGTTTTCATTGGTGAAACTCAGCTGCTCTGTAATGCTGGCCATCTGGTTGTTTGATGGGGGGGAAGTTCACTATGCGGAGGGGCGTTTGTATCAGTCGCTGACCTCGCTATTAATTTCATTAATCATCATTTCCAAGGAAGAGGGCCACCTTGTGCACCGTGGTTTGCTGGTCGACACTTAGTTCATGGCCCTTTGCCTGGATGCCTGGACGTTCAACGCTTATTTAAGCACATTCTCGATCTTGCCCAGGGTTTCCAAATCAACGTCACTACCAGTAATAGGTATCGAAGTAGCTGGCAAGATAGATGGGGGAAGCTACGATTCATCTGTTCAATAATGCGGCGTTCCTGCGGATTCCCAGGAATACCGCTTGAATGTTCAATATCTTGCGGGTTAAAATATAAGTAATATCTGTATACAGCGTATTGTTAATTTCAGCGTTGTTACTATTCAAATAGTAGAGAAATGGCTTACTGTGTGTAGCAATGTCATAGCGAAAGGTATCGGTAACGGCAATTACGTTCTCGGAGAGCGACAGGCTGCTCCAGCCGGTGATATAGTGGCAACTGCCATCGATAATAAAGATCACTTCCAGCGAAAATGGCTGATCATGATCAGAATGGACGACTTTCATCTTTATCTCGTGACCGTGCTCCCAATACAGATGTAATTCACCGGCAGACTGGTCTAGTCACAGCGGAGAAATCTTTCCAGCTGGTTGATATTCGCTACTGGTCTTGCGTTCACGCTTTTTGACAGTTTCCTTCAGTTTCTCCATCGTATACAGCATCGCATCATAGGAGAAGGCTGCGCGCGGATAACATCAACGACTTATCCAAATAGCGCTTGTTGTCATTCGTCGCAAAAATCCGCATATGCCTCTTTTATGCTGAACTCGTTCGGTTTGCGATAGTGCGCCAGGTAATGATGTAGTCAGGAAATGTACTCCGGTTTGATGACTTCGCAGTTACCAGGAGCCAGGAGTCAATCAGGCGCTTGGCGCAGGGGGTGTGGTCTGCAAGGCTTAATGGTTTATTTCACTTAGTTTACAGCTTTTGCCTATTGATCGTTATCGGCGTTACTGAGCATGACTATTAAGAGTTAGTTGAGCTTAAAGATGCGGTTATCGAGAGTTAGAAGTAAAAACAGGCTCAAATTTCTCAATGGCCTGCAAGCTCGTCGTTGCTTTAACCGTATTTGCCAAGTTTGCTACAGAAGAAGACGGTGTCCTTAGTTTTTAGAATGCAATGGCAATGATATTCCTGCAAACGCAACATTAATCCTGTTGGGTAAAAAACAGCTAATGTCCTAGCTTTACTCCAAAGGCATGCAACCAAAAGTTAAGGCTGAGATTAAGCTGCACACGGAAGGGGATGTCTGGTTAGCAAGAGAGCCGTGATGCTGCTAATAAAGCCATTGATGTTTTATTGGCAAGGTTTCAGCGAACTGTATCCTCCTCTAGCGATGAAGAAGCTAGAGAAATATCGAGAAGAACTGCTGGCATTCTACGACTTTCCGTCATTACACTAGGCGTCAATAAGAACGACAAATCTGATTGAATTGGCTTTTTTGATACTAAAATTACGAAGCCGACGCGCGAAGAACTGTGGTTCGAGAAAAACAACCCTTTCAATGTTATTTAAGCTGCTAGAATTTACTGAGAAAACCTGGAACCAGCGAATGGGAGTGTTGACATCTGCCTGACCATGGTGCTAAACAAGACCAAATTTAAAGATGGAAAACAGATTCACGAAGCATTATAGCTGAGCGTAAGGGGAGAATATTGATCGTTATCATATACCAGATTTACTAATAACTTATCAAATTAGATAATTAATTTAATGACCGATATTTAAATTGTGACAAGAGTCACTCTTCAAGCTAAATCTGTCCAAACATAATGTGTTATAATTGTAATGGGCATGTGAAGCTCATATCCTATAAACGAGGTTTTTGAAGTAACTTCGTTTATATGAGGGAGTAGCCAAGCGTAAATGAGTAACAACTTTTTTAATATATTATGGAAATAATTTATAAGCTTAGTAATACTTTGTTATTACGGATCTCTGTTTGATTTCTGCTTCATCTCTGGAAGCAGGAAAACAATAAATAGGTATGTTGGTGTAAAATTATAAAAATAAAGATTTATCAATGTTCAATTGCAGACAATTTATTTTTCGAGTTTTACCATATAATGGTTTTGATTTTATATTTTCTCTCTGCTTTTATTACCTTTTATTGCGGTCGATATTTTATTATCCCTTTCTTCACTTGAAAGTTTTCGATTTGCTATTGAAATTATGGATAATTTTTATGAAATTCATTATTTTGAGTGTATTGACTGCACTTATACATAATATTAGTACTAGCATTCGTCATATGCTAATGAATTTTAGTTTTATTGATAAGAGTTTGCTTGTAGGAGGTATTTCAGTGATGGCTGCAATTATTATTAGTGCTATTTTTTGATCTTAGCGAGGTTTTTCTATGGTAGTTAATGCATCAATATTTATGCCGTATTGTATTGCACACAAGATTAGCTATTACTTCGTGCATATACTATTATTATTGCGATTTATACCCTTTATATTATTAGTTTTATTGTCATAACTGAGTAAAATTATGCTGTTTGGCGGACATTTTTCTTTTTCCAATAACAAAAATTTTAACACTCATTTCCATCTTATATATACATACCTGGATAGGCTTATAATAATTACTAACCAATTATATTAAGTCAATTGTATTGTGATTATTATCACAACTATTTTTATAGTTATATTAATGACTTATTTTATTTATAGAACAATAGTAGTGTAGGGGTCATTATTGCGTTAGGGAATACTAATGAAGATGAGTGGCAATGGGATGGGATATGTATGATCCCAGCCAAAGCCTTTGATTATATAGGTGATCAAGATGCCATTGAGTACATTTATAAAACTGGACCTGAGGTTATACTGGCCTTGAGTAGATAATGAGCTTACCATTTTTACGTTTAGAGGACGGTTGTATTTATATCAACATCTATTTAGTGGCATTAAAAAATTCTTGTTGTGAGCAAGCAGTTTGCACTGCAGTAGCAAATAGAACTTTGGCATTGGCATTTTGTATATTCTTTATCTTTATCAACAGAATTTAAAAAACTACCATACGATTTTTCCGAATGGAATTCACTTGATTTAGTTAAAAATCAGGATGCTGAGGTAATCAGTTCTACAGTATTATGCATGGAATAATACTGTGAGATCGTTTACTTTAAAGCTAAAGCCATTATTTTACGACAGTTGGAGCAGGAAGGATTTATCACTCAACAACTAATGCGTATATTAATATTGGCGACGTTGTTAGCATGGCTGTAGTAGGTGGCAGGTTGTGCAATATTACAGGATATGGAAATGTGGCAATTTCATCCAACTGAAATTGCTGGCGCATATGTACTACTGATAAAGGGATGTTTGGTAGAGTAGATGGTGGCTATTTAGTTAATAAATATGTGAGCATTTTCTTTATGGAAAGTTATGCAGTAAGTGAAAAGATTTGGTTGCTTGTGATGTTCTTGCTTGCTCAATTATGATAGAGATCCGTAAAGGTAGTGGATGTTGATATTGTGGCTTCTACCCCCGCGTGGTAACCACATTTTAAATTAAAACTAGATTATTTAGATAAATAAATGTTTAAGTCACGATTACCCGAGTAATCTTGAATTATCTAGGGCTTTTCTGATGTTGATCTCATTAAAGAATCCATTCCAGTTATTCCTATTTGTTATTATAGAATGGGCGGGATCTTAACTAAAGTAATTGGAGGGATAGCCATTGATGATTAATGAAAAGGTAAAAATGTTGTGATCTTATGATCATTTGCTGTTGGTGAAATTGCTTATTTTTCTATATCATACATAGCGCAAACCGTTTTGGCGGAAATTTATTACTTGATTTAGTTGTATTCAGATGTTCTTACGGGTTATATCTTAAACAATCTTTATTAGAACAAGCCTCAATGTGTGATGCCGTGAATCTGATATTAATGCAGCATTAACGTGTTTAAATCGCTGGGATGATGATACAGCTATGTTGGCAAAGGTTGTTGGTAGAAATTCCTTATACTGTATGAAGGATTTTTACTATAGAGGTTGCCATGAAAAAGCAAACAGTCATACAGATCAAAGAGACTCTTTCCTCACTCCCTGTAGACATAAAGCCGCATCTCATTAGTCTTCTCGGAAAAGAATCTGTCGAGATGATATCGATTCATGCACTTCATGAATTAAAGTAACTTATTTTACTTTATCCTATCCATATTGTCATAATGAACATGTTATCCGCTGTGGATATTAATTAGGGTTAGTTATAGCGATATCTTTGCAAATCCCTAATTGTAGAAAAATATTTAACAATCTTACTGGAAGTCCTCTAGTAAAATTACATTACAAGGATAAATAGTTTAGTTATTTGCGATATATGTTGAATAGGTTAACTTTACGAGAGTTAACAAAACAAACAGGCATTGATTTAAAAACAGCGTTTATATGGCGTCAGTGCTTCCTTTCTTCAGCGGAGACAGCCAACATAAATGCACTAAGTGGTATTATTGAAGTCGACAAAATATTTTTCCTGACTCCTTTAAAGGGAACCGTTATATCCTGCATAGGAAAACTAGAAAACACGGAAGAGGAGGAATAGAAAAGAATGAATTGCGGTCTTAATCGCCAGAGATCGACAAGAGTCATAAGAGTGATGAGATTCTTGAAGAGTTTAATGCAGAAGAGTGTCTTAGCCGTTTTTTAAAGCCGATCATTGATAAAGAGTCTATCCTTTGCTCGGATGGAGTAAAATGGTACAAAACTTTTGCTAGATAGGCTGAATTTAGTCACTATTGCCTAATCTAATAAGGTTGGATAATAAGAGAGTTATTGATAAAAAATTCCACATTCAAAATCTGAACAGTTATATCAGCCGATTAAAAAGATGCCTGAATATATTCCATGGTATAAGATTATTTTATTCACTGAATTATCTAGCTTAGAAAAGATTGTTTGAAGCCACAATAATTGAAATACAGACATGGCTACAAATTGCTCTTCGAGCAAAGCAATAACCTTTCCCAACATAGCTGATAATACAGATAGTGGTGAAGATCCGCTTGAAATATGCGAAGCATTAGAAGCTTGGATACAACATGATTTTCCGTTTTCTGTTTTCCGTAAACCAATGGGAGATGATGGCTAAGGTAAGGGGACGCTTATAAGAATTAAAGGTAATTCGTGAACGTTTTAAAATGCCTGTTTGGATGGATACTTCACGCGAATTTAATACCAAACGCATTGAATATTTAGAGGTAGATAGTTTAGTAGAAACGGCTTTTGGAGATAGTCATTTTAATCACCCTGATCGTGATAATATAAATTGGTTATGTCAAACGTATATTTACCATAGTCTAGAACTATGAGTCGCCTAGCAGTTAATATATAAACTGAGTTATCTGATCCATTTTTACTTAAAATACGTATTTATTAATGCGTGCCGTTAATAATAGTGTTGAAGAGAAAGTAGATTATAAAATTGAATTTTCAATTTATCGTTACAATCCAGACGTCGATAATATACCACATAGACAAGACTACACTTTAAACATCGCTGTGTGAATGGCGTGACACAATGTTGGTAGATGCTTTTATCGAACTAAAAGAAAAAGATCCTACTTTAATATTTCGCTGTTCTTTCTTTAAAAAGCCTTTGTGGTTCCGATAGATTTTAAATATGAATGGCCAAAATAACTTAGCTTGTATATTACACCATTATTAGCTTTGTGTTGGGATAAACAAAAAAGTTCTTGTTCGCCACCATTGTCAAGCTTACTAGTTGTTTAAGATTTAGTTGTTGATATTCCCTAATTTTATATTCAGAAGAAAAATTCTTCCTTACTTTATTAATATTAATCATGGTAAAAATTCACCGGTTTGTGAGTATTTACAGACTCAAGAACAAGGAGAAAATTGAATGGTTTAATAAATGTATTCTTTGTGTTTGTTATTCAACCTCATCTCGATCATTTTAGTAGAATTCGGATAAATTTATTTGTCATTCTGGTTTATTATCTGCTTATCGATTTTTAATCGATAGTGTCGGAATACTGAAGAAACTGATACCAGATTAGATAATTTAAATGATGCTTTTATTTAGTGTATTTAGTTGTCATAGCATTATGAATTATTTTAGTGTTTGTCAAAAAGATTTAAATCCAACTAAAGCTATTGGTCACATTAAATCGATGTTATTAAAATGTAGTCTTCTAGCCAGATTTAGCAAAAATTTCTATAATCAAAATATTGCGGAAAATAAAAAAACTAGAAAAGTATTTTTTTAAATTGATATTTATTTTTGTGTGGTAAAAATTACAGTAGCAGCCTTTAAAAATCGGCTGCAGTTGGTTTTTAAAGGCTTTTATAATAAGGAAAACTTAATAAATCGCTCCTTTATTGATAATCATGTATAGAATACGATTAAAGAATCTTTATTAAAACCCTCTATATAAAAAGAGGTACTGTTAACTACGACGAAAATTAAGCCTTAAAGGGATCGCAATGCAGAACGAAGTAATGAAGGACTGGTTAGATTCAAGTTTTTTAACTGGTGCAAATCAGTCTTATATAGAACAGCTTTATGAAAACTACTTAACTGACCCTAATTCTGTTAATGTAGTCTGGCGAGACTTTTTTAATAAACTACCAGGTGGTGCTGCAAGCTCCATCAATGAATACACCCATTCTGAAACACGTGAATATTTTCGTTTATTGGCGAAGGATTCTACACGTTATCAAACTTCAGTTAGTAATCCGTCTTTGTATGCGAAGCAAGTTAAAGTCCTGCAATTAATAAACGCATTTCGTTTTAGAGGACATCAAAATGCAAATCTTGATCCATTAGACCTATGGAAACAAGAAACAGTTCCAGATTTAGATCCTGCATTTCATGATTTAACTGATGCTAATTTTGAAGAAACATTTAATGTTGGTTCTTTTGCTATTGGCCAGGAAACAATGAAATTAAGTGAGCTTTATAGTGCACTGAAACGTATTTATTGCTCTTCAATTGGTGCAGAATACATGCATATTAGTAATATTGAAGAGAAAAGTTGGATCCAACAGCGCCTAGAATTAGCAACGCCTGTTAATGAACAATTTAGCAAACAAGAAAAGATTCGCTTTTTATTAGAATTAACTGCTGCTGAAGGATTAGAGCGCTATCTTGGAGTAAAATTTCCTGGCGCAAAACGTTTTTCTCTAGAAGGAGGCGATTCGCTCATTCCGATGTTAACCGATCTAATCCGTTATGCAGGCCAACAGGATACGCGTGAAGTCATATTGGGAATGGCTCACCGTGGGCGATTAAATGTTCTAGTTAACATTTTAGGTAAGCAACCAAAAGAGCTATTTGATGAGTTTTCCGGTAAACATAAAGATCATTTAGGTACTGGTGATGTTAAATATCATCAGGGCTTTTCTTCTGATTTTAAAACAGAAGGTGCTTTAGTTCATTTAGCTTTAGCTTTTAATCCATCGCATTTAGAAATAGTTAGTCCAGTAGTAATCGGTTCTGTCCGTGCTCGTCGTGATCGTTTAGATGAAGGTCGTAGTAATATGGTATTGCCAATCACTATTCATGGTGATGCAGCCCTGACAGGGCAGGGAGTCGTTCAGGAAATGCTGAATATGTCCCAGGCGCGTGGTTATGAGGTTGGTGCTACAGTACGGATCGTGATTAATAACCAGATAGGTTTTACCACCTCCAATCCTAAAGATGCACGTTCAACACAATATTGCACTGATATTATGAAAATGGTGCAAGCACCTATTTTTCATGTTAATGCTGACGATCCAGAAGCAGTTGTTTTTATTACTCGATTGGCATTAGATTTTCGTAATAAGTTTAAACGTGATGTAGTCATTGATTTAGTTTGTTATCGTCGTCAGGGTCATAATGAAGCAGATGAACCGAGTGCTACCCAGCCAATTATGTATCAAAAAATAAAAAAACATGCTACATCACGTAAAATTTATGCGGATAAATTGATAGCAGAAAAAATAGTTACTAGCAATAAAGTAACAGAAATGGTTAATCTTTACCGTGATAAATTAGATCACGGTGATTGTGTCGTTGATGAATGGCGACCAATGCGAACTAACTATTCTATCTGGAAACCTTATTTAAATTATGAATGGAATTATAATTACCCTGCTAAAGTTAAAAAAAACCAACTACAAGATTTAGCTAAACGTTTAAGTACTATTCCTACAGAGATTATCATGCAGGCTAGGGTTGAAAAAATTTATAGTGATCGCCTGGCAATGGCGAACGGTAAAAAACTGCTTGATTGGGGAGCAGCAGAAACTTTGGCTTATGCAACATTAGTTGATGAAGGGATACAAGTCCGTTTATCAGGTGAAGATGTAGGGCGAGGTACTTTTTTTCATCGTCATGCAGTTATTCATAATCAAACTAATGGTTCAGTTTATATCCCTTTGGCTAATATACGTAAAAATCAAGGAATTTTTGATGTTTGGGATTCTGTTTTATCTGAAGAAGCGGTACTTGCCTTTGAATATGGTTATGCATCAGCCGAGCCAGGGGTTTTAACTATTTGGGAAGCCCAGTTTGGTGATTTTGCTAATGTGGCGCAAGTGGTTATCGATCAGTTTATTAGTTCTGGTGAACAGAAATGGGGACGCATGTGTGGATTAGTCATGTTGTTACCTCATGGTTATGAGGGACAAGGTCCAGATCACTCCTCTGCCCGTTTAGAGCGTTATTTACAATTGTGTGCGGAACAAAATATGCAAGTTTGTGTTCCGTCTACTCCAGCTCAGGTCTACCATATGCTCCGTCGCCAAATATTGCGTAACGTGCGACGTCCATTGATTGTTATGTCACCCAAGTCATTATTACGTCATCCTCTTGCGGTTTCTAGTTTGGATGAGTTAGCTAATGGTGAATTCCAGCCGGTAATTAGTGAAGTTGATCTAATAGATGCGAAAAAAATTAAACGTGTCGTTTTATGTTCAGGTAAAGTTTATTATGATTTACTAAAACAACGTCGTGAAAATAAACAAAAAAATCTTGCTATTGTTCGTATTGAACAATTATATCCATTTCCCCATAAAGATTTAGAAACTATGCTCAAGCCTTATTCGCACGTTCGTGACTTTATCTGGTGTCAAGAGGAACCTCTTAATCAGGGTGCATGGTACTGTAGTCAGCATAATATTCGGGATGTAATTCCAAAAGGTTCATTATTAAGTTATTCGGGGCGCCCTGCATCTGCTTCACCTGCCGTAGGGTACGCATCTGTTCATCAAGAACAGCAAAAAGCATTGATTGATAATACGCTAAAAATGAATAAATTAAAGGATAGAAAATGAGTAGCATAGAAATTCTTGTTCCTGATCTTCCTGAATCTCTTGCAGATGCTACAGTTATAACTTGGCACAAGAAAAAAGGTGATCAGGTAGATCGTGATGAAGTATTAGTAGAAATTGAAACGGATAAAGTTGTACTTGAAGTACCAGCAACAGATTCAGGTGTTTTGGAATCAATTTTGGAAGAAGAAGGAGCTATTGTTCTACCTAAACAAGCATTAGGTCGCATACATGTTAGTAACAGTACCGGAATTCCAGTTGAGGTAAAAGAGACTACAGAGTTAGCGCCAGCTAAACATCATACTGCTAGTCTTGAGGAAGAGAGTCATAATGTATTAACACCTGCTATCCGTCGTTTAATTGGAGAACATGACTTAAACATAGCCAATATTAAAAGTAGCGGTGTAAGAGGGCGTATAACGAGAGATGATGTTGAGAAATATATTAAAAATCAATCAATAGCAAGTAAAAATACACAGATTAAGCAACAGAGTGACGCATCTACAACGATATCATCAACATCTTCTCATCGGAGAGAAAAACGTGTACCAATGACGCGTTTGCGTAAACGTATTGCAGAACGGTTACTGAAAGCAAAAAACAGTACAACCATTTTGACTACTTTTAATGAAGTAAATATGAAGCCTATTTTTGATTTGCGAAAACATTATGGTGAAAGTTTTGAAAAACGGCATGGTGTGCGGTTAGGTTTTATGTCTTTCTATGTGAAAGCAGTTGTTGAAGCTTTAAAGCGTTATCCTGAAGTGAACGCATCAATTGATGGTTCAGATGTGATTTATCATAGTTATTTTGATATTAGTATTGCTGTTTCCATGCCTAGAGGTTTAGTCACCCCAGTATTACGTGATGTAGATGCCCTTAGCATGGCTGAAATTGAAAAAGGTATTAAAAAGTTTGCAGTTAAGGGACGTGATGGCAAATTAACGGTTGAAGAATTGACAGGTGGAAACTTCACTATTACTAACGGTGGTGTTTTTGGCTCTTTAATGTCAACCCCTATTATTAATCCTCCGCAAAGTGCAATTTTAGGTATGCATGCTATTAAAGATAGGCCTATGGTAGTTGATGGTAAAATTGAAATTTTGCCAATGATGTATTTAGCACTCTCTTATGATCACAGTTTAATTGATGGACGTGAGTCGGTTACCTTTTTGATGACAATAAAGGACATGTTGGAAGATCCGGCTCGTTTATTGTTAGAGGTCTAGATAACCAATTTAAAGTGAAGTTATTTACTCAGTTTCAAGCAAAACTTGGTTAATTTCTATTAACTAATTTTTAAATAAAAATATATAGAGACTCGTTATCTCTCTGTTAGGATAAATTATGGATAGAAATCATGAACTTACATGAATATCAAGCAAAACAGTTATTTGCTCGTTATGGTTTGCCAGTACCGACAGGTTATGCTTGTAAAACAGTTAAAAAGGCAGAAGATGCCATCGTAAAATTGGGCACTAGTCCTTGGGTTGCAAAGTGTCAGGTACATGCTGGTGGTCGAGGTAAAGCAGGTGGTGTAAAAGTTGTTAGTAATCGCGATGAAGTTCGGCTATTTGCTGAAAATTGGTTAGGAAAACGCTTAGTAACTTACCAAACTGATGGCCATGGACAGCCTGTTAATCAAATTTTACTAGAAACAGCAATGGATATTGATAAAGAGCTTTATTTAGGTGCGATGATAGATCACGGTACACGTCGAATTGTCTTTATGGCATCGACTGAAGGTGGGGTTGAAATTGAAAAAGTTGTAAAACAAACACCAGAGCTTATTCATAAAGCTATCATTGACCCTTTAACCGGTCCTATGCCTTATCAAGGACGTGAGCTTGCTTTCAAATTAGGTTTGATCGGCAAACAAGTTGAGCAGTTTGCTAAAATATTTATTGGATTATTGAGAATTTTTCTCGAGCATGATCTAGCTTTAATCGAGATTAATCCCCTCGTCATCACTAAGCAAGGGGATTTAATCTGTCTGGATGGAAAGCTTAGTATTGATAATAATGCACTATACCGTCAAATAAAATTACAAAAGATGCGTGATATTTCTCAGGAAGATCCTCGTGAAGCCCATGCATTAAAATGGGAATTAAACTACGTTGCTTTAGATGGTAATATTGGTTGTATAGTTAATGGTGCTGGTTTAGCCATGGGAACCATGGATATTGTGAAGTTACACGGCGGAGCTCCGGCTAATTTTCTTGATGTCGGTGGTAGTGCGACTAAGGAACATGTAGCAGAAGCATTTAAAATTATCTTATCTAATGATAATGTTAGAGCTGTTTTGGTTAATATTTTTGGTGGCATTGTTCGCTGCGATTTAATTGCTGATGGTATTATTGGAGCGGTTAAAGAAATTTTGGTAAAAGTCCCGGTTATTGTTCGTCTTGAAGGCAATAATGCTGAGCTAGGTGCGCAAAAGCTAGTGGATAGTGGCCTAAAGATCATTCTTGCAACCAGTTTGACTGATGCGGCAGAAAAAACAGTAGCATCAGCGGAGGCAAAATAAATAATGTCTATTTTAATTGATAAAAATACTAAAGTTATCTGCCAGGGATTTACAGGTAGCCAAGGAACTTTTCATTCAAAGCAGGCAATCGCTTATGGAACAAAAATAGTCGGTGGTATAACGCCAGGTAAAGGTGGAACAACGCATTTAGGATTACCTGTTTTTAATACAGTATGCGAAGCAGTAAAAGCAACAGGTGCAACCGCATCGGTAATTTATGTTCCTGCTCGTTTCTGTAAAGATTCGATCCTTGAAGCGATCAACAGTGATATCATCAAACTGATTATTACCATTACAGAAGGGATCCCCACTTTAGATATGCTAACAGTGAAAGCAAAGTTAGATGAAACTGGGGTAAGAATGATAGGCCCAAACTGTCCTGGCATTATTACACCAGGTGAATGTAAGATTGGTATTCAACCTGAAGATATTCATAACCCGGGTAAAGTCGGTATTGTATCCCGTTCTGGGACATTAACTTATGAAGCTGTTAAGCAGATAACGGATGCAGGATTAGGACAATCTACTTGTGTTGGTATTGGTGGTGATCCTATTCCAGGTTCAAATTTTATTGATATATTGAAACTATTCCAGGCAGATTCCCAAACTGAAGCCATCGTTATGATTGGTGAAATTGGTGGTATAGCGGAGGAAGAAGCTGCTGCTTATATTAAACAATATATAACAAAACCAGTTGTTGCTTATATTGCCGGCATAACAGCACCAAAAGATAAGCGTATGGGGCATGCTGGCGCCATCATTGCTGGCGGAAAAGGTACTGCAGATGAAAAGTTTGCTGCTTTAGAAGCGGCAGGTATAAAAACTGTTCGCAGCTTACCTGAGATTGGGGAAGCTGTTAAGCAATTAGTTGGTAGTAAATAATCTGGTTTATACTATGATTAGTATAAAGTTACTCCATAGATACTGGCTTTTTATATTTTAGCAATGAGTAATGTTGATATACTTAGTTTTTCAAAATTAAAAATGGCATAATGCTGATTAAAAATATTTTATTAAGAGTTATGCTCTTTTTTGGTGTATGGGTTTCGGAGATGGTGTTGGGGGTCTATTCAGGTAATTTATTTTATGACTGATTTTACCAATCTAGAGAGATATAGCATAAAAAGTCTACCCTACAGGTATCAGCGAAACCAGATATTACCTGTGATCTCTTGTATGAACTTATTCATAATGCTGCCAGACAGCTGATAACCACTGCCGTTGAGGTTGAGCTTGAAGCCATGCTGTGATAACATGCTGAAACGCCGTCTTGTCTACGGATGTCTATACCGTCATCCCTAACGGTTACTTGCCACAGCGAACAATAGAGACGGGTATAGGCGATATTAAGATTAAAGTGGCAAGAGGTTGGTAGGAGGATCACAGCGGCAACAGAATATGCTTTAAGAGCTCGTTGCTACCACCTTATCTAAAGCGTGTAAAAAGCATGGAATAGTTGATACTATGCCTGTGTACCTACTAGGTATCTCCAGCGGAGATTTTTACAAACCGCCCTGGTAGCGGGCTTTCTCGGTGAAAAAGCAATGCTCTCTCTGCCAAAAGTACCTATCAGTACAGAAATTATTAGCAAATCTTCTGGTGTATGAAGATCAAGCTATATTCTACTCTGATGGTTAATAAATTTGTTCTCCATCCTTAAATTGGATGGCTATTTACCAGCAGCAGGCTCACAGTAGATCAAATCCCATTAGCTAGTTCCACTTTTTCTGAGTAACTGGAGTAGCTTAAATAACATTGAAAGGATTGTTTTTCTCAAACCATACTTCTTTTGCGTCGGCTCTTCGTAGCCTTACTGTTGCAAAAGTTGATTCAATCGGATTCCTCGGTTTTATTGGCGGGCCCCCAGTTTGCTCTGACGGAAAGTTGTAGAATGGCAGCAGTTCTTCTCGATCTTTCTCCAGCTGCTTCATCGCTGAAGGATACTTCGTTGAAAACCTTACCAATAAAATATCAAGGGCTTTATTAGCGGCATCACGGGATCTGTGCTAGCCATAGCTTCCCCGCCTCTCTGTGGCACCATTAGCTTTAACTTTCAGTTACATGCTTTTGAGGAATGAAGACAGCATCTTAGTTGTTTTCTGTACTCAGCAGCATTGGTACTGCGTGTCTGAAAATATTTTTGCTATTGCATTTCAAAAACCAAGTGCACTATCTTCTAGCAAGCCTGGGAGATACGGTTAAACCTTTCTCCTCGAGCAGGCCATAAAAAATTCGGCCAAGCTTTGCTTCTGATTCTTGATAAGCATTTTCAACCACAACTAGCTCATTATGTCAAACCTCAGTGACCAGATAATACCACCAGGCAAAGGCGATCATCTTGCCTGACAGGAGTCTCTATGCCATCGGCAAAGAAATAAATATATAGCGTATCGCTTAAATCATGCAGTCAGTGCCCCCTATTGTCTGTGCCATTCCACACCATTCAACAGGCCATTACTATTTCAGTCAACTGATGCTACTCTCTGGCAAAGAGACCATATGCTTTTCACCGGAAAAGCTCTCCAAGAGTTTCATGAAAATCACCAGTAGATATAGCTTGCAGGTAAGATACAGCCATGGTAGCGAACTCTTCGCTGCTTTTTGCACGCTTTAGATAAGGCGCTAGCAACGAGCTCTTGAAGTATATTTTCGTTTCTGCTGCAATCCCCTCCCCTCCCTCCCTGACCTTAGGCAGTTTAATCTCAATATCGTGAATAGCAGTTTGAATAGTTTTTTATGAAAATAACCCTTAGAAACGACGATCATAATGATGCTCCTTGACAAGGCAGCATTTAGGATGCTATCCTAAAATAGCTTTGAGCTCATGCTTCAACTCTTGTGGCTTATATCAGCTGCCGTGTACCATTACACGAATGAGTTCACGTAATGGGACCATAGGTAATATCTGGTTTCGCGGATACACCAGTATGGTAGATTTTATGACATATCTCTCTCTGTTGTTGAAATTATTTACGAAATCAATCAATAGGATACCAAGCATCTCCAAAACCCCATAGACCAGAAATAATATAACTCTATCAATTAAAGTTAATTTTTATTTGAACAGAAATATTAAATTTAAAAACTTGATAAGATTAAAATTTTTTAAGAGTATATTGATATAATCGATAAATAACTATTATTGAATTTAGCAATTAAAATATGCTAATTATCTATTAAAACTCATAAATTAGTTATCTATATGGCTTTCAAATACCACTAAATAAATTCTGAGAATGGGTTTATCTAATTTACTCAATATTTTGTTAGCGAAGTTAAAAACTTTATTAGCCAAGTAATTCATTTTTATTTTAATTTTGAGCTAAATAGTTCATTACAGCATAAAGTAATGATTGTTACTAAACAATTATGAAAAAGAGGACATGCGGTGTTTGCCGCTAGCTAAAAACATAATTCTTACCTTCCTTATACTGTTTATCTTTATTAACCTGATCATATAAATCCAGTATGGAGTAAAAACAGATAAGTCAGTTACTCAGTAAATATACTCAGTATGATATAAAATAGACGTTATCACTCACTATCTTGTTACGTAGTACACCAAGCAAAATTATATTGCAAGATGTTTGTATTTTTAATAAAAATAGCTTTTAGCTAAATACTAAATAGATTACCTTTGAATTTCGTTCCCAAGAACTACTTTTAGGCTCATATGGTCTAACATCCGTTGGTTGTGTTATTCAAGGCGAATTAATGCTACCTTCACCATCTTCTCACTAAATTTTTTCTTTTAGTTAGCAAAATATTATAACTAGAAAACGTGAATGTTAGCTATTGAATCGGTAGTGTTGCGTTCTTAGTAAGCAATATATCTTGGTGTGGAATAACATCAAGGTAACTAGCTGCTCATAACCCATTTTAAGAAGTAAATTTCAATTTACTACTGAACTGTTTAAGATCAATAATATTTAGTTAACAACCATGGTAGTAAAAGAAAGCTATAAAATTAATTTCCTTTCATCGATGAACTTAGCGCTTATCTCAATAATATGGTTAATTAATGCCAATCCTGTTCAATACATCACTTAAATCGTTACTGTAGGAAAGTTGATGTTAAACAATATTAGCTGGTAATTTTCTTCATTACTTTCCAAATTAATCAATAAGCTATAAAAAATTAAAATTTGAGTATAAAAGAGCTGAATTTGACTAATACTCACTTTTAAAGAAAAGATTGGGTCATTGCTGGTTTATCCAGATAATGTGGATGACATAGCTATTTCGCTGGTAATTAGAACAGTCTTAACAGTTAAATCAGTCTAAATGTTGATGAATTAATATATAAAATCAACAAATTAATCAATTAATGCCTGATATGAGATTTACCAATGATATTCTTCATTTTAAGCGTCTTCCTGATTATTATGAGAAAGGCCTTTTTTACATTGAAGCAAATTGGCATGCTAAATAGCAATCTATTAATATTATTAATGCTAAATTAGCAAGTATAGGTTACTAATTAGCAGATAATTATTTTAAACACCCGTTACTAAATTAGGTAAATTACCTATATATTATTAATTTTAAATTAATTAATTCCTTACTTAAAATGGATATTAACGCCAATTTTTCTTTTGAATTAACAAATATTAATGGTTATATAACCATTATGGATTTAATTAAATAAATAATGTGAATTATTGGATAAAGAAAAGGTGTCTTTACATAGAGCAGTGGTACCTTAAATAAAATTAGGTTACGATAACATCGTATGTAAGTTTCTCCGCATAGCAATCACTCTTTTACGATCGTGCTCAATACCAATATCGAAATAGGCCAATAATGATGCTTTTAATTGTCAACCAATAAAAATGTTGATTTAGTAATATTAAATCAATGAGGATGGGGAAAATTACCCATACAAACATTAGCAGATTTCAATTTTATCCTAAAAGGCAACTTGTCTTCGGCCAATTCGATCGTGCAAATATTGACAGGATAAGTATCCTCTCAATTTCTTAGTGGATAAAAAGGTTCATTCTATGAACAAAGGTGAAATAACAGCACAATGTGATAGTCAAATACCATTGACTACCGCTAACGAAGAAAAGAAGAAAAACTTTAGTTGAATTGATTAGCTATCAATTTTAGCATTTATGACTAGACTAGTAGATTATTTCTGTTTTTTTTACCATTAGCTAATACCATCTAACTCCTGGTATAATAGTGAGTAATGAGCACTTTTATCACTAGCAATATCGATATCTAATTAAATTACCGCTTAGGATCTCTTATTTTACAAAGATAAGCGCGTGTATTTTTACGAGCAACAATCGGTTTATGATAATGAATATGACCATCAATAAAATAATATTACTAGTCAGCTGTTTTTCCTGGAGTAATAAATCATGTTTACCCCTCTAACCGGTTAGAGAGGGTAGCTAGTGAAAATTGACTACCAGTAAAAATGCTATGATGAGGATTTTAATTTCTACTTTCATACAAAGTAGTGATAAAACTATACTTGCGCTAAAATACATTATTTTATTCTTAATTTCACTTAA
Source organism: Arsenophonus sp. NEOnobi-MAG3 (assembly GCA_052171895.1). Lineage (GTDB taxonomy): Bacteria > Pseudomonadota > Gammaproteobacteria > Enterobacterales > Enterobacteriaceae > Arsenophonus. The sequence continues at coordinate 34,165 of JBQMRN010000002.1, forward strand.
TCAAATTTTCTTATGCCAAATTTTTATAATTGATTACCTAATTAGAGGGTTACACAAAATTTTATCCAGGGTTTATACTTTTTTTATCATTAAAAAATACTTCACTGGTATAAGAATCTAACTTGCAATTGGACCGGAATTTTTAAATTCTACTAATAAATACTGGAAATAATTCTTTTTATAGCTTGCTGTGAGGTCCAACTAATTCCAATGCCATGTCAATTAGTTTTTCTAATCTTTTGCCTAGCAAAGTAAGATGAACAGATAAAAAATAAATAGCACCTTTATAGTCTATATTTATGGCTATGTTAGCAAAAGTTGCTACTTTGCTCGTAGAGCAATTTGTAGCCACGTCTATACTTCAATTGTTATGGTTTTAAACAATCTTTATCCAGGCCTTATAATTCGGTAAATAAAACTACCCTAGCTCTACACCATGAAATATACTCAGCTATTCTTTTAATCAAGTGATTTAACTGTTCACATTTTAAATATAGAATTTATCACCAATAACTTTATGATTATCCAACCTTATTAGGCGATGGTGACTAATTTTATGCTTACAGGCAAGGTTTCGTACCTTTTAGCTTCATCCGAGCAAAAAATGGACTCTTTATCGATGATCGGCTCAAGAAAACGGCTAACATACTCTTCATAAAACTCTTTAAGAATCTCATTGCTTACATGACCCTGTGGATCTATGGTGATTAATATCGCGATATTCGTTCTTTCCTTTTATCTCCTATCACGTGTTTTCTAGTTTTCCTATATGGGATATAATGCTTATCTTTAAAGGATTTAAAGAAAATGTTTTGTCGATTTCAATAATATAACTTGATCCATTTATATTGGCTATTGTCGCTAAAGTAAGGAAGTACTGACGCCCCATCTAGACGCTGTTTTTAAAACAATGCCTGATTGTTTTGCTTATTTTCGTAAAGTTAAGCTATTCAAAATATATCTTAGATAACTAAACCATGTATCTTTGTAATCTGATCTCGGCATAGAACTTACAGTAAGATTGTTAAATCTTTTTCTGCAATCGGGAATTTTCAACGATATTGCTGTAACCAGAGTTATGCTTATTTCTAGTATATGAAGTTTTGGAAATAATGGCGTATCTTGCTAATTTATTTCTTGAATTATTTTAATAATATAGAGATGATATGTTATCAAAAACTCTACACTGTAAGTATCTACAAAACTAGATATTACCTGTGATCTCTTGCATGAAACTCATACGTAATGCTGCGAGGTATCTTGATATCCATTGCCATTGAAGCATGAGCTCAATGCCATGCTGTGGTAACATACTAAATACCGCCTTGTCAAGGCGTCATTATGGTCGTCGTTTCTAAGAGTTATTTTCACAGAAAATTATTCAAATTGGTATTGGCTATGTTGAGATTAAACTGACATAAGGTCAGGGAGGTGGGATTGCAGCGGAAACGAAAATATACTTCAAGAGCTCGTTGCTACCGCCTTATCTGAAGTGTGCAAAAAGCGGCGAAGAGTTGCTACCATGCCTGTACTTTACCTGCCTGCAAGATATATCCACCGCTGATTTTCATGAAACTCTTGGAGCGTTTTTTGGTGAAAAGCACATGGTCTTTTTGGAATACCATCATCAAATTGAAATAGCAATGGCTTGAAGAGGGGAAGGGGGCTTAACCGTATCTCCTAGGCTTCCTATGGAAGTGGTGTGGTACACTTGGTTTTTGAAATGGAATAGCAAAAATATTCTCAAACACGCGGTACTAATACTGTTGAGTATAAAAAACAGCTAATGTGTTCGCTTCATTCTCCAAATGTATGTAACTGAAAGTTAAGCCTGAGGCTGCACGTAGGAAGGTCTGGTGGCTAGCACATAGAGCCGTGATGCTACTAATAAAGCCATTGATATTTTATTGGTAAGATTTTCAGCGAAATATCCTTGAGCGATGAAGAAGCTGGAGAAAGATCGAGAAGAACTGCTGGCATTCTGCGATTTTCTGTCAGCGTACTTTGTGTCAATAAGAATCATGAATCCGATTGAAATCGGCTTTTGCGACATGAGGCTATGAAGCTCTCTAACGCGCAAAGAACTGTGGTTAGAGAAAAATAACCCTATCAATAGTATTTAAGCTACTACAGTTTGCTTAGAAAAGCTGTAACCGGCTAAAGGGATTTTGAGCTGTGATGATATCCTGCTGGTAAACAACCTCTAATTTAAGGATGAGAACAGATTTACAAAGCATCAGAGCGGAGAGAGTAGCCTAACCATCATACACCAGATTTGCTAATAATTTCGAGGGTCTATATAATGATCCGGGACGAAACAGCTAACTGCCAAAGCTAATGGCAATAACATTTTTATACTTCTATTTTTGAACGTTTGCTTGAAGTTGCTGCTTCAATTGGGATTGATATCTTTAATATTTTAAATCAAGCTGGTCGGGTCATGCATAATGACAAATAGAATAATTATCGCTTTTGATTTCGGTACACTGAGTATAGGTATCGCCATCGGGCAGGAAATTACAGCAACAGCACGTCCTTTAACTGCAATAAAAACAAAAGATGGTAAGCCAAACTGGTTAGACATTGAAAAAATAATTGAAAAGTACCAGCCTGAACTGGCTATCGTTGGACTTCCTCTTAATATGGATGGAACAGAGCAGCCAATAAGCAATCAAGCCCGTAAATTTGCTAATCGCCTGTATGGAAGATTTGGTATCCAAGTTACATTACACGATGAACGCTTAACAACGATAGAAGCACGAGCACAATTATTTAATCAGTGTGGCTATCGAGCGTTAAATAAAAGTAAGATTGATTCCATTTCTGCTGTCATTCTTTTGGAAAGTTGGTTTGCAGAACATACTTAATCAGCATAATTACAATAAACTATCACTTCCACATAGCTGCCGACAATGAAATTCTCCTTTTTTTATCCTATTCCGTTTTTTATTTAGGATATGAATTTTTATGAACACAATCCAATTAAATTTGCTTAATATTAAAAATTACATTATAGAAGCGAGCAATAAATCTTATCAAGAGCTAGAAGAAATTACTTTGCTTGGCGTTAGTAAAAGAAGTTATATTCATTTCTAGTGTATGTGGTTGTTGGTTTCTGCAATGCAGGCGTATTCTGCTGATTGATTTTGGATGATTTGAACAATATAGAGATAATCTGCTATGAAAAGTCTACTCTATAGGTATTACAGCTATCTGCGAATACTAGATATCGGCTGTAATCCCTTGCATATGAACTCATCCGTACTGGCACCAGTACGTCAGGCTGATAGCCAGCGCCGTTGAGGCTGAACTCGAAGCCATGCTTCGATAACATGCTGATCGCCGGCTTTGTTGACAGGCGCCTATATATGCGCCATCATCCGTAACGGTTATTTGGCACAGCGAACTATACAGACTTGTATAGGCGATGTTGAGATTAAAGTGCCTAATGTTATGGGGATCTCAGTGGCAACGAAATATGCTTCAATTGCTTATTGCTACCCCCTTATCTGAGGCGTTTAAAATATTGAAGAGTTTCTACAATGGCTGTACCAGCAAGGCAGCCTACAGCCACTGATTTCATGAAGCTCTGTGTGGATGGTTTTCAGTAAAAAAGCAGATGGTCTCTCTCTGACCAATACCATCAGTAGACTAAAACAGCAATGGCTTCAAGGGATAGTGCATAGGCAATTGGGTTTTTGCCTACCCCTTGCAAAAATTTAATGGATACGCGCTATGTTTATTTTTAGGCCGATTGCATATACATCGCATCTTCTCAAGCAAGATAATCGCCTTTACATCCTGCCTTATTATCAGCGTCACTGAGCATGGATGCAAGGAGCTAGTTGCAGTTTAAGAGAAGGTTATCGAAAGTCAGAAGCGTACTTGACCTAACTTCTCAATACACTTCAAGCACGAAGGGTTTAATCCTATCTTCCAAGCTTGTTGGTACGGGAAACAGTACCCTTGGTTTTAGAATGCAGTGGCAAAGATATTGCCGGACATGCAGCACCAATTCTATTGGGTACACAAAATAGCTAATGAGCTGGCTTCACCCTAAAAGAAAAGTATGCAAGCGAAAGTTAAGGCTAAGAGGTGAGGGAGGTCTTGCTAGCAGAGAGTTGTGATGCCGCTTAAAGCCATTGATGTAAGGATAAATGATTTAGTTATCTGTAATATATGTTGAATAGCTTGACTTTACTGGAGTCACCGTAAACAAACAGGCATTATTTGAAAACAGCATTTAGATGGCCTCAGTATTTCCTTGTTTCAGCGGCAAAAGCCAACTTAAATGTATTAAGTGGTAGTGTTGAAGTCGACGAAATATTTTCCATAAATCCTTTAAATGGAAGCGTTATATCCAATATAGGAAAACTAGAAAACGCAGGAGAGCAGGAGATAAAAGAAAAGAACGAATCACGGTCTTAATCGGCTGAGATTGACAGCGGCATATGAGCTATGAGAGTTTTAAAGAGTTTAATGCAGAGTATGTTAGCCGTTTTCTTGAACTAATCATCGATAAAGAGTCCATCCATTTATTTGGATGCAGCCAAATGGTAGTACGAAATTTTTTCCATCGAGTATGAAATTAGTCATTATTCCATAATAAGCTTATATAAGCCAATAGTTATTTATAATGAATTCTATATATAAAATATGAACAGTTATATTATCCGATTAAAAGGATCCCTGAGTAAATTCTATGCTATAGGGTCGTTTATTTACCGAATTATCAGGCCTGGAGAATGATTGTTTAAAACCCTAATAATTGAAATACAGACGTGACTATAAATTGCTATGCGAGCAAAGCAACAACCTTTATCAACATACCCGATCATCAACATCATCTTGTTTTACCCTTTAGCAAAAGGGTAAGTTAGGATATGCCATATCTCTTAGCTAAAGTAGAGATAGGTTCTTTGCTGGCTTGATGAGCATCAGTGATTTTAAGTGCTGTAATTGCCTGACGATTGGAGCCTTATCTCATGATATTTTATCCTCAACTATATCCCCCTCACAGTAGTTATTTTGCTATGAAATGGTTGTGTGATGAAAGTCTATATAATGATCTAGAACTAAACAAGTGATAAACAGGATTTAATATGCCACTTTATTGGCACGCTGCAATCTAATAAAAATCTATTATATAGTTGAGCATTTTTGATTACTATCATATTATTAATAGATTAAAATAACAAAACGATTAAATAATTAGTGTGCAGTAAATAAAGTGCTACTAAACGTAGTAACCCAAATTAATATCAGTGATGAAATAAGTAAGTTAAGGGTATTACTACCAGCAGAGTTAGATAAATTATCAGCTGAAATTCTATTACTAGCAAACCTAAAATTATATGGCCTTAATAGCAATTCTAGCACCAAATAATGAGCTTAGCCAACAGATATCAATTTTCCATAAGATGGAAAATTATTCAATTAGTTAAAAAAAGAATATCCAGATATTGATACACTTTTAATGGGTATGAGCGCTGATCGTGATATTGTAATTTAATTGCTTGTGCTTCAATATTAGTCAGAAATCGGCACAATTATTTTTGGTTCTTGATAATGAATCAATTTGAAAATTAAGCCGATTAATAAAAGGAGCAATATAATATAACAGCGAAAATTATCTTTATCGACGCTGGGAATATGAGTTATATGATTATTGTAGGATTAATTTCAGCTGGCTATCCAGTAAGTTACATCACAGTTTATTTCCCTCCCCCCAACACCCACGGCGCAAATCACGATTAACTGCTAAAATATGCTATATACGGGAAAAGCGATAACAGTGATGGATAAAAGCAAATATGCAGATGTTATTATACTTGCTGTTAAGTCCATAGATTATGGAAACTGTTTGTCAACCACTAAAAGAATAGATCAATTATTGCTAATAAATTACTTTTGACAAGTATCGCTGGAGTTCCGATAAAACGCTATCAAGAATATCTCGTGCCTAACATAGATTTGGTGCCTGTTATTCCCTAACACAGCATTTCTTGTTGTATCAATGTGTTAGTGATCTATATGCCATGGATTCAGTATTAGAAAATGATAAAACTTCTGCCACAGAAGTAATGGCAAGTATCGAAAAAGTTTTCTTTCTGTCTAACGAAGCCGCAATCAATGATATTATTGTCGTTGCCGGTAGTGCCCCCCTACTTACTTTTTCCTATTTATAGAATCAATACAATAGGAGGCTGAGGCTGAACGACTTGGTTTAATAGTAAAACAGCAAGAGAGTTAAGTTGATTTTATATACCGCAAAAGGCTCTTCTGCTGTGCGTGGTAGCAAGCAAATCAGATCTCTCTTTTTTGACATTAAGAGAACAAGCAACTTAAAAAGAAGGGACTACGGCTAAAGCCTTAGAGCAATTTTATCAAGCTAATTTACCTTAAATTCTCAGCAACGCAATGAGTGCTGCAATCTGCAGCACTGAAGAAATAGAAAAACAATTTTGATTTATCAGGATAATTAAATGCAATTTTTAACTTTTATCGTACCAACCATTATTCAACTATATATTATTATTTTATTGCTACGAGTTTGGATGCAATGGATCAGAGCGGATTTCTACAATCCATTTTCCCAATTTGTGGTTAAAACGACTCAACCAATTGTAGGACCATTACGGCGTTTTATTTCTGCAATTGGAGCGATTGATACTGCAACTTTATTGATTTCCTATTTTCTTACAATAGCTAATATTCTTTTTGTCATGTTGGCAACAAACACGGTCACTTTAGTTAGCATAGCCATATTACCTATTAGCTTTATTCAATTATTAACTTATGGCGGCAAGTTAGTTTTTTGGCTGATTTTAATTCGATCTCTCCTTAGTTGGATAAGCCAAGGCCGTAATCTTATTGATTATATGCTTATGCAATTAACCGAACCTTTGATGTCACCTATTCGCCGTATCATCCCTGCTATGGGCGGATTAGATTTCTCAGCCATGATAGTCATGCTGATTTTGATCGCTTTAAATTATCTACGTCTGGATATTCTGCTATTTATTGATCCAACTATTAGCAGCATACTCTATTCAGTTGGCCATTTGATCTAAAGGTGAGAAACTTCATGAGAAAAGTGGTATTAGCAACATGTAATACCGATAAGGTAAGTGAATTCTCTGAACTATTAAAAAAGTGTAACTTAAATATTTTTGCCCAAACTAAGTTAGTTATTAGTGCAATTGAAAAAACTGGGATAACTTTTATTAAGAATGTGATATTAAAAGCATGTTATACGGTAAAAGCCTCTAGTTTCGCTACCATTTCCAATAATTTAGGCCTTTTGGTTAATGCCTTAAAAGGTGCACATGAGATCTATTTAGCTTGCTTTGCTGGTAAAAATATATCTGCCGAAGAAAATTTGTATAAACTATTATCCATCATGAAAGATATCCCGGATAATCAACTCCGAGCTCAATTCAATTCTGTACTGGTTTATTTCCGCTATTTTAGCGATTCAACACAGATTCTATGTCATGGTATATGGGGAGGTGTGCTAATCCATGAATATAAAGGTAGTAACGGTTTTGCTTATAATCCGATTTTTTATAACAAAAAACTAAAACTTACCGTACCTCAATTAACCAAAACGCAAAAAAATGTAGTATCGCATCATGCTAAAGCATTAAGAATGCTATTAGGATCTTTAACTAATGCTTAAATTACCGCCATTGAGTTTGTATGTACATATCCCTTGGTGTCTGAAAAAATGTCCTTATTGTGATTTTAATTCACATGCACTAAAAGGTGAGCTGCCCCAACAAGAATATGTCACACATCTACTAACCGATCTTCAATCTGACCTAGCACTAATAAATGGTCGCCAACTTAATAGTATCTTTATTGGCGGAGGCACACCCAGTTTACTCGACGCTAAGGTAATTCAATTTTTGCTTGATAGCATACGTCAAAAATTATCGTTGGCATCTGATGCTGAAATCACAATGGAGGTAAATCCTGGCACTGTTGAGGCTGAACGTTTTACCCAATATGAACAAGCTGGCATTAATCGTATGTCTATTGGAGTGCAAAGTTTTGCTGCTGATAAACTCACCAAATTAGGCAGGATACATGGGTATGAAGAAGCTATCCAAGCCATTTTTCTTGCTTCAGCATTAAATTTACGTAGTCTTAATCTTGATCTAATGCATGGTTTACCTGATCAGTCACTTGAAGAAGCACTTTCTGATCTACAACAAGCGATCGATTTATCTCCTCCACATATTTCTTGGTATCAATTAACTATTGAAGCAAATACCCATTTTGCTTCCTGCCCGCCAATATTACCTAATGATGATGCGCTATGGGAGATTTTTTCAGAAGGGCATCAATTACTTAATAAAGCTGGATATCAACAATATGAAATATCTGGTTATGCAAAACCTGGCTATCAGTGTCAGCACAATTTAAATTATTGGCGTTTTGGCGATTATCTAGGTATTGGCTGTGGGGCATATGGAAAAATCTCTTTTACCGATGGTCGTATTTTGCGAACAATGAAAACAAAGCATCCACGTGGCTATCTGTCTGGTCAGTATCTTTATCAACAAAAGAAACTTAACCAACCAGATAGGGCTTTTGAATTCTTTATGAATCGCTTTCGTTTGCTTGAGGCAGTACCAAGACAGGATTTTATTAATTATACTGGTTTAACGGAAAATGTCATTCGTCATCAACTTGATAAAGCCCTGGAAGAAGGTTATATAACAGAAACAAAATCGAGCTGGCAGATCACCGAGCAAGGCAAATTATTTCTTAATTTTTTGTTAATACTATTTTTATAAAGTTGATACATCCAAAATAAAATATTTTTATAAAATAGAGAATTATAGTTCTTTAACTAAATAAAATTAGTTTTATTGAACATCGATATAACCAATGTTAAGTTAACAAATACCAAATAATTTAGCTAATGTGCTCTATTACCCTAGTTTTTGTGTCTAGGATTTTTGTGGATCAGATAAGGTATAATTACTTGTAGTTAATAACTCAGTCAGATCATATTTGTAAGCCGTATGATAGGGCCGCATACCATAAAAGATATCCTGTTTTCTAACAGGAATGAACAGGTGCACATAGTTGATGCAAGTTACTATAATTAGACTTTTTAGCAAAATTTTTAAAATGTAGATTCTAAGTTTTCCATTGCTAGCATTTTTGTTAAAAAATTCTAATCTCTCCCCTTATTTAAGGCGAGTAATAAATTTTGCTAGATCAGTCGCCCGCCATTTCCGTTTTAATTGAACAAAAATTTTCATGCCTATAACTCGTATTGTGTCTATAGCTAGACTTAAGTTCTGCTTCTATGTTTACTATTACTCATACATTGAATCTTACCCTCAATATAGTTATAGTTATCAAGATTAAAATATCCTTATTATCAACTAAATTTTGATGAAAATTCCATACTAGCCTTAGTAGCATAAAAACAACTGTAGGAAGTTATTTGGTTATCAACTATTTGATATTGTTTGATATATATTATTTTTGCGATCTGTAGCCGATAATCTTATTCACCATATTTATTAGGTCAATTAACTGTTTGCTCTTGGATTATTATATAGACTGTTCCTAGAACAGTCCTATTCATGGCAAGATATGGCTATTGAGGGGTATAGTTGAGGAGAAAATATCATGATGATGGGCTTTTCCGACAATTGAAGTTATTAGCAAATCTGGTGTATGGTGGTGCTCAGGTTACGTTCCACTCTGATGCTTTGTAAATCTGTTCTCCATCCTTAAATTAGACATTGTTTACTACCAGGGTCAGTAGCTCAAGTCCCCTTAGGCAGTTCCAGCTTTTCTGAGTAGATAGAAGCAGCTTAAATAGCATTGAAATGATTGTTTTTCTCGAACCACAGTTCTTCGCGCGTCGTCTTCATCTGCTGACTGTCGCAAAAGCTGATTCAATCAGATTTATCCTTCTTATTGACGCCACTGTTTTGACGGCAAGTCGTAGAATGCCACCAGTTCTTTTCAATATTTCTCCAGCTTCTTCATTGCTACAGGATGCTTCGCTGAAAACTTTGCCAACAAAACATCAAGGGCGTTATTAGCGGCATTGCTACTTTCTACTAGGCAGACATCCCGTAGCTAAGCATTAACTTTCGATTGCATGCCTTTTGGGAGTGAAGGCAGCATATTACCTGTTTTGTATACCAAACAGCGTTGTTGCTGTGTGTCCTGGAATATCTTTGGCATTGCATTCCAAAAACTAAGGGCACCGTCTCCCATAGCAAGCCTGGGAGATACGCTTAATCTAAGCCCCCTTGTATGGCATTGATAAGTTTTGGCCCAATTAGTTTTTAACTTTCAAAAGCATCTTCGATCCCAATGAGCTCATTACATCCATGCTCAGTAATCCCGATAATGCAACAGCAGCCAAAGGGGATCATCTTGCCTGACAGGATATATATGGGATCTGCCAAAAAATAAACGTAGTGCGTATTGCTTAAATCAGGTAAGAGAGGGTCCCTCATCCTCTTCTCCCCAAACCACATTGCCTGTGCCTTATCCCTTCAAGCCATTGCTGTTTTAGTCCAGTCTGCTGCTGCTATAGAGAGACCATGTGATTTTCATCGAGAATCCCCCCCAGGGTTTCGTGAAAATCACTGATGGATATGTCCTAACAGGTATAACCATGGTAGCCACTCTTTGACGCTTTTTGAACGCTTCAGATAAGGTGATAACAATTAGTTGTTGAAGTATATTCCGTTGTCGCTGCGATCCCTGATCCTGATCTTATGCACTTTAGTCTTAACATTTCCAATGCTAGTCTGTATGGTTCGCTGTGGCAATAACCCTTATGAATGAGGCCAGCATGGCACACGCCCGTCGAGAAGACAGCGTTCAGCATGTTATAGCAGTATAAGCTTCGAGATTAGTCTCAACGGCGGTACCTATTATCTGCCTAGCAGATTACAGATGAGTTCATGCAATGGATAAGAGGTAATATCTGGTTTCGAGGGATATCTGTAGGATAGAGTTTTTCATTACATATCATCTCTCTGTTGTTGAAATTATTTACGCAATCAATCATCAGGATATACCAGCTTTCTCCGAAAGCTCCTATACTAGAAATGAGCATAACTCATTCACTCCCCAAAGGCATGCAATCGAAAGTTAAGGCTTAGCTACGGGATGTCTGGGTAGTAGAAAGTCGCAATGCCGCTAATAACGCTTTTGATGTTTTATTGCCAAGGTTTTCAGCGAAGTGTATCCTTCAGCAATGAAGAAGCTGGAAAAATATCGAAAAGAACTGGTGGCATTCTACGACTTGCCGTCAAAACAGTGGGCGTAAATAAGAACGATCAATCTGATTGAATTGGCTTTTGTAACAGTGAGGGTAATGAAGGACCGGCTAAAAATTATGGATATAAATCTATATCATTGATTAAATTGTATATTTTTTCTACACTATAAGGCAGTAATGCAGATTAACTAATTTGCAGCATAATGATTTGATTAAAAATCAAAAATAATAATATCCATATACACTTAATAAAAATTTTAGACGATAACTTAGTTTAATAAATCCTCACTTAATACTAAATTAATAGATTCTTACCGTGCTATTTATTTATACATACAGTATAATCTCTAATTATGAAAAAGAAAAAACTACACAAGCCTGGTTCAGCAACGATTATGCTAAATAAAAGAGTACGCCATGAATACTTAATCAGTGAAGAAATTGAGGCTGGCTTAGCTTTGCAAGGTTGGGAAGTTAAAGCACTACGCGCGGGGAAAGTCAATATTAGCGACAGTTATGCTTTATTAAGAGAGGGTGAAGCTTATCTTTTTGGCGCAACAATTACTCCGCTAAATGTAGCTTCCTCCCATTTGATTTGTGATCCTATGCGTACCCGAAAGTTATTACTCAATCAGTGTGAACTTGATTCCCTATTTGGTAAAATCAATCGCGAAGGCCACACAGCAGTAGCATTATCTCTTTACTGGAAAAATGCCTGGTGTAAAGTTAAAATTGGTGTCGCCAAGGGTAAAAAAGAACATGACAAGCGTTCTGATATTAAAAATCGTGAATGGAAGTTAGACAAAGCAAGAATTATGAAAAACTCGCCAGTCTCTATAATGACCTAAGTGCTAGCATTATTAAGTTTTTCTGATATTATTGAAACAATGAACTTGGGGCTGATTTTTGGATTCGACGGAATTTGCGAAACCCAAGATGCATGCCGAGGGGCGGTTGGCCTCGTAAAAAGCCGCAAAATAATAGTCGCAAACGACGAAAACTACGCACTGGCAGCTTAATAACCTGCACAGAGCCCTTTCTCCCTAGCCTCAGCTCTTAGGACGGGGATAAGGAGAGGTAAAACCTATAAAGAGATCGCGTGGATGCTTAGCCTGGAGTTGAAGCGTTAAACTTAATCAGGCTAGTCTGTTAGTAGTGTGTCTGTCCACAGCTAGCTGGCGAATGTAATGACTAGACTAAGCATGTAGTATCGAGGATGTAGAAATTTCGGACGCGGGTTCAACTCCCGCCAGCTCCACCAACCTGATCTGGTCAGCAATAGGAGATTAACTATTTAAAATAGTAAGTTATAAAAATTAACTGGACTTCAATATAATAATATTGAGACTCAAAAGTGCACGTAAAAATTAATTATTAATTAATAAAAGCTAAAGAATATAGCGAGGTAGCTATTTGAATAAATTTTATTACAACAATAAACAAGAATGAAAATATTGAAGAGCAGACCACCTAACAAAGCAAATAAATTTAATGTAAAAGTTTAAGGAAATAAGGAGAGTGGTAATTGGAACATCTATTGTCAAAATCAGCATTTTATCCTAAACTTACTATTAAATTGTAAGACTAGTTTGTCAAAGCGATTTTTCATATTTTTACAAAAATTAGTAATATCAGCTTTAGTAAATATATCAACAGTTTCATGTATAACTTACGCACAGAAATCGATATCACTTTATTCTGAATTTTTAGTAAACCTTCTTTTTCTAAAATTTCAATAAAATTTTGTGTATCAAATACAACTTGATCCCATAATGATACCTTCTTTTTGGAAAGAAGCAAACAATCACATTAATTGTGAACGTAATAAAAATCGTTCCTGACTGAAATAACTCATCCTATCCAAATTAATAACCAGCTAATCCTAAACCTACCTAGAAGGAATAAAGTTAATGAAAAGTCTAGCTTTCCTCTGCTCATTTATAAAGTAGTATCGTTAATACAATACATGCTGAACTGTATATAATAGAAGGTGTCACATAAGAATTATTTGCTTTTCTAAATATCAAGAATTACATAATTTTTTAAAGAATTAACACAAGTTATGTTCATTTATAGTGTATGGGAGTTTCGGAGATGGTGGGGTGTATTCTGCTGATTAATTTCATGAATGATTTTAACAACATAGAGATGATATGCTATAAAAAAGTCTACCATACACAGGTATCCGCGAAAGTAGATATTAGCTCTGATCTCTTGCATGAACTTATCCGTAATAATGTCCTAAAAATCTGATAGCCAGCAAAGTTGATGCTGAGATAAAAGCTATGCTCTGCGAGACAACATAGCTGTGAACGCGCTTTGTTGACGGCCTTGTATCATGGCCGTTGTCTGGTAATGATTATTTTTTAAAGCAAAACCATACAGAGACTGGTATGGAGAATATTGAGATTAAAGTGCCTAAAGTGAGGGAAAATATCCCTGCAGCGGAATTGGAATATGCTTTCAACAGCTAGTTGCTACCGGCTTAACTGAAGCGTGCAAAAATCGTCAAAGAATTGCTAGTATGGTTGTACCTGCGAGCGGTATGCTTAAGCGGTGATTTTACAAAGCCATGGGAGAGCGGCTTCGCTTCTCTCTGAAAAGCACATGCTCTCTGCTAGTTACCCCGTTATACCCATCAGCAGACTGAAACAGAAATGGCTTGAAGAGAGCACAGGCAATGCTGTCTGTGTAATTTAAGAGATACGTACTACGTTTATTTCTTTGCCTATGCCATATAACAGGCCTATCAGGCAAGATGATCGCCTTTGCCTGCTGCTCATTATCAAGGTTACTCAAGATCGAGGTAATTAGCTAGTTGCGTGTGAAGATGCTTATTGAAAGTTAGAAGCGAACTTAGGCTATAAGTTCTCAATAGCCAGCGCTCGTGCATTAATCGTATCTACCAGGCTTGCTAGGGATGGATGCTTCCCTATGTTTTTGGAATCTAATGGCAAAGAAAGATATTCTCGGACATACAGCACCAACGCTGTTGAGTAAATAAAACAGCCAATGTACTGACTTCCCTCCAAAAGGCACCCAATTGAAAGTTAAGGCTGAGGTTGTGGGGGGAGGAGGTCTTGGTCTGGCTAGCAGAAGCCATCATGCTGCTAATAAAGGCCTTAATATTTGTTGGCAAGGTTTTCAGCGAAGTATCCTGCAGCGATAAAAAGCTGGAACCGGCTAATGGGATTTCACCTGCTGACTTTTGCTGGTAAATAACATCTAATTTAAGGATGGATAATAGATTCACGAAGCATCAGAGTGGAAGGTAAGCCTGACCGTTATACAGCAGATTTGCTAATAACTCTAAATAAAGAAATTTCCATTAAGATTTGAAGAAATTTCTTTTATTTATAAATAGATAGGCATACTGAATCTTTATATGCCATGATATAAAGTGATGCATTATTTAGTTTTTTATTAACTTTACTAAAGTAGCCAATCGTCAACTGATTAAATAGCCATTTGGAAAGGTGTTATAATCATTTATACCGCAAAAAAAGACATATGAAGTGACGGTTATCAGTTAGTTACCATTGTTAACTGCTAGCCATATTGTAGCTAATATTACTTTTAAAGAGAGAATTAATGGTTAAAGAGTGGGCAACAGTAGTTGTTGTATTAGCATAATGCTTGAGCTGTTTTACAAAATGATTCTAATTCAGGTTTTGGTAGTTGTGCTGCTCGCTCAACCTACAGATCTTATCTCCTATATAAAATAGGATAAAAAACTAACTATCAATTAAAATTTGAGGTGGTTAGTCAAGCCAGCCTCTACTACTTGTCGAAAAATGAAGTAGGGATCCCTAAAGGAAGTTTATTACGTTCAGTAATACTTCTTTATCTTACTCCATTACTTTGCTTTTTTATTGACAGTACTGTTATATAATTTCTTTCTTTAAATTAATTTATTATCTTTTTAGGTTAGGTGTAAGTTCTTCATGGAAGAAGGTGAGTTGTGAGTTGTTAGGTTTTTTTAGAAAATTACGCGTTGTTAAGAAAAAGAAACTCTATATCAATTGACCATTTTATAATTATAAATAGGTTTACCGTTTTATGAATTATAAAGAGTAAGTATGAATGACATAGTAATCCTAAATGCCTATCGTTAGTAATAACATATTAACACTAATCATCTATACATATAAATGCCTTATTCATAAAAACGACTTTTTCATTATTAATCATTTTTTAAGTTGTTTGTTGCTTATATGTAAAATGTATTCTCAAGATTATTATAACAGCTTTTATTAGCTTTAGCTTTGTAGGTAGGTATAAAGCTATCTAAAACTGAAAGCTATCTAAAACTGATTTATAAGGCCATTTAGAAGAAAATATAACCTTGAAAATTAAATATATAAGAAATTTTTCCATCATAGCTCACATTGATCATGGTAAATCAACTCTGTCAGATCGTATTATTCAGATCTGTGGTGGTCTCTCTGATCGTGAAATGGCAGCTCAGGTATTAGACTCTATGGATTTGGAGCGAGAACGAGGGATCACAATAAAAGCACAGAGTGTTACCCTTAATTATAAAGCCAGTGATAGTGAAATTTATCAGCTTAATTTTATTGATACACCTGGCCATGTTGACTTCTCTTATGAAGTATCCCGCTCATTAGCTGCTTGTGAAGGTGCATTACTGGTTGTTGATGCAGGGCAAGGTGTGGAAGCGCAAACTCTTGCTAATTGTTATACCGCTATTGAGATGGATTTAAAAGTTGTTCCTGTGCTTAATAAAATCGATTTACCTACGGCAGAGCCTGATCGGGTGGCTGAAGAAATTGAAGATATTGTCGGGATAGATGCCTATGATGCTATTCGATGTTCAGCAAAAACTGGATTAGGGGTACAAGACTTAATTGAACGCCTGGTTAAAGAGATCCCACCGCCAGAAGGTAATCCGGTAGCGCCTTTGCAGGCCTTAATTATCGATTCGTGGTTTGATAATTATTTAGGTGTTGTTTCGCTGGTGCGAATTAAAAATGGCACGCTTTGTAAAGGAGATAAAATTAAGCTGATGAGCTCTGGTCAAATTTATTGTGTTGATCGCTTAGGTATTTTCACCCCAAAACGAATTGATTGTCAACAACTAAATTGTGGTGAAGTAGGTTGGTTGGTCTGTGGCATAAAAGATATTCACAGTTCGTCGGTCGGGGATACATTAACTGGTACTCGTCATCCTGCAATACAGGCGTTGCCTGGTTTTAAAAAAGTAAAACCGCAGGTTTTCGCTGGTTTATTCCCTGTTAGTTCTGATGATTATGAAGCATTTCGTGATGCTTTAGCTAAATTAAGCTTGAATGATGCTTCGTTATTTTATGAACCAGAGAGTTTAAGCGCATTAGGTTTTGGATTTCGATGTGGTTTCCTTGGTTTACTTCATATGGAGATTATCCAGGAGCGTTTGGAACGTGAATATGACTTGGATCTTATTACAACTGCGCCTACAGTTATTTATGAAGTTGAGTTAACAAATAGCGATGTCATCTATGTTGATAGTCCCTCTAAGTTACCAGCACTTAATAATATAAATGAATTACGCGAACCAATTGCAGAGTGTAACATTCTAATGTCTAAAGAATATCTTGGTAATGTCATTACACTATGTATAGAAAAACGCGGTATTCAGACTAATATGGTTTATCATGGTAAACAGGTCGCATTAATCTATGAAATTCCTATGGCTGAGGTAATATTAGATTTCTTTGATCGCTTGAAATCTATTTCACGGGGATATGCTTCATTGGATTATGGTTTTGTGCGCTTTCAAGCAGCTGACATGGTGCGTGTAGATGTCTTAATTAATGCCGAAAGAGTGGATCCCTTAGCATTGATTACTTATCGTGCTAATGCACCATACCGTGGGCGTAAGCTGGTAGATAAAATGAAAGATCTGATCCCTCGTCAGCAGTTTGATATTGTAATCCAGGCTGCAATTGGCACCCATATTATAGCGCGTTCAACAGTGAAACAATTACGTAAAAATGTATTAGCTAAATGTTATGGTGGTGATGTTAGCCGTAAGAAAAAATTACTACAGAAACAGAAAGAAGGCAAGAAACGAATGAAGCAGCTTGGTAATATTGAACTACCGCAGGAAGCGTTTCTTGCTATTCTTGACGTAGATAAAGATAACTAAGCGTTGTAAGGAGTCATTAATGGCTAACACTTTTTCTTTGATCTTGACGTTGGCGACCTTGATTACAGGGATTATCTGGGGTATTGATCGTTTTAAATTAGGACCTGTTCATAAGAAAAAAATGGCGCAGCAGCCAAAGATTACTAAGGAAAGGGTTAAGGAGAGGCATTTAAGCGAAAGTTTTTATAAACTATCATGGGTTGATACTTGTTCATCTATTTTTCCAATATTAGCAATTGTATTACTGATACGCTCATTTATTTATGAGCCGTTTCAAATTCCCTCAGGTTCAATGATGCCTAATTTATTGGTTGGTGATTTTATTCTAGTAGAAAAGTTTGCTTATGGATTAAAGGATCCTATTACACAAACAACATTATTGAAAACAGGAAAACCTAAACGTAGTGATATTGCGGTATTTAAATATCCTAAAGATCCTAGTGTGGATTTTGTTAAACGTATTATTGGTCTACCTGGTGATAAAATTGTTTATGATCCTGAACAAAAAGAATTACGTATATACCCGAATTGTTCAATTTTAAACTGTGTAGTAGCGTTACCAATTATCTATTCTTCATTAAAAGAGAGCGAATGGGCTTTATTTTTTAATATTGATTCTATGGTCGAAAGCCAGAAAGGAAGTTATCAAATTCCATTGAGCGAATCAGTGCCAAGTAATGCATTACGCCAAGCGGAAAGGATCGAAAAATTAGATGATACTAGCTATGAAATCTTAGTTATCCCAGAAGTATATACCCAGTCACTTTATCAACAGCCAGGTTTACCAGAAAATGAGTGGATTGTTCCTCCTAAACACTATTTTATGATGGGAGATAATCGGGATAATAGTGCAGATAGCCGTATGTGGGGTTTTATACCAGAAGAAAATTTAGTTGGGCGTGCAGTTATTATCTGGTTTAGCCTTGATAAGCATGAGGGTGAATGGCTTTCAACTGGAGTGCGTTTAAATCGTATTGGTGCAATCAATTAATAAAATAATGAGATGAAGTAATCATTAATGGTAAATTAATTTATATAGTAATCAATATAGAATATCTCAGGATAATTAAAAATTATCCTTTCTTGAACAAAACTAGGAAACCTGCCAACGAGACAGTTTTATAAAAATTTATTTTGCAGATCTGTTGCGTGTATGCTTTTTGTAATTTGATAATGAAATAATTGGTAGCACATGAATTCTTCTTTAATTGAGTGGTCAGAGCAGAAAGAAATTAAACAGCTACAGCGTAAGCTTGGCTATACTTTTAAACAAATTAAATTATTGAAGCAAACATTAACTCATCGTAGTGCCAGTAGTAGTCATAACGAGAGATTGGAGTTTTTAGGCGATTCAATTCTTAGTTTTGTGATTGCTAATGATCTTTACCATCGTTTTCCTAAAGTTGATGAAGGCGATATGAGTCGTATGCGAGCAACATTGGTCAGAGGTAATACACTGGCTGAGCTTGCACGAGAGTTTGATTTGGGAGAATGTTTGCGTTTAGGGCCAGGTGAATTAAAAAACGGCGGTTTTCGTCGAGAATCAATATTAGCAGATACTATCGAAGCTTTAATTGGCAGTATTTTTTTAGATAGTCATATTCAAATGACTGAACAAATTGTTTTAGCTTGGTATAACAGTCGATTAATAGAAATTAGCCCTGGCAATAAGCAAAAAGATCCTAAAACACGTTTACAAGAGTATTTACAGGGACGCCATTTATCTTTACCTAGTTATTTAGTAACTCAAGTTTGCGGTGAAGCGCACGATCAGGAGTTTACTATTCATTGTCAGGTTAGTGGTATAAAGGAAGTGGTTGAAGGAGTGGGTTCAAGTCGTCGTAAAGCCGAACAAGTAGCCGCTGAGCAGGCATTAAAAATATTGGACCTTGAATGAGCAAACAAAAAACCTATTGTGGATTTGTAGCTATTATAGGGCATCCAAATGTAGGTAAATCAACATTATTGAACCAATTACTAGGTAAAAAGATTTCTATTACTTCACGTAAACCTCATACAACTCGTCATCGTATCATGGGAATTCATACAGAAGGTAATTATCAAACGATTTATCTTGATACACCAGGATTGCATGTAGAAGAAAAGCGCGCAATAAATCGTTTGATGAATCGGGCAGCAAGTAGCTCAATTGCTGATGTGGAATTAGTTATTTTTGTTCTTGAAGGTACACATTGGACAATCGATGATGAAATGGTTATAAATAAACTTCGTCACTTTCCTTATCCGGTATTATTAGTGATCAATAAAATTGATCATGTGGTGGATAAAAGCCTTTTACTGCCCCATATTGAATTTCTTAGCAAAAAAATAAATTTTCTAGATATTGTGCCGATTAGTGCAAAAAAAGGTACTGGTATCAATTTTATTACTAAAATTCTCCGTCAGCATATCCCAGAAGCGGTACATCATTTTCCAGCAGACTATATTACCGATCGCTCTCAACGTTTTATGGCTGCTGAAATTATTCGTGAGAAGTTAATGCGTTTTCTCGGCGATGAACTACCCTATTCGATTACAGTTGAAATTGAGCAATTTGTGGTAAATAAAGGTGGTGCCTACTATAACATTCATGGCCTGATTTTGGTTGAAAGGGATGGCCAGAAAAAAATAGTTATTGGCAATAAAGGTGGTAAAATTAAGAAAATTGGCATTGAAGCTCGGATGGATATGGAAAAATTTTTTGCTACTAAAGTTCATCTTGAACTTTGGGTGAAAATTAAAGTCGGATGGGCTGATGATGAACGTACACTGCGTAGTTTAGGTTATATTGAGGATCCTTATTGAGGCGGTTTTCCGTGGATGGTTGGCAACGTGCATTTGTACTTCATAATCGACTTTATAGTGAAATGACTTTATTATTAGATTTTTACAGAAAATCAGGGTTGTATTCAGCTATTAGGCAAAGGTGCTTGTAGCCGTAGATCTAATTTAAAAGGCTCTTTATAACCCTTTACGCCGTTGCTGATCCGTTGTGGTGGGAGGCGCAAGAGATAAATGAAAACCTTGCGTGATGCAGAACTGATTTTTTTTAGCGCTACCTTTTACCGGTAGTGCTACTGTACACCAGTTTATATATTAATGAATTGCTTGCGCAATTTTTAGCTAAGATATTCTCTATCAAACCCTATTTTTTGAATATCTTATCTCTTTTCAGAGATATTAGCTGGCAGTGAATATACGATTAAGAAGATATATTATATGCCGTTTTAAATTATTATTTTTTCTCATTTAGGTTATGGTATTCATTTTTACATTCGTCAGGTAGTGGTGTGAACTGCACTGATAGATAGCATGACTTACCGTTATTGAGAACATAAAGGTTTTATTGCCAGTTTAGTTATTGATCATTTTAGTTTTACTTCCAAACAGCTTAAGACAGTTGTTTGTCGTTAGTTTCCTAATGTTGATATATTAATGGGAGCAAGCAAGCGTTTTGCCCGTATTGCGTTGAACCTTTATTTAGAGGGAAGTCCATTAAAAAGCCACGAGCTTTTTTATTAATTTATATTCCCTAAAACGCGTTGAAGCCTGGTTATTAAAAACTATTTGAATATATTATGATTGCATGGATAAACAAAATTCTCTCCATGAGATGAATAACAGGAGTTAGAGATGGGAGTGTTATTATTAGGGGTTAATATTGATCATGTTGCAACAGTACGCAATGCACGTGGAACAAAATATCCCGATCCGCTACATGCTGCATTCCTTGCTGAACAGGCTGGTGCAGATGGGATCACTGTCCATTTGCGTGAAGATCGCCGTCACATTACTGATCGTGATGTTAAGTTACTTCGCCAGACGTTACAAACTCGAATGAATTTGGAAATGGCAATAACCGATGAAATGATTAATTTTGCTTGCCAGATCAAGCCTCAATTTTGCTGCCTAGTACCAGAGCGACGTGAAGAAGTTACAACGGAGGGTGGGCTTGACGTTGTTGGGCAACAAGCGTTAGTCGCAAGGGCTGTAAAACAATTAAGCGAAGTAGGTATCACGGTTTCTTTGTTCATTGATGCCAATTATCATCAGATTGATTCAGCAGTAAAAATTGGTGCTCCCTTTATTGAAATTCATACAGGTGCTTATGCTGATGCTAAGAGTGAGTTAAAGCAACAAGAAGAGTTTAAACGTATCAAGCAAGCGGTAAGCTATGCAACTGAAAAAAATATTAAGGTAAATGCGGGTCATGGTTTAACTTATCATAATGTCCTACATGTTGCTAAATTACCTAATATATATGAACTTAATATTGGCCATGCAATTATTGGGCGAGCACTTTTTAGTGGCATGGCGACAGCAGTGAGTGATATGAAGAAAATTCTTCGTGAGGCGCGTTGTTAATGACAATTATTGGATTAGGTACCGATTTGGTTGAAATTATACGTATTGAGCAGATAATCGAGCGTTTAAAAGAGCGTCTGGCAAAGCGTATATTGTCCGCTCAAGAGTGGCGACAGTATCAAAATCATTCTCAGCCAGTTCATTTTTTGGCTAAGCGTTTTGCGGTCAAAGAAGCAGCGGCAAAAGCTTTAGGAACAGGAATCCGAAATGGTTTAGCGATTAATCAATTTGAAGTTTTTAATGATGAGTTAGGTAAACCAGGACTTAATTTATTAGGAGAAGCAAAAATATTAGGTGATTCATTGGGTGTCCAATATATCCATGTATCATTATCTGATGAACAAAATTATGCTTGTGCCACTGTGATTATGGAAAGTTAAATTTTATCGGCATGATGTAATAAGATAAATTTATCCCATAATTGTTTTTTTGTTTCAGGATTATTAGGATCTTTAAGAATGGTATTGTTGATCGGACAAACAGATTGGCAAGTTGGCTTATCATAGTGGCCAATGCATTCAGTGCAAAGATTGGGATTAATTTGATAAAACTCTTCTCCCATTGAAATAGCTTCATTAGGACATTCTGGTTCACACATATCACAGTTTATACAGCGATGAGTAATTAATAGTGACATTTATAAGATTTATTTGAAATATTTTCAAATCATTAAGTTAGTAAAAATTATATTTATAATAGGCTATAATCGAGAATAAAAATAGCGTATTTTATATCTTAAATAGAAAATTATCACGCTAAAAGCATAATATTTATCTTATTTGCTATTCCTATTGCTATCGTAGTGATTATTCCCTACAGGGAACCATACAGACTGATATTGTCAATGTTGAAATTAAGGTGCCTAATGTCAGGTGGAGATATCTTGCAGCGGAAACAGAATATGCTTCAACAGCTCATTGCTACCGCCCCGCCTTATCTGAAGCATGCAAAAAAGCAGCGAAGAGTTTGTTGCTACCATATTAAGTGATATGCGCTATGTTTATTTTTTGGCTGATGGGATATATGGTTATCTCAGGCAAGATGATTGTCTTTACCTGCTGTGTATTATTATCGGTATCACTGAGCATGGAGAGGTAAGGAGAAGATAGTTGCGCTTGAAGATGTTTATCGAGAGTTAGAAGCAAACTTGCTCTAACTTCTTAATGGCCTTGCGCGCGAGTGGCTTAAGTGTATCTCCCAGGTTTACTATATGATGAGATGGTGTTCTTGATGCTTTGTTGGTAAGGTTTTAGCGAAGTATCCTGTTATTTTTATAATTGAATTTTAAGGCATTTCTCCTGGCAAGACAACCATCATAACTTATAATAATAAAGAGCATTTTTATTATCTCAGTATTAATGCTGATGATAATTTTTAGGCATGTTTTGTCATTAAAGTTGCAGATAAAATTGTAGCGGACAATGATTTTATTTTATAAATTGTCTTGCTCAGTCGGTCATATGAATATGCTAATATAAGAGTATTGCTATAACTAAAATTAAAAATATTTTTTTCATAATGTTTGAATTAATTTTCAATATTAATAATTAACTACTGATGGGATTAATTAATCAACTGACTTAAAATTACTAAAATTTTATCAGCCTTTTTCCGTGTAAGACAACATCAATCTATAATCAGTGCTGCATATCTGTTCGTCAAAGAGTATACTGAATCACTTTTTTAAATCATAACCTATCTATCTCGCGAATCTAACATGCAAAAATTTAATACCAAAACCTTTCAGGGATTGATCATAACATTACAGGATTACTGGGCGCATCAAGGCTGCATCATTGTTCAACCATTGGATATGGAAATTGGTGCAGGGACGTCACATCCTATGACTTGCTTGCGGGCACTAGGCCCGGAGCCAATCGCTGCCGCTTATGTGCAACCATCTCGGCGGCCAACTGATGGGCGTTATGGTGAAAATCCTAATCGTCTTCAGCATTATTATCAATTTCAAGTTATTATTAAACCCTCCCCGGATAATATCCAAGAGTTATATCTTGGCTCATTAAAAGCATTGGGGTTAGATCTCACTATTCATGATATTCGTTTTGTTGAAGATAACTGGGAAAACCCAACTTTGGGAGCCTGGGGACTTGGTTGGGAAGTTTGGGTAAATGGGATGGAAGTTACCCAGTTCACTTATTTTCAGCAAGTAGGTGGTTTGGAATGTAAACCGGTTACCGGTGAGATCACTTACGGCCTTGAGCGCTTAGCTATGTATATTCAAGCTGTTGACAGTGTGTATGATCTAACCTGGTCTGATGGCCCTTTAGGAAAAACAACCTACGGTAATATTTATCATCAAAATGAAGTTGAGCAATCAGCTTATAATTTTGAATATGCCAATGTTGATTTTCTATTCAAATGTTTTGAAGAATATAAAAAAGAAGCAGAATATTTATTATCATTAGAAACACCACTCCCTTTACCTGCTTATGAGCGTATTTTAAAAGCTGTCCATACGTTTAATTTATTAGATGCACGTAAAGCGATTTCAGTCACTGAGCGGCAACGTTATATTTTACGTATTCGTACCTTAACCAAAGTGGTTGCAGTAGCTTATTATGCTGCTCGTGAAGCATTAGGTTTTCCAATTTGTAAAAATAAAAACTAAGAGGCTGTCATTATATGCAACAGACTTTTCTGGTGGAAATCGGCACAGAAGAGTTACCGCCGAAGACTCTTCGTTTATTAGCTGGATCATTTGCGGAAAATTTTAAACATCAATTAGAACAGGCAGAACTGCAGTATGGTGAAATGTTTTGGTATGCCTCTCCCCGTCGTTTAGCATTAAAAGTAACAGATTTAGCCGCACATCAAGCTGATCGTGAAGTTGAGAAGCGTGGTCCAGCAATTAGTCAGGCTTTTGATGCTAGAGGTAAACCGACTAAGGCCGCTGAAGGTTGGGCTTATGGCTGTGGTATCACCGTGGAGCAGGCAGAACGTTTGGTCACAGATAAGGGCGCATGGTTATTTTATCGAGTAACTAGTAAAGGCCGAGCAGCAAAAGATTTGCTTGTTGATATGGTAGCGAATGCGTTGAATCAGTTACCGACCCAAAAACTGATCCGCTGGGGAGATAAGGCAACACAATTTGTCCGGCCTGTTCATACTTTAATCATGTTATTGGGTGATCAACTGCTCGAAGGTAAAGTATTGGGTGTTCAGAGCAGTCGCGTGATCCGTGGTCATCGATTTATGGGAGAGGCTGAACTAACTATTGATTCAGCTGAACAATACCCTGCGATCTTACGTGAACGTGCTAAAGTTATTGCTGATTATGAAGAACGTAAAGCCTTAATCAAGAATGAGGCAAATAAAGTAGCCCAGCAATTAGGCGGTATTATTGAATTGTCCGATAGTTTACTAGAAGAAGTAACATCATTGGTTGAATGGCCAGTGGTATTAACTGCAAAATTTGACAAGAAATTTTTGTCAGTACCAGCTGAAGCTTTAGTTCATACCATGAAAAAGGATCAAAAATATTTTCCGATTTATGATCATGTTGGGAATTTGATGGCTAATTTTATTTTTGTCGCTAATATTGAATCTTCTGAACCAGAGCAAATTATTGCTGGTAATGAAAAGGTGATCCGTCCACGGTTAGCAGATGCTGAATTTTTCTTTAAAAGAGATTGTAAAAAGCGTTTAGAAGAATATTTACCACAACTGGAAACAGTTTTATTCCAAAAACAGCTTGGTACATTGCGTGATAAAAGCGATCGTTTAGAAGTGTTAGCCGGCTGGATTGCAGCTAAAATTGGTGCAGATGTTAATCATGCTACTCGTGCTGCTCTATTATCCAAATGTGATTTGATGACCAATATGGTATTTGAATTTACTGACACACAAGCTATTATGGGGATGTATTACGCCCGTCGTGATGGTGAAGCGGAAGATGTAGCAGTGGCAATCAAAGAGCAGTATCAACCCCGTTTTGCTGGTGATCAATTACCATCTAATCATGTTGCTGTTTCATTGGCACTAGCCGATAAAATGGATACTCTGGTAGGTATTTTCGGTATTGGCCAACCACCTAAAGGTGATAAAGATCCCTTTGCCTTACGTCGTGCTGCGCTTGGTGTATTGCGCATTATTGTTGAAAAGGGTTACGATCTAGATTTATTAGCATTAACGCAGCAGGCCGCTCAGTTGTATAGTAATAAGTTAACCAATAAAAATGTTGTCGATGATGTTGTTAAGTTTATGCTAGGACGTTTTCGTGCCTGGTATCAAGAGAAAGGGTACCGCATGGATACTATCCAAGCTGTTTTAGCTCGCCGCCCAACTAAACCGGCAGATTTTGATGCCCGTGTGAAAGCTGTTACCTATTTTCAGACTTTAGCAGCGGCAGAATCACTGGCGGTGGCTAATAAACGGGTTGCTAATATTTTAAATAAGTCAAATGAGAAACTGAATAACCATATTGCTACAACAATATTAAAAGCACCAGAAGAGGTTATCTTAGCGACTCATCTGGTTGGTTTACAAGATAAACTGACACCGTTATTTGCTAACGGGCAATATCAGATTGCATTAATCGAATTGGCATCACTACGTGAAGTTATCGATGCTTTCTTTGATAATGTAATGGTGATGGATGCCGATCAAATAGTAAGGATTAATCGTTTGACCTTACTAAATCAGTTACGTGATTTATTTTTACAGATAGCAGATATCTCTTTATTACAATAACTTATTCAGCGAATAAAAATCCTTTGAATTAATCTTCAAGGGATTTTTTTACAATTAATCTTTTTGTTTCTGCTAGAAAATAAAACAGTTGCATTACTAATACAAAGAGTTATGCTCATTTTTGTTGTATTGGGTTTTGGAGAAGGTGGCCTAATCTGTTGATTAATTTCATAAATTATTTTAACATTATAGAGATAATATGCCATGTAAAATTTACTATACAGGTATCCGAGAAAGCAGATATTACCTGTGATCTCTTCTATGAACTCATCCGTAATGCTGCCAAGCAATTGATACCAACCGTCGTAGAAGCTAAGCTCAAAGGGATGCTGAGGCAATCATGCTAAACGCGCTGCCCCTTATTGATAGGCGTTCATGCTACACACCCTATTCTGTCGTTCCTAAGGGTTATTTCCCACAACGAACTATACAGACTGGTATATAGGCTATGTTGAGTTAAAGTGCCTAAAGTAAGGGGGCGCACAGGCAACGAAATATGTTTCAATAGCTCATAGCTACCTATTTATCTAAAGCCTGCAAAAATGTTGAGGAGTTGCTCGCATGGTTGTACTTGGAATTATTAGCAAATCTGATGTATTACAGGTCAGGCTATACATTACACTCTGATGCTTTGTGAATTTGTTTTTCATCTTTAAATTAGACGTTGTTTATCACTAGGCTCACCTTGGCAAATCCCCAATTAGGCGGTTCCAGCTTTTTTGAGCAGATGAGAGAGCAGTTTAAATACTATTGAAATGGTTGTTTTTCTTGAACTATAGTTCTTATCGCCTCGGCTTCGTATCCTGATTGTCGCAAAAGCCGATTCAATCGTATTCCTGGTTTTTATTGACGCCTCCCTGCGCTGACGGAAAGTCGTAAATGCCAGAAGTTCTTCTCGATCTTTCTCTAGTTTCTTCATCTTTTCAGGATACTGCTTGAAAACCTTGCTAATAAAACATCAATGGCTTTAAGGAGCATCACGGTTCTCTGCTAGGTAGACTCCTCCTGCAGCTCTCAGCCTTAATTTTCGGTTTGTATACCTTGTTAGGAGTAAAGCAAGCACATTAGCTGTTTTGTGTACCCAAGAGTGTTGGTGCTGCGTATCCGGGAATATTTTTTGGATTACATTCAAAAAACTAATGGGCATCGTCTCCCGTAGCAAGGATTGGGATACGGTTAAGGCTCGTCGTGTGCTCTGCGCTGGGCATTAAGAAATTCGGGCTAAGTTCGTTTCTGAGTCTCGATACCCATCTTCTTAGCACAACTAGCTCCTTATGTGCATGCTTACTCAGTGACGCCGATAATAGCAGCAGGCAAAGGTGATCAATATTTCCTGACAGGATGTCTCTGCAATCGACCAAGAAATAAAGGTAGCGCCTATCGCTTAAATTACACAGGCATGCACATTACCTGTACTCTTTTCAATCCATTACTGTTTAACTCTGCTCAGAGTATACGTATTAATAGATAGAAATCATATACTTTTCAGCTATGTTTTGGCAAAGGTTATTGGTAGAAATCCCTTATACTAATATGAAGGATTTTCGCTACAGCATTTACACTAAAAAAGTAAACAGTCATAGAGATCAAAGAGACTCTTTCCTAACTCCCTGCCAACATAAAGCTGCATCTCATTAATTAGCTCAGCGACAATTTGTAGGATGATGTCGATTCATGCATTGAAGCAACTCATTTCATTTTATCCTGCCAATATTTTCACAGTGAAGATGTTATCCGCTGGGGGATATTCATTAGGGTTATAGCGATATCGTTGTACAATCCCCGATTGTAGGAAAATATTTAAGAATCTTACTGGAAATCCTCTGGCGAAACTACATCATAAGGATAAATGCTTTAGTTATCTGTGATATCTTGAATTGGTTGACTTTTACGGTAGTCAGTAAAAGAAACAGGCATTGATTTAAAAATAGCATTTAGATGTTGTGCCTCTCCTGAATATTCCGTTCCTACCACTGTTTTTTGCTAAAGCTATAAGTCAAAAGCTTGCAATTTATACGGCGTTACACAGCTACTGAGCACTGGTTAGCACACCAGGTTTATATTTTACCAGACTGCGATACTGGAAACACATTACTTTCAGTATGCTCTATCTTTTTTTGCCTTTTTTCAACAATAATTACCCGCTATTCAAAACGCGCTGTTTTGCACACCTCTTCCCCGCTATGCTAGTGGGCAGGCAAATAGGGTATTGAAATTAGTATCTTCTATACCTTATATACTTATGGTCTACAACTCAATCAAAATCCGCATATTTATATCTCTGTCATTCGTGGCCTCTGGATATTAAACATGCTATATGGTGTGAGCTGTTCTTCAAAAATGGTCGAAGAAATATGGCGAGGCGCTGTTATCCAGCTGCTGTATGGCAGCTATGATCTGATAAATTCCAGACTCTTTTCTGATCTTAGGCATATCCAGCCAGGAAGCAGTAGTAGTAAAAAGGAAAAGTACAGGGACGTTACTGGAAAGTGCACTTTGCTAAAAAGATAAAAGGGGCGAGGCATAGCGTGAAATATCTTGGGGCTATACTAGCTTAAACTCCAACGGGTGTATCCGGGGTCAAAACTGCGACATTACCGAGGGTGAGTGGTTATACATTATTCTATGACTAAATGGACTAAGGCAGTTACCGACAGCAGACTCTGACCGTAGGAAGAAATGATCGGGCGCTATATTAGCCATATTCCGGTGAAGAATGTTAAGATGGTGCATTATACTATGGTTTTTTGTCGAATCCTAAACGAGGTACACTATTACCGAAGGTGTATAAGGCGCTGGAGATAATGGGTCAAAAAAAATAGGAAAAACTTAGGTTAGGTGTTCTGATGAAAAGATACCTGCGCACAGATCCACACAAATGTATTTTATGTAGAGACAGGGTATTTTTTATTGACGCTTAGCTTGCCAAACAGGCAATGGAATTCTTGTAAGAAAGAATGCATAAAATAAAAAAACAAGGCTTATTAAGCCAAGCTTATGGTTAATATCTCTAAAATTAGTGCATTAGCTTAAAGAATACAGACTCCGATGAAATTTTCAGTTAGAATAGACCCAAACCCGATTCTATCTCCTTTTTAGCAATAAGGGATGCTTTTTGCTGTTCACTTAAAAAGCAATTTAATTTCCTACTGACTCCGGTAAAGTCAAGTTATTCAACATACATCGCAGATGACTAAACCATTTATCCTTATTATATACTTTTCCAAAGGCTTCTAGTAAGATTATTAAATGTTTTCCTGCAATTGGGAATTTTGCAATGGTGCTCTCAGCGGATAAGATCTTCACTATGAGAATATGGGCAGGATAAAGTAGAATGAGTTGTTTCAATACATGAATTGATATCATCTGACAGATTGTCGCTGAGCTAATTAATGAGATGCAGCTTTATGTTGGCAGGAACTGAAGAAAGACTCTCTTTGATCTGTATGACTGTTTGCTTTTTCATGGTAACCGCTATAAGGAAATCATTCATACAGTATAAGAGATTTCTAGCAAACAATAACCTTTGCCAAACATAGCTATATATAAATCATTAAATTTAAGATATAGATATAATTACATGAAAATTGCATTTTGTTTATATAAATATTTTCCTTTTGGCGGACTACAAAGAGATTTTATCCGGATTCTATCTGCTTGCCAAAAGCGGGGGCATAAAATATGTGTTTACACAATGGCATGGGATGGTAAAATACCAAATAATATTAACGTTATTATAATCCCAGTTAAATCATATACAAATCATGGACGTAATGAAGCATTTTATCAACAGGTCAAAACATATTTAACCCAAGATCTTGCTGATATTATTGTTGGTTTTAATAAGATGCCAGGATTAGATATTTATTATGCAGCAGATATTTGTTATGCAGAAAAAGAAAAATGTTTTTTTTATAAACTGACCAAGCGATATAAACATTATATCGCTTATGAAAAAGCTGTTTTTGATACAAATAGTCACACTAAATTATTAATGCTTACTAAACATCAAATTAATAATTTTAAAAAACATTACAAAACGCCTGACGCACGTTTTTATCTGCTACCTCCTGGTATTGACTCTAGTAGAAAATATGACCAGCAAATTATTGATGCAAAAGCAATTTATCGTAAAAAAAATGCTATTGCTAAAGAGCAATTTCTTTTATTACAAATTGGTTCAGATTTTAAACGTAAAGGTGTAGATAGAACACTTAAATCAATAGCTTCCTTGCCTGACATATTAAAAAATAAGACCATGTTAATGGTAGTAGGACAAGATTCATCTACCAGCTATCAACGATTAGCAAAAAAATTAGGGATAGATAAACAAGTTTTATTTTTTCATGGACGTAATGATATAGCTGAATTGATGGCTGCTGCTGATATGTTAATCCATCCAGCCTACCAAGAAGCTGCCGGCATAGTATTAATTGAGGCTATTGCAGCTGGGTTACCTGTAATTACAACAGAAATTTGTGGCTACGCACCCTATATCAAACATGCAAATTGTGGTATCATAATAAATGAGCCTTATAGACAAAAAAATCTTAATAATGCTTTAAGAACAAGTTTAACTAATAAATCTCTATTAAATCAATGGTTTAAATCTGCACGCTATTTTGCTGATACTCAAGATTTATACAGTTTGCCTGAAAAAGCTGCAGATATTATTTTGGGATTCTCAACCACCACCAGGATGCTTCAACTTAAACAACCTTTTTAAAATTTATGGCAAGACAAAGATCCTTTTATAGAAAAGAAGGATTAGATGCTAAAATTTCTCATCAATTAGAGATACGCAAAACATTATGCTTTTATCTTAAACAAAAATTATTTTTTCAAAATTTATTTATGTGTACTTACGTTAAAAGAAATTCTAAAAAACCTATTTTCTTTACACTTATCAGTATTAGGTGTGGAATAGGGAATGGAAAGTAATGCATTGTCTAGTTGAGACATGCATTAATACCATGCAATACCATGCAAGGTAAAGCTTTCGGTCAAAAAGGAATTAACCCTTTACGCCGTATAAGTCATTCATTCTTACCGAAGCTGTTAATCTGACCATTAGCTTAGAAAAAGTACTCGGGAAATTTAAAAAATTCAGTCACAAAATTTAGCACTAAAAATATTAATTTGTTAAATGGCTAAAATAGTGCGTAAAATGTATGCGTGTGGTGTCAATCACCGCGATTGCTATATTTGTTATTTTATTATATTTGCCATTTGACGGCGATGAAAATTGAAAATTTCAATTATTGACTCTTACATCAGTCTCAAATACGTCAACATCTAACAAAAGGTTAGAAAGATCGAGATTTGATTGGATTATATTTTTCATCACTGAATATTGGTTTAATCAAATGAGATATTTTCGTTTTATGCAAATTTATTTTTCTGATAGATAGCTTAAAATATTCTCAATAATGAAAAATTTTGATATCGAATGCTATATTAAAGCAGAAAGAATGAAAGAAAGAACTGTTAGGAGAGAATTATAACTCTAATTATTTTTATAAAAATTTTAAAAATCGGTATACAGTAGCATGTATTTGAGAATGTAGAAAACTAGGGTGTGTGTGAGCGGCGGGCTTGGGTGTCGAGGCGTAGCTACACTATGCTTCTCGTGGATGTTCATAATTTAAGTTAAGTACTTTTTTATACTCTGCGATATGTTAATTTTTAGGCATTCATGCAGATAATAGCTAGGAAAATCTTCTAGAAAACGTAAACCAGCTAAATCAAGAAGATAACACTCGACTTCATACATGTTATGCTATCTTTTTATCTAAAGTGTTTTAGACTTCCTCCTGAAATTAATGATAACAGGTCGACTGAATTTTTTATAATATAAAAAAAAGAAGCCATACAGCAATATGCATCCGGACTTCCGGTCCATCAATTTTTTATACGTATGTAAATATTATCTCCCTTTAGTCACGATTATCCTGGCTTTTGAGAAACGCCAAAGCCAATAAAGCTGATGGGCGCTGGATATAAAACTGAATTGAGTGAGCTAATAACTGGAAAGTATGCTTACAGATGAATTTATCACCTATAAGAAACTATGTGATAATCCTTATCTCCTTCGCCCTTGGATAAACATAAAATAACTGGGGCGATAGAGCTGACGAATGGGGATAGAATGAGGATTTTTATTTTCTCTGATAAGCGATATCCAAAGGATAATTTACCAAAATATATAAATATCCCTTTGCTAAACTAAACTGCTTTTCAGTGTAGTGATGACGGCTAAAATAAATTTCTTAAAAAACACGCTGAAAGTGTCAACTCATGGGTCGTCTATATCTGTCGAGTGAATGTTTGCTTATTGACAACTTGGGCCACGTAGGGGATCCAAGCCCCCCACATGGCCCAAGTTATTTGTTCCTCTTCTGAATATGTTCTCCCTCCGGTTTTTTTGCTAAAACTGTAAGTTTCAACACCCTGCAGTTCATGCTGCGTCAAAGCTAACCAAGCAGTGGTTAGCATAGCAAATTTATATTTTACCCGACTGCGACTTGGTAATACATTACTTTTATTATTCTCTATCTTCTTTAGCAGCCTTTTTTACAATAACTTTTGGGGCCTGCCCTCCCGCTTATCTAATGCTCTGTTTCGCGCCGCGCGGCGCGGTCACCAGCGTGCTATGCAGCGGGCACGCAAACAGGGTAAGCTATTGAATAGTATCTTCTATGCCTTGCACACTTGTGGTTGACAACTTAATCAAGATTCGCCTGTCATGTCTATCTGACCCCCTGTGGCAGTCTGGATATCAAACATGCTGTATGGCGTGAGCTATTCTTCAAAAAAAAGAGCGGTTAAAGTAATTTAGTAAGGGAAGGCGCTGTGCCACCCTCTATCCGCCTGTTGTAACACAGCAGCTATAATCTGATAAATTCCAGTGTCTTCCTTTTGATCTCTAGCATATCTGCTCCAGGGGGAAGTAGTGGTAGCGTTACCTTAAGGCAGAGTACGGATGTTACTGAAAAAGTGCACTTCGTAAAAAGACAAAATTGGCGGCGTGGCATATAGGGTGAAATATACTTCGGACGCTACATTAAACGGTGCCAATGGCGCGGTAATCTGCATCAAAACTGCGGCATTACCAAGGAGGAAGTGGGTTATACATCATTCTATGATCAACCGGACTAAAAGGCAGTTACCGATAGAAGACCCTGATTACAGGAAGAGATTATCTGGCGCTATTTTACCATATTCTGCCCAGGAACGTTAAGATGGTGCATTATACCATGGTTTCTTGTTGACTCTTAAACGAGGTTCACTATTACCGAAAGTATATAAGGAGCTGGAGATAATAGCTTAAAATAAACCGGAAAAACTGGGGTTAGGTGTTCTAATGAACAGGATACCTACGCACAGATGATCTCTACAAATTCATTCTGTGTGTCGATAGGCTATTTTTTATCAATGCTTGGGTTGCCAAACAAGCAACTGAATTATTATCAGAAAGAATGCATAAAATGGGAAAAACGATCCTTATTAAGTTAAATATAGGGTTTTATGTTTCTAACATTAATGCATTAGGTTAAAGAATAGATACTATGATAAATTTTTACTTACAATAGACGACAAAGAGTAAACTGATTCTATCTCCTTTTAGCAATAAGGTATGGTTTTTGTCTTCACTTAAAGAGCGATGATTTAATTTCCTAATCATGAGAACGTAGGATACACCTATGGTGTGAGCGGCGTAATAGCCCACTTCTATTATGCGCTTCCTGGATGTTCATAATCTAATACTGCTTTATATTCTACGATATGTTAATTGCTAGCTATGTTAGCAAAGGGTTATTGCTAGAAATTTCTTATATTGTATGAAGAATTTTTGCTATAGAGGAGGTTAGAGGTTGTCATGAAAAACTAAACAGTCATAAAGCTCAAAGAGATTCTTTTCTCACTCTCTGCCAAAACATAAAGCTGCATCTTTATCCTGCCTATATTTCACAGTGAACATGTTATCTGCTAGGGAGATTCATTAGGGTTAGAGGGATATCGTTGTAAAATCCCCAAGATTGTAGGAAAACATTTAACAATCTTACTGGAACTCTTCTGCCAGAAACCACATCACAAGGATAAATTCTTTAGCTATATCTGCGTGATGTATATTGAATAGCTTGACTTTATACGGGAATTAGCGAAATAAACATGTATTGATTTAAAAACAGTGTTTAGCTGGAGTCATTGCTTCCTTGCTTCAGCGGCGATATAGCAAACATAGAAGCATTATTTTCAACATAGGAAAGTTAGAAAATACAGGAGAGGAGAAAATATAAAAGGAAAGAATGAATCACGGTCTTAATTCCCCTACCTTAGATCAACAGGGTCAGGTTGAGGGATGAAATTTTTGAAGAGTTTTTAATACAGAGTGTGTTAACTGTTTTTTTCAGCCGATCATCGAAAAGAGCCAATATTTTTTTCAGATAGAGCTCTAAATGGTACAAAACATTTGTAAGCAAGCATGCATTAGTTAGCATCCCTTAATACTAATAAGATTCGATAATCAGAGAGTTATTAGTAAGGATTTTTAGATTCAAAATGTGAGCAATTATATCAGCTGATAAAAAGGATGCCTGAGTAGAGTCTTTCCATGATATAGGGTCGTTTATTTACCGAATTATTTACCAAGGAAAAGATTGTTTGAAACTACAACAATTGAAATACAGACCTGGCTAGAAATTGCTCTTCGAGCAAAGCAATAAACCTATGGCAACCTAGCCATAGGTTATCAATAACAAACATTAAGGAGAGTTTATTGAGCTGACAACACTACGTACTATTGAAATGTGTACTAGATTAGTTTGTTGCAACTGCTAATATTTTGTTAATAATTGACCACACTAAAAGAAGTACTTTTAGTGAAAAAAGTTAGGAAAAACTGATATTAAATTAAGTAATAGTTAACATATTCCGATCACCTGTCGCTATTTAAAAGCCTTTAAAGAGGAGTTAGGATTATGCTAATTCGGTTGATAACGTTTTAATAAACTAAAAGCTGAATAGAATTAATACTCTATTACATTAGATATTGTTATTACTACGACGACGTAATCCAGCGTTATTATGTCCTTCATTACAAGAAGAGAATTTTTCACGCTTACTACGATGTTCATTACCAAAATAGCGTCCTCGTTCACGTAATTCAGAACCATTACGATATCTACTATTACCGCGACGTTCAAACGATTTAACCTCACCTAGCAATTGCATTTGGATTGGCTTATTTAAAATACGGGTACGTATCAAATGATTAAATAATTCATTTGGCATACCTTTTGGTAACTCTATCGTTGAATGCGAGGCATACAACTTAATATTACCAATATAACGACTACTAATATCCGCTTCGTTAGCAATTGCTCCGACAATATGGCGAACTTCGACCCCATCATTACGACCAACTTCAATGCGGTACAATTCCATATCACCGATATCACGACGCTCGCGATGTAGACTACGCTCACGCTCATAAGTACCATTACTGCGACGACGGTCATCACGTGAATTAAACTCACGTTTTGCACGACGAATAGGATCAGCTGGCAATATTAGGGGTCGATCACCTTGCGCCATTTTTAATAGTGCTGAAGCTAAGGTTTCCATATCTAGCTCATCATCAATAACTAATTTAGTCAGTAATGAACGATATTTTTCTAAATCACCGCTTTCTAATTGCTTTTGAATATTTTTAGCAAATTTAGTTTGACGACGTTCACTTAAAAGCGCAGAACTGGGTAACTCAACTTCGGCAATTAGCTGCTTGATGGTACGTTCAATATTGCGTAATAGTCGACGTTCATGATTATCAACAAACAAAAGAGCACGCCCAGCTCGCCCTGCCCGGCCAGTACGACCAATTCGATGCACATAAGATTCTGGATCCATCGGTATGTCATAATTGACAACTAAACTAATACGTTCAATATCTAGACCACGTGCTGCAACATCAGTGGCAATTAATATATCAAGGCGGCCATCTTTTAAACGCTCTAATGTTTGCTCACGTAAAGCTTGATTCATATCGCCATTTAGAGCTGAGCTGTTATAGCCACTACGTTCAAGCGCTTCAGAAACCTCTAATGTTGTATTTTTAGTGCGTACAAAAATAATTGCCGCATTAAAATCTTCAGCTTCTAAAAAACGAACTAATGCCTCATTTTTACGCATGCCATAGACAGACCAATAACTTTGGGTAATATCTGGACGTGTCGTCATACTGGATTTAATCCTGATCTCTTTTGGTGATTTCATAAAGCGACAGGTAATACGACGGATCGCTTCTGGCATTGTGGCAGAAAACAGTGCCGTTTGATGCTCAGTAGGGATCTGACTCATAATATTTTTAACGTCTTCAATGAAGCCCATACGTAACATTTCATCCGCTTCATCAAGAACTAATCCACGTAAATGGGATAAAATTAACCTTCCTCCTTTCAAGTGATCTAATAAACGACCCGGTGTTCCTACTACAATTTGCGGACCTTGCCTTAGTGCGTGTAACTGCGAATCGTAACGCTGCCCACCATAGAGTGCGACAACATTTACTGAATGCATATATTTGGAAAATTCACCTATGGCTTCTGCAACTTGTACGGCTAACTCACGCGTTGGTGCCAACACTAAGATTTGAGGGGCTTTCAATGTGATATCTATATTATGTAATAGCGGTAAACTAAAAGCGGCGGTTTTACCACTACCTGTTTGTGCTATACCTAATACGTCACACCCATCTAATAAATAGGGGATACATTGTTGCTGTATTGGCGATGGTTTTTCATAACCAAGGTCGTTTAGTGAAGAAAGAATTAGGTTTGATAAACCTAAATCAACAAAAGAGATTTGAGTCTCATTAATCATGTAAAAGTGCCTCATTCATTATGGGTGCCAGTTTACATAACTCAGCGAAAAATTTCGGTCATTTTATTTAAAATGTGAACTGGCTGAAATAAGTTTGTTAAACGAACAATAAGCTCTCATCACGATTGATCAAGACTTAAAAAACAGTGATGAGATATCTTTATTACTACTATTAGGCTGATTCTGAAGGTCGTCTTCTACTTGAGACTAACAAAGCTAGTTCTAACAGAACATATGGGGATTCATTAAAAGCTATGTGCATCTTGCTAGTGGCTACTATATTGCCACTAGTGGGTTAGCTTGAATAACATTATGGCGCTATGATTATCCACCAAAATTAGATATTTATCTACCTAAATAGAAGTTGGTTTCACTAAGATATTCAGCGAGAGAAGTGTTATCTGTTGAATTTTCTTTTAGATAAATCATCAATATTTTTATTGATTTTACCTAAATAGAATTCAAGGCTATTCTAGCCTATCGTTGCCATTTTTCTGCTTCGTTATAAACGAGATAACAAATTGACTTGTGTTATTTTTAACTTTATCTCTCTTTCCACTAAATAAAACCTATAAGCTGTGGAAAGGATTATTGAAATCTTGTCTAATAATACCATAGCTAAAATCTCCCCTGTGCCAATCAATATCTGCTACCATAATACAGTGCAAATACACCCCCACCATTTCATACGCACGAAATTGTAAGTTGGATCAAGCTAAAACAGAATCAAACCTGTCATTGACAGCATTAAAATTACCTGTCTGTGTAAAATATATTCCAAAAAATTAAAAGTTTTCTGAATATCAAATCGTTATAAGTATCGCTATAGTAAAATCATTATCCGCCAATACTCTCACCCCAGACTATCATACAACATACACCGTTCATATAAAAGCTATACATATTTAGTGTTGTGGAAAATTACATGTTCTCCACAGGATCTGGGTTGCACACAAGCAAATATTACTTCTTATTGTAATGGGATAGCAAAGATTTTATTTTTATGCTAGTTTTTACTGTTGCTAGCGACAATAAAACAATAGCAGCAGTATAAAGCCAAGCGCAGAAAAGATTTTATTTCCTCTCTCCTAACCTAAAAAAGACAGAAACTAATCAATATATATCCTGTGATGTCATCACAATTATCGGAGGAGTCAGTTGTTAAAAACTGAGTAGGTGCTCTTTTACAGGAGCACTTAGCATTACATCAAATTATTCTGCAGAAATTTATATTTCTGTTTTAGCTAACTTTTATGTAGAAACCGCCTCTTTTATACTAAGGCGAATACGACCATACCGATCAATTTCCAAGACTTTGACTGACACTTTTTGACCTAACTGTAAGTAATCAATAACTTTTTCAACACGTTTTTCTGCTATTTGAGAGATATGGACCAACCCTTCTTTGCCAGTACCGATGGCAACGAAAGCACCAAAATTAACAATACGTGTAACTTTTCCCTGATAGATACGACCAATTTCAGTTTTTGCAGTAATATCTTCAATGCGACGAATAGCCGATTCTGCTTTAGAACTATCGCTTGCAGCAATTTTTACGGTACCATCATCATCAATTTCAATCATAGTACCAGTTTCTTCAGTCAATGCTCTAATAACAAAACCACCTTTACCTATGACATCTTTGATCTTATCAGGATTGATGTGGATAGTATGAATACGTGGTGCAAATTCAGAAATCTTTTCACGAGGAGTATTAATAGCCTCTTCCATAACACTTAAAATGTGTAAACGAGCCCCTTTTGCCTGGTTTAAGGCAACTTGCATAATTTCATGCGTAATCCCCTCAATCTTGATATCCATTTGTAGGGCACTAATACCTTCACGACTGCCAGCGACTTTAAAATCCATATCGCCTAAATGATCTTCATCACCCAAGATATCGGAAAGAACAACAAAATCATCGTTTTCTTTTACTAAGCCCATTGCAATACCTGCCACCGCTGCCTTAGTTGGAACACCGGCATCCATTAATGCTAGTGATGCTCCACAGACGGAAGCCATAGAAGAAGAGCCATTAGATTCAGTAATTTCAGATACTACACGTATAGTATATGGAAACTCTGATTGGTTCGGTATCACCGCCAATACACCGCGCTTAGCTAAGCATCCATGGCCAATTTCACGACGTTTTGGTGAGCCGAGCAGGCCAGTTTCACCTACTGAATAAGGAGGGAAATTATAATGGAATAGGAAACGATCAGTATATGCACCCATAAGCTCGTCAACAACTTGTGCATCACGTTCAGTACCAAGAGTTATCGTGACCAACGCCTGAGTTTCTCCGCGAGTAAATAATGCTGAACCATGGGTGCGAGGTAATATACCAGTACGGACATCAAGTGCACGTACCATATCTTTTTCTCGTCCATCAATCCGCGGTTCACCTTTTAATACTCGAGTACGGACAATTTTTTTTTCTAAAGCGGAAAGAATTTCGTTTATTTCGGTAACATCTAAAGATGCATCTTTTGCTAAAATGGCATTAGTGACATCTTCTTTAACCGAATTAACGTTACTATAACGCTCTTGTTTTTCAGTAATACGATAAGCATAACCTAACCGCTGTTCAGCTAATTCAGCGATACGATTATGTAATTCTTGATTAATTGCTTCTGGCTGCCAATTCCATTTTTCTTTGCCAGTTTTGGCCGCCAAAGAATTAATATTTTCAATCACAATTTGTTGCTGCTCGTGACCAAAAACAACTGCACCAAGCATCTGCTCTTCCGTCAATAAATCAGCTTTAGACTCTACCATTAGAACCGCACTCGACGTACCTGCGACAACTAAATCTAAGCGACTACTTTTTAACTCATTAACAGTAGGATTTAAAACATACTGGTTATCAATATAACCAACGCGCGCTGCACCAATTGGACCATTAAATGGAATACCAGATATAGTTAATGCAGAAGATGCGCCGATCATAGCAACAATATCTGGATTTATTTGGGGATTAATAGATACAACGGTAATAATAATTTGTATTTCATTGACAAATCTCTCCGGAAACAAGGGACGAAGTGGACGATCAATCAGCCTGGCAATCAGTGTTTCACTTTCAGCAGGACGACCTTCACGACGGAAAAAATTACCAGGGATTCGACCTGCAGCATATGATCGTTCCTGATAGTTAACTGTCAGTGGAAAGAAATCCTGTCCTTCTTTCACTTTTTTTTGTCCAACAACAGTGATAAATACGGCTGTATCATCCATATTAACCATAACTGCAGCAGTCGCTTGACGCGCCATCATACCTGTTTCGATAGTGACGGTATGTTGGCCATATTGAAATTTACGAATGATAGGATTAAGCAAAATAATACCTTTTTAATACCTGTTTATTTATATAACAACACCAATATTTCTTTTACTGCTACATCCTCACTCACGACTAATGAAAATACTGAATATTTTTACTTATATTGTGAATATCAGCATTCTCATTACTAGGGCTAACCGGTTATAGCTACTAAAGAAGCTCACATTATTTAATAATAATTTGATAAAAAGCAATTTGCTGAAATTATTTTGTAAATCTAAATTAATTCTAAATATTTTTATATTTTCTGGAAAAGTAGGCCTACTACTGGTGTGCGCGCCCCCCTTTTCTTTTTAAATTAATTAGTTAGCGACGTAATCCTAAGCGCTCAATAAGTGTGGTATAACGAGCAACATCTTTACATTTTAGATAATTCAATAGTTTTCGTCGCTGAGCAACCATACGCAATAGCCCTCGGCGGCTATGGTTATCTTTCTTATGCACTGCAAAGTGACCTTGCAAATGATTGATTTCAGCAGTCAAAAGAGCAACTTGAACTTCACTAGAACCCGTATCGTTTTTATCACGACCATAGCCTGCAATTATTTGCGTTTTTATTTTAGTACTTAGAGACATAAAACAACTCCAAATTTTTCATTAAACATAAGAAAGGCCAATCTCTAATTCAGCCTTTCATAACAAAGAATTATTCATTTTACGCTTCAATTCATCATAAGGCAAGATAAGATCTAAATCTTATCAAACACTTTCCTTCCACCACTTAAACGACGAGGAGCTATCCTATTTTGTTCATCTATTTCAGCAATACCAATAAATTTATGCATATCACTTTCTGTTACTCGAACTTTATTACCTTTAGAAAGCCGATGATTAGCAACAACAACCGCTTGCCCTTGTTTAAAATAGGTTGCAATAATCGATGAAATATTAACTTCAGGAAAATGATTAACCGCTGTATCCATTGGTAATAATAAAGGATCTAATTGTGCCTCTAGGGAGGTTTTTCCTAATTCCACTTGCTGCTTAAGCACATATAATTGCTCTATTGTTACCATACGTTCAGTGGGATAACTAGCTACCTGTAAGCGCCTTAGATAAATCACATGAGCACCACAGCCCAACAATTCACCTAAATCATCAATAATAGTTCGTATGTAAGTTCCTTTAGAACAATGAATTGTTAATTCAAGTTCATTCTCTTGCCAGCGATCAAATTGCAAATCATAAACAGTAATCGGCCGGCCTTCACGTTCAATAGTAATCCCCTGACGAGCATATTCATAAAATGGTTTACCCTGATATTTAAGCGCGGAATACATAGACGGTATTTGGATTAAATTACCACAAAATTTATCTAATGCTTTATCAAGTTGTTGCTGAGTTATTTTGATCGGACATTGATAAATTATTTTACCATACGAATCTGAAGTATCAGTACGCTGTCCTAAACGAGCAATAACACGATAGTATTTATCAGAATCAAGTAAAAATTGTGCAAATTTCGTTGCTTCACCAAAACAAATAGGTAACATCCCGGTTGCCAAAGGATCCAGTGCTCCTGTATGACCGGCTTTTTTAGCATTAAATAAACGACGTACTTTTTGCAAAGCATCATTAGATGAAAGTTCTGGCGGTTTATCTAATAAGAATATCCCATGAACTTCACGATTAGGCCTCATTACTTCCTTTTTTTATCATCTTTTGCCTTATGACGGCGATTTTCATCATCACGGATCACGTTGCTAACTAAATTAGATATACGCATACCTTCCACTAAAGAGCTATCATAAAAAAAAGTTAATTTAGGAACGATAGGTAAACGCATTGCTTTACTCAGCAAAGAACGAATATGTTTCGCCATATCGCCATTTAAAACTTGAATACCATTTTTAAGTATATTTGTTTCATGTTCTTTTTCTGATATACTTAAAAAAGTCACGAACACTTTAGCATAAGCTAAATCATCAGAAACTTCCACCCCTGAAACAGTAGCCATTTTAACACGTGGATCTTTAATTTCTTTATGAAGAATAATGGCGATCTCTTTTTGTATTTCCTTGGCAACACGCTGAGCACGATCAAATTCTCTTGCCATTATGATATCTCCTAACTGGGTAAAACTAAAATATAATGATCATTAATTATTATGATTAATTTATTTTAGAAAAAATTCAATACGTATATCTATTTGATTTTTATATAATATCAATAATAACTATTAAATATTATTTCTAATATTAGAATTAATGCCATTCCAACAATTAATAACCAATATACTCGATCTAAATTGGTTATCTATAAATCTTTATTAAAAGGCCATAACATCAGTTATGGCCTTTTAATAAGCATCAATAAAGGAGATATTAATTATCAATAGAACGTTTTACTTCAATGATTTCAAATACTTCTATTATATCACTAACATGTACATCATTATAATTCTTCACACCAATACCACACTCCATACCATTACGTACTTCGTTGAGATCATCTTTAAAGCGACGTAATGATTCCAATTCACCTTCATAAATAACCACATTATCCCGCAATACGCGGATAGGGTTATTACGCTTAATTGTGCCTTCAATAACCATACAACCAGCAATGGCTCCAAACTTAAGTGATTTAAACACATCACGTACTTCTGCTAATCCAATAATTTGTTGTTTATATTCAGGAGCCAACATACCACTCATCGCTTGTTTAATCTCATCGATAAGATTATAAATAATCGAATAATAGCGTAGATCTAAATTTTCACTTTCGACAATACGTCTTGCTGCAGTATCTGCGCGGACATTAAAACCAATAATAATTGCATTAGAAGCAGCAGCTAATGAAACATCTGTTTCTGTAATACCACCGACAGCAGAACCAATAATTTTTACTTTCACTTCATTAGTTGATAATTTTTTTAATGAATCAGTAATGGCTTCACAGCTACCTTGTACATCTGTTTTTAATACAATATTTAACTCAGAAATCTTACCATCTTCCACATTAGCAAACATATTTTCTAGTTTTAACTTTTTCTGGCGTGCTAATTTTATTTCTCGGAATTTACCTTGACGATAAAATGCAACCTCCCGTGCTTTCTTTTCATCACGTACAACTCTTGCTTCATCACCTGATGAAGGTACATTTGATAAACCCAGAATTTCAACCGGAATTGATGGCCCAGCAGATTGAATATCTTTACCTAATTCATTACGCATTGCACGAATACGGCCATACTCAAAACCACACAGTACAATATCACCTTTATTAAGAGTCCCTTCCTGAACTAAAATCGTGGCAATCGAACCACGGCCTTTATCCAAATAAGATTCAATAACAACACCACTTGCCATCCCCGTACGAACCGCTTTCAGTTCTAATACTTCAGCTTGCAATAAGATTGCTTCTAATAATTCATCAATACCTATCCCTTTTTTAGCAGATACATTGATGAATTGATTTTCACCACCCCACTCTTCAGCTACAATACCATATTGCAACAGCTCATTTTTGATGCGATCAGGATCAGCTTCGTGTTTATCAATTTTATTAACTGCAACGATAACTGGTACATTAGCAGCTTTGGCATGCTGAATTGCTTCTATCGTCTGAGGCATCACACCATCATCTGCTGCAACGACCAAAACAACAATATCCGTTGCTTTAGCACCACGTGCCCGCATTGAAGTAAATGCGGCATGTCCTGGTGTATCTAAAAAGGTAATCATGCCTTTATCTGTTTCAACATGATAGGCACCTATATGCTGCGTAATACCACCGGCTTCACCAGAAGCAACTTTAGTTGAACGAATATAGTCAAGTAATGAAGTTTTGCCATGGTCAACATGCCCCATGATTGTAACGACTGGCGCTCGAGGTTCTGCAATTGCTTCACCTCTATCACGATCATTTAAAATCGCTTCTTCCAGCTCATTTTCACGCCGCAAAATGACTTTATGTCCCATCTCTTCTGCCACAAGTTGTGCTGTTTCTTGATCAACAACTCGATTGATGGTCACCATCGCACCCATTTTCATCATGGTCTTGATAACTTCGGATCCTTTAACTGCCATCTT
Organism: Arsenophonus sp. NEOnobi-MAG3; assembly: GCA_052171895.1. Taxonomy (GTDB): domain Bacteria; phylum Pseudomonadota; class Gammaproteobacteria; order Enterobacterales; family Enterobacteriaceae; genus Arsenophonus. The sequence goes on from JBQMRN010000002.1 coordinate 78,918, forward strand.
ATTCGCTAATTCAGCAACCGAGATGCTTTCGCCAATAACAACATCACGGTTAATAATCGCAACCGGTTTTGTAAAACTTTGTTGTAATGAACTGAATTTTTTCTGTTTACCTTTGGTTTTATTTGTACGGCGTCCAACCGCTCGCTCTTCTTCGCGATCAGCTTTCTCAGAATGTTTATTGTTTTTTTTCTGCCGAGTAGCTTTCCTTCCGCCTCGATTTCTGGTTCGACGGCCTTCTTCTTGAGCATCATTTTCATCTTCTGCTTCACGAGCATGACGAGAAGTCGTAGTATGATAATCTACATTATCTTCCACTTCATCATTGTTACTCCAGCTCTTGGAATGTTCCTCTGCTATACGACGAACTTCTTCAGCAACCCGTTTAGCTTCAGCTTCGATCTTACGTAGCATCTCTTCTTCAGCTTTACGTTTAAGCTCTGCTGCCTCAGCTTCTCGACACTGTTTTTCAGTGTAAGCAGCCGAATCTTGATTAGATTTAGTTGTTTTTTGATTATTTTTACTTTGTTTCACTTTCTCTTTTTCAGATGCTTTACGGTTTACTTTTTTTTCTGATTCATGCTTCACTTGCTCTTCAGCTTTTGCTTTTTCCAAAGTATCATCGCGGTCAACATATGTGCACTTTTTGCGAACTTCAATATTGACTGATTTACTTTTTCCGCCAGGACTTGGAATACTTAGTGTGCTACGAGTTTTTCGCTGTACTGTTAATTTGGCAGTTTTGTTACTTGTTGTCCCATCTTTATGATTTAAGTATGCAAGTAAAGTTTCTTTCTCATTTTGAGTAACAGCGTCATTTTCAGTTTTTTTTATCCCGGCATAAGCAAACTGCTGTACCAAACGTTCAACTGAAGTTTGAATTTCTGCTGCCAATGATTTTACAGTTTCATCTGCCATTCTGTTCCTTCCTACTACAAATTATTTTGAATTATTGCTAAACCAGCAAATATTGCGCGCCAACATAATAATTTCACCAGCCTGTTCATCATTCAGCCCTTCTTCAATATCTCTTAGATCGTCGATTCCCTGCTCGGCAAGATCTTCCAATGTACAAATACCATGAGCAGCTAGGTTCATTGCTAAAATATTATTCATACTTGGTAGATTTAATAGATCCTCAGTTGGCTGATTATCACCCATACTCTCTTTTTTAGCTAATTCTAATGTCGTCAGCGCCGCTTTTGCTCTTTCACGCAAAACTTCAATTCTTTTCTTATCAAGACCTTCAATTTCTAATAGTTCCTTGATTGGTATATAAACTAATTCTTCTAATGTAGAAAAGCCTTCTTCAACAAGAGCAGTAGCGAATTTTTTATCAAGATCAAGATGCTTAATAAAAGAATTAATAGATGCATCTGCTTCTGCTTGATGTTTAGCTTCAAGTTCTTCCGCAGTCATGGCATTCAATTCCCATCTATCGTTTTCACGATGCTTTTTCAGTAATTGAGAAGCTAATCGAACATTTTGTCCATTACGGCCAATTGCCTGAGCTAAATTACTATTTTCAACGGCAACATCCATCGTACATTTATCTTCATCAACGACAATAGAAGCAACATCAGCTGGTGCCATTGCATTAATTACAAATTGTGCAGGATTATCATCCCACAGAACAATATCAATACGCTCACCACCAAGTTCGTTTGATACTGCTTGCACCCTTGCGCCACGCATCCCAACACAAGCACCTACTGGATCAATACGTTTATCATTTGTTTTTACGGCAATTTTTGCCCGGGATCCTGGATCACGAGCAGCGGCTTTAATTTCAATAAATTCTTCACCGATTTCAGGTACTTCTATTCGAAATAATTCCACTAACATTTCAGGACGAGAACGGCTAACAAACAGCTGCGCTCCACGTGCTTCTGGGCGTACATCATACAATACACCACGCACACGGTCACCTGGTCGAAAGTTTTCACGTGGTAACATATCTTCCTGTAAAATTACCGCTTCGGCATTATTACCTAAATCTAAGGTAATATTTTCACGATTGACTTTTTTTACCACCCCAGTAATGATTTCACCTTGCTGCTCCCGAAATTGCTCAACAACCATCGCTCTCTCAGCTTCACGTACCTTTTGAACAATAACCTGTTTTGCAGTTTGAGTGGTAATGCGATCAAACGTAACAGACTCTATTTGATCCTCTACATAATCGCCTAATTTAATTTCTGAGTCTTCAAATTTTGCTGCATCTAAAGTAATTTCACGTGTTGGGTGCGAGACTTCTTTAACCACCAACCAACGCCGAAATGTATCAAAATCTCCTATTTTACGATCAATATTAACGCGAACATCAATTTCTTGTTCATATTTTTTCTTAGTAGCTGTTGCTAATGCGGTTTCAAGTGCCTCAAAGATTTTTTCGCGAGGAAGCGATTTTTCATTAGAAACCGCTTCTACAACAGCCAGAATTTCTTTATTCATCCTAGTTGCCTCATTAAACTTTATTAAAAATGTGGGGTACCAGGTTAGCTTTCTGGATGTTTTTTAGTGCAAACACTTCGTCCTTGCCATCCACAGTAACCGTAATCATTTCGTCATTAACAGCTTTAATTATAGTTCGCCATTTTACGACGATTTTGCATTGCTATTCTTAATATTAAATTCACTTCTTTACCAATAAAATGCTGATACTGTGTAACAGTAAAGAGCGGACGCTCAAGTCCTTGGTGAAGATATTTCTAGGTTATAGAGCTCTGAAATCGGATCTTCAACATCCAGTACTGCACTAATCCGCTGGCTAACATCGGCACAATCATCAACAGTAATACCATTTTCATTATCAATATAAATGCCTAATGTCGAAACTCGTGCTAGAATAAACTATAGACCAAAAATTCAAAACATAGAGCTTCTACAGGCACTGAAATTATCGATATTAATTTTTGCTCTAATGTGGACAACCACCCATCCAGATATAAAAAAAGGGCTAAAAGCCCAGTAATTCTGTTTTAAATAATAAGAAACCCCGAAACCGGGGCTTTATGAAACACTAGACCGACTCTATATAAACTGCCAGTAGGTTTATCTACTTTGATTCACCATTCTTAGAAAAAATAATCCAATAAGATTCCTGAACCACTTCATATGTTAATTTGTGGTTGCGGGAGCCGGATTTGAACCGACGACCTTCGGGTTATGAGCCCGACGAGCTACCAAGCTGCTCCATCCCGCGTTCGGAAATTTTGAAAATATTACGCTGATAATATGCGGAATGCAAGTTATCTTTTAAATTGGTGCCGAGAACGGGACTTGAACCCGTACGCCAGTTTTATAGGCACTACCACCTCAAGGTAGCGTGTATACCAATTTCACCACCTCGGCGTAGACCCCTATTATTTTATAGGGCAATTTTTAATAAAACCGCCTCCATCAACTACACAAACTGTTGTTTACACAAACTGTTGTTTAATTAATGAGGGATATCGCTTCTTGGTTCTGTTACTACAGGTTTTGTAGAGACTTCTTCTGGTTTCTGAACTTTAACAGGTTTACCAATATTTTCCCATTTGCTTCCAGTTACACTTTTATTAGCGCTTAAATTGGCTAAAATTAAACTTATAACAAAGAATAATGTTGCAAAGATAGCCGTGATTCGCGTCATAAAATTATCTGATCCTGATGAACCAAATAATGTTGAAGAAGCGCCTGCATCGAATGAAGCTCCCATATCAGCACCTTTCCCTTGCTGCATCATGACCATACCAATTAGCATAATTGAGATTAATAAAAAGATAACTAAAAGGATTATGTACATAGATAACTACCTATTTGATAATAAAGTTTGGAAAAACTTATTTACTGCAACTTGCTCCGTAAGGTCATTACTTTAAAAAGTTATCATTGAATAATAATTTAACCTTACCTGACAAGCAAGATTATTTTTATCTCATTAAACTTTTTGCAGAAAAAATAATATAAAGTAATTTTATAAAGGAAGGCAGTTAGTAAAAATAATATGATCTATTTTACTTACTTGACTACTTCAGCAATGCGATTAGCCATTGCAGTAACTTGATTTTTATTTTCACCTTCCACCATGACGCGAATTAAAGGCTCAGTACCTGATTTACGCAATAAAACCCGTCCTCTACCTGCTAGTTCATTTTTCACTTGGTTTACCATATTTAAAACATTTTCTGTAGTCAATGGATTATGGTCACCGGAAAAACGCACATTTACTAATACCTGAGGGATTAATTTAAGCTCACTGCAGAGATCATAAAGGCTCATATTATTACGGATCATCGCACTTAGAACTTGTAAACCAGCGATAATACCATCCCCTGTTGTCGTTTTATCTAATAAAATAATGTGCCCTGAATTTTCAGCACCAAGTCGCCATCCTTGCTCTTGTAATTTTTTAAGAACATAACGATCTCCAACTTTTGCTCGGATAAAAGGTATATCCAACTGTTGTAGGGCTAATTCTAAGCCCATATTACTCATTAATGTGCCAACAACACCACCGTGTAATTGACCTTTTAGAAGTGCATCACGTGCAATAATATAAAGAATTTGATCGCCATCTATTCTATTACCTCGATGATCAACCATTATTACCCGATCACCATCACCATCAAAAGCAAGACCAATATCTGCTTTTTCTGTTACTACATGTTTTTGCAGCAGTATAACGTCAGTTGCCCCACAGCCCTGATTAATATTCAGTCCATTTGGTTCACAGCCAATTGCAATGACTTCCGCACCAAGCTCAGTTAAAACATTCGGCGCAATATGATATGTTGCGCCATTAGCACAATCTAAAACTATTTTTAATCCACTTAAACTTTGGTCACTCGGAAATGTCCCTTTGCAATACTCTATATAATGCCAAGCAGCATCAACAATACGACTCGCTCTTCCTAATTCTGCAGACTCAACACAAGTAAGCAGTTTCTCCATCTCAGCTTCTATTGCTTCTTCTACGTTATCAGGTAACTTAGTTCCATCAATTGAAAAGAATTTAATACCATTATCATAATAGGGATTATGGGAAGCAGAAATAACAATACCCGCCTCTGCATGGTATATGCGTGTTAAATAAGCAATTGCTGGCGTAGGCATAGGTCCTGTAAATGCAACGGATAATCCAGCTGCAGCAAGACCTGCTTCTAAAGATGATTCCAACATATAACCTGAAATGCGTGTATCTTTACCTATGATTATTTTACGAGAACCGTGCCGCGCTAAAACCTTACCAGCTGCCCAACCTAATTTCAAAACAAAATCAGGGGTAATTGGGGTTTCTCCTACTTTGCCACGAATACCATCAGTACCAAAATATTTGCGCTTACTCATAATCATCTGTTTCCTTTATTTAAAGGGTTGCTTGAATAATCTTCATAGCCTCTACAGTTTCTTTCACATCATGAGCACGAATAATCTGTGCTCCATGCATAGCTGCAATAACTGCGCATGCAATACTGCCAATAAGCCGTTTCTCTACTGGTACATCTAATAATTCACCAATCATAGATTTACGTGATATACCAACTAGTAGCGGTACTCCTAGAGAATGAAATTCATTCAATTTTGCTAATAATTGATAATTATGCACCAAGTTTTTACCAAAACCGAAACCTGGATCAATAATTAGACAATTTTTTGCAATGCCAGCTGCTTCACAGCGTTCAATTTCATCCGATAAATACTGTTTTACTTCTGCAACTACATTTTTATAATTAGGTGTTTGTTGCATTGTCTTAGGTTGACCTAACATATGCATAATACAGATCGGTAACTCTGTTTTAGCCGCAACCTCTAATGCACCAGGTTCATGTAACGACCGAACATCATTAATAATATGCGCACCTGCTTTAGCAGCTTCTGCCATAATAACACCTTTAGATGTATCAATAGAAACCAAAACATCAAAACGATCAGTTACTGCTTCAATTATTGGGATAACCCGATCAAGTTCTTGTTGTAGGCTAACTTCATTAGCGCCAGGACGGGTTGATTCACCACCAATATCGATAATTTCTGCACCATGGCTAACCATACTAGCTGCATGCTTTAATGCATAGTCATAACCATTGTATATACCACCATCAAAAAAAGAGTCTGGAGTAATATTTAATATTCCCATAACGATAGGATGATTAAGATTAAGCTCTATTTTTCGAACAGTAATTTTCATAATTACCTTACTAAATCAAACAAAAACCCAGGATAGAGCCTTGGGTTTCAATTATTTATTTTATATAGAGAAACACTGATCATGAAGGATTCTCTTTGTTATTAGTATAATCATTTTCATGCACACTATTTTTATTCTTAACCCTGAGTTGGAGAAATATTCTTTTCTGGATCTTCTTTTGATGATGGAGTTGAAGTAGGATTACTATCATTATCATCCCAGTCAGGTGGTGATCTAACTGGACAGCGATTCATCAAATCATCAATTTGAGGCGCATCAATGGTTTCATATTTCATTAATGCATCCTTCATCGCATGCAGAATATCCATGTGATCATTTAAAATCTGACGAGCGCGTTTATAATTACGATCAATAATTGCTTTGATCTCTTCATCAATTGCTCGCGCAGTTTCGTCTGACATATGATTAGCTTTAGCAACCAAACGGCCTAGGAAAACCTCACCTTCTTCCTCAGCATATAGCAATGGCCCTAATTTTTCAGAAAAACCCCATTGCGTCACCATATTACGAGCAAGATTAGTTGCTACTTTAATATCATTTGACGCGCCTGTAGATACCTTTTCTGAACCATAAATAATTTCTTCTGCTAACCTCCCACCATAAAGCGTAGAAATTTGACTTTCTAGCTTTTGCCGACTGGCACTAATTTGATCAGATTTTGGCAAGAAGAATGTGACACCTAACGCACGACCACGCGGGATAATTGTCACTTTATGAACAGGATCATGCTCTGGGACAATACGTCCTATAATCGCATGACCAGCCTCATGATAAGCAGTAGATTCTTTTTGTTCTTCTGTCATAACCATAGAACGACGTTCAGCACCCATCATGATCTTGTCTTTTGCCTTTTCGAATTCTACCATGGTGACAACACGTTTATTTCCACGCGCTGCAAAAAGGGCTGCTTCATTAACTAAATTAGCTAAATCAGCACCAGAAAAACCTGGTGTACCTCGTGCTAATATTGAAGCATCAACACTAGGATCTAAAGGTACACGGCGCATATGAACTTTTAAAATCTGCTCACGACCACGTACATCAGGTAAACCAACAACAACTTGCCGATCAAAACGTCCAGGACGCAATAATGCCGGATCTAACACATCAGGACGGTTAGTAGCTGCAATAACAATAATACCTTCATTACCTTCAAATCCATCCATCTCTACCAACATTTGGTTAAGAGTTTGTTCACGTTCATCATGACCTCCTCCTAAACCTGCGCCTCGTTGGCGGCCAACAGCATCAATTTCGTCAATAAAGATAATACAAGGCGCTGCTTTCTTTGCTTGTTCAAACATATCACGAACTCGAGAAGCACCAACCCCAACGAACATTTCTACGAAATCTGAACCGGAGATAGTAAAAAAGGGAACTTTTGCTTCACCAGCAATCGCTTTTGCCAATAAAGTTTTACCGGTTCCCGGTGGACCTACCATCAAAATTCCCTTAGGAATTTTACCACCTAATTTTTGAAAACGTCCTGGTTCACGTAAATATTCAACTAGTTCAGCAACTTCTTCTTTCGCTTCATCACAACCGGCAACATCAGCAAAAGTTGTTTTAATTTGATCTTCTGTCAGCATACGCGCTTTACTTTTACCAAAGGACATAGCACCTTTGCCACCTCCTCCTTGCATCTGACGCATAAAAAAGATCCAAACTCCAATCAGTAGTAACATTGGGAACCAGGAAATGAAAATAGTTGCTAAGAAACTTTGCTCTTGAGGTGGTTCACCAATGACGGTGACGTGTCTTTCAAGCAAGGTATCCAACAATCTTGGATCCTCTCTCACTGGAATATAAGTCGTATAACGACTGTTATCCGTTTTCTTAACAGTAATCTCACGGTCAGAAATCCGTACTTCACGTATCTGATCCTGAGTTAACTCATTCATAAAGGTAGAATAATCCACCCTGCGACTATTTGAATCGCTAGGACCAAAACTCTGGAATAAAGACATTAGAACTACTGCAATGACTACCCAGAGAATCAGGTTTTTCGCCATGTCACTCAAGGGATTAACCTCTTCATTACAACTATATTAAATAAATAACGTACAGGGTACTATATTTTTCGTCCTGTCGCTACAATATACACTTCACGTGAACGTAACCGTGAAGCATCTGGTTTACGAATTTTAACTTTTAAAAATAGAGAGCGAATTTTCCTCAGATATTCATCAAAGCCTTCTCCCTGAAATACTTTAACAATAAAACTTCCCCCAGTAGCTAGTACATCGCGACACATATCCAATGCTAGTTCAACTAGATAGATGGATCGAGGAATATCGATAAAAGATTTCCCAGTCATATTAGGAGCCATATCCGACATAACAACTTGGACTTTTTTATCACCAACTTGTTCAAGTAATGCCTTTAATATCTGTTCATCCCGAAAATCTCCTTGCAAGAAATCAACACCAACTATGGGATCCATTAATAATAAGTCACATGCAATAACTCCACCAGTCTGGGTAACTTTGCTTGCTGCATATTTAGACCAACCACCAGGTGCTGCACCCAAATCAACAACGGTCATAGCAGGTTTAAATATTTTATCACTCTGCTGGATCTGATCTAATTTAAACCATGCACGTGAGCAAAACCTTTTTTTTTGTGCTTGAAGAACATATTTATCATTAAAATGTTCCTGCAACCAACGACTAGAACTTCCTGAACGCTTTTTATTAGCCATTGTTTTCCCAACTATACTTATAAATAACACCTATTTTGCCATTTTTGATATACTAAAATTATAAAATTTATGATTATAACTAAAAGATGGCGCTAGAATGTAGTGTTTTCAATCCCACTAAAGCAAAAAACAATGATTCTTAATAAAAAGCAAATATAGGCTTTTAAAAACTTTGATCATCATCTAAACCCTGTTGTAATAATAGGTAACAATGGTTTAACTGAAGGTGTTTTAGATGAAAATGAACAATACTTTTCATATCATGAACTTATTAAAATCAAAATAGCGAATGAAGATCGTGGTAGCAAAATTTTGATAGGTAAAGCTATTGTTTGAAAAACTGATGCTATCAATGTGAAAATTGATTGATAAAACTTTAATGCTCTATTAGCAGTTTGCTGAAGCAAACAAGATCATTTTACCTAAATAAATTTTTTATATTTATAAGATGCTATCTAATTTCAGAGTAAAAAAGGCCATTTTGGCCTTTTTTACTCTGAAATTAACTCAAAAAAAACACTTTAAGATAAAATAAAAATCAAATATATTCCACTTGTAAAATTTCATATTCAACTTCACCACCAGGGGTGGTGATGACTGCCAAATCATCTATAGTCTTACCGATTAAGCCTCGAGCTATTGGTGAATTAACAGAAATAAGATTTTCTTTGATATCAGCTTCATCATCACCCACAATACGATAAATCTGATCTTCATTTGTTGTTATATTAAATACAGTAACTGTCGCGCCGAATATTATACGACCTTCATGTTTCATTTTTGTTACATCAATAATTTGTGCATGAGATAATTTAGCCTCAATCTCTTGGATACGCCCTTCGCAAAATCCTTGCTGCTCACGCGCTGCATGATATTCTCCATTTTCTTTCAAATCACCATGTTCACGGGCTTCTGCAATAGCAGCAATAATTTCAGGGCGGCGAATATTCTTTAAAAATTCTAACTCTTTACGCAGCTTTTCTGCGCCACCTACTGTCATTGGAATCTGTTTCATTAATAAATGCCTCTAATTCTTTCCTAAATAAAAATTAAATATCTTTCTGATTTTTCTGTTATTAAATTAATAGTTATAACAAAACAATATTCTTAGCAAAAAAAAGGGAAAAACCTTGTTAACTATTAATTTGCAATTTTATGATTCTATGATTTAATCTACCATTATAACGTACACTCTAATGGTAGATTACCGTTTACTTTTTTCTGCATTACACTTTAGTATCTCTATTATGTCTACTTTTATATACAGCACTTATAACTTTTTTAAAAAAGTGAGGAGTAGTATGATGCTCCATTGATCGATTCCATCGCTAACAAATGGCACTACCTGCATACAAGTACTCAAAAATTATTACAGCACTAGCTACATTATTTCAATTAGGTAGCAATTATCAATTTCTTACCCATTTTAAAACTAAACTAAAAATTATTGGTCATTATTTAAAAGGTGATATAATATCAATATATCAGCCTTCGCTGCCTAAGATAGATAAGCCTCCTCATCCTGGAGGTTGATATAGAATATGTATACCACAATGTTTTAGTGCTCCATCAAGCGGTGCTATTATCAATAAAAACTGTTTCTTAGCCACTTTATACAATATATTGCTCAAAAACCTGGCGATATCGTATATCGCTTATGTTCATATTTCCCCCCTTTTTATCCTATTAAAAAGTTCACTCAAGTTATTATGCTAGCAAAAGGTTCAATTGATGCATCATCTCTTATTCCGTATTAGAGATTATACCAGGAGAAATAAATCGTTATATAATAACTGGGTGCTTAACTTAACGCGTTGAATCTTTACCATTAGCATTTACCATTCAAAACAGTGAATGTTATGGAGGAGCTTTTATAAAAAGGAGCTTGATAAATGAAAAATCACAATTATTGGCCATATTAAACGGCGCCTCTTGCCTACCATAACAAGAAATACTCGGGCTACAACAAAATCTAAATCGGTAGATTATTTGCTGAGAGTAATGTTAAAAAAGAGTTATTAGCAAATCTGGTGTATGGCAGTCAGGGTTGGCTACGTTCTACTCTTCTTATGCTTCGTAAATCTGTTTTCCATCTTTAAATTAGACGTTGTCTAGCATCATGGTCAGTAGGTCAATACCTTTAGCCGGTTCCAGCTTTTTTAAGCAGAAGAGAGTAGCTTCAAATAGCCTTGAAAAGGTTGTTTTTTCGAACCACAATTCTTCGCTATCTTTCTTTAGCTTCTCATTGCTGCAGGGAAGAGACTTCGCTGAAAACTTTGCCAATAAAACATCAATGCCATTATTAGCGCGATTATGGCTCTCTGCTAGCCATGACTTCTCCGCAGCTCAGGCTTAACTTTTTATTGCATGCCTTTGGAGTGAAGCCAGCATATTAGCTGTTTTGTGTACACAACACTAACAGCGTTGATGTTGCATATAGGGGGGAATATCTTTGCCATTGCATTCCAAAAACCAAGGTGTAGACCAACGTATCCTGTATATCAAGCCTGGGAGATACGATTAAGGCAGGTGTGCTTGCAGGCTATTGAGAAGTTTTGCCTAGTTTGCTTCTGACTCTCGATAAGGATCTTCGAGCACAACGAGCTTCTTACATTCATGCTCAGTATGCCGATAATGAACAGAAGGCAAAGGCGATTATCCTGCCTGACAGGACTATCTATGCCATCGGCTAAAAAATAAAGGTAGTGCGTATCACTTAAATTACGTATAGAGCAATCACATTGCTTTTGCTCTTCAAGCCATTGCTGTTTCAGTCTGCTGATGAGTACGAGAAGACCATGTACTTTCATCGAGAAGCGTCCCCTCCCAGGGCTTCGTGAAAATTATTGCTGGAGATGCCTAGCAGCTACAGCTAGAGTAGCAACAACTCTTCGACGTTTTTTGCACGCTTCAGATAAAGTGGTATCAAGGAGTTGTGTTGGAAGCATATTACGTTGCTTCTGCAAATCCCCTTCCCCTTACCTTAGACACTTTAATCTCAACATCGACAATAGCAGTCTGTATAGTTTTCTCTGGAAAATAACTATTACTAACAACGGTATGACGAGCGTCGATAAGGCACTGTTTTAATATGTTGTCGTAGCATGGCTTTGAGGTCAACCTCAAAGGCGGTGGGTATCAGTTGCTAGGAATGATTACGAATGAGTTCATGAAAGGAATCAGAGGTAATATCTAGTTTCGCTGATACTTGTAGTGTAGACTTTTCATGGCATATATTTCTATATTATTGAAATTATTTGCGAAATTAATTTAGTAGGATGCTACGCTACCATCACCATCTCTCCGAAATCCAATCACTAGAAATGAGTATAACTTGTTAAAAAAAACTATGTTGGCAAAGGTTGTTGGTGAAATTTTTTATACTTTTATAAATAATTTTCTTTATAAAAGCTTATCATGAAAGCAAATAGTCATACAGATTAAAAAGACTCTTTCCTCCTCACTTTCCTGCCAACATAAAGTTGCATCTCATTAATTGGATAGGCAAAAATATCTGTTTGATGATGTCGATTCATAGATTAAGCAATTCATTATACTTTATCCTTCCAATATTGTCACACTGAATATGTTATTGTCTGTAGACATGCATTTATGGTTACAGCGATATCGTTCCAAAATCCCCTTCCCCAATTGCAAGAAAACATTTAACAAGCTTAGTGAAAGTCCTCTGGCGAGAAACTACATCATAAAGATAAATGATTTAATTATTTGCGATGTATGCTTGAATAGCTTGACTTTACGAGAGTCAGCGAAACAAACAGGTATTGATTTGAAAATAGCGTTTATATGGCGTTACTGCTTCCTTGCTTCATCATCGATAGCCAACATAAATGTACTAAGTGGTATTCTTGAGGTTAACGAAATATATTTCTCTGAATCCTTTAAATGGAACCGTTATATTCCACATAGAAAGCTAGAAAATGCAGGAGACGGGAGATAAAAAAGAGGAACGAATTGCGGTTTTAATCCCCCGAGCTCGATAGGATTTCATTTGAGCAATAAGATTTTTGAAGAGTTTAATACAGAGTCTGTTAGCCGTTTTCTTGAGCTGATCATTAATAAAGAGTCTATCCTTTTCTTGGATGTGGAGAGATAAGTGGTACGAAATCTTTTTCAGCAAGCATGAAATTAGTCACTATCGCCTAATAAGGTTGGATAATCAGAAAGTTATTGGTAAGGAATTTCACATTAAAAATGTGAACAGTTATATCAGGCAATTAAAAGGATGGCATGAGTATATTCTATGCTTTAGGGTCGTTTGATTTACCAAAGTATCTGGCCTTGAGAAAATTGTTTGAAACCACAATAATTGAAATACATACGTGGCTACAAATTGCTTTGCGAGCAAAGCAATAACCCTTTGCCAACATAACCTAAAATCTCCTAATATGATAGCTGATGTGACCTTTATAACTATAGCATAGGCCGTGAATATTATAGTGTCCATGGTGATATCTGCTTTTTTGGCTCCATGCTATATCCGGCAGATTTTAAAACAGAAAGGCAATATTAACTTAGCTAATAAGGTTGTGGTAGATCTGGTTCAGAGCTGTCTCGTAATAATTTAATTACAGCAACGTCGTGTATGATGTCTATCTTAGAATATATTGCTAAATATGATAGTCAACTAAATTTTATTACTATGCTACTACTAGCTTGGTCACGATGACACTTTAGGTTATCCTGCTGGCTCTTGGACAATGCAGGCTTTAATGGTAAGGTCTCAGCTAAAACCGGTGCGTTGTAAGGAGCATATAACTTATCGGCTTTATTACTGCTAAAAGTAGTCAACATATCGCTTTCGTACAATTTATTTTAGCTTATAGCTTGTCGCCATCATAATATGATAATTGCCGTATTCTGCTTCTTTGTTTTAAAGGCAATCTTTATAAAGATCTTTATCGTAATTATTAATAGAAAAAAGGAGTATCTATTTATTCCCGATACACACTATTCGCATTAATTAACGCTTATAAATGAAGTCGATCCCTCTTCGTCATTTTCATCCAAATCATCCTCATCTAGATCCGTTTTATTATCAAGTAATTGTTCTTTATGATAATTATCCCACATAAATTCAGCTTTATCTGATCTAATGCTATCTATGGATATATTTTGAATATGGACTTTTATAAAGGTCATAATATCCCAACAAAGTGCTTTAATACCTAGCTGATTTATTGTAGAAATCTGATAATACTTATCTTGCCATCCTAATGCTTTAATAATGGCTTTTGCACGATTATTTGCCTCTTCAGAGGTAAAAAGATCAACTTTGTTAAAAACTAACCACCGCGGTTTTTGGGCTAATTTTTTACTATATTTTTCCAGTTCTGCATCAATTATTTTAGCATTTTGAACTGGATCAGAACTATCAATAGGATAAATATCAATAAGATGCAGAAGTATTGTGCAACGTTCCAAATGTTTTAAATAACGAATGCCAAGGCCCGTTCCTTCTGCCGCTCCTTCAATTAAACCAGGAATATCAGCAATAATAAAGCTTTGCTCACTATCCATGCGTACTACGCCTAAGCTTGGCACCAAAGTAGTAAATGGATAATCAGCAACTTTTGGTTTTGCCGCCGAGACTGAGCGAATAAAACTTGATTTACCCGCATTAGGCATGCCTAGCATGCCTACATCAGCAAGTAAGATCAATTCAAGTACTAATTCTCTTCTTTCCCCTTTTGTTCCCATTGTTTTTTGACGAGGAGCACGGTTAATTGATGATTTAAATCGGGTATTACCTAAACCATGAAATCCACCTTTCGCAACCATTAAACGCTGCCCGTGACATGTCAGATCACCAATGATTTCTCTGGTTGAAAAATCACGTATCCGCGTTCCAACCGGGACTTTAATGGTGTTATCTTCACCACGTTTTCCAGTACAATCACGACTTTGACCATTCTGTCCCCGTTCAGCTTGGAAGATTGTTTTAAATCGATAATCGATTAACGTATTAAGATTTTTATCAGCCAATAGATAAACATCTCCACCATCCCCAGCATCTCCACCATCAGACCCTCCCTTAGGGATATATTTTTCACGGCGGAAGCTAACGCAGCCATTGCCGCCATCGCCAGCTATAACTAATATTTTTGCTTCATCAATAAATTTCATTATCTTTTCTCCGCATACTAGATATTATACGCTAGATGGTAATTTTACTCAGAGATGGGTATCCATAAGATAATATAAAAAGCCCTGCAATTTTGCAGGGCTTTTTATATCGCTATTTAAAAATTAAAAAATTATTCAGCTTTGATACTGACATATTTACGATTTTTTGGTCCTTTAATTTCAAATTTAATTTTTCCGTTAGTCAATGCAAATAAGGTATGATCGCGACCACAACCAACATTACTAGCAGCATGGAATTTAGTACCTCGCTGACGAACAATAATAGTACCTGCCAACACAGATTCACCACCAAAACGTTTTACACCTAGGCGTTTTGCTTCAGAATCGCGACCGTTACGCGTTGAGCCGCCAGCTTTTTTATGTGCCATTAATCTGCACTCCTAATCATTAGGCAATATCAGTGATTTTAACATCAGTAAACCACTGACGGTGCCCCTGTTGTTTACGGCTATGTTTACGCCGACGAAATTTAATAATTTTAATTTTCTCACCGCGACCATGCACAATAACTTCAGCTTTAACTTTAACGCCTTCAACGACAGGAGCACCAATTTTAATATTGTCGCCGTCAGCAATCATTAATACTTGATCAAACTCAACAGTTTCACCTGTTTTAAATTTTAGCTTTTCCAGGCGGACTGTTTGGCCTTCAGTGACTTGGTGTTGTTTACCACCAGATTGGAAAACAGCGTACATATAAAACTCCACTTAATATACTTTTTAGTATATTTGAATTTCAGAGTGCATTTTTATTTTTTAATAAAAAATAATTTATAATTACAGTTAATATTACGCGAAAAAGCATCAAAAAACAAGTATAGAATTCAATCTAGTCATAAAAAATAAAATCTACTTTCTTTAAAGTATAATATATTCTATAAGCGTTCATTTGTAATTAATTTTACAGTACAATTAGCGACAGATTATAACAGCACAAAATTATTTGACTAAAAATTATATTTAGCATAAATCAAATTTATAAAATGAATTTAGAATCAATTATCAATCTAACCATAAAAGACATGGAAGCGGTTAATAAAGTAATCTTGAATCAATTAAATTCAGATGTCTATCTCATTAATCAACTATGTCACTATATTATTAGTCCTGGTGGGAAAAAAATTCGGCCCATGATCGCTATTCTGGCTGGAAGAGCTTTAGGATCTCAAAGAAAAAAGCACATTAATGTAGCGGCATTGGTTGAATTCATTCATACCGCAACATTACTACATGATGATGTAGTTGATGAGTCTACCCTGCGTCGCGGTAAAAAAACAGCAAATGCTGTTTTTGGTAATGCCGCCAGTGTATTAGTAGGAGACTTTATTTATACTCGATCATTTCAAATGATGATCGAGCTTGATTCTATGCCTGTATTAAAGCTGATATCTGATGCAACAAATATCATTGCAGAAGGTGAAGTATTACAATTAATCAATTGTAATAATCCAGATATCACTGAAAGTACCTATATGCAAATAATATATAGTAAAACTGCACGCCTATTTGAAGCAGCGACACATGCATCAGCAATCGTATCAGGCGCCAATGAAACCCAACAGAAAGCCTTACGAGATTATGGTCGTTATCTTGGTACTGCCTTCCAACTGATTGATGATCTTCTTGATTATGAAGCGGATAGTACTACTTTTGGCAAAAATATCGGCGATGATTTAGATGAAGGAAAACTAACACTACCTCTACTTCATGCAATGAAAAAAGGCACTGCAGAAGAATCCGCACTTATTCGTAAGTCAATAGAAAAAGGCAATGGGCGCCATTTACTCAGTATCATATTAATTACCATGAAACGCTGTAGCTCTCTTGAGTATACCCGTAACCGAGCTAGAGAGGAAGCTGATAAAGCAATTAAAGCTATCGATATCTTACCTGATACCTCTTATAAGGAGGCTTTAATTAGCTTAGCTCGTATTTCTGTTCAACGCCCCTCGTAAAATAAAAACTTTTTTGGAACAGCCCATCTTGTTCAAGAATTATCTTCTTCTATCAATATAGTTTTAGAAAATTGATATAAGCAATTAACTTTTTCAAATTTTCCGTTAAATAAATTTAATAATGTTTTCATGCTTTTTTTATTAATTGTTTATAAGCTTCGACTTAAATTAAAAAGCATCATGCCGTTTCATTTTTCTAGATAATCAATAAAGTTATCATTTAACGATAATATATTAAATACATCTTCAGGTAGACTATTAACATGATATTCAACAGCTTTACCTTTGTAACCCCTCCCCGTTTTTGACATTGCTCCCAACCTTTCCTGCGAGCCATTAGATTGATACCTTGTGATGATGAAGTAAAATCAACCAATTTAGAGAGTTCTTTCGTGGTTATACCATTATTTTTTTATAATTTTCTTATATTACTATTGCTATTAATAGAGAACCTAATTTTGAAAATGGTGACATTATTGATTATCTTTCAAAACTATCCTAATTTTCTAACCATAGAAAATCATTGAATAAAATCGTAGGGTTATTTATTTTTTATCTTTTACAATGATTATTGTACTTTCTACTATTGTTATTAACTAATTTTTTCTATTAATTTTGGATAAATTATTTTAGAATTATTAATTCTAAGGAATTCATATCAATTAAAGATTTTTATCTTTCTCATTCTATTATAATGAGTTAATAAAGCTAGAATTATTTATATTTTTAATAAAATTGAAGAGAAGCTTACTATTTTTTAAAATAGAGTTATTAATAAATCTAATGTATACCAGTCAAGCTCCATTTCACTCTAATGCTTTGTAAATCTGTTCTCTATCCTTAAATTGGACGTTGTTTACTACCAAGGGGGGGATCAAAGGAAGTCAAATCCCATTAGTCTGTTTCAGCTCTTCATTATTGCAGGATATTTGCTGAAAACCATGCCAATAAAACATTAAGAGATTTATTAGCGGCATCACTCAGTTCTTCTCTGCTGCTAGCTAGACTTCCTTGCAGCTCAGCTTTAAATTTTGGTTGCATGCATTTTGAGAGTGCAGCCAGGACATTACCTATTTATGTACCAAACAGCGTTGGTACTGCATGTCCAATAATATCTTTTCTCATTGCATTCCGAAAAACAAGGGTACCATGTTCCGTAGCAACCTTGGAGGTAAGATTAAGCTATGCGCTTGTAAGAAGCCATTGAAAAGTTAAGCCAAGTTCGCTTATGACTCTTGATAACCATCTTTGACCGCAACTAATTCCTTAAGTCCATGCATCAGTGATGCTGAGCAATGACCAAGAGGCAAAGACGATTATTTTGGCTGACAGGACTGTTCTATGGCATTGCCCAAGAAATAAACGTAGCGTGTATCGCTTAAATCTTGTATGGTAGCCATTGCCTGTGCTTCTTGATGAAAATGACCTGTGGATATGTCCTCGTGCGCTGGTACAGCCCAATGGTAGCAACTTTTTGCTGCTTTTTGTACGCTTTAGATAAAGCAGTAGAAGGAGCTGTTAAAGCATATTCCGTTGCCATTGCGATCCACCTGACTTTAGGCAGTTTAATCTCAACATTGGCAATACCAGTCTGTATAGTTTGCTGTAGAAATAACCGTTATGGACGACGTGGTTGGCACACATGACGTCAGGTGAGATGCAAAAGCGTTCAGTATGTTGTCGAAGCATGGTTTTGAGCTTAGCGCTCACCAGCGCTAGTTATCACAGCTGCGCCTGGAAGCATTACGGATAAATTCACGTAAGGGATTACAGGTAATATTTGGTTTTTCTGATACCTCTAGAATAGACTTTTCATGGCATATCATCTCTCTGTTATTGAAATCATCCACGAAATCAATCAGCAGGATACCTTATTATTTACTAAACCCCATACACTAGAAATAAGCATAACTCATAATTATCAGAATGAAATATTTAACGCCTATACATTAATAAAATAAAAGAATAAATTATAAATAAACCGCAGAATACTCGTATCTAAAGTTTATTATTTAATGAAGTTAATAATATTATTATTAATAAAATCTTCGCCTAATTTAATATCTTTATTGAGTGCCTCTAACATATTTTCCAATTTATTTTTTTCAAATTTATTAATTATATTAATAGGTAATCTTTCTTCAATCCCATTTTTACCTAAACGTATTGGCTGAGCAAAAAAACGAGCATATTCACCATCAGTTTCCATGTATGCACACTCGATTATATCTTCTTTACCATTTAAAGCGCCAACTAATGATAAACAAAATCGTGCAGCGGCTTGGGCCATAGAAAGTGTTGCTGATCCGCTACCAGCTTTTATTTGAACAACTTCAGTACCGGCATTTTGGATACGCTTAGTTAGCTCCTCGGTTTCCGCCTCAGTAAAGCTAATATTTGGAATTTGAGAGAGTAATGGTAGGATTGTTACGCTAGAATGACCTCCAATAACCGTCACTTCAATTTCTTGAGGTTTTTTACCCTTTAATTCAGCAACAAAAGTGTTAGAGCGAATAATATCTAAAGTTGTTACCCCAAATAGTCGATTTCTATCATACACGCTAGCTTTCTTTAATACTTCTGCTGCTATCGGAACTGTTGTATTAACCGGATTAGTTATAATACCAATTAACGCCTTAGGGCAGGTATGAGCAACTTTTTTAATCAGATTACGAACGATACCGGCATTAATATTAAACAAATTTGAGCGATCCATGCTTGATTTCCTGGCAACACCTGCCGAAATTAATACTATATTAGCACCGTCAAGTGCAGGTCTCGGATCTTCACCAGAAAAACCAATTACTTTTACATCCGTTGGAATATGGCTTAAATCCTTAGCAACACCAGGGGTCACAGGTGCAATATCATAAAGAGCAAGCTCTGAGCCTGATGGAAGTTGGTTTTTAAGAAGAAGTGCGAGTGCTTGGCCGATACCACCTGCTGCCCCAAGAATAACTAATTTCATGCTGATACTCCTTTATGTGATAACATTTCGAAATATCTTAAAAACTTTTAACCTATTACATACGTTATTTATAATACAGTCTATCTAATTACGATTAATTATTATTAATAAATAAATCTTGTAATTTTTCTTTCATTTTAAATAAAATCTTTATATTAAGGTGATAAATGGTACTTTTTTAATATTGTTTATGTCTGACCTTCATGGAAGATAGTATGGTTTTTGAATACTTCAACTTTAGCCTTGAAGCAATCTTTCATAGATTGCAAAGGAGTTTTATTACCAAATACTTTTTGATATAATTCTTGATTGTACGATTTATTAGCAAATCTGGTGTATGATGGTCAGGCTCCATTCTGATGCTTTGAATCTATTATCTGTTCTTAAATTGGATGGTTGTTTACCACTAGGGTCAGCAAGTCAAATCTCCTCTCCTTATCCAGTTCCAGCTTTTCTGAGCAGACGGGAGTAGGTTAAATACCATTGAAAGAGTTGTTTTTCTTGAAACACAGTTCTTCGCGTGTCGGCTTCTTATCGCCTTACTCAGTGTCGAAAAGCCGATTTAATCGTATTGGTTGTTCTTATTGACGTCCAGTGTGCGGACGAGAAGTTGTAGAATGCCAGCAGTTTTTCTCAATCTTTTCTAGCTTCTTCATCGATCCAGGATACTTTGCTGAAAACTTTCCCAAAAAATATCAATGGTTTTATTAGCGGCATCGCGCGGCTCTCTGATAGGCAGACAGACATCTCCTAAGCTTCAAGCTCATTAGCCTTAACTTTTGGTTGTATGTCTTTGTGGAGTGAAGCTAGCACATTAGCTGTTTTGTTTACCTAACAGCATTGGTGCTGCTGTGTCCCCGGGAATAATATCTTTGGCCATTGCATTCCAAAAAGTAACGCCCTGTTTCCAGTAGTAACTCTGGGGGAGATGGAGATAAAGTTAAGCTACGCGCTCGCACAGATTATTGAAAAGTTCAGCCAATTTCGCTTCTTATTTTCAATAAGCATCTTCGAGCACAATTACTTCCTTTCGTCCATGTGTTCAGCGAGCCCGATAATGATCAGTAGGCAAAACCGATTATCTTGACTGAGAGTAGTGTATTGTCATCGGCTAAGAAATAAATGTAGTGCATATCGTTTAAATCAAGCAGGCATCATTGTCTGTTGTTTTAATCCATTGCTGTTTCAGTCTGCTGATGTGGTATATGTTCTGGCAGAAATAGACCATGTATTTTTTCACCGAGAAAGGACCCCTATAAGGCTTAGTAGAAATCACTGGTGTCTGTGGATATGTCTCGTATGTACACATATATGCTGTAGCAACTCTTTTCTGCTTTTTGCACGCTTCAAATATGGTGGTAGCAACGAGCTGTTGAAGCATATTTCGTTGCCGCTGCGATCCCTGATTTTATGCACTTTAATTTTAACATCGCCAATATCAGTTTGTATAGTTCAGTGTGGTAAATAACCGTTACGGACGACGTGTGGGGGGTATGATGCTCGCCGATAAGGGGTGTTTCAGCATGTTCTTTCAGCATGGCTTTGAGCTCATGCCTCAACGCTGATTATCAGCTTCCTGACAGTATTACGGATGAATTCAGGTAGGGATCCATAGGTAATATCTGCTTTTGTGCGGATACCTGTATAGGGTAGATTTTTATGGCGTATAATCTCTACTGTTATTGAAATCATTTACGAAATTAATCAGCAGGATACACCACCATCTCTAAACCCCATACCAGATGTGTTGCCTTTACTTTTAAAAGGCATGCAACTGAAAGTTAAGGCTGATGAGCTGTGCGGCTAGAGGTGTCTGCTAGCAGAGAGCCGCGTGATGCCGCTAATAAACCCATTGATATTTTTTTGGGGAAGGTTTTCAGCAAAGTATCCACTGGAGCGATGAAGAAGCTAGAAAAAGATTGAGAAAAACTGCTGGTATTCTACAACTTCTCGTCCGCGCACTGGACGTCAATAAGAACAACCAATCCGATTGAATCGGCTTTTCGACACTGAGTAAGGCTATAAGAAGCCGATGCGCGAAGAACTGTGGTTCGAGAAAAACAACTCTTTCAATGGTATTTAACCTGCTCCAGTCTGCTCAGAAAATCTGGAATCGGCTAAGGGAATTTAACCTACTTGACCCCTGGCGGTAAACAACATCCAATTTAAGGATGGAAACAGATTCACTAAGCATTAGAGTGGAACGTAGCCTGAGTGTCATGCAGTAGATTTGCTAATAACTCTCGTACTATGGCACCAATCTGTAGCGAAAAGGTATTTTATCTATTGAATTTAAATAATTATGTGAAGATGCACGTAGTTAAAATGACTATTTTTTTTAGCGAAAGATTATCATACAGTATTACTGTATAATATTTTGATGATGTCAGAACTCCATGAAGATGGGCCAGGTGTTTTCTTGTTATGATTGATAAATTTTATGAGTAAAAAATTAAGTTGATTATTAATGCTGAGGTAGCAATAGATAAACTTTATTAAGAGCATTTGTTACGTTTTGAATATTAACGTTATTTATTAAAATCACAAAAATGCAGAGTGAGTAAAACCTAAAATTACCTCATATAGCTTGATTAGTGAGTAATAATACAATAAATTAGTAAAAAAAATTTTTTTGTCGATTTTTGGAAAAATTTTCTCTATGATTCTTTATCCACACCCACACATTAAAGCAAGTTTTTATTTCTAAAAATCTTACTTTAATGTCAGTTTAACTACTCAAATGGATATAATTTCACTGGACACAACTTAGCGTGAATATGCTGAAGTATTTTTATAAAATATGAGTGTTCGCCAACATGTAACTTATTATATGGGTAAGCTTTAATGAAAACTTTTACAGCTAAACCAGAAACCGTAAAACACGACTGGTACGTTGTTGATGCGGATGGAAAAATTTTAGGCCGTCTTGCAACTGAAGTTGCTCATCGTTTGCGCGGCAAACATAAAGCTGAGTATACTCCGCATGTTGATACTGGCGATTACATCATTGTTATTAATGCAGAAAAAGTTGCTGTTACTGGTAACAAGTATGAAGAAAAAATTTATTATCGGCATACTGGTTATATTGGCGGTATAAAGCAAGCGACCTTCAAAGAAATGATTGCCCGTCACCCTGAGCGTGTAATTGAAATTGCAGTTAAAGGTATGCTACCCAGAGGACCTCTTGGTCGTGAGATGTACCGTAAAATGAAAGTTTATGGGGGTAGTGATCATAATCACTCGGCACAGCAGCCGCAAGTTCTTGATATTTAATCGAGAGATGGATATAGGCAATGATAGAAAATCAATATTATGGCACTGGTCGCAGAAAAAGCTCTTCCGCACGTGTCTTCATTAAGACAGGTAGCGGTAATATTACTATTAATCAACGCAGTTTAGAGGAATATTTTTGTCGCGAAACGGCACGAATGATTGTTTGCCAACCATTAGAATTGATTGATATGTTGCAGAAACTAGATTTATACATTACCGTTAAAGGTGGTGGGATTTCTGGTCAAGCAGGTGCAATCCGTCATGGTATTACACGTGCATTGATGGGATATGATGAGACACTCCGTTCAGAACTACGCAAAGCTGGGTTTGTTACTCGCGATGCGCGTTCTGTTGAGCGTAAAAAAGTGGGGCTGCATAAAGCACGTCGTCGTCCACAATACTCTAAACGTTAGTTTCTTTGTTTTTCAATAAATTATTAATATAAAACCCGCCTTAGGCGGGTTTTTAGTATGTTAGAAATTTATATTATCTTGCAATTAATAATTTAATTTTTTATTAATTTTTATTAAAAATTTGCTTTAATTTTGTATGTTTTCATAAATTTTTATCAAACTTCCTCCTCAATATTGAGCAAAATTTGATAGACTATAGGCCATTGATTTCTTATTTATTTCTTACTGGATTTACTGAAAATAACATGTATTAATTGTAGTTCAATGAATAAATATCAAAGTCTGTTAACCAACAGAATTGTTGGTTTACCAGCAATTTAAACATGTAAGAATGCCCTGATTGATTATATCATGGCTGTTTATTCTTTTTTAATAAAACTTGGAGGTTTTCATGGCTGTCGCTGTCAACAAACGTTCGGTAATGACACTATTTTCCGGCCAGACCGATATATTTAGCCATCAAGTGCGGATCGTATTGGCAGAAAAGGGCGTGAGCGTTGAGATTGAGAATGTTCAAGCAGGAAATTTGCCTCAAGATTTAATTGATCTAAATCCTTATCAAACAGTACCAACGTTGGTTGATAGAGAATTAACATTGTATGATTCCCGTGTTGTTATGGAATATCTTGATGAACGGTTTCCGCATCCACCATTGATGCCTGTTTATCCAGTTGCTCGTGGTAGTAGTCGTTTGATGATGCATCGGATAGACAAAGATTGGTATTCTTTGATCTATAAGATTGAAAATAGAGATCATCAAGCTGATGTTGCTCGTAATCGGTTAAGAGAGGAATTGATATCAATCTCAGCAATTTTTAAAGAGATGCCGTTTTTTATGAGCGAAGAATTTAGTCTAGTTGATTGCTATTTGGCTCCTCTTTTGTGGCGTTTACCTTTCTGGAATATCCACTTTTCAAAAGGAAAAGAAACAGAGTATATTTGTTCTTATATGGAACGTGTATTTGAGCGAGACTCTTTCCTTGCTTCATTAACTGAAGCTGAGCGTGAGATGCGTTTATCTACTATAGGTTAATTTATTATGAAATTATTAGAAATGTCACCACGTCGTCCTTATCTTATTAGGGCTCATTATGAATGGCTTATCGATAATAATATGACACCCCATTTAATTGTGGATGTTAATATTTTTGGTGTAAATGTTCCGATGGAATATGTCAATAAAGGACATATTATTTTAAATATTACACCTTCTGCAGTTGCTAATTTAGGGCTGACTAATGAAATCGTCAGCTTCAATGCCCGTTTTGGTGGTGTTCCTCGCCATGTTGAAGTCCCTATGAGCGCTATTATTGCTATCTATGGGCGAGAAAATGGAGCAGGAATGATGTTTAAATCTGAGCCAGAATATGAGAGTGGTGCAGGTAATTCTATCGCTCAAAATAAAAATTTAGTGCTTGTTACTGATACTGAATTATCAAAGGAAGCGCAAGAAATAACATCGATTTCATCTTCTAATGATGAGCAGCCGCCGATGCCGCCAAAAGGACGCCCGCCGTTACGTGTTATTAAATAAGGTATATCATGATTGAGGGTGAGTATTAAATATAGCTATTTTTTCTTTTTTAAATCTATATTTTGTTTATTAAATTTTTATTTGTCTGATAGTTATATCATTTAGTTTAAAAGTTAGTTCATTTTTATAAAAACATAAATATAAATTATCCCTCATAATTTATGTTAGAGATCCCTTTGTTTTATCTATATAAGTTAGGATTTAAGCTAATTTTTGTATCGGAGTGTGTATGAAGAAGCTGCTTAAAGGAGTTGCTTAATATTATGTTAATTTAATGATGAAGCTTGGCTTAATTGAATTTTCTTTACTACTAGCCACAGTAGTTATCGTATTAGCCATGCTATTACAAATAGCGGTTGATATTTTATTATATTGTAATATTCATAATATTGATTTGGTTCTCTCTATTTTTGGATTGATTATTATGCTTTGTGTGGGTCTATTTTCTGTCTGTTATTGTCGAGCAACTTGAAGAGTCTCCTCGTCGTTTATCAGGGGTATGGTTGATAAATTAGAAATTATGCGTAAGCGTGATACTTAGTTTACTAATGAATTTAAAGGAAATATTGCTCAGCTCAATTTTGAAATTACAGAGCATAAAAAAATACAAAAGGTACATTTAGAATTATTAGAAAAATTACAAAAAGAGATGAACCGTCAAGAGCAGATGCAACTTAAGTTCGAAGAGCAGTCTATATTATTACAATCATTTTTAAATGCATCATCTGATCTTGTTTATTTCCGTAATGAAAAATAATTTTTCTTCTTGTAATCGAGCAATGGAATTATTGACAGATCGTAGTGAAAAGTAGCTTATTGGATTAATCTATCATGAAATTTATGGTGAGGGAAGAGTTGCAGAAAAAGAGCTTGAAACTAATGAAAAGTATTTTGTCATAATCTCTCATTGACCTATGAACAATGATTGATATATTCCGATTGGCGGAAAGTATGCTTTGAAATACGTAAATCCCCTTTTTATGATCAGCTTGGAAAACCTCATGAATTAATAGTGTTTGGACGTGATATTACTGAGCGTAAACATTATTAGGAGGTGTTAGAAAATGCTAGCAGGAGGGATAAGCAACATTTATTTCAACCATCAGCCATGAGCTTCGTACACCACTTAATGGGATTGTTGGACTGAGTCGTATATTGCTCGATACAGAATTAACTAATGAATAAATAAATTATTTGAAAACTATTAAGGTCAGTGCTATCCAGTTTAGGTATCATTTTCAATGATATTATTGAGATGGATAATATTGAACGATCTAAAGTTAGATTAGATAGTCAAGAAATTAATTTTAAAGAATTTATTTCTTATCTTGAAAACTTATCGTTGGGGGCTTTTGTACAATCTAAAAATTTAAAATTTATCCTAGAAATAAAAGAAAATTTACCGAGAAAGATCATTATCAATGCAATACGGTTACGGCAAATACTATAGAATTTAATTGGTAATGCTGTAAGGATTTACCCAAGAAGGTAAGATCAAAGTTCGTATTTTGTATGAAGGAGATGAGCAACTTTTTATTCAGGTTATTGATAGTGGCATTGGCATCCTAATCCTAAAAGAAGAGCAAAAAATTTTTTTGCCATGTATTATCAGGTAAAGGATAGTGCTGGTAGCAGGCCAGAAACGGGTACTGGGATTAAACTTGCTGTTTCTAAACGGTTAGCACAAAGCATGGGAGGAGATATACAGGTCGATAGTATATTAGGGCTAGGTTGTTGCTTTACTGTATCCGTTATAGCCCCAATTATTGCAAAAACGATTAAAATAGCAACATAAGAAGCTGTGTTACTACCTAAATTGCATATTCTTTTGGTGGAAGATATTGAATTAAATATTATCCTCACACAATCTGTATTAGAAAATTAGCCCATACATACCGTTGTATGTTGCTATGAATGGAAAAGAAGCATTAGAAATGTTTAAAATTGGTAGTTATGATTTGGTTTTATTAGATATCCAACTACCTGATATGAGCGGTCTTGATATTCTAGCTCAGTTTTGTCAAATTTATGCTAATGATAAGCTTCTAGCTTTAATTGCATTAACAGCTAATGTATCAAAAGACAAAAAAAGAATATCTTGCTGCAGGTCAAGTATGGATGATGTATTGAGTAACCCACTTTTGCTAATTACTCTAATAAAGAGTAGAAAAAATATTTAACTGATTGTAAAAATAAATCCATCAACACTCTGCTAAAACAATTTACTAACCATGATGACATATTATTAGATATCAATATGCTCAAACAATATTTTGAATTAGTTGGCCCAAAATTGATTGAAGAGAGCATAAAATCTTTGAAAATGTGATGCCAGGATATCTATCTTTACTGAATTCTAATATTTTGGCTAAAGATCGAAATGGAATTGTTGTGGACGCCCAGAAATTAAAGGTGCGGCTGGCTGGTGTGCTGTTGGTTTGCATCATCTATAGAAATTAGCTTAACAACTTTAATCTCCAGATTTACTGCATGGTGGTATAAATATCCAGGAATAGTTTTATGAATTAAAAGTGTAGATTGGCAAAAATGTTAAAGGTTTGAAACGATGGTTAGCAGCAGCTAAAAATAACCCAAATCCAAGTTGGGGTGTACAAATATTGCGCTAACACCAGGGAAATTATTTTTAGTCACCAATTATGATATGAATATATATGATATGAATGTATATGCTAAATAAAATAGAAACCTTTATTTTTATGAGCTAATCAACATAACAAATATAATCCTTTTTGTTACAAAATTCATTAAAATTCTCACCAAATTATATTTTATCACATTAAATCAATTAGTAACAATCTATACTACAAATGGAGTAGAATATGAAACCTATTGCAATAATTTTAAGCGGATATGCTGTATTCGCGATGGCAGCAAAATCCATGATTTATTCCTTACGAAGTTATCGTTAAGTAATAATAATGTAAAAATATATTTTTTGCAACGCAACTAATCGAGAGAGAGTAACTGCATGTTATTAATCATGTAAATAGAAAAAACAAGAAAAACGGAACATAATATAATGGCCGAATCTTCAGGTATTTCATGTGGGGGGGGAATAGCGTCTTTAGCCATCCTAGGCATCAGGAGATGCTAATAAATTTACTGTAGTAATCATTCTTGGTAGATTCTTGGCAGAAAATTTGTCTAATTTTTTGATTAAAAGAAGTGATTGCGAAATAGAATAAAGTGGTTATTAGGAAATCTTGTTTTTATGCTCAATGAGGGCTCGTTCTGCTCTGATGTTTTGTAAATCTGTTCTCCACACTTAAACTGGCCGGTGTTTATCACCAAGGTTATAGCAGGGTCAAAGAGTTATGTTCATTTCTGGTGTATGAACTTTTAGAGAGATGCTGGCGCATATCCTCTTGATTAATTTCGTGGATGATTTCAACAACAGAGAGATGATATGCCATGGAAAAGTCTACCCTACAGTACAGATACGAAAAGCAGATATTAGTTATAATCTCTTATATGAACTCATTCCTAATGCTGCCAAGGCAGTTAGATAGAGAGCTGCCTATCCCCCCCCCGTGTCATTGAGGTTGAGCTCAACGACTATGTGCTGCAACAACATGCTAAACGGCGCCTTGTCGCCTGGCGTCATGTTCCCCTGCCCTGTCTTCCTCGCGTTCGTAACGATTATTTACTACAGCGAACCTACATATTTGTAGGGGCGATGTTGAAATTAAAGTGCCTAATATATCTAGGTGCATACATATATGAAAGCTCATAGCTTTTAAACGATTTATGCTTCAGGTTCAGGGCTTTCCTTCCTCATTTCAGAGAAATTCCATCCTTTTAGCCTAGCCTACCCAAACAGCGATCCAAGCCAGATCAAGATATAACCCAAGGTTCAGGAATTCGTATACAACTGACAGCAGATCGGCAAAAAGGAGCGAAATGTTTTCACAAGAAAACAACTACGGCTTTCTGAGTGAGTATACCATAACGCTTAGCCAAAGTAGAGGCAGGCTCTTTGCTTTTCTGAAGAAGCATCATTGATTTTAGGTGTTGTAATTGCCTGACGATGGACCTTCATTATTATGATATTTTTTAGCCTAAACTATATCTACCTAATAACCATCTTGCCATGAATAGGGCTGTACAACGAAGGTCTATATAACGATCTTTGATCCAATAGCCATGATTATAAAGACTCCTAACCTATTCATAATTTCTTTACTATTATTTAAAATTATTGTTATTGATCTATAAAAATAGATAATTAACTAATCAGTAAATTAGTCATATTCTCTAATTTGTGGTAAATAAAAAAGTATTAATCAATCTTTCTACGATCAGATAATAGAAAATAGCTTTTATTGTTGTATGATGTTATGACATTTAATAATTTTTATTAGTAATTTTATGAATAAGACACTGAGAATAGTGAGGTAAGCTTAATGGATACCGATTTTAAGTATGGTTTATGTACTGCGATTGTTATATTATTAATGATCATATATTTTATTTTTTTATTTTCTGAGTATTTTATTAGTTTACCATTAGTTTTTTTATCACTACAACAATTTTTTCTTAATTACTATCCAGTATAATGTACAGTATTTGGCTGTACATGCTGCTAATGAAAGTTTATATATTGGTAGAGAGAACTACATTCTTTCTACTGTTTTAATTCCTAATATCTCTAAACCAATTTTTAAAGTTTTTTGCGTCAATAATGCTAGTTTTAATCGACTTTCTTTTGAGGCGTTATTTTCTACACCTAAAATTTGGCAATTTTTATAAAAACTAGAAAATAAACTAGCCAGTTTATATAAATAAGCACACATAATATGAGGTAAACCTTCGCGCGCAACGGTTAGTATTGTCTCTTCAAATTGTAATAAACGTATCGCTAGGGCTTGTTCATACTCATTTTCTAAAATTACCGGCTCGTTTAGTGTGGTTGGATTAATATGAGCCCGTTTAAAAATAGAAGTTACACGGGCATAGGCATATTGCATATAAGGTGCGGTATTACCATCAAAAGCTAACATATTGTCCCAATCAAAAATATAATCAGTTGTACGATTTTTTGATAGATCGGCATATTTTACTGCACCAATACCAACAACTTCACTAATCGATTGTAACTCCTTTTCTAGGATACTTGGATTTTTTTTGCGGATAAGATAACTTGCCCGCTGAATCGCTTCATCAAGTAATTCGGCTAGCCGAATCGTTCCGCCGGCTCGAGTTTTAAATGGTTTACCATCTTTACCTAGCATCATACCAGACATGTGGTGCTCTAATGACATTGTATCGGGAATATAGCCTGCTTTACGTACAATAGCCCACGCTTGCATGAGATGTTGATGTTGGCGTGAATCTATATAATATAATACCCTGTCAGCATGTAACATTTCATAACGATATTTTGCACAGGCAATATCTGTTGTCATATAAAGAAAGCCACCATCTTTTTTCTGAATGATAACCCCCATAGCATCACCCTTTTTATTCTTAAATTCATCCAGATAGACGACAATCGCGCCATTACTTTCAACGGCTAACCCTTTAGCCGTTAAATCAGCGACAATATCAGGCAGCATATTATTATATAAGCTTTCACCCATCACATCGTCTTCCGTCAGACTAATATTTAAACGATGATAGGTTTGTTGATTTTTCGACATGGTAATATCAACTAATTTTCGCCACATTTTACGACAATATTCATCACCAGATTGTAGTTTTACTACATAATTACGCGCAAGTTCAGCAAAATTTTTATCTTCATCATAATATTTTTTAGCTTCACGATAAAAAGTTTCTAGATCAGCTAAAGGCATATTACTAACATTTTCTTGTTGAACTTTTTCTAGATACGCAATTAGCATACCAAACTGGGTGCCCCAATCTCCGATATGGTTAGCACGTATTACTTTATGACCTAAAAATTCTAATGTACGAGCAACAGCATCACCAATGATAGTAGAACGTAAATGACCAACATGCATCTCTTTTGCTACATTTGGAGCTGAATAGTCAATAATGACAGTCTGTGGTGTAACAGTGCTAATTGCTAATTTTTCATGTTGCAAGGTAAGTTCAATTTGTTCAGCTATCCATTGCTTATCAAGGAAAATATTAATAAAACCAGATCCTGCTATTTCAACTTTGCTGGCAATATTTTCCAGATTTAGTAGTGGCAACATTTTTTTAGCTAACTGAGGTGCAGGAATGCCGATTTTTTTAGCTGCAGATATGACACCGTTAGCTTGATAATCACCAAATTTTGGTTTTGTTGAAGGACGGATATGTGCATCACTACCTTTAGGAGCCCCTACGGTTATTAATGCATTAGTAATTTTTTCTGAAAGAAGAGCTTGAATATTCACCTGATTACCTTAATGATGAAGATAGCTGTGATGTTCAACTTAGTTGAGATATACCTATGAAAAGGTCGTGATAAAATACCTGGCTTTATACTATAATTAGCTATTCACATGCTACTATCAAGAGTTATTAGCAAATTTGTTGTATGACGGTTAGGCTCCCTCCTCATCTCTGATACTTCAAAAATCTGTTCTCCATCCTTAAATTGGATGTTGTTTACCAGCAGGATTAGAAGGTCAACTCCCCTTAGCCGATTCTAGATTTTCTGAACAGACTGTACCAGCTTAAATAGTTGAAAAGGTTGTTTTTTCGAACCACAGTTCTTTTCCTGTTGGCTTCATAGCCTCAGTATCGCGAAATCTAATTCAATCAAATTTGTCGTTCCTATTAACGCCAAGTGCCAGCTGCCAGCCTTGACTGGAAGTTGTAGAATAGCAGCAGTTTTTCTTGATCTTTCTTCGGCTTCTTCATCGCTGGAGGCGGATACTTCACTGAAAATCTTAGCAACAAAACATCAAGGGTTTTATTAGCGGAATCGCGGCTCTTTTCTAGCTTGGAGGACAGGATACCCCTCTCCTTCCCAAAAGCTCAGCTTTAACTTTCGCTTGCATATCTTTGATGGAAGGAGTGGAATCACAGATTAGTTATTTTGTGTACCCAACAGGGTTGGTGCTTTGTTTTCAGAAATATCATTGCCATTGTATTCTAAAAATCAAGGGTACATTGTCTCCAGTAGCAAGCCCCTGGTGAGATACTGTTAAGCTACTTTCGCAGGCTATTAATACCATTAATAAGTTCAGTTAAGTTCTTTTCTGACTCTTGATAACCATTTTCAACCACAACAAACTCCTTATGTCTATCCTCAGTGATACCAATAATAATAAGGAACAGGTAAAGGCGATTATCTTGCCTGATATAGGACGGTATTATGGCATCGCCACAGAAATAAACGTAGCGGGTATCGCTTAAATCACGCAGGCAGAAGATATTGCCTATGATCTTCAAACCATTGCTATTTCAGTCTACTGTAATGGAATTATACCTGGCAGAGAGAGGAGCCTATGCTTTTCAGTGAGAAGCCCCACCCAGAGCTTCCTGAAAATCATCGGTGCAGATTCCTTACAGGTACAGAGCCATGGAAGGAACTCTTCGATGTTTTTGTAGGTTTTAGATAAGGTGCTAGCAATGAGCTGTTGAAATATATTCTGTTGCCGCTGTGTGATCCTTGATCTTAGGCACTTTAATTTCAACATCGCCCATACCAGTCTGTATAGTTCGCTGTGGTGAATAATCGTTACGGACGAGAGATGATAATGACGCTCATTAACAAAGCGGTGTTGAACATGTTGTTGCAGTATGGTTTCAAGCTCAGCTTCACCAGCGCTGTATCTATCACCTGCTTGGCAGCATTACGGATGAGTTCATGCAAGGATCGGAGGTAATATCTAATTTTGCAGATAGCTGTTGTAGAGGGTAGACTTTTCATAGGATATCATCTATCTGTTGTTGAAATCCTCCAAGAGGATACATCACTATCTCCGAAATTTTATAAACCAGAAATGAGCATAAACTCATCGCCGCCATTTCTCCTCTTATTAAATGAGAATAGAGAATTTTTGATTTATTTAACTTTAAAAATTACACGGCTATAAAAATTACAATTTTGATTAGAAATATTAATATAAAATAGGCTATGTTAAGTCTCTTTATTTTCCCAGAATAAAATTTATTTTCATGAAAAGTTAAAAATATGTTAAAAGTTTATTATTAAAAGTTAATACTCTTTTATAAAAAGAGATTATTATTTTCCATTAAAATTAATTAATTCTATCAATTACTGTTTAAAAAAGCTTCCCTAACAAAGATTGCTGCTAGAAATTCCTTATAGGGTGAGTATGAAAGATTTTTACTATAGAGGTTACCATAAAAAAGCAAAAAGTCATATAGATCAAAAAAGACTCTTTTCTCACTCCATGCTAAAATAAAACCACATCTCATTAGTTAACTCAGTGACAATAATCTTTCAGATGATGATGTCGATTCATCTATTAAACTAACTCATTTCACTTTTATTCTGTCCATATTGTCATAGTGAACATATTATACACTGGAGAGATATTCATTCGGGTTAGAGTCATATCCTTATAAAATTCCAGATTCCAGAAAAATTTAATAATCTTACTGGAAGTCCTCTAGCGAGAGGACAACACAAGGATAAATGGTTTAGTTATCTGCATATATGTTGCATAGGTTAACTTTACAGGAATAAACAAAAGAAATAGGCATAGTTTTAAAAACAGCGTTTAGATAGCCTTACTGCTTCCTTCCTTCAACGCCGACAGCCAATATAAATGCAGTAAATGGTATTGTTAAAGTCAACGAAACATTTTTCCATAAATCCTTTAAAGGGAAACGTTATATTCCACATAGGAAAGGTAGAAAACGCGGAAGAAGAGGAGATAAAAGAAAAGAACGAATAGCGGTCTTAATTACCCGAGATTGATAGGGGGTTCATGTAAGCGATGAGATTCTTGAAGAGTTTAATACAGAGTGTATTAGCCGTTTTCTTGAGCCGATCATCGATAAAAAGTCCATTCCTTTACTCGAATGGATCTAAATGGTACGAAACCTTTAGCAACGAGCATAAAATTACTTACCATCCCATAATAAGGTTCGATAATTAGAAAGTTATCGGTAAGGAATTCCATATTAAAAATGTGAATAATTATATCAGCCGATTATAAAGAATGATGAGTTATATTTATTTCTGGTATATGAGGTTTCGGAGATGGTGGCGTATCCTGGTGAATTAATTTCGTGAATAATTTCAAAAATATAGAGATATGATATGCCATGAAAAAGTTTATCCTACATGTATCCGAGAAACTAAATATTACCTGTGATCCCTTAAATGAACTCATCTGTAATACTGTCAGGCAGATGATAGCCACCAGCTGTTAAGGATGACTTCAAAATCCATGCTGCGATAACATGCTTAACACCGCTTTGTTAATGAGCGTTATTACCACCTATCGTCTATAAGGATTATTCACCACAGCGAACTATACAGACTGGTATAGGTGGTGTTGAGATTAAAGTGCCTAAGGTCATGGGGATGATTGCAGCGGCAAGGGAATATGCTTTAACAGCTCGTTTCTACCGCCTTATCTGAAGCATGCAAAAAGCTTCGAAAGTTGCTACCATGGCTCTCTACCTCCAGCAACTTTACCGGTGATTTTATGAAGCTCTCTGGGGGTGATTCTCGGTGAAAAGCACATGCTCTCTCTGCAAGTAGCATCAGCAGACTGAAATAGCAAGGGTTTAAAGACATAGGGATGGTACACCTTCGTGATTTAAGCGATACGACTACATTTATTTCTTGGCTGATGGTATATTACAGGCCTATCAGGCAGTATGATCGGACTTTGACTACTGCTCATTATTGCTGTCACTGAGCATGGATGTAAGGAGCTAGTTTCACTCGAAGATGTTTATCGAAAATCAGAAGCGAAATAGGCAGAACTTCTCAATGACCTGCGTGCAAGTGCACGTGGTTTAATCGTATCTCCCATGCTTGCTATAGAAGACGATGCCCTTGATTTTTGGAATGAAATAAAAAAGATATTTCCGGGCACGCAGCACTAACGCTGTGTGGTACACAAAAAACAGCTAATGTGCTGGCTTCACTCCAAAATGGCATGTAAGCAAAAATTAAAGCTGAGGAGCTGAGCGAGAGGTTTCTTCCTATCAGAGAGCCCGCAATACCGCTAATAAAGCCCTTCATGTTTTGTTGGCAAGGTTTAAGCGAAGTATCCTATGCTGCAGGGATGAAGAAGCTAGAGAAAGATCAAGAATAACTGCTGGCATTCTACAACTTCCCGTCATAGCACTTGGCATCAATAAGAACAAGGAATCTGATTAAATTAGTTTTTTTAAGCATAAGAAGCTTACTAAGCCGATGTCCAAAGAACTGTGGTTCGAGAGAAAACAACCCTTTCAATGCTATTTGAATTGCTATAATCTACTCAGAAAAGCTAAAGCCGCCAGCTAAACGGATTTTACTTACTGACCTTGCTGGTAAACAACGTACAATTTAAAGAAAGAGAACAGATTTACGAAGCATAAGAGTAAAACTTAACTATTAACACTGTACATCAGATTTGGTAATAACTCAAGAATGGCTGACTAGCTTCTATGGTAGCTATGGTTGTTTTATTTACAGAATTATTTGATCTGGAGAAGATTGTTTGAAATAAGAAGAATTGAAATACAGACGTGCTATAAATTGCTCTGCAAGTAAAGCAATAATCCTTTGCCAACATAGGCTTGAAAAATGAATATTTTATTTACAGAATAGTATCCTTAATTAATTGATAATTAAAAATAGAAACAACTCTAATTAATTAGAGGTGGCAGTATTATGATAACCTTGGAAGTTTGCTGCTATGGAGCTGAATGCGCGCTAATTGCGCAAGAATTTGGCGCAGATCGTATTGAACTTTGTTCCAGTTCAGCTGAAGGTGGATTAACGCCTAGTTATGGTTGTTTAAAACAGACTATAGATACATTAAATATCTCCGTTCATCCAATTGTACGCCCTAGAGGAGGAGATTTTTGTTACAGTGATACTGAGTTTGAAGCTATTAAACAGGATATTAAATTTATTAGGCAGTTAGGTTTTCCTGGTATAGGGTATGGTATACTAAATCGAGATGGGCAT
This sequence comes from Arsenophonus sp. NEOnobi-MAG3, assembly GCA_052171895.1. Lineage (GTDB taxonomy): Bacteria > Pseudomonadota > Gammaproteobacteria > Enterobacterales > Enterobacteriaceae > Arsenophonus. The sequence continues at coordinate 115,203 of JBQMRN010000002.1, forward strand.
ATTGATATACCGCGTATGCGTATTTTAAAAGCATTATCTGGTGATATGGCTGTTACGTTTCATCGTGCTTTTGATATGTGCATTACCCCAAAACAAGCCTATATACAGCTGACAGAACTTGGTGTTGCACGTATATTAACTTCAGGGCAGCAGCAGAATGCAAAATTGGGTTTACCGCTATTGAAAGAATTAAATGTATTATCTAGAAAAATCCAAAATAGCCCCATAATCATGGCCGGCGCTGGGGTGAAATTATCAAATTTACAAAAATTTATTGATGCAGGTTTATCGGAAGTACATACATCTGCTGGAAGAGTAATGCCATCGATCATGAACTACCGAAAAGCAGGGATAACGATGAGTTCGAATATGGAGATGGATGAATTTAGCCATTATTGTGTAGATGGTAATGTGGTGAAAGCCATGAAAAATTTATTAGCAATAGCTAATAATAACTAATAATCTAAACTTAGAGTAATGACGTGACGGTATCTAGAATACCCGTCACATCTAGTTTTTTTTGGCAACTAAAGTAGCACGTAAGGGAGCAGGATAACCTTCAACTGTCAAATCCCTGTTATTGGGATCAAGAAAATTTTCTAATGATTCGGTTTCCATCCAAGCAGTTTTTCGTTGTTCCTGTATGGTTGTTACAGTTTGATCAACAATATACACATCGCAAAAACCACATTTTTTTAGCCAGATTTTAAGCATTTTTGCTGAGGGAATAAAATAGACATTACGCATTTGAGCATAACGCTCATTAGGTATTAAACATTGGTTTTCATCACCCTCAATAACTAAACTTTCAAGTACTAACTCACCACCGGAAACTAATTGATTTTTTAGTTGATAGAGATGATCTAACGGTGAACGCCGATGATAAAGCACACCCATTGAGAATACAGTATCAAAAGCTGCTAGCGTCGATAGTTGCTCGATACCTAAAGGAAATAGATGTACTCGTTGATTATTACCAATTAATTTACGTATGGCTTCAAATTGGCATAAAAAGAGTTGAATAGGATCAATACCGATGACAGTTTTTGCGCCTTCACCAATCATTCTCCACATGTGATAGCCATTACCGCAGCCGACATCAAGTACCAGTTTATCTGTTAATGGTGAAAGATAAGGCAATATACGTTGCCACTTCCAGTCAGATCGCCATTCGGAATCAATATTAATATCGTAAAGGGAAAATGGGCCTTTACGCCAGGGCATCAAGCTTTTTAGCAGCAAAGTGATCCGGTGCTTATCTTTTAAACAAAGTGGCCCCTCATTTTTAGCTGTCACTCCGGTTTTTAGATCTAAGTGAGTGGGGAACATATTTGGCAGATTTTGCACTATTTTTTTTAAACTGTTGAATTGCCCATGTTGAGTGTTTTTTCCCATTGTTCAATTTGGCATGGTAGTGTTTCTAGCCAATGGCTCAGGGGCTAGATTGTGATTTGTTGATAAAAATTACTAAAATCTATCATCAAACTTATTCCTTTGATAGCCAGTAATGAACCAAAATTCAAACATTGAAACCATAAATCACAATGATGAAACTTTGCTGCAAGCAGACGTGATTTATGTTTGCTAATCGAGTCTGTTAACATGCTATTTTTTAACATATTACGTTTTTGATTTATTTCTAGTTCACTATAGCCATTGGCGCGCTTGAAATCATAATGCATATTAAACAGTAAATCGCTAATTTTTTTGTCGCTAAAATTAAATTTTTCTGATAAGACTAAAACACCACCAGGGTTTAGTCCTTGGTAGATCCGGTTAATTAATTGTTGTCGAACGGTTGGTTCAATAAATTGAAGGGTAAAATTTAATACCACCATTGAGGCATTTTGTATATTGATATCGAGAATATCACCTTTAATGATTTCAACAGGCGTATTCATTTTGTAAGTATGAACATATCGTTGGCAGTGCTCGATCATTGCAGCTGAATTATCAATAGCAATTATTTTATAATTTTTAGCCTTAATATTACGATGAATCGATAATATTGCTGCGCCTAAAGAACAGCCGAGATCATAAATAGTGCTATTGGGTGTGACAAAACGTGTAGCAAGCATACCAATCATAGTAATAATATTCGAATAGCCAGGAATAGAACGTTTGATCATATCAGGAAAGACTTCAGCAACTTTTTCATCAAATTCCCAATCACCTAAATTTGCAATAGAAGTACCAAATAAGGTGTCTTTCTTTTTATTTAAAATTTGGCTGGACATAACCTGTAAATTAATTAAGAAATATTAAATAGTGATTAATTTTAACAGATTTTATGTTAGTTGTCACATTCAGGAAGATAGTAGGTTTTTTTGAGTAATTCAGGTTTAACTTTGAACTAATCTTTCATAAACTGTAATGAAGTTTTACTATCAATACTGATTGGAATAATTTCTGATTATACAGCTAAATATATCGATATTGAGTAATCTCAAGCTCTTCACCATCATTGAAATGATGGCTTTGCAGCCCATCTTCTTTGATGTACACATAAAATCACTTGACTATACCATTTGTTTGAGGAGGCAGTAGAGAACTAAATCGGTATTCTATGCCAAGCTCTGTATATAAACGGTCGAATTCATGTTTTTCGATGTGGTAGCTAAACGTTTTCGTAGACTCAAAAGGCGGTCTATAAATTTTTCCATTGTCTGTAAGTACCCGATTGATAGCTATGGGACATGCTTACTTAAGATCACGTAAGGAGCGTTAAATATTGGCCGCGGTCACATGCTATTGTGAAGATGGATAAAAACGCCATCGAGTGGCGTAATCTATATCTACGAAAAGATAACGTCGTGAAGTTTCGTTTGGGATTTTCGGTAGATATTTCATATCTACGTGCAGATAACGGCTCGTAGCTTTTAAACGCTTTATGCTTCTAGCTTTGGTGCTTCTTCTTGCATTATTTTACGCAAATTTTCCACTCTTTGACCTGCGTAAACAGAGATCCAGGCTAGATCGAGATATAGCATGGGGTTCAGGAATTTGCATACGAGTGCCAGCAAATCATCCATATGGAGAAAAAGATTTTTCTCAGAAAACCGACTACGGCTTCCAAAGCCTGGCGACAGGAAGATCGGTAAACGATGGGAAATATGGCTGTGATCATCAACTATTATCTTCTTTTTACCATTTAGCAACGCTAAGTTCGGATATGCCATAACGCTTAGCTACAGTAGACACAGGCTCTTTTGCTGGCCTGAAGAGCAGCTCTGATTTTAGGTGTTGTAGTTGCCCATGACAATGGGCCATCATGATCATAATATTTTTCCTGAACTATATCCCTCCATTCAGTAACCATCTTGCCATGAATATACATGCGCGTCAAGTTATTAGAAAATCTGGTGTATTTCTATCAGACTACGTTCCAGTCTAATGCTTCGCAAATCTGTTCTCCGTCCTTAAATTAGAGGTCGTTTACAAGCAAGGTGTCAGCATGTCAAATTCCCTTATTAGTCGCTTCCAGCTTTTCTGAGCAGACTGTAGCAGCTTAATATCATTGAAATGGTTATTTTTCTTGAACCATAAAATTTTTGCGCGTTCGCTTGGTAGCCTCACCACTATCACAAAAGCTGATTTAACCGGATTCGTCGTTCTTATTGACGCCCAGTGCTCTGACTGGAAGTTGTAGAATGCCAGCAGTTATTCTTGATCTTTCTCCAGCTTCTTCATTGCTGCAGGAGATAGTTCGCTTAAAACCTTGTCAATAAAAACCAATGCTTTTATTAGCGGCATCACGGCTCTCTGCTATCCAGAAGAATCTCCTCCCATCCCAGCTCAGCCTTAATTTTTGCTTGTATGCCTTTGAAGAGTGAAGACAGCACATTAGCTATTTTATACTCAACAGCGTTGGTGCTGCGTGTCCAGGAATATCTTCGGCATTGAATTCTAAAAAACAAAGAGCACTATCTCCCCGTAGCAATCCTAAAAGATACGGTTAAGCCAGGCGCTCTTAGGCCATATAAGAAATTCGGCCAAATATTTTCACTTCTGAGTTTTAATAAGCATTTTTGACCAAAACTAGCTCCTTACCTCCATACTCAGTGAGACCAATAATAAGTAGCAGGCAAAGGCGTTCAGCTTGCCTGACAGGAGACTGCTATGTGCCATAGGCTAAGAAATAAACGTAGTACATATCACTTAATCCCGTAGTAACCATTGATTATCTATGCTCTTCACAAGCCATTGTTGTTTCAGTCTTCTGATGGTGTATTGGTAGAGAAACCATATGCTTTCATGAAGAAGCGCCATCATAACTTCGTAAAAATCATCGGTGGAGATGCTTTGTAGCTACAAAGCTATGGTAGCAACTCTTTAAGGTTTTTTGCACATTTTAGATAAGGCGCTAGCAAGAAGCTGTTGAAGTATTATTTCTTTTCCACTATGGTCTCCCCCTTCCCCAATTAGGCATTTTTACCTCAACATCGCCAACACATGTCTGTATGGATTCGCTGTGGTAATAATCGTTACGGACGACTGGCATGGGGGTGACACCCCCATTCGACAAGGCGCCGTTTACCATGTTATCGCAGCATGCTTTCTAGCTCTAAGCCTCACCGCCGATAGCTATCAGCTGCTTGGCACCATTACAGATGAGTTCATGTAAGGGATCTTACTAGAAATATCTAGTTTCGTAGATACCTGTAAATGTAGACTTTTCATATCATATCTATATTGTTGAGATTATTCCTAAAATTAATCATTAGAATACTCCACTATCTTTAAAAATCCATAGATCAGAAATGATCTGAACTTCTGTACGACGAGGGTCTATATAATAATCCAGGACCAAACAGTTAGTAGATATATTAAATCTCATTAGCACGCTAAAGAGTATAAATATGACTATATATTAATGAAATAAGTCTTGATTTAAAGATCAAACGAGAAAATTTGTATCCAAGGTAAATAATAAATGTTAACTAGGATCATTAAAATCATAGAACTAAGGGTAGTTATTTGACTAAAATGACACCAAGTACGTTCTCTATGTTTTAGACCAAAGTAATGAAAAATTCTGGCGATGATAAAAATTAACCCACAAAGATGAATAGCCAAAACAGGCGCACCATTCATCTCCATCATTAATAATAACAGCATAGAAATAGGAATATACTCAATCGCATTACCCTGAACGCGTATTGCTGTTTGTAACTCAGAAAAACCACCATCACCGTAAGTAACTTGATATTGAGTTCTGAGTTTAATGACTTCAAAAGATAACTTAAACAATATTAAAGCACTAAATACAATGTACAGAGAACTAACCATTTCCCCCCCCAAAAAAATTTTTAGCCTAAAACAGTAAAATAATGATACATCTCAAAACTTTTACAGTTACCATAAATATGGTATTTAAATCAATAGAAAGCTTTGAGATTAGGAATATGATAAAAGTTATCTAGCCAATATAGTAAGGCATACTTACTTTCTGAATAGAAATTTCTGTAAAACAATGCTATTTTTGATGGTATTTAAATTTTTAGCACTAAAACGACTAGTGTAAATGACTCTACAAGTTGCAGTATGTTGCAGTATAATGAGTAAAAGGATATCGTATGCGGACAAATTATTGTGGCCAATTAGGTGTTGCTCACATCGGACAAAAAGTAACTCTCTGTGGTTGGGTTAACCGCCAGCGTAATTTAGGTAAATTAATTTTTGTCGATATGAGAGATCGCGAAGGTTTCGTTCAAGTTATTTTTATACAGGAAAATCATCCCGAACTTTTTACCCAAGCGTCACAGTTACGCAACGAATTTTGTATCCAGATCATAGGTCTGGTGCAAAAACGTAAACAAATCAATAAAGAAATACCGACTGGTGAGATTGAAATTCTTGCACAAGCATTGGGGATTATTAATCGCGCTGAACCATTACCAATAGATAGAAATCAAAAAAATTCCGATGAAATGAGATTAAAATATCGTTATCTTGATTTACGGCGGCCGGAAATTGCGGCGCTATTGAGAGAGCGAGCTAAAATTACCAGTTTTGTGCGTCGTTTTATGGATGCAGAAGGTTTTGTTGATATTGAAACACCTATTCTAACCAAAGCAACACCAGAGGGTGCACGTGATTATCTTGTTCCAAGCCGTGTTCATAAAGGAGAGTTTTATGCTCTGCCGCAATCACCGCAACTTTTTAAACAATTATTGATGATATCTGGCTTTGATCGCTACTATCAAATAGTAAAATGTTTTCGTGATGAAGATTTGCGTGCTGATCGCCAACCTGAATTTACTCAGATTGACGTAGAAACCTCTTTTATGACTGCTGAGCAAGTTCGTGAAGTAATGGAGCGTTTGATACGTCAATTATGGGAGGAAAACAAAGGTATTGAGTTAGGCGCTTTTCCGGTAATGACTTTTGCTGAGGCTATGCAACGTTATGGCTCAGATAAACCAGACTTACGAAATCCTTTAGAATTGGTTGATATTGCTGATTTGGTTAATGCAGTTGAATTTAAAGTATTTGCTGACCCTGCTAATGATCCAAGAGGCCGTGTGGCTGCACTTTGCATTCCAGGTGGGGCAAAATTAACACGTAAACAACTTGATGCTTATGCTGAATTTGTTGGTATTTATGGTGCAAAAGGATTAGCCTGGATGAAGATCAATTCATTAGCTGAAAATCAGGCAGATATTCAAAGCCCGATAGCTAAGTTTTTGCCACAATCAGTGATTGATAATTTGTTAGCACGCACTCAAGCTAAAGCAGATGACATCTTATTATTTTGTGCCGGCAAACAAAATGTTGTCAATGATGTGATGGGAGCTTTACGGTTGAAAGTAGGGCAGGATTTAGGAATCACACAAAATAATAGCTGGAAACCATTATGGATTATTGATTTTCCAATGTTTCAAGAAGATGAAAATGATAAGCTTAATGCTATGCATCATCCATTTACTGCACCGAAAAATTTTACTTCACAACAATTGCAAGCCAATCCTTTAGCGGCTGTTGCTAATGCCTATGATATGGTTATTAATGGTTATGAAGTTGGTGGCGGCTCAGTGCGTATTCACCATAATAAGGTACAAGAAGCTGTTTTTGAAATTCTTAAAATTAAACAATCAGATCAGGAAGATAAATTTGGCTTCTTGCTTGAGGCATTACAATATGGAACGCCGCCACATGCCGGTTTAGCATTTGGTTTAGACAGATTGGTTATGTTATTAACGGGAACAGAAAATATTCGTGATGTCATTGCGTTTCCAAAAACAAACACAGCAGCTTGTTTAATGACTGATGCACCTAGTGTGGCTAATCCAGCCGTATTACTGGAATTAGCAATAACTGTTGCTGCAAAAACTAAATAAATATTTATTCAATATAAACGTCAGGAATTATATATTAGTTGTAGTTTATATGCAATATCAAATCACTAAGTTACTAATACTATAGAGGCGTGATGATCTTAATTTTTAGCAATCAGTTAGCATTAGTCTTCAGGATAACTAAACACAAAGAAAGATGCTATTACGTGAAATTAAAGAAGAGATATGCATTATTTATTAAACAGCATTTTGCCTTAGTTAATCTACAACATCATAGTCTCTATTTTGATATTTTTTAAAATTTTGCCATCGTTATGCACCGAGTTTAACAAAATGTAAAGAGCATTGCATTGGTTTGCTTCTGGCACTTTACCTCGCAATAACAGGATTTTTATTGAAAGAATATTTGGGTTTTTGTTGATTATCTGCTGCTCAGGCAGGACAGTAGCATTAAACAAGTCATGGAAGTAACCGTCAGCCAATTAAAGAATTTGTTCTAAAATGATTTTTATTGAAGTATTTTGGGAGATATTTCATGGCAGGTCATAGTAAATGGGCCAATACCAAACACCGTAAAGCAGCGCAAGATAGTAAACGAGGTAAAATTTTTACTAAAATTATTCGTGAACTGGTAACGGCTGCTCGTTTAGGTGGCGGTAATGCTGCCTCAAATCCACGATTGCGGACAGCGATTGATAAGGCGTTATCTAATAATATGACACGAAATACGGTAAATCGAGCAATCGTACGTGGTATAGGTAGTTATGATAATAACAATATAGAAACAATCCTTTATGAAGGATATGGTCCAGGCGGTACAGCTGTTATGGTTGAATGCTTAAGTGATAATCGTAATCATACAGTTTCTGATGTACGCCATGCTTTTACTAAATGCGGTGGTAATTTAGGTACAGATGGTTCTGTTGCTTATTTGTTTACTAAACGTGGAGTGATCTCATATGCACCAGGCATTGATGAAGATAATTTAATGGAAGCAGCATTAGAAGCGGGTGCAAATGATATCAAATTTTATGATGATGGTGGAATCGATGTTTATAGTACGCAAGAAAACTTTTGTGATATAAAAGATGCTTTAGATAAGGCCGGTTTTAAGGCTGAAGCCGCTGAAGTGACAATGATCCCGTTAACCAAAGCAACTTTAGATGCTGATACTGCACCTAAACTTTTGCGTTTAATCGATATGCTGGAAGATTCTGATGATGTACAAGAAGTCTATCATAATGGAGAAATTTCAGATGAAATTGCAGCTCAGCTATACTATAATTAAATCATCTATTTGCATGTTTAACCTATTCAGTAAGTCAATTATTCTTGGAATTGATCCTGGTTTTCGAATTAGCGGTTATGGTATTAACCGTTAACAAGGTCCACAGTTGATCTATTTAGGTAGTGGTTGTATACGTACTCAAGCAGAATAATCTTCAAACATGATTACAACGTATTTATACAGGTGTCATTAAAATGATTAGCCTATATCGACCAGACAATTTTGTTGTTGAGCAGGTTTTATAGAGAAATGCCAATTCTTATCTAAAATTTAGCTCAAGTAAGAGGAATGCTGATTGCCAGTTTTTAAATATGCATCGTGAGAAGTAAAACAATCCATTGCTGGCATTGGAGGAACCAGCGAAAAAATAAGTTCAGCATATGGTTATGATCTCTTAGTATCAAAACTGTTATCACATTCTCAAGCTGAGAATGTGTTTAGCTATTGCGATCACACATCGTATTATTTTAATCAAAATTTAATTTGAATCAGACCGGGTTATCATTAGCTAAAATACGCTTGCATTAATAACTAGATATAATGGCTCTATCTTGGCAAAGATAGTTGCTTTGCGTGAAAAGCAACATGTAACCACATCTATATTTCAATTATTTTTGTTTTAAACAATATTCTACAGGCCAGATAATTTGATAAATAAAAGGAGCCTACAGCATGGAATCTATTTAGCCATCCTTTTAATCAGCTGATATAACTTTTTACATTTTAAATATGGAATTCCTTATTAATAACTCTCTAATTATCTAACCTTGCTTAATGGATACTGACTAATTTTATGCTCATTGGTAAAGGTTTCGTACTATTTGGCTCCATCCGAGGATATAATGGAGCCTTTATCGATGATCGGCTCAAGAAAACGGTTAACACACTCTGCATTAAATTCTTCAAGAATCTCATCGCTTATACATATGATACCATTCCGATCTCGGGCAATTAAGATCAAGATTCATTTTTTTATCTCCTCCTCTCCCTCGTTTTCTACATTTTCTATTGGGATAGAATCTTTTCATTTAAAAGATTCAGAAAAATATTTCGTCGAGTTCAACAATACCACTTAATACATATTCATGTTGGCTGTCGCCGATGAAGCAAGGGAATAAAATAGTGATATCGACACCATCTAAGTGCTGTTTTCAAATCAATGCTTCTTTGTTTCACTGACTCCCATAAAGTCAAGCTATTCAATATACATCTAAGATAAGTAAAACATTTATCCTTGTGATGTAGTTTCGCCAGAGGAGGACTTTCAGTAAGATTCTTAAATGTTTTCCTGCAATTGAGAATTTTACAACGATATCGCTGTAACCCTAATGAATGTTCCCCAGCGGATAACATATTCACTCTGACAATATGGGCAGGACAAGGTGAAATGAGTTGCTTCAATACATGAATCGACATCATCCGACAGATTATCATACCGAGCAAACTAATGAGATGCAGCTTTATGGTGGAAGGGAGTGAGGAAAGAGTCTCTTTGATTTGTATGACTGTTTGCTTTTTCATGGTAAGCTCTATAATGAAAATCCTTTATATAGTATAAGAGATTTCTAGCAAGAACCTTTGCCAACATAGGCATATCCCGCCATCGACCCAAAAATAAAGGTAGTGCGGATCGCTTAAATCACGCAGGTGTACCCATTGCCTGTCCTCTTGAAATCATTGCTGTTTCAGTCTTCTGATGATACAGGCAGAGAGGCCATATACTTTCTCACCGAGAAGGACTATCTGAGCTCCATGAAAATCACCGATGGAGATACCTCGCAGCTATCCACCATGCTAGCAACTCTTCGACGTTTTTTTACATGCTTCAAATAAGGCGTTAGCAAGAAGCTGTTGAAGTATATTCCATTGCTACTGCGATCCCCATTAACCTTAGGCACTTTAATTTCAAGATCACCAATATCAATCTGTATAGTTCATTGTGATAAATAAGCGGTTACTGCAGACGGCATGAAGCCTCTCGATAAAGCGGCGTTCAGCATAATATTGTCGCAGCATAGCTTCTTACGAGCTCAGCTTCAACAGCGGTGCCTATTAGCTTTCTGGCACCATTACAGATGAGTTCATGCAATGGATCAGAGGTAATATCTGGTTTTGTAAATACTTGTAAGGTAGACTTTCATGACATATCATCTCTTTGTTGTTAAAATCATCTACGAAATTAATCAGCAGGACACACGCTATGATCTCCGAAACGAAACCTCATACAGCAGAAATGAGCATAACTCTCTTAAAACTTTTATTAATTCAAGAAATATTTATTCAGCGTACTCCATCCATTCTTGAATACCACCTAATTTATCACTACCAGTATTTTGGATTTAATAAAGATGATGATGCTAGTTGAGGCTATTATTAGATTTATATTTATTGCTTGATGGTTAAAAATTAAATCCTTTTTTAAATAAAGACTAAAAGCTATCCATTTTTACTAAAAGGAGATAGAATCACTTAACTGGATTCTATTGTAAATAAAAATTTCATCAAAGTGTATATTCTTTATACCTAATACTCTAATTTTAGAGATATTAATCCTAGGTTTTGCTTAATAAGTATTGTTTTTCATTTTATGTATTCTTTTTGACAAGAATAATTCCGTTGCCTATTTGCTAACCTCTCAGCGTCGATAAAAAGTAGCCTGTGGCCACTTAGAATACATTTGTACGGATATCTGTACGCAGAAATTTTTTCATAAGAATAGCGAATCCTAGTTTTCTAGTTTTTTGCGAGCCATCATCTTTATCGCCTTAACACCTTCTGTAATAATTTGCCTTTTTTATGATTCAAGAAGAAACTATAGTAACGCACCATCTTAAAATGCCTCCTCGGAATATGGCTAATATAGCCTCCGATCATCGCTTCCTTCGTCAGGGTCTCTGACGGTACTGGTGAAGTCCGCTGCTGGCCCATACTAATGATATAGAAGCACTTCCCCATTGATAAGGCTGTAATTTTAATGTGGATAGCGGAGGGCGTTTAAGGTAGCCTCATTCGAGGTATTTCACGTTATGCAAGATCAATTTTCTTTTTTAGTGAAGTGCACTTTCCAGTAACTCATTCCACTTCATCCCTACTCTATCCTTTCAGGTAATGCTCCCACTGTTTACTGGCGCCGAATATTTTGCTAAAATTAAAAGAATCTACTAAAATTTATCAGCTAATAGCTCTGACGCAGCAGACAGATGATAGCGCTTCGCTAGATTTCTTCACGTATTCTTTTTTGAAGAACAGATCAGGCAATATAACATGTTTAATATCCAGACCGTCAGGAGTGATGAAAAAATGAGCATGTAGAGATTGATTAAGCTGTCGAGCATAAGTGTGCAAGGCATATAAAATATCAATTTCGATAGCCTGTTTGTGTGCCAACTATAGCATAGAGCCCAAACGCCCTTGGGGGTTTTGGCGAGCGGCAAAAAAAGGTACTGAGTCGCGGTTAGTTATTGTTAAAACAAGGTTAAAGTAAAGAAGATGGAGTGTAATGAAAGTAATATGTTCCCAGTTGCAGTTGAGTAAAATATGAAGTTGCTGTGCTAATCACTGCACGGTAGCTTTGAAGCTACATGAACTGCAGGCTTTTGACTTTACAGATTTAGCAGAAAAAATGGCGGTGGGTATGTTCAGGAGAGGCACAGTAATAGCGCTGAATTTATAACCAACCTAATGGGTACAAGTGCCGCATAGACAAGCATTCCCTTGACAGATAGACGGGTCAAGGAGTTAAGACTTTCATCGTGTTTTTCAAAAAATTATTCCAGCCCTCATCAATGGTGAAAAGTAATTTAGTTTGGAGCGGGTAGAGAATTATAGATCTAGGTAAATTACCTTCTTGCTATCTGTAAGAGAAATAGAAATCGACATCCTGTCCGAATTTGTTAGATCTATCGGCCAAGTTATCATTGTATTTACCCAGGTGTCGAAGAAGGAGAGGGGGATGATACTTAGATGTCGAAAAAAAATTGAGGAGAGAGTGTATCGGCCGTAATGCTGTATGGCCTATTTTTAGGTGTCATAAAAAATTTAGTTGGTCTGTCATTATTAATTTCGTGAGGGAGATCATAAAGTAATTCAAATAATCGAGCGGTGTATAACACGTGAAGTCGCATGTTATCTTTCTGATTTTAGCTGGTTTACGCTTTCTATGAGATTTATTCCGAGCCATCTGGATGAATTTCTGAAAAAACATATCGTAGAGTATAAAATAGTAATCAGATCATGAACTTATTCGAAGCATCGTAGCTCCCCCCCTCCATCCCCCTCGCCGATTACACCATAGTGTGCTACGTATTCTAATTTATTAATATAATTATGCTAATTATTTTTAATGTAGCTTACATATTAAGCTAATCTGTTATTTATAATAATTATTATATTTTAATAAATTATTTTCATTATCAATAAATAACTTATTTAAGTAATGCATTATTAATATATAATAATAAAGTTTAACTCTTAAAAATAAGGAATGATTTAATATTAATGTAATTAATTACATTGAAGTTTTGGCTAAGGTTAAATAATAATTTAACCCTAATTTTACTATATCTAAAGTATATTATTAATAAATAAAATTATCTAATTACGAAATAAATTTTATGAAATTAAAATAATAATTATTATTAATAATATCATTAGCAATATTAGTATTAGTTACTAATATAAGCTTTGCTAAAGCTAATATTCAGCTCAATCCTTTGGATTGTTATATCAATTTTTTTCTCTAGTCGAGCTTAATCTATGAGTTTAAGCTCATTTCTGGTATATGGGGGGTCTGAGTTGATGGCGGCATATCCTGCTGATTAATTTCGTGAATGATTTCAACAACAGAGATATGATAGACCATAAAAAAGTTTACTCTACTGGTATCTTCGAAACAAGATATTACCTGTGATTCCTTGTATGCACTCATCTGTAATGCTGCTAGGTACCTGATAGCTACCTCCGCCGTTGAGGCTGAGTTCGAAGCCATGCTACGACAAAATTCTGAACGCTGCTTTGTCGAAGGGACGTGCACAAAGCACGTCATCTGTAATGGTTATTTGCTACAGTGAACTATACAGACGGGTATAGGCGATGTTGAGATTAAACTGCTTAAAGCCAGTGGTGGGGATCTCATCGGCAACGGAATATGCTTCAACAGCTCGTTGCTACCGCCTTATCTAAAACGTGCAAAAACCTCGAAGAGTTCCTTACCATAGCTTTGTACCTACAAAGCATCTCCACCGATGATTTTCACAAAGCCCTATATACGCTTTTCGGTGAAAAAGCAGATGGGGGCCTCTCTGCCAATAGCCATCAGCAGATTGAAACAGCAATGGCTTGAAGAACACAGGTAATGCTGCTTGCGTGATTTAAGCGATACACGCTATGTTTATTTCTTTACAGATGCTATAGACAGTCCTCTAAGGCAAGATGATCGCCTTAGCCTGCTGGTGGTCAGCATAGGCATCACTGAGGATGGAGGTAAATAGCTCGTTACGCTCGAAAATGGTTAACGAGAGTTAAGAAGCAAATATGGCCAAACTAACTTCTCAATGACCTGCGAGCAAGTGGCTTAACTTTATCTCCCAGGCTTGCTACTGTGGACGGGTAGTGCTTAATTTTTGGAATGTAATGAAAAAAGATTCCTTGACACGCAGCACCAACAGTGTTGGGTACACAAAACAGCTAATGTGTTAGCCTCACTCCCAAAAAGGCATCCAACATCGAAAATTAAGGCTAAGCTGCCTGAGGTTATCCTAGAGGTAGCAGAAAGCTGTGATGCTGCTAATAACGCCATTGATGTTTTCTTGATAAGGTTTTCAGCGAAGTATTCTCTGCAGCGCTATGAAGAATCGGAGAAAGATCGAGAAGAACATAGAACACTATGGTGTGACCGGAGTACAGATATGCCGATTAGCGGGGAAGTTCATGATCTGAGTACTGTTTTATATCCTGCGATATGTTAATTTTTTCAGGAATTCATCCAGATGCCTCGGAATAAATCTCTAAGAAAGGATAAATGGGTACAGAGGAAGACAACACGCGATTTCACATATTTTATACCGCTTGTTTATCCGAAGCGCTTTATGAGCTTCCTCTAAAAATTAATCATGATAGATTAGACCGACTGAATTTTTATGACAAAAAAAGAGGTCATACAGCAATGCGTCCGACTCGGGTCATCAATTTTTTTTAATACGCAAGTATTATCCGCCTCTCTATTCACGATTATCTGGAGTTTTGAGCAAAACGCCCGAGCCAAACCTGATGACACTTGGATAGAACTTCATTGAGGGGGGATATAACTGAAACTAGCTTACCGATGAATTTATCACCTATAGAGCACTAGAGATAATCCTGTCTCCTTAGCCACTTTTGAATAAACACAAAGATAACTTGGCCGATAGACATAACGAATGCGGACAGGATGACGATTTTTATTTCTCTGGTAGATACACCAAAAGGGTAATTTACACAGATGTATAACCCACCGCCAAACACTAAACTGCTTTTTAGGACTGATGACGGCTGGAATGAATTTTTTGAAAAATACGGTGAAAGTATTAACTCGTTGGACCCGTCTATCTCTCTAGCGAATGCTTGCCTGCAGTTCATGCGCCTTCAGAGTTACTGAGCAGTGATTAGCACAGCAGCTTCATATTTTAGTCAACTGCAACTGGCAACATATTACTTTTATTATACTCTATCTTCTTTGGCCTTTTTTCAACAATAACTACCCGCTATTTAATACTCTATTTTACCCCATTCTGGGCTATGCTTGCAGTGGGCATGCAAACATGGTAATCGAAATTAATATCTTCTGTGTTTTGCATATTTATGGTCGACAACTCAATCAATCTCTCCAGGTTCATCTCTCTATTGTCACTTGTGGTGATCTGAATATTAAAGATGCTGTATGGTGTTGAGCTGTTCTTCAAAAAAACAGGTGAAAAATCTGTGGAGTGTTTTTGTCATCCGATGTTGCTACGTCACAGCTATGATCTGATAAATTCTAGTACTCTTCCTAGTTTGTGGCTTGGGCATATCCGCACCAAAGTAGTGGCAGCATTACTTGAAGGCAGAGTACTGGTATGGGATGTTACTGGAAGTGCACTTTACTAAAAAGACGAAAGGTGCGTGGCATAGCGTGAAATGCCTCTAGTGTTACCTTAAAACGGCCAGCAGTATCCGCGTCAAAACTACGGGATTACCAAAGGGGGAATGGTTGTACATCATTAGTATGGACCACCGGACTTAAGCAGTACCTACAGAGACACTGACGAAGGAAGCGATGATCGGGGGCTATATTAGCCATATTACGAGGAGGCATTTTAAAATGGTGCGTTACTATGGTTTCTTGTTGAATCGTAAACAAAGCACCTTATTACTAAAGGTGTATAAAGTGATGAAAATGATAGCTCGCAAAAAACTAGAAAACTAGGATTCGCTATTCTTATGAAAGAATTCCTGCGTATAGGATCTGTATAAATGTATTCTGTATGGCAACAGGCTACTTTTTATCGACGCTCAGCTTAGCAAACAGGCAACAGAATTTTTATCAGAAAAAATGCATAAATGAAATAATAATGCTTATTAAGCCAGACCTATGGTTAATATCTCTAAAATTAGTGCATTAGGTATAAAAAATACACACTCCGATAAAATTATTATTTACAATAGACCCAGTAAAGCGATTCTATCTCCTTTTAAGATAAGGGATAGCTTTTGGTCTTTATTTTAAAAAGCAATTCAATTTCTTAATCATGAACTGCTGGCATTCTATAACTTTTTCTAAGCGCAGCACTATGGAGTCAATAAGAACGATAAATCCTGATTAAATCGGTTTTTTGTGCTACAGTGAGGCTACGAAGGCAATGCCCGAAGAACTCTGGTTCGAGAAAAATAATCCTTTCAATGCTATTTAAGCTTACTCACTTCTGCTCAGAAAAGCTGTAAGCAACTAATATGAATTTGACCTGCTTGAACCTGCTAGTAAACAACGTCTAATTTAAGGATAGAGAACAGATTCACAAAGCATTAGAGCAAAGCCTAGCCTGTCATCCATTAGATTTGGTAATAACTTAGTATATCACAAGGATAAATGGTTTAGTTATCTGCGATATATGTTAAATACCTTGACTTTACAGGAGTGAGAAAAACAAACAGGCATTGATTTGAAAAGAGCGTTTAGATGGCCTCACTACTTCCTTCTTCATCGGCGACAGCCAACATAAATGCACTAGGTAGTATTGTTGAAATCTACGAAATATTTTCCTGAATCCTTTATAATGGAAAGGTTATATTCCAAATAGGAAAGCTAAAAACGTAGAACAGGAAAAGATAAAAGGAAAAATGAATTGTGCGGTCTTTAATCGCTAGAGATCGATAGGTGTCATGTGAGCGATAAGATTCTTAAAAAGTTTAATGCAGAGTATAATTCCCCGTTTTCTTGGACTGATCTTTGATAAATAGTTCAATTCTTTGCTAGGATGCAACTAAATGCTAGGTAATCTTTACCAGAAAGCATCAAAATTACTTACCTTTACCTAATAAAGTTGGATAATTAGAGAGTTATTGGTAATGAATTCCACATTTAAAATATGAAAAGTTATATCGAACCTGATTAAAAGGACGGCTAAGTAGATTCCATGCTGTAAGATCTCATTTTATTTAGCGAATCTTCTGGCATGGAGAAGATTGTTTCAAAGTAGAACAATTGAAATACACAGCTGGCTACAAATTGCTTTGAGAATAAAGCAAGATCCTTTTGCCAACATAGCTCTTTTTTCTTCTAAATTTCGTTAAAAAACCGTATTCTTTGCTAAGATGAGGTCTTTCTCTCTGTTAAATTTTGATTTTAGTTATGTTGTCAGAGCCCGTATCCTGGTAACCAATGATTATGGTAATGCTAATAATGGTGGTATTGAAAGTTGTCTTAGGCATCACTGTCCTAACTTTCTATTAAAATGTTTAGCTAAATACTGCTTATAACAATTTTAATAGAAAGTCAAATAATTTATTCTTTAATTACTAAAACTAATTAAAATATATATTTTATTAAATAAAAATATATATTTTAACAGAATATATTTCACTTTAAGTATATAAAATATTTAATAGAATAAATGAGAATTTATATCTATTTTTAATCAGCAATGATTAATAAATGTTAATACATAAATAATAATAAGGCTAGGTTTATATTTTCATATAGATGAATATGCATTTATTTTAATAGAAATACAATATTTTATGACATAAAATCATGAAATTTAAGTAATAATTTTTATAAAAGTTTTTTTATTTTGATGTGTATTAAAAAAGTTATTTTTAGGTGCTAAAAAGCATTTTAGCTGTTATATTTATGTTAACATAAAAAAAGAAAAAATTATTTAGTAAATTTATTTTAAGTTCATATAATTTTATATTACAAAAATAATTATATGAACTTTAATGATGTTCGCTAAGCTTTCATTAGCGTTATAAAACAAAAATAGATAAAGCATGCTCTTGAAACAATTAGTATGTAAATTCTAGTAATTTATATTATAGAGAGTTAGGTAGCACATATGCAAATCCCACATATTTTAATTGTGGAAGATGAGATTGTCACATGCAATACCTTAAAAAGCATTTTCGAAGCTGAAGGCTATATTGTAAATGAAGCTACTAACTAATGGTGACGAAATGCACAAGATTATATATGATAATGATATAAATTTACTCATTATGGATATTAATTTACCAGGCAAAATGGTCTGCTCTCCTTGCGCGTGAATTACGTGAGCAAGCTCATGTTACGCTGATTTTTCTTGCAGGGGGTGATAATGAAGTTGATAAGATATTAGGATTAGAAATTGGGGCTGATGATTATATAACTAAGCCTTTCAACCATCGTGAATTAACAATTCGTGCCTGAAATTTACTTTCTCGCACAATGAATCTTTGCAAAAT
Source organism: Arsenophonus sp. NEOnobi-MAG3 (assembly GCA_052171895.1). Classification (GTDB taxonomy): domain Bacteria; phylum Pseudomonadota; class Gammaproteobacteria; order Enterobacterales; family Enterobacteriaceae; genus Arsenophonus. The sequence continues at coordinate 133,743 of JBQMRN010000002.1, forward strand.
CAGTGATCAAAGATGCCAGCACATTGAAAGTTATAAATTTAATGGCTGGGAACTGGATATTAATAATCACTCTTTAATCAGCCCTATTGGTGATCAAAATAAATTACCACGTATTAAATTCAGAGCCATGTTACATTTTTGTAAAAATCAAGGTAAAATTCAAACACGTGCAGAACTATTGAAAAATGACCGGACGTGAATTAAAGCCTAAGGATGGAACTGTTGATGTGACTATCCGTTGTATTCGTAATACACTTTGAATCGATAGTCGATACACCAGAAATTATTCCCACCATCCTAGTGATGGGTTATCGATTCTGTGGTAATATTGAAAATAATATAGAAATTAAATTCCTTTTATTTAGATTGTTGGTTTAATAATTAAATGGTAATTATTACCACACCATAATTAGCACAGCACTAATAACATTTTTAAGCTATCCATTAATTATTTTATCTGAATAACTTAAATAAATACATTTCGTTGTTTATCATAGATAACGGAATACTTATAGTCTTTTAAAAAATCAATGAAGTACGTTTTTAAAAAACAACTTTCCCTTTTTTATTATTTAATTTTGTCATCTATGATGGTTAGCTCAACCTCTTGACAAGAAATTGCTGAATCAGTAGTATCTTCGGTTATGCCGAGTTCTCCTTTAATAACGCCTGTTTTTGCTTGACTCAGATAAGAAGTTATATTATATTAATAGCACGTAGGATCGTCAGTTGCTTCTATAATAGTTTTATTAGTAGCAAAAATAAAAAGTTTAAATACGATATCAACCGAAGTAATTTATTCTGCTAAGATAGCATCTGGTAGAAAAATTTTATTAAAATAGATAGTAATTTTGATGATTTTATCATTAAATTAATTTTCTTTAGTTAAATTAATTTAATGATAAAATCATTTTTAGGTTGTTAATGTTTATTTAAAGGAGTTATTAGTAAATCTGGTGTATATTGATCAGATGGTTACGCTCCGTTCTGACGCTTTATGAATTTGTTTTCCATCCTTAAATTGGATGTTGTTTAAAACATGGTCAGCAGGTAAAAGCCAATTAAGCCAAGCAAATTCAAGCTTTCTAAGCAGACTGTAGAAGCTTAAATAGTATTGAAAGAATTGTTTTTCTGGAATTACAGTTTTTTTCGCGGCGGGTGTTTTGTAGCCTTACTGTTGTAAAAACTGATTTAATCAGATTAGTCGTTTTTATTGATGGGAAGAACTAAAATGTCAGCAGTTCTTCTTGATCTTTCTTCACCTTCTTCATCGCTGCGCTGCAGGATACTTTGCTGAAATTTTGCTAACAAAACATCAAGGGCTTTATTAGGGGCATTACGACTCTCTGTTCTAACCAGAACTTCCCGCAGAGCTCTTTTAACCTGAACTTTCGGTTACATGTCTTTTTGGGCATGAAGCCATAGCATAGTAGCTGTTTATGTACACAATAGCGTTGGTTATTCGTGTCAGGGAATATCTTTCCATTGCATTTCAAAAACTAATGGCAACCCCCTAACCATATCTCCAGTAGCAAGCCTGGGATATATGATTAAAGCACGTACTTGCAGGCTATTGAGAATTTCTGCCTAGTCAGCTTCTGACTTTCAATAACTATCTTTGACAACAACTACTAGCTCCTTATGCCAATGCTCAATGACGCCAATAATGAGCAGCAGGCAAAGGTGATCTTATCTTTCCTTAGCAGAGACTGTTTATGCCATCGGATAAAAAATAAACGTAGCGCGTATTCCTTAAATCCCCCAGGCACCGCCTTGTCTGCGATCTTCATGCCATTCCTATTTCAGTCTACTGAAAGGACTTGGCAGAGAGAGCCTATATTTTTACCAAGAATTCCCACTAGAACTTCACGAAAATCATCGGGGAAAGATGCCTAGCAGTGTGGTACCCAGCCATGGAGCAACTCTTCGATGTTTTTTGCACACTTTAGATAAGGCGGTAGCAAAGAGCTGTTGAAGGATATTTCGTTGTTGCTGTGATCTCTGATCTTAGGCACTTTAATCTCAATATCTCCCATACCAGTCTTTATTGTTCGCTTTGATAAATAACCGTTACGAACTGACGGCATGGCCCTGTGCCATGTCAACAAGGTGGGCGTTCAGCATGTTATCGCAACATGGCTTATAGCTCATCCTCAACAGCGGTAGCTATCAGAGCTTCTTGGCACCATTATGGATGCGTTCATACAAAGGATAAAAGGTAATATCTGGTTTCCAAGATACCTGTATGGTAAAGTTTTTCATGACATATCATCTCTATATTATAAAAATAATTCACGAAATTAATTAGCAGGATACACGCCACTATCTCCGAAATTCTATACACCAAAAATGAGAATAACTTTCACCGTAGACATATTAGTATTTTTTTTAGTTTAAGAAATACAGCCAGCTAAAATTGGTATTTTAATGGTAAGTATAAGACAATGATAGCCCATTACAGACTTCCTAGTTATAAACTTTTTGACAGAAATTTTCGATGGGTATGGATTGACATAATAATACCGAATCCAGCCATTAAAACAATTAATGCCGACCCACCATAACTAACTAATGGTAAAGGAACACCGACTACTGGTAAGATACCGCTAACCATACCAATATTGACGAATAGGTAGACGAAAAAAATTAACATTAAACCACCAACTATAACTCTACCAAAGGTATTTTGTGCATTAGCTGCAATTATTAAGCCACGCATAATTAATAGTAGATATAATATGAGTAAAATAACTACGCCAATTAATCCAAACTCTTCAGCTAATACGGCAAAAATAAAATCAGTATGGCGTTCCGGTAGGAATTCCAATTGTGATTGCGTGCCATGTAACCAACCTTTGCCAAATAATCCCCCTGAACCAATAGCAATTTTTGATTGAATAATATGATAACCAGCACCGAGTGGATCCGTTTCTGAATCGAGTAACATCATAACGCGATTTCGTTGATAATCATGCATTAGAAAGAACCATAGAATAGGAATAAAAAAAACGATACCTATAGCCGAAATGGCAATTAATTTCCAATTCATACCAACTAAAAAAAGGATAAATAAACCGGAAGCAGCAACTAAAATAGATGTACCAAGATCAGGTTGAGCGGCAACTAATAGTGTGGGAAGAAATATAAGTATCAATGCCAGTAGGATATTTTTTAAGGTGGGAGGACAGAGATCGCGATTAACAAAACGTGCAACCATCAATGGAACCGCAATTTTAGCAATTTCAGATGGTTGAAAACGAATAAAACCAAGATCTAACCATCGTTGTGCACCTTTACTGATTTGCCCAAATACATCAACAAAAAATAAGAGTATTAGACAAAAGATATATAGGTAAGGAGCCCAATTTTCATAGATACGCGGTGAAATTTGCGCCATAATAATCATGACAATAAATCCAATCGCAATTTGCATCAACTTTCGCTGCATCATATCAACATCTTGCCCACTAGCACTCCACATGATCATAAGACTGTATATTGTTAAGGGAAAAATAATCAGCAAGAGTGGAATATCAATATGTAAATGTCTCAAAATAGGTAATTTATATAATTTATTGGTCATAGATTACTGATCTTCTTCTGGATATACATTGATATCTAGTGTTTGTGATATCCTTTTTTTACCAAGCAATACATAATCAAAAATATTGCGGACAAGATCACCAATCGCCGGCCCAGTACCAGCATTTTCAAGAATAATAGCTACGGAAACGGTCGGATTTTGATAAGGCGCAAATCCGATCATTAATTTATGATCACGTAAGTGCTCAGCCAATTTATTGGCATTGTAGGTTTCATAGCTGAATACTTGTGCCGTACCTGATTTAACCGCAGCTTTATAATGCGTGTTGGTAAAACTTTTACGTGCTGTACCGTTTGGTGCATTAGCGACACCATACATACCATCTTTAGCTAATTTCCAAAAGCTTGAATGAATATCGCCGATTTGGATATAATCTTTCTGTTCATATGGTAGCATAGCATTACCTAATTTAGTTCCATAAAGCAGATGGGGAATTTTGACTGTTCCGTCATTAATTAAGGTCACTAATGCTTTTGCCATTTGAATCGGCGTTGTGGTCCAATAACCTTGGCCAATACCTACTGGGATAGTGTCTCCTTGATACCAAGGTTTTTTGTAGCGTTTTTCTTTCCATTCACGTGTTGGCATAAGACCTGAACGTTCTTCAGCAAGATCAATGCCAGTATACTGGCCATAGCCAAATTTCTGCATCCAATCAGAGATGCGATCGATACCCATATCATAAGCAATCTGGTAAAAAAAAGTGTCGGCTGATTCGATAATGGCTCTAAGGATATTTAATCTACCGTGCCCCCATTTTTTCCAATCTCTGTAACGTTTTTCTGAGTTTGGTAATTGCCACCAGCCTGGATCAAAAATGGTGGAATTGGCGGTGACAATATTTTCACTTAACGCTGCAACCGCCATAAATGGTTTAACGGTTGAAGCTGGCGGATATAATCCCTGTGTAGTTCTATTAATTAGCGGACGATTAGGATTATCTAATAAAGCTTGGTAATCTTTATTAGAAATTCCATTAACAAAAAGATTAGGATCATAGCTTGGGGTAGATACCAACGCTAGTACTTCTCCGTTACGGGGATCGGTTACAACCACGGCAGATCGGCTGTTGGTTAGCAACTTTTCAATCTCAATTTGTAAATTAAGATCAATAGTGAGGTAAATATCTTTACCTGCCTGTAGTGGTTGTTCATAAAGATGACGTATAACTTTTCCACGACTATTAACTTCAATCTCTTCATAGCCTGTTTTCCCATGTAAAATATTTTCGTAATACCGTTCTATACCTAATTTACCGATATCATGGGTGGCAGTGTAATTTTTTAGTAAATCATCATTTTCTAGACGTTCTATATCTTTATCATTAATTTTAGCTACATAACCGATAACATGCGTTAGCACTGAACCATACGGATAATAGCGGCGTTGGTAACCTTTGACTTCAATTCCTGGAAACCGATATTGATTAACTGCAAAACGTGCAACTTGTACTTCATCGAGAGAGGTTTTTAATGGTATAAAGGTAAAGCGGCGTGAACGTTTACGCTCTTTTTTAAAGTTTGCAATGTCCTCGTCAGTAAGATCAACCACATCACGCAATTTTGTCAATAGTTCTGTTAAATTAGCTACTTTTTCAGGAATAACTTCTAATTGATAAAATGCTCGATTTAACGCGAGAGGAATACCATTTCTGTCATAAATAATACCTCTACTTGGTGGAACAGGAACTAATTTTATCCGATTATCATTGGAGCGAGTTTGGTAGTCTTCATGGCGAACTACTTGTAGATGATAGAGATTAGCAATTAAGATACTTACTAATATCACAATGATAATGAAAGCTATCAACGCACGACGAATGAATAGAGTAGATTCTGCGGTGTAATCTCGAAAATGGGTGGTTTTCTTTTTTTTTATTTCTTTCTTTAGATTCACATTAATAACCTATATAAAATATGTTATTCCTGATGGTAAGGATGATTTGTTGTAATGCTTCATGCCAGATCAGTAAAAGTTTTATACAACAAATATTCAAACTAGAGGATGAGGTATTGTTAAGGATGACAGTGATCAACTTTATTCTGGTACTACTTTAGAGGCAGGGGGGAGAGCTAGACACCTTCTTGCCACACCAATTAGAAAGCTAATATTACGTCCATTTTTGTTTCTATTGATTTAATTGTTCAGGAAGTTATTGAACTGTCCAGTTTGTGCCAGATATAATCCAGGGTAATTATACGGTTATTTTTACAAACTGCAGCCAGCATATGTTCTCCTTCTTTCTGGATGATATGCTTTAGATCAGCATTTTCTCGCTTTTCCACACCCTGGATCTTAATGAGATCAAAAGCAACATCTTTTTGAAAACAATGGAGATAATCTTGAAAACCAGTTTGAATCCAATCAACCATTTTACTAGCAACGGCAATCAGTTGTAATTTCAACTTCAACCCAGAGTTTTTCAATTTCATACATCTGCCGACTATTTTCTTGCATGATATGAACAATCGCATCGCATAAATTGATAATGATCCAATCAGAAATACCTTGTCCTTCAACATCAAGAGGAATTATTCCTGTCTTACGACATTCTTCAATTAATTTCTCAGAAACTTCTGTCAGATAGTGATTAGAGGTTCCAGTACAGATTATCATGCAATCAGTAATCCTAGATTTTCTATGTATATCAATACTGACAATATCTTTCGCTTTATTATCGACAAGTTTCTCAATAATAAATTGTTGGAGTTCAGTTCCTAGCAAAGGTTAATCTTTAATTTCAAGTTAAATAAAAAAGAGTTATTAGCAAATCTGCTGTATGACAACAGGTCAAGCTACCACTCCGCTCTGATGCTTTGTAAATCTATTCTCAATCCTTAAATTGGACGTTATTTACCACAAGGAGTTCAGCAGATTAAATCTCATTAGACGCCTCCAGCTTTTCTGAGCAAACGGAAGCACTTTAAATACCATTGAAAGGATTATTTTTCTCAAACCACACTTCTTCGTACCTCAGCTTCGTAGCTTCAGTGTCGCAAAAGCCAATTCAATCGGCTACGTCGCTAACAAAACATCAAGGGCTTTATTAGCGGCATCCCGCCTCTCTCTCTGCTAGCCAAGACTCTCCCGCAGCTCAGCCTTAACTTTCGGTTCCATACATTTTAGGAGTGTGAAGAGGTAGCCACATTAACTATTTTGTCTACCCAACAGCATTCTGCTGTGTGTCCTGGAATATCTTTGTCTTTGCATTATAAAAACCAAGGATAGCATCTAACCCGTCTACAGTAGCAAGGCTGTAATAGACGATTAAGTCACGCGCTTGCAAGTCATTGAGAGAAGTTTAGTCCAGTTCGCTTTTGACTCTTGATAAGCATCTTCGAGCGCAATTAGCTCCTTACGTCCATGCTTAGTAACGCTGATAATGATAGTAGCAGATAAAGGCGATCAGTTTACCTGATAGAAGTGTATATCCTATCGGCTAAGAAATAAACGTATCATGTATCGCTTAAATCACACAGGCACCATTGCCTGTGTGATTTAAGCGATTGCTGTTTTAGTCTCCTAATGATACTTGCAGAGAAAGCATCTGCTTTTCATCGAAAACTATCCATCCCCAGAGCTTCATGAAAATCACCGGCTGAAATGTCTCTCCTAGATACACAAGCCATTGGGGTAACTCTTCAACGATTTTTGCACGCTTTAGATAAGGTGGTAGTAGCAACTAGCTATTGAAACATATTCGGTTGCCGCTGTGATCCCTGACCTTAAAGGAATTTAATCTCAAGATCATCAATACCAGTCCATATAGTTCGCTATGGTAAATAATCGTTACGGACGACGGTGCATGGTGATTGATGCCCGTCAACAAGGCGGCATTTTCAGCATGATGTCGCAGCATGGCTTCGAGCTCAGCCTCAATGGCCGGTGTGGAGTTGCTGGCTATCAGCTGCCTAGCACTATTACGGATGAGTTCATGAAAGGGATTACAAGTAATATCTGGTTTCTCGAATACCTGTAGAGTAGACTTTTCATGAGATATCATCTCTCTGTTCTTGAAATCATTTACGAAATCAATTAGCAAGATAGGAAATATGCCACCATCTCTCCGAAACCCCATATAGTAAAAATAAGCATAATTCATAAAAAATATTAATGTTATATTTTATTCAGTTATAAATTTCTGTTGTAAAAAATAAGCATAAGATAATCTATATTTAGATCTAATTTTTAGTAAAATTAGTTGAATATTTATAATTGGTTTTAGGATAAATTATCGAAAATTATGCTTTATTTTCATTAGTAATATAAAAAAAGCGCCCCAAGATACTACCAATCACCTTATATACTCATAATAGTTTAAGGGTATTTTTATTAATTTTTCATATTTATTAATTAATTATGAGCAATTTTGATAAAGATGATGTTTATCAATATAGTGCAAAACTGCATGTGGCAATATATCTTTGCAACTTTTTTTGTTATGTTTTCGTTTACGAATTTCAGTTGCGGAAATATTTAATAAGGGAGTATTAGCTAAATATATAGCACCACTGGGTTTATAGCTGAGTATTTCCGGCTTGTGCACTTGATAATGTTTTAGCCATTGTCGCATTGAAGAAGTTAGAAAATAGGTGCTATAACCTGGGCGGGCGCAAACTAATAAATGACAAAGATCTAAAATTTTCTGCCAATCAAACCAAGTATCGATCGATAGTAGTGAATCTTGTCCGATAATAAAGGCTAATGGCTTTTGCCAACTGATTTGTTGCCGAAAAGAGAGTAGTGTTTCAACGGTATAGGATGGAGTTATACGTTTGAGTTCACGTGTATCAATACTAAATAGCGGATTATTTTTGATAGCTAATTTTATCATTGCCAATCTTTGTTGAACGGTTGCTTCAGGTTGTTTGCGGTGGGGGGCCACATGATTGGGAAGTAAAATAACCTGTTGTAAATCAAGTAGCTTAGCTAGCGCTTCAACAGGAAGTAAGTGACCATAGTGAATAGGATCAAAGGTACCACCAAATAGTGCTTGAATAGATGGAAAATTAGCTGTTTGCTTAGTTTTTTGAGTCATTAATAAAAATCTTTGGGACTGATTTACCGCACAATAGCATAGATAAAATTTCTAATTTTGGCCAAATTGAGTGGCCATAATCTTGTTTTAAATGTAATTCGGCATGGGTAATTAACTGTATTGCCAGCTGTAATTCTCTCAATGATATCCGTTGTAACGCAGCGCTAATGAGAGGGCGGCGTGCTTGCCAAATTTTATACTGATCAAATAATTTTTTTAAATCTTTATTGCTATTTTTTTGTGCTAATATCAAAAGAAATATGAGTTCACGTTGAATTATACGTAATAGAATCACTGCTTCATAATTTTCGCGTTGTAATTGTTGTAGGGTATGCCAGGCGCGTTTAATTTTACCTGTAAGTAGCGCATCAACCCAATGATAAGGTGTAAAATTAAAGGCATTATTTATTGCCTCTTTGACACAAGCTAATGTAAGATTAGCGTCAGGATATAATAGTGATAAACGTTCAAGAGCTTGGTTAAGAGCTAATAAATTGCCTTCATAGCAGTAACAAAGAAGCTGATTAGCTTGTTTATCTAAGGTAATAGACATCGTTTTTGCTCGTTGGGTTACCCATTGAGGTAGTTTAGACTGTTCAGGTGTCAGACAATTTATATAGACTCCATCTTGGCCTATTTTTTTACACCAGGCACTATTCTCTTGTGCTTTAGTTAATTTGCCACCGCATAATATGAGTAATAAATTAGGATGTAATAATTCAGGCAACTTAAGTAGCTTTTCTGCTATGAGGGTTGTTGGGCCATTTTTAGGTAAAATTAAGATAAGAATTTGTCGGCTAGCAAATAAGCTAAATGATTGAGTAAGATGATAAATAGTGTCCCAGTCGAAGCTTGTATCTAGTGAATAAATATAACGTTCAGAAAAACCTTGCTGTTGTGCAATTTGACAAATTTTATCCATGCTTTCTTGTAATAAAAGGGGATCATTGCCAAAAATCAGGTAACAGGTTTGCAGCTTATCAGCAAGCTGTGAAATTAGCTGCTCTGGGTAAATACGGATCATTCTAAGTCTACCTAAAGCGCTTTCTCGGCAATCACTGATCCTTCAGGCTCATTCTGAATAGTGATATGCATATGCACAATTAGTAATTTTCGAATCAATTGACGAGCCGCTTGTTCACGCATTTCTTGTTTAATAAGTTCGTTTTCAGTGTCTTTAGCTAGTATATCTAACGGATTATCAAAGAAAGAGCGTTCGACACATGTTTTGATAGGATAAACTGTGCCGTTAGGGAGGATAATTTGCGCGCTGATCCAGAAATTTAATTGTTTTTCTACACTTTTACCATCTTGATAGATGGAAACGGTTTTTGTGTTTTCAGATGAACTTCCTATTTTTAGGATTGTCACATTCTGAAGATTCTCATCGATTAAGTTGACATTATTTAGGCGTAATTGCTTTCTAATTGCACGTGCAAGCGGGCCGTATGGATCACCACTGCTTAATTTTAATCTTTTTAGTTCTTCAGGTATCTTCGGCGTACCTTGTAAGCGAAATCCGCAGCTAGCCGTGATTAACACGGCTAAGCATATAAATAAGATAATTAAATAACGCACATCGTCTCCTTATTAAATTAGCTAACAACAAAATTTAATAGCTTGCCTGACACATAAATTACCTTACGGATGTTTATCCCTTCAAGGTATTTTGCTACACCATATTCTTGTGTTGCCATAGCTAAAATAGCATCTTTTGATGCATTGATATCTACAGTAATACGCCCACGAACTTTACCATTGACTTGAATAATGACTAATTTAGTATTCTCTATTTTTACTTTTTCGTCAGCAACTGGCCAACGTGCATTATCGATATCTTCCTGGTGACCAAGTGCTTTCCACATGATAAAGCAAGCATGGGGAATAATGGGAGACAGCATCTGCACAATAGCATCTAAAGATTCTTGTATTAACGCTCGATCTTGTTCATTATCATGGACGGCCAGCCGCCTCAATTTATTCATGAATTTCATAATAGCCGCAATTGCAGTATTAAATGCATAATGGCAGCCGATATCATCGGTTACTTTATGGATAGTTTTATGTAGATCACGCCGTAGGTTTTTCTGCTGTGGTGTGAGGTTGCTGTTATCTAATGGAGCTGTTTTACCTTTTTTGGTATGTTCAAAAACGGTGAGCCAGAGACGACGAATAAAACGATTTGCACCTTCTACATTTGATTCTTGCCATTCTAAAGTAAGTTCCGGCGGAGCGGCAAACATCATAAATAGACGAACTGTATCTGCTCCATATTTTTCTACCATTAATTGTGGATCGATGCCGTTATTTTTTGATTTAGACATTTTACTCATCCTTGTATAGGAGAGTTGATGTCCATGCTGGTCAGTTGCTTTGGCAATTTTACCTTTTTCATCTCGTTCAACCGTTACATCAACTGGTGATACCCAAACTCGTTGTCTATTTTCATCTGAGTAATAAAAAGAATCAGCTAATACCATTCCTTGACATAACAGGCGTTTAGCCGGCTCATCAGAATTTACTAAGCCTGCATCACGCATCAGTTTGTGGAAAAAACGGAAATACAATAAATGCATGATGGCATGTTCAATACCACCGATATATTGATCAACCGGCAACCAATAATTAGCCGCATTCGGATCTAGCATTCCTTGGCCATAATTAGGACAGGTATAACGAGCATAATACCAGGATGACTCTATAAAGGTATCAAAGGTATCGGTTTCACGTAATGCTGCATGACCATTGATGTTGGTTTTTGCCCATTCTTGATTGGCTTTGATAGGACTAGTGATCCCATTCATTACCACATCTTCAGGTAAGATGACGGGTAGTTGTTCTTCTGGTACTGGCCTGACAGAACCATCTTCCATGGTTACCATTGGAATAGGTGCTCCCCAATAACGTTGCCGAGAAACACTCCAATCACGTAGACGATAATTGACTTTACGTTGAGCTAAACCTTCTAAAACTAGTTTATCTACAATCGCATTGCTATATGCTTCGTTGTGCATATCACTAAATTCGCCTGAATTAATCAGCTTATTTTTATCAGTCAACGAAACGATTTTTAGATCAGAGATATGGCCTTCATTATCAGTAATAATGGCTTTGATCGGTAAATGATATTTACTTGCGAATTCCCAATCACGCTGATCATACCCTGGAACAGCCATTACTGCCTCTGTAGAATTTTCTATTAATAGAAAATTGGCTACCCAGATTGGAATTTTTTCATTAGTTAGCGGATGAATTGCAAACAAATTGGTGGCGATACCCTTTTTCTCCATGGTTGCCATTTCTGCTTCAGCAACTTTGGTATTACCACATTCATCAATAAAATCCCTAACTTTAGGATTTTTTTCTGCCGCGTTTTTTGCTAACGGATGATTTGCTGAAATAGTAAGATAAGTTACTCCCATAAAAGCATCAGGTCGAGTAGTATAAACAATTAGTTTATCATCTTTGTCTGCTAATTTAAAGGTAATTTCAATCCCTTCTGAGCGGCCAATCCAGTTACGCTGCATGGTTTTAATTTGCTCTGGCCAGCAATCAAGTTTATCTAAATCATGAAGTAGCTCTTCAGCATAAGCGGTAATTTTTATAAACCATTGAGGAATTTCTTTGCGTTCGATTTTGGTATCGCAACGCCAGCAGCAACCATCAATGACTTGCTCGTTAGCTAAGACCGTTAAATCATTTGGGCACCAGTTAACGGCAGAGTTTTTTTTATAAACCAAACCTTTTTCATAAAGCTTAGTAAAAAACCATTGCTCCCAACGATAATACTCCGGTCTACAAGTTATGACTTCTCGACTCCAATCATAAGCAAATCCGAGCATTTTTAATTGATTTTTCATATAATCAATATTGGTATAAGTCCAAGGCGCTGGAGCGGTATTATTTCTTACTGCTACACCTTCAGCTGGTAAACCAAAAGCATCCCAGCCGATAGGTTGCAGCACATTTTTACCTAGCATGCGTTGATAACGTGAGATAACATCACCAATAGTATAGTTGCGAACATGCCCCATATGTAGCTTACCAGATGGGTAAGGTAACATTGACAGGCAATAGTATTTTTCTTTGCTATTATCTTCTATTACTTTAAATGTTTGTTTTTCTTCCCAATGACGTTGTACGTATTGTTCTATCTCTTCTGGTCGATATTCTTCTTGCATGACACCGATGTTCCTATGCCGATAATGCGGCATTGGCCGCGAATGATATAGTAGAGTTTAGATCTGGATAGAATAACGGATAAATACATCTAACAACAACTATTGATAACTATTTAATGGTCTAGTTAAATTAATTTTATTAATGCGAATGCTGTATAGATTTAAAGAGAGTAGAATTTTAGATGGTACTCAGCCCGCTTTAAATGCTAAATTAGCATAATTATTTATTTATTATTGGGATTGGGCGACTATTTTTCTCACCCAATAATGAATAAATAATTAATGTATGATCTTAGCAAAAAAAATTTTAGCACGTTTTGATTGTGGCGCTGTAAAGAAATCATCTTTATTGCTATTGCTATCCTGAATAATTTTTCCTTTATCGATAAAAATCATTCTATGAGCAATTTTTAATAAATTCCATTTCATAAGTAGTTACTATCATAGTTATTCATTCATTACATGAATGTAGCACAACTATTGTGTGAAGATCGGCACAAAGAAGAGCTACGCTGGCTTCATCTATATTAATGTTCTGAATATTGTTTTATACTCTGCGATACGTTAATTTTTCAGGAATTCATCCAGATGGCTCGGAATAAATTCCCTAAAAGGGAAAACCAGGTAAATTAGAAAGACAACATGTGACTTTAGGTGTTACACAGTCTGTTTATCCAAAGCACTTTATGATCTCCCTCCAGAAATTAATGATGACAGATCGACTGAATTTTTTATGACACCTCAAAAAAGGTTAGCAATGTGTCCGCGTCTACTCCGATCCCCCAATTTTTTTTGATATACAACTATTATCCTTCTCTAGTCACGAGATTATCCGTATTTTTGAGCAAACAGCTAAAGCTAAGGCGATGACGCTGGATACAATTAGATTCATGGGGTAAACTGAAAGTATGTTTGCTGATGAATTCATTACCTATAGGAAAACTAGGGATAATTTCCATCTCCTTCATCCCATAGAACAAACACAAACATAACTGGCCAGATAAACCTAACAAATGCGGAGAGGATGATGATTTTTATTTCTCTGACGATAGCAAGAGGATAATTTTATTCAGATGTATAACCCCCTCCAGGTAAATTAAAGTGCTTTTTACCATTGATGGCGCCTGGAATAAGTTTCTTGAAACCCACGGTAAAAGTATTAACTCGTGGACCACTGTTATCTTTCGAGCAAATGCTTGTCTTTGGCATTTCTACCATGGGTGTTTCGGCGCTACTACTGTGCTTATCCTGAATTGTTCCTAGCTATGTTGAAAAGGTTGTTGCTAGAAATCCATTATACTGTATGAAGGATTTTGCTACAGAGGTTGCCATGAAAAAAGCAAACAATCATACAGATCAAAGAGATTCTTTCCTCACTCCTCGTCAACATAAAGGTGCATCTTATTAGTTGGCTCACCTACAATCTGTCGGATGATCTCGATTCATTTATTGAACCAACTCATTTCACTTTATCCTGCCCATATTCTCACAGTGAAGATGTTATCTGCTGGGGACATTTATTAGAGTTACATCGATATGCTTGTAAAATCCCAAATTGCATGAAAAGATTTAACAATCTTACTGAACTCCTCTGGTGAATCTAGATCACAAGGTAAATGATTTAGTTATCTGCGATGTATCTTGAATAGCTTCACTTTACAGGAGTCAGAAAAACGAACAGGCATTGATTTGAAAACAGCGGTTAAATTGCGTTACTACCTCCTTTCTTCAGCGGCGATAACCCAGTTAAATGCATTAAGTGGTGTTGTTGAAGTCAATGAAATATTTTTCTATGATTTTTTAAATTTTGCAAAATATTAACTGTGTTTTTTATTATTAAAGGTATAAAATCTATAAAAGCGTTATATACAAGATATAAAAGCTAAAAACACGGGATATGGGAGATAAAAGGAAGGAACGAATTGTGGTATTAAATCGCCAGAGATGGACAAGCTCATGTGAGCGATGAGATCTTTGAAGAGTTTAATGCAGAGTGTGTTAGCCGTTTTCTTGAGGCGATCATTGATAAGGAGTCCATCCTTTGATCGAATGGAGCTAAACGCTACAAAACCTTTGCTAGCGAGCATGAAATTAGTCAGCATCTCCTAATAAGGTTAGATAATTAGAAAGTTATTTGTAAGGAATTCCACATCAAAATGTGAACAGTTCTATCAGGCGATTAAAATGATGCCTGTGTAGATTCCATGGTGTAGGATCGTTTTATTTACCGAATTATCTGGTCTAGAAAAGATTGTTTAAAATCACAAGAATTAAAATACAGATATGGCTACAAATTGTTCTACGACCAAAGCAATAACCTTTGACAACATATCCACATAGCCATTTTTCAGCTAAAGCTGTAAGTCAAAAGCCTGCAGTTCATACAGCTTTAAAGCTACCCGAGCAGTGATATTAGCAGATTAGTGTTCATATTTTGTCAGACTGTGACTGGTAACAAATTACTTTTAGTATTCTCCATCCTTTTTGGATTTTCAACAATAACTAGCTGAGACTCAACGCTCTATTTCGCGCTGCTTACACCCGCGCACACTATCCTAGTGAGTACGCAAACAGGATATTGAAATTGCTATCTTCTGTGCCTTAAATATTTATGCTCGACAACTCAATCAACATGCTCATGTTTACGTCTCCCAGTCATCCGTAGCAATCTAGGTATTAAACATACTGTATGGTCTGAGCTATTTTCAAAAAAAAGACAGGTTAAAGAAATCTAGCAAGACGCTATCATATGGCTCCTGCATTACAGCTATGAGCTGATAAATCTCATGTCTTACTTCTGGTTTTTATAGGGGATATTCGACGCCCCAAGAAACAGTGACAGGGTTAGGATGAAGTCACAATATGGACGTTATTGTAAAATGTACTTCGCTAAAAACGAAAGGGGTATGGTATAGTGTGAAATACATTAGGCGCTATCTTAAATGCCAACCGGTATATTCGCGTGAAAATTACGGAATTATCGAGGAGAGGAGGAGTGCTTGTACATCGTAACTATAATCACTGACTAAGGAATACCAGCAACAAACCCTGACGCAGGAAGAGATGATCGGGGGCTATATTAGAGCCATATTCCGGCAAGATATTTTAAGATGATGCCTTACTATGGTTTCTTGTTGAATCATAAATAAGGCACATTATTCCCGAAGATGTATAAGGCGCTAGAGATAACGGCTTGTAAAAAACCAGAAAACCAGGGGTTCGCCATTATGATGAAAGAGGGATTCCTGCGCACAAATCTGTATAAATGTATTCTGTGTGGCAACAGGCTATTTTTTATTAGCGCTCAAGCTTGGCAAACTGGCAATGAAATTGTTATCAGAAAGAATGCATAAATGCAAAAAACGATGCTTATTAAGGCAAACTTATGGTTAATATCTCTAAAATTAGTGAATAAGCTCAAAGAACACACACTTTGATAAAATTTTAACTTACAATAGACTCAAAACACCGATTCTATCTCCTTTTAGTAATAATGAATGGTTTTTGGTTTTCAGTTGAAGAGCGATTCAATTTTCTAATCATGTACTTCCTTTTTCATTTCTAGATATAACGAAGAAGTCAGCTCAGCAAAAAACATTGCAATCGGATCCATACAGAGTGCTCTGGTAATGTAATGGCAACGGATTGTCGTTGACAAACAGATAATTGAGCTGGAAATTTATTGGTATGGTTAGTAACCCAAAACTTGCTCTAATAATTTTAAGGCAATACCAATACTTTCAGCTGTTTTTTATCTCTAGTTAAGACTTTTATTTCTGCTAGTGTTAAGTTCTCAATAATTGTGAATTATGCTCATTTCTGGTATATAGTGTTTAAGAGATGGCTGCTATCTTTCTAATTGATTTCATTAATTATTTTAACAACAGAGAGATGATATGCCATGAAAAGTCTACCATACAAATATCCGCGAAACTAGATATTATCCCTTATCATTTGCATGAATTCATCCGTAATAGTGCCAGGCAGCTAGGTGATAATCCAGCGCCGTTTTAAGGCTAAGCTCGAAGTGCCATGCCGCAATAATATGCTGAAAACGCCACCTTGTCGACGAGTGTCTCATTTCCGTCGTCCGTAACGATTATTCGCGACAGCGAACAATACAGACTGGTATTGGGAATGTTAAGATTAAAGTGTCTAAAAGTTTATGGGGGGATCGCAGTGGCAAACGGAATATGCTTTAACAGCTTGTTGCGACTCCCTTATCTGAAGCGTGCAAAAAACGTCGAAGTGTTGCTACCATAGCTTGTACCTAGAAGAGAGATCTACGGGTAATTTTTACGAAGCTCTGTGTGCTATTTTCTCTTTGAAAAGTACATGGTCTCTCTGAAATACCATCAGCAGACTGAAACAATAATGCTTTGAAGAGCAAAGGCATTGATGCCTGCGTGATTTAAGCGCGATATGCGCTAGATTTATTTTTATGGCGATGGCATAGATAATTATATCAGGCAAGATGATCGCTTTTACCTGCTGGTATTATCGGCGTCAGTGAGCATGGACGTAATGAGCTCGTTGCGGTCGAAGATGCTTATTGAGAGTTAAAAGCGAACTTAGTTGAACTTCTAAATGCCCTGTGAGCTCGTCCATTAACCGTATCTCCAAGGCTTGCTACTGGAGACGATGCCCTTTGTTTTTGGAATGGAGTGGAAAGATGTTCTCGGACATACAGTACCAATACTATGTTATGTACACAAAACAGCTAATGTGTATGCCTTCAACTCCGCAAAGGCATAAAACTAAAAGTTAAGGTTGAGCTGCAGGAGGTTTTTAGTTAACAGAGAGAGACAAAATGCCGCTAATAACGCCTTTGATGTTTTGTTGGCAAGGTTTTCAGCGAACTATCCTGCAGAGATTAAGAAGCTGGAAAAAGTTCGAGAAGAACTGCTGGCATTCTACGACTTTTCCTCAGCGCACTGTGTGTCAATAAGAATGATAAATCCAATTGAATCGGCTTTTGCGATATGAGGCTACAAAGCCGACTCATACTAAGAATTTTGGTTCGACAAAAACAACCCTTTCATGGTATTTAAGCTACTCCCGTCTGGAAAGAAAAGCTGGAAGCAGCTAAATGGGATTTAACCTGCTGACCCTGGGCTTGTAAAGAACCAGTCAATTTAAGGATGCAGAACAGCTTAGCTTCACGAAGCATTAGAGTGGAACATAGCCTAGCCTGAACCACCATACAACAGATTTGCTAATAACTCTAAAACTATGGAAACGTAGTACTTTTTCTGTCATAATTGCTTAAAATAAACTTAAGTATAATTTATTTTTATTGTTTAAATTTTTGTAACATTGCTTTCGCTATTGGTTCTGGTAAAAAAGATGAAACATCACCACCATGGCGTGCAACTTCTTTAATCAAAGAAGAGGAAACAAACGATAACTTTGGAGAAGGTAATAAAAAGATGGTTTCCAAATCAGCCATTAGATGACTATTCATATTAGCCAACTGACATTCATATTCAAAATCTGACATAGATCGCACACTTCTAATCAAAATATTAGCCTGGTATTTTTGTGCAAAATTTGCCGTAAGTTCACAAAAGGCAGTTACTTCAACATTGGTTAGATGTTTTGTCTGTTCTTTAGCAAATAAAATACGTTCATCTATAGTAAACATCGGATTTTTATGCGAGCTATCAGCGATAGCTAATATTATCCGCTCAAATATTAAAGCAGCGCGCTCTATAATATCTAAGTGACCGTAGGTTATGGGATCAAAAGTACCCGGGTAAATTATTTTTTTTTTCATAAAGTTATTTTTAATAATAAGGAATAACTATATACATATAGTTCTATTATTTAAGCATATTGAACAAATATACTGATAAAATAAATTCTTATCACTGATAAGAATAATTATAATTTATTATTATTTTGAAAATAAAGTATAATTATTATCGTATTTTTAGTTAATCGCTAGTTTAATTTTAATTAGCAAATAGAATATTAAAATATTTATCTTTAATAAAAGTTGAGTTATACTCATTTCTAGTGAGTGGGATTTTCTAAATGGTGGCTATCCTGCTGATTAATTTCTTAAATGATTTTAACAACAGAGAGATGATTGCCATGAAAAGTCTACCATATAGGTATTGGTATATCCGCAAAACTAGATATTACCTGTTAATCCTTGCATGAACTCATCAGTAATGCTGCCAGACAGACTGGATAGTCTCCGTCGTTGGAGGGAGAGCTCGAAATTCATTCTAAGACAACATGAGTTATTAGCAAATTTGCTGTATGGAGTGGAACAGCGGCCCCAAGGTTTAGGAGACTACGTTCCACTCTTGATGCTTCGTGAAGCTGTTCTACATCATTAAATTGAGTGGTTTTTTACAAGTCATGGTCAATAGATTAAATTCCCTTTAGTATAACCGCTTACAGATTTCTTTGCAGACTAGAGTAGCTTAAATACCATGAAAGGGTTGTTTTTCTCAAACCAAAATTCTTCGTATGTGTTAGCTTTATAGCATCAATTCAATCGCATTCCTAGTCCTTATTGACGGAAATACTCTCAGGAGAAGTCGTAGAATCCTAGCAGTTCTTCTAGTTCTTTCTTTACCTGCTTTATCGCTTGCAGGAGAGGATACTCGCTGAAAAGTTGCCAACAAAATATCAATGGCGGCGTTATTAGCAGCATCACAGCTCTTTGCTAGCCAGACCTACTGCAGCTTATTAGCCTTAACTTTCAGTTGCGTCCCTTTTGTGAGTGAACCAAGCAAATTAGCTGTTTTGTGTACCCAACAGTATTGGTGCTGTGTATCCGGGAATATCTTTGCCATTGCATTCTAAAAACCAAGGACAGCGTCTCCGTAGCAAGACTTGGAGATACGGTTAATGGACGCCTGCTCGCAGGTGGCATTGAGAAATTTATTAAAGTTCGCTTCTTATTTTTAGTAAGAAGCTTCGCGCGCAACTAGCTCCTTATGTCCATCCCATGCTCAGTGACTGTGATAATGAACCAGCAGGTAAAGGTGATCATTTTGCTTGACATGAGTATATATAGCATCAGCTAGGAAATAAAAGTAACGCATATCTATTAAATCATGCAGGTGTGTTACATACCACACCATTGCATATGCTATTCAAGTCATTGCTGTTTCAGTCTGCTGATGATATTCCAGAGAGACCATGTACTTTTTCAAAGAGAAAATCGCACACAGAGCTTCATAAAAATTACCGGTGGATATATCTCCTATGTACAGTTATGGTAACAATTCTTCGATGTTTTTGTATGCTTCAGATAAGGCGGTAGCAATAACTACCTGTTGAAGCATATTCCGTTTCCGCTTTGTGGAGGATACCCTCATAACATTAGGCACTTTAATCTCAACATGCCAATACCAGTCTATATAGTTCGCTGTGGCAAATAACTTTTATGGACGAGGGCATGGAAGGACACTACGAACAATGACCAGTTCAGCATGTTGTCACAACATGCCTTCGGCTCAGCCTTAATGGCGTACTGGGCCTATCATCTACCTGTCTACATTATGGATAAAGTTCATCCAATGGATTACAAATAATATCTAGTTTCTCGGATCTCTACTTATAGGATAAACTTTTCATAGTATATCATCTCTCTGTTGTTGAAATCATTAACGAAATCAATCAGAAAGATAGCAGCTATCTCAAAAATCTTATACACCAGAAATGAGTATAACTCCTTTTGATATTCACTATTCATAATATCAAACAAGATAACAACTAAAATAGGTTCTATTTTTCATTAAAATAATCGGTCAGTCAAACCACTTCGACGTTCCGTAGACCTCATTAACGCTTTAGCAAAAACATTACGATCAGCATAAATCGTCAGGTGACTTTTTGCTCTGGTAATTGCGGTATAAATAAGCTCTCTACTAATAATAGTGGTAGAAATCGGCGCTAAAACCAATGCGGCATGTTCAAATTCTGATCCTTGAGATTTATGTACCGTCATAACAAAAGAAGTTTCATGCTGAGGCAAGCGACTTGGTTGTATTCTTTTTATTACTCCATTAGGTAATTGAAAATAAGCTTTTAAACCTTGTTTACCATCCCGTAACATAATACCAATATCACCATTAAATAAATCAAGAGAAGGATCATTTTTGGTGATCATGATTGGGCGACCTTCATAGTTTTTACTCCAGCTATAGGCTTGCCGTCGAATACTTCCTTGACGATGTAAAAGCTGTTCTAACTTATCATTTAATTCTATAACACCGTATGCTCCTTCTCTTAAAGCAGCTAATAATCGATAATGATTAAAATTACTTAAGATCTCTTCAGGATCTCGACCTGTTTTTATCATATCCAGATAGCAACGGTAACATTCAGCAGTATCAAAAAGCAATTGAGCATATTTTTTAGGCGAATTAATTGAACAAAAAGTAATATCAGTATTTTTCTCTGCTAATAGTTGCTTAACATTTTTAATGTTAGCTTGGTTAATTGCAGTAGCAAGTCGACCAATTCCTGATTGAGCATCAAAACGGTAACTCTTTCGTAATAAGCAAATCCTATCTTTAATCTCTGGTCCATCATTCGATATGAAATCAGATAAGTCACAACCTGTGATTTTAGTTAGTTGCGCCGATCTTTGTCGACTGTATCCCAATTTTGAAAAACGACAAAGATCGCCGAGGACAGCACCCGCTTCAACAGAACTTAATTGATCTTTATCACCTAGCAAAATAACACGCGCATGGCCAGGTAAAGCTTCAATTAATCTAGCCATCATAGGCAGATCAATCATTGATGCTTCATCAATTATTAAAACATCTAACAAGAGTGGATTGTCTTTGTGATAACGGAATAACTTGCTATTGGATTGAGCGCCTAATAACCGATGCAGAGTCTGCGCTTGTTCTGGTATAACTAGATACTCATCGGCAGATAAATTCAGTTTTAATAATGCATTACTTAATGATTCTGTTAATCGAGCCGCCGCTTTCCCTGTCGGTGCAGTTAGCTGAATGATTAGCTTTTCATCACTTAATTGAACTAAAGTAGCTAATAAACGTGTTACTGTCATGGTTTTACCTGTACCAGGCCCACCAGAAATAACAGCAATCTGACTGGTTACTGCAACTGCAACAGCTATTTTTTGCCAATCTTGCCTTTTTGAGGATGTAAAAAAACCTGTTAAAATACTCGCTAAACGCTGTTCATCAACGGTTTCTAATAAATGGCGAGAAAAAAAATTAGCTACTAATCCTTCATCAGCCCACATTCTCTGAAAATAAAGTTTATTATCTGATAACACTAATGGTTTTGCTGCTGATTGCGATGGATCACAAACCGCATTAGATTGTTTAAGCTCAATATAAATCCTGCTACTATTTGGTGCTCCTGCCATTTCCCAAAGCATAAAAGCTATTTCAGCCTGTCTACCTTCAAATAAATAGCCTGGTTGAAGCTTATCAATAAATAAGCAAACATGCCCTGCTCGAGTTTCAGCGCTTAATATTGCAAATATTAATAATAATAACGGGTTTTCATCATCAGCTAACCGAATAGCAAGCTGTATATCTAAACAACTAAACAAATTAAGCTCAGCAGCTTGCTTTAGTAAAGTTAGCATTATTCCTCCTCACCTCGATTAGTTGCATTAAATAACTCATCCAGGCTATTAATAAACGTATAAGTTAGAATAATATAATAATATCATAACCAGGATTTTTAGCATCACAAGCCCACCTAAAAAAGATAGATAACACCACTAAAATGCTTTTGATAATTATAATTAGGTAAACAATTTCGTAAATAATGATGCATCATAGCTAATGTGTAAAGCTGATACTGTAAATCATATCTATGATCAATCATGGCATTTTGTATTGCCTTCCTCCTATTATACCGGAGCATTTTCCCTAACCAATTTAATTTATAATCAAACAAATAAATTTTGTCTTGCCAGCAAAAAAGCAAATCAATATAACTTTTTAAAACGCCCCTTACTGACTCAAAACTAAGTGGTTGACAACGTTGAGATAAAACATCTTACTTGATGGGTTAGCATTATCTAATGGAGATGGCGATAAGAATTTTTCTATTGATAAATGAAATTGCATTTCATTTAATTGATACTCAGCCCTAAGCTTTGACAAGATAAAACTATCTTTAAGTAAATGGATCTCAAAATATTTATTAGGCATATTTTAAGAGCACCGCTGCCAAATCAGCGTAAAAATCGGATTGTTCTAATTTTTATGTAACCAAAGATTTTTATAGATCTTGATTAAATCGCAGTAATTCCAACAGGGAATACATAAAAGTTCCTGCTGTGGTCTCTTTAGGAAAGGTATGAATACTCCTATCTGCTATTTCTCACCCTTGAACCAAGAAACTATTAACTTACGCATCAGCATCTATTTTAGGTGCGAAAGGTTGTATAGCAATCTCAATATTTATATCACTAACAGTAAACTTATCAGATAATGAATTCATATCATGATAGGTTAATCCTGAATAGCTACTAACCCAGCAGGTATTTTTGATCTGACCAATAAATTTTCGAGCCAATAATTTTATGGATTTATTTGCTTTATGTGGTAGCAAGGAGGAGATAAGTTAATATCATTAATAGGTCTGATACTAATATTTTTACTCGCTAATCTCCCTAAAACTTTAGGTAATAAAGTTGAATCTATTTATCTTGTTTTGCCCATTTTGCAATAAGTAACCTAATACGCTTTGATGCAAACCAGTATCAGTACTTTCCTCACTAAGCCGACATTTTAGTAGAGGTTATATCAACCTACAATGATAAACTGACCGCATTAGTAAAACACTATATAGCAAAAAATCTTCTGCTAAAGGCTCTTCATTTAGCCAGCCTGATCCTCTCTTCATATTGAGTTAGATCAATGCATGTTTGAAATTATTATAGTCATTAAAAGTAGCCAATTTTTTAAGAATTGACAGGCGAAAGGTAACCAAATAATCGGTTATTCTAAAGCTTAGATTTATGGATGATACTAATCCTAACCAAGTGACTATCACTCTCTAAACGTATTTTCTGATTTTTTACTAAGGAATCTGCTGAGCTAAATCAGTGAACTAGAGCATGCTCACTTTCAATTTGTAATTTAGCTTCTTGCAACAATTCACTCAGATATATCAGATCCATCAAGCGTCTTTTAGCAGCTATATGATCATTAGTAGGTTTTCAGCAATTTGCTGGTTAATCATAATAGAGCTCGTAATTCATGTAAAATAGCATGTCGCTACCAAATTAATAAATAATTGCTAAACTTTCAACCTGTATCTCCCACTGATTTTTATCCTAATTTAATTGCTCAATATCTTGTTCAGTTACCCAGATTAAATAACTAGGCAATGCATATACACACAGCGTTCGCTTCTTTCTAGTGAGAGCACGACTTGTAATAATCCTATTCTATCGCGCGCTTCCTTCCATCAGTAGAAAACGTTTTCTTTATTAGAAAGAAAAACTAACTAAACATTAAATTTACTTAACGCTTCTATTATCATTACTGCTTCACGATGGCTTCTAACTAACACCATAATATCCGTAACCGTTACCAGCTGTTTGACATCACCTTGATATAACCAAGTTGTTTCATTCTCCTCTTCTTTAAGCTAATGATAAATTTGACTAGCACTGGTATAGGCCATCGTTTGTTGATAATCAAAGGTTAAAATAGTTTCTTTATCTAAATAACAAAATTTAAAGCTGATAATTTTGATGTTTTATGAATAAACGGTAAATTCTCTTTTTAAGAGGCTGAATTAAATGTATTTAAACAGTATTTAGTTAAATAAAAACAGTTTTCTGCTGTGTAGACCTAATAGTTGATTATTAGCCACAAGCCTAATTTTGTGAAGAACACCAATTAATATCAAAAGTATAATGTGATTTAATTTTATTTTTAGCTTTAATATAAGTAAAAATATCTGCTCTATAAAAAGGATAAATAGCTTATTTAGGATCGCCTATAAATAGCAAGCAACAATGATTATGCCACTGATAAATATGTTGAAAAATTTTTTTTGTTCTGGATCAGTATCTTGAAACTCATCAACTATAATAACGAGGTAACGATTGCGGATTGCTTCAGTAATCACTCTATACCTTCTACTTCAGTAATCACTTTCTACCTTCTGTATGTAACTGTATGTAATTCCTGATCTAAATAACTTAATAAATCATTAAATCTAATCTTTCCTCTACCTCGTCTTTTTTCTTAACAATTATTTCGCGAAGATTAGTAATTTCTTTTGAAATAATAAGATCTTGTAATGTAAATTATTATTGCAATAAATGATTGATAGCAAAAAAACCTCATGTTCTGGTACATTTTTGCCAAACGATGTTTTATCTATTAGTTTAAATTGCTAAAAACCTGGTAATTCTTTAGGTATTTTATAATTGACTCTTGCTGACCTACCTGCCCCACAAACTAGTGACAGTTTTTAACCAACTCGGTAAATTACAGTGACTATAACTACGTTTTATTGATACAGGAATCAGTAATTAAATCATGAGTTTGCTGAATTTAAAAACTATAAAACTTTTACTTTTTTTATTCTATCAATTAGGGTATAAAGCTGCTGCTTTATTGATTTAGCTTCAATGGGTTGATTAATAAAAGTCGGAATATCGTCTTGTAAATAAGGCTTTATTCAGCTAAAAGTGCTTTTAGCATACTTTATTCTTTAATTATAACTTTTGATATAGAATAACCTAGTGGATAGTAGTTGCAGCGCTAAAAATCAGCAAAAGTCTGTTTCTGTAAGGTATGTTCATCTTTTATTATTAATTGCTCAAATAGCATGTCTAACTTAAAAGCATTATGGACAAACATACATTAACGGAAGCCATGGATGGTATAAATCGCTTCCTTATCTTATCCATTTGACGTTCAGCAGCAAGTATAACCATTCAGCAGCCATGTTTTTATCTGAAAAAGATAAATAGCAATGTTCAGAATATTGAATTTTCATCAAAACCAATAAGCTATCTTTAATACAAGCCATTCTCATCTGATCAATATTGTAGCGAATATATGATCGTAGTTCATAGGTTATCGATTACCGCTTCAGTAAAAGTCATCACTAAAATCTCTTTAACAACTTAATTGGCAAAAACATGCATTTTTTACTAAAAACTTAATAACAATCGCAAATAGAGTAAAGCTATCGTATAGGTTTTTTCCTATTTTTGCTGAAGCTTATATCAATCGCTGGCCATAGAGAGTTAAACAATAAGGATCTAGCTGGTATAAGCTTGTATTCGCTTATTATTTACTTAGCATCTACCTCAAATGGAAAAATCTTTTGTATTCAGTCGTACTCGGATAAGTGATCTATTCTTTTAATTAATCATAATCTTTTTTATTAAGATCTTTGTTAATAATTTCCAAAATAAAAGCTAAACCTGTTTCTTGCAAAACAACACTTTTATAAAAAGTTAATAAATCTTTCTATATAACTATTTTTAATAGTTTTATTAATTTTTGCTATTAAAAGCAAAATTATTGGATGAAAATCATATAAGAAACAATCTACCTCTTCATAAAATTTTATGAGGGATGAAAGGATGATATTCTATTTCATTTCCCTCAATACTGCCTTTTTTATAGAGTTATTAGCAAATCTACTGTATGATGGTCAGGCTCCAGCTTAGCTCTGATGCTTCATGAATCTCTTCTTTACCCTTAAATTGGACGTTGTATATCACCAGGGTAAAACAGTAGGTCAATTCCCATTAGTCGGTTCTAGCTTTTCTGAGAAGAAGGGAGCAGCTTAGATACCATTGAAATGGTTGTTTTTTAAATCACAGTTCTTTGCATGTATCGCCAGGCTTCTTCGTAGCCTGACTGTTGCAAAAGTTGATTCAATTGAATTCGTCGTTTTTAATTGAAGCCGAATGTCCTGACGCGGAAGTCGTAGAATGCTAGCAGTTCTTCTTAATCTTTCTCCAGCTTCTTCATAACTGCAGAATATTTATCTAAAAACCTTCCTAACAAAACATCAAGGGCGTTATTAGCAGTATCACGCCTTTTCGCTAGCCAGACCTTTATGTATGTAGTTCAGCCTTAACTTTCGGTTGCATGCCTTTATTGAATGCAAAGGCAGGACATTAGCTGTTTTGTGTACCCAAAACAGCGTTGGTGCTGCATGTCCGGGGATATTTTGTCATTGCATTCTAAAAACTAAGCGCACTATCCATCCCCCGTAGGAATCCTAAGAGATACAGTTAAGTTACTCGCTTGCAGGCCATTGATAAGTTAAGCCCTGTTATGTTTTAACTCTTAATAACCATCTTAGAGCGCAACTAGGTTCTTATGTCTATGCTCAGTGACGTCGATAATGAGCAGACCAGGAAAAGATGATCTTCTTGCCTGACAGAGCTATATATGCAAGCTGCTAAGAAATAAACATAACGTGTATTACTTAAATCACGCAGATACCATTGCCTGTGGATCTTCAAGCCATTGCTGTTTCAGTTTTATAATGGTGTTACTGGCAAAAAGAACAACGTGCTTTTTCACCAATAAGCGTGTCCCCTATGGCTTTATGAAAATCTCTGGAGAAGTAGAGAGATGCCTCACAGGTACAGCTATGGTATAGCAACTCTTCGCCACTTTTGCACGCCTCAGCTAAGGCGAAGGCGGTAGCAAGGAGCTGTTGTGAAGCATATTTTCGTTGCCGATGCGATCCCACTAACCTTAATGACCTTAATCTCAACATCGTCAATACCAGTCTGTATATATAGTTAGCGGTTGTAAATAATTGTTACGGACGACGGGTTAATGACGCCAGTCGATAAAGCAGTGTTCAACATCTTGTTGCAGCATAGTTTTAGCTCAACATCAATGTGGCGGTGGCTACTATAAGCTGGCTAGCACCATTACGGATAAGTTTATGAAATGGATCATAGGTAATATTTGATTTCGCGGATATCTGTAAGGTAGACTTTTCATGGCATATCATCTCTTATATGTCTATATAAGTTTTAATGATATCCAGTAAAACAAAGCAGAAAGTATAATAGAAATAGGCAATGTAAATAACCAAGCCAGTAATATACTTTTAATTGTTTTAGGTTGTACACCACCATCAACAACCATTGTACCTGCTACAGAGGAAGATAAAACTTGGGTTGTTGATACAGGCATACCAGTATAACTTGCAACACCAATGGAAACTGCAGCAGTAACTTGAGCAGAAACACCTTGTGCATAAGTCATATCTTTTTTACCAATTTTTTCACCGATCGTTATGGCAACACGTTGCCAACCAATCATAGTCCCTACAGAAAGCGCCAAAGCAACGGTAATAATAATCCACAGTGGAGCATACTCCACTGTATTAAGTAAATCGTTACTCAAGTTACGAAGAAAACGTGCATCCGAGAAGGGTGTCTCTGGTAGTTTAGCTACATCTAATGCTGTATCAGATAAACACATTAATAATCGACGCATTTGATTACGCTGCTCAGGCTTTAATGCGGAATAACTTTGAATATCCATCAACATCAGTGATGTTTCTTTTAACACAGTAATAAGACGTGAATTATCACAATAGAATTTCTCATCTAAAATTTCCAATTCAGACTCATGTTGTGAGGACTTATTAACAATATGTTTTAGCGCTGACTGATGCTCTTCATAATAATGTTGTAGATGCACTATCGCATCAATGGTACGCGTTATATCATAACCATTAGCATTCATATTAAGCACAAATCCGGCAGGTGTCACTCCAATTAACACCAGCATAATAAGACCAATACCCTTCTGACCATCATTAGCGCCATGGGAAAAACTGACGCCAACGGCAGATAAAATCAATGCAGTACGTGTCCAGAAAGGAGGTTTCCTTTTACCATTTTTCTTCTCTCGCTCAGCTGGTGTTAAATGAATACGACGACGTTTTTTCGTACCACTCCAATAGCGACGTAAAAAGAAAATTAGCAATCCGGCTATAACAAAACCAATAGCAGGAAAAAGAATGAGAGAAAGAAAAATTTCAATGACTTTTGGAATATTTAATGCATCCAGTATAGAGGAGTCTGTCACTAATGCATTGGTTAAACCAACACCAATAATGGCGCCTATTAATGTATGTGAACTAGAAGCCGGTAATCCTAAATACCAAGTACCCAAATTCCAAATAATGGCTGCCAACAACATAGAAAAAACCATTGCCAGACCATGACCAGAACTTATATTTAATAAAAGATCTGTTGGTAATAAATGCACAATAGCATAAGCAACACTCAAGCCACCTAAAATGACACCAAAAAAGTTAAAACAGCCAGCCATCACAACTGCAAATTGAGCTCGCATTGCTCGAGTGTAAATAACCGTTGCTACTGCATTTGCGGTATCATGGAAACCATTAATTGCTTCGTAAAATAGCACAAATAATAGCGCTAATGTTAATAACAGAGCGGTGTAAAAATCCAATTCAGTAAATAAATGTAGCATAAACCTTAAGCCAATTTGTTGAATATGAACTCAATACATTATCAGTGACAAAGGTTAGCGGTGGAAGCAAAATCTACATCTTTTTTGACTTTAATTGACAAAAAACAAATAAGTAAATATTCTTTACTTTCATTAAGTTAATAATATAAAAAATATCTGGATTTATAGCTATGTTCACAAAGGTTATTGCTTTCTCGCAGAGAAATTTGTAGCCACATCTGTATTTCAATTTTTGTGGTTTCAAACAATCTTCTCATGGCAGATAATTCGGTAAATAAAACGCGATCCTATACCATGGAATCTACTCAGCTATCCTTTTAATTGGTTGATATAACTGTTCATATTTTGAATATGGAATTCCTTACCAATAACTCTCTAATTATTTAACCTTATTAAGCGAGGCGATAGTGACTAATTTCATACTTGCTGGCAAAGGTTGAGTTATGCTCATTTTCTGGTGTATGGGATTTTCGAGATGCTGACGTATCCTGCTGTCGATTGATTTCATAGATGATTTTAACAACAGAGAAATAATATACCAAAAATAGTCTACCATACATCTATCCACAAAACCAGATATTACCTCTTATCCTTTGCATGAACTCATTCGTAATAGTGCCAGGCAGCTGGTAGATCCACCGCCGTTGAGGTTATAACATCGAAGTCATGCTGCGATAACATGCTAACGCTGCTTTGTCGATAGCCGTGCCATGCCGTCGTCCTTAACGATTATTTGCCAGAGCGAACTATACAGACTGGTATTGGCGATCTTGAAATTAAAGTACCTAAGGTCAAGGACCAAAGCAGCAATAGAATATGCTTCAATAGCTCGTTGCTACCACTTTATCTGAAGCGTATAAAAACCTTGAAGAGTTGCTAGCATAGTTATACATGCTAAGCATCTCAACCAGTTATTTTCATGAAGCCCTGTTTGCGATTTTCGTTGAAAAACACATGGTCTCTTTATCAGTAGCATCAGCAGATTGAAACAAGTACAGCTTAAATCCCACAAGAACCATGGCCTGTGGGATTTAAGCTGTACGCGCTACGTTTATTTCTTATACCAATGCCATAGATACTTTTCTCAGGAAAACTGATCGCTTTGCCTGCTGGTTATTGTCGGCGTCAGTGAGCATGAACGTAAGGAAACAGTTGCGCTCAAAGATGCTTATCTAGACTCAGAAGCGAAATAGGCAGAACTTCTTAAAATGGTCTTCGAGCGGCTTGGCTTAACCGTATATCCAATACTTGGCTATGTGAGAGAATGCCCTTGGTTTTTGGAATGCAATGGAAAAATATCTCTGGACAGCGGTACAAACGGTGTTGGGTACATAAAACAGCTTATGTGCTAGCCTCACCTCTCCAAAGGCATGCAACCGAAAGTTAAGGCTGAGCTGCGAGGGGGGGAGATCTCTGGCTAACAGGAGCCGCGATCTCGCTAATAAAGCCCTTGATGTTTTTTTAAAATTTTAGCTAAATATTCTGCAGCGATGAAGAGGCTGGAGAAAGATTGCAAAGAACTGCTGGCAGTCTACAACTTCCATTCCGCGCATAGACGTTAATAAGAACGACAAATCCGATTGAATCGGTTTTTACGACAGTAAGACTACGAAGCCGATGTGCGAAGAACTGTGGTTTAAGGAAAACAACCCTTTAAATGGTATTTAAGCTGCTAGAATCTGCTCAGAAAAGCTGAAATCAGCTAAAGGGATTTGAGCTGCTGATGATCATACTGATAAACAACATCTAATTTAAGGATGGAGAACAGATGCACGAAGCATCAAAATAAAACATAGCCTGACCGCCATACACCAGATTTGCTAATAACTCTAATTGATAGCTGAGGAAATAGTTCAAAAAATTGAAATATCATACCGAGCTTATAGTGCAATTTAGCCAACTCTATCTTTTTATCATTAATAATTAATATTATCAATATATATTTCATCGCTTTAAATTGGTTTTAAGCTATTAATAGTTTTTATTAATGTTGATTTAGCTGAACCAGAGAGAGGCCACAAATGACGATAATTTTCCTTTTTTTGATATCCGTATCGAACAATCAGAGCAAGCACCTGAAACTATCCATACCATTTAAAAACATTTTTAAAGAAATCATTAATAGTCCTTTAGATAGCTAATTACATAAATCTATATAAATTAATAAAAGTTCATTTTAACAAATGATAAATTTTTAAAATAAAAGAGATTATTAACTAAATTTAATAAAAATATCAATAAGCAAGATAAAACTGTATCATTGCTAGTTAAGATATGATGATTAATATATGCTAAATTAATTAGTCTTCTTTTTGTTTAATAAAACATGCCAATATCATAAATAGAGCAACCAATGCCCACATAGGCCAGTTACTCCAACGTGCATAAGGTGTAAGACCAGATGTCGGTATTACTTCAATGTTTAATACTGAGCGAGTAAATTGAGGAAGTTCTGCCTGAATATCTCCATTAGGTGTGATCACTGCGCTAACACCATTATTAGTGGCACGCAATAATGGCCGACCAAGCTCAAGTGCACGCATGCGCGCCATTTGAAAGTGTTGCCATGGGCCTATGGAATGCCCAAACCATGCATCATTTGAAACCGTTAATAGAAAATCAGTATCTGATTTAAAGTTATCTCTAACTTGAGTGCCTAAAATAATTTCATAGCAGATAGCAGCAGTTAGATGAATATTACCAGCAGTTAACTGCTGTTGCTCATAATCACCACGACTAAAACCTGACATTGGTAAATTAAATAAAGGGGCAATTGGCCGAAGAATATTTTCTAATGGCACAAATTCACCAAAAGGCACTAGGTGGTGTTTCTGATAACGATTGCTGGTTGGATATTGATAAGGTTTATTTTCTCCCAACACAATAATACTATTAAAAAAATCGCTCACTCCATGTGAGCTTGGTTTAGCATCAACAATGCCAGTAATTAAGCGAGTATTTTGTAAGCGAAGTAGTTCATCTAATGAAGTCAGCCAAACATTATTATCCGATTCGATCGAAGGAATAGCGGATTCAGGCCAGATAACGATTTTAGCGTTACCAAAATAAGGTTTAGAAAGATTGAGATAAGTACTTATAGTTTGTTCGAGAAATCCTGGTTGCCATTTTAAACTTTGTGGGATGTTACCCTGAACTAAAACAATTTGTGATTTTTTTTCTGTAACTAGGGTGAACCAATGATAATTTTTAAATATTAAAGGTAAAAATAATAAAATAATTGCTGTAATTAGCGGAATAACTTTGCGTTTTAGGCAAGTAAAAACCAAGCAGTTGCTAATAATCAGCAGTAGCAATGTTATCATATCAACACCAAATATTGGTGCGATGCCTTTGAGTGGCCCATCGATTTGAGTATAACCAAATTGCAACCAAGGAAAACCAGTTAGTATCCAGCTACGTAAATATTCAGTTATTTGCCATATTACTGGCGCGGCAAAAATAAAGCGAGTAATATTAAGGCGTGGAAAGAATCGGTTGAGTAGATAAGCAAATAGCGCGGGATAAAGTGATAAATACCCTGCTAATAAGATGACTAAAAAGACATTAACCAGCAATGGCATACCACCAAAATCGGCGATACTGACATAAACCCAGTTAATATTACTACCAAATAAACTAATCCCCCAATAAAATGCTATTAAACTTGCTTCTTTTCTTGAGCGATTAACAATTAGCAACTGTAAGCCAAAAAGAGAGAAAAGAGCGGCTAACCAAATATCAAAAGGTGAAAAAGCCAGTGTTCCGCAAAGCCCAAAGATTAAAGCGATCAAGGCTATCAACCACTGACGTTGATAGAGTGGGATTTTGTTCATTAAAGCTATTCTTCTACAAAATTTGGGATAGGTGCTTCATCAGGAATTTTTATCTGAACTTGAATGATTTTTCGGCTATCAGCAATGGTAATTTTAAACATATAACCATTAATGGTGATGATTTCTCCTCGAGCAGGTAAATGTCCGAATGCTCGCATCACCAAGCCACCAATGGTATCAATTTCTTCATCGTTAAAGCGCGTGCTAAATGCTTTGTTGAAATCATCAATCTGGGTTAGCGCACGAACAGAGTAAGTATGTTTGCTTAATTGACGAATATCAATATCATCATCATCATCATATTCATCTTCAATCTTACCAACAATTAATTCGAGAATATCTTCGATTGTCACTAAGCCGGAAACGCCACCAAATTCATCGATGACAATTGCCATATGATAACGTTGTAAACGAAACTCTTTTAATAACAGATCAACTCGTTTGCTTTCAGGAACAACAACGGCGTGACGTAACACTTTATCAATATTGAAAGGTTCAGCATCAGTACGCATAAATGGCAGTAAATCTTTAGCCATCAATAGACCTTCAATATGATCTTTATCTTCACTAATTACTGGAAAACGAGAATGTGCTGAGTCGATGATCACATCAAGGCATTCATCTAACGATTGATTTCGTTTTAAGGTTACTATTTGAGAGCGTGGGATCATAATATCCCGAACACGCTCGTCGGAAATATTCATTACTCCTTCAAGCATTTCTCTAGTATCAGGATCAATAACATCTTTTTGCTCTGAATCACGAATGAGTTCAACTAAATCATCACGATTTTTTAGTTCACCGTGAAATAATTGATTGAGTCGTCCGAAAAAACTCTTTTTCAAGTGATTATTATCATTAATTGTAGGATGCTCGTCGCTCATGGCATTTTATTAAAAATTCTCTAAATAGTTTATAGTATCATAATTGATTAGCATAAAAGTAGCATTATGATTACGCTTTTTCATGCTGATAAGGATCGGGGTAACCTAATTTTTGCATAATTTCAGTTTCTATTATTTCCATTTCTTTTGCTTCAAAGTCATTTAGATGATCATAACCTAATAGATGAAGAGAACCATGTATTACCATATGCGCCCAGTGAGCATCACAGCTTTTTTGTTGTTTAATCGCTTCTTTTTCAACAACTTTACGACAAATGATCAGATCACCGAGTAATGCTAATGTAATATTGTTTGGGCCTTCAAATGGGAAGGATAGCACATTTGTTGGTTTATTTTTTCCGCGATATATTAGATTTAAATGTTGGCTTTCTGGTATATTGACAATACGAATTGTAATTTCACTTTTAGATTGAAATTCTGGTAGAAAAGCCTCAAGCCAATGTTGGAATGTCGTTTTACTGGGTAATCCATTATGATCGCTACAGGCTAGCTGTAGATCAAGAATAACTAATTGCAAGTAAATATCTCCTTTTCTATAGGCGCCTGATGGCTCTTTTTGTTGACGAACTAACTGTTTCCGTTCTTGTTCTTTTTATTTCCTAGTTTTTATAAGCAATAACCACTTTTGCCACTACAGGATGTAATTTTACATTATCACTATAAAAGAAATTAAAGCTACTTTGTTTAACTTCAGAAAGTAGTTCAATTGTGTTGCATAAAGTTTATTTATGGCCACGGGGCAGATCAATTTGAGTTACGTCCAAGCTGATCATGATTTTAGAGTTAAAGTCGAAATGGGTCAGAAACATTTTATATGTTTAATTGTGCTATTTTCTAGTTTTCATCAAGAATGATAAAAGCGTAATTAAGTGCGTAACCTACTATATAGGCTATATATTGTGCTACTTCAATCACATTGCGCTAAATCAATTTTTCTATTTTTTTAAAGCCAGCTTTTTAAATAAGGCATCATAAAAAACCAGTAAATAAGGATCAACTTTCTAACTGAGATAACCCTGGCAGAAAGCTAAGTTTTTCGCCGGCCTAGACCGGCGGCGCGAATGAGTAAAATATGCTGTATTTCTTGATGTTCTAAAGCATCAACTTAAGTAGCAAACGGCGAGATAGGTTTTACTATTCCTGAAGGAACAATCCCAAAAGTAATGTCATTGGTGGTATGCATATTAGCAATATATTGAGCATCATTCGCCGTAGTACGTGGTTTAATAACGGCTCATTTGATTTTAATGTTTATAACTTTATTATAACTACCAATATTTTAAGTGATTGCTCAAGAAATTGGCTTTTCTTATATCTTATATAGAGATAAGTGGAATTGTTTATGGGGATAATACCAGGTTATAGGAGCTATATCAGCATATAGGGTGGCGTAAAATATTGTTAGCTGCTTTGATATTAAATGGTTTGCCAATCAATTTGAAACGGTTATTTTAATAATTGATTCAATACTGAGTCCGAGTTGAGTCTGCGAGCAAGCTGCTTTATATTATCACCGAACAGCCAATAAATTTTAATTAACCGTTGATTATTACCCGGCTATAAAAATATTTTGCTGGTAGGAATTTGTGGATGATCTTTTTGGATCACTGAGTCTTTTTATTTTATATTAAGCTTGATAATTTTCTACACCAAAATTATCTTCTTTTTTTCCGTATCCAAGCACAATAACGGATACGGGTGGTTCTTGGCTTCTTAACGCAATACTATTTTCCGTTTTAACTCCTTTACAGTGTAAAGAATTGGCATAGGCATCGATAATTTCGACACCAACAAATTTTCTGATTATATTTTGTTTACCTTTGAAATTTACTATCCGATTATTTTGAGACGCACAAAAAGTTCCATATATTTTTACGTAAAGGTCCTCTTTAAGCAGAATACGTTGAATATTACTCAACGAGTTATGCTTATTTCTGGTATATGAAGTTTCAGAGATGATAGGGTATCCTTATGATTGATTTTATGAATGATTTCAACAAAGTAGAGATATTATACCATGAAAAGTCTACCATACAACTATCCGCAAAAGCAAATATTACCTCTGATCTCTTGCATGAACTAATTCGTAATAGTACCAGGAAGCTGATAGCTACTGCCGTTAAGATTAAGCTAAAAGCCATGCTGTGATAACATGCTGAACACCGCCTTGTCGACAGGCCTTATGGCCGTCATCCGTAACTATTATTTACCACAGCAAACCATACTAGACTGGTATGGACGATATTAAAATTAAACTGACCTAAGGTCAGAGGGAACGGATCGGCAACGGAGTATGCTTCAACAGCTTATTGGTACCGCCTTATCTGAACCGTGCAAAAAGAGTCGAAGAGTTGGTATCATGGCTCTGTACCTACGAGGCATCTCCACCGGTGATTTTATGAAGCCTTGTTGGCAATTTTCTTGCTGAAAACCACATGCTCTCTCTGAGTACCATCAGAAGACTAAAACAACAATGGCTTGAAGAGCACAGGCAATGGTGCCTAGGTGATTTAATCGATATGAGCTACGTTTATTTCTGGGTCGACAGCAATATACAGTCTTGTCAGACAAGATAATCGCCTTTTTTGATGATCATTATCGACCTCACTGAGCATGGATCTAAGGAGCTAGTTGCGCTCGAAGATGGTTATTAAGAGTTAGAACCTAACTAGGCTTAACTTCTCAATTGGCGCCTGCAAGCGATTAACTTAACTGTATCTCTTAGGCTTGTTACAGGAAAGGGTGCCCTTAGTTTTTGGAATGCAATGGCAAAGATATTCCTGGACAAGCAAAACTAATCCTGTTGGGTAGACAAAATAGCTAATGCCTGGCTTCACTCCAAAAAGGGATAGAACTGAAAGCTAAAGCTGAGCTATGCTAGGTCTGGCTAAATAGAGAGAGCCGTGATGCTGCTAATTAAATCCATTGATGTTTTGTTGATAAGCTTTTCAGCAAAGTATCCTGTAGCGATGAAGAAGCTGGAGAAAGATTGAAAAGAATTGCTGGCATTCTACGACTTCCCGTCAGAGCAGTAATGGTCAATAAGAACGACTAATTCAATTAAATCAGCTTTTGCAACAGGGGTGAGGTTACGAATCTCTGACGTGCGAAGAACTTTGCTTCAAAAAACAACCATTTCAATGCTATTTAAGCTCCACCCTCTGCTCAGAAAACCTGGAACTGGTTAATGGAATTGATGACCTGACATGACCTTAGTGGGGTGCTAAACAACGTCTAATTTAAGGATGGAGAATAAACTTACAAAGCATCAGAGCGGAGAGTAGCCTGACCATCATACACTAGATTTGCGAATAACTTCTACCCAACATTGTTCGACTATAATTCATTGGTTACTGATTTGATTAATATGCTGTTGAATTAAAAATAGAGGCGTTGTTTTTTATCTTTCCTGAAATCCTCAGGTAAATCAGTGGCAGGGATAAAGGGTGTGTGGTGAGTAGATAAAACTAAAACTCATATTAAAAATTAACATTCGCAACAAACTACCTGGTTTTTTAAAATTATCTTCTGTTTTACCAGGAAAACCAATAATGAAATCTGAGCTAATTGGGATATCCCACAGGTTGTACTTTACATAAGGTATGGATAATACCATTATATTCAATGGCTATATCTGATCGTTTCACCATCGTTAAGATACAATCTTAGCCACTTTGAGCGGGAAGATGTAAGAAACTAACAAGTTCAGGTTTATTTTCATAAACATCAATAATATCGGCGCTAAACTTAATTGAATGAGTGGTTGTAAAACAGATGCGATCAACACCGTAACACAGTCAATGGCTGCAAACCAGATATAATAATTCTGTAAATAAAGAAATTACACCGACAAAATTACCACCCACATGATGATAATCATTGATATTTTAATCCAATAAGTGAATTTTACACATACCCCTTCCTTGTACTGCTAATCATACAATTTCAAATAAAACCTCATCACATAGTAGACTTACTTCCTCACTACAAGTGTAAGGAACTACAGAAATAAGCAGTATTTATTTCAGCTTTCAATAATGTAAATTTAACCTAAATGGTCTTCTGCTCGTGCTTTTGGTTCCGCTAATCAATCAGAAATTTTAATTTCTGGAAAACTGATGTCGATGATTGGAATACACGTACCTTTAACTTGATTTATCATCTCTGCTAGACAATCTAAAGTTTCTAGATAAAATAATCTCAATACCGGGACCCCACACATGTTGAGAAATGAAATTCCCCTCCTGTAAAGCGACAAAACCTCCAACACCAATAAATAATATCTGGATTAATATCTTTTAGATTTTTCCAGTGTCTTAATTCATGAAATACTTTTCTTTCGCTTTTTCATGAATTGAACAGATATTTAGCAGTAAAATATCGACTTTTTGGGAATCTCTGTTAATTAATATCCATGGTGCTCTTAAGCAGATCAGGCATTTTTGATGAATAATATTCATTCATCTGCTAGGTCTCTCTCTCCAAGCTTTTAATGTATAGTTTTATTCGTTAAGATTTTATATATCCAAAGTTTTCAATAGCAAAATCTGTCATACTGAGAGAACAGTATGTATTAAATTAAAAATTTTGATACGTATTGTATTCGTTTGGAAAATATCGCTCTGACCAGTATCTTGGATAGATTATTAATAAATAACTTAAGAAAAACCAGGCCTATTATTAGATTGATGACTATTGATAGTTAAGTTGATATGAATAGAATATATAAAAATTATAACATTATAGTCGTTGGTGCTGGTATGATAGGTGCAGCGATGGCAATTGGGTTGGCCCAAGAAGATTGGCGGATCCTGTTACTTGAACATACTAAACCTGCACCTTTCGATTCGTTAAAACAACCTGATTTACGTGTTTCAGCGCTAAGTTGTACTTCGGTTGATCTACTTAAGCAACTTGGTGTCTGGGATAGCGTTTTAAATATGCGCGTTGCTCCTTATAGAAAATTAGAAATCTGGGAAGGAGAAAACTCGCATGTGATGTTTGAAGCAAACAGCCTTGGTTTACCTGAACTGGGTTATATGGTTGAAAACCGTATTTTGCAATTAGCATTATGGCAACAATTTTCTCAATATCCTAATCTTACCTTACTATACCCCGCGAAATTGCTAGCAATGCAACGTCAAAACCAACAGTGGGAAATAACTTTAAGTAATAATCAGCAAGTATCGACAAAGTTAATTATTGCTGCTGATGGCGTCTATTCACAGCTGCGATCTTTAGCTGGAATTGGTACTAACGGTTGGCAATATACTCAATCATGTTTGCTTATTACGGTTAAGTTGGAACAACTACAAGAGGATATTACTTGGCAACAATTTTTTCCTTCTGGTCCGCGAGCATTTTTACCCTTATTTGATTATTGGGCTTGTTTGGTTTGGTATGATAAACCTTCGCGAATTAGACAGCTACAAGCTATGTCCTTAGAGCAGCTTAAGCAAGAAATTATTTCAGCTTTTCCTGCTCGTCTTGGTTCATTGCAAGTTGTTGCTAAAGGGAGTTTTCTACTGAACCGTCATCACGCTAATCGTTATGTTGAAGAAGGGATAGCGTTGATTGGCGATGCTGCTCATACTATCAATCCACTGGCCGGTCAAGGTGTTAATCTTGGTTATCGTGATGTAGATACTTTGCTAAAGATCTTAATTGATGCCAAAACGCATTTATTACCTTTCTATGCCAGAGAAACTTTACTTACTTATCAACATGATAGGATGCCAGATAATAAATTAATGCAGGCAGGTATGGATGCTATTTATACACTGTTTAGTTCCAAGTTACCTGGGATAAAATCTGGACGAAATTTAACATTAATGTTACTAGAACGACTAAATATAGTTAAGAAAAAGATACTTAAATATGCTTTAGGATTATAACATAAAGTTGGTTATGCGGTATTTTTGTCTATTGTGTTATAAACTCTTGTTCTTCAAGCTGAAAGAATATCAAAATTAATTAAATAATAAAATGTTTTAAAAAATTATTATTTCATAATTTTTATGATTCATCATGCTATGGTTATACCATGTGTAGATCTTTATATTTATTCATAAAATAAAGTTTATCGTTTTTACTGGGTTAGGTAGTCCTATTACTTATGATATATTTTTGACTATTTATGTCATGTTACTCTGATATTAATAGCTATGTTTTTATATTTTTATTTTAAGGGTTTGAAATTAAAGTTAGATCGCTACTGTTTTTCAGCGGTGTTGTTTATTGCTTATTAGCATATATCTTTTATTGTTATTCTCATATTGCCTTAATATTATTTATTTCACTTCCTTTGCTGACTGCTTATGCAGATAAGTTTTTATTTGAAAAACATAGGCTTATTATTACGATTAATTATAAAATAATTGATGCCTATTTTGGGATAAAATGTCGTTATTTTGAATAGATCAGCAAACAATTCTTAATCTAAATTTTAAAATTTTGAGCTGCTTCACTTTAGAGAAGCATAACTCTTAGCTGCTATGTTTTACTAAAATTCTAGAGATATGCTAGTTGTTCCATCCTAGAAGATAGTATGTTTTTTGAAAAATTCAGATTTAACCTTTTAAGCAATCTTTCATAGACTGCAATGGAGTTTTAGTACTTAGTACTAATTGGGGTATTTCCTAATTGTATACCCAAAACAATATCTATTATATAGTAATCTCAAGCTCTTCACCAAAATTGAAATGAAGGCTTTGTAGCGACCATCTGCTATATTATACGTTCATTAAATCTCTCTACCAAACCCATTCATTTTAGAATGCCTCGGCTGGCCCAATCAGTTCTATACCAAGCTTTGTACACAAACTGGTGAACTTATGTTTTCTGTGGCTGAACGTTTTAGTAGACCAAAAGTCGGTCTGTAAATTTTTTATCATAGTTTGTAAGTACCACCATCCGATGGATAGCCATGGGAGCTAGCCAGGTTAAGATCAA
This sequence comes from Arsenophonus sp. NEOnobi-MAG3, assembly GCA_052171895.1. Classification (GTDB taxonomy): domain Bacteria; phylum Pseudomonadota; class Gammaproteobacteria; order Enterobacterales; family Enterobacteriaceae; genus Arsenophonus. The sequence goes on from JBQMRN010000002.1 coordinate 174,727, forward strand.
CTAAGAATGCCCGAGCTCTTGGCCTTCTAGCTAGCCAGGTTAAGATCAACTAAGAATGCCCGAGCTCTTGGCCTTCTAAAGATGGATCAAAACCTATTGATGGCATGATCTATACCTAGAGAAAGATAACGTCGTGAAGTTTCGTTTGATATTTACGAAAGATATTTCACATCTACGCGCAGATAACCAACCTCCTAACTTTTAAACGCTTTATACTTCAACTTCGTGTCTCCCTTTCATTTCATTCTTATTTAACGCAAATTTTTCATTCCTAATCTGCGTAAAAACCGTGATCCCCCAAGGCAGATTGAGATACTACGTGGACGGGTGTTTAAGGCATTCTCGTACGATTTGCCAGCAGATCGGTGAGAGTGGGAGGAAACGGTTTTTTGAAGGAAAAACTACGGCTTCCTGAGCTGGCGACATCATCCGTCGGAAAAGGATGCTAAATATGGCTGTGATCATTAACATCATATCGTTTTTTCCCTTTAGCAACAGTAAGTTCGGATATGCCGCCATAACGCTTATATAATATAAACGCAATCTCTTTGCTGGTCTGAAGAGCAGCAAAGATTTTAGGTGCTGTAGTTGCCTGACGATGGAGCATCATCATCCATGATATTTTACCCTCAACTATATCCCATCCTCCGTAGACATCTTGCCATAAATAAAGTTATACCAGGAAGGTCTATGAACCTAAATAATGATCCGAGACAAAAAATAGTGAAATCATTATTAACAAAAAATAATTTTTAGATGTAATTTTTTCTTTTTAAATTCCTGTTGGGATTTTTGATTTTTATAATTTATTGAAAACATTGGCTGGGGTACCAGGATTCGAACCTGGGAATGCCAGGATCAAAACCTGGTGCCTTACCGCTTGGCGATACCCCAAAAAACGAGAATATAACATTCTTATAAAGAATAGTACGGGAGGCGAGACTTGAACTCGCACACCTTGCAGTGCCAGAACCTAAATCTGGTGCGTCTACCAATTTCGCCACTCCCGCAAATTATGGTAGCTACGACGGGAATCGAACCTGTGACCCCAGCATTATGAGTGCTGTGCTCTAACCACCTGAGCTACGTAGCCATTTTTGCATAACATTTATCGGTGTTGCGGGGCGCATTATGCGTATATCAACCTGGGTCGTCAACTGATTTTTACAATTTATGAAGAAAATAGCTATATTATTTGGCAAGATGCTGTAATTATTTTATTGATTTTATCAATAAAATAATTACAGCATCTTGCCAAATAATATAGCTTGATATTTTAAATATAAAAACTAATTAAGTTAAGATATTTTTCTAATGAAACAAGTGATGCTTTTTATTTCAATGATGATGTTAATTTCCATTAACAACAAAAGAATCTTATTCGTTTATTGCAGTAAACTATTGATGGCCATCATTAAGCAATTTCTTAATAAGTAAAAGTGAATAAATTAGCGCATAATATTATATGTTTATCTGCTACATTCTAGCGATTAATAATTACTGTTATGTATAATCTTTTAATTAAAAGATATATATTAGTGAAACATAAAATTTTTATACTCGTGTTAGTAAAAACATAGATTAATCTATTACAACTCTTTTCTTTTTCAAGAAAACGCTGCAAAAGTTCGCCATTTAACATAGGACGTTTAGTTAAGGTGAAAATACAAATAGCTGAATTATATGTACCAGTTGTGAAGTAATAATTACTAAATTATTACTAAAATCTTTTAGAGGTTGTTGGGTTTTGATACAGTTTTGCACGATGGTAGGAGAACTTTTTTTGCTCTGTAAGTGTTTCTTTCCAGCGATGACCACTTTTCCGAATTAAATAGGTTAATAATAATGCAATTGCTTTATCAAAATATGACTACGTGTTTAATTACTTCAATTACTAACGAATTCTTTTTATTTTCTGCCTGAGAAATTGCTTTAATCGAACAATTATTTAGTTTTAATTAGCTTGAATAATTTTGTTCAACCTGTTCTAATTCTATTTTCAATAGCTTCTAGCTCTATTAGCGTAAAGTTATGCTCATTTCTAGTGTATTTGGTTTCGGAGATGGTAGCATATATTCTGCTGATTGATTTCGTGAATGATTTCAACAACAGAGAGATGATATGCCATTAAAATGTCTATCCTAGAGACAGGGTATACGCAAAACTAGATATTACCTCTGATCCATTGCATGAACTCATCCGTAATGCACTAGGCAGCTGATAAGTCACTGCCGTTGTAAGCCTAAGCTTGAAGCTATGCTGCGACAACATGTTGAACGCTGATTTATCGACGTATGTCAATGCCATTGTTCGTAACGGTTATTTGCCACAGCGACCAATACAGATTGGTATTGGTAATGTTGAGGTTAAAGTGCCTAAGGTCAGGGGGATCGCAGTAGCAACGGAATATATTTAAACAGCTTGTTACTTCAGCCTTATCTGAAGCATGCAAAAATAACGAAGAGTTAGTACCATGGTTTTTACACTTAATGACATCTTTGCCGGTGATTTTCATGAAGCCATGTGGGCGATTTTTTGATGAAAATCATATAACCTTTCTGTTAAAAGTACCATCAATAGACTGAAACAGCAATGACTTGAAGAGCCTAGGAAATAGTACCTGTGTGATTTAAACGATATGTGCTACGATTATTTCTTGGCCGATGCCATATATAGTCCTGTTAGGCAAGATGATCGTCTTTGCATGTTGGTCATTATCTGCATCACTAAGCATGTAGGTAAGCAATTAGTTGCAGTTAAAATGCTTATTGAGAGTCAGAAGCGAACTGGCCAAACTTCTTAATAGCCCTATAGCGCATTCCTTAACTGTATATCCTAGGCTTGCTACGGAAGAGATATGGTGCTATTGGTTTTTTAGAATGTAATGCCAAAGATATTCTCGGACATGCAGCACCAACGCTGTTGGATATATAAAACAGCTAATATCCTGGTTTTAGCCTCCAAATGCATGCAACTGAAAGTTAAGGCTGAGCCGCTCTGGAGGTCTGGCTAGCAGAGAGACGTGGATGCTGCTATGCTAATAAAGTTATTGATGTTTTGTTGGAAAAGTTTTCATCGAACTGTCCTGTAGCGATGAAAAATCTGGAAAAAGATCAAGAAGAACTGCTAGCATTCTATAACTTTCTGTTATAGCACTACTTGGCGTCAAATAAGAATAACAAATTCGATTGAATCGGCTTTTGCGATAGTGAGAGTACGAAGTCAATGCGCGAAGAACTTTGATTTGATAAAAAACCCTTTCAATGCTATTTAAGCTGCTACAGTCTACTTAGAAAAATTAGAACCGGCTCTCAGTGGGGATTCGAGCTGGTTGAGTCTGGTAGTATATAACGTCTAATTTAAGGATAGAGAACAGATTCACGAACCATCATAGTCAAAGCTAGCCTAACCGGCATATACCAGATTTTCTAATAACTCTTAGCTATAATTATTTCCAGACAATCAAAATTACCGCAATGATTAGGTTCTCATAATGAATTTATTTGTAGATGACCGATTTTATCCAAATTATTAACGATTATTTAATAAAATTTTATCGCTAATAATCACAGCTGCACCAAGCGCCATGATGATGGACGCTTACAAAAATTGAATCGGCACAATTTTGTCTAGCAGTGAAATAATGTTCTACCACCGAAAAACTACAAATGTCGTAAACCGATAAAAAGAAGCTAGCTCACTCTGATGTAAGCGGCCACGCAGCTACTCTATTTCTGGGATGTTCATAATCTGAGTACTGTTTTATACTCTATGACATGTTAATTTTTTAGGAATTAGTGTGTATTGGCAAAGCTTGTTGCTTTCCTCGCAGAGTAATTTGTAGCTACCTCTATATTTCAATTGTTGTAGTTTCAACAATCTTCACCAGGCCAGATAATTCAGTAAATAAAACAAGAACCCTACACCATGAAATCTACTCAGCCATCCTTTTAATTTGCTTAATCGGCTGATATAATTGTTCACATTATAAATGTAGAATTCTTTACCAATAACTCTGTAATTATCCAACCTTACTAGGCGATGCTAACTAATTTTATGTTCTCTAGTAAAGGTTTCATACCATTTAACTCCATCTGTGCATAAGATGCACTCTTTATCGATGATCGGCTTGCTTAAGAAAACAGCTAACACATTTTATATAAAACTCTTCAAAAATCTCATCGATCATATGACCCTATCGATCTCAGGCGATGAAGACCGAGATTTGTTCTTCCTTTTATCTCCCCCTCTCCTGCATTTTTCTAGCTTTCCTATGTGGAGATATATAATCCTTCCATTTAAAGGATTCAGAGAAAAATGTTTTAGGAATTTCAACAATACCACTACTACATTTATGTTGGCTATTGCCGCTGAAGCAAGGAAGCAGTAACGCCATCTAAACGCTGTTTTTAAATCAATACCTGTTTGTTTTGCTGACTTCCATAAAGTTAAGCTATTCAAATATACATCACAGATAACTAAACCATTTATCTTCTGATCTAATTTCACCAGAGAACACTTTCAGTAAGATTATTAAATGTTTTCCTACAACCTGGGATTTTGCAAGAATATCTCTGTAAGTTTAATGAATGTTCTCAATGAATAAGATTGTTCACTGTGACAATATGGACAGGATAAGTTGAATGAGTTAACTTCAATGCATGAATCGAGATTATCCGACAGATTGTCGCCGAGCCAACTAATGAGATCTCCTGCTTTATGTTAGCAGGGAGTGAATAAAGAGTCTTTTTGATCTGTATGATTGTTTGCTTTTTCATGGCAAACCTCTGTAGTGAAAATGCATTATACAGTATAATGCTTCTATCAATAACTTTTGCCAACATAGCTAGAAATTAACATACAGCAGAATATAAAATAATACTTAGCCATGAATATCTCCGAAGCAGCGTATAGAGTGCTGCTGCCGCTTATGCGTAGCGTACTACGTGTTCTAGATTGACTAAGCTAGATAATAACTAAAATAGCAATCAATTCGCAATTAGGGCGTTGATGTTGTTGAATGAACATTTTCAATAGCTGTATAATTAAATAATTTTCTATTTCTTGTTGTTGAGCAGTTTCAGGTGACTTATTAGCAAATCTAGTGTATGGCGCCAGCCGGTTAGGTGTTACGTTACGTTCTACTATATGATGCTTCATAAATCTGTTCTCCATCCTTAAATTGAATGGTTGTTTACTTTACTACCACGGTCAGGAACTCAAATCCCCTTAGCTGGTTCCAGATTTTCTGAGCAGACGCGGGAGCAGCTTAAATAGCATTGAAATGGTTGTTTTTCTTGAACTACAGTTCTTCGCGCGTCGGCTTCATAGCCTTCACTATCGGAAAAGCCAATTCAATAGGATTCCTCCTTCTTAATTGACGCCCAGTTCTGTCTGACGGGAGACTCGTAGAATGCCAGAAATTCTTTTCGATTTTCCTTCAGCTTCTTCATTACTGCAGGATACTTCGTTGAAAACCTTGCCAACAAAATATCAAAAGCTTTATTATCGGCATCATACCTCTCTCTCTTAAGCAGAGCTTACGTAGATCAGTTTTAACTTTTGGTTGCATGCTTTTAAGGAGTGAAGGCAGCATATTACCTGTCTTATGTTCAACAGCGTTGCTGCTGCGTGTCCAGGAATATCGTTGCCATTGCATTCCAAAAACCAAGGACACTGCTTCAGTAGTAAGTCTAGGAAATACGGTTAATCTCTACCAGCTCGCAGAGCATTGAAAAGTTCACCCCAGTTAGCTTCTGACTCTCAATAAGCATCTTTAGAGGCCAACGAGCTCCTTACGTCTATGCTTAGTGATGTCGATAATGATAATAGCAGGCGAAGATGATCATCTTTCCTGACATGGATATATATACCATCGGCCAAAAAATAAACGCAGAATATATCGTTTAAATCATGCAAGTACGTACTCACTCCATTTCTTTTGCTCTTCAAGGTATTCCTGTTTTAGTCTATTGATGCTAGTCAATATGAGAGAGGCTAGATGCTTTTTTATCAAGGGGAATACCTCCACAGGGTTTAGTGAAAATCAGCGATGGAGATCCATCCCTAGCAGATTACAGGTATGGTAGTAAGTCTTCGACTTTTTTTACACGTTTCAGATAAGGTGTGTAGCAATGAGCTATTAAAGAATATTCCATTGGCGATGCGATCCCTGATCTTAAGCATTTTAATCTCAACATCGCCAATACCAGTCTATATGGATTCGTTGTGGCAAATAACCGTGTACGGACCGACCGTACATGAAACGCTTATCGACAATGCAGCCTTCAACATATTGTCGCAGCATGGCTTCAAGCTCATGCCTAAATGGCGGTGGCTTATATCAGCTACCTCTGGTAGCATTGGGGATGAGTTCATGCAAGGGATCACAGGTAATATCCGGTTTCGCGTCTACCTATAGGGTAGACTTTCATGGTATATGTCTCTCTATATTATTGAAATAATTTACGAAATTAATTACCAGAATACAATACGCTTTCATCTCCGAAACTTTATACACCAAAATGAGCATAACTCTACTCATCAGTATATATGCTCGTTACAGTTCTATTTCACGGCCATTAACAATAGTTTTGTGGATGATGAAATCGTGATTAAATACGATAAGGTTTGCAACTTTATTTTTTTCTATGCTCCCAAGCTTTTTGTCGACACCAATAGCACGAGCGGGATAAAGTGTGGCCATTCGTAACGCTTCATATAATGAAATACCTACATGTTCAACAATATTTTTAACAGCATTCATCATCGTTAAGGATGAACCACTTAATTTACCATTTTTGTCAACACATAATCCATTACGATAATATATGGTTTTACCTGCAAAGGTAAAATAATTCATTTCAATGCCATTAAGATCAAGGCCAGCAGGTGCGGTGGCATCTGTTACTAAAACTAATTTATCACCTTTTAATTGTTTACTATCACGAATATTAGCCCAATGAACATGTAATCCATCGGCAATAATTCCTGCATATACATTAGGAGTATTGTAAATAGCACCAACTAATCCAGGAGAACGACCTGAAATAGCAGGCATAGCATTGAAAAGATGGGTTGAAAATTGAATACCTGCCTTGAAACCATTCTGTGCCTCTTCATAAGTTGCATTGGAATGACCAGCTGAAACAACAATACCAGCTTCAACTAATTGATGAATATATTTTTCTGCAACTATTTCTGGTGCTAAGGTAATTTTAGTGATCATATCAGCATTTTGACATAAATAGTTGATCATTTCAGCAGAAGGTTGACGAATATATTTAAGATTATGGATACCTGTTTTTAGTGGGTTAATATAAGGTCCTTCAATATGTAGCCCTAATGCCTGGTTTTTATATTTGCCCAGATAATCACGCATCGTTTCTATTGCTTTTTTTATCAGCGGATCAGGGCTGGTAATCAATGTAGGTAAGAAGCTAGTACAGCCATTTCGTTCATTTACTTTTTGCATAATTTCTATGGTCTTAATTGATATATCTTCTGGATTATCATTGAATTGTACACCACCGCAGCCATTAACTTGTAGATCAATAAATCCTGGCGCTAGGATCGCATTTTTTAAATCATGAATTTCAATATCTTGAGGTAATTCTGTAATTGGACAAACTTTTTTTATCTGTTCTTTTTCAATAATAACTGAATGATCGTCCAGTCTTTCATAACCTGTATAAATAATGCAGTTGGTTAATGCATACATAATATTTTACTCTTATTTTACTGACAAAATAGGATAATAAATAGAATTATTTATAGTTAATAATATTAAATTTTACTATCTTAACTTAAGTAGAAAATTGATTAATGATGTCAGATTCTAATTGACGAAAATATTTTAAAGTTTTTACTTTTAGCTCAAGGGTTGCTGGTTCATCACAAACTAAAGCTGATTTTTCATGCATTTGCAGGCAGCTAATCGTCCACATATGGTTAATCGAGCCTTCTACCGCAGCTTCAACGGCTAATGTCTTATTTTTACCGGTTGCTAGGACTAAAATTTCTTCCGCATCAAGTAGGGTTCCTATGCCAACAGTGACAGCATATTTAGGTACCCGATCAATATTGTCATAAAAAAAACGAGAATTTGCCTGTCGAGTTTCTGGTGTTAGCGTTTTGATCCGGGTGCGAGAAGAAAGAGATGAAGCAGGTTCGTTGAAGGCAATATGGCCATCACTACCAACTCCACCCATAAATAGATGTATTTTACCATAAGACTTGATTTTATCTTCGTAACCTTTGCATTCAGCATCGATATCTTTTGCATTACCATCGAGTAAATTAATATTGTTTTTCATAATATCAATATGGTTAAAGAAATTATCATACATGAAAGTATGATAGCTTTGTGGATGATTTTTCGGGATGCCGACATATTCATCCATATTAAAAGTAACAACATGTTTAAAGCTAATTTTGCCTGTTTTAAATAGATTAATCAGCTCATGATAGGTAGCTAGTGATGTTCCACCTGTTGGTAGTCCTAATACAAATGGATGTGCAGCCGTTGGATTAAATTGATTAATTTTATTTGCAATGTAATTGGCGGAAAAAAGGCCGACATCTTTTTCTGTTGTTAGAGGAATAAGCCTCATTATTTTTACCTCAGTTAATTTTGTTTCATATCAGCTATTATTTTAATGATTTTCTATTATTTTTATTCTTTGCTATTAATTGAGTTTTTATAACTTAAAATTGTCTATTTGTTAACTATCATATCCAGGAAGAATAGTATGGTTTTTTAATAATTCAGGTTTAACTTTAAACTAATTTTTCATAGACTATAGACTGCAATAGAGTTTTACTACCCAATAGTGATTGGGGTAATTGTTTGGTCTCGGATTATTATATAAATCCTTATCGCACACAGCACTATTCATGCAAGATAACTCTACTGAGGGATATAGTTGAGGGAAATATTATTTTTAAAGCTCTGTTGTCAGGCAAGTACAACACCTAAAATAAGTGCTAGTCTTCGTCTTCAAGCCAGCAAAGAGCCTTCTGTACCTCTACTTTGATTAAGCGTTATGGCATATCCGAACTTAGCATTGCTAAAGGGAAAAAACAAGATGATGTTGATGATCTGGTATGTTGCTAAAGGTTCTTGCTTTGCTCGGAGAGCAATTTGTCGCCACATCTGCATTTCAATTGTTATGGTTTCAAACAATTTTCTCCACAGAGGAGATAATTCGGTAAATAAAACAATCTTACACCATGGAATCTACTCAGCCAGCATTTTAATCAGCGGATATTAACTGTTCATATTTTGAATTTTTAAATGTGAAATTCTTACCAATAACTCTCTAATTATCTCGCCTTATTAGGTGATGCTGAGTAATTTCATGGTCCTTAGCAAAGATTTTGTACCATTTAGCTCCATCCTAGATCCTAGCAAAGAATGGACTTTATCGATAATCGGCTCAATAAAACGGCTAATACACTCTACATTAAAGTCTTCAAAAATCTCATCGCTTATATGATATTTTCGATCTCAGGTGATTAAGACCGTGATTTATTCTTTCTTTTTATCTCCTCTTCTCTCGTATTTTCTAGCTTTTCTATCCATGTTGGATATAACGCTTCCTTTTAAAGGATTCATGGAAAATCTTTCATCGACTTCAATAGTACCACTTAGTGCATTTATGTTAGCTGTCGCCGCTTAAGCAAGGAAGCAGTGACGCCATCTAAACGCTTTTTTTAAATTAATACCTGTTTATTTCGTTGACTCCCGTAAAGTTAAGCTATTTAAGATACATCGAAGATAACTAAACCATTTATCCTTGTGATATAGTTTCACCAGAGGACACTTCCAGTAAGGATTATTAAATGTTTTCCTGCAATCTTGTATTTTTCAATGATATCGCTCTCACCCTAACTAAATGAATGGTCTCCAAGCGGATAACATGTTCACTGTGACAATATGGGGAGGATAAAGTGAAATAAGTTGCTTCAATGAGATACAGCTTTATATTATGGCATGGAGAGTGAGAAAAGAGTATGTATGACTGTTTGCTTTTTCATGGTAACCTCTGTAGCAAAAATCATTCATACTAGTATAAGGTATTTCTACCAAGAACCTTTTCCAATAGAGGCTAATGATCACAGCCATATTTCCCATCGTTTGCCGTTGATGCTGTCTCCCGATAAGAAGACAGGGGTAGTTGTTTTCCTACGCAAACGTTTTCTTCCTCCTTCTCGACGATCTGCTGGCAGTAGATGTACACGAATTCTTGAACTCCCTCTATAACCCCTGGTATTTTAATTCTTGGCTAAATTGCTGTTTGTGTAAGAGGGAGAAAAACAGTGGGGAATTTATGTAATAAATAGGCAGGAAGCACCAAGGCTAAAGCATAAAGCGTTTAAGAGCTACGAGCCTGATTATCTGCACGTAGAGATGTGAAATATCTTCCAGAAATGCAAAAACGAAACTTCAGAACCTTATCTTTTTATAGGCATAGATCGCCCCCTCGATAACTTTTTATCCGTCTTTATCTTTACAAGCCCAAGATCGCGGCCAATGTTTCGACGCTTTTTACCTTAATCTTAAACGAACATCTCCCATACCTATCCATCGAGTACTTACAAATGGCAAAGAATTTACAGACCGCCTTTTTGGTCTGCAAAAATGTTCAGGCACCAGAGAAAACATGAATTCTACTTTTTCTCTACAGAGCTTAATAGAGAGCACTAACTCTTAACCAGCCAATGTATCTTCAAACAAATAGTATCTGATCGAGCAATTTAATTGGCGCATAATTTTATGAAGATGGCTGAAGAGCCATCATCTCAATTTTTATCAAGATCCTGCGATTATTCTCTATCGATATGTTTAGCTGTACAATCAGTCAATCAGTTTTAAGTAGAGATACTCCATTGCAGTCTATAGTCTATGAAAATTGGTTCAAAGTTAAACTTGAATTATTCAAAAAAAACTATACTATCTTAGATAGATAGTAACATTTGATAATAATATATCAAAAAATTGAACATTTCTAATATTTAACAAATAAGATCTCAGGAATGAGCTTATTCAAGCAAGGGGAATAATATAGTGAATCTGTTAAGTTATTTACAGCGAATAGGTCGTGCTTTAATGGTACCTGTTGCTGTACTGCCTGCTGCTGCGATTTTAATGGGGATTGGTTATTGGATTGATCCTAACGGCTGGGGAGCTAATAGTACTATTGCCGCTTTACTTATTAAATCAGGTTCGGCAATTATAGATAATATGTCAATATTATTTGCAATTGGCGTTGCATATGGTTTATCAAAAGATAAAGATGGTTCGGCGGCATTAACCGGTTTTGTCGGTTTTTTAGTGGTAACAACCCTATGTTCACCATCGGCTTATTCGATGATCATGGCTGTTGCTATCGAGCAAGTTCCTGCAGCATTTGCTAAAATTAATAATCAGTTTGTTGGGATATTGGTTGGTGTGTTGGCTGCTGAACTTTATAATCGCTATAGCGGTGTTGAGTTACCGAAAGCATTTTCATTTTTTAGTGGCCGCCGTTTAGTACCTATATTGACTTCATTTTTGATGATTTTGTTGTCTTTCATTCTGATGTATGTTTGGCCATTTATCTATAATGCATTAGTGCTGTTTGGTGAAAATATTAAAGATTTGGGTTCATTAGGCGCTGGTATTTATGCTTTTTTTAATCGTCTATTGATCTCGGTTGGATTACATCATGCATTAAATTCAGTATTTTGGTTTGATGTAGCGGGTATTAATGATATTCCAAACTTTTTAGCTGGTGCTAAATCGTTAGCTTCAGGTTTGGCAGAAAAAGGTATTACTGGGCGTTATCAAGCTGGATTTTTCCCCATCATGATGTTTGGTTTGCCTGGTGCAGCATTGGCCATTTATCATTCTTCTCGCCCTGAAAATAAAGCAAAAGTTTCTGGTATTATGATGGCAGGTGCTTTCGCTGCCTTTTTTACTGGTATCACTGAGCCCCTCGAGTTCTCATTCATGTTTGTGGCACCGGTTCTTTATGTTATTCATGCTATTTTAACTGGATTTTCTGTTTATATTGCGGCCGCAATGCACTGGATCTCTGGTTTTGGTTTTAGTGCGGGTTTAGTCGATATGTTACTGCAGAGCCATAACCCGTTAGCAGTGCATTGGTATATGTTGATATTCCTAGGTATAATTTTCTTTTGTTTATACTATGTTATATTTCGTTTTGTGATTAATAAGTTCAATTTAATGACACCAGGTCGTGAAATAACCAACGACTATGAGTCTATAGATGCTTATGATAAAGCTATCAGCAGTAGTGATAAAAAAGATATTATGACGCATGAAGCATATCAATATCTTGCTGCAGTGGGGGGAACAGATAATTTAACAGTAATCGATGCTTGTATTACTCGTTTACGCCTAGGTGTAAAAGCCGTTGATATTGTTAATGATGATTTGGTAAAAAAATTGGGTGCTTCTGGCATTATTCGCTTAAATAAGCATAATGTGCAAATTATTGTTGGAACACGAGCAGAAATGATTGCGGAAGCAATGAAAAAGATTATTGAAAGAGAAACTGTTGCACCAGCAAATCTTGTTAAGAAAGGGGGGGATAATCGACAATCAACACAGTCAGAGTAAACGTAAAAAATAAGCATGTGTAAGTGAGGAGAGAGGATAGTAGGGTAAAAATCGATTTTAACATAGCGGGTTGTAGTGGGGAGACTACCCGGCCACAGCAATCTCGGTAAATTATATAAGTTAGTGGTGAAATGTACTCTCTTAATGAATCTTTTACTAGCTTAAGTATTAATCGTGAGGGGATATAGTTTAGCGATTAAGCTAACAAACAAGTACAGAGGTATTTCCGAGTGGGTAAGATTGTAAAAATTTAGTAGTAATCATGTTTGTCTTCATTGAGATAAATAAAGATGTTGAAGTGATCGTTCACATGGCTATTAATACTGTAACGTTAAATGGGACAAGTAATGTGGATGTTAGCGTTTAGTTGAAGAAAATACTGATGTAAATGTAGGGAGGGGCTGTCAACTTACCCCATAAGGCTATACTAAAATTATATCTCCATTAGTTGATAGTTATGAAATTAAATCGGTTTATTTGGTCTGTTGTAAGTTAAACCTTTATTCGATAGAATGTTCTTTTACCTCTAACACCATAAGGTTAGAGGTATAACCCAAGTTGTTTGCTTCTAGATTATTAGATAGACCATCATCGCACCGCCATATTCATGGAATAGGGTGGCTACTGAGAGATATAATTGATAGAAAATTATCATGATAATGATTCTTCATCATTAGGCAATTAAAATACCTAAAATCTGTGCTGCTCTTCAGATAACTAAAGAAGAGCCTGCGTTTACTTTGCTTAAGTATTATGGCAAATTCGAGTACTTAGCGTTGCTAAAAACTAAAAAACGAATGATGTTAATGATCGACTTTACTTGGTAAAGGTTATTGCTAGAAATCCATTATACTCTATGAAGAGTATTTTCGTTAATAGGTTACCAGAAAAAGGAAACAGTCATACAAATAAAAGAGACTCTTTTCTCAGTCCCTGCTAATATAAAGCTGCATCTCATTACTTAGCTCGGTAGCAATCCTGTTAATCTTCTTGGATTATGTCGATTCATGCATTGAAGCAACTTATTCTACTTTTATCCTACCCATATTGCCACAGTGAACAGTGAACATGTTATCAGCTGAAGACATTTATTAAGGTTATAGCAATATCGTTGCAAAAGCACTAATTGCAGGAAAACATTTAATAATCTTACTGAAAGTCCTCTGGCGAAACCACATCACAAGGATAAATGGTTTAGTTATCTGCGATGTATGTTGAATAGCTTGACTTTACATGAGGTTAAGGGGAGGGGGAAACAAACAGGCATTGATTTGAAAACAGCGTTTATATGGCCTCCATCATACTGCTTCCTTACTTCATCGGCAAGCAACATCCAACTTAAATGCACTAAGTGGTATTATTGAAGTCTACGAAACATTTCTCTGAATCCTTTAAAGGAAAGCGTTCTATTCCATTTAGAAAAACTAGAAAACGTAGGAGAGGAGAAATAAATAAAAGAAAAGAACGAATTACTTTCGCGCTCTTAATTAGTAGAGATCAACAGGCTCTTGATAGATTTCTTGAGTTGATCATCGATAAAGAATCCATCCTTTTTTGCTCGGATAGAGCTAAAATGGTAGGAAACATTTGCCAGGGAGCATGAAATTAATCACCATCGCGCCATCCCATCCTTCCCTATCAATAAGATTGGATAATCAGAGAGAGTTATTTTTGCTAAAAGGAAATTTTACATTTAAAATGTAAATGTAGTATAGTATATGGGATGTGAGCGGCGCAGCTACGTTGCTTCTGGGATATTCATGAGCTGATTATTTTTATACTCTGCGATATGTTAATTTTTAGGAATTCATCCAGATAGCTCAGAATAAATCTCCTAGAAAAATATAAACTAGAGATAAATCATGAAAAGAACAAGCAAGACTTCACATGTATTACAACCGCCTGTTTATCCAAATCGTTTTATGAACTCTCCCTCACAATATGAATAATGACAGAGAAACTAAATTTTTTATGACACCAAAAATGGTATATAGGTAGGGCACGCACTGGCCCACACTGCGTCCGGATTCAGCTCAAAATTTTCTCGACACACAAGTATTATCCGTCTATAGTCACGATTATCTGGAGTTTTGGGCAACACCCATGCACGCAAGCTCAGCTTTAACTTTTGGTTGCATGCCTTTCCTTTGGTGAGTGAAGGAAAAGCATATTAGCTGTTTTATCCCAACAGCGTTGGTGCTGCATGTCCGGGAATATCTTGATATTGCATTTCAAAAATTAAGGGCCATCGTCTCCACCATCATCTCCTAGCAAGCTTAGGAGATACAAGTTAAGCCGACGCGATCGCAGAGGGTAGGTATTGATAAGTTTAGCCCTGTTAGCTTTTGATTCTCGATAAGTATCTTCAATCGCAACTAGCTCCTTACATCCATGTTTAATGCTGCTGATAATAACAGCAGTAAGCAAAGGCGATCATCTTATCTAAAATAACTATCTATGCCATCAACCAAAAAATAAACGTATCGCCTATTGCTTAAATCACGTAAGGGTGGCTAGGCTATATTTCAAGCCATTACTGTTTTAGTCTGTGCTAATGGGATTCTACAGAGAAACCATGTACTTTTCAACAATAAGCACCACGAATCGCCATTCGTGAAAATCACGGCGGGGATAAGATGGTGTATTTATTCTCATAGGATACAACCATAATTGATAAAATAAAATTGACCACCACTTTTATCACATGAGTTATTAATAAATCTAGTGTATGACTATGACGGTCAGGGTCTGCTCTGATGCTTTGTAAATCTGTTCTCTATTATTAAATTGAACATTGTTTACCACCAGGATTAACAAGGTAAATCCAATTAGCCGGTTCCAGCTTTTTTTGAGCAAATCATAGCAGTTTAAATACCATTGAAATGTTTTTTCTCGAACTACACTTCTTCGCACGGCAGAGCTTTATAGCATGATTATTGCAAAAGCCGATTTTAATCAGATTCGTCGTTCTTATTGACGATTACTGTGCTGACGGGAAGTCGTAGAATGCTACCAGTTCTTATCAATCTTTCTTTAGTTTCTTCATCGCTACAGCCTACTTCGCTGAAAAACCTTGCCAATAAAACATTAATGGCTCTTTATTAGCGGTATCACAAGTTTCTGCTAGGCCAGACACCTCCCGCTTAGTTCCTCAGTCTTAACTTTTGATTGCATTCCCTTTGGGAGTGAAGCAACTTCATTAGTTATTTTGTTTACCAAAGAGCATTGGTGCTGCGTATTTTGGAGTATCTTTTCTATTACATTTTAAAAACTAAAGGCACCATCCACAGTAGTAACCCTGGAAGATAAGGTTAAGCCACGTGTTGCTTGCAGGCTATTAAGAAGTTCAGCACAGTTCGCTTCTAACTCTCAATAATAGCATCTTCGAGCCCAACTAGCTCCTTATATCGATGCTTAGTAACGCAAATAATCAGCAGCAGGCAAAGGCGATCATCTTGCCTGACAGGATGCTTATATGGTATCGTCACAGAAATAAAGGTAGCGTGTATCGCTTTAAATCACCCAGATGGGGGAGTATTGGCCTCTATAGCTCTTAAAGAGCCATTGTTGTTTTAGTCTGCTGATGGTGTACTGGCAGAGAGAGCATGTACTTTTCGCCGAAAAGTGGGCTCCATAGAACTTCGTGAAAATCACCGCTGAAGATGCCTCGCAGGTATAAGTACAAGCCATGTTAGCAACTCTTCGACGCTTTTTCATGCTTTAGATAAGGGGCTAGCAAGGAGCTGTTGAAGGATATTTAGTTTCCGCTGCGTAGATCTCCCTTGAGCTTAGGAACTTTAATCTTAACATCGCTAATATTACTATCTGTATAGTTCACTGTGATAAATAACCATTACGGATAATGGGAATGGGGAACACGCCTGCCGACAAAGTAGAATTCAGCATGTTGTCGCAGCACATGGCTTCGAGTCAGCTTCAACGGCGTTGGCTATCGGCTTCTTGGCAGCATTAGGGATGAGTTTATGCAAGAGATCACAGGTAATATTTAGTTTCACGGATACTTGTAAGGTAGACTTTTCATGACATATCATCTCTATGTTGTTAAAATTATTTTCGAAATCAATCAGCAGGATTCGGGCCACCATCCCCCGAAACTCCATATACCGGAAATAAGCATAACTCTAATAAAAATTATTGATAAAACAGAAGCATTACTGAGTAAATCCATTTAAGGATCTAGATATTATTTCTGGTATTTCATGCTAACTCAATCGATAAGATCCAAGCCTGAGCATTCCAAAATAGCGAAAACATGTTGAAAAGGCTTCTTTCCTTGGCGCTAAATGGGGTGTTATTGCATCATTGTGAAATATCCAGATTGTTATCAAGCTGATATTTATAAAGTTTCTTCGCTGAATATTATCAATGAATAATTTTTAATTAAAAGTGATTATGGATAAATAGAATTAGGCTATGCTAGCAAAGGTTGTTGTTTTGCTCGTAGAGCAACTTATAGCCACAGGTCTGTATTTCAATTCTTGTAGTTTTAAATAATCTTATCCAGGCCAGATAATTTGGTAAATAAAACGGGGACAATACATCATGGAATCTAGTCAGGCGTTTTTATCGGCTGATATAACTGTTCACATTTTTAATATGGAATTCCTTATCAATAATTTTCTGATTATCCAATCTTATTAGGCGATGGTGACTAATTTTATGTTCGCTGGTAAAGATTTCGTACCATTTAGATCCATCCTAGCAAAAAGATGGACTCTTTAATTGATGATCGGCTCAAGAAAACGCTTAACAGACTCTGCATTAAACTCTTCAAGAATCTCATCGATCATCATATGATTCTCTCGATCTTTAGGGATTAAGACCGTGAGTCATTCTTTCCTTTTATCTCCTCCTCTCCTCCCGCATTTTTTAGCTTTCCTATGTTAGGATATATTCCTTCCCTTTAAAGGAATCATGGAAAAATATTTCGTCAACTTTAAGAATACCACTTAGTGTATTTATGTTGGTTAGCTGTCTCAGCTGAAGTAAGGAAGCAGTGAGGCTATTCTAAACGCTTTTTTTAAATTAATACCTGTTTATTTCGCTGACTCACCCGTAAAGTCAAGCTATTCAATATACATCGCAGATAACTAAACCATTTATCCTTGTAATGTAGTTTCGCTAAAGGACTTTTCCAATAAGATTGTTAAATATTTTCCTGCAATCAGGAATTTTCAACGATATCGCTCTAACCCTAATGAATGTGCTCATCGGATAAGATGTTCACTGTGATAATATGGACAGAATAAAGTAGAATAACTTGCTTCAATGTATGAATCAACATCATCCGATAAATTATCGCCGATCCAACTAATGAGATGTAGCTTTATGTTGGCAGGGAGTGAGGAAAGAGTCTCTTTGATCTGTATGACTGTTTGCTTTTTTATGGCAAACTCTGTAGCAAAAATTCTTCATCATAGAAGTATAAGAGATTTCTACCAACAACCTTTGCTAAGATAGCCTAGAATCACCATATAAAGAAAAATTTGCTATCCTAGATAATCAGGCTTAATTGATGGACAGGGTTATTTACGCCTATTTTAGTCTTATAAATCATTCTGATGCTGTTCGCGGATTGGAATAATTTACCCATATTTAGGTTATTTTTATTTTTCATCAAAGCATGCAAGAAGATTGACGGCAACTGATAAGGCCTTCATGTTTAGCTGGTAATACTAAATAGGCGTTTTTGCTAGTCGTTTCCTATTTCGTCTTAATCCAATAGGTATCTCATTAATTGAATTAAAAATTTAATTATCTGTAATAACGAAGTAAGTTTGCTTTTAGTCAGTATAGATTTAGTTGATGGAACGCTTGTTATTGATACCAGATCCTATCTGGTGTTTACTGAATCTTTAGGAAAAGCGGTTGGTAGATTTGCCTAAGCTCTAGCGCTAGCCACTAAAATAAAAGTGATTTTTCTGCTACTGCCAAAAAACAGCTTATTGAGCAATAAACCTGCTACCCTTTCCTTAAGAGCTTTATTCGTCAAGTATTACAAAAAGATCCTTATCATGCTTATAAAAAACCGTTCATGATAAAAAATCTACATGTCTATTTGCTTGATTTTAAAGTTCGATGGTAGATTTTAGTAAATATTATTGTTGTTCTTGCTTTAGATACGTTAAAAAATAAAGTTATGTCTTTAGACATTAGCTAGTCGCTGGTAAACTAAAGAATAATTTTTTAATGCTTGGTTAATACCAACTGGAAGTAATTGTTGTTAATGGAAGCTAATAATGCGTACAAGCCAATATCTTCTCTCTACTTTAAAAGAGACTCCAGCTGACGCTGAGGTTATTAGTCATAAGCTGATGCTTTGCGCAGGTATGATCCGTAAACTTGCTTCAGGGCTATATGACTGGCTACCAACAGGTGTCCGTGTACTGCGTAAAGTTGAAAATATTATTCGTGAAGAAATGAATCGGGCTGGTGTAATTGAGATTTCTTTGCCGATAGTTCAGCCAGCAGATCTATGGCAAGAAAGTGGGCGTTTTGAGCAATATGGCCAAGAATTGCTTCGTTTTGTTGATCGTGGCCAGCGCCCTTTTGTATTGGGTCCTACTCATGAAGAGGTAATTACCGATCTTATTCGTAACGAAGTTACTTCTTATAAGCAGCTGCCGTTGAACCTTTATCAAATCCAAACAAAATTTCGTGATGAAATAAGACCACGTTTTGGTGTGATGCGCTCCCGTGAATTTATTATGAAAGACGCTTATTCTTTTCATAGCGACCAAAACTCGCTGCAACAAACTTACGATGCAATGTATAAGGCATATAGTACAATCTTTAGCCGTATTGGCTTCAATTTTAGGGCAGTCCAAGCAGATACTAGCTCTATCGGTGGGAATGCTTCGCATGAATTTCAAGTTTTAGCTGATAGTGGTGAAGATAATATTGTTTTTTCTACCACTTCAGATTATGCCGCTAATATTGAACTAGCAGAAGCGATTTGTCTTACGGAAGAACGTGCTGCACCAACTGAAAATATGCGTCTTATCGATACCCCTGATGCAAAAACCATTGCTGAGCTAGTTGATCAACATAATTTACCTATTGAGAAAACAGTTAAAACCTTAATTGTTAGTGCAGCAAAAGAGAGTGGTCATCAGCTTGTTGCCTTATTGATCCGTGGTGATCATGAATTAAATGAGATCAAAGCAGAAAAACATCCTCTGGTTGCGAGTCCTCTGAGATTCTCAACAGAAGAAGAAATACGATCAATCCTAAAAGCAGGTCCAAGTTCATTAGGCCCTGTTAACTTAGCAATACCGGCGATTATCGACCGCAGCGTTGCTATGATGAGTGATTTTAGTGCCGCTGCCAATATCGATCATAAATATTATTTTGGTATTAATTGGCAACGGGATTTACCTTTACCCGACGTTTATGATCTACGTAATGTAGTCGAAGGGGATCCAAGTCCGGATGGTAAAGGAACTGTACAAATTAAACGTGGGATTGAAGTTGGTCATATTTTTCAACTTGGAACTAAATATTCTGAAGCAATGAAGGCCCGTGTGCAAAATGAAGATGGCCATAATCAAATGGTAATGATGGGATGTTATGGTATCGGTATCACGCGGATTGTAGCTGCTACAATTGAACAGAACCATGATGATAAAGGAATTATTTGGCCTGATGCGATTGCACCTTTTCAAGTTGCTATTTTGCCAATGAATATGTATAAATCATATCGTATTAAAGAAGTTGCTGAAAAACTTTACTGTGATTTGCAAGCCAATGGCATTGATGTCATTTTTGATGATCGTAAAGAACGCCCTAGTGTGATGTTTGCCGATATGGAGCTTATTGGAATACCTCATACCATTGTGATCGGTGATCGTAATTTAGATGATAACAAGCTTGAATATAAACAGCGGCGAAATAATGAGAAAAAATTTATTGATCTCGCTGAGATAGTTGATTTTCTGAAAATAAAACTTAACTAATCATCCTCACTAATAATAAAATTCAAGCTAAAAATAGCTTGAATTTTATTATTAGTGAGGATGATTAATAAAACTGATAAGTAGGCGATTTGTCAAATTTAATTGCGCCGGTCTTGATCAATGTTGCATCAAATAAACCATCATCCATTGATGGGCAGATATGGTATAGATGGGCAGATATGGTATAACATAGCTCTCAATTTCAAGATAAACGGGTTTACTTGCTTCAATTACTGATTTAGTGATATCATTTTTCTAATTAATATCGCTCACACTATAAGTATGCTTATTTTATACTTATTTAAATAAAGCAGTGCAGACGATGTCGTTTATTCCCTCTCTCTTTTTGTCTGGCTTTGCTTTCTCTAATATAATTTAAGTCATTTTCTATTCAACTTCCTTTTTAATCGGGATATTCTATAATATTATCATCAATACTAGGTTTAAAATAGGTTTTTTATTTATATTAATCAATAAAAAATTTAGTGCCTTTTTTACTCTACTTTTTTTGTAGTAAAAAAAAATGTTTTTGTTCATCCTTATTTAAATAGGTTAATTGTTTAATAAATGTATTTTTTTTGTTAAAAAAACTGTCATTTTAATACCAGAAAAATCTATACAGGAGGAGTAGTAGTATAAATTTTATCCATTAATTCGCTCTGGTGATTGTAGTAATTCTTTCTGGTTTTCCCCTCCAAGCAGCAAGAATCATTACACTTATTATGAGCAATATTTTAATACTTTTCGCTTCATTATTCGCTATATTAACGCATCCTCCCTCCTGTTTGCAAGACATCTGAAATTTAGATATTGAGGGGCAGTTGTTACAGATCTATATCCAACCTTGTTACAGCCATTACGCCGGGGCCTCTATGTAATCCGCTGACTTTCGCACCTTATTCTCCTAAAGGGCTTTAAGTTCAAGAAACAATCCAGGTTTAGCAAAGTCTAGATCTTACCTATCGTTGTCATCACTATGATTCCCTATGCAACATTTTATATTCACCATTAATATTTAAAAGAGTTAATCTTTATCAAAGGTTATGTTGGCAAAGGAAAGGTTATTTCTTTGCTGGCATAGCAATTTGTAGGCACGTCTATATTTTAATTGTTCTAGTTTTAAACAATCTTTTCCAGCCAAGATAATTCGATAAATAAAACGACTCTACAGCATGGAATCTACTCCTCAGCCATTCTTTTAATCAGTTAATATAGCTATTCACATTTTAAATGTGGAATTCTTTAGCAATAATTCTATGATTATCTAGCCTTATTTTAAGCGATTCTGACTAATTTCATACTAGCTAGCAAAGGTTTCGTATCATTAGCTCCATCCGAATAAAGGATGGATTCTTTATCGATGATCTGCTTAAAAAGCCCTAACAGAGTCTTATTAAACTTTTCAAGAATCTCATCGTTTACATGGACCCACCCTATTGATCTCGGAGGATTAAGAGCGCGATTCGTTCGTTCCTTTTATCTCCTTTTTTCTGCGTTTTCTAGCTTTTCCTATGTGGAATATAATGCTTCCCTTTAAAGGATTCAGGGAAAATGTTTTTTCAATTTTAACAATACCAGTTAGTATATTTATGTTGGCTGTCGCCGCTGAAGAAAGGAAGGAGTGAGGAGTGACGCCAATCGTTAATCTAAAACACTATTTTAAATCAATGCCTGTTTGTTTCATTGACTCACGTAAAGTCAAGCTATTCAACATACATCGCAGATAACTAATCATTTATCCTTTTGATGTCATATCGCCAGAGGACTTTCAGTATAATTGTTAAATGTTTTTCTGTAATCTAAGTATTTTATAACGATATTGCTATAACCATAATGAATGTTCACAGCGGATAAATATGTTCAGTATGACAATATGGGCAGGATAAAGTGGAATGAATTGCTTCAATGCATATAAATCGACATTATCCGATAGATTGTCGCTGAGCCAGCTAATGAGATGTCGCTTTATGTTAGCAAGGAGCGAGGAAATATTTTTTTGATCTGTATGACTGTTTCCTGTTTCATGGCAATCTCTGTAGCGAAAATCCTTCATACAGTATCATGGATTTCTACAAATAACCTTTACTAACATAGTCTTATCAAGGTATTTTACTCAAAACGGTCTGAGATGATAACGTGTTTTTTATCGTAGCTCAGATCATGGGCAAGCAAAGCCAACACAGCGTATGCGCTATCTTATTAGCCATTCCAATCAGCGCTAAGAGCTGGACGGCCGCCTTTTTATTATGGCTGTTAAACTCCAAGGGTGAGGGTTCTTTGAAAAGTAGTATTGCGTAGGCGGCGATACCACCCCTCGTATCATGGATAAACAACCTTCGCAGATAGATATAACTACGTTTGCTAATACCTTCCAGTAGCCCCGTACCTTCCAGCCAATGCTAGTTTGTTTTTACACTAGCCAGATATTAGCTAGAGAACTTTCGTCTTGAGCGGAAACGCATTAGCATTTCCCATTGAAGTAACTGCGGCAGCGGCAATAAGCAGCCAAACACTAAGAATTTGTATAATTTTCTGACATGTCTCGTTCATGTTTTGCTAAGCCAGCCAGCTGCTCTTCTATCCTAACTATTTGAGTATCAAGGTCACTGAGTCGTCGATACTGCTCTTTAATCTGGTAAATCAGGAATGGCAGCAGGTTTTTCTTTCAAGCGATTAAGCACTTCTGATATACTTTTGTTTAATGAGCCCAGCGCATTACGTCCTTATGTACCATTTCGCTAAACTCTAATAATAATTGATATAGCCCGTTAATTTAGGGCATATGAAACTTCACCAGCTGGGCTGGTATGTTGTAGCGGCGGATTTCTTATCTAGAGATAGCACAGCCTGTTGCTCTTCGATTTTGACGCCTTATCGCTTTACTAGGTTGTTGAATCACCTCTAGATAGCACAAGAATCCATAACGTTATTTTGTTTCCCATCAAGAACACTTTAATTAATTTACCTTGAAGTAAATGAATTTTATATCCTAGTTTTTCTAGTTCATGAGCCCAATACTGAGAACCAAAACAGGCTTCCTTGCTTAAGAGAAGGTTCACGATTACTGAAATATTTTAATAAAGCATATTGATCTTGCTTAACTCGTTTATCGATAATTTCACCTTTATATTCATTAATGAAATAGACTTGCGTCAGATGTTTTGTAATATCAATGCCAAGAGAGGTAATATTTCATATCATGGATCCTCCAGTTATCAGAGAGCTTTAGGCATCCCGTCACCATGATCCTGAAAGTATACGGGGATTCACATTTTAGCTGCTGACCCTTCGTTATAATTAAATAGTTGTGGGATGATGCGTTTATTATATTTTTTAAAATCCATTCATAAAATAGATCTATTACAATAACATTCAGTTGTTTTCGGCAAATCATTTTACCTAATTGTCACATCCAGAAAGATAGTATGATTTTTATTCAATAATTGAGCTTTAACTTTGAACCAATCTTTCATAGACTCTAATGGAGTGTTACTAGCCAATACTAATTGGGATAATTCCGAGTTATTAGCAAATCTGGTATATAACGGTCAGAGTAAGCTTTTCTTCGTTCTAATGCTTTATGAATCTGTTCTCCATCCTTAAATTGCATGTTGTTTACCATTAGGTCACACAAGCAGATCAAGTCCTCTTAGCCGGTTCATCTTTTCTGAGCAGACTGTAGCAGTTTAAATAGCATTGAAAGGGTTGTTTGTCTTGAATTATAGTTCTTTTGGGCCCCTCCGCTTAGTAGCTTCATTGTCGCAAAAGCCAATTTAATCAGATTCTTCATTTATTGACGCCTAATGCCCCTGACGAGAAATTGTGAATGCTAGAACTTTTTCTCGATTTTTTCCAGCTTCTTAATTGCTTCAGGATATTTCGCTGAAAATCATGTTAATAAAACATCAATGGCTTTATTAGCGATATCGCAGCTCTCTGTTAGCCATAAAACCTCCAGCGGAGCCTCAGCGTTAACTTTCAGTTACATACCTTTTGGGAGTAAAGCAAGTACATTAGCTATTTTGTGTATCCAACAGCGTTGGTGCTGCGTATCTATGGAATATCTTTGCCATTGCATTTCAAAAATTAATGACGCTGCTCCCATAGCAAGCCTGGGAGATATGATTAATTCAAGCGCTTGTAGGCTATCGAGAAGTTTGGCCAAGTTCGCTTCTGACTTTTGATAAGCATCTTCGATCACAACTAGCTCCTTATATGCATGTTTAGTGACGACGATAATTACAGCAGGTAAAGGTAATCATCTTGCCTGACAGGATTGTCTATGCTATCGGCCAAAAAATAAACATACCGCGTATTGATTAGATCTTGCAGATACCCTTGCCTGTGTTCTTCAAGCCATTGCTATTTCAATTTGCTGATGGTACTTAGCAGAGAGACCATGTGCTTTTTAGCTAGAAGCGCTCCATCCCATAGCTTCGTGAAAATTACTGATGGATATGCCTCCGCAGGTATAGCTCATGGTAGCAACTCTTTGATGTTTTTCACGCTTCAGATAAGGTGGTAGCAAGGAGTTGTTGGAAGCATATTTCTTTGCTGGTGCGATCCCTGGCCTTAGGTACTTTAATCTCAACATCGCCAATACCAGTCTCTATAGTTCTCGCTGTGGCAAATAACCGTTATGGACGGCGGCATGGGGAAGCCAGTCAACAAGGAACTGGCAGCGTTCAGCATATTCTCGCAGCATGACTTTGAAGTCAGCCTAAACGGCGGTGCCTATCAGTTCGCATGGGACACCCATTACAAATGAGTTCATGAAAGGGATCACAGGTGATATCTGTTTTTGCGGATACTTGTATAAGCTAGATTTTTCATGGCATATCATCTCTCTATTGCTGATATCATTTACGAAATTAATCAGTAGGATAGGCCACCATCTCCAAAACTCTATACACAAGAAATAAGTATAATTTTATTATGTTATTTATATATGAAATATAAAGGTATTTACCTAATAATTCTTATTTTAGAAATAATTGATAAATGCGCTTTTGCATTAACCTTTAGAAAAATTAAAATCCTTCCAGGATTTAAAATTATTTAATACATAAAAAGTATTGAATTAATTATTATGATATGGATTTTCATTATTTTGAGCATATTATTATAATAATATAAATAAAAATAGTAGTTTATATTATAATGTTTTATAAAATAATAAATTATAGTTAATATAGTTATTATTATAGTTATAATGCTTTACTTATAAGCTAATTTTTAGCTCTTTTTTAGTTTATAGGAAATCAAATAAGCTTAAATTCTACATGCGTATTTATTTTATCATCCTAATAAAAGAGGAGATTTAATGGATCATTCAGCATCATCTCTCATCACAACAATTGTTGGTGGTTTAGCTCTTGCCTATGTATTTGGTATGATTGCACAACGGCTAAGAATATCACCGCTAGTTGGGTATTTATTGGCCGGTGTTCTTATTGGTCCATTTACGCCAGGCTTTGTTGCAAATACAAATTTAGCCAGTGAGCTCGCCGAAATTGGTGTTATATTATTAATGTTTGGTGTTGGTTTACATTTTTCATTAAAAGATCTTTTAGCAGTAAAATCAATTGCTATTCCTAGTGCTATCGTTCAAATAATTATTGCCACCTTATTAGGTCTTGGTTTAGCCATGCTATTTGGTTGGGGAATATTTGCTGGAATTGTTTTTGGTCTTTGTCTCTCAACAGCTAGTACTGTAGTCTTATTAAGAGCATTAGAAGAACGCCAACTTATCGATAGTAAACGAGGCAAAATTGCCATTGGCTGGCTAATTGTGGAAGATTTAGTCATGCTCTTGACGTTAGTATTGCTGCCAGCAATTGCCGGTATTATTGATAGCAATAATGCTAATTTTAATGAACTTGCAATTAAGTTAACCGTTACAGTTGGTAAAGTAGCTATTTTTATTATCATTACATTTTTTATTGGTCGCCAACTTATTCCATGGATACTAGCCCTTACTGCGGCAACCGGTTCTCGTGAATTATTCACACTAGCAGTTTTAGTACTAGCGCTCGGTATTGCCTACGCCGCAGTAACTTTATTTAATGCTTCTTTTGCCCTTGGCGCATTTTTCGCCGGCATGATTTTAAATGAATCTGAATTAAGTCATCGAGCTGCACAAGATACACTGCCTTTGCGAGATGCATTTGCAGTTTTGTTCTTTGTATCGGTTGGTATGCTTCTAGACCCTATCATATTAATAGAACATCCACTTGCTGTATTGGCGGTTTTAGCAATTATTACTATTGGTAAATCAGTTGCCGCATTACTGTTAGTTAGACTATTTGGTCATAGCTTGGGTACTGCCTTAACTATCGCGATAAGTCTGGCACAAATCGGTGAATTCTCCTTCATCTTGGCCGGAATGGGAATAATACTCAATATATTTGATAGTCAAGCACCAAACCTAATTTTAGCCTGTGCGATCATATCTATTATGATTAATCCATTGCTATTTAGCTTACTTGACCGTTATCTGAAAAAAACTGAAACGACAGAGGAAGAATTATTAAAAGAAACGAAGGAAGAAGTTATACAAATTCCTGTCAATATTTGCGGTCATGCAATTATTGTTGGTTACGGTCGTGTTGGTACTATTCTGGCGAAAAAATTACGCCAAAAAAATATCCCGATTGTCGTTATCGAAAACACACGCGATCGATTTGAAGAATTAGCCAAAAATGGCTTCTGCTCACTAATTGGCAATGCGGTAAATAAAGCACTGATGAAGCTGGCTCGCATAGATTGTGCTCAAACACTATTAGTTACCATTCTAAATGGGTATGAAGCAGGGCAAATTATTGAAAAGGCTAGGTCATTAAACCCTGATATCACTATTATTGTTTGTGCTAACTATGATGATGAAGTTAGATATATTCGTGAACTGGGGGCAAATCATATCGTTGTAGGTGAATATGAAATTGCTAAAGCCATGTCACATTTTTTGGCTAAAAAGAAAACAGCTTGTTGTGCTATTAATAATCATGATGACAATTTAGTATCAAATAGTAAAGATTTAGATAAATACTTAAAACCTGATGCTTCCCTCTAACTAACCCGATAAAAATAAATAAGGGGAAATATTAATATTGAGTTTTTCCTGATTTTTAAATTACCGTTCCCAGTAAGATTCTTCTAAACTATCTTCTTTTTCAGGCAAACTTCTGGTTAAACGTGGTGAATGCTGGATAAGCACCTGATAACTAACTCTATTAGCATATTTACATACCTGTGCTAAGGAAGAATATGTCAAATATGGCAAAAAATGTTTTGTTGAATTAGGAATATTTAAAAGATGAAAACGATTAGCAGTAATATCGTGTAATAAAGCAGACAGTGCACCATCACCAGCTCCATTGGTATTCATAATTTTTTCTGGGCCACCCATATAAGGCTCTATATATGAATAGATCCTAAAAGGAAGCTGACAATTTTTTTTTCTCATTGCTCGGCTAAATTCATAACGATTAAATTGCTTAATAGCGCCAGATAATAGAGGATGTTGAGTTTCTCTTTTATAGTTTGATTCAGTATAACCAGCCATGTAAAGTCCATCAGCACCAGCAGTACAAAGTACTAAGTCAACCCAATCAAGCACTTTATCGGCAGCTAATAGTGGATTGTTAATGCCCGTCAACTCTAATGCTTCATCTTCGTTCATTGCCACAACAGAAACATATTTAGCGAGAAAATCCTGCCAAAACCAGGGGTCATCGGCAATAACAAATTTAGTACCCAATGTCAGCACAACTGGTACATCATGTTTTTTAGCATATTCTATTGCTTGTATTGTTGCGGCTGGCATCGGTTCGCCAGGTTGGCAGCGGACAAGATAAGCAGTAATAATCAATGCTGATGCTTCTGCAATAATTTGCTCTGGGATGCTATCAGGACGTAATTGGTTCATTAACCCAGGACTAATTGCAAATGTTCGTTCACTATTTTCCGTAATTAAAGTAAAACAGCGGCCAATAGGACCATCAACGCCTTGTAAATAATTTAAGTCCATCCGGCTTGAAGTATGGCATAAATAACGATATGCATAGCTGCCAATTTGAATATTATTACACATCGTACCTAACAACACAGATCTATCATCAGCTAATAACGAGTAATTATGTAAAGTATTCCCTATTGTGCCACCAGCAAATTCATGACTAATAAGATTAAGCTCTGTTAACTCACGATAAAGTTCTTCAGCAGTAGTTTCATTAATAACTAGTGAGTGCCCTTGACTGAGTTGATAACGCTGAATAAAATCATTACCAATCTTTGCTTCAATATCAACCAATGTTTGATCTATTCCAACTATATATGCATGATTACTTTCACTATTGATTAACTCTTGCCTGGATAATAAAGGATCTCGGAGACTAACAGGAAAATAGTGCTTGGACTTACGTTGACCAGGGAATTTCATAATAGGTAGATTAGTAATGACGAAAAAGTAAGTTTAACATAACTAACATCATAGAGTAGTAAGAAATCACCTGCGGCTTATATAAAATAATCTTATTAGACTTTTTATTTGCAACTATTTAGATATGAGGTAACAAAACATAAACATAACCAAAAATTAAACCAGCTATTCCAACTAATACTACCATATACGTTTGCTTAGTAGCTCCATGCTAAGCATGGCGGTAAATTTTGCTTTTGCATATATATCACCGGCTAGAAGCAAATATGTTTAGTATATAACGTCTGTAATTATTGGATATATTATTAGCTATTTAAAAGTTTAGGATTTAATGGTAGGTGATCATTATCCTTGTTCAATATTGATTCAATAATGCTAGCTGTTTAGCTAAAGCTTCTGGAACATAGCACACTATAGTGTGAGCAGCGCAGCAGCTACCTTGCTTCAGGGATGTTCATGATCTGAATACTGTTTTATATTCTGTGATATGTTAATTTTCAGGAATTCATCCAGATGTCTTGGAATAGGTTTGCTAAAAAGCGTAAACTGGGTAGGATAAGATTAGAAAAACAACACTGCGACTTCACGTATTACACCGCCTGTTTATTAAAAGCGATTTAGGGATATCTCCATCCCGAAATGAATGATGAACAGACCAACTAAATTTTTATAACAAAAAAGCTTATAAATTAATCTGCCTAACTTTAACTCTCTATCCTAATTTTTTCTCGACAAGCAAGTATTATCGTCTCTACTCATGATTATCCTAGGTTTTGAGCAAACGCCCATGGCAATTCGATAATGCTGGATACAACTGCATTGATGGGGAAGACTGAAAGTATTCTTACCGATAAATTCATCAGCTATAGGGAAACTAGGTATAATCCCAGTCTTCTTCACCCCCCCTTTGACAAACATAAAGATAACTGGGATGATAGACATGACGAATGCGGGCAGGATGACGATTTCTATTTCTCTGGTAAGATATCAAGAGGGTATAATTTATACAAATGTATAAAATATCCCCCCGCTTTCTGCCTAACTAAACTGCTTTTTAGCATTGATAAGGGCTGGAATAAATTTCTTGAAAAATATGCTGAAAGTGTCAACTCGTGGACTGTCTATCTGTCAAGCAAATGCTTGCCTTCAGAACTTCTGCCATTGGTTTGTCTTGTGGCTACTGTTCTGTTGTACCTCTCCTGAATGTTCCCACAGCTATTTTCTGCCAAAGCTGTAAGTTTTTCCCATAAAAGCCGGCAGTTCATGCAGCGTTAAAGCCACGGAGCAGTGGTTAGCACAGTAGGTTCATATTTTAGTCGATTGCAACTGGCAATACATTACTTTCATTATTCCCCCTATCTTCTTTTGCCTTTTCAACAATAACTGCCTACGACTCAACGCTTTATTTCGCTCCCTCCCCCCTCTGAGCTATGCAGAGTGGGGCATGTAAATAGGCTATAGAAATTAGTATCTTCTGTGCCTTTCACACTTATAGTTGATAACTCAATCAACATCCGTATATTCATTTCTCCCTCACCCGTGGTAGTCCAGATATTAAAGATATGCATAACATGAGCTGTTCTTCAAAAAAGATCACGCGAAGATATCTAGCTGGGTCCTGTCATTCGGCTATTGCGTCACAGGTATGACCTGATAAATCCCAGTAATTTTCCTGCTCTTATGGGCATATCCGTAAAATCGGAAGCACTGGCAGCGTTACCTGAAAGCACAGTACTGACGTTACTGGAAAGTGCACTTCGCTAAAAAGACAAAAGGGGCATGGCATAGCGTGAAATACCTTGGTTCTACCTTAAAACGCCCACCACAGTATCTGCGTCAAAACTACGGCATTAACCAAGGGGGGGGGAAGTGCGCCGCCGGTGGTGGAGTGCTTGTACTTGTACATCATTATTATGATCACCGGACTAAGCAGTAGCGGCAAACCATGAGGCAGAAAGAGATGATCAGGCGCTATATTAGCCGTATTCGAGCTAGGTATGTTAAGATGGTGCCTTACTATGATTTCTTATCGAATCATAAATAAGGAACATTATTACAGAAGATGTATAAGGTGCTGAAGATGAGATGGCTTACAAAAAACCGGGATGTTATTCGCCGTTCTGATGAAAAGATTCCTGCACAGAAATTCGTATAAATATATTCTGTGTGGCGATAGAGGCTACTTTTTATCGACGCTCTCAGCTTAGCAAACAGGTAATGGAATTGTTGTCAGAAAGAATGCATAAAATACAAAAAACAATGATTATTAATCTTAATTTATGGTTAATGCCTCTAAAATTAGTGAATTAGTAAAAGGAATACCACTCCGATAAAATCGGAACTTACAATAGACCAAGTAAACCAATTTTATCTTCTTTTAGCAAGAAAAGACGCCTTTTTGCCTTCATTTAAAGGCAATTCAGTTTCCTAACCATAAATCTAATACAATAGGATGATCTAAATCATCTTTGAATAAAGTTATGAGTAGTTGAAACCGGTTTTTTGATCCAAATAGATTGCGCAATGGCTAACAAATTTTTTTACTGCTGAACTATAACCCGATTAGCATTTTTACAGGTGTTAACTTATTAGCAAATCTGTTGTATGGGTATGGGGATCAGACTACGTTCTAGTCTGATGCTTTATAAATCTGTTTTCCATCCTTAAATTGGACGTTGTTTACCACTAGAGTCAGTAGGTTAAATCTCCTTAGCCGGTTCTAGTTTTCTGAACAGATTCTACTAGCTTAAATACTATTGAAAGGGTTGTTTTTCTCTAACCACAGTTCTTCGCGCATTGGCTTCGTAGTCTCACTATCGCAAAAGTTGATTTAATTGGGTTCCTCATTCTTATTGAGTCCTAATGCTCTGACGGGAAGTTATAGAGAATGCTAGCAATTCTTCTTGATCTTTCTCTAGCTTATTTATTGCTGCAGGATACTTTGCTGAAAATATTGCTAATAAAGCATCAATGGCTTTATTAACGATATCGCAGCTCTCTGCTACCCAAGGCCTCCTGCAAGTCAGCGTTAACTTTTAGTTGTATGCTTTTGAGGAGTTGAAATTCAGCACATTAGCTATTTTTTTGTACCTAACAGAGTTGTCCCGGGTGTTCGGGAATATCTTTGCCATTCTATTCCAAAAACCAAGGGGTACCTGTCTCCCTTCTCAAGCCTTGGAGATACAGTTAAGTTAGGCGTGCTCGCAGGGTATTAAGAAGTTCAGCCAAGTTTGCTTATGACTCTCGATAAGCATTTTCGACCTCAAGTACCTTCTTACTTGCATTCAATTTTGGTCAATAGCTTAAAATCACTCTACATGGGCATGTTTGCCTGTACAATTAGGAATTATCTCAATCAGTATTAGCTAGTAAAACTCCATTGCAGTTTATGAAAGATTAATTCAAAGTTAAACCTATATTATTTAAAAAAACATACTATCTTTTGGGATCTGACAACTATTCTTATGAAACTCCATGCAGAGATTGAATTATCATCGTGTTATATTAAAAATTAACTGATAGAAGATCCATTTAATAAAAATTGAGTTAAGCATATGTTTGATAATTTAACTGAGAGATTTTCGCGTACATTGCGTAATATTAGTGGGCGTGGAAGATTGACTGAAGAGAATATTAAAGAAATATTACGTGAAGTTCGCATGGCGTTATTAGAAGCTGATGTTGCTTTGCCAGTCGTACGCGACTTTATTCAATCAATAAAAGAAAGTGCAGTAGGTCAGAATGTCAATAAAAGCCTAACACCAGGCCAAGAATTCGTTAAAATTGTGAAAAATGAGCTCATTAGAGCGATGGGTGAGGAGAATAGTGCTTTAAATTTAGCGGTACAACCTCCCGCCGTTATTCTTATGGCCGGCTTGCAAGGGGTGGGTAAAACTACCACTGTGGCTAAATTAGGAAAATTTTTAAAAGAAAAACAGAAGAAAAAAGTTTTAGTGGTTTCTGTTGATATTTATCGTCCTGCTGCTATCAAGCAATTGGAAATATTGACTCAAACGATCGGCATTGATTTTTTTCCATCAACTTCAAGCGAGAAACCCGTTGAGATTGCGACTAATGCGCTACAACATGCAAAATTAAAATTTTATGATGTGCTAATCATTGATACCGCTGGGCGTCTGCATGTTGATGAAGCTATGATGAAAGAAATTCATGCAATCAATTGCGCTATTAATCCAATTGAAACCTTATTTATTGTTGATGCAATGACTGGGCAAGATGCAGCTAATACCGCTAAGTCTTTTAATAAAAAGTTGCCATTAACCGGTATTATTTTAACAAAAATTGATGGTGATGCTCGTGGTGGTGCCGCATTATCAATCCGCCATATTACGGGTAAACCTATTAAATTTTTTGGCATAGGGGAGAAAATTGATGGCTTAGAGCCTTTTTATCCTGACAGGATTGCCTCTCGTATCCTTGGTATGGGAGATGTCTTATCGCTGATTGAAGAGATAGAAAGCAAAGTTGATCGGAAAAAAGTGGAGAAGCTTGCTCATAAACTTAAAAAAGGGAATAGTTTTGATCTAAATGATTTTCTTGAGCAGCTTAAACAAATGCGTAATATGGGTGGTATGGCAAGTATGTTAAGTAAAATCCCAGGCATATTCCAAATTTCTGATGCAGTTAAGTCACAAATGGATGATAAAGTGTTGCTTAGAATGGAAGCGATTATTAACTCTATGAGCACTAAAGAACAACAAAAACCGGAAATTATTAAAGGATCACGCAAAAGGCGCATTGCAGCTGGTTCAGGCACACAGGTACAGGATATTAACCGGCTACTTAAGCAGTTTAATGATATGCAACGAATGATGAAGAAAATGAAAAAAGGCGAATTAGCTAAGATGATGCGCGGGATGAAAGGTATGATCCCACCGGGTTTCCCTGGTAGTTAACAATCAAGCATTAAATAAATAATTCGTATTTTTGATTGCTTTTTATATTAAAAAGAGTAGCCTATTATCATCTTGATATTCACAACTAGACCCTATTGATCTGATAGAGTTTAGTTCATCTGTTAACTAATAAGGATCTTATGGTAACAATTCGTTTAGCTCGAAGTTGCACAAAGAAGCGTCCGTTTTATCAAATCGTTGTCACAGATAGCCGTAATACACGTGATGGTCGCTTTATTGAACGTATAGGCTTTTTTAACCCTATTGCATCAGGTAACGCGGAAGAATTGCGTTTAGATTTAGCTCGTGTTGAGCATTGGGTTGGTTTAGGTGCAAGACTTTCTGATCGTGTTTCAGGACTGATCAAACAACTAAAAAGAGTAGCTTAATTTACTATGGTGTGTGGTGGTGAGCAAAGAGGTTTGTCTTAATATACCAGCTAATCCTATAGCATTAGGAAAATTAGGCTCTGCACATGGCATTCGTGGTTGGCTCAGAATTTTTTCATCCACAGAATATACCGAAGATATTTTTGATTATCAGCCTTGGTTTATTCAACGTTCATGTCAGTGGTGGCAACGACTAGAATTAGAAGGTTGGAAACAACATAACAAAGATATTATTATCAAAATAAAGCATATTGATGATAGAAATGCTGCTAATTTAATCACTAATTACGAAATTATCATCGATTCAGCACAACTACCTGTACTTGAAGATAATGAGTATTATTGGAAAGATCTAATTGGTTGCCAGGTCATAACTACTAAAGGTTATAGTTTTGGTTTTGTTCAAGATTTAATAGAAACAGGCTCAAATGATGTACTGGTAATTAAAGCAAATCTGAAAGATGCATTCGGTATTAAAGAACGGTTAATACCGTTTCTTGATGAACAGATAATCAAGAACATTGATCTTACTACTAAGATAATTGAAGTAGATTGGAATCCTTGTTTTTAAACACTAATTGAAGGTATTTTATTGGTATAGCGCAAGATGTGGATTGGGATTGTTAGCCTGTTTCCAAAAATGTTTCGTGCAATAACCGAGTATGGAGTGATAGGTCGTGCAGTAAAAAATGGCCTATTGAATATACAATGTTGGGATCCGCGAGATTATACTCATGACAGGCACCGCACTGTAGATGATCGCCTTTATGGCGGTGGTCCAGGTATGTTAATGATGGTACAGCCTCTTAGAGATGCCATTCATGCAGCAAAATTTGAGATCGGTGAAAATACTAAGGTAATTTATCTTTCACCGCAGGGACACAAACTTAATCATCAAGGTGTTTGCCAATTGACGGCAAATGAAAAGCTTATTTTAGTTTGTGGTCGATATGAAGGTATCGATGAACGGATAAATGAAACTGAAATTGATGAAGAATGGTCAATTGGTGATTATGTTCTTAGCGGAGGAGAATTACCAGCAATGGTATTGATCGATTCAATTTCTCGCTTTATTCCTGGTGTATTAGGTCACCAGGCATCAGCTAAAAAAGACTCTTTCATGAGTGGGTTACTTGATTCTCCTCACTATACCCGTCCTGAGGTGTTAGAAGGTATGAAGGTTCCTAGTGTCTTATTGTCAGGTAACCATGCTGAAATAGAGCATTGGAGAAGAAAACACTCACTAGGCAGAACTTGGCTTAGAAGACCTGAACTTCTAACAAGCCTAGCTCTGACTGATGAGCAGAGAATGTTGTTGGCAGAATTCCAACAGGAATATGAAGAACAGCAACATATTAATTGAGATATTATATTATACTATCTTCTATAATATCAGGTTACCTAAGGTAAAAAAAGTAATTATGAGCAACATTATTAAACAGCTTGAACAAGAGCAAATGAAGCAAAATATCCCTTCATTTCATCCAGGAGATACCGTAGAAGTTAAGCTATGGGTGGTTGAGGGATCTAAAAGACGTTTGCAGGCATTTGAGGGCGTAGTTATCGCTATTCGTAACCGCGGTTTCCATTCAGCATTTACTGTTCGTAAAATTTCTAATGGTGAAGGTGTTGAGCGGGTATTCCAGATACATTCACCAGTTATCGATAGTATCACAGTTAAGCGTTGTGGTGCTGTTCGCAGAGCTAAATTGTATTACCTGCGAGAGCTTTCTGGTAAAGCAGCTCGTATTAAAGAGCGCTTGAACACCAAATAAATAATTTGCTTTTCGCTGCATCCTAAAAATCTTTAAAAATCGTAAAATTTGTGAGTTTTTTCTTTTTTATTACTTATTTTTAGCTTAATGCATTATTAGTCGTTATTTATTAATTCTTTTTTTAATTTTTATAAATGGAGAAATATTTTTATAATAAATCTGAATTTTTTGTTTAGTTTTATTTAATTATATAGTTCTGTTCTGTTCTATATTAGTAAAGTAATATGTTACTATATATTGTCGTTGAATGGATTGGAATATTTTAAGTTCATGTTATCGTAGTATAGTTGAACTTCAAATCGCTGTAAGATAAAATTAAACGGGTAAAGATAATGATCTTGTAAAAATATTAACATTATAATGTTAATATTTCTGATGAGCAGATTTTAATTACACCAAAAGAGGATAAAAATATTATTGATTGGATTATAATAATGACAAATTATTAGCAAATCTACCTTACAATGGTAAGGTAGCTATTGTTTTGTAAATCTGTTCTTCATCTTTAAATTTGACGTTGTTTACCACTATGCTCAAACAGATTTAATTGTCTTAGCCAGTTCCTGCCTTTCTGAGGAGAAAGGGGAAGCTTAAATAGCGTTGAAAGGGTTGTTTTTCAAACTATAGTTTTTTGCGCTTCAGATTCGTAGCCTTATATCGAAAAGCTGATTCAATTGGATTCGTTGTTCTTATTGATACTCAGTGCTCTGATGAGCAGTTGTAGAATACCAGCAGTTCTTGGATGTTTTTATAGGCATTAAGATAAGGATTGTAGTAATGAGCTGTTGAAGCGTATTCTATTGTCGCAGCAATCCCTGATCTTATGTACGTTAATTTCAACATCGCCAATTACTAGTCTGTATAATAGTTCGTTGTGACAAATAACTGTTACGGATGATGGAATGACACCCATCAATAAGCCAAAGCCAGCGTTTCAGCATGTCGCAGCAGCATGGGTTTCGAGCTCATCCTCAACAGCAATGATGGATATCAGCAGCTACTTGGTACCATTGGATCAAGTTCAGACAATGGATCACAGGTAATATCTGATTTTTCGGATATCTGTAGGGTAAATTTTTTCGTGGCATATCATCTCTCTGTTATTGAAATCATTCACTAAATTAATTAGCAGGATAGAGATATGCCACCATTTTCGAAACTCCATACACTAGAAATGAGCCTAACTCTTAATAATCACCCATTCTCGCTGAATTATTGCTAATGTTATCAACATTGTGTGACACTCACGAGTATTAATTATTTCTGCTGCCTTTTCTGTGTTCTATCCATGTCATGGATGCAGCGTTAGAATATTCCCATCGCTTAAAGCAGTTAGCAATAGAACTTAGTGATAGTTTATATATTGTTATACGGGAGGGGTGGATTATTTTGAAAAAGCGCGCACTCTATTATACGAGTTGTAATAGATCTGATTAGCGATCCGCTGATGGATGATTATTTTATATGAAAAAGGACTGATATGAAAAAGGAGTACATATCGTATATAAACTACTATTATCGCTTATCAATATAGGATTACCATTGGCGACAGAAACAATTGATCTAAATAATTCAGAATATTTAGGTGATTTATTTAGTTGCTCTGCTATAGATGCTAGAACAACTGAATCGCAAACATATCGGAAATAGCTTCTGGACTCTCTATGCCGGTTGGGTTTAAAATAGTACTGAAGATAATTTAATAACGGTAATTAATGCAATGAGAGCTGCAGCAATGCTACAAGATTGTTTTATTAGTATTAATCAATAAGATTAAGTTTGTTTATTATAAACGCAAGGTAACCATGATGGTTATCTCATTTTAAGAGTAGGGGAAAACCTAAATTATAGTGTGCAATATATTTCAAATTGTGAAATAGAGATAGGTATTGTGTACCCATAGTAATTCGAAAAAAGGTTTTTTCGTCAACTGCAGCTTGTTGAGTCTATTATAGAAGAAATTACTAATAGTAATCGGTCAATTATGGATATGATGCTTGAAAGCAAGATTAATGAAGGAAGTCAATCTTTAGAACAATTACGTTCTAAAATTAAGTATGGTGTTTCTATCAGTGATCCTTGATGTTTAGGAAATTAAATCGTTTTTTAAGTAAAGACTAAAAGTCATAAATTTTTTAAAAGGATATAGAATCAGTTTATGGGTCTATTATAAGTAAAAATTTCATCATTGGATTGTATATTTTTGACATAATGCACTAATTTTATAGGCATTAATTATAAGTTAATATAAATAATAACCCTTAACCCTCGTTTTTTATTTTATGCATTTTTTCTGACAAAGAATCTGTTTCTTGTTTGGCAAGGTGAGGTGAGGCGTCGATAAAAAGTAATCTGTCGGCATACAGAATGCATTTGCATGAATCTGTACGCAGGAATCCTTTTATCATAACAGAGGAGAAGACTTCGGTTTTTCTAGTTTTTTGCGATTTCTCATCTCCAGCGCCTTATATATATTCAGTAATAATAGTGTGCCTCGTTTAGAATTCTACAAGCAAGCATAGTAAACCACCATCTTAACATGCCTCGCTGGAATACAGCTAAATATAGCGACTTATCATCTCTTTCTGCATCATGGTCTGCTACTGGTATTCTTAGTTCGGTGATCCTACTAATAATGTGCAACTACTCCAACTTTTCCGATAAGGTTGAGGTTTTAATGCGGATACAAGAGGTGGCATTTAAGGTAGCGTCAGAGATATTTCATGCTATGCCACACCTCTTTCCTCTTTTTAGAAGAGGACACTTTCCAGTAACGTCTGTATACTGTACCTTCAGATAACGCTGCCACTGCTTCCTGGTGCGGATATGCTCCAGATAAGGAAGAACTACTTGGATTTATCAGGTTATAGCTGTGATGTAAAAGCCGAATGACAGGATCAAGCTAGATATCTTCGCGTGGTCTTTTTTGAAGAACAGCTCATGTCATACAATATCTTTAATATCTGGACTACCACTGGTAACGGAGAAATGAATATACGGATCTTGATTGAGTTGTCGAGCATAAGTGTACAAAACACAGAAGATAGCAATTTCAATATCCTGTTTTGCACCGGGGATGAAAGAGGGTATTGAGTCACTGGTAGTTATTATTGAAAATGGCAAAGAAAATGTGGGAATAGTGAAAGTAATGTGTTGCCAGTCCCAGTCTGGTAAAATATGAACCTACTGTGTTAATCAGTGCTCCCTAGCTTTGAAAATCGCATGGACTACAGGATTTTGAGTTACAGTTTTGCTAGAAAAAACAGCTGTGGAAACATTCAGAAGAGGCACAGCAGTAGCGCAGAATATCATCCATGGCACAAGTTCTGCAGGCAAGCATTTGCTCGGTAGATGCGGGGTACACAAGTTGATATATTTTACCGTGTTTTCAAGAAATTTATTTCAGCCATCATCAATCCTAAAAAGCAGTTTAGTTGGACAGGGGAGATTTTATACATCTGAGTAAATTGCGCCCTATGAGTATCTTGTCAGAGAAATAGAAATCGTCATCCTGTCCGGATTCATTATGTTTATCAGCTTACTTATTTTTATGTTTGTTTCATGTGGTGAAGGAGAGGGGGTTATCCCTAGTTTCCCTATAGGTGATGAATTCAGCAGCAAGCATATTTTAAATCTTACCACTCAATCCAGTTGTATCCCAGCATCATCGGCTTAGCCTTGGCGTTGCTCAAAACACAGGATAATTGTGACTAAAGGCGGATAATATTTCCGTATTGAGAAAAAATTGTGGACCGAGTTTTTAATGCATTGATGTATGGCCTCTTTTGTGGTGTCATAAAAAATTCAGTTTGTCCTGTGTCATCATTAATTTTTGGAGAGAGATCATAAAGCGCTTGCTTTGTATAAACAGGGGTGTAACACCAGGTGAAGTCCCGTGTTTTCTTCCTAATTATATCCGGTTTTCGCTTTCTAAAAGATTTATTCCGAGCTATTTTAATGAATTTTTAAAAAATTAACATATCGCTGAATATAAAAACAGTACTCAGATTATGAACTTTCCCCGAAGCCAGCGCCTAGCTGCGCCGCTTACATCATAGTGAGCTAGGTTCTATTAGTTGAGAAACAACGGATGCAGTATTAAGAAAATTATATATTAAAATTCGCTCAATACTTAAAAAGCGTATTAAGACCCTAGAAAAATCAAGCTAATACAAGGTAAATTGATGTCTGCAAAATTATTACAATTACGTCACCAGATTGATGAAATTGATAAGTCATTACTCGCATTACTAGCAAAAAGAATGCAATTAGTGACGCGAGTTGGTGAACTGAAAAGCCAACAAGGGTTACCTATCTATGTGCCAGAGCGTGAGGCTTCAATGTTAGAAGCGCGTCGTAAAGAAGCTGAAAAAATAGGTATTGCACCTAATTTGATTGAAGATATCTTACGCCGCATTATGCGTGAATCGTACCTGTATGAAAATAATCAAGGGTTTAAAAAATTAAATGCTGATCTAGGACCTATTATTATAGTAGGTGGGCAAGGTCGGATGGGAAAATTATTTACTCGATTATTTAGACTCTCTGGATATGAAGTTTATAGTTTAAGCGAAGAAGATTGGGATAGAGCCTATGAATTATTGGCTAATGCTGCTGTAGTAATGGTAAGTGTGCCCATCCATTTAACGCTAGAAGTTATTAATAAATTGCCGAAATTATCTGAAGATACATTATTGATGGATATCTCTTCTATTAAGCAGCCGCCGCTTGAAGCTATGTTATCAGTGCATAATGGGGCTGTTGTTGGCTTACATCCCATGTTTAGCTCTGATGTGAATAGTATTGCTAAACAAGTAATTATTTATTGTGAAGGGAGAAATCCACAAGCATACCAATGGCTATTACAACAATTTACTGTTTGGGGAGCTAAATTACATAAAATTAATGCGACAGAGCATGATAAATATATGGGGTTTATTCAGGCACTTCGCCATTTTACTAGTTTTGCTTATGGACAATATTTATCTGAGCAAAAAATAGATCTGCAACAATTATTAACGTTTTCTTCACCTATTTATCGATTAGAGTTAGCAATGGTTGGGGGCCTGTTTGCTCAGGATCCACAGATTTATGCAGATATTATTATGGCATCTGATGAAAACATTGATTTAATAGTTAAATATTACCAAAGTTTTGGTCATTCTCTTGCATTGCTTAAAAATTACGATAAGCAAAAATTTATTACTCAATTTAAGAGAATTAGTCAATGGTTTGGTCAGGATGCTAAACGCTTTATGCAAGAAAGTAATACATTATTAGAATAAAGTAATGATATTATCCATTAATTTATTATTATTGATACTTTTTAAAAACTGGTTATATAATCGGTTTTTAGGGCAATCGAGTTATTAGTAAATTTTGTGTATGACGGTCAGTCTACGCTCCTCTGTTCTAATGCTTAATGAATCTATTCTCCATTCTTAAATTGCATGTTGTTTACCACCAGGGTTACAGAAAGTCCAAGGTGTTCCCCTTCACCGGTTCCAGCTTTTCTTAGTAGATTGTAGCAGCTTAAATAGCATTGAAAGGGTTGTTTTTCTTGAACTATAGTTCTTTAAGCATTAGTTTCGTAGCTTCATTGTCATAAAAGTCGATTTAATTGGATTTGTCATTTTATTGACGCCTAATGCTCTGATGGAAACTTGTAGAGAATGCTAGCAGTTATTCTTAATTTTTCTCCAGCTTTTTTATCGCTGCAGCATACTTCGCTGAAAATCTTGCCAAGAAAACATCAAGGGCATTATTAGCGGCATCACGGCTCTTTGCTAGTATATAGCATCCCGCCAGGTCTCAGCCTTAACTTTCAGTTAAATCTGAAGCCCAGCACATTACCTGTTTTTTGTACCCACCCAACAGCGTTGCTGCTGCGTATTCAGGAATATCGTTGCCATTGCATTCCAAAAAATCAAGAGCACCGTCTCCAGTAGCAATCTTGGGAGATACGGTTAAGCTTAGGCTCTCGTCAGGGTATTGAAAAGTTCGCCCAGTTCGCGCTTCTGGCTCTCTATAAGCATTTTTAAGCGCAACTAGCTCACTTTCGTCCATGGTTAGCGACGCCGATAATACTAGCCGGAAAAGGCGATCATCTTGTTTGAGATGACTCTATCTATGCTATCGGCCAAGAAATAAAGGTATCGCATATCACTTAAATTACGCAGGCAGCATTGCCTATGCTTTTCAAGCCATTGCTGTTTCAATCTGCTAATGGGTACTGGCAGAGAGCATGTGTTTTTTTTACCGAGAAGCGGGGGCAGAGCTTCATAAAATCACCGCTGGACATATCCCCTAAATCAGAAGGTTAGAACCCATGATATGTAACTCTTTGACGCTTTTTGCACGCTTTAGATAAGGCGATAGTAACGAGCTGTTGAAGTATATTCCGTTGCCGCTGCACACTATTATTGACCTTAGGCACTTTAATCTCAAGATCGCCAATATTAGTCTGTATGGTTCACTTTGCTAAATAATCGTTATGGACAACAGCATGCCACCTATCGAGAAGGCGATGTTAAGGATATTATCGGCAGCATGGCTTCAAACTTAGCCTAAACGGTGCTGGTTATCAGTTGGCTATCATCATTACGAATGAGTTCATGCAAGAGGGATCCACCGGTAATATCTGGTTTCACGAATACTTGTAGGGTAGACTTTTCATGGCATATCATCTCT
The DNA here is from genome assembly GCA_052171895.1 of Arsenophonus sp. NEOnobi-MAG3. Classification (GTDB taxonomy): domain Bacteria; phylum Pseudomonadota; class Gammaproteobacteria; order Enterobacterales; family Enterobacteriaceae; genus Arsenophonus. Next base: position 217,538 of record JBQMRN010000002.1, read on the forward strand.
CTGTTGTTGAAATTATTCACGAAATCAATTAGCAAGATACCCAACTATTTCCGAAACCACATAGAGCAGAAATGAGTATAACTCATTTACAATATCGTTAGGATAACAAACTTTTTTAAAGTTATCTTCGATAACACTAAAGTCTTTTGGAATAGCTGTTATGAAAATTATAATAAAGCCCTATTATTTAAAATCTAAAAGTATCTTCAGAATGTTTTTTAATTTAGAATCTGTACCTTTATAAGAAAAAATTTCTAGCTCACTCGGTTTTCTGTTGTAGATAATGTATCATCTAATGATATTGTTAAATCTTTTAGTAATTTGGTGGCAATAATTTTAATTATTTCATCTTTCACTTGAATATTATTTACATATTTTTCTTGCTTATTTTATTTGAATTGAAGATATACTAGGTTGGGGTGGGTAACCGGTAAAATGCCAATTTTTAAATTCACAGAGTTTGCTATACTATTTATAAAGGGACAATAAAATGTAACATACATGTTAGTCATATAAAGAAGTAATTTATTTGATACTTGTGGAAATATCCTGGAATTAGCAGAAACTCATGGAATTTTTTGAGTTTAGAAGCGATTTTCTGATTTTATACCAATGATAAAAAACAAACAATCTATCTAAAAATAAAATATTTTATAGCACTAGAAATAATCTTTAATGCCATGTAAATTGTATTTACAAAATTTTTTAACTTGGGTAAGGTTTATTTCAGGCTCTGCCCAGGACAGGATGTTAACATTAGATACTGCTCTACTTCTGAAATGCTTTTCGGTACTGATTTTCAATTTTAAATAAAATCTCTTTAAATTCTTTTTCTGACATCGAGACTCCTCATCCACAAAACAAATCGTTTTTTCTTCCCCCCTTAGTTCAAGGGTAAGGCTTGGTTGTCAGGACAAAGTAATCCTAGAAGGTACATGATCCCTCTACGTCTAAGCAATTTAGTTAGTTTTTCTCTTTCTAATGGCTCTATGGAACTAAAATGGTATTAAGATCTTCTAACTGCTTATCAAGCAATAGATTATCATTTTTGACTAACTCTGGTTCTTTGCCAATCCCATTAATAAGCTACTCAAGAGATACTGATTCTTTTTTAAGTATTTTTTTAGTATATTTAATTTAAACGTGTAGGTTGAACTCCTCTATAAAATAATTATTAAGGATAGATCGCGGTACTTCCTAATCTTTTGCTGCTTGATGTAAAGCTCTTCCCTTCCTTAATAAGTAAAATCTATACAAAAAGCTTTCTTTATCCGCCACAAAAAAAAGAAACAAAAATATTAACATGTTTCTTTTTTGACTCTATCTCTACAGGTAGAGATAACTTGTCCGCCTCAGATAGATAATCTTTTTTTGTAATTTAATTATGTTTAGAAATGAAGTTTTAAAATATGATTGGCACCGCCAATTATATTGTAGTTTCGGTGCATGTAAAAGAATTCACACTGCATCAATTATAAATCCAATCTGCCATAAAACCTGATTCACATGAAAAATGTGCTTGATTGTCCTTTATAAAAAATACGAACACATTATTGGTAAAGCGTTGCTGTTGCTACTGAATAAATCTAGGTAAGTCAGTAATCCACATTCCTGTTAGCTACCCTGATCATCTTTGTATTAGGCTATGTTGACAAAGATTATTGATTTTCTTGCAGAGAAAATTGTAGCCACGTCTGTATTTCAATTCTTGTTGTTTCAAATAATCATTTTCAGGTCAAATAATTCGATAGATAAACCGACCCCATGCCATGGAATCTACTCAGCTATTTTTTAATCGGTTAATATAGCTTTTTACATTTTGAATGAGGAATTCTTTACCAATAACTCTCCAATTATCCAACCTTATTAATCAATTGTGATTACTTTCATGCTCGCTGACAAAGGTTTTGTACCATTAGCTCCATCCGAGAAAAGGATGGACTCTTTATTGATGATCGATTCAAAAAATAGTTAAGATACTTTCTGCATTAAACTCTTCAAGAATCTCATCGCTTACATGACCCTATCAGATCTCGGGCGATTAAGACCGCGCGCGATTCGTTTTTTTTTATTTCCTCCTCTTCTGCGTTTTCTAGTTTTTCTATGTGGGATATAACCTTTCCATTTTAAGGATTCAAAGAAAAATATTTCATATACTTCAAGAATACTACTTAATGCATTTATATTAGCTTTCGCTGATGAAGCAAGGAAGCAGTGATGCCATCTAAACGCTGTTTTCAAATTAATCCCTAGTTTTTTTTGCTGGCTGACGTAAAATTAAGCTATTCAACATACATCGCGCAGATAACTAAATCATTTATCCTTGTGATGTGGTTTCATCAGAGGATTTTCAGTAAGATTATTAAATGTTTTCCTACAATCGTGGATTTTGCAACGATATTGGTAGAACACTAATGAATGTCTACAACGGATAAGATAATATCTTCAGTGTGATAATATGAGTAGGATAAAGTGGAATGAGTTGCTTCAATGCATGAATCGAGATCATCCGATAGATTGCCGCCTAGCCAACTAATGAGATGCAGCTTTATATTGGCATGGAGTAAGAAAAAAGTCTCTTTGATCTGTATGATTGTTTGTTTTTTCATAACAACACCGATGTAGCGAAAATTCTTCATATCAGTATAATGGATTTCTATTAACAACCTTTGCCAACATAGCCTTTTATGTACAATGAAATCGCACTACTGAACTCTTATCGGATAACATAAAACATCAGCGATGTTAACGATCAATAAACTTTTATCAATCGTAAAAAATATTAATTATAATGCCTTAACTACATTTATAATACTTAACCTGTAAGAGGTTAATACTTGATTAAATATGGAGATATCAGAAGATATTACAAGAGATACCTTGCTGTGGTTGTCAGCGATTTATGCCAAAAGCAGATGCGATTTATATCCAGATCAAGTCTCCGCGTTGTAAAGCATTTAATGAAATGAGGGTAAAACTATTGCCTGGTGGTTTTTGCCTCCCACCTCATTCTAATAAGTCAGCATTATAGCCGATGATTTATTAATAATTCCTGGCTGTATCTGAGGTATTCTAATGGGTACCTCGAAAACTCGAAATTTTTTAATGAATCTCCATCTTGTCTCTAAATAATTGGATGTTTTTTGATCACTCCTGTACTTAATCTTTCTATCCATTGCATGGACAGTATCGTTTTATCCATTCTTGGCCTTAGAAAGTCATGATGCCCACACGCTGGAAGTACACTAACCGATTTAGGTTGGTAACATTCTGCCATCTCATCCATTGTCATGAGTAAAATTAGTGCGCACCTCCCCCCCAATGATACGGATCAGTTTTCTACCAATTTCTTACATTTCCATCAAATGCATGTTCAACCTGTGCCATAGTCTTTGCAATTCGCTGGTTTTACCTTTGCTAAGTCTTAAATAACAGTTTATTTTTATGGCATTTACGCTGAATCTAGCTCCTATAGCCGTTTTCCATTCAGTTAAACTTCCTGCTCTGTAGAATGGATAGCCTCGTTCGGCGTAGACATTATGGTTGATGTTGGTCTTGTCAATGACCCATTAAAAATGCTGAGTGTCCTGGAAATATTAGCGGTATCAGTGACGATTTTTCTACTTATGCTCATTTCTGGTATATGGTTTTCCAAGGTGGAGGTGTATTATCCTGTCGATTTATTTTATAAATAATTTCAATAATATAGAGATGCTATGGCATGGAAAAGTCTAACCTACAGATATAGCTATCTGCAAAACTAGATATTATTTCTAATCCCTTGCATGAACTTATTTGTAATGGTGCCAGAAAGCTGGATAGCCACCGCCGTTGATGGTGAGAGCTAGAAGCTATGGCTGTGACAAGATGCTGAACGCTGCTTTGTCGACTTGTGTGTGTCCCCATCCCAGTTCTGTCCGTAAAGGTTATTTGCCACAACAAACTATACAGAGTGATATTGGCGATATTGAGATTAAAGTGCTTAAATCAGGGATCACAGCGGAAACGGAATATGCTTCAACAGCTTGTTGCTACTGCCTTATCTGAAGCGTTCAAAAAGCCTCGAAGAGTTAGTATCAATGGCTGTACCTGCTAGGTATCTCCCTCGGTGATTTTTACAAAGCTTAGGGGGCGATTTTTCTGAAAAAGCACATGATCTCTCTGCTACTAGCATTAGTAGACTGAAAGGCCAATAACTTGAAGAGCAGAGGCAATGGTGCCATGCGTAATTTAAATGATATGCGATACCTTTATTTCTTGGTCGATGGTATACAGAGTCTTATCAAGCAAGATGATCGCCTTTACTTGTTGGTATTATCGGCGTCACTGAGCATGGACATAAGGAGTTAGTTGCTAGTTGCAGTCGAAGATACTTATCAAGAGTTAGAACCGAACTTGGCTGAATTTTCTCAATGGCCTGCGAGCGTATAAGCTTAACTGTATCTCCCAGGCTTGCTACTGGGAGATGGTGCTCTTTATTTTTTGGAATGCAATGGCAACTATATTCCTGAATACGCAGCAGCAACGCTGTTCGGTACACAAAACAGGTAATGTGCTGGCTTCAGATGTAACCGAAAGTTAAGGCTGAGCCCTAGCGGGATGCTATATACTAGCAAAGAGCCGTAATGCCGCTAATAACGCCCTTGATGTTTTGTTGGCAAGGTTTTCAGCGAAGTATGCTGCAGCGATAAAAAAGCTGGAGAAAAATCGAGAAGAACTGCTGGCATTTTACGATTTTCCGTCAGAACAATGAGGTCAATAAGAACGACGAATCTGATTGAATCAACTTTTACAACACTGAGGCTACTGCTACCGAAGCTGCGGCTTGAAAAAGTCTGGTTCGAGAACAAGAACCTTTTCAATGGTATTTATGCTGCTATAATCTGCTCAGAAAAGCTGGAACTAGCTAAGGGGATTATCAGCCGCTTGACCCTAGTTTAAGCAACATGCAATTTAAGTATGGAGAATAAAATTTAAGAAGCATCAGAGGCTAGCCTAACTACCATACACTAGATTTACTAATAAATCCGATTTTTTGATGAACTTGTACTTTTTATTTATATTTACTGAAAGTTTATAGCTATCATGGTTCTTACCGTGTTTTTTGGTATACCAGGACTTCTAAATCTTTTTATCGCCGCTTGATAGATAGGTTTCCAATGAGCAAGCATCGCTTCCTCCTTGAGTTGTTCCTTTCGTCATTCGTAAAGGACTGCTTCGGAGTAGATACCAAGAGGTTTGGCATCGATGATTTTGGCCGCTAAGAGCTATAAAGCTTTTCTTTAGAAGTTGTGAGGTTAGATTATCGAAAATGGCTTTAGCACCCACTTCAGCGATTCTATTTCCGAACACGTCCACAGACACTGTACGGTCAAGAATATTGATGGCATGGAGCAAGTCAACAGAAGCTCTTGAAACTCATTCTGTCTAAAATGGTAGTCCACCTGCTCCTTAGACAGGTGATAGAGATACCCTTTATGACTAAAATCTGAACTATCTCCCATGTGCTCTCAGTTGGAAATGAGGGCCGTACTCTTTTTTTGCTGACTGCGGGCATGTGTGTGCCGCCTTTCAGATAGTTGATTTTTGCTGCCAGATGCATAAAGTATATACAGATTTCAATCTTGACAAGCAGGTCGAGCAACTTCTCGATCGTCTGTAGGTGATACTGCTCAGCAAAGAGATCATTCTTAATTTTGCTTCATTTTGGCATGGTTGTCAGGTCAATAGGTCAGTTTTCTATAATTTTATCTGTGAAATCAAACTTTAGTTAAGTTTTTTAAGGTGCTATAATAGGCGCTGATTGGAATAATGTACTTGTGGGTGGTTATACGCCATGCATCCTATAAGAGCAGTGCAAAAGTAATCGCCGGCACGAGGAATCATGACTATATGGAGCTTAACTGCTTATGGGTGCATGATGACAGGCCTAAAACTTACCATCACGAGCGATCAGCTATGCGCTGAAAGCTATTAGATTACTTTATCCATAAAGGTGCACAAATCACAATCCTCCTTTGGAGGTGAGCGCTGTTGGCTTTAAGGTGTACTGTATCAGGCCAGTAATTTGAATATATTGGCATCCATTATTTGTGATTCTATGAACTTGATGGTGAGTAGTATCACGAAATAGCACGCTTCGCGATAAGCGAAGAGAATATCTGATTTCTCTAATATAGCGCCTGCAACAATCCCCCCAATAGCTTCTAGCAGTTCCGATATACCTGCTTTTTTGATAAACGTATGAAGAAGCGCCTCAATACAAAATTATTTAAAATATAACCTTATCCCATCCTAAAGCTAGCAATTTTAAAACTAAGTTTATGGTGTTTTCTAGGAAAAGTAAAATAGTTACCTCGATACAGCAATTAGTATCAAATAACTTCTCTTTGTGTGTTTTTTGCGCGTATCAAATATTTTGTCTTTCTGTATCAAATGATTTGCCGCACTATATTACTCCCAGAGCGCTAATATCACTTGGTTTTTACGGATCAATTTTATTAAAAGTGAAAAAACTAATAAATGGTTTGCTAAAATATAAATAGCAGAATAAATATGAGGTTAGCCAATTGGCTTGATAAAAAGATTTATTGGATGGGAAGTTAAGAGGATAGTAATAGTGGTTAATATTACTGAGTTTATGGCAACTGTTCATCAATTTTTATCTAAACGAAAAATCGATGCTGAAAGTGTACAATAATATTAATTTCTTTTATCTGCTGATATTACATTTCCAGCCTTAGATTGGCTAGCTAGTCAGTAATTTTATCCTCAATTTTATTGGTATCATCGTGATGGTCATGAAGAAGCAGTTTTACTCGTGGAGGTAAAACGTTTTAGCAATATTTCCGATGCGGAACAGTTTTTACAGCAATAAACAGTGACAACAATCATGCGGATTTGGGGATTAACTGCATGGCAGTCGCTGCCTGATAATGAGTATTATGCTGATTTTGTTGGTGATGATAGCTATTTATTTTACTACGAATTGAGTTTCATTATTCTCAGGGAGAGTGGATATTGGCTATCAATATTATTGATCAACAAGATCTGGCAGAAGCTCTACAATTTTTATCTAAATGCAATCAGTTAATCCTATTTTGCCGATTAATAGCCGTATTAAGCGAATTCAACATCTTCCTGAATACCAACAATGCTAGGATTTAACCACTCAGGCAGTACAACTGATTAATAGCGTGGTTATGGATAAAGTGGTGGTTGCCAGCCAAACAGATATTGAATTAACAAAATCATTAAATGGGGAAGTCTGCTGTCCGCTAGTAAAGCGATTAATTACCAATGTTATCATTTTATGATGTCCTTTAATCCTCAACATACCTTTTTATCATCAAGCCATAAGCGATTTTATTATCATAAATTTCAACAGCTTTATACAGAAGCATTAGCTGGAACAGTAGTCAATTCATCAGACCCAATGCTCAGAAAAGCTAATTCCAATTGGTTAATGAATGATGATAAAAATCAGCATGAAATTTGCTGGTGGTGGATGACATTTGTCAAAGATGGCAAGATAATTGTAAAAAAATTGATGTTTCCCCAGCTGATATTATTTTTTTACGTAAAATCCAGCATCTGCGTCGTTTTATTCATATCACGTTACGGTATGCCAGTGATAGCAATTGTCTATATCATTTATAGCCAACCGCTTCGATTGCTGGTGTGCCGAGAAAATAGCCAAATATTTTTTACAGCAAAATGAGCCTATTTGCCGCGGTTGGTACGCAGGTAACGCCGGCTATTTATCATTAAATTAAAGTGAATTTATTGTTTCGTTACGTTGTGCCCACATTAATAATGATCATCTTCGGCTTTATGCTGGTATCTGGATTGTTAATGATTCAGATCCGTGGAAAGAATGGCTTGAAGTTGAAAATAAGGCTGCAGGTTTACAAACATTGCTAAATACTGAAATATTTTGTTTTAAAAGTTAATTTCAATAATAAAATAATTTTTATTATTATTTTATTAAACTGGAATAAGGAAAATAACGTATTTTTACTTATTTTATAAGTACTATTCTTTTATTTCTTATTTTTGCTTTGAGTAAAGTATGTCCCATAGTCTTTTAAACCGTCAATGGGCTGAAGTCATTTTGGAAGCATTAACACGACATGGATTGAGCCATGTTTGTATTGCAGCAGGTTCTCGCTCTACGCCATTGACGTTAGTAGCGGTAGCAAATAGTAAGTTAATTTGCTATACTCACTATGATGAACGTGGATTAGGCTATTTTGCTTTAGGTTTAGCGAAAGTTGTTGTTAGTAAGCCGGTGGCGGTTATTGTCAGTTCTGGTACTGCAGTGGCTAACTTATATTCTGCTTTAATAGAAGCGGGCTTAACCGGTGAAAATATCATTTTTTAACTGTTGATGGGCCGTCTGAATTAATTGATTGTTGTGCTAATCAGGCAATTAGACAAACTGCTATTTTTTCTGATCATCCGGTATAAATATTAGCATTACCAACACCAACACAAAATATTAGTGCGAAATATTTGGTGAGTATCATTGACAACACTATGAATAATCTTTTACATGGTGCTTTGCATATCAATTATCTATTTGCTGAACCTTTATATGGTAAGACGTCACCATAAATTGACTGGCAAAATTCATTGGCTAGTTGGTGGGAATCTTATTCACCCTGGTTGATAGGTTCTAGATCCTGCTCGTTAGCATTAGTCAGCAATTGGCCTGTTTGGCGATAAAAAAAAGTCTTGTGATCGCAGGCAGAATACTGCCCAATGAGGGAGAAAAGTTGCCAAGTTGGCGGAAATGCTAGGCTGGCCAATTATTGGTTATATTTTTTCACAAACTTGGCAACCCTTACCATGCGATGATCTCTGGTTATCCGTTACAGCGGTAAAAAACATTTTGCAAAATCTACAGTTAGTCGTCCAGTTTGGTTCAAGTTTAACCAGTAAACGTTTATTAGAATGGCAAGCACAATACAAACCAGAGAAATATTGGATTATTGATCATATTCCTGGTCGTTTAGATCCGACTCATCATCGTAGCAGGCGATTTGTCAGTTCAGTCTCTGACTCGTTAATTACCCATCCAGCTATCGCTGGCTTGCCATGGGCGCATTCATTGATGGAAATTGTCAATAATGTTTATAGCAGCATTAATAAACAGCTTGCACAAGAATTTTCAGAAGCCGCTATTGCTCATCAACTTACAGAATTATTACCAACAGATGGGCAAGTTTTTGTTGGTAATAGCTTGATTGTCAGATTAATTGATGCCCTCGGACAATTACCGTTGAGTTACCCAATCTATAGCAATCGTGGAGCTAGTGGCCATTGATGGTTTGATTGCTACGCTAGCAGGTGTGCAAACTGCTAATACGAAACCCACGTTAGGGATCATCGGTGATATTTCTGCCCTTTATGACTTAAATAGTCTAAATTTATTACGTACTAGCGTCGCATCTATGATGTTGATTGTGGTGAATAATAATGGTGGTCAGATATTCTCTATGCTACCTACCCCTGAAATGGAAAGAGAGCGTTTTTATTGCATGCCTCATTATCTGCAATTTAAGCATGCAGCCAGCATGTTTGGTCTATCTTATGCCTCACCGTTAAATTGGTATCAGTTGAAAGATATCATCAATAATTATTGGCAGCATAGCGATATGGCATTGATGATTGAGTTGTTAGTAGCTACTGATGAAGGTGCAAAAACACTGAATCAGCTGGTTAAACAAATGATGGAATTATGATCCTATATACTCGACAATACCATGAAAAATGTGCTAGAACATGGTTAGTTTGATTGCATGCGTCCTACTTGGCAACGCTAGGGGAATGACTAGTTATTATTAAATAATGCACTAATCGTCTGTCAGTGACAATTGATTTATTGGGAGATGGCTGTTCACCTTACATTCAGTCAGTTAGCAAGTTTTTTTATATAAACTATCTAATTAAATAGGCAATTGAGGCTAATCAAATTGATAGTTATTATCTAAATTGGCTATTCGTCTGGTAGCAGAATTGCTATGTATTACGCTTCTCAGTTTTATTTCACTAAATTAAAAGCATTGATTGTTGAAGGGAATAATGTTGATTTAAAACAGGCAATTGAATCAGCTGCTACGTTTAAAACATGATCAATCTTAGGCAAAAGCGCTTTCTATCTGAACCTATAGATAATGTTTTATCTGATTGGTATCAGCAAGCCGTTTTGATGATTTATTTTCTTAAGCAAGAGCTATAATTAATTATAGAGTGCGCTAATAATCGAGGTGTGTATATGTTGCTCATTTTACTGGAAGCGACTTCATTAGGTAAATAACATTTTTTGATCAAAAAATTATTACAGTGAAATTATCATTTCAGGTACTCTGGTGAGTATAAGGAGAAGTTTTGCGCTATCTCACAACAATATTCTTTACTACTTATTCGGATACCTAAAGCTTGGCATAATACTCATCGTAGTAATTCTATTGTTTATGCTACAGTACTAAATTGTTTTTAATATTTTCTAACGGAAGGAATTAAATATGCAGTGTCTGAATGAAGAAGAACTTTGTGCTACGCTGCAATGGGAGGATTATTCGACACCATATTTGAAATATTCTCTATCATAAAAGCAAAGATGGGATTGCTAAAATTATCATCAATCGTCCCCATATCCGTAATGCGTTTCGGCCACAAACTGTCAAAGAAATGATCCAGGCATTATTTGATGCTCGTTACGATAATACAATAGGTTGCATTATTTTGACCGGCCAGGGGGATAAAGCCTTTTGTGCCGGCGGTGATCAAAAAAATTGTGGTGATTATGGTGGTTATCTAGATGAAAATGGCGTCCATTACTTAAATATTTTAGATTTTCAACGCCAAATTCGAAGCTGTCCGAAGCCGATTGTTGCTATGGTTTCTGGTTATGTGATCGGCGGCTGACATGTATTACATATGATGTGTGATTTAACGATTCTCGCTGATAATGCCATATTTGGTCATACAGAACCTAAAGTTAGTTCATTTGATGCTGGTTGTGGAGCGTCTTACATGGCACGCGCATCGTTGGACAAAAACGCTCGAAATTTGGTTCTTATGTCGTCAATCTGATGCCAGATAAGCACTGGAGATGGGATTGGTAAATCAGGTTATCCATTATACAGAGCTTGAGAATGAAACGGCTGGTTGGTGTCGAGAGATGCTAAAAATAGCCCAATTGGCACTACGCTGTTTGAAAGCAGCTTAAAATGCGGATTGTAATGGTCAGGCTGGTTTAGAAGAGTTAACCGGTAATGCAACCATGTTATTCTATATGACCGAGGAAGGTCAGGAAGGTAGAAATGCTTTCAATGAAAAACGGCAACCTAATTTTTCTAGCTTTAAGCGTAATCCATAATGCGTAAGGCAACAATATATCAATTTAGTCTATCTATTGATAGCTTGGATCATATTACGCTAGCAACGATTAAAAATCCGTGATGGTTTTCTTATTCATTTACAGGAAAATGAGTCATAAGGTTTGGTTGAAATTTCACCTTTACCTAAGTTTAGTATTGAAACACTAAAAATAGGTAGAGGATCACTGCAAGCAGGCTTATATGATTGGTGCCATGGTACAACTCTTAAAGAGTGCCATATTCCATCAGTGGCTTTTGGGCTTAGTTGTGCACAGTCTGAATTAATGGCTCAGTTACCTGAAGTAACCTACTATCCAAAACCCCATCTTTGTACCGGTGATCTGGATGCGCTTATTTTAGAGTTAAATAGTGCTGCCAGTAAAAAAGTGGCTAAGGTTAAGGTTGGTCTTTATGAATCAGTGAGGGATGGTATGGTAGTTAATTTTTTACTTGATGCCGTTCCTTCTTTACGTTTATGGTTGGATCCTAATCAAAGCTGGAACCAATTAAAAGCGGCCGATTTTGCCAGGTATGTTAAGCCAGAGAATCGAAGTAGAATTGATTTTATTGAAGAACCTTGTAAAACTATGCATGACTCGTTAGCGTTTACTAAACAAACGGGGATCGCTATTGCTTGGGATGAAAGTGTCCTTGAGCCAGGGTTTCAAGTTAAAAAACAGCAGGGGGGTTAGTGCTATCATTATTTTAAACCCACCCTACTAGGTAGCTTAAATCGCTGTAAACAACTTATTGATGAGGCTCGGTCTTTCTGATTAGATACCGTGATTAGTTCTAGTCTTGAAAGTAGTTTTGGTTTAACACAATTAGCCAGAATAGCAAGCTGGTTAATACCAGAAACCGTTCCAGGTTTAGATACCTTGACTCTGTTCAAGACTCAACTGGTTTGTCAATGGCCTGAAAGTTTATTGCCACTAATGGAATTAAATCAATTAAAACTAATATGGCAAAATGAATGAGATTTAATAAATGGCCCTGGCTCTACTGGGCGGAAAAATTTCCTGCTGATATTGCATTGATAACTGAGAATAGACAATATAGTTGGCGGCAATTAGCGATAAAAATTAACGGTTGTTGCCGACAATCTTTACCGCTAGTTACTTGTTCCCCAGCAGACGAGTGTAATGCTAATGGGAAATATAGTCTTTCTATGGTGTTATATCAATTAGCACTATTACAATTGAGTGCTCGTGTTTTGCCAATCAACCCACAACTGCCTGAAAGTAAAGTAGCAAAATTAACTGCCAGATTGCCAATTGATTGTGTAATTGATTTTACTAAGCAACCCTTGTCTTTGCCAAATGTAAAATTATTAGATTATCATGCATTAATGGTAAAATTGCTTAATTATCAAGATGATATCACTAGTGCTGTGCCTTTTATGCCATTGTTACAGGCGATATTAATATTAACATTGGGTTCAATCGGTTTAGCAAAAGCGGTAGTACATAATATTACTGCTCATCTTAACAGTGCTAAAGGTGTGTTCTTTCATTAATACCATTTGAACGTGAGGATTGTTGGTTACTTTCTTTATCATTTTTCATATTTCAGGTCAGGGGATTGTTTGGCGGTGGTTATATAGAGGAGCAAGATTACCAATAAAAGCAATCGTTTTATTGCCAGAAGCATTACAGGGATACAGCCATACTTCTTTAGTACCCACTTAATTATGGCATTTATTAAAAATAAAAATGTTAAGCAAAAACCAGTTTACAAAATGTGTTATTAGGTGGTGAGTTGATCCAACACGAGCTAGTTGCTAGGGCTAAGCAGCATGGCATCTGCTGTTGTCTTGATTATGGTATGACAGAAACGGTCTCCACGGTTTGCGCAAAACAAGCAGATACTAGCCTAGGCGTTGGTTTATCTTTAATCAGTAAGTATCTTCGTTTATTGAATAGTGAAATTCATATTCAGGTTGATACCCTGGCATTAGGCTATTGGTGGCAGGGTGAAATCTTACCTTTAGCATTAATTAATGGTTGGTTTGCTAGCCCTGATAAAGGTGCCTTTTAGGGTTGTGAATGGCGAATTTTATGTCGATTAGATAATCAATTTTTTAGTGGTGGGGAAGGTATTCAACCCTAAGATATCGAATCTGTATTGAATAGCTATCCTGATATTAAACAAAGTTTTGTTATTCCAATGGTTGATAAAGAATTTGGTTATCGCCCAGTTGCGGTTATTGAGTCTGATAATCAACAATTACTAAGCAGTTTAAATCAGTGGTTAAACCATCAGCTAGCAGCCTTTCAACGATCTATTGCTGATTATTTATTGCCTGGCATGTTAATAGATAATGCCGGCATTAAGCTTTCAGGTCGCGATATAAAGAAATGGCTTTTAGAATATTATTATGATAATAAACTTGATTAAGATAGTTTCTTGTGGATAACTTTAAGGAGATGATAGTTGATCATAATGCATATTCCTCGTATAAAATTTTTTTAGACTTCCATCAGTGTAAAAATAATTTGGAGAGTTTTTTAGCCTCTCCGATAGATAGTCATAGATAGTCAGCAGTTTTATTTATGCTGTTTTTTCTATTTCTTTAACGTTTTTTAACCTTTTTACCATATTTAAGGTGTGAATGTAACTACTAATCTTGTTAAATAGCGCAACCACCATCCCCCCCCGGTGATGTTTTTTAATAGACGCTTCAACTAATTCACTGGCAATTTTGTCAAACATATGTTTATGTTTGTGTTTACTGAGCAATTTATAAAGTGCTCATGACTAACTATAGTAATCTTCATCTTTTCAATGATTTCACTGATCAACTGTTCCAGATAATATTAATGGCGGTTCTTTAAATTGAGGTTGTTATTGAAATATAGGCCAGCGCTATTATTTTTGCTTGAAAATAAATCCTATTGCCATTATTACCATCCACTTCATATTTCTAAATCACGGTAGTAAGTTATGAAATGAATAGCTAGCCAGCGGTTTATATTTATTGAGATTTGAAAATAATTGACGCTTAACTAATAATTATGCGCGTCTCCATAAGAGAATAATCAGACTAATGATATTTTATCTGGTAAAAACTAATATCTGCAACATAATATTTTATCGTCAAAATGTAGCTTGTTCCATATCACGAAATAGTTATTAGGATTGCGGTTTAATTCAAATTCACCAACATCTATTAATGGGCAATCTTTAATGTCACCATACTTTGCTTAAATAAAATGAATTGTAAGCTAGTTTAGGGGCCATCGGCTTCAGGTATCACTTGAATTTGTAATTTTTAACGTGGAGAATTTTTGTTGTTAATTGTTTGATTCCGTGTTATTACATAGACCCTGTGTTGCACAGCCATATTTATGGCAGATTGTTACTGAGGGATATAGTTAAGTATAAAATATTATGATGATAATGGTTCATCGTTAGGAAACTACAACCAATAAATCAGTGCTTCTATTCAGGCCAGCAAAGAGCCTGCATCTATTTTTGGTAAGGGTTATGGTATATCTGAACTTACCTTTGCTAAAGAGGAAAAATGAGATGATGTTGATGATCGGCTATGTTGGCAAAGGTTGTTTGGTAGAAATCCCTTATATTGTATGAAAGATTTTACTACAGAGGAGGTTGAGGTTGCCATGAAAAAGCAAACAATCATACAGATCAAAGAGACTCTTTCTTACTCACTGCCAACATAAGCCTGTATCTCATTAGTTAGCTTGGCGATTATCTGTCGGATGAATATTGATTCATGTGTTGAAGTAACTCATTTTACTTTATTCTGCCATATTATTACAGTGAATATGTTATATGCTGAGGACATTCATTAGGGGGTTACAGCAATATTCTTGAAAAATCATTGATTGCAGGAAACATTTAATAATCTTACTGGAAGTCCTCTAGCGAGGCTACATTAGAAGGATAAATGCTTTACTTATATGCGATGTATGTTGAATATCTTGACTTTACAGGAGTCAAGAAAACAAACAGGCATTGATTTGAAAACAGCGTTTAAATGGCGCACTGCTTCCTTGCTTCAGCAGTGACAGCCAACATAAATGCATTAAGTGTATTCTTGAAATCGACGAAATATTTTCCCTGAAATCTTTAAAGGGCAGTGTTTATATCCCGCATTAGGAAAGCTAGAAAACGCAGAAGAGGAGGGGAGGGGGATAGAAAAAGAAGGAATCATCGCGGTCTTAATTGTCCTAAATCGAGAGAGGTTATATGAACGATAAGATTCTTTAAGGGTTTAATCCAGAGTGTGTTAGGTGTTTTATTTAGGCGATCATCGATACAGAGTTCATCCTTTGCTTGGATGAAGCAAAATGGTACGAAATCTTTGCTAGCGAGCATGAAATTAGTCACCATCGTCTAATAAGGTTGGATAATCAGAGAGTTATTGATATGGAACTTTAGATGAGTTATGTTCATTTCTAATGAATGGAATTTCAGATAAAGTGTATCCTGTTGATTGATTTCGTAAATGATTTCAACAATAGAAAAATAATATTCCATGAAAAGTCTACCATATTTCGTACAGGTATTTACGAAATAAGATATTACCTATAATCCCTTATAGGTAACTCATCCGTAATGGTGCCACCAGGCAGCTGATAACCACCCTGTCGTTGAAACTGAGCTCGAAGGCATGCTGCGTATGCTGGAATGGCGTCTTGTTGATTGGCGTCATGCCGTCATCTGTAAAAGTTATTTACAACAGCGAACTATACATACTGGTATAGATGATATTGAGATTAAAGTGCCTAAAGTCAAGAGATCCGCAGCAGCAACGGAATATGCTTCAAGCGCTTATTTTATTGCTTTATCTGAAGTCTGCAAAAAGCCTCAAAGAGTTGTTAGCATGAGTCTAGCTTGCGAGGTGCACCAGATGGGATACCCCCCGGCGGTGATTTTCATGAATGGCCATTGTTGCACTTCTCTGTGAAAAGCACATAGTCTCTCTGTCACTACCATCAGAAAACTGAAATAGTAATAGCTTGAAGAGCATAGGCAATGCTGCCTGCGTGATTTAAGCGATACGTACTACGTTTATTCATTGTGTAATGCCATATACTCGTATCACGTCAGGCAAGATAACCTCACCTTTGTTTGCTAGTCATTATCGGGATCACTTAGCATGGATCTAAGTGAGCTCGTTGCGCTAAAAGATGCTTATCAAGAGTCAGAAGCGAACTTGGCTAAACTTCTCAATGGGCTTCTATCGCCTGGCTTAACTGTATCTCCCAGGCTTGCTACTGGAGATGAAACGATGCCATTAGTTTTTATAATGCAAATGGAAAAGATATTTCCGGACACGTAGTGCAGGTGTAGCATCAATGCTGTTTTGTACACAAAACAGCTAATGTGCTGGCTTCACATTCCCAAAAGGCATGCAACCAAAAATTAAGGCTGAGCTATGGGAGATCTGGCTAACAGAGAGCTGCGATGCCAGTAATAAAGCCCTTCATGTTTTCTTGGCAAGGTTTTTAGCGAAGTATCCTGCAACGATGAAACAGCTGGAAAAAGATCAAGAAGAACTGCTGGCATTCTACAACTTTCTGTTGTTAGTGCACTGGGGATCAATAAGAACGACGAATTCAATTGAATCAGCTTTTTAACATTCAGGCTATGAAGGCCGACGTGAAAAGAACTGTGGTTCGAGAAAAACAAGCATTTCAATGATATTTAATGTACTTTTATTTCCTCAGAAAAGTTGGAACAGGTAAAGCGCTTTGAGCTGTGCTTGACCATAGTGGTAAATAATGTCTAATTTAAATATGTAGAACAGATTCACAAAGCATTAGAGTGGAACGTAGCTTAACAGCCATATACTAGATTTACTAATAGTCTGATGCCGGTGAAGTGTATGATTATTAATTTGGTATTTAAAGTAAAATTACTATTCCAGCAACGCCGAATACAAGTCGTTAAGGTAACTATTGCCAATGAAATTAAAGAGGAAAAATGGGGCATTAATACTCAAGTCAATCCACGCCGGTATCTTAATCAGCGATCTATTTCTTAGTATGCTTTTGGAGATTGGAGTTTTAAAAATTTTTCGCAACTACGTTGCTTCTTATTAGGTGCGATGTAAAATAGGTTTAAAGAAGCGTTTGAACCATGAATAATACTATTAATAACTTGTCTTCTGAGATCCTTCGTATTCAGGTGGAGAATTTTGCTGACAAAGTATTTCGTTTAAGCAATACTCAAATCTTGGAATATACAGGTAGCAGCGTATTGGCAATGGGCAATCAGTTTACTTAATCAATATTTTCTTTACTGCATTAATCGTTTAATTAACCATCGTATTGATGGTTTTTACTGGTTGGAAAAACTGGTGCCAGTGTGGTAAACTTATTAAGAATTTATCCATTTCCATATGAATAAATTATTACTATTTGTATAAATAGGCGACAGTATGGTATTTATGATTAATAGTAATCTTACAGCTCTATATTCTTAGCGCGCACTAAATAATCAGCAACAGAATTTGACAACTACAATTCAGCGAATGTCAACTTGGTTGGAGATTTCGTATTAACAGTACTAAAGATGGCGAGGAAGTGTTAAACGATTCCTAATGCCATTAGTAGTAATACTATTAGCTTGTCACAAGCCGTATACAATAGCTATGATGCTATATTTCTTTATTCTAAACAACAGAGGGTGCATTGAGGCAGGTGACAGATAACCTATATGCGATAAAGTGGTCAGTGGTGCGGGCACTAAATGACGCTAATTTTTAGCGAGATATTAAAACCTTAGAGCAATAAAGAGATCGCTCGCATTGCAGAGCAAATGAATTTTAATGATATAAAGGTTTTTGCCCAACAGAAAAAAACCAGTATTTATAGGTTGCTGTCAATTATGCTGATACAATTGAAATTGGTGGTGGTGAGCAATTAATTAATACGTTAACATTAACAATAAATGCTTTGGATTTAACTAATCTATCCAATAGTACTATCCAACCGACTAACCCGTTAACCCAAGCACCGGTACTCATGCACATCCTGATTGTAATGTTAATCTTTCTTCCCTGTTTGAGCTTAATAATGATTTATTAGCAGCAGGTTTATTGACTCAGTCGTTAACAGTAAATAATATAAAAGTTATTATACCATTGGAGTTTGGATTAATTCTATATTCAGTTTTTGGTGTTGATTTTAAATTCCGTCAAAAAATTTTAATACCATCGGGTAACTTATTGGTGGTGAATATATCTTGTGCACAAGCAATAATGACTACTATATGCGATAAAATGACGACATTTAGAACCCCTGCATCACAGGATATCAGAAAAAAATCCATATTTTGGCAGGATATACTGGCAGATTTTGATTTTACTCGGTACGTAAGTATGCACAACCTGCCATTATTAATAATATCTTAACTTAGATTAATAATTCTTTATCTCAGCTAAATAGCTATCTGTCACATCCAGGAAGATAATATGCTTTTTTGAATAGTTCAGGTTTAACTTTGAACCAATTTTTCATAAAGTCTAATAGAGTTTTACTAGCTAATACTGATTGAGGCTGATTGAGGTAATTCCGATTGCACACATAAACATATCGATGTTGAGTGATCTCAAGCTTTTTAGCAGAATTGAAAAGCTGCCTTTGTAGGCCATTTTCTTATGCGTCCATTAAATTACTTGACCATACCACTCGTTTGATGTACGCTGTCGGCGACGGGCTAAAGTTGCTGTTATATACAAAGCTCTGTACAGAAACAATCAAATTCCTGTTTTTAAGTAGCTGAACCTTTTTGCAGACTAAAAAGGGGTCTGTAAATTCTTTGCTATTTATAAGTATCCGATGAATAGCATGGGAGATGCTCGGTTAAGATCACGTAAAAAGTATTGAGCATTAACTTTCTAAAGACGGATAAAAATCTATCGAGTTTCACGAATCTATACACCTAGAAAAAGATAACGTTGTGAAGTTTCATTTAGCATTTGCGGAAAATATTTCACATCTACGTGCAGATATAACCAGGTTCATAGATTTTAAATGCTTTATGCTTCTGGTTCGGTCCTTTCTGCCTGCATTTCACGTAAATCCCCTTCCCACCCCCTCTCTCTGTCTGCGTAAACAGCGATCCAGGCCAGAATTGAGATACAACAGGGTTCAGGAATTCACATACGATTGCCAGCAGATCGTCTAGAGAGAGGAAAAAAGGTTTTTTGCAGGAAAACACGACTACTTCTTTCTGATCAGGCGACATCATCATTGTCAAACGATGAGGAATATGGCTGTGATCATGAGGCTATCTTGGTAAAGGTTATTGCTTTGCTCGAAGAGCAATATGTAGCTAGCTCTGTATTTGTAATTGTTCTAGTTTTAAATAAACTTCTCCATGGCAGATAATTTTGTAAATAAAACAATCCTAGAAGCATGAAATCTACTCAGCCACCCTTTTTATCAGCTAAAATAACTATTTACATTTTGAATGTAGAATTCCTTAGCAATAACTCTCTAATTATCCAATCTTATTAGGCTTAGACCATGCTCTAAGATTTTAGGTGTTGTAGTTGCCTGATGCTGGAGGCGCTGAGGCTCATCATCATGATATTTTGCCTTAACTATATCCTTTACTAGCCATCTTGCCATGAATATTGCAATGCGACAATGCTCTATATAATGATTCTTGACCAAAACTTATGGCAACACTGCTAATCAATTACAAGCTGCTCGTAGCTGCATTCAGGATACTGATTTTGCCTGGGAATTGCCAATTTAAGTAAAAAGCAGATTTTATAACAGATGGGAAAGTCGGTATTTATTCTGGGCAATCAATAAGCACAGGCAGTATTAACTTTATTACGGTAATCGTTATCTCACTCATAAATTAAATATCCAATCCATTTAAATGGTTAAAAATACTAGATAAGTAGAAATAGCTAGTTTTATATCACTATTTTATCCATTATTTTAAGCTTAATTCCAGATAATAAGTGCCAGTTGATAACTAAATAGGTGCTAACGCTGAATGATTCTTTATACTCAGGATGAAATAATTGAAAAAGATGTACTAAGTGAAATACTGGCCACTGTTGAATTAAATGATTTAGTTCAGGGTGATGGATATTGGTTTTCTTAATGCGTTATAGCGGTTTGATGTTTAGCCTCCAACCAACAAGGCAGCACTTTTACCACCTTATGTTGTATAATCTGTTTGTAGTGCCATGTTAGAGGAATTACGTGCCTTGTTGCGATTTGTGGGATGTAGTGTTCGCTGTCAGTCAGCGTGATGGTAACTAAAGGTGATGCAACAGTTTGATCAAGAGTTGTTAGGTCGGCCAGAAACCGAGTAAGAGATCACTGATAAGTTATAGATTGATCTGCTAGAATATCAGCATTTATTACAGGATACCAATAATAGTCAGTTATCATCTTATGATGATTGACATGAAGTGCATGGTGAGAGCTATGAACCAATTATTGAAGTTGACGACGAACGAAATCCACTGCAAACTTTAATTCCAACTGATATTCGTAAAAATATTATAAAGACGATAGTATGTTTCCCTGAAAGAAAAACATAGTTTTGACGCTTTATTATCAAGAAGATCTGAGTTTGAAAAAAATAGGTCTGTCGTGTTAAATCTCAGAAAATTCCCTATCAGCAACCTACATAGGGGCCAGACGATAAAACGGCTACGATCGCGCTTAAAATCTAGATATATAATATTTTTATTTTTTTTGTTTATAATTTACACACAGAGGTTATTTAATTATGTCTTTTTCTAACCAGAAGAAACGGCCTCTGAGTCGTTATATTAAAGACTATAAACATAGTCAAATTCACTGCGCGCAGTGTAATAAAACTCTTGATCGGATTTCATTGGTATTTAATGATCAAATTCTAAATAAAGAAGCGATTTCAGCCATGACTGAGATGGTCGATGGGAAAACGTGGGCAGAATTACAGCATAGATTTACTGCGCTATGTCGTTTTTGTAGTGAAATATATTGTAATAGTGATGCTGGCTATTTTGATATTATGTCATTTAAACAGTATCTATTTAAAGAAACTGAGATGAGCCATAGCACTGTACGTGAATATGTGGTACGATTGCGTCGGCTGGATGAGTTGTTAACTGAAGCACAAAATCCTGTTACTGAAGTAACGATTGAAAAAATTCAAGCTCATATGCAGGATAAAATGATCGAGTCTACCTTTAGTAATTATAACATTGCTTTGCGTAAATATAAGCAGTTTCTTAACTGGCAGGCTAGTCACTTAGCATAACATTTTCATCAATAGTAACTGAATTATTTTACCATTATTAGATAACTAAAGCCTTAGAAAACTGCTAAGGGTTTACTATTGTTGCAAATGAAAAATTATTCGAGTGCCATTAAATTGGCATTCACTCAAGCTGCCGAAGTATTGAGGCTGATAGCTCGTTTATAGACTAAATGCTCAAGTAATAACTGGTTGTCACTGGATCGATATCCTTGTAGTTAAATAATTAGCCTAATCCCGCTTGGGGCGCCTAGCGACTATGCTACAAACTGTTTGTAATTGATTTCTATTGCCATGAAAAATAATAACATTAAATTGATAATCGGCTTATTGTCAGTTAGCTTGCTTAGCGTGGTCATTTTATTGACCAATGCAGGTAAGATAGCGCAGCATGCTGTTGCATGACATTATTTTGGCATACCTCTTGGTATCCTACCATACACCATTACCAGCATTGATTAATGCCCAATATTTTTGTTTTGTGCGATATAAAATTCAATAGCACGCTACTAAGATAGAATTATCTTCTGAAATATAGCCAGGTAAATCACGATATATGCCTCTTGATGCCAATTGTTGATAGAGGTGAATAACAGGGGCAATTGTTTCATCATGTCGGTTTTTTGCTCAATCAGAGAAAGAAGTAAATAGCGTTAATTGTTATTTGGATAGCAATTATCTTGTTGCTTAAACACTTTATCAATAACTGTATCTAGGTGCTCTGCGAGCAATCAATAGAGATAAAGCAGGCTACCGGATTTTAGCTAGGTACTTAATAATCCTTGACAGCCAAACAGTTGTACAATAGCAAAGCAACTACCGCACTAACCATCTTGCGGCTAATATAAATATTACCTATTTTGGCCGTCTAGCTAAAGTAAGCAATAGTTTCATGAATATTGGTATGCAGCCATAAACAGTTAAGCCATAGCCTGAGCTATTAATTTGTTTGATCAGGTGATCTAATTCATGCCGTTTAAAGCATAAAACATGCAGTAGTTGGCAAAAAATTTCATTTTTTAGTTCATTAAAATGCTTGATTTCAATCAAGCTGGCTCTGACAAAAGTGTTTTTGTTGGCATTGATTATCATCCTGTTGAGTAGGTTAATAACCCTGATAAATGCTTTTTCCTGCATGTCGTATTTTTATAATATTATTGCTCGATATTCTATTGCGCTTTGTAATTAATGAGTGGCCAAATATCGCGGTTGCCAGTTGGGTAGGGGGTCATCTACATGGGGTATTCGTCCCATCGTGTCTTTTAATAACAAGGTTAAGGTGCGTTCGGCCACACCTCTTTCCCAGATACAAAAAATACGTAAAGTAGAGCAGCACTGACCAGCGCTATTGAAGGCTGAGATGATAAGATCATTGATAACTTGTTCAGTCAGAGCGGATGAATCAACAAACATGGCATTTAACCCAGCGCTTTTAACTATCAATGAGATTGGCTCTTGTTAAGCATTGAGTTACCCGGCAAGATTATGCTGGATCAGTTTGGCCATCTTGATTTGAACCGCTAAACATTACATCGTCTGTTCGTTGATCACTAATCAGTTTTGTACCCATTTGCTAGTTCTTTACGGGTAAGAGTAGATGGAGAACATCAGGTGGTGTCTGCCAGGTTGGGTGTAGTAACTTAACAGCTAGCACATGGCAATAACATGTGTGGCATTCGTCTCCATAACGTTTATTTACCACAGCGAACAATACAGACTGATATTGGTGATGTTAAAATTAAAGTGCTAAGGTGATAAGCATAACCTTCATAAAATAGTAATAATTCAGATACTAATAAAAGCTCATTATAATTAAAACTTTTCTTATAAGAAATATTTCTCTTTCCTTTAAAACCTATTAAAATTGTCGCTTTAATATAGTTTAAAAGAATTGACTAATCCGATCTTGTAATTGATCTTGCTTAAAACATTAATTGTGATGTGTGCCATTATTATTCGTATTAATCCGGGATTTTTCTATAAAACAGAGTATTAACATTAAAATCAAGCAAATACCCATCATCTGATGGTATCTTTCTCATCTTGCAGAATAATTAATATCTAAAATTAAAGAGTTTTCAATAAAACTATCAAATATTTTCTTTAGTAGAAGAAGGCCGATAAAGTGGTGCTTTCAGATATACTAATATGATTGGTCAACTTAGCTGTAGTAATCCTGACTGCCATAAACTCGTTTCTAATATTTGCGTGTAAGCATATCTACAAGATTTTCTAACACTTGTCTTTTTTTTTTGTTATCTCTTTTCTTGGCATGACGAAATAAGACACCCCTATAAAATGAACAAAATAAAGCACGCAATCTTTGATTTTCATCATTTATAATGCATAAAATTTAATAAATTAATAATTTTATTATAAATAATAAGATTATTATCGAGGTCATGAATGATCAAAGCAACCACTACCACGTTTTGTTGTTTCAAAATCTTGTTACCAGCGACACGACGACTTAAACTCAGCTTGAAGAATTGGTACAAAAAACTTGTGCTATACACTCACCATGTTCAATACCAAAATTTGTATCACCACGATTCCAGACAGAAACTTTCAATTTACCTTGATAATCAAAATTGATTAAACTAACTAAATTTTCTAATACAACACCATATCTATGCTTTAAACATAAACGAGGAAGAATGGCTACAGCTAATTATTAATCTGCAATATGTACTGTAATCCTGTAGCTAATAGCATAGTTTTAAGTGGTTCTAATTGAATAGCCTAATCTAAGCCAGCAGACCCCCTTCTGTTGCATAAGTTGGGAAAAGAAACTTATTCCCTACAGGAAATAAGAATTTTAATCTCTATTTTTTATAACGTTGAAGTATCTCATCGAATAAACGGTGAGCAAGTACTAATTTATGACTATGTGGTAAATGTATTTCTTTATCTTCCCAAAATAAATTCAGGGCATTGCTTTCTGAATTAAATCCATAATCAGGTAATGAAACATCATTTGCACAAATAAGATCCAGATTTTTTTGAATACGCTTATTACGAGCATATTCTTTCATATTTTGTGTCTCTGCTGCAAATCCAACTACATAAGGACGATTTTTAGTCAATTTACCAACACTTGCTACAATATCAAGATTTTTTACCAATGTCAGAGTAATTTCATCTGCCTGCTTTTTAATTTTTTCTTTTGTAAATTCTTTTGGTCGATAATCAGCAACTGCAGCACATCCAATAAATATTTCTTGTTTATCAACTATATTATGTACTTGACTATACATATCCAATGCGCTGACAACATTAATACGTTTAACGCCTGCTGGTGTTGATAAATTAACTGGACCAGTAATAAGTGTTACGATAGCACCTCGCTCTGAAGCCGCTTGAGCTATAGCGAAACCCATTTTCCCCGAACTATAATTAGTTATAAAACGAATAGGATCGATTTTTTCTTGTGTTGGTCCTGCGGTAATTACTAAATGCAGGTTTACCATATCTTCCTTATACTGAAAAGTATTTTCAGCTAACTCAACAATAACTAACGGATCTGACATTCGCCCAGGACCAATATTCCCACAAGCTTGAGTACCTTCATCAGGACCCCAAATTAAAACATGGCGCTCTTTAAGTATTGCAATATTTTGTTGGGTAATATTAGCGAGATACATCTGATGATTCATTGCCGGCACGACAGCTATTTTTGCCTTTGAAGCTAAACACACCGTTGTTAATAGATCATTAGCCATACCAACAGATAAACGAGCAAGCAAATCTGCAGTTGCAGGCACTAAAATAATTAAATCTGCCCATTTTGCTAATTCAATATGACCCATTGCAGCATCTGCGGCAGGATCCAATAAATCATAAGGAACTGGATAGCCTGAAATAGCCTGTAGTGTCAACGGTGTAATGAAAGATTTAGCGGCATTTGTCATTACCACACGTACAATTGCACCATGATCACGCAAACGACGAACTAATTCTGGTGTTTTATAAGCAGCAATACCACCACTAACACCAAGTACTATATGTTTACCTATAAGTTCTGCCATCATATATATCCAAATTAAAATGATGAGTTTAGTGTGATATTATCATAAGCTGAAGTTTAGGTAGGTGATAATATTAAGCTATGTTGCCAAAGGTTCTTATTTTGCTCACATAGCAATATGTAGCCACATCTGTATTTCAATTGTTGGGATTTCAAACGATCTTCTGCAGGCTAGATAATTCAGTAAATAAAATAGAAGACCCTACACTATGGAATCTACTCAGCACCAATAACTCTCTAATTATCCAACCTTATTAGGAGATTATGACTAATTCCATTATCACTAACAAAGATTTTATATTATTTAGCTCCATCCAAGCAAAGGATTAATTTTTTATCGATGATCGAGTCAAGAAAATAGCTAGCAGACTCAGCATTAAATTTTTAAGAATCAAAGCAAGGAAGCAGTGAATGCTATCTAAACGCTGTTTTTAAATTAATGCCTGTTTGTTTCACTGCTCCCGTAAACTTAACCTATTCAACATACATCGTAGATAATTAAATTATTTATCCTTAAAAGGTAATTTTCGGAAGACTTGCAGTAAGACTGTTAAATGTTTTACTGAAATTGAAGATTTAATGATATCCTTATAACATTAATGAATCTCCCCAGCGGATAACATGTTAACTGTGACAATATGGGTAGGATACAGTGGAATAAGTTGCTTCAATGCATGAATCGACATCATCTTACAAATTATCACCGAGCTAACTAATTAGATGTAGTTTTATATTGGTAAAGAGTGAGGGAAAAGACTCTCTTTGATTTGTATGACTGTTTGCTTTTTCATGGCAACCTCTTTTCTAGCAAAAATCTCCTTCATATAGGATAATGGATTTCTACAATAAATTTTACAAAAATAGGGGAATATCATCAATTTTTACCTATAAAAATTTTTTGTAAAACGCTACGGCAGCAAGTAGCGCTAGAAAATTTTATTTCATATTTTTGTATGCTGCTGTAACCTGTTAAAGCTACAGAGAAATAGATAGGAAAAGATATGGACAAAATAAATTATGCACCTTAATCTAGAGAAAATCTTTTAGCTTTGTAGGATCATTATTAAGTGACAAAGAACAAAGAGCTTTTTGGTATTTTCTACATCCAGAGGGTTGCCTAGATTTTCAGTTTTAATATTGATAAAAAACTTATTAAAAGAATTTAGTTCGCTTTACAAATTATTAACTGCTGATTATCAATAATTTTCAGGGAATAAGGGATTAGGAGTTTATAACTATTCAAAATGATAAGCGATTGCTGAAGTTGCTAAATGATTTTTACACAATAACTTATTAATCAAACTATTATGAGAAGAGAAGCCATAAACACTTGAAAAATATCTACTCGATTTTTATCTTGGACAAGAAAAAATTTTTTGTAGTATTCTTAATACTAAAATGAAATCATTCTTCAATGAAGAAATGTTTAAAAGGTACCATAAATCTCGAGTAGAAGTGTATATCCAAGAGAAATTTTAAAGCAGGCTGTTAATGTTAAAGTAAATGCAGTCAGTATCCAGTATTCGAGTTATTAGCAAACCCGCTCTTATGCTTTAAATCTGTTATCTATTTTTAAATTAGACGTTATTTACCAGCAGGATTATGTCAGCAGGTCAAATTCCATTAGTGCATTCCATGGTATTTAAGCAGACTGTAGCAGCTTAAATACTCTGGAATGGGTTGTTTTCTCAAACTATAGTTCTTCGTACCTCGGCCTTGCGTAACCTCAGTGTTGCAAAAACCGATTCAATTGGATGTGTTTCTTATTTGACGACCAGTGTTTTGACAGGAAGTCGTAGAATGCCAGTATTTTTTGTCGATCTTTTTTCAACTGCATTTATCGCTGCAGGATGGATACTTCGCTGAAAAGCTTGCCAACAAAACATCAAGGGCTTTATTAGCGGCATTGCAGCTCTCAGTCTTAACTTTTGCTTGCATGCCTTTGGGGAGTGAAGCCAGCACATTAGCTGTTTTATGTGCCCAACATTCTTGGTTCTGCGTATCCGAGAATATCTTTTCATTGCATTCTAAAAACTAAGGTACCAGATCCTGTAGTAAGCCTGGGAGATACGGTTAAGGCACCCGCTTCTTGCAGGGCATTGAGAAGTTCAGGCAAGTTCGTTTCTAACTTTTGATAAGCATTTTCGACCAAAACGAGCTCTTTACGTCCTGGATTAGTTACGCCAATAATGACCAGCAGGAAAAGGCGATTATCTTTCCTGACAGGACTGTATATGGCATCAGCCAAGAAATAAACGTAAGCGAGTATCGTTTAAATCAGGCATACAGTATTACCTATGCTCTTCAAGTTATTCCTCTTTCAGTCTGTTGATGGTACTCTCTGACAGAGAGATCATGTTCATTCTCACCGAGAAGCCCGCCATAGAGCTTCATAAATCACCGATAGGTAAATATACCTCCTAGCTAGCTACAACCTCATATTAGCAACTCTTCGAGGTTTTTTCACGATTTAGATAAGGCGCTAGAAACGAGCTGTTGAAGGATATTCCGTTGCCAATGCGATTGATTATCCCCCTGATCTTATGCAGTTTAATCTTAAGATCACCAATATTAATCTGTATTGATCGCTGTGGTAAATAACTATTACGGACGACGGCATGACGCTCATCGACAAAGAAGCATTCAGTATCTTGTCGCAACATAGCTTTAAGCTCAACCTCAATGGCGGTTGGGGGTATATCAGCTTCCCTGGCATTATTACAGATGAGTTCATAAAATGGAATCATAGCTAATATTTTATTTTTGGACACCTATAAAGTAGATTTTCCATGTTATATCATCTCTCTGTTATTAAAATCATTTATGAAATCAATCAGACAGAATACACATCACCATCTTCGAAACCATATATACCAGAAATGAACATAGCTCATTATTCTAGTACATAATCATCCATTGGGTAACTGAAAGCTCAGTTTGGCGGATAAAATCGTTAGCAAAAAATCGCTAATGCTTACCGTTTGATAGATATAAAATTATTTAACCATTTTTCTTGTACTCATAAAAAATATCTTTCGTTTGTTGAACGTAGCCTATGCTCTAGCACTTATATTATTAATTAATAAATAGTAACTTTATTAATTCTTAGCTTGAGTAAAAGCGCTAGATGGCGTAAACTAAATTATCTTTTAGGATCTAGGTAATCGAGTTTGATAAGAAGAGCCTATCTAAGTAACTTTAAGTTAAGTTATTTTATATTAAGAAAATTTGCTAAAATAGGCTTCTTAAATCTGACGAGGCAGTCATTCCTGATATAAAATATTAAGTTAATTAGATTTTTGGAGAAATAGATATGTCACAAGTCTGTCAAGTTACTGGTAAGCATCCGATGAGTGGTAATAATCGCTCACATGCAATGAATGCAACTAAACGACGCTTTTTGCCAAACCTGCACTTTCACCGTTTCTGGGTTGAAACTGAGAAACGTTTCGTAAAGCTTCGTGTGTCAGCAAAAGGTATGCGTATAATCGATAAAAAAGGGATCGACGTAGTTCTTGCTGAACTGCGCAGCCGTGGTGAGAAATTCTAAGGAGCTAAAGAATGGCTAAAAGTATTCGCGATAAAATTAAACTAGTTTCTTCTGAAGGTACAGGTCATTTTTATACTACAACGAAGAATAAACGTACTATGCTTAAAAAATTAGAAATGAAAAAATTTGATCCAGTTGTTCGTAAGCATGTGATTTATAAAGAAGCTAAAATTAAATAACTTTTTAATAAAAAACTTAGCGCAAAAGCTAAGTAGTAATTTTATCTATTATCTTATCTTGTATAAGATAATAATTTATTCATTCCATTTTTACAGCAAGATCTACACGCTCATTATTTGAAATAATTTATATCTAACTTTTAATTTTTATCTATCTTTAATCAAGATAGAAATTCTTAATGTTTTAAAATATGAGTTATTAACAAATCTTCTATATGATATGATGCTCATGCTCTTCACTCCTCTAATGCTTCATAAATCTATTCTCCATCCTTAAAATAGACATTATTTGCTACTAGTGTCAAACAGATAAAATCCACCACTTTATAGCCGGTTCTAGCTTTTCTAAGCAGATAGGTGCAGCTAAAAAATACCATTTAAGGGTTGCTTTTCTCGCGAACTACACTTCTTCGCGCGTCGCCCTTCCGTAACTTTACTGTTGCAAAGTCTATTCAATTGGATTTGTTGTTTTTATTGATGACCACTGTTCTGAGGTAAAGTCCTAGAATACCAGCAGTTCTTTTAGATCTTTTCCAGCTTCTTCATCACTGTAGGATACTTCGTTGAAACCCTTGCTAACAAAACATCAATGGCGTTATTAGAGGCATCGATCGCAGCTCTTTTCTAGGCAGACCTATTATTGGCAGCTCAGCCTTAACTTTTAGTTGCATGCCTTTGAGAGAAGCTAACACATTAGTTATTTTGTGTACCCAACAGCGTTGGTGCTGCATTTCTGAGAATATCTTTGCCATTGCAGCATTCCAAAAACTAAAGCACCCTCTTCTGTAGCAATAGGGGAAGAGATACGGTTAAGCCACTTGCGGGCAAGGCATTGGGAAGTTCAGCACAGTTCGTGTTTCTAACTTTTGATAACCATTTTCAACCACAACTAGCTCCTTACGTTCATGCTTAGTGACGCCGATAATGACCAGCAGGAAAAAGCGATTATCTTTCCTGACAGGACTGTATATGGTAATCGGCCAAGAAATAAATGTAAGCGTGTATCGCTTAAATCACGCAGGTAGCATTGCCTGTACTCTTCAAGCCATTGCTGTTTTAGTTTGCTCATGCTACTTTACTGGCATGAGAGACCACGTGCTTTTTCATAGAAAAAAGCTTGCCGCGTGTGCCCCTCTCCCCATCTTCTCTACAGAGCTTCATAAAAATCACCGATGGAGATGCCTTCGTAGGTACAGGCCAATGCTAGCAACTCTTCAACGCTTTTTGCATGCTTCAGATAAAGCGGTAGCAAGCTATTGAAGCATATTCTGTTGCCGCTGCGATCCTTGATATTAGCTACTTTAATCTAAACATTACTAATACCAGTCTGTATGAGTTCGCTGTGGTAAATAACCGTTACAGATGAGTTCATGTAAGGGATCTCATATGTAATATCATCTGATTTCGCAGATACCTTGTATGGTAGACTTTTTCATGACATATCATCTCTCTTTTGTTGAAATCATCTATGAAATCAATCAGTAGTGATACACTACCATCTGTAAAACCCTATTCAGCAGAAATGAGTATAACTCTTGATTGACTTATATAAATAGAAAAAATTATAGTTTTTAAAATTTCAATATAGACTGATTTCTTACTAAGATTCAAACGTTTTTATTTTTTAATGTTGTTATAAGGCTATGTTGGCAAAGATTGTTGGTAGAAATCCCTTATATTTTATGAAGTATTTTCGTTACAGAACTTGCTATGAAAAAGCAAACAGTCATATAAATCAAAGATATTTCATTAGTACCTGCCAAAATAAAGCTGCATCTCATTAGTTGGCTCGATGGATAATCTATCGAATGAGGTCGATTCATGCATTGAAGCAACTCATTTTATTTTATCCTGCCCATATTGTCATAGTGAAGATGTTATCCGGTGGGCAGATTTATTATGGTTACAGCGATATCGTTGAAAATCTAAGATTGCAGAAAAATATTTAACAGTCTTAGTGGAATGGAAGTGCGCTGGCAAAACTACATTTTAAGGATAATGTAGTTTACTTATCTACGATGTATGCTGAATAGCTTGATTTTACGGAAGTCAGGAAAACAAACAGGCATTGATTGAAAACAGGGTTTAGATGGTGTCACTGCTTCCTTGCTTCATCGGCGACACTCAATATAAATGTACTAAGTGATATTCTTGAAGTCGCTGAAACATTTTCTCTGAATCCTTTGAAGGTAAGCGTTTATATTCCACATAGGAAAGCTAGAAAACTCAGAAGAGGAAGAAATAAAAGAAAAGAATGAATCGTGCTATTAATCGTCCAAGATTGGATAGGCTCATGTGAGCGATGAGATTCTTGAAGAGTTTAATGCAGAGTATGTTAGCTGTTTTCTTGAACAGATCATCGATAAAGATTCCATCCTTTGCTGAGATGACCTAAATAGTAGAAAACTTTTGCCAGCGAGCATGAAATTAGTCACCATCGCTTAATAAGGTTGTATAATTAGAAAGTTATTGGTAATGAATTTTACATTTAAACTGTAAATAGTTATATCAGGTGATAAAAAAGATGCCTGAGTAGATTTTATGGTGTAGGGTTCTCGTTTTATTTACTGAATTATCTAGTTTGAAAAGATTGTTTGGAAACCATAACAATTGAAATACAGAAGTGGCTACAAATTGCTCTGCGAGAAAGAGTAACAACTTTTGCTCAACATAACCATAAAAAATTATATATCGGTAGATTTATCTAATCAAATGAAGCAAACGATTAGAGCTCCTAGAAAGCGACATTTAATTCCGAGCATCAGTACTCGTATAAAATTTTTATCTATTTAGATTTTCTTGTATGTTGTATGGAAAGCCTATCTATATTTAACAGGAAAAAGCTCTGCGTACTGTCCTAAAGCTATTGTGCATTTTATTGAAAATGTAGAGAAAAAGAGAAGTATGCTAACAAAATCTTGATATTTAAGGAGGTTTTACAAAAAACTGGGTAACTAGACTAAAATATAATTTTATATGTGAATTTTTAGCCACCTTGACAATAAATTTTAAAGCACAAAATAACCCTGGAGGAAAGGGTTATTTTATTTGCAAATAAATAATTTTTTAAAAGGTACTACGGTTGTGGAGTTACCTCTGTAGTACCTTGGATCTCAATTTCAACTCGACGATCTCGCGCTAAGCAATTAATAAGTGCTTGGCGAGGGTTTAGGTTATTACAAGTACTGCCGGTTACTGGATTTTTTTCCCCTCGGCCTTGTGAACTAATTGCGTTTGCTGGGATACCTTTAGAAATCAAATAGCTCATAACGTTATGAGCGCGTTTCTGAGATAAAGGTTTGTTGTAAGATGCTGAACCAATACGGTCGGTATAACCAAGAACCATAACATGACCTTGAGTTGGATCAAGATTAGTTAGTTCGGTATATAACTTATCAAGTTTAACTTTACCT
Organism: Arsenophonus sp. NEOnobi-MAG3; assembly: GCA_052171895.1. Taxonomy (GTDB): domain Bacteria; phylum Pseudomonadota; class Gammaproteobacteria; order Enterobacterales; family Enterobacteriaceae; genus Arsenophonus. The sequence continues at coordinate 250,339 of JBQMRN010000002.1, forward strand.
ACTGGTTTCAGGGTATGCTTATTAAACTCAAATAAAACGTTAGAACGTAAAGTGAAATGTTTGTTTTTAATTGGTCCTGCTAGAGGTGCTGATACAATTATAGGTGCTGCGTCTTGATTGAATCGATATGTAACACCAATGCTCAACATCCCATTATCTGGACTAACGGATAGTAAATCTTTATTGCCAATATGACTTACCCATTGATAATCTAAACGAGTTACCCATTTTGGGGTAATAGCATATTCAAGCCCTAGCGCATAAACTGGAGAAACAGCAGTGTCATGTTCTTTAAAAGAGGGTTGACCATCTACGTTTGCTTTTACGTCAGTATGGCATATAATACCACCGAGACGAGTATAAAGATCTAATTCATCTGTAAGTGGATAGCTTAGACGAGTGGTTAATTGAACACCCATCGATTTCAGGCTACCGTTATTTGGGTGATCAGAATAACTTATTCTGCCAAACCAGTCATAACCTAATTCGAAACCAAAATATTGATTATGTTGGTAACCAAGATAGGCACCAGTGCCTACTTGATCGCGCTTAGTCTTACCCCTGCTAATATTTTCACCGTAAGGATGAAAGCTGGTATCTTCAAAGTGTGACCAACCTAATTTAGCACCAGTATACCAGGTATTATCTTTGGGTACAGCCTGAACTGCAGTTGTGAAAGCTGCCACTGCGATAGCTATCTTTTTCATTTTACGCCTCGTTATTATCCAATATAGGCATCAGTTTCTTGAGCTTTTTTATAAGCCGTATGCTTTAAAATATTTGTTAGGTTATTAACCACTACTATCTTTGTATCTACTTTATTTCTCTAAGAAATCATTCAAATAAAAAGCAGAATCAAAGAACTACCTTAACGTTGTAAGGTCTACAACGAAGTTAAAAGTTACAAGTAGAGGAAATATTAATCTCATTAATTTTTTAAAAGGCAATCAATGAATTATAGATTAATTCTATTATGAGATGCCATAGTTAAAGAATTAATAAAATGATTTATATTATTTTTTGTTTTTATCTATTTTTGTTTACAATTCATCAAATAGATGAGAAATAATCCTAATCTAGCCTAGTGATAATAATTAGAATGAATTTTTAGTTGATTAGAATGGCTGGCCCTGGCGCAATTTGTATTTTTAGGCCGCCATATAACAAAGCCAATTCTGTTTTCTATCTGTCCTGCATGCTCTAATGCTGTAAACATGATGCTGATAAAGTCGATAAGCAGGATAAAGATCCTATAGTTACTGCTAGATAATGATTTTATCATGGCAACAACGCTCATTTCTTAGCTTAGTGAATTTATTTATAATATTTTATTTAATAGTAGCTCTGAATTAATCAACCAATTATGCCTTAATTTTCGGTTAAGATCTGTAGCAATAATAGCCAACGAGATTCATCGCTAAGTCAGCGTAATACTGATATCAGTAATACTTCAACCATAGGTGTTACATTCCGAAATAGTATAGTTTTTTATTAAATAATTCAGGTTTAAACCTTGAATCAATTTCTCAGAGACTGAAATAAAGTTTTACTACCTAATCCTGATTATGATAATTCCTAATTGTACAGCTAAACATATCGATGCAGAGTGATCTCAAACTCTTTACCAGAATTAAAATGAAGGCTTTGTAGCCATCATTTTCTATACTGTCCATTAAATCGCTCGAGCATACCATTCGTTTGAGGATGTATTGGTAGGCTAAGTCGGTGTTCTATACCAAGCTCTGTACACAAACGGTCAAATTCATGTTTTTCTCGATGTCTGAATATTTTTACAGAGAAAAAGGCAGTCTGTAAATTCTTTAGCATTGTCTGATAAGTAACTGGATGGATAGCCATGAGAGATATACTCAATTAAGATCACGTAAGAAGCCTTGACTACATTGGCCGAAGTCTTTGGCTTATAAAGACGGATAAAAATCCATTGAGTCGAGTTGCACGATCTATATCTACGAAAAGATAACATTGTGAAGTTTCGTTTAGCATTTTCTGAAGATATTTCATATCTACGTGCAGATAAAAGCAAGCTCATAGCTTTTAAACGCTTTATGCTTCGGCTTCATGGCTTCTTTGCCTCATTTTACATAAATTCTCCCACTCCGTGCAGGCATAAACAGCGATCCAGGCCAGGATCGAAGATATAACGCCTTTAGGAATTCGCGTGCAATTGCTAGCAGATCGGCGAGAGGGAGAAAAACGTTTTTCGCAGGAAAATGACTACGGCTTCTTGAGCGGGCGACAGCGTGGTTAGCAAAGGATAGGAAATATGGCTGTGATCATTAACATCATCTTATTTTTATTCTTTAGAAACGGTAAGTGTGGATATATCATAACCATTAGTTTAGCCAAAATAGATGCAGGCTCTTTGCTTATCTGAAAGCAGCTCTAATTTTAGATGCTGTAGTTGCCTGATGATGGAGCCTCATCATCATGATATTTTTCTCTCAACTATATCCCTTAGTAGCCATCTTGCCATGAATAGGCTTTGTGCAGAGTTATTAACAAATCTAGTATATGATGCTCAGGCTCTACTTCTGATGTTTCATAAATCTGTTCTCCATCCTTAAATTGAAGATTGTTTAGCACTTTGGTTAGCAAATCAAATCCCATTAGCCGGCTCCATTTTTCTGAGCAGACAGGAATGGCTTAAATACCATTGAAAGGTTTGTTTTTCTTGAACTACAGTTCTTTACATGTCAGCTTCGTAGCCTCACTCTTGCAAAAGCCGATTTAATCTCCTTCATTGTTCTTATTAGCAGCTAACTACGCTGACAGAAAGTCGTAGAATGGCAGTAGTTTTTCTCGATCTTTTTTTAGCTTCTTCATTGCTGTAGGATATTTCGCTGAAAACCTTCCCAACAAAGCATCAAGGGTGTTAATTAGCAGCATCACAGCTATCTGGTAGCCAGACCTCCCGCAGCTCAGCCTTAATTTTGGTTGCATGCCTTTGGGGAGTGAAGCTAGAACATTAGCTGTTTTGTATACCTAACAGCGTTGGTGCTGCGTGTCCTGGAATATCTTTGCTATTGCATTCCAAAAATTAAGGGTACCATCTCTCGTAGCAAGATTGGGAGATACGCGGTTAACCTCTAGGCGATTGTAGCCCATTAATGAGTTCAGCTAAGTTCACTTCTGACTTTCGATAAGTATCTTCGCCAGTAAGTAGCTCTTTACGTCTCCATGCGTCAGTAACCATGATAATGACCACTAGGCAAATGCGATCATTTTGGCTGAGAGGATGGTATATGGCATTGCCCCATAAATAAACGTAGCGCATATCGCTTAAATCACATAGGCAACCCTTCCTCGCGTCGGCGTTGCCAGTGCTCTTCAAGGCATTGCTGTCTCAATCTATTTATGTACTGGCAGAGAGAGATTATGTGCTTTTTCACTAAGAAGGCGGCCCCCAGGGCTTCGTGAAAATCAGCGCTTGATGTGCCTCGTAGGTAAAGCCATGGTAGGGGAACTCTTCGAGGTTTTCCCACGGTTCAAATAAGGCTGTAGCAATGAGCTATTGAAGCATATTCCGTTGCTACTGCGATTCCTGACCTTAGGCACTTTAATCTCAATATTGCCAATAGCAGTCTTGTATGGTTCAGTGTACTGAACAACCGTTTACGGACGGACTAGCATGGGGTCACGCCCGTCGATAAGGCGGTGTTTAGTATGTTCTCGCAGCATGCCTTCGAGCTCAGTCTAAACCGTCGGTAGCTATCACCTGCCTGGCAGCATTACGGATGAGTTCATGCAAGGGATCAGAGGTAATATCTGGTTTCGCGGATACCTGTAGAATAGGCTTTTCATGGCATATCATCTCTCTGTTATTGAAATTATTTACAAAATCAATCAGCAGGATATGCTACCTTTTCGAAACCAAATATAGCAAAAATAAGCATAACTCATTATTTTTCAGTCTATCCTATAGATAGATATATCCTTTCTAAACTTTTTTATGGTGAAAAATTTTTTGCATTTCGTTTTTTGGAAGAAAGTTGCTTTTTTTAAGTAAGGTATTTTGTATCTAATTTTTACCTTGACGGTATAAAAATAAACAGAGCAATAGTGTGATTAGTTAAAAATGTTTTAGCATGCCATTTAATGGCTGTTATTTTACCATAAAGGATGGACAGAGAAAGATTGCATTATTTATTATTAATGTCTTCTAATCTTGTTTAATTTAACTAAAATGTAAGAGTTTTTTATTGTTATAGAGTTTACTTTTCATTAAAAGTTTTGGCGTGCCAAGATATTTTTTTATTTATTTTTTTGTATCTCGATGGGAGTACTACTTGCTTAATGATGCCAATCATTATTTAAAAGTTGAGAAATTAACAGGAAAACTTAAAAAACGTTTATATTTATTCAGCTCTCAAATATCACTTAAGATGATATTGCTACAGATGGCCGTGTTTCTGAGTGAGAGTCGATAAAGCCATTCGTTTAGGATTAATGGCCTTAGGTTATTATGAACCCACCATTGAAAATTTTATTATCAGGAATTTAAGCCTTCTTTCGACCCAATTTGATACCAAAAGTTGATCCAGGAAAACCTGTTCATGTTATAAATGTTAAGTTATAACCCTAACGGGAGCGGTTAAATATGATAAAAACTATGCAAATGATATAACACGCAACACCACCAAAATGAATTATTCGTTAATCATGGCGAGATTACTAAAAGATTTAAAGCAGGAATTAGTCACCTTGTGGTGCGTAAAGGTTATTCTGATGCAGAAAAAGAAAAGTCAGTGTAGGGGTTTATTGGCTCATAGGGCTTCTTCTTTACTGGATATTTGATTTCAATAGTGCTGAGCGTTATCCGCTTCGGTACCATAAAATATGAAGGCATTCAAAATTCACGAAGATTATTTAAATAATCTTGTTTCTTTTAACAAGGGGACTATTATGCCTCTGAGCAATATTGGCTGAATTCAATTAATTATTAGTCAATAGCAGTTAGTTAAATTCCGCAATTGTTACATCTGATTTTAATAAAATAGGCAAAAAGGCAGACATATTCTGCCAATTTATTGACTATTGCCACGTGCATATAATCATCTTGAATAGGAGGTGCGGGGGTTATTCTACCGATGTAGATCATCAAGTTAAAGGTACTTAAAATAAACTCTGAATTAATTCTACAGAATAGAGCTTTACTTCCAGTTTTAATCTTTTAAAACTTGAATAAATTCTTCATGTAAGCTATAAAATTTTGCTAAAAAAAAGTCAATTATAACAATATTATGCCGTTCAGGTCGGCTTTAAACGTAGTGACCTAAATTTTAAACGTAGTGACCTAAATAATACTCAGTCTGATACGACAACCCTAAATTTATTAAGAAATTGAGATTATTAAAAGGTTAGCAATATGCTATTAATTTTCTCTTGAGTTTCAGCTATTTTCAAGAAAAATGTAATCAATACTACTTGCTTCTATATCCTGGAGCTAGTCTTATCCGGATGCGACAACATAGGGTGCCCTTACTAAACATAGGGTGCCATTACTATTTGGGGGGTAGCTAGCGATATACTATTGATATTTATCATACTGCCTGGAGTTCAGATATCGATTTTATCGTATTACAAGCAAAAAATATTTAGATAAAAAACTATAAAAATGGCATCCTTTTGTGGTAAGAGGCCATTTTAGTTGGATAAAACCTAATTGATCAATTTAAAAAATTTCACCTGATCTACATTTTTTCCTGCTGCTAATCTCAATATTAGGGTTATAGTTATCAAAAAATTTCACCCACTAATAGGCAAAGCCAAAGAAAATTGACTGATGCTTTAAAATTAGCTGTTGGCTCATTGGAATATCAATATAATGTAACGGATAACAGTGATTGGGTAAAATATTTGTTGATGGTGGTGAGGAGGTGGTAAATAATTTTACTAAAAATAATTTTAAAGTCTGCGCTGGCATTGGTATTCGCTTGGTTTCAGCGGTTTGGCCTATTAAAGTGGATATTACTGGGCCGGTCAGTGATCCTGATAATAGCAAAGTACAGTTTTATATTGGGTTATGAGTGCTGAACCATGAAATGGATAAAACCTATTAGTCTGGGTTTATTATTTTTGTTATTAATATTGTTAACGATGATTGGTTGGATACTTACTACCCAATCAGGACTACATTTTGCTCTTAATACAGTGGTCAGTGGTGCGTTGGTTTGCATAATTAGAAATTACGACCATTTTTGTAGCTGTGATTTAAATTTGCAGGGAATTTGTTATTAAATTAGGGGTATTAAATGTTGATGTTGATAAATTTAATCTTTCAGTGTAAGACAACTGTTTAAAAAATTTTTAATTATGCGTTAATAATATTTCAACTGACGGCATCAATATTAAGCTTGATAGCAAAGCTCTTTCCATCTGCTAAAGAGCTAGTCAGCTTAAAACCATTAACTAAACTGTCGACGCCTTATTTTATTTTGTTAAATTAGTTAACACTGAAAATATCAATATCCAGCTTGATAACACCTGAGTTTCGTTAGGTGAATTAACAATAGCAGCTGATTGGTAAATTAATCTATTAATAATTAAATCTATGATAATTAATGTATTAATAGTTTTTCACTAAAAACTGTAGCGAAAGAAAATAAAACGAAAAAACACTAACAAAAATAACTAATCAGATAGCAGATAAATCACCAACTGAAATATTAAAAGCACTGTTTGCTTAGCCTTTATTGACTAGCTTACCTGAAATCTTGTTGCTTATCGATATTAATCTTGAGAAGATCCAAAGGATAAATTGGAATTTAAGTGGTTGCTACTAATGTAGCAATTGATAATTTAATATTAATAATGGCGAGCGTATAAAATCAGCAAATAGTTATCAAACAATTTATTATTGTGTTGCCTGAAGGCAAGATTATTATCACCATTGCTGGTGCTAATTTTTTACCTCAGCAGTGGCTGCTCAATATTGCCGTGCAAGCTACATTCTATCTTAACGATCTTAAAGGGCAATAAGTTGATTTGAAAGTAGTTTACAACAGCTTAAAGTAGCTTACAACAGCTTAAATTAATATTAAGTTTAACAGATCGTCCCATTAAGGCTAATTTTGTCACTGAAACAGCCTTATCACAGGTTGGATTAGCAATTCAATTAACGTTAGAGAGTCTGCAGATTAATTAGCTACTATAAGGTGAACTAAAATATCGTTTAAAGGATCTACGTTTACATTTGAATGGTAAGGTAACAGGTTATAATCTTTCATTTACGAACCGATATTAATAGGTGGTGGATCCTCCTAGATTGTTAACCTTTGATCCTAAAGGGAATGAAGAACAGTTTCGCTTAACGCTTATGCGATTAAATATGTTGCAGGCTTAAATAGAATTAACCGGTATTATTGATTGGAGTAAAGGAATAAGTTGGAATGGGTTACCAACCTTTATCCGATATTAATACTGTAAACAATAATAGCCAGCTAAATTGCAAGGTAAAATCATCACGATAGGCAGTTTATATGTTGGTAGCTGGTAATTAAAATTTTCTGAAATTAGCTTGGAGATGGTAATTTAAAAAATAATTTATTTACTGATACGCGGATAGTTAAGTGGAAACGCCGCACAGATTAATGGAACATTTCTTTTCTCAAAATCTTACTTTGCCGCAAGAAATTAGATATTAATGGACATTTAAGTGACAGATGCAACTAGATGGAATAATTGATGCCCAAGCTCTCGATGCTGTATTGCATGATTTAGCAGATGTAATAAAGGGACAATTAAAATTGCGAGGTGATTTGAAATCACTTCAATTAATGGTTGATATTCATAGCTCGTAAACTTAAATAGCAAGCTAACTTAGCTATTGATAAAGCAACTATTCAAGATAATATGCCTTTTGATAAGATTCATGGCCAGTTAACCCTTGCTTATTCAGCAATTGAAACAGGCGGATTTAGTTATTCATAATTTTAGCTTGGATGCTAAATGTAATGAACAGCTAGATACTGTAAAAATAAATATCGATGAAAAGCCGTTTCAGGCCAGTTAATCCTGAAGGGCAGTTTTGATCGACAAAAAGTGTTATGATAAGGTTTTTAAATAATATGTTATTTAACAATCCGATCGATGAATGGCAGTTAATTCAAGCTATGGCTATTGAGTATGCGTATGCCAATCAACAACAGGAAATCATGATATTCATTTCCCATTGTTGGTTAAATCTCAAGGGGAGATGTTTGTCTGTCTAAAACAGATAAATTTAGTAAATTCTTTTGTAATTTAGATATTTCTGCTATATCAGTTTAATTTAACGCTGATCAAATTATTTTTACTACCGAAAACTTAATTAACTTAGCAGTTTTGATGCTGATCTAAAAATGAGTTAGTATGCCTATTTGTGTTCACCATAGCTAAATTGGTAAAAGTAAATTTACTTGGTAATGGCTTAAAATCAAGCAATTGATTGAAAGGTTATTGTTAATAGTTGAATTTTAAACATTAATATTAAATGCGATATTAGTACTGCTCTAAGGCAGTATTAGAGTGGTTAATATAAATTAGCAATAATGGTAAATTTTCAAGCAATATACGGATTGACGATCTGAAACAAAGTCCTAAATTATTGGGTAGTATTAATATTGAAAATATTTTATTAGCCTTAATTCATCTTATTTTAACTAAAGGTAAAAGGTTGATAGGGATTTAAATGTTGAGATCTAAGGTTATCTGGCAATATGAAACAGCCGCTATTAAATGATAATTTGGCGCTTTCTAATATGACAGCAAAAGGATACTGGTTTCCATTTAATATCAATCAGGATTTCATTAAACTGAATTTAATGAGAACTCAATCTTAATTAACAGGAAGTATTAATACATCTCAAGGTTATTTGAAGTTAGCTGACGATGATGAGGGAGATGAAGATTGGCATAAGCTAAAAACCTGGCAAGCAAAAATTTCTGCTACATGTAATAAACTGTGGATAACATTAATGGCAATGCCAATGCAAATGGTTTTTATTGACATGGAGTCGGATATTGTTTTTGAACTTATGTCTAATTTATTAAGTCTCAATGGAAATGTAAATATTCCTTGGACACGTATTAGGGTACAAGAATTACCGTAATTAGTAGTATGCCTTCATCAAATGAACTGATGTTAGATGTAAATTTTCAGCCTTTTGAAAAAAGGTATATCAATTCTAAAATTAACTAATCTAGCAATTAAAATTGCCAATGATATTCCGTTTGGATGGATTTAGCTTAAAAGCGTGATTAACAGGAATATTGAAAGTTATCCAAGATAAACAAGGGCTGTGTTTAAATGGACAAATTGATATTCCTGAACTTGATTTCATGCATATTGGCAAGATCTTATTGTTTGGTAAAGAAGAAATTTTATTTTTTAGCCCCTTTAATGAGCCATTCTAAATGTAGAAGCGATCTGTAATCCAGAGAGTATCAATGATAATTTGATTGCTTGGGGATAAAAGGGTTAAGGCTTGGCTGATAAGCTAAAAACAATGATTTTCCGAGCTAGTTTAATCGCAGGAAGAAGCTCTCTCTTACTTAGAGGTTAATAGTTAAATAGTAGTGGTGTAGATAATACTCATATGGCTGCTTTACTAATTAGTATGAGAATTTTTAAAAGTGGAAAATTATTTGGAAGTGTTGTGGTGAAACATTTAGTGTTTTTGACTTAATATGAGATACTCAGGGAGTTGGTGAGCGATATCAAGTTGTAGTGAGTGTGCTATGATAATTAATGATTTGCAAGTTAAATATGTGGTGTAGGGATATTTAATTCTCTTTCTACATTAACGTTACGGTATCGTTTGGTTCCTAAATTGTATCTAGAAGCTGTATCTGGCGTTGATTAGGAACTAGATCTACTTTATCAGTTTGAGTTTTAATTATGCGTATAATTGTTTATGGTAGTTTAAGGCGTAATCAAGAAAATCATCATTGGATGACCTATGCTCAGCTCTTAGGAGAGTATAGATTAGAAGGTTATGAGATTTATGACTTAGGTTATAATCCTGCAGTAATACGTGGTGAAGGGACAATAGAATGTGAAGTTTATCGTATTACACCATCCATATTGACTGAGCTTGATGAATTAAAAAAGAATTCTCAGGATTATGAAAGAAAATTGATATCTACATCTTATGGTAATGCATGGATTTATCTTTATCTACTTTCAGTAAATGCTTTACGCAGAATTGAAAGTGGTGATTGGCTAAAACGAGATGAAAAAAGTAAATAAATTTTCTAATCAGATCCCTTTTATCGACGATAAAGAGGATCTAATTAAAACTATAGATGATTATTTTTTAGTTCCGCGTTTAAAAGAAGAAAGAATCTCAGCTTTTGCTGCATCAACATTTTCCCAGCCTTCTACTTTTACCCATTTTCCTTGTTCTAAATCTTTATAATGTTCAAAGAAATGTTTAATTTGAGCGCGTAATAATTCAGGTAAATCATTAATATCTTTAATATGATTATATTCTTTAGTTAATTTAGAATGAGGCACTGCAATCAATTTTGCATCTTCACCAGATTCATCGGTCATTTTTAATACACCGACTGGTCGACAACGAATTACTGCACCTGATTGTAATGGATGAGGTGTTATAACTAAAACATCAACGGGATCGCCATCTAGGGAGAGAGTATGATTGATATAACCATAATTACAGGGATAAAACATAGCACTAGATATAAAACGATCTACAAAGATGGCGCCGGAATTTTTATCTATTTCATATTTTATCGGATGATCCCCATTCGCTGGAATTTCTATAATGACATAAATATCTTCAGGGAGTTCTTTCCCTGCCGGTACATTATTTAGGCTCATAAAAATGTCCTTCATTTAAAGCTAAAAATTGAGTAGAGCTTATTATAGCCGCAAATGAAAGAAAAACTCACTATCAAGATGGCTCTTATTATAAAAATAAGCTTAACTCTCACATCCAAGAAGATAGTATGGTTTTTTGAATCATTTAGGTTTAAGTTTAAACTAAACTTTTATAGATGGAATGCAGTTTTACTACTCAATATTGATTGAGATAATTTCTGCTTGTAAATTAAAATATATCGATGCAGCTTGATTTCAAACTATTGACTAGAATTGAAATGATGGCTTTTTAGCCTGCATTTTCTATGCGTCCATTAAATGGATTGAGCCAGATACCATTTGTTTGAGAATGGATCGGTGGGCTAAGTTGGTGTTCTATACCAAGATCTCTACATAAATGCTCGAATTCATATTTTCGAGTAGTTAAACATTTTTGTAAACTAAAAAGGCGGTCTATAAATTCTTTCCCATTGTCTGTAAGTACCAGATGGATAGCCATGTGACATGGACATGTTCGGTTAAGATTACGTAAGAAGCGTCGAGCATTGGTCGCGGTTCTTGCCTTATAAAGATGAATAAAAATCCATCGAGTGGCGAGATATCTATACCTATGAAAAATAACGTTGTGAAGTTTCGTTTGCATTTGGAGAAGATATTTCACATCTGCGCACAGATAACCAAGCTTGTAACTTTTAAACGTTTTATGCTTCGACTTCGTGGCTTCTTCTCCTGCCTCATTTCACGAAAATTTCTCTTCTCTGCCTGCATGAACAGTTATCCAGGCCAGATCGAGATACAACAGGGATTTAGAAATTCACGTACGAGTAAAGCAGCAGATCCTTGAGAGAGAGAAAAAATTTTTTGGAGGAAACCAACTAGCCTTCTTCCTGAGCGGGAGATGACCTCATTTGAAAAATGAGGGGGAATATGGCTATGATCCATCAACATCATCTTGTTTTTTGCTCTTCAGAAACGATAAGTTCAGATATGTCATAACGCTTAGCCAAAATACACGTAAGCTCTTTCTTGCCTGAAGAGCAGCTCTGATATTTTAGGTGTTGTAGTTGCCTAAAGATGGAACCCTAATCATCATAATATATTGCCATCAACTATATCCCTCAGTAGGCATCTTGGTATCAATACGGCTGTGCGAAGAGGGTCCTATATAATGATCCTGGATCAAACAACTATCTATAACATGAAAATTATCGCTAATTTAACATGAAATAGCTGTCAGAATATGTGTTGTAATCAAATCAACTGATATACTGCTAACATATTTTTATTATATTAATAATAGTATATTTTTACCACTAGGAGTATAATGTCAAATAGTTAAAAAAGAAAAAAGTTTTTTCTGGCTAAGATCAGGATATAAAAATAAAGCAAAAAAAAAAGAGAGATAAAGGAACAATCACAATCCCCAGAATCGAGAGTAGAAGATAACGCTGAAGGGATGACGAATGTAATAGAGATATCACTACAGTCTGCAAATTTAAAAAGGTGAAACCTCAAGTAGCGGAAGAAGAAAACCCTCAATGCCAAACAGGAGGGATTAAAGTCGCAAAAATTGTTATACCTAGTGAACAGATAACCGCTTTGCAAAAAATAGATGAACAGAAAAAAGTAACGTCAATACAAGACTCAAAAAAATCAGTAAAAGAGAATATCTTTGCACGGTTAAGACAGAGTTTATTAAAAATGCGGCAAAATATAGGTGTAGGTTTTGTTAGCTTTTTTCATGGTAAAAAAATTGATGATGAGTTATTTGATCAGTTAGAAGAACAACTTTTAATTGCTGATGTTGGCCTAGGAACAACCAGAAAGATTATAGATAGTCTAATTGCTCATGCTAATCATAAAGAGTTAAATGATGCTGCGATACTTTATAGTAAATTGCGACAAGAGATGGCCAATATCTTATCTGATGTTAATAAGCTAATAGTTATAGAAAATAAACTACCTTATGTAATATTGATGGTTGGGGTTAATGGGGTTGGTAAAACCACCACAATTGGAAAGTTAGCCCGTCAATATCAGTCAGAAGGTAAATCGGTAATGTTAGCGGCTGGAGATACATTTAGGGCAGCGGCAGTTGAACAATTGCAAGTTTGGGGAGAGCGTAATAATATTCCAGTTGTTGCTCAACATATTGGCGCAGATCCTGCTTCAGTTATTTTTGATGCTATTCAGTCGGCGAAAGCTAAAGGAATCGACATATTGATTGCAGATACTGCCGGACGCTTGCAAAACAAAGCGCATTTGATGGCGGAGTTAAAAAAAATTGTTAAAGTTATGCAAAAACTTGATCAACAAGCGCCTCATGAAGTGATGCTAATATTAGATGCAAGTACTGGTCAAAATGCAATTAATCAAACTGAAATTTTTCATGAGGCAGTGGGTTTAACTGGTATTATTTTAACTAAACTTGATGGTACAGCTAAAGGCGGGGTGATTTTTGCTATTGCCGATCAGTTTAAGATCCCAATTCGTTATATCGGGATTGGTGAAGGCATTGATGATTTTTTGGCATTTGTAGCTAATGATTTCATTGAATCGCTTTTTGTCCGAGAGAATTAAAATCAATGATTCGCTTTGAACATGTTAGTAAAGCTTATCGTGGTGGAAAGCAAGCACTTCAGGGTATTAATTTTCATCTTTCTCCTGGAGAAATGACATTTCTTACTGGTCATTCTGGGGCAGGGAAAAGTACATTATTAAAGTTAATTTGTGGTATTGAACGCCCAAGTACTGGTCATATTTGGTTTGGTGGTCATTATATTAGTCGCTTAAAAAAACGAGAAGTTCCTTTTTTACGCCGGCAGATAGGCATGATCTTTCAAGATCATCATTTGCTGTTTGATAGAAACATATATGAGAATGTTTCTATGCCACTGATTATTACTGGTGCGAGCTCTGAGGATATTCGTCGCCGAGTTTCTGCAGCCTTAGATAAAATCGGTTTACTTAATAGAGCGAAAAGTTATCCAATTCAATTATCAGGTGGAGAACAGCAGCGGGTAGGTATAGCTCGCGCAATTGTTAATAAGCCTAGTGTATTGCTAGCAGATGAACCAACTGGTAATTTGGATGATGAATTATCTAAAGGAATCATCCAATTGTTTGAAGAATTCAATCGAGTTGGTGTAACAGTTTTGGTAGCCACTCATGATCTTGAGCTTATTGCATGTCGTCATTATTCTATTCTGACATTAAGCGACGGAAGAATGATAGGAGGTCAGAATGGCTAAAAAACCTATCCATAAAACAGCCAAAGCCAAGGCATTGAAAGTAGGGTGGCGAGAGCAATGGCGGTATGCTTGGTTAAATATATTAGCAGATATGTTGCGCCAGCCTTTAGCCACGCTTTTGACAGTAGCTGTTATCGCGATCTCTATAACGCTTCCCAGTCTTTGTTATATTGTTTGGAAAAATGTTTCACTAGCGGCACAACAATGGTATCCCACACCCCAATTAACTGTTTATTTGGATAAATCATTGGATAAAAAAGGCGCTGAAGAGACAGTCGCTGGACTTAGGCAATTAGATGCTGTTAAGAGTGTTAATTACCTGTCGCGGGAAGAAGCCATGATTGAGTTTCGCAATTGGTCAGGATTTGGCACAGTGTTAAACCTGTTGGAAGAAAATCCTTTACCAGCAGTAGCAATTATCACGCCTAAAATTGATTTTCAAAATTTACAGTCATTAATAAACCTACGTAATAAAGTAGGTCAGTTAGTTGGAATTGAAGATGTTCGCATGGACGATAGTTGGTTTAGTCGTTTAGCTGCATTAACTGGTCTGATTGCACAAATTGCAATGGTGATTGGTATTTTAATGATCATGGCGGTATTTTTAGTGATTGGCAATAGTATAAGGCTAAATATTTTTTCCTGTAGGGATATGATTAATGTCATGAAGTTGATTGGGGCGACAGATGGTTTTATTATGCGTCCTTTCTTAAATGGTGGTATTATACTTGGACTCTTTGGTGCTTTACTCTCATTAATACTTGCTGAATTATTAGTATGGCAATTGACTGCTATCGTTAGACAAGTAGCGTGTTTATTTGGTACTACATTTCATATTCAAGGCTTTTTATGGGATGAAGTGCTATTAGTTATACTGGTTGCCGCGATGATTGGCTGGTTAGCGGCTTGGTTGGCTACAGCTCAACACTTAAGACGTTTCACCCCAGAGTGATCTTTTTCTGCAAAAAAAAGTAATTTGAGTGATTAATATTAAACCTAGCACACTAGGGTATGAGCAACGAGGCTACGCTGTTTCTGAAATGTTCGTGATCTAAGTAATATTTTATACTCTGCATATATTAATTTTTGGATATGTTGTTGCCAAAGCTTGATGCTTTGCTCGATTTGTATTCACATCTGTATTTCAATTGTTCTAGTTTTAATAATCTTTTCCAGGCTAGATAATTCAGTAAATAAAACGACCTTATACCATGGAATTTACTAAGCTATCCTTTTATAATTGCCTGATATAATTATTGTTCACTTTTTAAATATAGAACTCTTTAGGAATAACTCTCTGATCATCCAACTTTATTAGGCGATGATGACTAATTTCATGCTCGCTGTCAAAAGATTTTGTACCATTTAGCTCCATCTGAGCAAAGGATAGACTCTTTATCGATGATCGGCTCAAGAAAACTCCTAAGACACTCTGTAAGGATCTCATCGCTCACATGACACTCTTGATCTTGGCTGATTAAGACCGCAATTCATTTTTCCCATTTATCTCCTCTTCTCCCGTATTTTCTAGCTTTCCTATCTGGAAAGTAATGCTTCCCTTTAAAGGATTCAGGGAAAATGTTTCGTCGACTTCAATAATACCAGTTAGTGCATTTATGTTGGCTGTCGCCGCTAAAGCAAGGAAGCAGTAACATCATCTAAACGCTGCTTTCAAATCAATCCCTGTTTGTTTTGCTAACTCTCTCGTAAACTCAAGAGAGTTATACTCATTTCTAGTATATAGTGGTTTCAGAGATGGCGGTATCCTGCATTGATTTCGTGGATACCTTGTGGTAAACTTTTTTTATGGTATATCATCTCTCTGTTATTAAAATTATTCACGAAATCAATGCAGGGAATACCCCCCAATCTTCAAAATTCCATACACCAGAAATGAGCATAACTCCGTCATCTAAATATTGTTTTCAAATCAATGCCTATTTATTTCGCTGACTCCAGTAAAGTCAAGCTATTCAACATACATTGCAGATAACTAAACCATTTATCTTTGTGATCCAGTTTTGTCAGAGGACTTTCAGTAAGATTGTTAAATCTTTTCCTGTAATTAGGGATTTTACAACGATATCGTTGTAACTATAATGAATGTCATCAGCGGATAACATCTTCACTGTAACAATAGAGATAAGGTAAAGTGAAATGAGTTGCTTCTAATGTATGAATCGACATCATATGTAAATTGTCGTTGAGCTAACTAATGAGATGTAGCTTTATCTTGGCAGAGAGTGAGGAAAAGTTTTTTATCTGTATGACTGTTTACTTTTTCATGGTAATCTCTGTAGCAAATATCCTTCATAATAGGATATGGGTTTTCTAGCAACAACCTTTGCCAACATACTCTAAGATAAATAAAAATGAAAAATATACAAAGGTATCATGTGATAAAAATTTCTAATGATATGATCATCTTGTTAAGATTTTATCCGAAGGTCAGTAAATCATTAGCTGCAGTTATTTTAGCAGTAGGGACAATGAAAAGTCCTGATCAACAACTTGGTTTAGTTCATTACCTTGAACAAGGATGACATTAATGGAGTCTAAATGCTATCCTAAGTCAACTGCAATATTATAATTTTTGTAAAAATATGCTGGCACAGTCATAACGCTAGTACGGCTTCTAATCTTACTGCTTACTACTTAGTAGTTGAAAATGGTATTTTAAAAGTAGCCAGAGATCGCTTGGCAAGTGCATTAGGAATGCTATTACTTAATGGTTAGAAAATTAAATTGCTCTTTAAGTGAACAGAAAAAGGTATTCATTATTGCTAAAAGGAGATAGAATCGAGTTTACCGGGTTTATTGTAAGTGAAAACTTCATCGAAGTGTGTATTCTTTAACCTAATGCCATAATTTTAAAGATATTCACCTTAGCTTTGGCTTAATAAGCATTCTTTTTTCATTCTTTCTGACAAGAATTCCGTTGACTGTTTGCTAAGCTGAGCGTCGATAAAAAGTATCCTCTTGGGGGAGAGATACAGCCACAGAGAATCTATTTATACGGAAATCTGTGCGCAATAATTCTTTTATCAGAAAAATGAACCATGGTTTTCCAGTTTTTTATAAGCCGTCATCTCCAGCTCCTTATATACCTTCTGTAATAAGTGTGCTTCCTTTGTACTATTCGACAAGAAGAAACCCCATAGCCATGGTAATGCACCATCTTAAAATTCCTAGCTGTGGAATATGGTTAATATAGCTCCTGATCATCTCTTCCTGCGTCAGGATTTGCTGCTAGTACTGCTTAGATTCAGTAGTCATAGTAATGATCTACAACCACACACCTCCCTCTGTAATGGTGCAGTTTTGATGAGGATAGAAGCGAACGTTTAAGGTAACGGCTAAGGTATTTCAGGCTATGCTACGCCCATTTCATCTTTTTAGCGAAGTGCGCTATCCAATAACCTCCGTACTGTGCCTTCAGGTAACGCTGCCAGTACTTCCTAGTGCGGATATTCTCCAGAAAAATGGAGAAATATTACTGGGATTTATCAGGTCATAGCTGTGACGAGGCAGGTAGATAACAGTGCCTCGCCAGATTTTTGATTGTTTTTTTGAAAAACCGCTCATGCCATAGATGATGTTTAATATCAAGACAACCACGGTATGGGTGATAGAGACATAAATATGCGAATCTTGATTAGAGTTGTTGACCATAAGTGTGCAAGGACATGAGATATTAATTTTAATATCCTGTTTTCGTGCTCACTGTAGCACATAATACGGGCGGTGGCTAGCCACGCGCGCAGCGCGAAACAGAGCGTTGAGTAGCGCCCACTTATTATTGAAAAGGGCTAAATGAAGAAGGGGTATAATGAAAGTAATGTGTTTGCCAGTCGTACTAGAGTAAAATATGAACCTGCTGTACTAACCACTGCTCGGTAGCTTTAAAGCCGCATGAACTTCATAGGCTTTTGATTTACAAGTTTAGTAGAAAAACGGCTATTTGGAACATTTAGGAGAGGGATAGCAGTAGTGCTACAAAACTCCCTAGCTCCCACCGCACGGGAGGTTTATCGCAGGCAAGCGTTCGCTCGACAGATAAACGTGGTTCCACAAGCTAACACTTTCAGCGTGTGTTTTTCAAGAAATTTATTCCAGCCGTCATTAATCGTAAAAAGCAGTTTAGTTGAGTGGGGGGTATATACATCATGGTATATTGCCCTCTTGTTTATCCTCTGCCAGAGAAATAGAAATCGTCATCTTGCCAGAATTCGTCAGGTCTATCAGACTAGTTATCTTTGTATTTCTCCCAGGGAAGAAGAGAGGGATTATCCACCTAGGCTATCTATAGTTGATGAATTCATCGG
Organism: Arsenophonus sp. NEOnobi-MAG3; assembly: GCA_052171895.1. Taxonomy (GTDB): domain Bacteria; phylum Pseudomonadota; class Gammaproteobacteria; order Enterobacterales; family Enterobacteriaceae; genus Arsenophonus. The sequence continues at coordinate 268,758 of JBQMRN010000002.1, forward strand.
CAAGCATACTTTCAGTCATGCCCCATCAATGCAGTTGTATTCAACGTCATCGGTTTTGCCTTGTTGTTGCTTAAAACCCTGAATAATCGTAACTAGAGGCAAATAATACTTACATGTCAAGAAAAATTAGGGACCGCGAGAGTCCCTAGAGGCATTACTGTATGGTCTCTTTTAGAGAGATATAAAAATTTTAGTCTGTCTATCATCTTTCATTTCGTGAAGCAGATCATAAAGTGATTCGTAAAAATAAACACTATAACACGTGAAGTCATCTGTTATCTTACTAATTTACCAGGTTTACACTTCCTAAGAAATCTATTTTGAGCCATCTGTATAAATTCCTGAAAATATTAACATATTGCAGAATATAAAACAGTACTAAAGTTATGAACTTCCAATAAGCGGCGTAGCTATGCCGCATACCATAATGTGCTAGGTTTTTAATTCTAATTGACGTTACTGAGCATGGAAGTAAGGAGTTAGTTGCGGTCAAAGATGCTTATTGATAATCAGAAACGAACTTGCCTCAACTTTTCAATGGCCATACTGGGAGAAGCAGCCTGGCTTAAACCATATCTTCCAGGCTTGTTAGGGAAGACGGTGCCCTTGGTTTTTTGAATGAAATGGCAAGATATCCCCAGACACGTAGCACCAACGTTGTTTGGGTACAACAAAATAGCTAATGTGTTGGGCTTCCCTCCCAAAAGGCATGCAACCAAAAATTAAGGCTTAGCTTCTGGAGATCTGGCTACTAAGATAGTCATGATGCTGCTAATCAAGCCATTGATATTTGTTGGCAAGGTTTTCAGCGAAGTATCTACCAGCGCGATGAAGAAGCTGGAGAAAAATCGAGAAGAACTGTTGGCATTCTATGAATTCCCGTTAACGCAGCTACTGGGCCCGTCAATAAAAACACTCAATCCGATTGAATCGGTTTTTTGCGACAGTTAGCCTACAAATACACTGATGCGCGAAGAACTATAGTTTAAGAAAAACAACCTTTCAATGGTATTTAAGCTGCTACAGTCTGCTCAGAAAAGTTGAAACCGGCTAAGGGGATTTCCTTGACCCTGCTGGTAAACAATGTCAAATTTAAAGATAAAGAAGAGATTTACAAAGCAATTAGAGTGGGGGGTAGCCTGACAGGCATACACTAGATTTGTAATAACTTAAAAGAATTTTGATTAATCCTATCGCTGAGTTTACTAAATAGATTGCTAATTTTAGAGAATAAAAACTTCACTTTAATAATAAGTAAGTTTTTTTTGTTATGATATATACTTTTTAGAAAAGAGATGTTAGCATCAATTTATTTTAGACCAAACACTTAAGATCAGGTGTTTTAACGGATTGATTAACTAGCGAATTAATGTAGGAATAAAAATGAATAAAATAAAAATAGCTTTATTATTATGTATGTTAAGTTTTGTTTGTTCTGCGAAAGTAATTACATATCAACAATTAGTTGGCCTATGGCAATCAGAGAAAAATGAAGCTAAACAACTAGTTAGTCATATGAGTTTTGAAGAAAAACTAGGGCAGATGTTAATGTTTAGTTTTCGGCATTGGGGTATTGACGAGGAAAAAAATGCTATACCGATCACCAAACTCAATCCAGAAATTGCCAATATTATTCATCAGTATCATTTAGGTTCAGTGATCTTATTTAGAGATAATTTAATTGACTCGTCACAAACCGTAAACCTGATTAATTCGCTACAACAAGCACGCAGCAACTTACCGCTATTTATTAGCGTTGACCAAGAAGGTGGCTATGTCACACGATTACGAAATGGTACTGAGATGCCGGGTAATATGGCATTAGGTGCAACCCGTTCTAAACAGCTGAGTGAATTGGTTGGTATGATCCATGGTTATGAACTTACACATTTAGGCTTTAATTTTAATTTTGCGCCAGTGGTTGATATCAATAATAACCAAATTAATCCTATTATTGCTGTCCGTTCTTATTCGGATCGGCCATACCTGGTGGCTGAAATGGCCAACAGTTATATTCAAGGCATCCATCGATATGGTATTTTAACGGCAATTAAACATTTTCCAGGCCATGGGAATGTGACTGTTGATAGCCATTTATCCTTGCCAACAATTAATATTACTCAGCAACAATGGCGTGAATTTGAACTACTCCCATTCATGCATACCATGCAAAATACCGATGCAATCATGACAGCGCATGTCGTGATACCTGCATTAGATAATCATAAATTAACTAGCATTGATAATCGGGTAGTCGGTATGCCAGCAACGCTTTCTAAGCCAATCTTAACCGGGATATTACGTAATAATCTGAATTATCATGGTTTAGTAATCACTGATGCCATGGATATGGGAGCCATTGCCAATAACTTTGATAGTCTGTGGGTTATTAAAGAGGCAATATTGGCAGGGAATGATATTATTTTAATGCCATTTAAAATTAGCAATATTGAGGATGTTAGTAAACTAAAACAGCTATATTTTTATCTAAAAAATGAAGCGGAAAGCGATCCTGAATTAAACCGACGCATTGACGAATCAGCTTATCGGGTCGTACTTAGCAAGCTAAAAAATAAAATTTCACCAGCAGATAAGTCTGCTGAGCAAGCACAACAAATTGTTGCAGCAAAAATAGATAAAGATATTGAAAATATGGTAGCAGACCATGCGATCACATTGATAAAAAACAGTAACCACCTACTGCCGTTCCAGTTAAAATATGATAATAAGATTGTTATCTTTTCAGATGAAAAAGCACGTAATCAATTAATTAAAAAACATTTATTCACTATTGCTAATGAGTTAAAAATTAATATTACTGCAAAAGATAATGTGGTTACAATGATGGCGGATGATAGATCTGAAAATCAATTAACCGCCGAAATTCAACATTCTGATCTTATTATTTTAGCTACCTATAATCTAAAAAAATCACCTGTAAATGCTCAACGCATACTCAATGTTGCCAATCGTAATGCTATCCCAGTAGTCGTTATATCGACCAATAATCCTTATGATATTGCTTATTTGCGAGGCGTAAAAGCCAATATTGCTATTTATGGTATTACAGGTTTTGATGCTACTAACAATAATTATAATAACTTAGAAACCAACATCCGTAGTGGACTAAGAACCCTTTTTCTCACTCCCAATAAGCGTTTAATGAATTCACCAATAGGTAAATTGCCGGTTGATATCAAAACACCAGATTTAGACCGTACCATTTATCCTTATGGATATGGGTTAATTTATAACTGATAAAAAAGGTTACTTTAAGATATTTTATAGAATTGTTTAATGTTTATTGTTTATGCCTAATTTATTATTTTTATTATTTTTATAATTTTTATAATTACATATTGTTTGTAACAATGTTTATTGCACGAAATATTCATTTAAATCTAAAAAATTCATAAACCGTACAAATTTTATCGATTTTAGTTAGAGTGTAGAGTAGTTATTAAGCCATATAGCTGGGTGGTGGGGTTGTGCCGACGGATAGAGATGTCTTTTGATATCCTTATTAATACTCTATTGTAATATTTACATTAATTGTAGCTGTTTTATATATTAGATAAAATTTAATTAAATAATTAATTATATTAATTATGAAAAGTGAATTTTTAATAAGTAATTATTTATATAGGATCTTAATAATCTTAAATTAGCATTTATTTGCTAAGAAGAGTTAGCTGATTATATAGTTCAACTATTAATTATTTTTGATAGTGTCAATCAAGAAATGATTGAGAGACATAAGATAAAAGTTTAAATGTTTTATTCAAAAATATTTAATTGCTAATTATCCAAAATAATTTCTCATCTTAAATAAGAGAAAATGAATTTGTGATTATGGGGATATTCCTTTTCTATGCATTAATTTTTATTAATAGGCGTATTTATTGATACTTATAGATATTCAATTGGAATTATATGCCGATGATGTTTTGGGTAATTAGTATGATTAACTAGATTGATTTATCACGAATTATTAGTAATTTTAGTATATGGCAGTATCAGGTTACGGTTTCACTCGGACGCTTGGTGAAACTGTTCTCTATTCTTAAATTGGATGTTGTTTTTAGCACCAACAGAGGGTCAGTAGGTCAAAATCTCCTTAGGCAGTTATATGTTTTTTGAGCAGAACTGTAGTAGTTTAAATATCATTGAAAGGGTTGTTTTTCTCTAACCAGACTTCTTTTCGCGTCCGTCGGCGTTGGTAGCCTTGCTGTTGCAAAAACTGATTTAATCGGATTAACCGTTTTTATTGACGGGTGTCTAGTAGTGGCTGCGCGCTAACGGGAACTTATAAACTGCAACAGTTCTTCTCGATATTTCTCCAACTTCTTCATCGCTTCAGGATAATACTTCGCTGAAAACTTTGCCAATAAAACATCAAAGGCTTTATTTAACGGCGGCATTGCGGTTTTTTCTCTCTGCTAGCCACAGACCTTCTGGAGCTCAGCCTTAACTTTCGGTTACATCCCTTTTTTGAGTGAAGCTAACACATTAGCTATTTTGTATACTCAACAGCGTTGAGTAGTGCTGCTGTGTCCGTGAATATATTTGCGCTCATTGGATTCCAAAAACTAATGAGGGTGACTACTGTCTCTCGTAGCAAGCTTGGAAGATACGCTTAAGCTCCTCTATTCGCTCGCATGGCATTGAGAAGTTCAGTCCAGTTCCACTTCTGATTCTTTATAAGCATCTTCGACCGCAACTAGCTTATTACGTTCATGTTCAATAACGCCGATAATTACCAGAAGGCAAAAGCGATCATCTTGCTTAAGATGGACTCTATGTACCATCTGTCAAGAAATAAACGTAGCGCATATGGCTTAAATCACACATAGGGCAACCACATTGCTTGTGCTATTCAACACATTATTGTTTCAGTCTGCTGATAGTACCTGGTAAAGATACCAAGTGCTTTTTAGCAAGAAAAGCGCTATCAGGTGCTTCATAAAAATTACCGGTTGGGATATGCCTCCGCATGGCGGAAAAGGCATGGTAGGTAACTCTTTGACCTTTTATACATTTCAGATAAGGCGGTAGCAATGAGATGTTGAAGCATATTCCGTTGCCTGTGCAATCCGACCTTAATGCACTTTAATTTCAATATCGCCAATACCAGTTTGGTATTTTTCTCTGTAGCAAATAACCGTTACGGACAATGGTATGAAGCTCCGTAGACAAATGCGCTGTTTTGAGGATGTTATATCGCAGCATGGATTTAAGGTCATGCCTCAACGCCTGCGCTGGCTATCAGCTACCTAGCACAATTACGGATGAGTACATGGAAGGGAATCACAGGTAATATCTGGTTTTTTAGATACCTGTAGTGTAAGCTTTTCATGGCATATCATCTCTATGATGATGAAATTATGCACAAAATTAATCAGCAGGATGATACACGCCAGCATCTCTGAAACCCTATACATTAGAAATGAGTATAAGTTACTGTTGTATAATAAATTCAATTTCACATCTGATCACTTTAACAGAAAGTGATAATAATTATATTTGTGCGCCTTAACAATTGTTTACACTAATATAACCTTATCATAAAATGCTATACTGAATAAAACGACAATAACCATCTTTGTCATTTGGGGTCGCTAAATGAGACTTATAAAATATAAAGGAAGTATTGGGATCATCTCACTGCTTGCTATTGTTTTCCTGCTAAGTGGTTGCAATATGGTATTAATGCATCCAAAGGGTGCCATTGGTATTGAACAAAAAAAATTGATACTGACTGCGCTTGGTTTAATGTTATTTGTTGTTATTCCAGTCATTTTTATGACTATTATCTTCGCCAGAAGATATCGAGCAAGCAACAAACAAGCAATCTACCGGCCAGATTGGGCGCACTCAAATAAAATTGAGTTAGTTTGCTGGACAATTCCTATCATCATCATCATCATTCTTGCCATGATCACTTGGAAAAGCACGCATCAATTAGATCCTTATAAACCATTAAAAAGTGATAAAAAAGCGATTACTATTCAGGTTATTTCTACCGATTGGAAATGGATATTTATCTATCCAGAAGAAAATATCGCTACTGTTAATGAAATCGCTATTCCTGTCGGTGTGCCAATTAACTTTAAAGTGACAGCTGAGTCAGTAATGAATTCTTTTTTTATCCCTGCACTTGGTAGTCAAATTTATGCGATGGCTGGTATGCAAACGAAGCTTCACTTAATAGCTAATGAACCTGGTACCTATAAAGGCTTCTCATCAAGTTATACCGGTTATGGCTTTTCAGATATGAAATTTAATGTAATTGCAACCCCTGATTCAGCAAACTTTGATAAATGGGTACAAAAAGTAAAAACATCTACCAAAACGCTAGATAGTATGGCTACATTTAACCAATTAGCTAAACCTAGCTATAATGTTCCAGTTATCTATTTTTCAAGCGTAAAACTAAATCTCTATAAAGAACTGATATTAAAATTTGGTCATGAACATCATATCAATCATGCTAACAAAACCAAACATGAAATGTCTGGCAATCAATCAATGCATATGAACCACTCTGCTCATCTCGATGCTAAGGAATAAATAGTATGTTGGGTAAATTAACTCTCGATGCAATCCCTATTCACGAGCCAATTATTATCATCACTGTGATCTGTATTTTGTTAGCTGGTATCTCTATTTTAGGAGCTATCACCTATTTTGGTAGGTGGAAGTGGCTATGGAGTGAATGGCTAACTAGTGTAGATCATAAAAAAATTGGCATTATGTATATTATCGTTGCTATGGTAATGCTATTGCGCGGTTTTGCTGATGCAATTATGATGCGAGGTCAACAAGCATTAGCCTCAGCTGGTGAGACCGGTTTTTTACCACCTCATCATTATGATCAAGTTTTTACCGCTCATGGTGTGATCATGATTTTTTTCATGGCAACACCTTTCGTGGTTGGGTTAATGAATTTAGTTGTACCATTGCAAATTGGTGCTCGTGATGTGGCCTTTCCATTTCTAAATTCTCTCAGTTTTTGGTTATTTGTGGTTGGCGTTATCTTGATTAACCTGTCATTAGGTATCGGTGAATTTGCTCAGGCAGGCTGGCTGGCTTACCCTCCATTATCAGGTAAGGAATATAACCCTGGTGTCGGGGTAGATTATTGGATATGGAGTTTACAAATTTCAGGAATTGGCACCACACTAACCGGGATAAATTTTTTTGCCACTATTCTTCGGATGCGGGCATCTGGCATGTCAATGATGAAAATGCCTATTTTTACATGGACAGCTATTTGTACTAATATACTGATTATTGAAGCATTTCCTATTCTAACCGTTACTATAGCACTACTTACACTTGACCGATATTTAGGCACCCATTTCTTCACTAATGATATGGGCGGCAATATGATGATGTATATTAATTTGGTCTGGGCTTGGGGGCATCCTGAAGTTTATATATTAGTGTTACCTGTTTTTGGCGTATTTTCAGAAGTTACAGCAACTTTCTGTAAAAAACGTTTATTTGGTTATACGTCTCTGGTGTGGGCAACCATTGTTATTACCGTGATGTCGTTTATCGTCTGGTTACATCACTTCTTTACCATGGGAGGTGGGGCAAATGTTAATGCCTTCTTCGGTATAGCTACCATGATTATTGCTATTCCAACCGGAGTAAAAATATTCAATTGGTTATTTACCATGTATCATGGCCGTATTGAATTTAAAACACCAATGCTCTGGACGATTGGTTTTATTGTTACCTTCTCAATTGGTGGGATGACTGGTGTACTATTGGCCGTTCCTGGTGCAAATTTTGTGCTGCACAATAGTTTATTTCTGATTGCCCATTTTCATAATGTTATTATCGGTGGGGTGGTCTTTGGTTGCTTTGCTGGTATGACTTACTGGTTCCCGAAAGCATTTGGCTTTATATTAAATGAAAAATGGGGTGTTCGTGCTTTCTGGTTTTGGATCATCGGTTTCTTTATTGCCTTTATGCCGCTTTATATACTGGGGTTTATGGGCATGACTCGTCGTTTAAGTCAAAACATTGATCCACAATATCATCCAATGCTAATGGTTGCTTCACTCGGTGCCGCGCTTATCGCTATCGGAATTATCTGCCAAGTCATTCAAATAATTGTCAGTATTCGTGATCGTCATAAAAATCGCGATTTTAGCGGCGATCCATGGGGTGGTCGTACATTAGAATGGTCAACATCATCTCCAGCACCTTTTTATAACTTCGCTAAAGAGCCAAAAATTAATACACGTGATGCTTGGTGGGATATGAAAGTAAAAGAAAAAGGGATTGTATATCAACAACCAATTAAATATGAACCCATTCATATGCCACAAAATACTTCTGCCGGGATAATTATCTCAATATTTTGTTTGATCTTCGGTTTTGCTATGGTATGGCATATTTGGTGGCTAGCAATAATTGGCTTTGCGGGTATTATCGCCACCTGGATTGCTAAAAGCTTTGATGACAATGTTAATTATTACGTCCCTGTAGAAGAAATTAAATATATTGAAAATCATTATTATGATAATTTTAAAAAATCGGGTATCTCTCATGTCAACTAATTCAATACCTAATCAACATATTGCCCATGAAAATTATGGGCAATATGACATAGGCGCAACAAAAATATTTGGTTTTTGGATCTATTTAATGAGCGATTTGATCTTATTTGCTTGCCTATTTGCTAGCTATGTTGTTCTAGTTTATGGTACTGCCGGCGGTCCGACAGGAAAGGATATTTTTAACCTCAAATTTATCTTGCTCGAAACATTCCTGTTATTGTTTAGTAGCATTACTTATGGATTTGCTATGCTTGCAGCGTATAAGCAGAAACTAAATCTAGTTAAGTTATGGCTATTGATTACTTTTTTACTCGGATTTTGCTTTGTTATCATGGAAATTTACGAATTTAATGAGCTAATTTCTAAAGGTTATGGGTTTGATCGCAGCGCTTTTCTATCTGCTTTCTTCACGTTAATTAGTACCCACGGTATCCATGTAAGCTTTGGTTTAGGCTGGATTATTATCATGATAATCCATATCTCACGTCATGGGCTCACTGCTGTCAATCAAACCCGTTTAAGTTGTTTAAGTCTTTTTTGGCACTTCTTAGACGTTGTTTGGATCTGCGTATTCACCGTTGTTTATTTGTTGGGGGTGCTTGCATGAGTTATAGAAATACACCATACTCTGGTGGTAACCACGGTAGCATGAAGACCTATTTAATTGGTTTTATACTCTCCATTATTTTAACAGTCGTCCCATTTTGGATGGTAATGAATAGCACTGCATCCCATGACACGATCCTATGGATCGTTATTGGTACGGCAATTATCCAGATCCTAGTACATTTTGTCTGTTTCTTACATATGAACACCTCTTCAGATGACAGCTGGAATCTGCTTGCATTCCTGTTCACGATCCTTATCATTGGCATCCTTGTTATTGGCTCGATCTGGATAATGTATAACCTGAACATCAATATGATGCTAGATTAAAGAGTTTTGGATCTGATGAAGCAATATCTACTAGTGACAAAACCAGGCATTATTTTCGGTAATTTAATTTCTGTTATTGGCGGGTTTTTGCTCGCAGCTAAAGGTGTAATAGATTACCCGCTATTCATTTCCACATTACTCGGCGTATCTCTGCTTGTTGCTTCCGGTTGTGTGTTTAATAATTATATTGACCGCGATATCGACCGAATGATGGAAAGAACCAAAAATAGACCTTTGGTTAAAGGATTTATTGCGCCAAAATTTTGCCTAACCTATGCCAGCATACTGGGCATAGCTGGCATAGCTTTACTCTATATTGCAACCAATGCCTTAGCGGCACTACTTGCAATTATCGGTTTTATCATTTATGTCAGTATTTATAGCCTCTATATGAAACGTAAATCGGTTTATGCTGCCCTGATAGGCAGCTTATCCGGCGCTGCGCCACCAGTTATTGGTTACTGCGCTATGGCTAATCAATTTGATTTGGGAGCATTGATTCTGCTATTGATCTTTAGCTTATGGCAAATGCCACACTCTTATGCAATTGCTATCTTTCACTTCAAGGATTATCAAACTGCTAATATTCCAGTATTACCAGTGATTAAAGGAATTTTGGTCGCCAAAACCCATATCTTTCTATATATACTTGCTTTTATAGTAGCAACCATTATGCTCACCATTAGTGGTTATGCCGGATATAATTATCTTATTGTAGCTACCGTGGTGAGTTTATGGTGGCTTGGTATGGCAATTTCTGGTTTTAAAAATCAGAATGATGATCGTCTTTGGGCAAAGAAACTGTTTATATTTTCTATCGTTGTAATTACCTCTCTCAGCATTATGATGTCAATTGATCCAACTGTTACCCATAAATAGACTTTGGTCTATCTCAAATAATAATTTATCTTAAATACTGGCAGCTATATTTGCCACTAGCTCTAGCTAGTTTCACGGTTAAAACAGCAAAAATGCTAACGAATTCTGTATTTATTTATTTCTTACCAATGCTTGCTCAATAAATAGATTAACTAATTGATAAAACCATCTTACAAAATCCTCTCTAAATCTTCTGAAATAAATCATGAATAATAGCAAAATTATACCAACAGAATTAAAAATAATTTGAAGATTAAGAGCGCTATTTACATTACATGTGCTGGGCATGTTGTTTGGTATTACCTCATCTTAGTGAGTTATTAGCACGAACTGAATGATGCTAACGAATTGTTACTTTGTCTGGCTATTGGAATTTATGATATCAATGAGGATATCTTTCAAATTCTATTTGGTTTGATGTCCAACTAATTTGGTTGTAAGCAATTAATTATTTGCCGGTAGTGTAATCACAGCAATGACAGATAGCATCTTAGGTATCATTATCGCCTGTGTGTTACAAGGTGCAGGCGCTATTTCTGACGCAATTATGGCGTTACTTTTCGATCTGAGTACCGAAAATAGAAGTAAAACGATGGCTTTTATTGGAAAAAGTTTCGGAATTACTTTTGCTATACAATAGTTTTTGCCCCTATCATTATCCATGCTCTCCATTTAGATGGTCTTTTTGTAGAAATAAGCTTATTTGCCTTTGCCTTGGATAGAGTTATGTTAATTTCTGCCATATGGGATTTCTGAGAGGTTGGTATCCGATTGATTTTATGAATTATTTTAACAACAGGAGATGATATGCCATGAAAAGTCTACCATACAGCTATCCGCGAAACCAGATATTACCTGTGACTTCCCTCTATGAACTCATCCGTAATGGTGCTAGGCAGCTGATATCCACCTCCGTTAAATCTGACCTTGAAGCAATGCTGTGATAACATGCTGAACGCTGCCTTCTAAACGGGGTGGTCATTGCTCTCCGTCGTCTGTAACGGTTAATTTGCTACAGTGAATTTATACAGAATGGTATTGGTGATGTTGAGATTAAAGTGCTTAAGACAGGGATCGCACTGGCAAAGGTATATGCTTGAACAGCTCATTGCTAGCGCCTTATCTAAAGCGTAAAAAGGTCGAAGAGTTGCTAACATGCTTGGAGCTTCATGTATATCACCAACGATGATATACATGAAGCTCTGTGGGCCATTCTTAGTAAAAAAGCACATGGTCTCTGATAGTACAGTACCATCAGCAAACTGAAAAAGGAATAGCTTAAAGAGCACAGGAAATGCTACCTGCGTGTGATTTAAGTGATACATGTTAAATTTATTTTTTGGCCTATGGCATATATTTGCCTGTTAGGCAAGATGATCACCTTTACTTGCTGGGTAATTATAGACGTCACTGAGCCTGGAAATAAGGAGCTTAGTTGGGCTCGAAGATGATTATTGAGAGTCAGAAATAAACTTTTGCCCGAACTTTTCAATAGCCTGCTATGCGAGAAAGAGCTAGCCCGCCTGGTTTAGCCGTATCTCTCAGGCTTGCTAGGGGAGACGGTGCCCTTGGTTTTTGGAATGCAATGGCAAAGATATTCTCGAACATGCAGTACAAACGATGTTTGGTATACAAAACAGCTAATATGCTGGCTTCACATTCCTAAATGGGATGCAACTAAAAATTTTAATGCTGAGCTCTACGTAATGTTTAGCTACCACAGAGCTGTGATGCCGCTAATAAAGCTATTGATCTTTTGTTGGCAAGGTTTTCAGCGAAATATCAGAATTGCTGGTATTTTACGACTTCCCATCAACAAAGTAGGCGTCAATAGAGCGATGAATCTGATTGAATCGGTTTTTGCAACATGAAGGCTATGAAATCTTCGCGGGAAGAACTATGGTTTGAGAAAAACAAGCCTTTCAATGCTATTTAAGCTGCTAGAGTCTGCTTAGAAAAGCTGGAAACTGGCTAATGGGATTTCATCCTACTTGATCCTAGTGGTAAACAATGTCCAATTTAAGGATGGGGAACAGATTCACAAAGCATCAGAGTGGAAGGACATACCATGTTAATCATGAAATGCATTTTATAAAGATAGGTAAAAGAGGGCTATGTTGGCAAAGGTTATTAGTAGAAATTCCTTCTACGGTATGAAAGAATTTCATTACAGAGCTTATGATGAAAAAGTAAATAGTCATATAGATCAAAGAGGCTTTTCCTCACTCCATGGCAACATAAAGCAAAGCTGCATCTCATTAATTGGCTTGACAACAATCTATTAGATGATATTGATTTATACATTGAACCAACTCATTTCACTTTATCCTGCCCATATTGTTATAGTGAACAGGTTATCCGCTGTGGACATTCATTTAGGGTATAGGGATATCGTTGAAAAATCCTAGATTGCAGAAAAATATTTAACAATCTTACTGGAAGATCTCTGGTGAAGCTACATCACAAGGATAAATGCTTTACTTATCTACGATGTATATTGAATAGCTTGATGGTTAGGAAATTGAATCTTTCTTTAAATAAAGATAAAAACCATTCCTTTTTGCTAAAAGGAGATAGAATCGGTTTATTTGGTATATTATAAGTTAAAATTTTATTGGAGTGTGTATTCTTTGACCTAAAGATCTAATTTTAGAGATATTTAGCCTAGTGGGGTTAGGTTATAAGCCTTATTTTTTCTATTTTATGCATTCTTTTTGAAAATAATTCCATTGCCTGTTTGGTAATGGTGAGTTTTGATAAAAAGTAGCCTATGACCACACAGAATGCATTTGTACGGATCTGTGTGCAGAGATTCCTCTCATCAGAGAGGGGAACTCTACTTTTTCCGGTTTTTTGCTAACCCTTATCTTTAGAGCCTTATATCACATTCAATAATAGTGTGCTCATTTACGATTTGAGAAGAAATCACATAGTAACGCATCATATTAACATCCCTCTCCGGAAGAGGGCTAATATAGCGCCTGATCATCTCTTCCTGTATCAGAATCTACTTCCACTACTGCTTAGTCCGGTACTCGTAGTCATGATATATAAACACTTTTCCCCCCCTTAGTTAATGTGCAGTTTTGATGCGCGGATGATACCGCAGGGCGTTTAAGGTAGTGCCTGAGGTATTTTACGCTATACCATGGCCATTTCGTCTTTTTAGCAAAGTCCACTTTCCAGTAACGTTCGTACTGCCTCTTAAGGTAACGCCGATAGAGCTTTCTGGCGTAGGTTGGATATGCCTAACCTTATGGAAAAGACTACTAGAATTTATCAGGTCATAGCTGTGAGACGTAGCAGACGCAGCTGGATAACAGTGCCTCAGCAGATTTTTGACTGTTTTTTTAAAGAACAGCTCAACGCCATACAGCATGTTTAATATTCAGACCGGACATGGGGGTAAGCGGATTGAATTATTGATCATTAATGTGCAAGGTATAGAAGATAGTAATTTCGATACCTTGTTTACGTGCCCACTTTAGCATGGCGCGGTGGGTTTTGTTTTTGGCGGATGGTGGTGGTTTATTGATCAAAACCTAGAATAATCATGACTAGAGACTGGATAATATTTTCGTATCTAGAAAAATTGGGGACTGAGAGTCTGACGCATTGTTGTATAGCCTTTTTTAAGGTATAACTAAAAATTAGTCGGTCTGTCATTATTAATTTCTGGAGGGAGGCCTATAAAGCACTTTTGATAAACAGAAGGTATAATACGTGAAGTTGCATATGCTCATTCTTAATTATCCGTTTTACGCTTTCTAGAAGATTTATTCCAAGCCATCTTGATGAATTTTCAAAAAATTAATATTTCGCAGAGTATAAAACAGTACTCAGATCATGAACTTCTCCGAAGCAGTGTAGCTGTATCGCTCATACCATACTGTTATAGGTTCCGTTAACACTAGGATACCCTATTCATTGCTTATCTTTTTTATTTTTGATATTGCTCATTGATCAGTCTGAATCTTAGCATTTTCATCTTTACCCCCAAATAATTCCGTTAGTGGCTAGAGTATACATGGCAAAATTGCATATATTTTAGTGAGTAGGTCTATCCCCCATCGTGTATTAATATATGGATTTTGTATCTGTCGCTTCGCTCTATAATCCATTAAATTCTTCTGTGTATTTTTTTGGAATCTTTGTATTTATGAGGAGCCTATAGCTCTACGCAGGTAAATCACATTTTTACGTTGCGGAATACAGTATTCTGGGTATAGTTAAACGGACCCCCGTTTCAATTGAATAACCATCCACAATTATAAACTGCTTGTGCATAAATCGCGTATTTATTATTAAGTCTTTACCGGGTATGGTACGGTATACCTGTGTGTGATTAGCCAGATAAGTCACGATAGCGGTATACTTTCCACCGTTTGATTTCTTATCAGCAACTATACGGACATTGATGCTTCCCTGTTGGGTGTCCAAATAAAGGCTACTAATAGGCTTACTGCTAAACGAATAAGGTCGCAATATCAATCGATCTTTTCATCTCTTCAATTGCCGTCAGCAGACTATCTGCTTTTTTGCCATTCCTACTGAAAAACAGACTTCCACATCCTGAATGCTCGTACTGACTGAAAGTGGGGATACAAATATCAGAAGGAGTAAAAAATTGCAGCGGTTACTTTTAGTTGTTTCCTCATCGTTAGAAAAATCTTAAATAGTAAAAGTCGCTATTCTCTTCTTCTCTGACTAAAATCATAAGAAGTTGATGAAAAGGCATGGTATAATTATAAACATTGACATTATTGCCTCACCCGTGCAACCCTTCACCTAAAGGCCACACAAAAAACGAATAGTATAGTTATCAAGTGCCGTAATGCTTATCAAAATGATAAGCCATTATAATACAACTATAAATCAGCCAATTGCAAAAATAAATCTCTTGATTTTATGGAAGTTAGCGAAAGAAACAGGCATTGATTTGAAAACAGCGGTTATATGCTGTTACTGCTTCCTTGCTTCATCAGCGACAAACAGGCAACATAAATGCATCAACTTGTCTTGTTGAAGTGGACGGAATATTTTTCTATAAATCCTTTAAAAGAAAGCGTTATATCCCACATAGGAAAGCTAGAAAACGCGGGATAGCAGAATGATAAAAGGAAAGAACTAATCGTGGTCTTAATTCTTCAATATTGAGATGTCATGTTGAGGGATAATATTCTTGAAGAGTTTAATGCAGAGTATGTTAGGTATTTTCTTGAGCCGATTATCTATAAATACTCGATCCTTTGTTCGTATGGAGCTAAATGGTACGAAATCTTTGCCAGCGAGTATGAAATTAGTTACCATCGCCTAATAAGGTTGGATAATTACAGAGTTAATGGTAAAGAATTCCATATTTAAAATGTGAACAATGATATCAGCCGATTAAAAGGATGTCTGAGTAGATTATTTCATGGTGTAGAGTCGGTTTATTTACCAAATTATCTGGCGGAGAAGATTGTTTAAAAGCACAACAATTGAAATACAGCTGTGGCTAGAAATTGCTATGCGAGCAAAGCAATAACCTTTGCCAATATAGCCTATTTATACATTAATTAAATAGAAAGAAACTCTAATATCAGAAACCGTTCTCGTTTCTAGTACATATCATGGTAGCGAAGAAATAGAAGCCTAACAGTGATTGATCTGTTAACTAGAGCCTAGGAGATTTCAGTAACAATCGTGAGTACGCCAGATAATGGCGAATTTGTATTATCTTGGTCACGGTGGTAAAAATTGTTGCCGACACTTCAGTTAGTCAAAATTCTTGAATAAGAATTTTCTGGCAATGTATTATCTGCTGGGATTGTAAAAGGCGTAGAAGTATTTCGTGATAATCCACTGATCATTAAAAAATTTACCAGTCCCATCATCTCTCTAGGTAAAATTATTACTGCTATTTATGCCATCCCACAAATCGTATAAAACACCATAACTTGTTTTGGATTGGAAATATTAAAGGTTATCCTGCTTTATAAAATAAAATTATCAGCTATAAACGCGTTGATAGTGCTGTTCTACTATGGCGAATAGCTAAAACTACTCACTAGTCAATGTCTGTTGGCACACAGCTATTGACTTTTCATTTAAAGTTATCCAACTATTAAGTTGAAAAAAAGGCAGCAGAAGTTGTTTGTAACTTATCTTTTCCCTGGTATTTACAACTATGCTAACTAATGACAATATAGCAGAAAATTGTGCATATTCACTTGAAATTGACCTATCTCCGTAAGAGGAGAAAAGTTAACTAGTTATTACCATTAAGGCCGATATACTTTTATATTTTTAAAGCCTTGTTCATGTAAATAAATTGCCTGTAAGCGGCTCATAATACCGCGATCACAATAAAGCAAATAAGATTTTTCTTGTGGTAACTTATCAAAGTAGTTATTCAGCTTATAAAATGGCAATGACGTTACTTTAACACCTTCAAGCTTGAGTGGATGTGCTTCTTGTTCATTAGGAGCACGAATATCCAGAACAATATCATCGACTAAAAATGTACTGATAATTTCCACTGCTGGCATTTCATCTTGACTATCATTTATTATCTGACGAATATCAATATTTTGTGCTGTACTAACAACATGATCAAGGAGAGTAAAATAAAAATTAGTTTCCTGTGCTTCAATTTTTTCTTTTACTGCTTTCACTGTTGGCTTTTTAGAGATAACGCCACAAAATTCTGGCATTATACGCGCAAAATCTTCAGTCCCTATCTCACGAGCAAGATTAATAATACTCTCTTTATCATGTGAAATTAACGGCCGCAAAATTAATGTATCGCTAACATTATCAATTATACGTAGATTAGTTAATGTCTGGCTAGAAACTTGCCCTAACGCTTCTCCGGTTACTAATGCCTGAATCCCATAACGTTCTGCTATCATGGATGCGGCACGCACCATCATCCTTTTCAATACCACTCCCATCTGCCCATCATCAATTTTTTCAAGGATCTCGTTTACAATCTGGGCAAAATCTATTGTAACAAAACGTACTTTATGTGAACGACCAAAACGATGCCAAAGATAGTAAGCAAGTTGCTTGACGCCAATCTCATGACTGGCACCACCCAGATTAAAAAAGCAGTAATGAACTCGGCAACCACGCCGCATTAACATGTAGCTAGATACCCCTGAATCAAAACCACCAGATATCAATGATAAAACATCTTCTTGTGTACCGATAGGAAACCCACCAATCCCTTGAATACGGGATTTAACAAAAATGACTTTATCGTTTTCAATTTCAAGGTTTACGGTGAGATCAGGGTGGTTAAGTTTTACCTTAGCTGACGAAATATGTTGATTTAATCCCCCACCAACATAACGTTCTACTTCAATTGAAGTAAAATCATGCTGACCACGACGCTTAACTCGTACGCAAAAAGTTTTATTTATTAGAAATTTAATATAAGTTGCATAAGCTAACTCAAAAATATGATGAAGATTTCGGAATTGATATTCTTCAACTAACAAAATATGATGAATGCCAGGAATTCTTGTTAAGGCATCACAAATTTCATCATGATATGTATTTTTTTTGGTGCGAACTTCGATATTATCCCAATGCCGAATAACAGTAATTTCCGTATCTAATACCTTCAATATATTAAGAATATTGCTAGCTAAGATTTTAATAAAGCGCAAGCGCACTGGTTGGCTTTTAATGGTAATTTCAGGAAATAGTTTAATAATAAACTTCATAATTTTGTATAAAATTGCTTTTTATTTTTATAAATAAACACATATTATGCATATTTATTAGCAGGGTAAGGCATTTAATTTTAAGGCGAGAAGTATATCTCACTATATTGCTGTTAGTTGCTAAAAATTACAAAAAGAATAAATTGTATGCATAAATGTAGTAAAATAAACTACCTACGCGCATAATATCATTCGATATTAATGCAAGTAAACGATTATGAGTAAAAAGAAAATATCTGATAGACAAAATTCAGTATCTTTTAAATCTTGTCTATCAGAGTTAGAGAAGATTCTTACACGCTTAGAGTCAGGAGAACTTACGCTTGAAAAAGCATTAAGTGAATTTGAACATGGAATCCAATTAGCTAGACAAGGCCAAAAAGCGTTGCAACAGGCAGAACAACGCGTTCAAATTTTGTTACAAGCTGATGATAATGCACCACTAGATAACTTTACGCCGGAAGATAAATAAATCATGTCTGAAATAGTGACTCTTTCTTTTGCGGATCAACGTCAATGGGTACAAGATCAGGTTAATAAAATCCTATTAAACAAATTCCAGCACCTTCCGTTTAATCAAAGTAAACTAGTCACGGCGATGAAATATGGTACATTACTTGGTGGAAAACGACTAAGACCTTTTTTAGTTTATGCTATAGGTGATATGTTAAATGTTGCCGTGGAAAACCTGGATGTACCTGCTGTGGCCGTTGAATGCATTCATGCTTATTCATTAATTCACGATGATCTACCCGCAATGGATAGCGATAATCTACGTCGTGGCAAACCTACCTGCCATATTTCTTTTGGTGAAGCTCATGCAATTTTGGCTGGTGATGCTCTGCAAACACTTGCCTTTGATATCTTGTCTCGTTCTGCTATGCCTGATGTTAATGACACTAATCGCCTGGCAATGATAGCTGAGCTAGCTATTGCTAGTGGAGCAGCAGGCATGTGTGCCGGCCAAGCACTTGATATGGAATCAGAAGGACAACAAATTGATATAGCAACATTAGAATCTATTCATCAGCATAAAACAGGAGCATTAATTCGTGCCGCCATCAGAATGAGTATATTTGCAGCCGGCAATCAAAGCTACAAATTACTAGCATTATTAGATAATTATGCCAATGCAATTGGACTCCTATTTCAAGTCTATGATGACATTCTTGACATTACCAGTGATACAGATATTTTAGGTAAAAATCAGGGATCTGATGAAAAACATAAAAAAAATACCTATCCAGCATTAATTGGAGTTGAACAAGCACAAAAAAAAGCCAATAATTTATATGAACAAGCATTAGATGAGCTTTATATGCTACAACAACAGTATGGACTTAATACGGAAACACTAGAAAACTTAACACACTTTATTATCGAACGAAAAAGCTAATTTCCTTTATTCAAAAACAGAATATTTTACCAGTAAAAATTTTTAATAATCTTTTGGCGGCCTACTTACTACAGCATCATTGGTATAAACAAAAAATTATTTAATGAGAAGACATGAGCATTGATATTACTTCTTATCCAACTTTAGCATTAATAAAAACGCCGGAAGAATTGCGACTTTTACCAAAAGAAAATCTCGGCAAATTATGTAAAGAGTTGCGACTATTTTTATTAAATAGTGTTAGTCGTTCAAGTGGACATTTTGCTTCTGGATTGGGAGCCATTGAACTCACTGTCGCTTTACACTATGTCTATAAAACCCCATTTGATAATCTTATCTGGGATGTCGGTCACCAGGCATATCCACATAAGATATTAACTGGTCGCCGCGACCTCATTGATACCATACGAAAAAAAAATGGCTTACATCCTTTCCCATGGCGCGCAGAAAGTGAATATGATGTTCTCAGTGTTGGTCATTCCTCGACTTCTATTAGTGCTGGCCTTGGCATGGCGGTAGCTGCTGAATATGAGAATAAGGATCGTAAAACGGTTTGTGTTATTGGTGATGGTGCTATTACCGCAGGTATGGCTTTTGAAGCAATGAACCATGCAGGTGACATTCATAAAGATATGTTAGTGATCCTCAATGATAATGAAATGTCAATTTCAGAAAACGTTGGGGCGTTGAATAATCATTTAGCGAAATTGTTATCTGGCAATTTATATACTAGTTTGCGTGAAAGGGGGAAAAAGGTATTTTCCAACATTCCATCAATTAAAGAATTGTTAAAAAAAACTGAAGAGCACCTTAAAGGCATGGTGATTCCTAGTACTATGTTCGAAGAATTGGGCTTTAACTACATTGGTCCCATTGACGGCCATGATATACTCACATTAGTACAAACATTAAAAAATATGCGTGAATTAAAAGGGCCACAGTTTTTACATATCATAACTAAAAAAGGTAAGGGGTATGAGCCAGCCGAAAAAGATCCTATCAGCTGGCATGCCGTGCCTAAATTTGATCCAACAACTTTTGTCCTACCAAAAAACAGTAATAATCAATTAACATTTTCACAAGTTTTTGGTGATTGGTTATGCCAAGAAGCAGCTCATGATCCTAAACTAATGGCTATCACACCAGCCATGCGAGAAGGATCGGGGATGTTTGAATTTTCTAAAACCTATCCTAAGCAATATTTTGATGTTGCTATTGCAGAACAACACGCTGTAACTTTTGGAGCTGGTCTTGCCATTGGAGGCTATAAACCTGTTGTTGCTATTTATTCTACTTTTTTACAACGCGCCTATGATCAAGTGATCCATGATGTAGCCATTCAAAAATTGCCTATCCTGTTTGCAATAGACCGAGCAGGCATTGTTGGTGCCGACGGACAAACCCATCAAGGTGCCTTCGATCTATCATTTTTACGTTGTCTACCTGATATAATAATTATGTCGCCCAGTGATGAAAATGAATGCCGTCAAATGCTACATACGGGTTATCACTATCAGGATGGTCCGGTTGCAGTTCGTTATCCAAGGGGCCCCGGCTCTGGCGCTACTCTACAAGCTTTAGAAAAAATTCCAATCAGCAAAGGACTAATTCGCCGCCAAGGAAAAAAAAATGCCATCCTAAATTTTGGAACATTACTTAGCGAAGCGATGAAAGCTGCAGAATTACTTAATGCCACCGTAGTAGATATGCGGTTTGTAAAACCATTAGACGAAACGTTGATACTGGAGATAGCTCAAAATCATAAACTATTAGTAACATTAGAAGAAAATACAATTATAGGGGGAGCAGGTAGCGGCGTTAATGAATTTTTATTAAAAGCCCATTACATTATGCCTATCATTAATCTCGGCTTGCCTGATCAGTATATTGCACAAGGAAATCAAACGGAAATTCTGGCTGAATTAGGGCTTAATGCTGAAGGTATTGTCAAATCAATTAACAATTTTTATAATAAATAATTTAATAAATATGTTAAAAATCAAAACCAACGTTTTATCACAAGCACTTTTGATTTTCAGTAATTCACTGGCATTATAATATCGGTAACCAGTATGCAAGGCACTACAGCCAAGCCAGGATAACCATAGAGAAAGTAGCCGCGATAATATCATCTAACATAATACCTAACCCTCCACCTATTTGTCGATCAAACCAACTAATAGGCCAAGGTTTTAACATGTCAAAAAAGCGGAAAAGCAGAAAAGCAATTAATATCCATTGCCAATTAACTAATGGTATCACCATGAGGGTCATCCACATGCCAATAAATTCATCCCAAACAATACTAGCGTGGTCGTGAATTTGCATATCATCAGATGTCCGTTGACAAATAATAATACCAATAATAAAACCAAACAAAATAATAAACCAACATAACCAAATAGGTAATAATCAATATATCAATAGCCAGAATGGAATAGCAGCTAACGATCCTATCGTTCCAGGAATGATTGGTGATAAACCACTACTAAATCCGGTTGCCAATAAATGCCAAGGATTTGATATCTTTAAACGAGATTTTTCATCAGTCATAGCAAGCTTCTCCACAATAAAATGATCAAAACCAGTTAAATTAGGTAAAACCTCTTTATTACCATAAAAATAGCGGATGCCTTCTGATTCTGGTGTTATCTGGCCGATACAATGAAAATTTTCTCCAGTATATGCTAGTGCTAACTTTAATGCACCACTGTTTATCTTAGGCACTGTAAAGCACAGTTCATAATCTTCTCCACCACTTAACGCCCAGGTTAACCCTTGTTCTGAAGTAACTTGTCTGCGCAAAGCATCCGATAGTGGTAAAGAATCCAATTTAATTTTAGCGCCACAGCCACTAATTTTGAGAATATGCCCAAGATCAGAAATCAAGCCATCAGAAATATCTATTGCCGAAGAAGCAAGATGACGTAGAGCCTTCCCTTGCAAAATACGAGGTTGTGGTCTTAAATGGCGCTGTATTAACCAATGACGATCTTTTACATCATCGACCATTAACTGTGATTGTAAAATTGCCAAGCCAGCAGCGCTATCTCCCAATGTCCCGGTAACATAAATCGAATCACCATTACAGGCTCCCGACCGTGTTAGTGATTTTCCTATAGGAATCAAACCATGGACTGTATAAGTTAAACTCATTGGCCCGCGAGTTGTGTCGCCACCAATAAGCTGCATTTCATAGTAATTAAGCTGTTCAAATAGGGTATAACTAAATCTTGCCAGCCAATCTTCATTGATTTCTGGCAATGTCAATGCAAGAGAAACCCAAGCAGGATCTGCTCCCATAGCGGCTAAGTCACTTAAATTAACTGCCAAAGATTTGTAGGCTAAATCTTCTGGTGAAATATTATCAAGAAAATGGATACCTGCAACTAATGTATCGGTAGTAATCCCTAATTGCTGTCTTTCCGGTATTGTTATCAACGCACAATCATCACCAATACCTATATTAACGTCATGTCGATTTTGCTGTTGACGATTAAAATAACGCGCAATGATATCAAATTCGCTACAAACCATAATAATATTCCAATATATTATGCTTCGATTGCTATAAGGGGTATTGCACCACCTTATAATTAAAATGAACATCAGATTATTAAAAAAGCCTGAACACCATTACTTCTTACGCACAGTAGAAATAACTTTATCAAGCGCACCATTAATAAACTTGTAACTTTCCTCGGCACCAAAAACTTTTGCTAATTCAATTGCTTCATTAATAGCAACTTTATAAGGTACATCATTACGGTAACAGAGTTCAAACATCGCTAAACGTAAAACCGCTTTCTCTACCTGACCAAGCTCCCCAAGATGACGGGAAAGATAAGGAGCCATCTTTTTATCTAGTTCCAACATATGAGTTGAAACGCCATTAAGTAGCTCACGGAAGTATGTCACATCAACATCTGAGGTATCCTGTTCAGATAAAAACTCCACTTCAACATCAGCAATATTATTACCAGATAATTGCCAGGAATAAATTGCCTGAACAGCGCACTCACGTGCACGATGACGAGCAGCAGGTTTCATAAAATTTCCCTTAAATAAAATAGTTAGCCTTTAATGGCTTGAATTACATTAACCATTTCTAGTGCAGATAATGCAGCATCTGCACCTTTATTCCCCGATTTTGTACCAGCGCGCTCAATGGCCTGCTCAATATCCTCGGTTGTTAATACACCAAAGGCAACAGGAATGTTACTTGTCATCGCGACATTAGAAAGTCCAGCACTGCATTCACCGGCAACATATTCAAAATGTGGAGTTGCACCACGGATAACGCTAGCAAGTGCAATGACTGCATCATATTTTTTGGTTTCTACTAGTGTTTTAATCGTCAAGGACAGTTCATAGGCACCAGGCACCCAAACTACCGTAATATTTTCTTTTGCAAGTTGGCCAACACGCTCCAAGGTATCAATAGCGCCTTCCAGTAAACTACTATTGATAAAATGATTAAAACGTGCAACAACGATTGCTATATGAGCTTTAGGAGCTGCTACCGTGCCTTTTATTACTTTCATAACCTTTCCTTAATAGTAATTATTCTTTACAGAAACGGTAATTTTACCATATTATTTTCTATACTTTAGACTCCCGAATTTAGCTAACTTTAAACGGTTATTAAGAGCGCTAAATTGGATCAATTAATGTTACATTACTTTAATTCTACTACTTTTCTATAGTTAACTAACTAGTTAATAACAATATGAGATCATATTGGGCGAAGTGTTAAACGTAAATCAGGCCCAATAACTTCAATATTAATAAATTCAAATGCAGGTGCATCTTTCAATTTTTGTAATGCGGGAATATTAATTAATTCTCTTGCGGTACCACCTAAAATTTTAGGTGCAATATAGAGAATCAATTCATCAACTAATCCTAATGTTAACAAAGCGCCGGCAAGTGTTGGTCCGCTTTCGATCCAAATTGAATTAATATTACGTTTAGCCAGCTGCATTATTAGCAAAACTAAATCAATGCCTTTTCCGTAGGTTGGGATTGTAATTTGTTTAACATCACCACACCAATTCTGGAATATGGGTCTAGGGCGAATAAGCCAACATTCACCATCTGATTTTGTTACAATATCTTCTGGTTTTACTTGATTCTGACGATCTAAAACAATTCTTATTGGCTGTCTAAGGCTTTCTTTAGGATAAAGATTTTTCAGTTCAGGCGTAAAATCTGTCCAACGAACATTTAAAGCTGGGTTATCAGCTAAAATAGTGGCACTAGTAGTCAAAATTGCGCTCGCCTGAGCTCTGAAACTTTGTACATCTTGGCGGGCTTTTGGCGAAGTGATCCATTTACTTTCACCTGATGCAAGGGCTATCCGTCCATCAAGTGATGCGGCTAACTTAAGTTGAACATAGGGAGAACCTGTTCGCATTCTTTTTAGAAAACCTCGATTTAATTGTTCAGCTTCATCCATTAATAAACCATGTATTACTTCGATACCAGCCTGCTGTAATTTAAGTAAACCTTGTCCTGCAACCTGTGGATTTGGATCTTGCATTGTCACGACAACTCGCAGAATACCTGCACTAATTAACGCATCTGCACAAGGTGGAGTTTTACCATAATGGCTACAGGGCTCTAATGTAATATAAGCGGTTGCCCCATTAGCTTTCTCACCGGCCATTTGTAAAGCATAAATCTCAGCATGTGACTCGCCTGCTCTACAATGAAAGCCTTCACCCACAACTTCACCATTGCGTACAATAACACAACCTACATTTGGGTTAGGTGAAGTAGTAAATCGTCCTTGCTTGGCTAATGACAACGCACGGCTCATAAACTGTTTATCAAACGTGGTCATTTTTACTATTAATCCTGTAACTTAGCAAGTTCTTCGCTAAATTTATGAATATCTTCAAAATCATGATATACCGAAGCAACGCTTATTATAGAAGCAATTTTATCTAGCTTTTTTAATTCATCCATGACAATTTTTCCGATCACATTCGTCGGAATTTTCTTGCTCTCCAGAGTTGCAAGAAGTTGCGATTTTTATATTATTAATAGCTGTTTTTATATCATCAGAAGTTAACCTGGCATTTTTCTAATGCTTTTTGCATACACCTCCTCTTAGTTTGTATTCATCAAATGACTCACTTATATCATCACTTTTTAGCACGCGAAGCATGACTAATTCAGCCACTTTAAAAGTAGTAAAAAGTTCATGAGATTCAAGACATAGTCGTATAATCTGCGAACCATCGCCAAAAAGACGTGAATCAATCACTTTGGTATCTACAGCCGCCAAAATTGGCAATACATAAATTTCCTGATTTTAGGGTCCGATTTTTTCCATTTAACTTATAGCTACCAATGAAAACACGCCTGCTAGGCGCAATCTAAACAGGATGTGAGTTAATAAAATTTACCTTTAAGGTAGTAGAGAATGTTGATCTGCTCCCTCTTTTACCACCTTAGGTAGGATTAAATGCTCTTGTTTTATTCCCATTTTTAATGCCAGAGCAGAAGCAACATAAATTGAAGAAATGGTTCCAATTGTCACACCAATTAACATAACTAGAGAAAATCCTTTCAGTATTGAACCACCAAAAAGATAGAGCATCAAAATCACTAATAAGGAAGTTCCTGATGTAATAACTGTTCGACTCAATGTTTGCGTTAATGAAATATTCACTATTTCATAAGAAGTACCACGGCGGATCTTGCGGAAATTTTCACGAATACGATCAGAGACAACAATGCTGTCATTTAATGAATAACCTATGACCGACATTAATGAAGCAAGAATAGTCATATCAAGTTCAATTTGAAAAAGCGATACAATGCCTAATGTAATAATCACATCATGCGCTAATGATATTACTGCACCGGTAGCAAGACGCCATTCAAAACGGAAACCTACGTAAATTAATATACAAATCAAAGCAAATAATAATGCCATTGCTCCGGTTTGAGCTAATTCACTACCTACACTCGGCCCGACAAATTCCATGCGTTTAATCGTTGCTTGATCATTGATATTTTTGTTAATGAGGTAAATAATAGATTTAGTGATTTCTTGACCTGTAACTCCTTTTTTAATAGGAGGTAATCTGATTATAATATCTCGGCTATTGCCAAATTTTTGAATCAACAGCTCTTGATGGCCATTATTTGCTAAACTTGCTCTAATTTTATCAAGATCCACAGGATGGCTGAGATTAATTTCAATAACAATTCCGCCAGTGAAATCTAATCCCCAGTTAAAACCTTTGAATGAAATGACTGTAACGGAAAGAATAAATAAAATAATTGAGCTAGTAAAAGCTAAATAAGCCCAACGCATAAAATCGATAACTTTACGGCCATGATTTAATTGTTCTACTGTGTAATATTGTACCACAACCAGGCTCCTTAAATAGACAGCTTTTTAATACATTTACCACCATACAATAAGTTCACGATAGCACGTGTTCCTACAATTGCAGTAAACATGGAGGTGGCAATACCAATCGCTGTAGTAATGGCAAAGCCCTTAATCGAGCCGGTGCCTATCGCATACAAAATGCTTGCAGTGATCAGAGTTGTTAAATTTGCATCTAATATACTGGAAAATGCCCCTTTATAACCTTCATGTATTGCTTGCTGTATTGAACGACCATTCTTTAGTTCTTCTTTAATACGCTCATTAATCAATACATTAGCATCAACAGCGACAGCAAGCATTAAAATAATGCCAGCAATTCCTGGCATGGTTAAAGTAGCTCCCGGTAATACCGACATAACCCCAATAATAAGGATCAAGTTTGCTAATAATGCAAAACTGGCAATTAAACCAAACTTACGATAATAAATAATCATAAATAGAACTGAAGCTAGAAAACCGGCTAATGATGCTTTGATTCCTTGTTCAATATTTTGCAATCCTAATGTTGGCCCAATTATTCTTTCTTCAACAATTTGAAGAGGTGAAATTAATGCGCCAGCGCGTAATAATAAAGATAATTGACGAGCTTCAGTTGGATTACTGATACCAGTAATACGAAATTTGCTACCAAAACGATCGGAAATTTTGGCGATATTAATGACTTTCTCATCTTTTAGGAAAATAGTACGACCATTGGCATCTTTTCGCCCACTATCTTTATATTCAACAAACAAGGTTGCCATCAGTTTATCCTGATTATTACGGGTAAAATTAGACATAATAGAGCCACCAACACTATCCAAACCAATGCTTACCTGTGGGCTGCCTATTTCATCTAAATCTGACATCGAATCAGTAATATGATCTCCTGTCAATATAAGACATTTATAAAGAACAACAGGTTCACCATCACGAGTATATTTTATCTCAGAATCACTCGGAATATGGCCACGTTGAATAGCTGAATTGTCTATATCAACATTAACCAACCGAAACTCCAACGTTGCAGTAGCAGCAAGGATCTCTTTTGCTCGTGCCGTATCTTGAATACCCGGTAATTCAACGACAATATGATCAGCACCCTGACGTTGTACCAATGGTTCAGTAATGCCTAATTGGTTAACACGGTTACGGATAATATTAATATTTTGTGATACTACATAATTACGTGCTTCACGGATCCGCTCATCTGTTATTACTGCCGTTAATAGATTGTTGTTAGCAGCAGTAAAAACCAAATCGCGATAACGTGGTGTTAAATAAGATTCAGCTTGCGAACGCCCCCTTCCATTATCATCACGAAAATAGATTTCAACACCGTAATTATCTATTTTACGTATAGTTGAATATGGGATCCCTTTTTCACGTAAATCACTAAGCAGACCATCAATATTTTGTTTTTGCAACTTAGCCAATGCTGTTTCCATATTCACTTCCATTAAAAAGTGAACACCACCACGCAAATCTAACCCTAATTTCATTGGCTCAGCGCCAAATGCCCTTAACCAATGAGGGGTAGCAGGTGCCAGATTTAACGCCACGATATACTGTTCTCCTAAATTGGCAACTAATGTTTCGCGTGCATGCAGTTGAATATCTGGATTATTAAAACGAGCAAGAATTATACCACTTTCTAGTGCAATTGATTTACTTTCGATTTTTTCTTTCTTTAAAATATTATTAACTTGATCCAAAGTCTGTTCATTCGCTGCAGTTCCCCAGACGCCAGTAACCTGAACAGCCGGATCCTCTCCATAAATGTTTGGAACTGCATACAGCAGACCAATTACCAATGCAGCGATAAGCATGAAATACTTCCACAAAGGATAACGATTTAGCACGGCAATTCTCTCGTTCGTGAAAATTAGAAATTAGATAGATTTCATTGTACCTTTTGGTAATATAGCAGTAACAAAATCACGTTTAATGGTTACATCATTGGTGTCATTTAGTGCAATAACAACATAATCTGTTTCAGATACTTTAGTGACGCGGCCAATTAATCCACCGGTTGTTAGTATCTCATCACCTTTAGAAATAGAATCCATTAATTTTTTGTGCTCTTTAGCTCGCTTTTGCTGTGGGCGCAAGATCATAAAATAAAAAATCAGTCCGAAAACAAGTAGCATGACAATTAAAGAGTATGGGTTGTTTCCTTGCGCCTGAGCACCTGCTGAAGCGAGTGTTTCAGAAATAAACAAACTCATTAAAATTTCCTCATTATGAATTAAAACAATATTTCTAGCTTAAAACTTAGTCTAAGCCAATAAATCCTACAGTGATTTAATTTAATTAGCACGACTGAAATTATACTCTAGTTTGATGAAATCGATTTATTGATTCGTTTATAAAACTTTACTGCGAAAGCATCAAATTTTCCTTCTTCAATCGCTTCTCGAATTTCAATCATTAGCTGTTGATAATAACGTAAATTATGTAAGGTATTAAGCCTGGCACCAAGAATTTCAGTACATCTGTCAAGATGATGTAAATAAGCACGACTATAGTGAGAGCAAGTATAGCAGTCACAATGAGCATCTAATGGCGAAGTATCTGATTTATATTTAGCATTACGGATTTTAATTACACCTTCTGTAACAAATAGATGTCCATTTCGGGCATTCCGGGTTGGCATTACACAATCAAACATATCAATACCTCGCCGAACCCCTTCAACCAGATCCTCCGGTTTACCAACTCCCATTAAATACCGTGGTTTATTCTGCGGAATTTGTTGGCAAACATGCTCTAAAATATGGTGCATATTCTCTTTAGGTTCTCCCACAGCTAAACCACCAACAGCGTAACCATCAAAACCAATATCAATTAGGCCTTTTATTGATATATCACGTAAATCCGGGTAAACACTGCCATGAATAATGCCAAACAGCGCATTTTTATTAGATAACTCATCAAATCGTTGGCGACTACGTTTTGCCAGACGAAGAGACATTTCCATCGATTTTTTAGCGTAATTCCAATCTGCTGGATAAGGTGTGCATTCATCAAAAATCATAACAATATCTGAACCTAGATCGTACTGGATTTCCATTGACTTTTCAGGGCTCAGAAAAATCTTTTTACCATTAATTGGATGGCAAAAATAGACGCCCTCTTCTTTAATTTTACGCATGGCACCAAGGCTAAAAACTTGAAATCCACCGGAATCAGTTAAAATTGGTCCATGCCATTGCATAAAATCATGCAGATCGCCATGTAATTTCATTATTTCCTGTCCAGGACGCAACCATAAATGAAAGGTATTGCCTAACAAGATTTGTGCCCCACTTTCTTTAACTTCTTCTGGCGTCATCCCCTTTACTGTGCCATAAGTGCCAACCGGCATAAAAGCAGGCGTTTCTACAATTCCACGCTTAAAAATCAAGCGACCACGACGAGCTTTGCCGTCTTGGGTTTGTAATTCATATTTCACTTTCCCCCTCTCTACTCTAGCATCAGAAAAACAGTCTGATTGGTTATTTACATATTCAGTTAAATATATTACTGATATTAATTTAATAGTTAACAACTAGTTAGCTACTTTTCAGTTTCTGCCTTAGGATTATGCGTGATAAACATGGCATCACCATAACTAAAAAAACGATACTTCTCTGCGATTGCTTTTTGATAGGCATTCATCGTATGCTGATAACCAGCAAAAGCAGATACCAACATAACTAAAGTAGACTTAGGTAAATGAAAATTAGTAATTAACGCATCAACAATTTGAAAATGGAAGCCTGGGTAAATAAAAATTCGAGTATCATCAAAAAAGGGGGCAATAATTCCTTCTTGAGACGTACAAGCGGCACTTTCTAATGATCTAATCGAAGTTGTGCCAACTGCAATAACACGTTTACCTCTCGCTTTACACTCCACTATTGCATCAACAACCTGTTTCGATACTTCAAGATATTCTGCATGCATGCTATGTTCAGCAATATTTTTCACCCGAACAGGTTGAAATGTGCCGGCACTAACATGCAGTGTCACAAATGCCATTCCTACCCCCTTTTGCCGCAGCGCCGCTAATAATGATTCATCAAAATGTAATCCTGCTGTGGGCGCAGCAATGGCTCCAGGCCGTTTGGCATAAACCGTTTGATAAAGCGTTCTATCAAACGCTTCATCAGGGCGAGCAATATAGGGAGGTAAAGGCATATGACCAATATCATTTAAAATAGTTAACACGTCTCGTTTATCCTGAAAACTAATTTTAAATAGTGTATTATGTCTTGCCAAGATAATAGCTTTAACGCTTTCATTATCACCTAATAATAATTCAGTTCCAACTTTTGGTACTTTAGAAGCGCGAATATGTGCTAAAACACTATGGGGATCTAACATACGCTCAATCAATACTTCAATTTTACCGCCAGACATTTTACGGCCATAAACACGAGCCGGTATCACCTGGGTATTATTGAAAACAAGTAAATCAGCTGATTCTAATTTATCAACAATATCAGTAAATATACCATGTGCCAGTTCACCTGTTGAACCATTTAAAGAAAGTAATCGGCAGTCACTACGTTTAGCTAAGGGATAATGGGCTATTAACTCATCAGGTAATTTAAAAGTAAAATCAGAAAGACGCATTTCTTTATATTATTTAATCAAAACAAGCGAACTAGTCTAGTGCGGTGATAAAAACAGTGCAACAAATAAGCATCATAAAAACTAAAAATTCACTTATACTTATAATGACACTATGAATTTTCTTGCATACTTACATTTAGCTCAACAAGCACAAAGTTTCTTATTAGGAAATTAATGGCGGCTTTGTTTGGAGTTCACGGTGATCTGATCGCTTATATCCACCAAATGTTGTCCCCCGGATCAGAATGCATCATTAGTAGATAAATTTACCAATTAGCATTCGATTGTGATTAATGCGAAGCAATTTTTTAACCATCGTACAGTTGAGTTGCAGCGATCACGCTCGATTTAGTTTGGAATTATTTTTTCGCTTTATATTGGGATCAAATCGAAGCAAAATAAACTCTACTTCCAATTTATTCATTATGCTTGCCAGTATAATTGAACAAAACTTATATTTTATACCCAAGAAAAATTTTAAGAATTAAATGAATATTTATGCTTATAAAACTGGCTGATTCATTATTCAGATCTAAATATATTAAGCTATCTTTCAAAAGGTTGTTAGTAGAAATCCCTTATATTGTATGAGAATTTTCGCTACAGGGGTTTTGTCATAAAAAATCAAACAGTCATGCAGATTAAAGAGACTCTTTGCTAAGATAAAGCTACATCTCATTGATTGGTTTAGCAACAATCTATTGGATGATGTCAATTCATGCATTGAAGCAACTCATTCCATTTTATCCTGCCCATATTCTCACAGTGAACATGTTATCCTATGGGGAGATTTATTAGGGTTATAGGGATATCGTTGCAAAATTCCAGATTGCAGGAAAAGATTTAATAATCTTACTGGAAATTCTCTTGCGAAACTACATCACAAGGATAAATGGTTTAGTTATTTGCGATGTATGTTGAATAGCTTAACTTTACGTGAGTCAGTGAAACAAACAGGTATTAATTTTGAAAACAGCGTTTAGATAGCGTCACTGGTTCCTTGTTTTATCGGTGACAGCCAACATAAATGCACTAAGTAGTATTATTGAAGTCGATGAAACATATTTCCCTAAATCTTTTAAATGGAAGTGTGTTTATACCAATAAGGAAAGCTAGAAAACGCAGGAGAGGAGAAGATAAAAAGAAAGAACAAATCGCCAGGTCTTAATCACATGAGATTGACATGGTCATGTGTGAGGGATAAGATTCTTAAAGAGTTTAGTTTAATGCAAAGTATCTTAGCTATTTTCTTGACCTGATCATCGATAAAGAGTGCATCCCCTTTGCTTGGATGGAGCTATAAATGGTATGAAACCTTTGCCAACGAGCATGAAATTAGTTACCATTACATAATAAGGTTGGATAATTAAAGAGTTATTTGTAAGGAATTACAGATTAAAAATGTTAACAGTTATATAAGCCAATTGAAAGGATGCCTGAGTAGATTTCATTGTGTATGGTCGTTTTATTTAGCGAATTATCTGGCCTGAAGAAGATTATTTGAAACCACAACAATTGAAATGCAGACGTGGCTATATATTTCTCTGTGAGAAAAGTAACAACCTTTGCCAACATAGGTTGTATTAAAGAATATGGTTAGCAGATATATCCTAAACTAATTAATTTAATTGGTTTTTTGATGACTTTATTCTGCATAATCACGATTTTTTCTTTTTTGCAATTTTATCCAGCAATGATCACTTTTACCGAAACTAGAACAGCAAAAAAATCGCCATTAATTGAAAACAAAAAACCCTAGCTGATTAGAGATTATGATTTATTGCCAATTAAATTACCTCTTTAGGTAGTATCTGGCTCTATATCAGAGTTGTTTGGTACTATTAATATGCGATCATAGAATGCAAAATAACTAAAAGGATTAATAAATGTACCAGACAGGGCTAAATCATCAGTATAAAATGATAATTTAATTTCTTTGGAACATCAGGAATAAATACTTGCAAAAGCTCAGAAGATTTCATCTTACCTAATAAATAAGCCAAAGACTAGACTAGTTAAGATAGTTAGCGTAACCACCAAACATCCCATTTAAACCTAAAAGCACGCCTCCAGCATTTTAAAGTGAAACTTATTATAATTAATACAATAGATTGTGGATAAATAGCGATTAATACAGAAATTAAAATTTAATCAGTTTACTTAATCCTAAGTTTGAGATCAGCATAGAAAAGAGACGAACATAGAAACTATGGTGTGAGCAGCGTAGTTTGCATACCACTGCTCATACCATAGTTGTTGCATTCAAGAATTTGCGTACGACTTGCTAGCATCTCTGCGAGAGGGAGAAAAACGTTTTTTACAGGAAAAGGACTACACCTTCCTTGAGCTGGCGACCAACAGCGTCAGCCTCGTCGGCAAACAATAGGGAATATGCCTGTGATCATCAACATCATCTTGTTTTTGCCATTTAGCAATGATAAGTTCGCATATAGCATAAAACAGTTAGCCAAAATAGAGACAGGCTCTTTTCTTTGGTGGACTGAAGAGCAGCACTGATTTTAGGTGTTGTAATTGCCTAACGATGAAGTCTGATCATCATGATATTTTCCTCAACTATATCCATCAGTATCCATCTTGTCATGAATAAGCTTGTGCGATGAGGGTCTATATAATGATCCTAGACTAAACATCTATCTATCAAGATAGACTTTTTACTTTAATTAAAGAAGGAAAAATTTTTCGTACACCCTGCCTTAGCTAAAGATTGCCAGACAATGACACGAGCAATTACTTTTGGTAGTGCTATTCCTTATTGCTTTTTATAGAAAAAGTACTGTACGCGCAGCATACTAACTATCTGAATTTATCTGAATTCACTTCATTAAATAAAGGTCATTATCTTTTAACCAAACATTGAACATTCACTAATCTCTGAACGCATAGTTCAAATGGAAGTTCTTTTACCTACTCATACATAATATTCTGTATATTTTGATTTAAGGTATGAGGTGGGAAGTAACAGGTAGAATCAGCTAAGTGAACTCCAGTCTGTTCAATATGCTTCATAATAGCACCAATTAAAATGGTTTCTCCATCACAGATAGCATCTACATCAACCTCAATGGCATCATCTAGGAAATGATCAAGCAATACTGGTGCATTGTTGGAAACACTTACGGGTGTCTCTGAAAGTAGAGATGTAAGTTATTATCGTAGGTAATTTCTATTACCTGACCGCCTAAACCATAAAAAGGAGCAACAACTAATGGATAAGCAATAATATGAACCTTTTTTATAGCTTGTTCAATTATCGTAACCATGGTGTTTTTAGCTGCTTAAGCATTAAACAGGCAACTGCTTCTTGAAAGCGTTCACAATCTTCATCGCGATGAATCGCATCTTGCCTACTGCCATAATAGGAACGCCTGCTTCTTCTAAAGCAAACACCAATTTTAATGATATATGACCAGTATACTGCATAATTACATCTTAGGTTGTTCGACTCTAACTATTTCTAATATAGTTTCTAACGTTACCGGTTCAAAATAAAGATGATCAGATATATCATAATTGGTAAAAGCTGATTCAGGATTACAGTTTATCATTATTGTTTGATAGGCATCATCACGTAACGGGACCGCTGGATGAACATAGCAATAATAAAACTCAATTCCTTAATGAATGCGGTTCACTCCATCACCTAGTATCATAATCTTAGATTTGCTATTATCAGAATTGGGTTCACATTCATCTTCATCTGTGGAATTATAGATAAGCAGTATCTGTGGCAAATTCTATCGCACAAGTATCAACTCGTTTAAAACGAAATACAGTTTATATTTATGGCGTAATTTACGGATTTTAGCTTCAGAAACACCGACTAATTTAGCCAAACGAATATCAGCAAACCATTTTCGTTTCAATAGCCGCAAGAATTCTGTTAATAACCAATTAATACTAAACTCAGTCACTATCTCTTCTAAATGAAGAAGTTCTTCATTACTGTACTAAGAACCAACGATCAATATTGGTTAGATTAAAGACAGTATCCATAGACATACCTGCACGAAAAGCATCGGCTATATACCAACAGATACGTTTAGCACCAGCGTCTTTTAACTCTTGGTAAATTTTTGTTAACGAGTCGAATTCATCTCAATCTACTTTAGGATCAAAACCAGTTGCGGTAATTTCTAATCCAGGCAATACTTTTTATATAGATTCTTGAAAAGTTCGCCCCAAATAGGCATCATCACTTTACCAACAGATTTCATCTGAGTTGTCAGATGATCATTACTACTCGAAAATTTTTTAAAGTTAAAAGATGGGATCTTAGTCACGACATAATCAATAGAAGGTTCAAAAGAGGCAGGTGTTCGTTCGTCGCTAATATTATTCATTAATTCATCAAGTGAATAAGCCACAGCAAGTTTTGCTGCAACCCTAGCAATAGGAAAACCAGTTGCTTTGGATGCCAATGCAGAAGAATGTGATACTCGTGGATTCATTTCAATAACAATTAAGCGACCAGTTTTAGGATTTACAGCAAATTGAATATTTAAACTACCTATTTCTACATCAATTTCTCGCAATACGGCTATTGATGCATTGCGCATAATTTGATATTCTTTATCAGTAAAAGTTTAACCAGATGCGACAGTAATAGAATCTCCCGTATCGATCCTCATAGTATCGACATTTTCAATAGAACAGATAATGATACAATTATCATTTTTGTTACGAACTACTTCCATTTCATATTCTTTCCAACCAATTAACGATTCACTTATCAATAATTTATTGATCGGTGAAAGATCTAAACCTATCAGACAAATATCTTTAAACTCTTCACGGTTATATGCAATACTATCGCCTGACCGTAAATGGTAAATGAAGGCCGAATAATACATGGGAAGCCTACTTTCTACTACTTCTAACGTTTTTTCCAGGGAATTGGCAATTTCTGAGCGTGCTGTTTCAAGGCTAATTTTCTTCATTGCTTTATCAAATCACTGGCGATCTTCTATTTTATCAATTGAATTAGCTGTTGCGCCAATCATGGTAACAGCAAATTCTTTTTATACTCATTTATATTCTAATGCTAAAGCAAAGTTTAAAGCAGTTAGCCCTCCCTCCCATTGTAGGTAAAATTGTATCATGACGTTCTTTTCAATAATTTTGCGTATCATTTTCCAGTGAATCAGCTCAATATAAATGGCATCCTCAAGATCCGGATCTGTCATGATTGTTGCCGGATTGGAATTAACTAAATAACTCGATAAACCTCTTTAGGTAGACCTTTAGATGGTTGTGTACTTGAGTAATCAAATTCACAATCTTGGCAAATAACAATTGGACCCGCACCTAAAATCAGAATGCTTTTAATATCTGTCCGCTTCGCTATTTTTTATTCCTGATTAATAAACTTGAGTATATAAATTTATTTGACGATATTTTTATCAATTCAATGAAATAATTAAATAGGAGTTCTGCATCTTTATGGCCAGGACTCCATTCTAGATGTCCTTGAAATCTAAATACAGGTTTATCGGTACGATGATGTATGCCTTGTAAACTACCATCAAATACTGATTTATGGGTTAGTCGCAATTTATCAGATAATGTTGTTTCATCGACGGCAAAAAGATGATTTTGTGAAGTAATCATAACCATATTATTAACTAAATCTTTTACTGGATGGTTATCTCTATGGTGCCTAAATTTCATTTTAACGATATCGCCTCCCCACTGGCTAATGCTAGTAATTGATGACATAAACAAATACCAAAAATAGATATTTCTGTTGTTAAAAACTGTTTAATTGCTTTAATTATATAATCATAAGCTGCTAGATCACCCGCCAGAGCTATTAGAAAAAAAGATGCCATCAGGTGCTATTTTTAATAGTTAATCAGCCGATATTATTGCTGGAACAACCGTCAAATAATAACCGCGATCAACAAGTAAATGTAAAATATTTCGTTTAATACAAAAATCATAAGCAACCACATGATAACATAATTGGTTAGGCGATTTGATAATCGATAATCCATCTGCACCAAGATGCCAACTCTCTTCCTGCTAAGTATAAATATCTTTAGTAGTAACTTCTTTAGCTAAATCCAGCCCTTTTATTCCAGAAAATAACTTAATTTTTTCTAATGCAAAATCGGTATCTAAATTTTATCAGTAATAATACAACCATTCTGCGCACCTTTTTCCCTTAATAACTGCATAAGCTTACGCGTATCAATATCAGTGATGGTAACTGTTTTATGGCGTTTTAAATAATTGGATAAATTCTTTTTCCCACGAAAATTATTATAAGTTAATGGTAATCACGTATAACAATCCCTTGATCGTGAATGATGGGAGACTCTTCATCATCTGGGTTAATTCCTGTATTTCCAATATGTGGATAAGTGAGTGTAACAATTTGGGTGGAGTAAGGAAGGATCAGTAAGGATTTCTTGATATCTAGTTATTGATGTATTAAAACAATTTCTCCAACAACAATTCCTTCAGCTCCAATGGAATGACCATGAAATTGGGTTCCGTATTCCAGAACTAATATAGCTTGCTTGATAAAAATACCCTCAATAAGAATAAAAATTACATATTGAGCATATTTATTTATGCATAACCAAATAAACTCGTGCTTAATTAGACTTTAAGCGAATTTTTTATAAATTTTTTGTATTTTAATGATGAGAAGAGTGGGTTATCTAGAAAAATATAATTTTTTATTATAGTTAATTTCTGATAAAAGCTCAAGAGAGCTAGTATAATGATAACTTGTCTTAGTAAGTTAATCCAATTGTATTGTATGATAATTAATAAAATATTATTTAAATAAATTTCATTATAATAATGTGTAAAATTTATCCTAAATTAATAGGATCTTAATCTTATTAAAAACTCCACAAATAAATCTTAAACTAAAAATTAATTATGTCATCATC
This sequence comes from Arsenophonus sp. NEOnobi-MAG3, assembly GCA_052171895.1. Taxonomy (GTDB): domain Bacteria; phylum Pseudomonadota; class Gammaproteobacteria; order Enterobacterales; family Enterobacteriaceae; genus Arsenophonus. The sequence goes on from JBQMRN010000002.1 coordinate 307,187, forward strand.
AAATGAATAAACAAATAAAAAACTAAATATTTTCTATATTTAATATATTTTCATGCTATATAAACTAGTAATTTATCCTTTTAACTATAAAAAACCTTGCCATGACTATTTCTAAACCTTATGAGACTCGATGCTTTATGAGTGTGTTATCTATACTCTTTCAGTAATATCAACAAAATTCATGTATGGCTCACCAACAATTATCACCAGCTCTAATCGTTGTAAAGGCAATCCTGTTATTTTCTCTTTCACCAGTAATATCTTGGGAGCAGATACATTGCATAATTTTTAAATTACAGGGAATTCAATTAACTTGGTAATAACAGAAGTTATGCTCATTTTTAGTGTATGGGTTTTCGGATAGGATGAGCTATCCTGCTAATTGATTACGTGGATGATTTCAACAACAGAAAGATGATATGCCATAAAAAGTTACCATACAGGTCAGGTATCCGTGAAATTAAATATAGCTGTGATCCATTACATAAACTCATCTGTAATGCCTGCCAGGCAGGTAATAAGCTACCGTCGTTGAGTGTTGTAAGCTTGAAGCCATGCTTGCGACAACATGCTGAACGTCGCAGCCTCCTTATCGAGAGGCTGGTGGGGTCATCATGCCATCTAGTCGTCCATAATGATTATTCGCCACAGCGAATAATACAGACTGGTATTGGCGATATTGAGATTAAAGTACCTAAGATCATGGATCCCAGCAGCAAGGGAATATTCTTAAACAGCTAGTTGCTACTGCCTTATCTTAAGCGTGCAAAAAACGTAGGATAATTGCTACCATGGCTTGTGTACCTACAAGAGATCACCAGCGGTAATTTTCATGAAGCTCTTGTGGCGCTTCTTGGTAAAAAAGCACATAGTCTGTCTGCTAGTACCACATCAGCAGACTGAAATAGCAATGGCTTGAAGAGCACAAATGATAGGGCTTTTATCCACCCTTACAGGGATTTAAGCGATACGCGCGCTACCCTCTTTATTTCTTGGCAGATGGCATAGACAGAGTCCTGTCAGGCGAGATAATCGCCTTTGTCTACTGGTCATTATCATCGTCACTGAGTATAGACGTAAAAGGAGCTCGTTGCGGTCGAAGATCCTTATCAATAGTCAGAAGGGAAACATTGGCCTAAACTTCTCAATGGGCTGTTGATTTAACCGTATCTTCCAGCCTTTTTACAGGAGATAACTGCTCTTAGTTTTTGGAATGCAATGGCTAAAGATATTCTCGGATATACAGCAGCAACGCTGTTGGGTACACAAAACAGCTAATGTGCTGGCTTCACTCCACAAAGGTACATAACTGAAAGTTAAGGTTGAGCTTCGACGAGAAAAGTTTGGGTAGCAGAGAGGGCCGTGATGCTGCTAATAACGCCATTAATGTTTTTTGCTAAGGTTTTAGCAAAGTATTCTGCAGCGATTAAGAAGCTGGAGAAAGATCGAGAAGAACTGCTGGGATTCTATGACTTCCGGTAATAGCATTCATTGGGCGTCAATAAGAACAACAAATCCAGATTGAATCTGGCTTTTGTGCTACAGTGAGGCTACAAAGCCGAGGCCAGAAGAATTTTTAGTTAGAGAAAAACAACACTTTTAATGGTATTTAACCTGCTTCCATCTGCTCAAAAAAGCTGTAACCGGTTAAAGGGATTTGACCTGCTTACTCTGGTGATAAACAAGGTCCAATTTAAGAATAGAAACAGATTCACGAAGCATAAGAACGTGTCTGATCGACATACACCAGATTTGCTAATAACTCTATTTATCGTTGCTAAAGGAAAAAACAAGATAATGTTGATAATTCAGTATCTTGACAAAAGTTGTTGCTAGAAATCGCTTATACTTTATGAAGGATTTTGATTACATAGGTTGGCATGGAAAAGCAAACAGTCATACAGAAAGAGACTCTTTCCTTACTCATTGCCAACATAAAGCTGCATTTGATTAGTTGGCTCGCTGACAATCTGTCGGATCATCTTGATTCATGCATTGAAGCAAAGCAACTCATTTCACTTTATCCTGCCCATATTGTTACACTGAACATCTTATTCACTAGGGACATTCATTAAGGTTACAGCGATATCATTGCAAAATTCCTGATTGCAGGAAAACATTTAACAATCTTACTGGAAGTCCTCTACCGAAACTACATCACCATCACAAGGATAAATAGTTTAGTTATCTTCGTATATGTTGAATAGCTTGATTTTAGAGGAGTCAGCGAAACAAAAACAGGGATTGATTGATTTGAAACAGCGTTTAGATGGCGTTACTGCTTCCTTGCTTAATCGGCGATAGCTAATACAAATGCACTAAGTGGTATTAGTGGTATTGTTGAAGTCGATGAAATATTTTTCTCTGAATCCTTTAAATGAAAGAGTTATATCCTACATAGGAAAGCTAGAAAAGACCCCATAGGAAGGAGATAAAAGGAAAGAATGAATTGCAGTCTTAATTGCTAAATATCGACAGGGTCATGTTATGTGAGCGATGAGATTCTTGAAGAGTTTAATGAAGAATGTGTTGTGTTAGTCGTTTTCTTGAGGCGATCATCGATAAAGAGTTCATCCTTTGATCAGATGAAGGGAGCTAAATGCTACGAAATCTTTGCCAGTGAGCATGAGAGATTACTCGTCATCGCCTAATAAGATTGAATAATCAAAGAGTTATTGGTAAAGAATTCCACATTTAAAATGTGAATAGTTATATCAGCTGATTAAAAGGATGGCTGAGTACATTCCATGGTGTAGAATTTTTATTTAGCAAATTATTTAGCTTGGAAAAATGGTTTTAAAGCACGACAATTAAAATACAGACGTGGTTACAGATTGGTCTGCAAGAAAACCAACAACCTTTGTCAAGATAGCCAATCATCAACATTATCTCGTTTTTCCATTTATCAACGCTCAGTTCGGATATGCTATAACCCTTAGCCAAAGTAAACCCAGGCTCTTTGCTTGCCTGAAGAGCAGTACTGATTTTAGGTGTTGTAGTTGCCTGACGATAGAGACTCATCATCATGATATTTGTTGTCCTCAACATATCCATTTTGCCATGAGGATGGCTGTGCGACGAGGGTCTATATAATGATCCTCGACCAAACAACTAGGCCATAAATATAATTGAACTACCTTCACTCTTACTAGTATGAACAGGTATACTTTTGCATATTTTATCTTTAAGTCGAGAGTAATGCTTCCGCGAGGATAGCTAACGCATTATGAATTTAGATGCCCAACCTATCATTACATCACTGCTAGATACTGATGCTTATAAACTGCATATGCAACAAGCCGTCTTTCATCAGTATAACCAAGTATCGGTCGTGGCAGAATTTCGTTGCCGTAATGATGAACGACTTGGTAACTATGCTCAAGCTGTACGCCAACAAATAGATCTAATGGCACATATTGTATTAACGCCAACTGAATATCGCTATCTGCGTGGTCTGCTTTTTTTTAAAGCTGATTATCTTGATTGGTTAAAGGATTTTCGCTTCAATCCCACGCAGGTTAAGGTTTATACCACGCAAGAAAATCAGTTAGCACTAAGAATTAGTGGTCCATGGCGTGAAGTCATTCTTTGGGAAGTACCTCTGTTAGCCTTAATCAGCAAACTAGTTCACCGTGATCGCTCTCCCAATGTAACAACCGAAGATGCCATTGAACAGTTACATAAATTGATTAATTATTTTTACCAAGACGCAAAAAGACTAAATATTGATTTAGCAAACTTCAAATTAATGGATTTTGGTACTCGCCGACGTTTTTCTCATACAGTTCAATACGCCATTATCAATGAGCTCAAACATCATTTCCCTTATTTTACTGGCACAAGTAATTATAAGTTAGCCCAACAATTACACATTAAACCTGTTGGTACCCAAGCCCATGAGTGGTTTCAAGCCCATCAGCAAATTAGCGTTGATCTTGCTAATAGTCAGCGTGTTGCGCTACAAAGTTGGCTGGATGAATATCCCGATCAATTAGGTATCGCACTAACGGACTGTATTACGATGGATGCTTTCCTGCGAGACTTTGATGTCACCTTTGCCAATCGTTATCAAGGATTAAGGCATGACTCAGGAGATCCGTTAGAATGGGGTGAAAAAGCTATTAGTCATTATAAAAAACTAGCTATCGATCCGATGAGTAAAACGCTGATTTTTTCAGATAACCTTGACTTACAAAAAGCATTGATTCTTTATAAATATTTTTATAAACGTATCAACATTATTTTTGGTATTGGTACCCGTTTAACCTGCAATATTCCTCAGGTAAAACCGCTTAATATTGTGATTAAATTAGTTGAATGTAATGGTAAACCAGTTGCTAAGTTGTCTGATAGCCCAGGAAAAACGATCTGTGATGACGATAAATTTATCGATCGGTTAAAAAAAGCTTTTAATATCTCTAATATAACGGACCGGTTTGATAACAAACATAATTGATTATTATGGCAAGTTATTTGTTGATTATTGCATCATGGTAATTGTAATTCTTATTACAAAGGTCTTTTCATCTTGTTATTCCAATTTTAAACTTGCTACTTTTGCTTGTTTCTTACGCAAAGACAAGTAACATAAGGCCTTTCTCAATCAGGACAAAACAACTTTAAACAAATAAATATTAAAAGAGAGTATTTTATGAATATAGTGCCTGTAGTCGAAGTGCTACAAGGGCGTGTAGCGGTAGGTAAAGAAGTAACCGTTTGTGGCTGGGTACGTACAAGGAGAGATTCAAAAGTTGGTTTCTCATTCCTTGCCGTCTATGACGGTTCCTGCTTTAATCCATTACAAGCTATTGTAAATAATAAATTAGATAATTATGAAACTGAAGTTTTACATCTGACCACCGGTTGCTCGATTGAAGTAACTGGGATCGTTAAGTCATCAGAATCTCAAGGACAAAATTTTGAATTATTAGTCACTCAGGTCGTCGTCATCGGCATGGTAGAAAACCCTGATAGCTATCCAATGTCTCCCAAGCGTCATAGCGTTGAATACTTACGTGAAGTGGCACATCTACGTCCACGCACCAATCTTATCGGTGCCGTTTCCCGTGTTCGCAATACGCTAGCCCAAGCTATTCATCGTTTCTTTCATGAAGAAGGCTATCTTTGGGTGCCAACACCCATTATTACTACCTCCGATACTGAGGGTGCCGGTGAAATGTTTCGCGTCTCGACATTAGATTTGCAGAATATTCCGAGAACAGAAAAAGGCGATATTAATTTTGATAAAGACTTTTTTGCTCGAGAAGCATTTCTAACCGTATCCGGTCAGCTAAATGGCGAAGCTTATGCTTGTGCATTAAGCAAAATTTATACTTTTGGCCCAACGTTTCGCGCAGAAAATTCTAACACCAGCCGTCATTTAGCTGAATTCTGGATGGTTGAACCAGAAGTTGCTTTTGCTAACTTAAACGATATAACTAGCCTGGCTGAGAAAATGTTAAAATATGTCTTCAAATCAGTTTTGCAAGAACGCCATGATGACCTAACCTTCTTTGCTGACCAGATCGATAAAAACGTTATTAATCGGTTAGAAAAATTTATTATCTCGGATTTTGCTCAAATTGACTATACCGATGCGATTAAAGTGCTGAAGCAATCGGAGCAATCCTTTGAAAACCAAGTAGCTTGGGGTATCGCTCTCTCTTCTGAGCATGAACGTTATTTAGTTGAGCAACATTTCAAAGCAGCCGTGGTCGTCAAAAATTATCCAAAAGATATCAAAGCTTTTTATATGCGTCTAAATGATGATAATAAAACCGTTGCTGCTATGGATATATTAGCGCCAGGTATTGGCGAAATTATTGGTGGCTCACAGCGTGAAGAGCGATTGAATAAATTAGATGTTCGTATGGAAGAAATGGGGCTTAACCAACAAGATTATAGCTGGTATCGCGATCTGCGCCGTTATGGTACCGTGCCACACGCCGGATTTGGTCTTGGATTTGAACGCCTTGGCGCTTATGTCACTGGCGTACAAAATATTCGTGAAACCATCCCATTTCCACGAACTCCACGTAATGCAAGCTTTTAAATATTTAATCCCATAACCATAAAACGAATAAATATTATAATGATAATTCCCAGTAGGAATTTATTAGCAAATCTGGTGTATTTGGGTCACAGGCTACGTTCCACTCTGATGCTTAGTGGATCTATTCTCCATCCTTAATTAGACGTTGTTTACAAGCAGGCGCTCAGTAAGTCAACTCCCATTATCCGCTTCCAGCTTCTTCTTCATCGCTGTAGGATACTTCGCTAAAAACCTTCCCAATAAAAGATCAAGGGCTTTATTAGCAGCATCACAGCTCTATGGTAGCCCAGACCTTCCTATCCTTTCCAGCAGCTAAGCGTTAACTTTTGGTTGCATGCCTTTTGCTTTTTGGGAATGAAGTAAACACATTAGCTGTTTTGTGTATCTAACAGAGTTGATGTTGCATGTCCGGGAATATCTTTGCAATTGCATTCCAAAAAACAA
>JBQMRN010000003.1:0-268359 GCA_052171895.1 Arsenophonus sp. NEOnobi-MAG3
TGTTAGATACACAAAACAGCTAATGTGTTTACTTCATTCCCAAAAAGCAAAAGGCATGCAACCAAAAGTTAACGCTTAGCTGCTGGAAAGGATAGGAAGGTCTGGGCTACCATAGAGCTGTGATGCTACTAATAAAGCCATTGATGTCTCTTGTTAGTAAGCTTTTTAATGAACTGATATCCTACAGCGATGAAGAACCTAGAGAAAGATCCAGAAGAACTACTTTGTAGTATTCTACGACTTTTAGTTAAAGCACTGAGCGTTAATAAGAACGACCAATCCAATTAAATCAGCTTTTGCGACAGTGAGGCTACGAAGAGCCAAGGCGTCGCGAAGAAGTGTGGTTCGAGAAAAATAAACCTTTCAATGATATTTACGCTGCTCCCATCTTCTTAGAAAATCTATAACCGGCTAAGTGAGGGGATTTAAGCTGCTAACCCTTGTGGGGTAGAAAACAACGGCTAATCCAATGTAAGGATGGATAACAGATTTACGAAGCATCAGAGCAGAGTAGCCTGACCATCATACAGGAAATTTCCTAATAACTCCTTTGTTGTATTTCAGCTAAACCTTTCGGTGTCAATTTTTAGCAATACCTAACGCTTCCTGATAACGTTTATTGGGCAAAATTGCGTAAGGTAATAATTGGCGATAAGAAAATAAATGCTTTTCTCATTATCGCTTAACTAATTTAAGTTTAGTGTATTGACCATCGAGATGATAGCCGTATAGGTAGAGTAACCTTGCTACTATCAAAGGATTTGAATTTGAGACTATTTTGCATATTTATTTCGGTGGAAAGAAGAATATTTTTAATGCCATAATCAGTTCTGGAGCTTCACTGTACTGTTATTCTAAAAGATAAGAAGACTCTGAACGGTTAAGGAAATCCTCTTATATTTTTAGTAATTATTGTGTGATTTTCAGTATCTTTATAGCGATCATTGTGTGGTGCTTATTCATATATTGCTGAAGCCTCAGCAGATTAAACGGAAACGACGGCCTAGTTTTTTTGTTGTCTATTGCCTCTATTTCTGCACGTAAATGTGAAATATATTCTGAAAATACCAAACAAAACTTCACGACGTTATCTTTTCGTAGGATAGATCGCGTAACTTGATGGGTTTTATCCCTCTTTAAAAGCCCAAGACACCGCAGCCAATGCTCGATGCTTCTTATGTGATCTTAACCAAGGATGCCCCATGCCTATCCATCTATACTTACCGATAATGGTAAAGAATTTACAGAACCCCTTTTTGATCTGTGAAAAGGTTCAGGCACCAGAAAACATGAATTCTACCGTTTATTGTACATAGCTTGGTATAGATCAACGACTTAGCCAGGCTAGGCATCCTCAAAAGAATGGTATAGTCGAGCGATTTAATGGATCTTATAGAAGATGAGTACAAAGTCCGTTATTTCAATTCTGCTGAAGAGATTTGGATCAGTCTGTATCGATATGTTTGTCTATAGAATCAGGAATTACAACAATCACTATTAGTTAGTAAAACTCCATTGTGGAATCTATGAAAAATTTGTTTAAAGTTAAACCTAAATTATTAAAAACCATACTATCTTCCTGGATATGAGACCTTAGTACAAGATTTTATCATCATGCTTATAAAGAGCATCGCTGACATTAGAAATTTTTAGAGGTAAGCAAACACCAGAAGAAATAAATCAAGAATTGCTATTAATAGGGTGACAGTGCGAATTTGATGATTTTAAAATGAGAATGGACCAATAACTAACTTGGTCAGAATAAGCGCCTAAAAGTGATTTAAATTATTTACAGCTAGAGTTACAATTCCATTATCTATGAGCTAAATAATGGTTATGAAGATCGCGGAGTTACAGCACCACCGTTCAGCTTTTTAGATTTCCCATCCACAGCCAACCATTAAATTATAGCTAGATTACGACATAAAAAAAACACATTTGCGCTATGGTGTACCCCCTTTTTTTATCCTGTCGTAATGACTCTAATAGGTTAATAATCTTGATACCTGATTTATCAGGTGCAATCAAACTAAGCTATAGCGCATGATTTCTTCTTTCATCAATAGCTATTGTTAAGTTATACTTTACTTTTATTAAGTGAAGTTGAACGGGTTTTGTCAATGGTTGATAGTGTGTTGCTATTGGTTGATGCAATGGATGGCCCAATGTCGAAAACCCCCTTTGTTACTCAAAAAGCCTTTGCTCATGGTTTAAAACAGATTGTGGTAGACAATAAAATTGATCGTTCAGGGCAAGACCTGATTAGCTAGTTGATCAGGTTTTTGATCTTTTTGTCAATTTAGTAGCGACTGATGAACAACTGAATTTTCCTATTATTTACGCTTCAGCCTTAAATGGTATTGCTGGAACTGATTACCATGATATGGTGGAAGATATGACACCACTCTACGAAGCAATTGTAAAATATGTTGCTCTTCCGCAAGTTGATATGCCAGGCGCTTTTCAAATCAAAATATCTCAGCTTGATTACAATAATTACTTGGGCATTAATGGTATTGGTCGCATTAATCGTGGCGAAGTGAAGCCAAATCAAACCATCACTATTATTAATAGTGAAGATAAAATATATAGTGGCAAAGTGGGTAAGGTATTAACGCATTTAGGATTAAAACGCATTTATTCTAAAATTGCTGAAGCCGGTGATATTATTGCCTTAACAGGGCTTGTGGAATTAAATATCTCAGATACCTTATTTGATCCAAATAATATTGAAGCATTGCCAGCATTAGCTGTTAATGAGTCAATAGTAAATATGTATTTCTGTGTTAATACCTCACCGTTTTGTGACCGTGAAGGAAATATGTTACTTCACGTCAAATTTTAGATCGCTTGAAAAGTTAGTGAATAACATTGCATTACATGTAGAAGAGACTGATGATCCCGACGCTTTCAGTGTTTCCGTTCGTGGTGAACTACACCTTTCGGTATTGATTGAAAACATGCCCAGTGAATGGTTTGAATTAGCCGTTTCTCGGCCTAAAGTTATTTTTCTTGAATTTAAGGGTCGTAAACAGGAACCTTTTGAACAGGTTTTAATCGATATTGAAGAACGCTATCAAGGCGATGTTATGATGGCATTAGCTGAACGTAAAAGTGAAGTACGCAATATTTTGCCTGATAGTAAAGGACGAGTTGCTGGTTAATTATATTATTCCAAGTCGTGGACTAATTGGTTTTCGAACCGAGTTTATGAGCATGACATCAGGGACCGCTTTTCTGTATTCAACATTTAGCACTATGATGATGTACGTCCTGGTGAAATTGGTTGCTGAAAAATGGTGTTATAATTTCAAATCATCAAGGTAAAGCGGTAGGTTATGCGCTTTATAGTTTGCAAGATCGCAGTAAGTTATTTTTTGGTCATGGTGCTGAAATATATGAAGGACAAATTATTGCTATTCATGCTCGCTCTAATGATTTGAGTGTCAATTGTTTAACCGGTAAAAAATTAACCAATGTGCAGATGTCCGGAACAGATGAAGAAACAACTTTATCCCCCACAGTTAAAAAAACATTAGAACAAGGGTTAGAACTTATTGATAATGATGAATTAGTGGAAAGGTTACGCCATAATCAATTCGTTTAAGGAAACGTTATTTAACAGAAAACGATCGCAGTCGTGCTTACAGAAATAAAGAAGTTTAAATAACAAAAATTTGTTTAATTTTATGTAAAAAATGGTGAATTCACGCTTTTTTTTAGTTATTTTTGGTAAAATTAATTGTTATTTAACATAGTGACAAAGTTTAGTCTCAGATGAGAGATGCGTATCGAAAATACCTTAAACATCCAATCACTAAGGTGATGAAGTTATCATATTCTAATTATAATCACAGACCGCTAATAAAATATTGCTATTGTTTAATAAGCAATAATTAAGCTACTTATTTAAAATATAAATAGTTTTTATTTTCAATGATAAGTATGCTACACGACAGCTCTGAATGTATTTGCAAAAATTGAGCATCTGTTTTTAGATTAGCTGGTTATTTCTCTAAATAACTTCTATTAACTTTTAATAGAGAATTTTAGACTAAAGGAGTTATTAGCAAATCTAGTGTATGATGGTCAGTAAGGCTTCGTTCTAATGCTTTGTAAATTTGTTATCCATCCTTAAATTGGATATTGTTTACCACCAGGGATAAAATGGTCAGAGGTAAAACCCTCTTAGCCGGTTCCAATTTTTCTGAGTAGATTGGAGCAACTTAAATACCATTGAAAGGCTTCTTTATTCTTGAACTACACTTCTTTACGTATCGACTTTGTAGTCTTACTGTCGACAAATCCGATTCAATCGGATTTGTCGTTCTTATCGATGCCCATTGCACTGACGGTAATTAGTAGAATACCAGCAGTTCTTTTCTATCTTTCTCCAGCTTTTTCATCTCTGCAGGATAATACTTTGCTGAAAAGCTTTTCAACAAAATATCAATGACTTTATTAGTCGCATCATGACTCTCTGCTAGCCAGGACCTTCCGCAGCTTAGCCTTAACTTTCGGGTTGCATGCCTTTTTGGAGTTGAAGACAACCAGATTAGCTATTTTATGTACCCAACAGCATTGGTGCTGCGTGTCCGGGAATATCTTTTGGATGCATTCTAAAAAATTAAGGCACCGTCTCCCCGCGTAGAAACCCCCTAGGAGATATAGTTAATCCACGTGCTAGTAATCTATTAAAAAGTTCGGCCAAGTTTCGCGCTTCTAACTCTAGATAACTATCTTCGACAGCAACTAGCTTCTTACATCCATGCTTAGTGAGGCTAATAATAATTAGCAGGCAAAGGCGATTATTTTGCCTGACAGGACTGTTTATCCCATCTGCCAAGAAATAAACATAGCACGTATCCCTTAAATCACGCAGGGGAGGAATAACGATCCATTACCTGTCCTCTTTAAGCTGTTGCCACTGCAATCATCTTCCCTGATCTTCGGCATTTTAATCTCAACATCGCCAATATCAGTCTGTATAGTTCGCTGTGGCAAATAACCGTTATGAACGGACAGCAGACATGACGTCTATCGACAAGGAAGCGTTTCAACATCTTGTTGCAGAATGGCTTCAAGCTCAGCATAAACGGTGGTAGATCATCTGCCTGTTACCCCATTAAGGTTGAGTTCATGCAAGAGATATCATAGCTAATATATGGTTTCGCGGATATCTTTATGGTAGACTTTTCATGGCATATCATCTCTATATTGATGAAATCATTTACGAAATCAATTACTCGAATACGCTAGTATCTATGAAATCTCATATACCAGAAATAAGCATAATTCAGAATTTATTAGGTACGATAAAAAATCGATAAATAAATTTTAGGAACTTCTTTTTGCTAAGAAGAAAGCAGCAACGAGGGAGCACGGATGAATAAAATAATGCTTGGTGGAACTATGCATGCCTCGAACCAGCGACCGATGAATTAAGCGTCCAACTGTTCTAGGAACTGAGCTAATAATCCATAATAGTAATTATAACAATCATTTTAATAAACATACTTGGAAGTAATTATCAAAGCCTTGAACTATAGCCTAATCTCTCAGTTCTTTTCGTAAGTGAAGATCAATCTTTTTATATATCTGTTATATTATTTGCTCTGCAAGACAAGAATATGTACTTAAACGTAATGGTATTTCTTGATTGCTCATTAGAGTTCCATCGCAAAAAGAGTACATTAAGTTCTTCACTCGTAAATAAATCATTCGATGCATGGTTTGTTAGAAAAAAAGTGTACTCAATTTTTTAAAGAAATATTTGATTGTAATAGCAGTGGGATATGTTATTCCATGGTAGATAACACAGGCAATTTTATTCTAATTATAAGATGGCATTTTTAATGAAAAATCAATTAAGTTTTTTCTCTTTTCATCACTCATTAATAGCAACATAAAATATCGCTTTATGCAATTTTTGAATAATTGTGTTATAGGTTTTACATATATCAGCAACTTTATTCCATGATAGAGAGTTATTAGTAAATATAGTGTATGCCTGGTTAGGCACCGCTTCTTCGCTCTGATGCTTTATTAATCTTTTCCCATCCTTAAATTAGACATTGTTTACTACTAGGGTCAAGGTCAAATCTCCTTAGCCGGTTCCAGATTTTCTGAATAAACTGTAGCGGCTAATACCAAGTTATGCTAATTTCTGGTGTATCTAGTTTTGGAGATAGTAGTGGTATCTTGTTGATTGATTTTATGAATGATTTAAATAATAGAGAGATGATATTGCATGAAAAAGTGTACTCTACAGGTATCTGCAAAACCAGATATTACCTGTAATATCCCTTGCATGAACTCATCTGTAATGAATGGTCCTAGGTAGCTGATAGCCAGCGTCGTTGACGGCTGAGCTCGAAGGCATGCTGTGACAAGACAGGATGCCTCTGAACACAGCCTTGTCAACGAGCGTCATGTTGTCTCATCTATAACGCTTATTTGCCACAGCGAGCTATGATAGATGGTATTGCCTATTGAGATTAAAGTGCTGAAGATCAGTGATCGCAGCGGCAACGGAATATGCTTCAACAGTTCATGCTAGCGCTCTACCGCCTTATCTGAAGCGTATAAAAACCTCGAAGAGTTGCTAGCATGTGGGGGTATATATACGAAGCATATCCCACCGCTGATTTTCACGAAGCAATGATGGGGCGCTTTTCAGTGAAAAAACAGATGATCTCTCTGGCAGAGTAGTATGAGCAGACTAAAAAAGGAATGCCTTGAAGAGCACAGGCAAGGGGGTAACTGTAAAATTTAAGGAATAAGTGCTACGTTTATTTCTTGCCTGATGGCATGTACAGATTAAGCAAGCTGATCGCCTTTCCTACTGGTTATTATTGGCGTCATTGTGAGCATGGACGTGATAAGCTAGTTGTGATCAAAGATGGTTATCAAGAGTCAGAAGCTTAACTAAGCCAAATTTCTCAATGTCCTGCAAGGGAGTTCCTTAATTGTATCTCCCAGGCTTGCTATGTGGGGACGGTGCCCTTGGTTTTTGGAATGCAATGGCAAAGATTTCCTGGATACGCAGCACCAACGATGTTGGGTACAACAAAATAGCTAATGTGTTGGCTTCCATCCAAAAAGGCATGCAACCAAAAATTAAGGCTTAGCTGCGAAAGGTTTGGATACCAGAGAGCTATAATGCCGCTAATAACGCCCTTGATGTTTTGTTGGCAAAGTTTTAGCGAACTCTCCCCTTCAGTGATGAAGAAGAAGCTAGAGAAAGATTGAGAATAATTCCTAGCATTCTACAACTTTCCGTCAGCACATTTAGCGTCAATAAGAACAACGAAGCCGATTGAATAGCCTTTTGTAAGAGTGAGGCAGCGAAGCTGATATGCAAAAACTGTAGTTCAAGAAAAATAACCTTTTCAATGGTATTTAAGCTACTTCAGTCTGTTCAGAAAAATGGAGCAGGCTAAGGGGATTTGATCTGCTAACCAAAGTGCTAAACAATGTTCAATTTAAGGATGGAGAAGGTAGCATACTATGATGTTAGCGACGCAAGTATGCTGTTTAGAGAATTTCATGATCTAAGTTATATTCTATACTCTGTGAGATGTTAATTTTTCAGGAATTCACCAAAATAGAGGTGTTGGAATAAATCTTTTAGAAAGCATAAACCGGATAAATCAGAAAGACAACACGCAACTTCACGTATTACTTCACCTGTTTATCCGAATGGCTTTATGATCTCTCTCAAGAAATTAATAATGAGAGACCGATTAAATTTTTCATGACACCAAAAATAGCGCTCATACAGCAAATAGCGCTCATACAGCAATGTGTTCAACTTGCTCCAAATTTTCGACACGTAAGTATTATCCATGCCTCTAGTTAGGATTATCCTGGGTTTTAAGCAACTCGTACCCAAAAAGGATAAGGATGACGCTGGATAAAACTGCATTGATGGGGAATGACTGAAAGTATGCTTGTCGATGAATTCATCATCTACATCTAATCTACATCTATAGGGAAGTAGGTATAATCCTTCTCTCCTTTGCCCACAGATACAAACAGAAAGATAATTAAGCCTATAGACCTGACGAATTCAGAGAGGATGAGGATTTCTATTTCTCTGGCAAGATATCCAAAGGGTAATTTATCTAGATGTATATAACCCCCATCACAACTAAACTGCTTTTCATCATTGATGACGGCTGGATAAATTTCTTAAAAATAGGGTGAAAGTGTCAACTCGTTAGCTCGTCTATCTGTTGAGCAAATGCTTGCCTACGACACTTTATGGCATGGGTATATGGGTATTCGGCGCGTTACTACTTTGCATTTCCTTAATGTTCCTACAACTATTTTTTTGTCAAAGCTATAACTTAAAAGCTTGTAGTTCATGCACCTTCAAATCTACAGAGCAGTGGGTTAGCATAGCATGTTTATATTTTACCTAACTGCGATTAGCAAGATATTCTTTTCACTATGGTCCATCTTCTTTGGCCTTTTTTTTAATAATAACTTGGCCACTACTTAACTCTTTGTTTCGCGTTGCCAACAGCCGTGCTATGCTGCAGTGAGTACGTAAATAGGGTATCGAAATTAGTATCTTTTATGATTTGAACAGTTATGATCGAGAACTTAATCAACATCCGCATGTTCATGTCTCCGTCATACTCGTGGCCGTCTAGATATTAAAGATGCTGAATCATGTGAGCTGTTCTTTAAAAAAAGTGCTTAAAGAAATTTGGCTAAGCACTATCATCAGGCTGGGGGCTGCTGCCATCCACAGATATGAGCTGATAAATCCCAATAAATCTTTCCTACTCTTTGGCATATCTGCACCAGAAAGCAGTGGCAGCGTTACCTAAAGGCAGAGTACGGACGTTACTGGAAAGTGCACTTTATTACAAAGACAAAATGGGCGTGGCATAGCATTAAATACTTCGGCATTATCTTATAAACGCGAACCTATGGTATCTCCGCCTTAAAACTGCAGCATTATTACTGAATGGGAGTGGGTTGTACATCATTACTATGACAACAGAACTTAAGCAGTACCAGTACCGGCAGCAGACTATGACGCAGGAAGAGATGATCTGGCGCTATATTTAGCTATATTCAGGTAAGACATTTTAAGATGGTGGCTTATTATGCTTTCTTGTTAAATCCTAAACGGGGCACATTATTACCGAATGTGTACAAGGCTCTGGAGATGATGGGTGGCAAAAAATTAGAAAACGTGGTTCAGTTTTCTGATAAAAGGATTCCTGCGCACAGATCCATACAAATGCATGCTGTGTGGTGACAGGCTACTTTTTATCGACGCTCATCTTAGGAAACAGATAACAGAATTATTATCAGAAAGAATGCATAAAATAAAAAACGATCGTTATTAAATAAACTCATAGAGTTACTCTTTTAAAGAGTAGTGTATTAGGTTAAAGAATATATACTACAATGAAATTGTAACTTAGAATAGACCCAGTTAATCGATTCTATCTCTTTTTTAGCAATAAGGAATGGCTTTTTGTCTTCAGTTAAAGGGCGATTCAATTTTCTAACCATAAATAGATTCACAAAGTATCAGAGCGGAGCGGAGCTTGATCGTCATACAGCAGATTTACTAATAATTTAGGATACATATTCAATGAGGGCTTTATTTTGCTAAACGATATTAACTTAAGTTTGTTTAGTTTTATCAATGCCACCCCACCAATTATATCAATTAGTACATTAATACTAGCAAAATTTTTAGCTAAACGACTTATTCTTATATTTCCCTTAATTACCATTGCCTGCTGGTTTTTGGGATCATCGAAAAATCTAGTTCATCAAAGAGTATTTGTCTGTAAAACCGCTTTTGCAGTTATTATAGGTTTATGTATTTCCGGTTTTATTGGCGTAATTTTTCCACAAGAGCGACCTTTTATGTTAAGAATGATAGCCCAACATTTTCTTCTTCATGATCCAACAGCATCATTTCCAAGTAATCATGCTACTATTGCTTTTACCTTCGCTTTTAGCTTTTTATTCTGGTTAAAAAAATGGATTGGGGTGTTGTTATTTATACCGGCTTTCACAATTGCCTGGGCTAGAATTTTTCTTGGCGTACATTGGCCTTTAGATATGGCAGGCGCATTTTTTGTAGCGATTATGGCTTGTGGAATTAGTCAAACAATCTGGAAAATTGGTGGCAATAAGTTATTACCATATATAATAAAAGCTTATAAAATATGAGTTATTAGCAAATCTTGGTGTATGGCGCTCAGATCACAGGCTACGTTCCACTCTGATGCGTCATAAAGCTGTTCTCCATTCTAAAATTAGACATTCTTTAGGACCAGGGGTAAGAGCAGATCAAAATCTCCTTTGCCAATTTTTCAGCTTTCCTAGCAGATTGTAACAGCTTCAATATCATTAAAAGGGTTGTTTTTCTCTAACTAGAGTTCTTCGCGTATCAGCTTCGTAGATACGCTTCGCAGGTATACCTATTGCCTATTGTAGTATACTCTTTGACTTTTTTATACGCTTTAGATAAGGCAGTAGCAATAAGCTGTTCAAGCATATTCCGTTGCCGCTGCAATCTCTGACCTTAGGCACTTTAATCGCAAGATAGCGAATACCAGTCTATATGGTTAGCTGTGGTAAATAACCATTACTGGCGAGAAGAGACCATGACGCGCGTTAACAACTCGGCGTTCAGCATGTTCTTGCAGCACATAGCTTCGAGCTCAGTTTCAACGGGCTAACGGGGTGGGGTATCAGATTCTTGGCACCATTACGGATAGGTTTATGCAAGGGATTACAGGTAATATCTGGTTTCGCATCTACCTTATGATAGACTTTTCATAGTATATCATCACTATATTTTTGAAATCATTCAAGAAATCAATCAGAAGTATACTCACCTTTTCAAAATTCTATACACCAAAATGAGCATAACTCCATTTATCCCCACACCCACCAGTTAGGTAGCACTTAGCGTAAATCATGTGAACGATATTGGTCGAAACGACACCTTTAACTATACATTAATCATTGATATACAAAACACCATATAATTGAGGCGTCTAATCTAAAACAAAATTTTAATCTTTATTCATTCAAATACCAACGGTTAAAATGAAATCATTGGTGATTGTCCGTTACGTTAATCTTCGGTAAATAACTTTCAACTACAGCGAGTTAATTTATTAAAGTTGGCTGCTGTCAATAATTAATTACTTTGATCGTGTAAATCTTCATAACGATACTGACCGGTAATACTGAGCTTATGTGGATTTAAGTCAAATACTATGTGGTTTTTAAGTAAGGTATCATTATATTGCATCTTTCTACTTGGGTTTTCTGATTTATCACATTAAATAATATATCTATTGAACCCCATTAATAATTACCATTATTCGTTAGTGCATAGTTATTATGTCGATAAGTGATATTATCATATTCAGATGACCGTTTAGTGAAAGCCAAGGTTTTACCAATTGTTGAATCATGTTGCTGTTCATTATTCTTGAAATTCAGATTAAAATTATTCTGCTTATTTGGCGTGAATGAAAAGGTTATCCCACCCAGCATTAGTTATTAGGTATTTCTTATAACTACCAATAAATTTATCTTCATTACGGCACGAATACAGAGCATTCTCTTTCATTCCCAACATACTGTCAATTAACGGATCGGCCAGATAAAAACCACCCTGCCTTCTATTACCTGAATTACTAGGTTCAGGAATAATTATATCCGCTCGTAAACTAGCATTCAATGTTTTACCTATTTTACGAGTAATGATGTTTATTACGCCACTCATGGTATATGAATCATAAATTGAAGATATCAAATCGCGGATAACTTCGATACGTTTAATCACAACCAAGGGCGGCAAGCAATATTGTTCTATGCCAGAGCTATCATTATTGGGTCGAGTATTACGGGTGTCAAGCCGTTTACCATCAATTAAAATAATAGTGTACTTTTCAGGCTTGCCTTGAATGCTTATATCGGTGCTACTTATTCCACCTATCACTTGGACGCCAGGTAGATCATTTAATGCATCTGTCATATCACGATAAGCTTTATTTTTTAATTGTTTCCGATCTATGACTGAATATAGATGCAGGGCGCGGGGCGCATCTTCAATTTTTTTTGCCAAAAAGCTGGCAGAGCTAGTAACAATAATGGTATCATTACCTTCAGCAGCATAACCGGTAGCAGAAATAAACGCGATAACAATAAATAACGTTAATTAATTTTTTAAAAAACTTATTCCCTATTCTCCAATAAATAGCAGGAGAATTTATTTGTTAGAAAATTGACATAAACTCAAATGCAACTAAAATTAATTTCTTCTGTTTTTTAAGCTACCTTAACAAAGGTAGGTAGTAGAAATTCTTTTTTTGACACCTTCATATTTTTATCATTTTAATCATTTATTTTTCCTCTAAAAACCTTTGTCATTGCTAATGTTTCTCAAAATTTTAGCTAATTTTTAGATTTAAGAAAACCTCGTTTTAATAGAAACGGTAGATTATGCAAAATGCACTAAATAAATGTAGCGATAGAACCCTCAACATAGGGGGTTAGTCACATTAAGAGAAAATTTAACCATTTCATGAGGCGAAATAACGGCTATTTATCATGAAATACTGATATTAGTGGCCCAATCTGGGATGGAACTTTGTGTGTCTGGATTGATACCAGAGCTAATGAGGCGCAAGGCAATGCCTGGAAACATACGGATCATTTAGAAACGGCCGTGTGCTAGCTAGGATTGTATTAACACCATTTTGTACTGTATATTTAATTGTGGGATATACTGGAGGTTCAGGTATGGAAGTAGCCAGGCTATCCTGATGAGCATTATTATATGATTATTAGTGTGTATAATGGTTAGGCTATATATGATGGTCTAAAAATGACTAATCACTAATTTTCGCTGTAAATCGCTGATTTTATAAAATTGTTAATAGATTTTTAAGGATAAAATCAGCAGAAAAACAAGATAAGAAACTCGGATTAAAACGTGCTTAAAATCCGCTGATAGGTTTTATGGTCCTGGAAGCTTGACAGGTGGGTGGTTTGTGTGGGTAGTATCAATCATTTGATTGGTCGAATCTTTAAATTGGAAGACAAAGGGATTCGTTTTTACAGTTTAACGGATTCTATCGATCCAATCCCTCTTCCTCTTTTGGGTGTTTTTCATGTTATGAGGATGATGGTGTTGGTAAAATGGAGCAAGAATTGATTGTTGAGCGTACTCAGGCGGGTTTAGCCGCGTCGAGAAGCAGAGTCTGTATTGGTGTAGACCTTGCTCATTGTCTTCTGTACAGCAAGAGCGAGCTAAAAATTACTTGACTTCAGTTAAAGAGTAGAAAATAGGCTAGCACTACTGGATGGCATTCATTGACCAGCATCTATAAATATTATCCAGTTAATCTCTCCACTCTAAGAGACAAAAGTACCTTCGATAAAAAATAATAGTATAATTTCTTTGCACTGATGGAAAGAAAAGTAGTTCTGCCACTTATCGTACGTTTTGGCTTTAAATATCGCACTGCCGCATCAGCAGATTAAAAGCGTTTAATTAATACAGTAGTTGGTATCAAATATTTTATCTTTCGATATCAAATAATTTGCCCTGCTATAAGCAGGGTATGGAATAAGTAATTTTTCAGGTATTCCTATTATGTATAAAATCGCTCTTTCAAGTTGCTCAGGAGGAAGTTCTAGAAAAACTATCTTTTATAGCTTGGGTTTGTTGTTTAGTTAGAGGAAAGATTAGATAACCTCCACAAAAACTTTACAGATAGAGATAACAGTAATAGATTTTTATTGGCCTTATTTCTATTAAGGTAGGTTTAGGATTGGCTGCCTGTTAGGATGGCAGGGGGAGAGTCACCTCTTTCAGAATCAGCGACGATTTTCATTGAGTTTACAATGAAAATAATTATGTTTTACTTTTAAAAAAGAAGTATAACGTTGGCTCAATAGGTTGGATTGATGCATTACAGGTATCGGAAGAACTAAGATGCTGATATTTCTAGAGAAAAAGACATAGCCATTTCACTCGTCGTAAGTAGATTGCATCAAGTTTATGATGCGGCGATTAAAATTAATATTGCAAAAGTTAAACGTGATATTGTTGATATCTACAAAGATATGGAAATAACCCCTAAAGATCTATAACTTTTGAGATATCAAAAGTTATAGCTGAACAAAATTAATGCGCTGGATGTTAGGTGCGGGTATTTTAGGTATTCTTTCTTTGCTGGTAAAAGCTTTTGTGATGCCTGTGCTATAGTTAATATTAGGCTGTTAGCTTAATGATATACCAGAGGGCTTTTAGCCCATCAGTTTCTGGTTCGAGTCATGCATAGTCCAGCAACTTATTGATGTTTTTTGCCAATTGCATATTCTCTATTCTCAGGTACTTATTTTCTTCTGCTATTAGCTGAATCATATTAATTAATGTTTTGATTTCCTCATCGGCATAAGTTTCTTATTCTAGGTTAACTAGATAATGGCTGTTCTTACTTGGATTAGTAAGTGGAATGGTTTTATCGATGTATCGATATGTTGGTTATCTAATTTCATTTTAAGCCTTTCTAAGGAATTAAAAGATTATTCACACTTTACATATCAAATTTCCCTTAATCTGAATAGAGTAAAATTACTCATATTTTTAATTGATGCCTAATTATTTAAAGCTACCTTGGCAAAGGTAGCTGCTTTGTTAGCAGAACAACTTGTAGACACGTCTGTATTTCAATTCTTGTGGTTTCAAACAATCTTCTCCAGGCTAGATAATTCGGTAAATAAAACAACTCTACACCATGGAATCTACTTAGCCATCCTTTTAATCAGCTGATATAGCTATTCTATTCATATTTTAAATGTGGAATTCTTTACTAATAACTCTCTCTAATTATCCAATATTATTAGGCGATACTGACTAATTTTATGCTACCTGGCAAATGTTGCATACTATTTATAGCTCTATCTGAGAAGGATAGGCTCTTTATCGATGATCGGTTCAAAAAAACGTCTAACACACAGTCTACATTAAATTCTTCAAGAATTTCATCGCTCACATGACCCTGTCGATCTCTAGCGATTAAGACCGCGATTCGTTCTTTCCTTTTTTCTATCTTATCCTCTTCCGCGTTTTTTAGCTTTCCTATGTGGAATATAACGCTTCTCTTTAAACTCTTCTCTTTAAAGGATCAAGGGAAAATATTTCGTCGACTTCAACAATAGCACTTAGTGCATTTATGTTGGCTGTCGCTGATGAAGCAAGGAAGCACTGACGCCATATCTAAACGCTACTTTTAAATCAATGCCTATTTGTTTTGCTGACTCTCGTAAAGTCAAGCTATTCAATCTACATCGTAGATAACTAAACCATTTATCTTTGTGATGTAATTTCGCCAGAGGACTTCCAAGATGATTGTTAAATGTTTTTCCTGCGATCGGGGATTTTATAACGATATCCATGTAACCCTAATGAATGTCCCAAGCGCAGCGGATAAGATGTTTACTGTGAGAATATGGGAAGGATAAAGTGGAATGATCTGCTTTAATGCATGAATCGGGATCATCCGACAGATTATCGCCTAGCCAACTAATGAGATGCAGCTTTATGTTTGCATGGAGTGAGGAAAAGTATCTTTGATCTGTATAACTCTTTACTTTTTCATGGCAACCTTTTTCTCTTTAGCAAAAATTCTTCATAGAGTATAAGGGATTTCTTCCAGCAACCTTTTCTAACATAATTTAAAAAAGATAGGAGAAATTAATTTCACTGGCATTTGAGTTTATGTTGATTATTTTAACTAATAAATAATCCTGCTATTTATTGGAGAATAGGGAATAAGTTTTTTAAAAATCAATTAACGTTATTTATTGTTATCGCATTTATTTCTGCTACCGGTTATGCTGCTAAAAATAATGATACCATTATTGTTACTAGCTCTGCCAGCTTTTTGGCAAAAAAAATTGAAGACGCGCACCGCGCCCTGCATCTATATTCAGTCATAGATCGGAAACAATTAAAAAATAAAGCTTACCGTGATATGACAGATGAATTAAATGATCTACCTGGCGTCCAAGTGATAGGTGGAATAAGTAGCACCGATATAAGCATTCAAGGCATGCCTTGAAAAGTACACTATTATTTTAATTGATGGTAAACGGCTTGACACCCGTAATACTCGACCCAATAATGATAGCTCTGGCATAAGACAAGATTGCTTGCTGCCATTGATTGTGATTAAACGTATCGAAGTTATCCGCGATTTGATATCTTCAATTTATGATTCATATGCCATGAGTGCCGTGATCAACATCATTACTCGTAAAATAGGTAAAACATTGAATGCTAGTTTACGAGCGGATATAACTATTCCTGAACCTAGTAATTTATGTAATAGAAGGCAGGGTGGTTTTTATCTGGCCGATCCGTTAATTGACGGTATGTTGGGAATGAAAGAGAATGCTCTGTATTCGTGCAGTAATGAAGATAAATTTATTGCTAGTTATAAGAAATACCTAATAAGTAATGCTGGGATAACTTTTTCATTTACGCCAAATAAGCATAATAATTTTAATCTGAATTTCAAGAATAATGAACAGCAACATGATTCAACAATTGGTAAAACCTGCGCTTTCACTAAACGGTCATCTGAAGATGATAATATCACTTATCGACATAATAACTATGCACTAACGAATAATGGTAATTATTAATGGGGTTCAATAGATATATTTATTTAATGTGATAAATCAGAAAACCCAAGTAGAAAAATGCAATATAATGATACCTTATTCAAAAACCACATAGTATTTGACTTAGATCCACATAAGCTCAGTATTACCGGTCAGTATCGTTATGAAGATTTACACGATCAAAGTAATTAATTATTGACAGCAGCCAACTTTAATAAATTAACTCGCTGGAGTTGAAAGTTATTTACCGAAGGTTAACGTAACGGACAATCATAAATGATTTCATGTTAACCGTTGCTATTTGAATAAATAAAGATAAAAATTTTATTTTATATTAGACGCCTCAATTATATGGAGTTTGGTATATCAATGATTAATGGATAGTTAAAGGTGTCGTTTCGACCAATATCGTTCACCTGATTTACGCTAAGTGCTATCTAACTGCTGGATAAATGGAGTTATGCTCATTTTGCTGTATGGAATTTTGAAAAGGTGAGTATCCTTCTGATTAATTTCGTGAATAATTTCAACAATATAGTGATGATTTACTATCAAAAGTCTATCATAAGGTATACGTGAAACCAGATATTACCTGTAATCCCTTGCATAAATCTATCCGTAATGGTGCCAGGAAGCTGATTACCCCCACCACGTTGAAGCTGAGCTCGAAGCTATGCTGCAACAACATGCTGAACGCCGAGTTGTTAACTGGCGTCATGGTGTCTCCCCTCGCCATAATGGTTATTTACCACAGCTAACCATATAGACTGGTATTCGCTATCTTGAGATTAAAGTGCCTAATGTCAGAGATCGCAGCGGCAACGAAATATGCTTCAACAGATTGTGTTGCTATTGCCTTATCTGAAGCGTATTAAAAAAGTTAAAGAGTTGTTAGCACGGGTATACTTGCGAAGCATATTCCACAGGTGATTTAACGAAGCTCTAGGGGGCCCTTCTCGGTGAGAAATAGATAGATCTCTCTGCCAAGTAGTAGCATCATCAGATTGAAAAAGAAATGCCTTGAAGAACACAGCCAAGGGTACCTGCAGGATTTAATCGATACGTGCTACATTTATTTCTTACCTGATGGCATGTACAGTTCTGTCAGGCAAGATGATTCCCTTTGCCTGCTGCTCATTATTGGCGTCAGTGAGCATTGACGTAAGGAGCTAGTTGTTGTCAAAATGGTTATTAAGAGTCAGAAGCGAAATTAGCCGAACTTTCAATAGTTAAGGCTGATAGCTGCGGGATATGTCTGGCTAGTAGAGAGCCAGGATGCCGCTAATAAGGCCATTGATGTTTTCTTGTCAAAGTTTTTAGCGAAATATCCTGAAGCGATGAGGAAGGTGGAGAGAAAGATCAAGAAAAACTGCTGGTATTCTATAACTTCTCCTCATAGCAGTAGTTGGCGTCAATAAGAATAACGAATCCGATTGAATAAGCTTTTGCGATACTGAGGCTATGAAGAGCTGACTCGCGAAAGAAGTGTGATTTGAGAAAAATAACCCTTTCAATAGTATTTAAGGTGCTCTAGTTTGTTCAAAAAAACCAGAACCGGCTAAGGGGATTTGATCTGCTTGACTCTGGTTGTAAACAACATTCCATTTAAGGATGGATAAGAGATTCACGAAGCATCAGAGCGAAGAGCCTGACCGTTATACAACCAGATTTGCTAATAACTCTCATTGAAGTCAACGAAACATTTTCTCAAAATTATTTAAAGGGAACCGTTATATCCCACATAGAAAAGCTAAAAAACGCGGGGAAGGATGAGATATAAGGAAAGAACAAATCGCGCTCTTAATCGTCATAGATCGACAGGGTCATTTGAGCGATGAGATCCTTGAAGAGTTTAATGCAGAGTATATTAGCAATTTTATTGAGGCGATCATCAATAAAGAAATAAAGAGTCTATCCTTATCAAATGGAGCTAAATTGTGGTACAAAATCTTTTCCAGCAAGCATCAAATTAGTCACCATCGCTTAATAAGGTTGGATAATCAGAGGGTTATTTAAGGAATTATATATTTAAAATGTGAATGTGATATCAGCCGATTAAAAGGATAGCTAAGTAGATTTCATGCAGTCTAGGGGTCGTTTTATTTACCGAATTATCTGTTCTAAAGAAGATTGTTTAAAACCAGAATAATTGAAATACAGTTGTGGCTAGAAATTGCTCTTTAAGCAAAGCAAACAACCTTTGCCAACATAGCACTTGATGATTACAGGCATATTCCCCATTGTTTTCCGACGACGTTGTTGCCTATTCAAGAAGCCGTAGGCGGTTTTTTTCAAAAACAGTTTTTTCCTCTCGACGATCTGCTAGCAGGAAGAGTTATAAGCGAATTCCTAACCCCATTGTATCTTGATCTTTGGCCTAGATCTATGTTTACAGAGATCTGGAGTGGGGGGCTTTTCGTGAAATGAGGCAGGAATAGGAGTGAAGCGTAAGCATAAAGCGTTTAAAAGCTAGGAGCATTGGTCTTGGTTATAATCTGCACGTAGATATAAAATATTCCGGCAAATGCCAAACGAAACTTCATGACGTTATCTTTTCGTAGGTATAGATCGCGCCCATCAATGGATTTTATCCGTCGTTATAAGGCCAAGCAGACTGCGATCAATGATCGATACTTCTTACCTGATCTTAAGCAAGCCTATTCCATAGAGGATCTATCAGGTACTTATCAGAGAATGTCAAAGAATTATAGATTACATTTTTAGTTTGTGAAAATATTTAGCTACCGGAAAAGAGAAATTCGCAAATTTGTGTACAGAGCTTGCTATAGAATATCGACTTTCCCCCCTGTCGATGGGTGTCATCCTCAAACCAATGGTATGGTTGAGCGATTTAATTGGCGCAATATGCAGATGGCTCCAAAAACCCATCATTTCAATTCTGATGAAGAGCTTAAGATCACTCTGCATCGATATGTTTAGTTGTACAATCAGGAATTATCCCAATCAGTATTAGGTAGTAAAACTCTATCGGCCTAGTCTATGAAAGATTGATTCAAAGTTAAACCTGAATTATTCAAAAATCATACTAACTATCTTTCTAGATGTGACATTTAGTTAATAATTACTTAAATTTTAATTAGCAAATAAGATATTTATCTTTAATGATGAATAAAAACGCTATTTAAATAGCTATTCATTGCACTATCTTATGTGCACTATGCTACTATAGTGGTAATATTAATCAATCAATATAATAAAATGTTATTAAATCTATATAAAATACTTATTTACCTTATTCAACCTATTATTTGGTTACGTTTATTGTGGCGTAGTCGCAAATCTTCCTCCTATTGCAAACGTTGGAAGGAACGCTATGGTTTTTGTAAAGGTAAGGTTATTCCCGGCGGGATATTATTACATTCTGTTTCAGTAGGAGAAACATTAGCAGCTGTTCCATTAGTTAAAGCATTGCGCCATCACTATCCAACAATATCTATTACCGTTACTACCATGACCCAAACTGGATCAGAACGTGTTTTATCTGAATTTGGTAATGATGTTCAACATGTCTATTTACCCTATGATCTAGCAGGATCTGTACGCCGTTTCCTTAATTATACGGATCCTAAGTTAACTATTATTATGGAAACAGAGCTTTGGCCAAATCTTATTCTTCAATTAAGACAACGTAAAATCCCATTAGTTATTGCTAACGCTCGTCTATCTGAACGAGCAGCAGCACGTTATCAAAAATTAGGTTATTTTATCAAAAATTTATCGCAAAAAATTACCTTAGTTGCAGCACAAAATCAAGAAGATGGCGAACGTTTTATTACACTAGGTTTAGCAAGAAAAAAATTGAATGTTATAGGAAACTTAAAGTTTGATATTTCGGTTACCCCTGAAATACTTGTAAAAACAATAACATTACGTCGAAAATGGGCTCCAAATAGCCAAGTTTGGATTGCTACCAGCACCCATGAAGGAGAAGAGTCAATTATTTTACAGGCTCATACTAAACTATTAAAGCAATTTCCCAACTTATTACTCATACTTGTTCCTCGCCACCCGGAACGTTTTGCACAAGCAAAAGCGTTAACCAAAAAAGCTAAATTACGCTATATTTGCCGTAGTAAAAATCAAGTTCCTAATGAGGATACTCAAGTTATTATTGGCGATACCATGGGTGAACTCATGTTACTCTATGGCATTGCAGATCTTGCATTTGTTGGAGGCAGTTTAGTTGAAAAAGGTGGGCATAATCCTTTAGAAGCAGCTGCACATGCTCTCCCTGTTTTAATGGGACCTTATACTTTTAATTTTAAAGATATTTGTACCAAGCTAAAAGAAGCAGATGGCCTTATTACAGTTAATGATATTAAATCCTTAATTCTTACTGTTTCCCATTTGCTCAAAGATGAAGATTTCCGTTTATACCATGGTCGTCAAGCAAAAGAAGTTTTACATGAGAATCAAGGGGCATTAGAAAAATTAATAAAGCTACTGGAACCCTACTTGCCCCAAGTAACCCATTAAATATAACTATTATTAATATAATGAATATCGCTAAATCCTATAATCAATAGCGTTTATAATATAATGATAATTAACTAAACAATAATAACTTAATAAATACTACATATTTTATTTTTTAAATTATTAGCAAATCGGGTGTATGACGGTCAATCTCCACTACTCCTGATGCTTTGTAAATTTTTCTCCATCCTTACATTTGACGTTATTTAGCAGCAGCAGGGTCAGGGTCAACCAGGTCAAATTCCTTAGCTGCTTCCAGCTTTTCATTGCTTCCAGCGAAGCATCTCAGAAAGCAATGGAAAAGGTGGAGAACGATATCGAGAAGAATTGCTGGCATTCTACGACTTTCCCGTCAGAGAACTTTTTGTCAATAAGAACGACGAATCTAATTGAAATTGACTTTTGCGACAGTGAAGCTATGAAGAGCTAATTCGGGAAGAAATATGGTTTAAAAATAACTCTTTCAATGGTATTTAAGCTACTATACTCTACTTAGAAAAGCTGGAACTCGCTAATGGGATTTGAGCTGCTGTGATACTCTGCTGGTAAACAACATCAAATTTAAGGATGGAGAACAGATTCATGAAGCATAAGAGCAGAGCATAAGCATCATACACCAGATTTTCTAATAACTTCTATTTTAGAAATATTTCGTTGAATTGAGATCATTTTTTCTCAGCAGCCCATTCACCTAAATCGATTAATTGACAACGTTTGCTACAAAAAGGACGATAATGACTAGTTTTTTGCCAAATGACAAGTTTATGGCAAGTTGGACATTTTACCGTGAGCTTATTTGCCATAATGTAATGACTCCTAACAATAGGCTAATTTAAATGGTAATGTATCAGATACAATACCATTTTCACTGTCTTCATGTAAGAATCGGATAGCAAAACGTGTTTTATGTCCAGAAATTTGAAGATATAGGGATAGATTTATCGGTAATTTTATTCTGGTCAGATCAGCATTTTAACACTACCTTGATAAAAGCTATTATAACTTTTTTTGGTCTGTGAATGTATTAGACTTGTGGATAAAATTTAATAGCTTATTTAAAGTAGAACGTAACGGAAATATTTCATCAATCTTAAAGAGAATTCTAGTTTCTATCTCTTTTTTATGAGTATTTAACCTTAAATATAAGATTGGTAATCAAAAATATAACAAGCACCGGCGGATATACTTAACCTGTTGCGAGCAATACTAATAACTTTGTCTTGCCATAAGTGTTGATCAATCCGATCTGTGGTGCTTCTCTTAATTAAAGAGAAATTTTCTTGGAGTTCTCTTAGAAGATTTTAATCAGGGTTTTATCTGCATGGGGATCACACTACACCATTTATTAAGTTTATTTTTTTGTTTATCTAATTCTTTAATAATGTCTGCACGTATATCGCTGCGATCTAATACTTCGATTAATTCAGAAATAGAACGAAAAAAAGCTAATCCACTACCTAATAAGGTGATATTTTAAGTCAATAAGTTGCTGAAGTAAACACTCTATGCGCAGCCAAGATCGCATTTTTTCATTTAATGGATGTTCATAAATAATGCTAGAAGTAGTATTACTCATTATGTATTTGCTGAGAAGCATTCATAGCTAATTGTAAATATTTCTGATGTAATTTCGCTATAGTTTCATCAAGTATTAATTTGTTATCATGATTATTAATCATATCATCAGCTTTTTGTAAGCGCCTTGTTCGGCTAACTTGATTAAACAAAATATTTTTTGCTTCTTCCTGGGTAATTCTGTCACGCTTAATTATACGAGCTATTTGTTCTTCTGGTGTTACATCAATGATTAGCACGTGGTTGGCAAGGTGCTCTAGATTATTTTCAATTAATAACGGAATAACCCAAACTACATAGGGGTAGTTAACTAAAGTTACCTGGCGTTGTGTTTCTTGACGTATTAAAGGATGAAGCAAATTATTTAACCAAATTTTTTCTTTTGAATTGCTAAATATTTTTTTTCTTAATTTAGCGCGATTTAAAGAGCCATCGTTATTGAGAATAGTTGAACCGAAATGTTGTTTTATTATGTTAAGAGTATAAGTATTATGCATAACAATTTGTCTTGAAATGATGTCTGCATCAATAATTGGTACTCCTAATGATGAAAACTTATCTGAAACGCCACTTTTACCGCTTCCTATTCCGCCTGTGAGAGCAACAATATAGGTCATGCATCCTCTCTTTTTTAATAAATTTAAATGATAAATTCAGGCAAAAGTCTTTAATCTTATTATATTTATAATAAGGGGTTTTAACATAAAGAATTTTTTATTGTTACATTGATTACTTAAGAAGTAATTTTACATAAATTATAATCAGCAATATAGATAGTGAATAATAATCCACTAATTACAACTACAAGTATTAGTATTAGTTCAATTAATTTTATTTTTATTAACATAGTTGATTAGGTTATCTTGATCCAAATTAGCTAGTTTTTCTAAAAATAATATTAAATTGCCAGATAACTCTTTTCCATTAGGTTTATAAATATTGGCATTACCAAAAAACTTTTAAGGCTTTTTCTTTTTACAGCATAATCTGAGGATTAATTAAAGAGACTTGTTATTTGCTAAGTTTATTCAAACGTTCTTCAATATGGTAACGTATATAGATAGAGTAGGTCTAATTTTTATACATTTACTTGTTATGCTAACTATCATATCGCTACCATCACTTTTTATGGTTAGGAAATTAAATCGCTTTTTAACTGAAGACAAAAAGCCATTCATTTTTGCTAAAAGGAGATAGAATCAGTTTATTGAGTCTATGTCTATTGTAAGTAAAAATTTCATCGGAGTGTGTATTTTTTGATTTAATACACTAATTTTAAAGAGATTAACTCTAGGTTTAACTTAACAACCATCGTTTTTCTATTTACGCATTTTTTTGACACTAATTCCATTGCCTGTTTGCTAAGCTGAGCGTCTATAAAAAGTAGCCTGTCATCATACAGAATGCATTTGTACGGATCTTTGCGCAGGAACCCTTTTATCAGAAAGGCTGAACCGCGGTTTTTCTGTTTTTTGAGAGCCCTCATCTCCAGCGCTTTTATATATCTTCGGTAATAAAGTGCCTTGTTTAGGATTCAACAAGAAACCATAGTAACCACCATCTTAAAATGCCTCGCCGAAATATGGGTAATATAGGGCCTAATGATCTCTTTCTGCATCATGGTCTACTGCTGGTACCGCGCTTATAGTCTGCTGCTCATAATAATGATGTACAACCACTCTGCCTCAGTAATGTCGCAATTTTAATGCGGATATCGGTTGACCTTTAAGGTGTGTAGCGCCCGAGGTATTTTAAGCTATGCCACGCGCCCCTTTTATCTTTTTAGCGAAATGCACTTTCCAGTAACCCTCTGCACTGTGTGCCTTCAGATAACGCTACCAGTGTTTTCTGGTATGGATATGTCAAAAGACCAGGCAATACAACATCTCCCCCACTTGGATTTATCAGATCATAGATGTGATGCAGAAGCAGGATGAGAGCGTCTCGCCAGATTTCTTCAAACGCTCTTTTTTTAAAGAACAGCTCACAGCATACAGCATGTTTAATATCCAAATTGCTACTGGTGACGAAGAGATAAACATGCGGATGTTGATTCAGTTGTTGAGCATAAGTATGCAAAGCATAGAAGATACCAATTTCGATACCCTGTTTGTGTGCCCACTTTCAGTATAGCGCCAAAAGGTGGTGTGGGTAGAGAAATAGGGGTTGAGTAGCGCCAAGTTATTGTTAAAAAACTTCAAACAAGATGGGGCATAGTGAAAGAATGTGTTACCAGTTATAGTCGGATAAAATATGAATCTGCTATGGTAACCATTGTTTGGTGTAGCTTTTTGACGCCGCATGAATAATTGCAGGCTTTTTGATTTACAAATTTGGCAGAAAAACGGCTGTGGGAACATTCAGAAGAGGTACAGCAGTAGTTTTCCCCACTTCTCCCTCCCATGTTTGGTTGGGCCACACCTATCATGGTACAACTGCTGTAAGCAAGCATTTTCTCGATAGATAGATGCTCCACAAGTTTATACTTTCACCATGTTTCCCAAGAAATTTATTTCATGAGTTATCAATGGTGAAAAGCAATTTGGTTAGGGGGATATATATCTTGGTAAATTACCCTCTTGGGGTATATCTGTTAGAGAAATAGAAATCGTCATCCTATCCTGTCCGCATTTCGTCAGGTCTATCGCCACAGTTATCTTTATGTTTGTCTAGGTGGCCGAAGGAGATGGGGATTATCCCTAGTTTCCTATAGGTGATGAATTCATCGGGAAGCATACTTTCAGTCATTGACCCCCTCAATGCAGTTGTATTCAGCATCATCGGTTTAGATATTGGCGTTACTCAAAACCCTGGGTAATCGGTGACTAGAGGCAGATATAATACTTACGTATCGAAAATTGGAGATCAAGAATTAGACGCATTGCTGTATAACCTCTTTTGAGGTTTCTGAAAAAATTCAGTCGGTCTGCTGTTGTTATCAGCAATTTCAGAAGGAAGCTTATAAAGCGTTTTAAATAAATAGTTAGTGTAACATATGAGGTTGTGTGTTGTCTTCATGATTTATCCGGTTTCCAATTTCTAGGAGCTTGATTTCAAGCCATCCACATGAATTAATAAAAATTAACATATTGTAAAGTATAAAACAGTACTCAGATCATGAACTTTCCCTCAAAGCAGCGTAATTGCACCGCTGATACCGTAGTGTGCTATGTTCTCATTGAGTTATGGATATTTCAGCATAGCAATAATTAATAGACATAAAGAAAAATAATTTTGATCGGTTTTATTAAGTCTCTAGTTAAAGTAATAATGAGATTGTGATGTATTATCAAAAAATGCTTTCTACTTGACTTGCATAAGATATTTATTTTTGCATTATTAATTAATTATCTATTTTATCGCTTTAAAAAATAAGAAACTAGGTCCCCTTCCCCCCAATGCCCCACTCTTCCATTAAAACAATTATTTCATTAATTGTTTTGCCAGGATTAAGATATAGATCTTCGTCTAACAAGCCCTATTCATGAAAAGATACCTCATGAAAAGATACCTATTGATGGATATAGTTGAGGGAAAATAGGCTATGTTGGTAAAGGTTTTTAGTAAAAATCTCTTATACTGTATGAAGGATTTTAGATACAAATGTTGCCATGAAAAAGCAAACAATAATACAGATCAAAGAGACTCTTTCTTCATCATTCCCTCCCAACATAAAATTACATCTCATTAGTTGGGTCGGCGACAATCTATTAGATGATATTGATTCATGCATTGAAGCAACTCATGCCACTTTATCCTGCCCATATTATCACAGTGAACATATTATCTGCTGGGGAGATTCATTAGGGTTATAGAGACTGATATCGTTCCAAAATTCCCTATTGCAAGAAAAGATTTAATAATCTTAGTGGGGAGAGTCCTCTAGCAAAACTACATCACAAGGATAAATGATTTAGTTATCTGCGATGTATATTGAATAGCTTGATTTTACGACGGGGTCAGAACAAAACAAACAGGGATTGATTTGAAAACAGCGTTTAGATAGCGTCACTGCTTTCTTGCTTTAGCGACGACAGGTAACATAAATGCATTAAATGGTATTGTTGAAGTTGACGAAATATTTTTCCTTATAAACCCTTTAAAGGGAAGCATTATATTTCATATAGGAAAGCTAGAAAACACGCGATAGGAGGAGATAAAAAAAAACTGAATTGCGGTTTTAATCGCAAGATATGTCGACAGCGTCATATGAATGATGAGATTTTTGAAGAGTGTAATGCAGAGTGTGTTAACCGTTTTTTTGAAGTGATCATCAATAAAAAGTTCATCCCTTGCTCGGATGGAGAGCTAAATAATAGGAAACCTTTACCAGCGAGCATGAAATTAGTCATCATCACCTAATCCTAATAAGGTTAGATAATTAAAGAGTTATTGATAAGAAATTTTACATTCAAAATATGAATAGTTATATTAGCCGATTAAAAGAATGGCTGAGTAGATTTCATGGTGTAGTGTCGTTTTATTTAGTAAATTATCTGAGCTCTGGAGTGGAGAAGATTGTTTGAAAGGACAACAATTGAAATACAGATATGGCTACATATTGCTCTGCGAGCAAAACAACAACCTTTGTTAACATAGTCTGATGTTCACAGGCATATTTCTTATCGTTTGCCGACGATATTGTTCGTCTGCTCAGGAAGCCGTAGTTGTTTCCTGTAATAAATGTTTTTCTCCACCTCTCACAGATTTGCTGGAAATCAACTGTGTGGTCCGTACGCAAATTCCTAAACCACCGTAATCCTGATCTTGCCTAGAGATCGCTGTTTACGCGGGGACTAGAAAATTTACGTAAATGAAGAAGGAGGTTCGAAGCAGAACTAGTATAAAACGTTTAAAGGCTACGAGCCTGGTTATCTACACATAGAAATA
This sequence comes from Arsenophonus sp. NEOnobi-MAG3, assembly GCA_052171895.1. Classification (GTDB taxonomy): domain Bacteria; phylum Pseudomonadota; class Gammaproteobacteria; order Enterobacterales; family Enterobacteriaceae; genus Arsenophonus. Next base: position 27,658 of record JBQMRN010000003.1, read on the forward strand.
TGAAATATTTTTCGCAAATGCAAAACAAAACTTCACGAAGTTATCTTTATCGTAGGTATAGATTACACCACTCGATGGATTTTTATCCATCTTTAAAAGGCCAAGACGCCCTGGCAAATGCTCAACCATTCTTACGTGATCTTAACCAAGTATCCCATTGGTGTATCCATCTGGTAACTTAGAGACAATGGCAAAGAATTTAAAGATCGCCTTTTTGCTCTGCGAAAACGTTGAGGCAACAGAAAATATGAATTCGCCAGTTTGTATACAGAGCTTGATATAAGAACACCGATCTAGTGTCTGGCTATAGGAACCATCCTTAAAGGAATGGTATGCTCGCTATAGCGATTTAATGGGCGTATAGAACATGTGCTGCAAAGCTATCATTTCAATTATTCTGCTAAAGAGCTTGAAATCACTCTGCATCGATATATTTGGCTGTACAATCAGGAATTACTTCAATCACTATTAGGTAGCAGGAATTACTTCAATCACTATTAGGTAGTAAAACTCCATTGCAGCCTATGAAGGATTAGCTCAAAATTAAACCTGAATTATTCAAGAAAAACATACTATCTTTTGGGATGTGATAATTAATGCTAAAAATAACAAAGCTATTTTTTGTTTTTAACCAATAAATTCTAGTGATTACTATGGCCGCTAGGGAGGGTTAACTGCGATTAATTCTGCAACCTTATTTTTTTCTTCAGTTAACCCTAACTTGTTATAAGCTATTTCCATGTATTTTAGTGCATTGCGTGTTGACTGGGTATCTGGATAATTTTTTAGCATTTGTTCAGTGCGATTAATAACAGTAATATAAGCAACATGCTTATTATAATATTTAATGATAGCTAGTTCATATTTTGCTAAACGCTCTTTTAAGAAGGCTAAACGTTTGCTAGCATCTGTTGCATAGAGGCTATTTGGATAAAAATGAACTAGTTGACTAAAGTCTCTAAAGGCCATAATTGCATGTTGAGGATCGCAATCTGAGTGATCAATACCAAAAAAATCTTGTAGTACCCTATCCTCTAATGCTTGTGCGGTAAGACCGCGCATATACAAAACATAGTCAATATTTGGATGTGTTAGATTAAAGCGAATAAATCGGTCAATGGTTGTTATCGCTAATAGTAGCTCCTCTGATTTATAGTAAGCATAAATCATATCCAGCTGAGCTTGTTGGGTATAAGGGCCAAATGGATAACGATTATTTAGGGTTTCTAATAATTTTATTGCTCCTTTATAATTACCGTTTTGTAGTTTCTCTTGGCTGCTTGTATAGATATCAGCAGGAGAGCTTTCTGGTACAGTATCCTTATTGCTGGAGCATCCGGTAACAAGTAAACTAAATGGAGCTGCTGCCGCCAGCAGATATTTTATACTTCTAATCACGTGGTTATTTCCTCTGAATATTTTTTGAGATTGCCATAAACCCCCCTAACGGAATATGAGTTACAATAACAGATATTTTAATTAAAATGGGATTGCTGTCAAAATAAAAACCTTATTGTAGATAATTTTATGGGTCAACAATTACAACTCCATGCACAAATTTTAAAATTACAACTTGGCCAACGTTTAGACCAAGCATTAGTTGAATTATTTCCTGATTATTCTCGCTCAAGGATAAAAAAGTGGATTTTAGATAATAGAGTGCAGGTAAATGGCAAGATTATAAATAGGCCAAAAGAAAAAGTATTTGGCAGCGAACAAATTGCCATTGATGTACTTCTTGAAGAAGATATGCGTTTGCAACCACAAAATATTCCATTAAATATTGTTTATGAAGATGACGAAATAATTATCATTAATAAACCTCGTGATTTAGTAGTTCATCCAGGCGCAGGAAATAAAGATGGAACTGTACTAAATGCACTTTTGTATTACTATCCTGAGATTATCAATGTTCCACGAGCAGGGATTGTTCATCGGCTTGATGAAGATACTACCGGATTAATGGTTATAGCAAAAACGATATCTGCCAAGACTCATCTGGTTGAAGCTTTGCAGCTAAGAAAGATTACGCGTGAATATGAGGCGATAGTAAATGGTCGTATGACTGCTGGTGGAACAGTAGATGAACCAATTGCTCGTCATACAATTAAGCGAACACATATGGCTATTCACCCGCTAGGAAAACCCGCTATTACGCATTATCGAGTCATGGAGCATTTTCGCGCCCATACCAGGCTTAGATTACGATTAGAGTCAGGCAGAACGCATCAAATTCGTGTTCACATGGCGCATATTAATCATTCTTTAGTTGGTGATCCGGTATATGCTGGTCGTCCACGTCTATTAAAAGGTGTCTCAGAAGAATTTCGTCAAATTATGAACGATTTTAATCGGCAGGCACTCCATGCCACGATGTTACGTTTATATCACCCTCGTAGAGGTATTGAAATGGAATGGCATGCAGATATTCCTTCAGATATGGTTATATTAATTAATATACTCAAAGCGGATACAGTGATGCACAAAGATGATATGGATTGGTAAATGGATAGCTTAATATATCCAAATTGGCCACAATCTAAAACAGTCATGGCTTGTAGCACAACGCGTATTGGTGGCGATAGTTTATCACCTTATGTCAGTTTCAGTCTAGGGCTTACATGCTGGAGATCAACCGCGATTACTGAAATAAAATCGCAATAACTTAATGAAAATCACAGAACTAGCATCACAGCCTTACTGGCTTAATCAGGTATAGGGCCAGCGTATTATCGATTTAGCTAAAGAAAAATGCTGATCTGTAAGCGGATGCTGCATAATAGTTGTTAGCGAAAATAGGTGTGTGTCGTGATATGACAGCAGACTGTTTTCTGTTTTATTTTGTAATGAAGAAGGCATGGAAATTTCTGCCGTATATGCCGGCTAGAAAGGTTTGTATGATGGGATCCTGGGAAAGGCAATAAAACAAGTTAAATCAATGGTTTTCTCTATTATAGCCTGGTGTTTATACCGGCCATTAGCATAAAAAATTTGAAGTAGGTAGTGAAGTCAAAAGTACTTTTATTGTACATGATCCAGAATCAGCGCAAGGCTTTAAAGCCTATTATAATGATAAATATCTAGCCGATTTTTACTTGCTAGTGTGTTTAAAATTAAGTGCAATTTGTGTCAACTATCTTTATAGTGGAACCTATTGTACGATTAGTGTGAGCCAACGCATTTTTTCTATCGCCCTGATAGGGTAAAACAGGAGGAATGGCAGCATTGATCTGCTTAAAATAAATTTTAATCATATTAGTTATTTTAAAATCAATACTAATTTTATCGTAAGTAACTTGAATTATATGAAATAAAACCTTATTTTATCTTCATAAATGATTGCAATTGTATTTTGGAGGTATTATGCGTTTGGATCGCTTTACCAACAAATTCCAACAAGCACTAGCGGATGCTCAATTTTTAGCAGTTGGACAAGATAATCAATTTATTGAACCCATACATTTAGTCGTTGCTTTGTTAAAACAAGAAGGCGGTACATTACGTCCTTTATTGACATCTATAGGAATTAATGTCAGTAAGCTTAGTAATAAATTAAACGATATTCTCAATACTTTACCGAAAGTGTATGGTATTGCTGGTAATATCCAGCCATCAAATAATCTTATTCGAGACTTAAATTTATGTGATAAGTTGGCCAAACAGAGAGGTGATACATTTATATCCTCAGAGCTATTTCTACTGGTAATTTTTGATACCAAAACTTCCCTGGAAGATACGCTTAAAACAATGGGAGCGAGTAAATTAAATATAGAAAAGGCAATAGAAAAAATGCGTGGTGGTGAAAATATTAATGACCAAGGTGCTGAAGAGCAGCGTCAAGCACTTAAAAAATATACAATTAATTTAACTGAAAAAGCAGAACAAGGTAAACTCGATCCTGTTATTGGACGTGATGAAGAGATTCGCCGAACAATACAAGTTCTCCAGCGCAGAACAAAAAATAATCCGGTTTTAATTGGTGAACCAGGGGTAGGTAAGACCGCGATCGTTGAAGGTCTCGCTCAACGAATTATTAATGGTGAAATACCAGAAGGGGTAAAAAACAAATGCGTTCTCTCTTTAGATATGGGTGCATTGCTGGCTGGTGCAAAATATCGTGGTGAATTTGAAGAACGGTTAAAGGCCGTCTTGAATGATCTAGCTAAAAAAGAAGGAAGTGTCATTCTGTTTATCGATGAATTGCATATGATGGTTGGTGCAGGTAAAGCTGAAGGTGCTATGGACGCCGGTAATATGTTAAAACCAGCACTAGCCAGAGGAGAATTACATTGTGTTGGTGCGACTACACTTGATGAATATCATCAGTACATTGAAAAGGATGCGGCACTAGAGCGTCGTTTTCAAAAAGTTTATGTTGCTGAACCTAGCGTTGAGGACACCATTGCAATATTAAGGGGACTTAAAGAACGTTATGAGTTGCATCATCATGTACAGATAACTGACCCTGCCATTGTTGCTGCTGCCAGTTTATCAAATCGTTATATTTCTGATCGTATGCTACCTGATAAAGCAATAGATTTAATTGATGAAGCCGGTGCTAGCTTACGAATGCAGATGGATTCTAAACCGGAAGCACTTGATCGTTTAGAACGTCGGGTTATTCAATTAAAACTTGAACAGCAAGCACTAAAAAAAGAATCTGATGAAGCCAGTAAAAATCGCCTAAAAATGTTAGAGGAAGAACTAACAGAAAAAGAACGAGAATATTCAGAGCTAGAAGAAGAGTGGAAAGCAGAAAAAGCAGAGCTTATCGGTACACAGCATATAAAAGCGCAATTAGAAAATGCACGTATAAGTATGGAGCAGGCTCGACGTAGTGGTGATTTAGCTAAAATGTCAGAATTACAATATGGAAAAATTCCTGAATTAGAAAAACAACTTGAAGTTGCCACCAAAGCGGAAAGTAATACAATGAAGTTGTTGCGTAATAAAGTGACTGATGCAGAGATTACTGAAATATTAGCGCGTTGGACAGGCATCCCGGTTGCAAGAATGTTAAAAAGTGAACGTGAAAAGTTACTTCATATGGAGCAGGATCTGCATAAACGTGTCATTGGCCAAAATGAAGCTGTTGATGCGGTATCTAATGCTATTCGGCGTAGTCGTGCTGGTTTATCAGATCCAAATCAGCCTATTGGCTCATTCTTATTTTTAGGTCCTACGGGTGTTGGTAAAACCGAGCTATGTAAGGCACTAGCAAATTTTTTATTTGATAGTAACGATGCAATGGTACGCATTGATATGTCTGAATTTATGGAAAAACATACTATCTCCAGGCTAATTGGAGCACCTCCAGGTTATGTAGGGTATGAAGAAGGTGGTTATTTAACCGAAGCAATCCGCCGCCGCCCTTATTCTGTTATTTTGCTGGATGAAATTGAAAAAGCGCATCCCGATGTTTTCAATATTTTATTACAAGTTCTGGATGATGGACGTTTAACCGATGGACAAGGAAGAACAGTCAATTTTCTTAATACGGTTGTCATTATGACATCAAACTTAGGTTCTCATTTGATCCAAGAGCGTTTTAGTAGTTTAGCCTATGATGAGATGAAAGAGATCGTCATGGAACTTGTTAGCCGGAGTTTCCGTCCTGAATTTATTAACCGTATTGATGAAGTTGTGGTATTTCATCCACTTAATAAAGAGCAAATTACAGAAATTGCCCAGATCCAATTGTCGCGTTTATATAAGCGTATAGAAGAGCAAGGCTATAAAGTAAAAATTACGTCAGCGGTGTTAGAAAAATTGGAGCAAGCGGGGTTTGATCCGTTATTTGGCGCACGTCCTTTGAAACGAGCGATCCAACAAAAGATAGAAAATCCATTGGCAAAACAGATGTTAGCAGGTAAATTAGTACCGGGTAAACAAGTAACTCTAGATATAAAAAAAGGTATTATTGTTGCTAAGCAATAAAAAATAAAATTTTAATCTTATTTGAAGAGCTAAGATTTATTTCTTAAATACTATTATAAAAATTCAATAACCTTGATTAAAGATCGTTATTAGCAACTACATAGATACTATTAATTCAAAGTTAGCATAATAAATGAGCTATTAAAGAGAAAAATGTAAATAATACTTGTTAGTTTCAGAAAACCTCCTATAATGACAATTCGTTATCGCGACTTATTAATCAATAAATAAGTAAATAAAAAAGTAACCGTGAATTCAGATAAAAACGTAATATATGCCACTTCACGGCGCTCAAGGTAGCATAGGTCGTACGCTCTTTAACAATTAATTAGACAATCTGTGTGGGCACTCGCAAGACATCATCAAAAAATAAAATATTTGATTTTAAAGTCTTAAAGAGTAAGAAAACAGTTAATTCATTTATGAATTAATAAGGAATAACGCTATTTTAGTAGGCCAGCAGCGAAGGCAATAAAACCTTAACAAAGTTAGCTTAACAAAAAAGGCGTTACAGTCAGTTAAATATTCTTTGAGCATCAAACTTTTAATTGAAGAGTTTGATCATGGCTCAGATTGAACGCTGGCGGCAGGCCTAACACATGCAAGTCGAGCGGCAGCGGGAGGAAGCTTGCTTCTTTGCCGGCAAGCGGCGGACGGGTGAGTAAAGTATGGGGATCTAGCCGAAGGCGGGGGATAACCACTGGAAACGGTGGCTAATACCGCATAATCTCTAAGGAGCAAAGTGGGGGACCTTTTGGCCTCACACCTTCGGATGAACCCATATGAGATTAGCTAGTAGGTGAGGTAAAGGCTCACCTAGGCGACGATCTCTAGCTGGTCTGAGAGGATGATCAGCCACACTGGGACTGAGACACGGCCCAGACTCCTACGGGAGGCAGCAGTGGGGAATATTGCACAATGGGCGCAAGCTTGATGCAGTCATGCCGCGTGTATGAAGAAGGCCTTCGGGTTGTAAAGTACTTTCAGTCGTGAGGAAGGTGCTAGGGCTAATAACCTTAGCAATTGACGTTAGCGACAGAAGAAGCACCGGCTAACTCCGTGCCAGCAGCCGCGGTAATACGGAGGGTGCAAGCGTTAATCGGAATTACTGGGCGTAAAGGGCACGCAGGCGGTTAATTAAGTTGGATGTGAAATCCCCGGGCTTAACCTGGGAATGGCATTCAAGACTGGTTAACTAGAGTCTTGTAGAGGGGGGTAGAATTCCATGTGTAGCGGTGAAATGCGTAGAGATGTGGAGGAATACCGGTGGCGAAGGCGGCCCCCTGGACAAAGACTGACGCTCATGTGCGAAAGCGTGGGGAGCAAACAGGATTAGATACCCTGGTAGTCCACACTGTAAACGATGTCGATTTGGAGGTTGTGGTCTAGAACTGTGGCCTCCGAAGCTAACGCGTTAAATCGACCGCCTGGGGAGTACGGCCGCAAGGTTAAAACTCAAATGAATTGACGGGGGCCCGCACAAGCGGTGGAGCATGTGGTTTAATTCGATGCAACGCGAAGAACCTTACCTACTCTTGACATCCAGCGAATCCTTTAGAGATAAAGGAGTTCCTCTGGAACGCTGAGACAGGTGCTGCATGGCTGTCGTCAGCTCGTGTTGTGAAATGTTGGGTTAAGTCCCGCAACGAGCGCAACCCTTATCCTTTGTTGCCAGCGATTTGGTCGGGAACTCAAAGGAGACTGCCGGTGATAAACCGGAGGAAGGTGGGGATGACGTCAAGTCATCATGGCCCTTATGAGTAGGGCTACACACGTGCTACAATGGCATATACAGAGAGAGGCGAGCCTGCAAGGGGAAGCGGAACTCAGAAAGTATGTCGAAGTCCGGATTGGAGTCTGCAACTCGACTCCATGAAGTCGGAATCGCTAGTAATCGCGGATCAGCATGTCGCGGTGAATACGTTCCCGGGCCTTGTACACACCGCCCGTCACACCATGGGAGTGGGTTGCAAAAGAAGTAGGTAGCTTAACCTTCGGGATGGCGCTTACCACTTTGTGATTCATGACTGGGGTGAAGTCGTAACAAGGTAACCGTAGGGGAACCTGCGGTTGGATCACCTCCTTACCTAGATAGATGTAATGTGAGTGTTCACACAGATTGTATGATGAAGATTTAGAATAATTAATATTAATTTAGGCTTGTAGCACCTCAGGTTGGTTATACCGCTCCATTATTAGGGAGCGGTTGGTGGTTCAAATCTACTTAGACCTACAAATATTGCTGATGGGCTGATGTAAGGATCCTAAAAGTTAGGATTAACAGGAACATCTGAGGAGATCAATAGTTCGATCTAGCTTTAGTTCTGCCATATTACAAAATAAAAAATAGATAAAAGGTTATTTAGTAGCAGGGGTTGGCAACAGTATACTAAGAATTAATAATACTCTTTAACAATCCGGAAGAAGATAGAAATTGAAAGACACACATTATTTTCAAATAATGTGTAGAGCTTTTAAAATTTCAATCAGTTGGTTAGTTTTATTTTTATTCTAATGATGTAATGTAATAACGTAAGGGAAACAACCAAGAGCTTCAATTAAGGTTCTGAAGTCATGCTTAAGTTGAAAACGAACTTGGAAGGCTTAGATGGTTAGGGTTTGGTTATAAGAAAGCATAATAGCTCAGTTGTTTCAAGTAAGCGAGTTTGGCCTACGAGGAAGATATTAATGTGGGGCAATGGCTAAACCATGCACCGAAGCTGCTGGAACAACACTAAGTGTTCTTTTGGATAGATAAGGCAGGAAAGAATCCATTCTCTAAGCAGAAAAACGCTGGACTGAGAGGCCAATTATGCTGGAAGTATTAGAATTAATCCTACCCCATGGTCCTGGTAGGAGTAGGGGGGAGACTGAAGCATTATGATGAGGCACTAAGGTTAAGTAAGGTGCTGAAGTAGAGTAGTTGATGCCAAGCTTTCAGGAAAATCTTTTAAGGGATAGCTAACTGTTAATTATATACCCTAACTAACCTATTGTGTTTAGGTATATAAGACATAGGCTCTTGATAGAACTTTTGTGAAAAGGAATTAGGAAAAATAAATAGTGTGCTGTAATTTATTGAGAATGGAGCTATCTGTGGCGTTAGGTGAAGGGGAGATCTTGCATCCTCGGAGCTGAAAAACCAAAAGCATATCAGATACCCAACTACAAGTTCTGGTTGCACATTGCTATTAAAAACATAGCACTCTATACAAACAGAAAATTTAATGCTATAAGGTTAATAAACCTAGAACCAGTAATCTTAGTTGAATACAGTATCTGGTTGGTGGTGATAAGATTGGCTAATCACTGTCTGATATAGTAAATTTAGTACAAAAAGCATAAATTAGCTTGACTATTAGTGTTAGCATCTGAAAGTAGGTGTTTAATCTAGTATCATTAATATATACCATCATCGCAGTGCGCTATTTATAGCAATATGCCTACTTATGAATATTGCTGATGGCGAAATATCATGATGATATTGATTCATTGTCAGGCAGATACAACAGCTAAAATTACTACTCTTCAGACAGGCAAAAAGTCTTGGCTTAATTTTGCTAAGCGTTATGGTGGGTGCATGTCCGAACTTTACTGTTACTCAATTCTAAAAAAGAGATTGAGGTTGATGAGATAATCAACTCAGATTTCTTATGTCTTTGCCGCGACCACGCTCTGTCGTCTGCTTAGAAAACCGTAGTTGTTTTCTTGCGAAAAACATTTTTCTCTCCGACTTGTAGAGAGATAATTAGCGTGAAATAAGAAGGGGGAAGGAGAAAACTTAAAAAGCCGAACTATAAAGTATTTAAAAAGCTGCGAGCCTGGTTAGCTAGCTGCATGTAGATGTTAATTATCTTACGTAAATGCAATGCAAAACGAAACTTTATGATCTTATCTTTTCTTATCTAGGTATATCGCACCCATCGGATGGATTTTATCCATCTTTTTTAAGACTAAGATCGCGGTCAAATGCTCTATGTTTTTACATGATTTAACTGAGCATTTTCTATGGCTATCCATAGAATAATGGTACTTATAGACATAGACAATTACAAAGAATTTACAGATTACCTTTTTAGGTTGCTAAAAAGGTGATGAACCTAAAAACATGAATTTGACCGGTTTAGTGTTACAAAAGTTGGTATAGTAGAACACTGATTTTTAGCCCCCCGATGAATCCATAAATAAATGTTATGGTCGATTGATTTAATAGGCGCAATATAAAGATACCCCTAAAAGGCCATCATTTCAACTCTTGTCAAGAGTTTGATATTACTCTGCATTGATATATTTGGCTTTACAATTAAGAATTACCACAAATAAGTTAATCAGTTTTAAGTAGTAAAACTCTATTGTAGACTATGAAAGATTGGTTTAAAGTTAAAGCTGAGTTATTTAAAAACAATACTATCTCTGTGGAGAGTAGAGAGATGGAAATAGAGCAGAGCTATCGCTCAACGGATAAAAAAAAGTGTGGGTGTGTGGTACTCTGAGGATAATAACAAGCTGATATACCGATAAAGAGTTTATATCGACGGTGATGTTTTTGTCACCGGAATGTCAGCTCATCACATCCATTTGGCTGATGTAGTTCAAAAATGGGGGGTCTTTTGTGTAGTAGGTAGGGTTATGAGTGACTTCTGTATTAGTACGAGAAGTTTGAAGTGAACGCACCAGTGGTATATTTTATCATACTACGAATAGCCACACACCATTTGCCTGGTAGCTAAGATGTGGAGAGATAAAGATAATCGCTGAAAGAATCTAAGCTGGAGGAGAAACCGCTCATCTCAAGTAATTAGTGTTCAAGATGAGGACCTAGATAGGCTGGGCTGGGTGTTGGTTAAGCGTAGTGATACAACATTGAGCTAAACCAGTTACTAATGAATGACTCGGGAGAGGCTTAACCTGAGAACAGTGAAGGTATTTTGAGAGAAAGAAAAAATTTTAGCTTGTTTGGGAGCTTGGATTCTTTAAGATTTAGCTGAATGGGAAGAGTAATAGGGGTAAGGCGGCGAATATTGATGATGTTAGTTACTGAGGTAATTGAGAGTGAGGTAATTGAGAGGAGGACAGAAAGCATAGCCTGGTTGTACGCTACTGCTTAGTAGCAAAATGAAACAGATTAGTAGCAAAATGAAACAGATAAATAAATATTTGGTATCCCCATGTGAGACAATGGGTATGTTTGACTTTAATTATCTTAAGAAAAAACCACCCAATTGGGTGGTTTTTTAGCGTTTTATCTATTGATAAAAAATCTTATTATAAATAAAAAGATTTTATTTAATAATTGAAAATTGAGATAGCTGCCTACTATTAGAGTATACGGCGTATTAGCCTATCAACGCGGATCCTTCGTAAACGGCGAATAAGTTTTTTAACTTTTACTGGATAGTGCTGGATATTTTCAAGCTCTTGATAATGATTTACAATATAAGTATTAGTTGTTATACATTTTAATTCTTTGTTTTTTTGTTGTAGCAGAGCTTTTTGTGGATCATGAATTAATATTGCATTTTCTAAATCTAATCCCCATGCACGAGGATTGAGATTATTGCCGGTTATTAATTGCCAGTTATTATCTATCCAAATTCCTTTTAAGTGATATGTGTTTTCCCCATCTTTCCATAATCTTATGGTTAATTGCTTCTTATCTACGAAGTGTTGTAACTGACAGATAAATCGCCGTAGGTTAATTTCATATAAATAAGGTAATGCACTGATAATTTTAAAAGGTTCTTCTGGTGGAATGAAGAAGTCATTAGCTGTTTTATCGCCAATGATAATTTCAATTTGTTTGCCGTCATGCAATAATTTACTAATTATACTCGTTATAATAGTAGGTAAATTAAAATAGGGTGTACAGATAATCATTTTCTTTTCTGTACTGTTCATTAAATGCATTATAGCTTTATTTAATTCATTTTTTTTGCCTAAACCAATTAATGGAGTTACCGCTAACTCTTCATTTGTAGCATTATTTTGTAATTGATAGTGACAACTTTTTAAGTTATAGCGAAATTGTTTTATTAAACTTTTAATTTGAGTATTGTTTTGGCGATATGCTTGATCTAGACGCTGAATGGCAGGTGAAGATAACAAGCTTTGGTCGATAAATCTTTTCATAGTCGCAGCTAATTGGATATTATCTAATATATGATAACGATCGTAACGATAACGTTGGTGTTGCTGAAGATAGACATCATTAATACTCGCACCGCTATAAATAACAGTATTATCAAAGATGAAACCTTTTAAATGTAAAACACCTAATGCTTCTCGTTTATTGACAGGGATACCAAAAATAGCAATACTTAGTCCTGGGTGTTCCACTGCCATTTGATAATACCAATCGGCATTAGTTGCAGTGGCATTTGCACCAATGCGACCACGTTGAGCACGATGCCAGTCAACCATTATTTTGATATCTAATTCTGGTCGTGCCATTTTTGCTTGATAAAGCGCATTTAGTATATTTTGTCCTGCATCATCATGTTCAAAATAAAGTGCAGTAATATAAATATACCGTTGAGCGTTGGCAATTTTATCTAACAGGACTTTTCGAAAACTTTCTGTTTGGTAAATGGTGACAACTTTAGCGGCAGACTGAGGTAATTTTGCTAATTGTTCAAGATATTGTTGATGCTTTGCTTTTTTTAATTTGGACAACATCACAGTGTAAATTTTCTCTTTTTTATTAAATGAGTAAATTAGTTTACTCTGGTTTAGATTTATTGAAAATTATTAATTCATTATAAAATTAGTTAATTTTATATCTATTTTTTAACCCTAGCCATGTTGAGCGATTGTTCAGACACTAATTATTAGATAATTAGATATATCTAATTAGAAAATTATTTTCTTCATAGTGTTAGATCAAGATTCACAATACGATCTTCAAATTAAATATCGAGACTAAAACCTAATTTTTGTGCTAACTATAGCATTTTTATTTTAAGTATGGTAATTATAGTAAATGGTTGTTTACCAAGCCAGCCCTTGCCGCCAGCCTAAGAGTTATTAGCAAATCTTGTGTATGACGGTTAGGCTATACGTTCCACTCTGATGATTCATGAATATGTTCTCAATCCTTAAATTGGATCTTGTTTTACACCAGGGTCAACATTTAAATCCCTTCTTTTTTTTACTCATTTAGCCTTCCAGCTTTCTGAGCATATTGTAGCAGGTCAAATACCATTGAAAGAGTTGTTTTTCTCGAAATACAGTTCTTCACGCGTCGACTTTGTAGCCTCTGTGAGGCTGACCTATCGAAAAAGCCGATTCAATCAGATTCCTCGTTCTTATTAACGGCTAGTAAGTGTTTTGACAGAAAGTTGTAGAAATGGCCAGCAGTTCTCTCTTCTCGATCTTTCTCTACGTTCTTCATCGCTACAACATACTTCGATGAAAACCTTGCCAACAAAACATAAATGGCTTTATGATAGCGGTATCACATGGCTCTTTGATAGCAAGTAAGACCCACCTAGTTGCTCACAGCCTTAACTTTTGGTTATATAACCTTTTAGGAGGAGTGAAGCCAGTACATTAGCTGTTTTGTGTACCCAATAGCGTTGGTGCTGCGTGTCCGTCCGGGAATATTTTTGCCATTGCATTCCAAAAACCAATGGCACTTCCTCTATTGTAGCAAGCTTGGGAGATACGATTAAGCCATGCGCTCGTATTGGCATTGAGAAGTTCAAGACCAGTTTTGCTTATGATTCTTAATAACCATCTTTGATTGCAACTAGCTCCCCTTATGTTCATGCGTCAGTGACGCCAATGATGACGGCTCGTAAAAACCAAGAAAAACCAGGCCCAGGGGTTTGCCGTTCTGATGAAAGGATTCCTGGCGCACAAATCCATACAAATAAATCCAGTATGCATCATTACCATACGTGCTCTTCAAGTCATTGCTATTTTAATCTGCTGATGGTAGTCAGAGAGAGTATGTACTTTTTCAGAAGAAGCTCAACTGGCCCCTTTCCAACCCATATTGCTTCATGAAAATAAGCAGGGAAAGATAGCCTCGAAGGTAATAGTTCACATGGAAGGAAACTCTTCGATCTTTTTAAACGAACTATTAAAGCATATTCTGTTGTCGCTAGGACTTTTTCTGACCTTAGGCAGTTAATCTCAACATTGCCTATACCAGTCTGTATAGTTCTCTGTGAAAAATAACCGTTAAGGACGAGGGCATGCAGGGACACCGCCCTTTATCCATCTATAAAGGTGGCGTTTTCAGTATGTTGTCGCAGCATCATGGCTTCGAGTTCAGCTGCAAGAGCGGTAGCTATTAGCTGCCACTGGCACCATTACGGATGAGTTCATGTAAGGAATCAAATGTAATATTTAGTTTTATAGATACCTGTAAGGGTAGACTTTTTTATAGCACATCATCTCTATAATGTTGAAATAATTTATAAAATAAATTAGCAGGATAATATAAATACACCACTATCTTCGAAATACCATAGAGAAGAAATAAGCATAACTCTTATAATTGACAGCTTAAACTCATTAAAATATTAGTAATAGGCACAGAAAAATGACACTTAATAACGAAACTAGTAAACAATTTTTATAAATTAATCAATTATGGTTATTATTATAACCATAATGAAAGGTTTCTAACTGATAAACATAATTATTAGATCTTAAATTATTTTCATAAGAAAAATGTAATAATAATCTATTATTTGCATTTAAGAGAAAGGTACTAATTAGACTTTCAAAAAGTAAATTAAATTGCTCTAAGTCTATTGAACGTTTTAAACCAATTAAACTAATCAAAGTCCTTTTTCATAAATAGGCACTAATATGTAGAAAAATTTATTATCAGTTCCCCAAAATTGACATAATTCAGTAAATATTTTTCTCATGCCTTGCGTCATCTAACTCATATAAATCGGCGTATTTTCATAGATTATTTTTAACGATTGAAGATGGTGTATTATTTCGGATAGGCAAATTAATCATACAGTTATTTTCTAGACCAATAATAAAAACTGTTTTTAACCTTGTGGTGGAACAATATTTCTTTGCTAAAAGTTAGAATGACTGATTAAATACAACTAAGTAACTTTTTGATATTTAATGTAATTTAATACAATTAGCACCTACTCTTACTTATTGGGTAAGAGTAGGTAAAATTAAGTTGTTTTGCCAGCACAGATCTATGATTAGGATCTACCGTTAAATTTCGATATGGCTATCTATATATATTGAATTGATCGCAGGATTTTATCCGTATAATCTAGGTATTTAACCATACTTTCATAAGTAGATGAATTCATAAGTAGATGAATACTGTTGATGTAGATAAGATTTAACTTTCATTAGAAATATTAAATAAATAAAAATATGATTGTTTCTCCCTCTCCCATCCCAGAGCTTGCCACAAAACAGCATAACGCCTAGAGTATGGAATAAATAACTAGAAATTTTTAATGACATTCTACAATGAAGATAGATATCTCAAACACCGTCCTAACTATAAATTGTATCAATTGTAAAGCATATACGATAAACGGAATAATAAAAAGTTATCACTAATAGTGAATTGAGATAATGCATAAAACGGGTACCTAACTAACTACATACTGTGCGCGCTAAGATAAAACTGATTAATCACTCATTAAGCAAAAAATTTTTGACGTTATTAATATCAGGTTCTACCTTTACGCTAACTGTATCTTTTGTCAACGTTTGGTTATTATCTTATGTTCTTTAGGATCAATAACACGTTGTAAACCAACTACTTTTTCATCTTCAGCAGTACGAATTAAAGTGACGCCTTGAGTATTTCTGGCGACAATTCTAACCTCTTCAACTCGCGTACGAACTAAAGTGCTAGCATCAGTGATCATCATAATTTGATCAGTTTTTTCTACCTGAATTGCTCCAACAACATTACCATTACGTTCACTAACTTTAATAGAAATAACACCTTGAGTAGCGCGAGATTTTGTTGGGTATTCACTCTGCTCAGTTCGTTTACCATAACCATTTTCAGTAACAGTTAAAATATCAGCTTCCCCACGAGGTACAATCAATGAAACGACTTTATCGCCAGCTTGTAACTTAATACCTCGAACACCCGTTGCTGTTCGCCCCATAGGACGAACAGTATTTTCTGCGAAACGAACAACTTTACCAGCAGCAGAGAAAAGCATTATCTCATTTTTACCAGCAGTCAAATCAACGCCAATCAGTTCATCACCTTCATTAAGATTAACTGCTATAATTCCAGCACTTCTAGGACGAATAAAATCTTTTAGTGATGTCTTTTTAACCGTTCCACTCGCAGTTGCCATAAATATATAATGATTATCATCAAATTCACGTATCGGTAAAATTGCGGTAATACGTTCATTTTGTTCTAACGGCAATAAATTGACTATTGGTCGCCCACGTGCACCACGGCTAGCTTCGGACAGCTGGTAAACTTTCATCCAATAGAGACGGCCACGGCTAGAGAAGCATAGAATTGTGTCATGGGTATTGGCAACTAATAAACGCTCAATAAAATCTTCTTCTTTAATATGTGCTGCAGACTTACCTTTACCTCCTCGTCTCTGTGCTTCGTAATCAGATAGTGGCTGATATTTAACATACCCCTGATGTGATAAAGTTACAATCACATCTTCCTTGGTAATTAAATCTTCGATATTAATATCTGCGCTATTTTCAGTAATTTCTGTGCGGCGTGCATCCTGATACTGTTCTTTAACTGCTTTCAGCTCTTCACGGATAACTTCCATTAACCGTTCTGGGCTGGTTAATATATATAGTAATGCTGCAATATGTTTTAGCAACTCACTATATTCATCTAATATTTTTTCATGTTCTAAGCTAGTTAATTTTTGCAAACGCAAATCAAGAATTGTCTGAGCTTGCTGTTCAGTTAAATAATATTGACCATCCCGCACTCCGTATTGAGGTTCAAACCATTCATGATGAACAGCGTTATCACCTGCACTTGCTAACAAGGCAGAAACATTACCTAATTGCCAAGGACGCGCAATCAAATCCAATTTCGCTTCATGAGGGGTTGATGCTTGGCGAATAAGTTTAATAATCGGATCAATATTTGCTAATGCGACGGCGAAGGACTCCAATATATGAGCACGTTCTCGCCTTTTTCGCAATTCAAAAATAGTTCGTCGAGTGACCACTTCTCTGCGATGACGAACAAAAGCTTCAAGGATTTCTTTTAAATTTAAAACTCTAGGCTGGCCATCACATAAGGCGACCATATTAATGCCAAATGAGAGTTGAAGTTGAGTGAGAGAATACAAATTATTTAGTACTACTTCCGCCACTGCATTTCGTTTTATTTCAATAATAATCCGCATGCCATCTTTATCAGACTCATCACGTAATGCGCTAATTCCATCAACACGTTTATCTTTAACCAATTCGGCAATTTTTTCAATTAAACGGGCTTTATTAACCTGATAAGGGATCTCATTGACAATAATTGTTTCACGACCATTTTTATCATCAACTTCAATGTTAGCACGTGCACGAATACAGACTTTACCACGTCCCGTCCGATATGCGTTGATGATACCGCGGCGACCATTAATAATTGCAGCGGTTGGAAAATCAGGACCTGGAATATACTCTAGTAATCCTTCAATAGTAATATTTTCATCATTGATATAGGCTAAACAGCCATCAATGACTTCACTAAGGTTATGAGGTGGAATATTGGTGGCCATGCCAACAGCAATACCTGAAGAGCCGTTAACCAGAAAGTTTGGGACCCGCGTTGGCATAACATCAGGGATCTGCTCGGTACCATCATAGTTAGGAATAAAATCAACGGTTTCCTTGTCTAAATCTTCCAACAATTCATGGGCAATTTTTGCCATGCGTACTTCAGTATAACGCATTGCAGCAGCAGAGTCACCATCAACAGAGCCAAAATTACCCTGCCCATCAACTAGCATATAACGCATTGAAAAAGGTTGTGCCAAACGAACTATCGCATCATAGACAGCACTATCACCGTGAGGATGGTATTTACCAATGACGTCACCGACTACACGAGCTGATTTTTTGTATGATTTATTCCAATCATTATCTAATACATTCATCGCATATAATACGCGTCGGTGAACAGGTTTTAATCCATCTCGTACATCTGGAAGGGCGCGTCCAACAATCACAGACATCGCATAATCCAAATAAGAGCTTTTTAGCTCCTCTTCGATATTGACTAGGGTAATTTCTCTTGCTATGTCACTCATTGAGCTACTGTCCCTCATACTCCTTATTTCATTAAGGAGTAAAATTATACCACAATAATCGTCATTTTATAAAAAAAGGAAACACATATTATTCAATAAAACATGTATAATGACTTAATGGCATTATAGAGTCTATTTAATAAAAAATTAAGGAGTAAATTTTCTGATGAATAACAAGAATTCGCTCAGTCAGGCAAATGTTGATCTAACTGAAATCAACAAATTTAGCTCTTTTGCAAGTCGATGGTGGGATGAAACCAGTGAATTCAAACCTCTTCATCGGATTAATCCATTACGTTTAAACTATATCCTGGAACAGGCTAATGGTCTGTTCGGTAAAAAAGTACTAGATATTGGCTGCGGCGGAGGAATTTTATCAGAAAGTATGGCTAAAGAAGGTGCTCTAGTAACAGGAATTGATATGGCTGTAGATCCCCTACAAATCGCAGAACTCCATGCATTAAAAAGCAATATGAAAATCAACTACTTACAGAAAACTGCTGAAAACCATGCAGAAAAACACCCTCAAACTTATGATATTGTTACCTGCATGGAAATGCTGGAACATGTTCCGGATCCTGAATCTGTCGTTCAATCATGCGCAAAATTAGTTAAACCAGGCGGTCAAGTATTTTTTTCTACTATTAATCGTAATAAAAAATCCTGGTTATTAGCAATTATTGCTGCTGAGCATATTTTAAAAATAGTTCCTAAAGGTACTCATAATGTGAAGAAATTTATTCGACCTTCTGAGCTACTTAGTTGGATAGATAAAACTTCTTTACAAGAACAACATATTATCGGATTACATTATAATCCGATAAGCGACAAATTTTCGTTAGGCAAAAATGTTGATGTTAATTATATGTTGCATTTATCAAATGCAAGTAATTGTTAATATTTGCTGAAAAACAACAATTAATAGATCATTATTAAATTTATTTTTCACCATTACCTTGGTAACATAAATTATAATATTTTGATCTTATCATATAATACATAGTTATCAGTTAATTGATAAAATTCAGCACTGGATTATTGCAAAAAACTTCATTTTTATAGACTTGATAAAAGTTGCAAATACCATTAGCTTATATAGCTAACAATAAGAATATGTTAATTGTATTAACAGCACAGCGTTTTATATTTTTATTAACCATTGAGTATACTGATCGATAAATATTTAGATAGTTAAGTTTAGGTGTATCTACCCATGAACCAAAGTCTATTAGTCACTAAACGTGCTGGACATAAAGAACGCATTGATCTTGATAAAATCCATAAAGTCATTACCTGGGCAGCTGAAAGCCTAAAAGATGTATCTGTTTCACAAGTAGAGCTACGTTCTCAGATCCAGTTTTATGATGGTATCAAAACTTCCGATATTCACGAAACTATGATTAAAGCTGCGGCAGATCTTATTTCAGCTGATACACCTGATTACCAATATCTTGCAGCCCGATTAGCTATTTTCCATCTGCGAAAAAAAGCCTTTGGGCAATTTGAACCACCGGCATTATATCAGCATGTTTTGCATATGGTTAAAATAGGTAAATATGATAAACATCTACTGACAGATTATACCGCAGAAGAATTTAAGCAGATGGATAGTTTTCTGGATCACTGGCGTGATATGAATTTTTCATACGGTGCAGTTAAGCAATTAGAAGGTAAATACTTAGTGCAAAACCGGGTAAGCGGGGAAATTCATGAAAGTGCCCAATTTCTCTATATTCTTGTTTCTGCTTGCCTTTTTTCACGCTATCCAAAAAAGACAAGGTTAAACTATATTCGTCGCTTTTATGATGCAATTTCAACTTTTAAAATTTCACTACCTACCCCAATTATGGCTGGGGTACGCACCCCAACTCGCCAATTTAGTTCTTGCGTATTAATTGAATGTGGCGATAGCCTTGATTCAATTAATGCCACCGCTAGCGCAATTGTGAAATATGTTTCTCAACGTGCCGGTATCGGCATTAATGCTGGCTGTATTCGCGCATTAGGTAGTCCAATTCGGGGAGGTGAAGTGTTTCATACAGGCTGTATTCCTTTCTATAAACATTTTCAAACTGCGGTAAAATCTTGTTCTCAAGGTGGCGTACGTGGTGGTGGTTCCACGCTATTTTATCCTCTCTGGCATTTAGAGGTTGAAAGCTTACTAGTGCTAAAAAATAATCGTGGTGTTGAAGGCAATCGTGTTCGTCATCTGGACTATGGTATACAAATTAATAAACTCATGTATGAACGCCTTATCAAAGATGAAAAAATTACCCTCTTTAGCCCTTCTGATGTTCCCGGTTTATACGAAGCATTTTCCGCTGATCAAAGCGAATTTAAACGTTTATATATAAAATATGAACAAAACGCAAACATACGCCAGAAATGCGTTAAAGCGCTTGATCTATTTTCACTTATGATGCAAGAGCGAGCATCAACCGGGCGTATTTATATTCAAAATATTGATCACTGTAATACCCATAGCCCATTTGATGCTAAAGTTGCGCCAATTCGTCAATCAAACCTCTGTTTAGAAATCGCCTTGCCAACCCGACCTTTAAATAATGTTAACGACGAAAATGGTGAAATTGCACTTTGTACTCTTTCCGCCTTTAATTTAGGTGCCATTACTTCATTAGATGAAGTGGAGGAGTTGGCGGTATTGGCCGTATATGCATTAGATTCACTGCTCGATTATCAAAACTATCCAATTATTGCTGCGAAAAAAAGCTCTATGGGTCGTCGTACTTTAGGTATTGGCGTCATTAATTATGCTTATTATTTAGCTAAACATGGCGTTCAGTACTCCGATGGTAGTGCAAATAATCTGACCCATAAAACATTTGAAGCGATCCAATATTATTTATTGAAAGCATCTAATGAATTGGCAAAAGAACAAGGTGCTTGTCCATGGTTTCATGAAACTACTTATGCAAAAGGTATTTTGCCTATTGATAGTTATAAAAAATCATTAGATGCACTAACATCTGAACCACTACATTATGATTGGCAAACTTTACGTAAAGATATCAAGCAATATGGTTTGCGTAACTCAACGCTTTCTGCTTTAATGCCATCAGAAACTTCGTCACAAATATCTAATGCTACCAATGGTATTGAACCACCTCGAGGTTATATCAGCATTAAAGCATCAAAAAATGGTATTTTGCGCCAAGTTATACCTGAGTACGAACGTTTGAAAAACGATTATGAATTGTTGTGGCAAATGCCCAATAATAAGGGTTATTTACAGTTGGTTGGTATTATGCAGAAATTTATTGATCAATCAATTTCTGCTAACACTAATTATGATCCAACCCGTTTTCCAAATAATAAAGTTCCAATGAATCAATTACTGAAAGATTTGCTACTTGCTTATAAATATGGGCTAAAAACACTTTATTACCATAACACCCGTGATGGTGCAGAAGATACCCAAGCCGATTTGGAAGAGGTTATTAAATTACCTGAGAGCGATTGTAATGGCGGTGCTTGTAAGATTTAACCTGAGGACGTATGAAATACCAATATACAACATTTTCGCAAACTAAAAACGATCAATTACAAGAACCGATGTTCTTTGGACAGTCTGTCAACGTTGCCCGTTATGATCAACAAAAATATCCTATTTTTGAGCAGCTGATTGAAAAGCAACTCTCTTTTTTTTGGCGCCCGGAAGAAATTGATGTTTCTCGTGATCGTATTGATTATCAATCGCTACCTGAACATGAAAAACACATTTTTATTAGTAATTTAAAATATCAAACACTATTAGATTCAATTCAAGGACGTAGCCCTAACGTAGCACTACTGCCCCTTATTTCAATTCCTGAGCTTGAAACCTGGATAGAAACTTGGTCATTTTCAGAAACTATTCATTCACGCTCTTACACGCATATTATTCGTAATATTGTTAATGACCCATCAATTATTTTTGACGATATCGTAACTAATAAAGAAATTTTAAAGCGGGCAAAAGATATTTCCACTTATTATGACGATTTAATTAAGATGACCAGCTATTACCATATGTTAGGTGAAGGCAATCATACAATTAATGATAAAAATGTAATTATTTCTTTACACTATTTAAAAAAGCAGTTCTATCTATGTCTGATGAGTGTTAACGCATTAGAAGCTATTCGTTTTTATGTTAGCTTCGCTTGTTCATTTGCTTTTGCTGAACGTGAATTGATGGAAGGAAACGCTAAAATTATCAAATTGATTGCCCGTGATGAAGCTTTGCATCTCACTGGTACCCAACATATGTTAAACCTGATGCGTTATGGTCAAGATGATCCTGAAATGGCCATCATTGCTAAAGAGTCTGAAGAAACATGTTACAAATTGTTTGTTCAAGCCGCCGAACAGGAAAAGGAGTGGGCCGAGTATCTCTTCTCGAATGGTTCAATGATCGGTCTGAATAAAGACATTTTATGTCAATATATCGAATATATTAGCAATATTCGTATGCAAGCTGTTGGATTAAAATTACCCTTTGAAACACGCTCAAACCCTATTCCATGGATCAATGCCTGGTTAGTTTCTGATAACGTTCAGGTAGCACCACAGGAAGTAGAAGTCAGTTCTTACCTGGTTGGGCAAATTGATGCTCAGGTCGATACCGATGAACTGCGTAATTTTGAGTTATAAACCCTTATGCTAAGCTATAAAATTACTCTGCACCATGCGCAGAGTATACAGATCCCTTTTCGTTATAAACAACATACTAACCTACTTGATGCCCTTGAACAGAGTTCAATTCAAATTGAATTTCAATGTCGGGAAGGCTTTTGTGGTGCCTGTCGGGTTTATCTACGAAAAGGAAAAGTGGCATATCGTCATAAACCAATCGCATTCCTTGATAAAGGTGAGATATTAGCTTGTAGTTGCCTGCCACTCACCGATATTGATATTAATATCAATTAATAATATCATTGAGCGCTAACAGTAAAACTATTTACGTTTTTTAGCAACCACCAGTAGCGTCATCAGACGCCGTAGCTGGTTTCTCATGTCAGCAATTTTATCTAATAGATAATCAGCCGGTTGAGAGGCTCAATGAGTTATTCAATAGAAAATCCAGCTGTTAATAAACTGGTTAAATAAGTTGTTAAAGTTTTTTGGTACTTAGTTGTCATATCCAGGATGATAGTATGATTTTTGACTAATTCAGGTTTAACTTTGAACAATATTTCATAGACTGTAATGAAGTTTTACTACCCAATAGTGATTGGGGTAATTGCTGATTATATAAACAAATATATAGATGCAGAGAGTGATTTCAAGCTCTTCACAAGAATTGAAATGATGGTGCTTTGCAGCCCATCTTCCTATGCAGCTATTAAATTGCTCGACAATACCATTCGTTTGAGGATGGTTAGCAGGTCTAAGTCAATGTTTTCTATACTAAGCTTTGTACATAAACGCTCGAATTCCTATTTTCTGGTAGCTGAACGTTTTTGCAGACCAATAAAAGTGGTCTGTAAAAATTTTACCCCATTGTCTCTAAGTACTCCAGATGGATAAGCTATGGGATATGCTCGGTTAAGATCATGAAAGAAGTATCGAGCATTGGCTGCGGTATTGTTTTTGTAAAAACGGATAAAAACTTATCGAGTTTCGTGATTTATACCTATAAAAAGATAATGTCGTAAAGTTTCATTTTGGATTTTTAGAAGATATTTCACATCTACCTGCAGTGCAGATAACCAGGGTAATAGCTTTTTTTTAACGCTTTATACTTTGGCTTCAATGCTTTCCCTTCCTCATTTTATGGAAATTTCCTACATTCCCCCTGAACCCTCCGTAAACATCAATCCTAGGCCAGATCGAGTAAACGGAGTTCAGAAATTCTCATACGGACTGTCAGCAGATCCTAAAGATGGAGAAAAAGTTTTTTGTAGGAAAACGATTACGGCTTTCTGATCGATTAAAATAGCCTTGTCAGCAAACAATGGGGAATATGGCTGTGATCATTATGGTATGTTTGCTAAAGATTGTTGCTAGAAATCCCTTATACGGTATGAAGGATTTTCGTTACAGAGGTTACCATAAAAAAGCAAACAGGGATACAGATCGAAGAGACTCTTTCCTCATTCTCTGTTAATATAAAGCTTCATTTCATTAATTAGTTTTACAACAATCTGTTGGATGATGTGGATTCATGGATTGAAGCAAGTCATTCCACTTTAATTCTACCCATATTGTTACAGTGAACATGTTATCCGCTTGGGATATTCATTAGGGTTGCAGCGATGTGGTTGCAAAATCCACGATTATAAGAAAATATTTAACAATCTTACTGGAAGATTCCTAGCAAAATTATATCAGAAGGATAAATGGTTTAATTATCTATGATGTATATTGAATAGCGTACTTTACGGGGTCAGCAAAATAAACAGGGATTGATTTGAAAATAGCCTTTAATATGGTCTCACTACTTCCTTACCTCAGCACAGCAGCGACAGCCAACATAAATGCAGTAAAGTGGTATTGTTGAAGTCGACGAAATATTTTTCCTAAATCCTTTAAAGGGAAGCATTATATCCCATATAGGAAAGGTAGAAAATCGAAGGAAAGGAGGAGATAAAAAGAAAGAACGAATTGCGATCTCTTTAATCGCCAGAGATCGATAGAGTCATATGAGCGATGAAATTTTTAAAAAATTTAATGCAAGGTATCTTAGCCTTTTTATTAAGCTTATTATTAATAAAAAGTCCATCCTTTTCTTGGATGAAGCTAAATGGTACGAAATCTTTGCCTGCGATCATGAAATTAGTTACCATAGCCTAATAAAGTTGGATAATTAGAGATTTGTTGGGTAAGGAATTCCACATTCAAACTGTGAATAGTTATATTAGCTGATTAAAAGGATAGTTTAGTAAATTCCATGGTGGTATGGTTGTTTTATTTATCAAATTATCAGGCCTGGGATGGAGAAGATTGTTTGAAACCACAATAATTGAAATATAGGCGTGGTGATTATAAATTTCTCTGCAAGAAAAGTAATAACCTTTTTCTAAAAATAGCCTTGAATTTTTTATTTCTATTTTGGCAATAGTTTTAATGGTACACCTATATATCACGGGTCATGGCGAGTTCAGTAAAGGCAATGCCTGAAACCTTAGTTTACTGTGGTAGTAATGTTTGGTGCTTTACTCTCCTTTATCTAATTTTTAGGCTGCCAATATTCTAACGATCGAAAGTTTCTTTAAGGAAACTTATATTGCTTACGTCAGTATGATCAAAATTAGTTCAGTTATAATCTTGCTTTTTTAATGAATAATATTTCTGCTGAACTTAACACTAGTGCATATATTACACAAATTTCCTCCGGTATGTTACCAGAGGAATTGACTTATGTTCATTTCTCGTGTATGGGGTTTCGGAGATGGTGGTGTTATCCTGTTGATTGATTTCGTGAATTATTTCAACAACAGAGAGATGATATGCTATGAAGAAGTGTCTACCCTACAGATATTCGAGAAACCAGATATTAGCTGTGATCCCTTCCATAAACTCATCCGTAATGGTGCCAGGCAGCTAATAGGCCCACCGCCATTGAAGCTGAACTTGAAGCCATGCTGTGGATCACACGATGAATATATTGCCTTGTCGACATGGCATCCATACCCGTCGTTCATAACGGTTATTTATCTCAACGAACTATACAGATTGGTATTGGAGATGTTGAGATTAAAGTGCTTAAGGTTAGGGCTTCGCATAAGCAACGGAACATGCTTCAATAGCTCATTCCTACCGCATTATTTAAAGCGTATAAAAAGCGGCAAAGAGTTGCTATCATGGCTGTAGTTACGAGGCATATTCACTGATGATTTTTATGAGCTCTAGGGGGCGGTTTTCTCGGTAAAAAAGAAGATAGTCTTTCTGGACTATCATTAGAAAACTAAAACAGCAATGGCTTGTGAAGAGCATAGATAGGCAATGGTAGCTGCGGGATTTAGCGATACGCACTACGTTTATTTCTTGAGCAATGCCATACGCCTATCAGGCAAGATGATCGCTTTTGCTTCCTGTTCATTATTGGCCTCTCACTGAGCATGGACATAATGGAGCCTTGTGGGCGAAGATGGTTATCTAGAGTAGAAGCGAACTTGGCCAAATTTCTCAATTGCCCGTGAGTACGTGGCTTAACATTATTTCAGAGACTTGCTAGGTGGAACGTGCTGCCCTTGGTTTTTGGAAATATAATATCAAATACACTCCTGGACACGAAGCACCAACGCTGTTGGTTGGGTACACAAAACAGCTAATGTCCTGGCTTCACTCCTCAAAGGCATGCAACCGAAAGTTAAGGTTGAGTTGCAGGAGGTCTGCCTCTAGCAAAGAGGCCGCGCTGCCGCTAATAAATACCTTGATGTTTTGTTGGCAAAGTTTTAGTGAAATATCCTGCAACGGTGAAAAGCTAAAGAAAGATCAAGAAGAACTGATAGAATTGTATTCTACGACTCCCTGTTAGTACACTTAGCGTCAATAAGAACGGGAAATCTGATTAAATCGGCTTTTGTGACAGTGTGAGGCTACACGACGTCGAGGTGCGAAGAATTGTAGTTCGAGAATAACAACCATTTTAAAGGTATTTAAGCTGCTACAGTCTGCTCAAAAAAGCTGGGATCAGATAAAGAGATTTAACCTGTGATCCTGGTGTGGTAAACAACGTGCAATTTGAGAATGAAAAACAGATTTAGAAAGTATCAGAGTAAAACGTTTAGTAGCCTAACCGTCATACATCAAATTTACTAATAATTCTTGTGCAAAATCAGATGGCCAATTTTTGTCGACTTTTTACATTATAAGCTAACTGTACTAAACCGTTCCAATCGTGCGAAAATGTAATACCTAATCGTTGAAGTTGGATGTAATAGCGTTTTACAAAAATAAAAGCTGTAACAAAAAACGTTATAAGCCATCGTCAGCGACACGGACACCGGTTAATAATAGATAAAATACGCTTTGACGATTGCTGGAAGCGTTTTATGCCATGCTGTTATCTTGGTAATATAAAGAGTTGGCTGACTCTGATTCCCTCTACGTAAAAAAGGGAGAGAGGTCATGATACTAGCAATATCATTTTCTTCACCCCCCATAATAGTAATATCCTTGGTTGTTAAGAAAGTTGCTAGTTTGCGGATAATTAACCAACTGGCAATTTCATGTTTTCATCCAAAACCTTTGATTTTTACTTGAAAACTAGCTTTTTTAATCCACGGCGGAGACAATACACAGACAGAAGTAAAATAGCAAAAGTGCAGCCATCACGTCCTTAATTTGCTATTGTAATGAACAATTACAGTTGTTCAGTATATATTTAAGAATTTTTATGTCGGAGAAAAACCGTATCAAAACTAACTATCTATTTTATTAAAAAATAGATAGTTAGTTTTGATAAATGTATATTTATATGCTCAAACTAAAGATCGAGAATGATTGCCAAAATTTTATAGCTATTTTATGATAAACTGGTAACGATTGAGGCCAGTTGTTAAGCAATTTTTATAGAAAAAGCGGCAAGGTCAGAGAGAGGCTGACATTAATGAATTCTTAGCAAATTAATAATAATTAATGGATGTTTTTCAAAACTTATATAGTGTATAAGTTATAACTTATTTTTCGGCGCTTGTTGACGAAACTGCATAAATAACTAACAGAGTGGTATAAAATTTAATCCAGTACTAAAACCGGTTTTTGCAATAACATATTGTTTAGATTAGTGTTAATGAGTGAGAAAGTAAGTTGGCAACTAATTACTGGCTAAAAAACATAATAGGCTTTTTCCAAACCATTTTGGTTAGAAAATTTGATATCATCAAAATATTTAGAGATAGGGCTACCTTGCTCATTCCAGCTTAATTTAGCTTACATAAGCTCATTAATATTTATAAAATAATCTACAATATATTAAATAATTAGGCAATTCTAATAAATTTACCTGACTGTGATAATACCTCTATCGATAAAAATATAAAAGTGATTAACGTTAATATTTTCTAGAATTTTTACCTGATCGGACTTGTTGAGCTTACAAGTGTAAGCTAAAATAATAAACTAAGCTCCCAGCAAATAAATTTCGACTATGAGGTAATATAATAAATGAATCGTACAGTCATCACTGGTCTTGGCATTGTCTCCAGCATAGGTAATAACCAGCAAGAGGTACTGGCTTCCCTGAAAATGGGTCGTTCTGGCATCAGGTTTTCAGAAGAATTTAAAAAAATGGGTTTACGCAGCCATGTATGGGGTAATATTCAGCTGACAAAAGATGATATTAAACAAAAGATTGACCGCAAAATTCTTCGTTTTATGAGTGATTGTTCAATTTATGCCTACTTGGCGATGGAAGAGGCTATTCAGGATGCTAAACTAATAAAAGAGCAGATATCAAATATTCGTACCGGCTTAGTTGTTGGTTCTGGTGGCGGCTCACCTCGTAATCAGGTGGCTGGTTCTGATGGTATGCGTGAAAAAGGATTACGTGGCGTTGGCCCCTATATGGTGACAAAAGCAATGGCTTCTGGTGTCTCAGCTTGTTTAGCCACGCCGTTTAAAATTAAGGGTGTTAATTATTCTATTAGCTCTGCTTGCTCAACTTCAGCGCACTGTATTGGTCATGCAGTTGAGTTGATCCAATTAGGTAAACAGGATGTTATTTTTGCTGGTGGTGGTGAAGAACTAAGCTGGGAATTAACCTGTGAATTTGATGCAATGGGGGCATTATCTACTAAATATAATACAACGCCAGAAAAAGCTTCACGTACATATGACCAAGATCGAGATGGTTTTGTAATCGCTGGTGGCGGTGGTATGGTTGTGGTGGAAGAGTTAGAGCATGCTTTGGCGCGTAGCGCACATATTTATGCTGAAATTGTTGGTTATGGAGCGACTTCAGATGGTTATGATATGGTTGCCCCGTCAGGTGAAGGGGCAGTACGGTGTATAAAAATGGCATTGGCTAATGTCAAAGAAGTTGATTATATCAATACCCATGGTACTTCAACGCAAGTTGGAGATATAAAAGAGATAGAAGCAATTACTGAAGTGTTTGGTACTAATAATACGCCAGCGATTTCAGCTACTAAAGCAATGACTGGCCATTCTCTTGGCGCAGCTGGGGTACATGAAGCTATTTATAGCTTGTTAATGCTAGAACATGGATTTATTTCTCCAAGCATCAATATTGATAATTTAGATAAAAAAGCGCAAGCAATGAATATTATTACGCAACCGACTAATCAGAAATTAAACACTGTAATGTCAAATAGTTTTGGTTTTGGTGGAACTAATGCTTCGTTGCTAATGAGTAAATATTACTCGTAATTATTTTAATATTTTCGATATAACCAATTGATTTAATAAGTTGTTATTATTTTATTATTAATCTTAGGTCAAAGATGTTTAAAAAGTTGCATTGGTGTGTTGTGGGGATGTTTGTGCACACCTAATTTTGCTGCACTAAAACAATACTGTATAACACTATACCTCCACTAATTAAATAGTAATTGTATATTTTTCATTTAAAAATGTACAGCGATAATGGCAGTATAAATAGCGCTGCTAGATTCATAAATATTGAGGTTGTATTAGCACCAAGTCAAAAAATACACTCTGGATATATAAATAAGCTGCAAAACAGCAAGACAGGCCAATGCCGGAACAAACAGGATCAAATTAATATTTGCCGGTGTAATTTCTACTGTTTTAGCTAGTAAAAAGTTAGGCAATGATAGGATCACAGCAAAGGTAATTTGGATATAAATTGATTAGCAATAATTAGGTAATGAAATTGCTCAATGCTTGGTAATACACCATATAAAAATAAGAAAGAGCAGCTATAAACATTAGTAATTATCCCAGATTCATTCCATGCATAAAAATATCATTGGATCACCTTGACTGATGAATAAGATAAGCCAAATTAAAGATAAGAGGCTACCGATTACAATACCAATCATGGGAATAGTGCGTAACATAAAATGCTGAGTATCACTGTTAATAAAGGAATAATAAAATTTAACATTTATATAAAGGTTTTGTTAACTGTGTTGTTAGCATAATAAGCCTAACTTAAGTTAGGCTTATTTTTAGTGTATGTGCTTTTGTAAATGCTGGCGTATTCATCCTGATTGATTTCGTAAATAATTTTAACAGCAGAGAGATGATATTCCATGAAAAAATCTACCATACAAGGTAGACTAGAAACCAGATATTACCTGTGATCTCTTGCATAAATTTATCCGTAATGGTGACAGAACGCTAATAACCAACCGTCGTTGAGGCTGACCTCGAAGCCATCCTATGACAATTTCCCTGAAAAACGCCACCTTGTCTCGACGGGCGGTCATGCTGTCGTCTGTAACGATTATTTAGCACAGCGAAGTATGCCAAGACGGCTATTACAGATATTGAGATTAAACTGCCTAAGATCAGGGATCCTTAGCGGTAACAGAATATTCTTCAAGAGCTCGTTGCTACCGCCTTAGGTGAAGCGTGCAAAAAGCGTCGAAGATGGTTATCGAGACTTAGAAGCGAACTTTAGCTGAAGTTTTCAATAGCCTAGAAGCGTATTGGCTTAATTGTATCTCCCCTATGCTTCCTACGGAAGATCCTGCCCTTGGTTTTTGAAATGCAATGGTAAAGATATTTTTGGACACGCAGTACCAACGCTATTATTGGGTAGAAAAAATAGGTAATGTGAAAGCTTCACTCATCAAAGGCATGTAACCGAAAGTTAAGCCTGAGCTGTAAATGTCTGGCTAGCAAGAGAGCCGTAATGCCGCTAATAAAGCTATTGATATTTTTTTGCAAAGTTTCATAGAAGTATCCTGCAGCGATAAAGAAGCTGTAAAAGATCGAGAAGAATTTCTGGCATTCTACAACTTCCCGTCAGTAGTGCACTTTGGAGTCAATAAGAATGACGAATCTGATTGAATCGGCTTTTACTAGAATCAGGGATACAGAAGCCAACACGAAAATAACTGTTGTTCAAGAAAATAACCATTTCAATGCTATTTAAGGTCCTACAGTATTCTCAAAAAAGCTGGAACCATCTAAGGAGATTTGAGCTAGTTTTACCCCCTGCTTGGATAGTAAACAACATCCAATTTAAGGACGGAGAATATATTTACAAAGCATCAGAGCGTAGCGTAGCCCTAATCGTCATACAGCAAATTTACTAATAACTCTACTGCATGATTCGTTCTTTCCTTTTATCTCCTCCTCTCCCGTGTTTTCTAGCTATCTTATATGGGATATAAGGCTTCCATTTAAAGGATTTAGGAAAAATAATTCGTCAACTTCAACAATATTACTTAGTTCACTTATATTGGCTATCCCCGCTGAGCAAGGAAACAGTGACGCCATCTAAAGACTGTTTTCAAGTCAATGCCTGTTTGTTTTGCTAACTTCCATAAAGTCAAGCTATCAAGATAGATCCAAGATAACTAAAGTAGTTATCCTTGTGATGTAGTTTCGCCATAAGACTTCCACTAAGATTGTTAAATGTTTTCCTGCAATCGGGGATTTTGCAACGATATCGCTATAACCATAATGAATGTCCACAGCGGATAATATGTTCACTGTGAGAATATTGGGAGGACAAAGTGAAATGAGTTGCTTCAATGCATGAATCGAGATCATTCGATAGATTGTCACCAAGCTAATTAATGAGATGCATATTTATGTTGGCAGGTGGAATGAGAAAAGCGTCTTTTTTATCTATATGACTGTTTGCTTTTTCATGATAATCTCTATAGAAAATCCTTCATATAAGATAAGGGATTTCTAGCAACAACCTTTGCTAATATACCCGATCATCAACATTATCTCGTTTTTCCCATTTAGCCATAGGAAGTTCAGATATGCTATAATACTTAGAAAAAGTAGGTGGGGGCTGCTATTCTTGTCTGAATAGCAGGTTGAATTTTAGGTATTATAGTTGCCTGACGATGGAGCATCATCATTATGATATTTACCCTCAACTATATCCCTCAGTAGCCATATTGCCATAAATAGGAGGTGTGTGACAAGGATCTATATAATGATAATGATTCGGGACTAAACAGCTAAATCATAATGAAATGCCGGAAGCATTTTCCCCACATCATTTTCTCTATAGAGGGATGGGATAATGGATCTGATGTTAAAGCGTAATGGACAATTAGCAAATGATATTGTAATTGTAATTTTTGGTGATAATGAATTGTTAAAAATTTTTACTTCTCTAATATTATCACTTGTTGAACGTCATCAAGTTATTGGTGATAAAATAATAGAATGGGTATTAGCAAGTTTAAGTAAAATACTAAGTTAAGCATTGGTGTAACAGGTATTCAGCATGGGCGTTCTTTGTCGAGGAGCTAGCTTGAGCTATAAAATTTAATTTAAGTTAAAAATATTTAATTAAATTTAAAAATATCCCATTAAATGGCGTATTTTTTAAAAATTAATCAACGATTAACAATAAATGCTAATAATTCAGTTAATGCTTAATAAAATTGTTTAATTATTAAGATTTTCATAAAATAGTAAGGTACTGATATAGAATATTTTTCTATTAAATGTAAACTTTATACGATAAACGATATAAATAATTACTGTATATTTACATGTATGTACAATATACTAATATAAAATATAAATTTTATGATAAATAAATTTAAGGAAGTTTAATTAATTGTTATTGATTTGAATCAAATATTATATGAAGATTAATTTAAAATGAAAAATTAGTTGTATATTTTAGTATTTATTTTATTTTTTTGCGAAATAAATAAGTTTTGAGAGTGAATATAAGTATAAAAATTAATTTATTTAATTTTATCTTAATGTTAAATTTTACTTGTCCGAAAACCCACCCAATTATCTTCCAACATTATTCTATAAATAAAACTAAAGCTGTCGGCTGTTGCTTGACAAGATTTTTATACCCTTTTTAGACTTTATAGTAAGTGAAAAATTATGGTGTAATGTGATGATTTTTATAAAATAAGGGTTAAAGAGATATGTTTCATGGCGCAACACTTATCAATTTTGACAACAAAGGACGGTTAATTCTGCCTACGTGCTATCGCAGTAGGCTGAACGAAGAGTCTCCATGAAGGGGAGATGGTTTTTAGTATCCACCATCATTAGTCATGCCTATTACTTTAGGCTTATCTGAATGGGAAATTATTAAAAAAACTATCACAGCTTTTTACTTTTATTATGAATCAAGCTGAACGCGTCGTATTCAGCGTTTATTACTTGGACATGGAAGTGAATGTCAGCTAGATAATGCAGCTCGTTTTTTACTAGGCTAATACCTTTCTGTCAACATGCAGGGCTAAAGAAGGCAGTTATACTGGTTGGTCAAATTAATAAATTTGAATTATGGGATGAGAAGACTTGGTATCAACAACTACAAATAGATATTGAGGCTGAACAAAACGTAAATAAACCATTATCAACACGAGTTACAGGATATCTTTTTTATATGCCAAAGAGTCGATTTAAACATATCAGTGTGCTTCTTGATGAAGCAGTCAATGGATTGAATATAAAAAAAAATGGCATTTATGTTGACGGTACTTTTGGCCGAGGAGGACACTCTCAATTAATTCTCTCTCGGTTAGGTAATAAAGGACGTCTGATAGCGATAGATCGTGATCCATATGCTGTAGCCGCCGCTGAAAAAATGATTACTGATGACAGGTTTTTAATTAAACATGGTTCTTTTTCTCACTTACCAACATTTCTTTCAGAAGAGGGATTAGTTGGTAAAATTGATGGAGTACTGCTTGATTTAGGTGTTTCCTCACCGCAATTAGATGATCCAGAGCGAGGTTTTTCTTTTATGCGTGATGGCCCATTAGATATGCGAATGGATCCGACAACAGGGCAATCTGCTGCTGAATGGTTAATGAAGGCGAAAGAATCGGATATAGCCTGGGTATTGAAAACTTATGGTGAAGAACGATTT
Organism: Arsenophonus sp. NEOnobi-MAG3; assembly: GCA_052171895.1. Classification (GTDB taxonomy): domain Bacteria; phylum Pseudomonadota; class Gammaproteobacteria; order Enterobacterales; family Enterobacteriaceae; genus Arsenophonus. The sequence continues at coordinate 61,828 of JBQMRN010000003.1, forward strand.
GCAAAAAGAATTGCAAAAGCGATTATAGCTCGTAACCGTCATTCAGCAGGAGATCCATTAACACGGACAAAACAACTCGCAGAATTGATAGCACAAGTTAGTCCGTTTAAGGAGAAAAATAAGCACCCAGCAAGGCGATCGTTCCAGGCAATTCGTATTTATATCAATACTGAATTAGAAGAACTAACAAAAGTACTAGAGGGATCATTAAAGATATTGGCACCATATGGACGGCTATCCATTATTAGTTTTCAGTCATTGGAAGATAGACTGGTTAAGCGTTTTATCCGCGAGCATACCAAAGGACCAAAAGTTCTGGTTGGCTTACCATTAACCGATCTGCAATTAAAAGCAATTGCTAGCCCGATATTGAAAGTATTAGGTAAAATGAAACCAACAGGAACAGAAGTTATCGAAAACCCACGAGCAAGAAGCTCAGTTGTGCGTTTTGCTGAAATGTTGAAATAATAATGACTGCGGAAAAATATAGCTTAATTAGAATTATTGGTTGCGATATTTTTCAGCACGGAATAGTCCCATTGATTCTGTTGATAGTAATTATCATATCAGCGATTTCAATTATCACCGTCAGTCATCAAACACGGTTATTAACGACACAAAAGGATTTTATGACAGAAGAAAAAGAATCTTTGGATGTAGAATGGCGAAATTTAATCTTGGAAGAGAGCTCATTAGGAAATCATAGTCTAGTTGAGCGCCTTTCAGTAGAAAGACTAGAAATGATCCATGTAGATCCTATGCAAGAATATATTGTGATCGCTAAATAGTTTTAGTGAATAGGTAGATAACATGAAGCCTAGATACTCAGTAAAGTATAGAAGACGGTACGAAGAAAAAGTTAGCTATGTTAGCTGGCGTTTCTTGCTATTGTGCGCAGGTATAGGATTGGCATTAATTGGTCTAATTATTCGTGTTACTTATCTGCAAGTTATTAACCCAAAAGATCTTCTTAGAGAAGGTGATATGCGTTCGCTTCGCGTTCAAAAAGTGATAGCTTCACGCGGTATGATAAGTGATCGTGAGGGACGTCAGCTAGCAGTAAGTGTTCCTGTTTATGCTATTTTGGCTGATCCAAAAATAATTTATGAAAATGGTGGATTAACTAATGATAAACGTTGGCAAGCATTAGCAGATGAATTAAGAGTACCTCTCGATCAAGTGAACCATAAAATTAGTCTTAATCCTAATAATCGATTTGTTTATTTAGCTCGCCAAGTAAATCCATCTGTTGGTGAATATATTAGCAAATTAAAAATAGCTGGTATTTATTTACGTAAAGAGTCGCGTCGTTATTATCCATCTGGTCCAGTAACCGCTCATTTAATTGGGCTGACAGATATTGATGGGCAGGGAATTGAAGGAATTGAAAAAAGCTTTAATTATCTGTTAACTGGGGTACCAGGAAAAAGGATAGTGCGTAAAAATCGTTATGGACGGGTTATTGAAGATGTTTCCTACATTGATAGTCAAGTTGCCCATGACTTGGTATTAAGTATCGACGAACGAATACAGTCATTGGTTTATCGTGAATTAACACGAAGTGTAATGGAAAATAAAGCTGAATCGGGTACTGCTATTTTAGTCGATGTTCACACGGGTGAAGTATTAGCGATGGCTAATAGCCCATCCTATAACCCGAACAATCTTGCTGGTACCCCAACTCAAGTTATGCGAAATCGTGCGATCACCGATGCATTTGAACCTGGTTCAACAGTTAAACCGATGGTTATTATCAGTGCATTGAATAATGGAATTGTTAAAGCCAATAGTGTGTTAAATACTCAAGCCTATATGATTAGTGGTCATGAAATTAAAGATGTAGCAAGGTATAATGAGTTATCCATTACCGGTATTTTAGAAAAATCAAGTAATGTTGGTGTTTCAAAGTTAGCGTTAGCAATGCCTGCTAATGAACTTCTAGATGTTTATGCTCGTTTTGGTTTGGGTAAACCAACAAATTTAGGATTAATTGGAGAAAGTAGTGGCATCTTTCCTAATAAAAAAATGCGATGGTCTAAATTTGAAAGGGCCACCTTCTCTTTTGGTTATGGGCTAATGGTAACACCATTACAGTTAGCGCGAGTTTATGCAACAATTGGTAGTTTTGGTATTTATCGTCCACTATCAATCACAAAAGTTGATCCGCCGGTATCAGGTGCTCGTATTTTCCCTGAGGCGATTATGCGTACAGTAGTTGGGATGATGGAAAGTGTTACATTGCCTGGTAGTGGCGGTGTTCTCGCCGCAGTTAAGGGTTATAGAATAGCAATTAAGACAGGTACAGCAAAAAAAGTGGGCAATAATGGTCATTATATTAATCAATATATTGCTTATACGGCTGGCGGGGCACCGGCAAGTAATCCTCGCTATGCCCTGGTTGTGATTATCAATGACCCTACTGCGGGAAAATATTATGGTGGTGCTGTTTCTGCACCCGTATTTGGAGCTATTATGGGTGGCGTTTTACGTTTAATGAATATAAAGCCTGATGCATTGACTTCAGATGGTAATGAATTAGTAATTAACAAGATAAAAGAGGATACAAGTGGCAGATCGTAATCTACGCGATTTACTTGCACTACTGGATGTTAACGTGCCAGATAAGGTATTACGAGAAATGACGCTTGATAGCCGTAAGGTAGTTGAAGGAGACCTATTTTTAGCAGTTAAGGGCCATCAAAAAGATGGACGACAATATATTTCTCAAGCGATAGCGCAAGGTGTTGCCGCAATTATTGCTGAAGCAGAAGGCGAGACTGAAGCTGGAACGATTAGATATATGGATGGCGTTCCTGTCATTTATATTAAGAATCTGAATAATCAATTATCATTTTTAGCAGGAGAATTTTATCAACATCCAGCTGAAAAATTGCGATTAATTGGTGTAACAGGAACAAATGGTAAAACAACTACTAGTCAGCTAATTGCTCAGTGGCCGAAATGGCTTGGCGAAGTTAGTGGCATAATGGGCACAGTGGGTAATGGAATATTAGGACAGATTGTACCTAAAAAAAATACTACCGGCTCAGCTGTTGATGTTCAGGCTGAATTACAGTTATTGGTTGATAAACAGGCTACTTTAGTGGTGATGGAAGTCTCTTCTCATGGTTTAGTACAAGGTCGGGTTGCCGCTATTCCTTTCACCGCTACTGTTTTTACTAATTTAAGTCGTGATCACCTTGATTATCATGGTGATATGGAAAATTATGCAGCGGCAAAATGGTTATTATTTTCAACGCATAAATCTGATAAACAGATTATCAATGTGGATGATAATACTGGTTTGCAGTGGCTGAAAAGATTACCACAGGCATGTGCAGTTTCGATGGAGAAACATATACCTGCCGATTGGCAAGGTGCTTGGGTGTTAGTAGAGCAAGTTGATTATCATGATCGTGGGGCGACCATTTATTTTAATTCAACCTGGGGAAGAAGTTCGCTAGAAAGCCCATTAATGGGGCCTTTTAATGTTAATAATGCCATGCTAGCCATGGCAACACTTTTAATGATGGGTTACCCATTTGATGCGGTGATAAAATCATCACATGCCTTACAACCGGTTTGTGGACGCATGGAAATCTTCAGTTCCCAAGGATGGCCAACCGTTGTTGTCGATTATGCCCATACTCCTGATGCACTCGAAAAAGCATTAATTGCGCTCCGTCTCCATTGTCGTGGAAAACTTTGGTGTGTATTTGGTTGTGGTGGTGATCGAGATAAGGGTAAACGTGCATTGATGGGGAGTGTAGCTGAACAGTATGCTGATACTGTGGTAGTAACTGATGATAATTCACGTAGTGAAGAATCAAAAGCCATCATTGATGATATTTTAAGCGGTTTTCTTGACGCTGGTCGTGCAAAACCTATTATTGGACGACTAGAAGCGGTCACTAGTGCAATTATGCAGGCAAATACTGATGATGTCATATTAATTGCTGGTAAAGGTCACGAAGATTATCAAATTATTGGTGATCGTCGGCTGGATTATTCCGATCGCTTGACGGTAGCCCAGCTATTGGGGATGATGGCATGATCCCTATCTCATTGAAGCAATTAGCTACTGTGACAGAAGGTTGTCTGGTGCACATAAGTGATCACCAGGCAGCGAGTTTATGGCTTAATATGATAACAAGCAATAGCCGTCAACGACCCATTAATGGTTTGTTTATTGCTTTAAAGGGTGAACATTTTGATGGTCATCATTTTGTTAAAGAGGCTGTTACAGCTGGTGCTACGGCATTATTAGTTGAGCGGTCGTTAAGTATTCACTGTCCACAAGTTATTGTTAAAGATACGCGCTTAGCCATGGGAAAATTAGCCACTTGGGTTCGATTACAAATCCAAGCTAAGGTTATAGGGCTAACAGGCTCTTCTGGCAAAACTTCGGTTAAAGAGATGGTGGCTGCCATTCTATCTCAATGTGGCACAACACTTTTTACTGCAGGTAATTTCAATAATGATATTGGGGTACCGTTAACATTATTTCGGTTAACGGAAGAGCACCAATATGCAGTGATTGAAATGGGAGCTAATCATATCGGTGAAATCGCATATACCACTGATGTGGTTAGATCGGATAGTGTATTAGTTAATAATTTATTTGCTGTTCATCTTGATGGTTTTAGTTCGTTAGCAGGTGTTGCTAAGGCAAAGGGCGAGATTTTTCAGGGATTAGAAGAAAAAGGGACGGCGGTTATTAATTTAGCTAGCCATGATTGGAAAAATTGGCAACCTTATTTCAAGGAAGAACAAACCATTTGGCGTTTTTCTATAATGAAACAGCAACAGGCTGATTTTTATGCAGAAAATATTACTACAAAATTAATAGGTACCGAATTTAAATTGCATACACCAACCGGTGTTGTTTCAATATTATTACCATTACCAGGTAAGCATAATGTTGCTAATGCATTAGCGGCTAGTGCTTTAGCGATGTCTGTTGGTGCAACGCTTGAGCAAATTAGGCTTGGATTGGCAGCTGTTCAGCCCATATCAGGTCGTTTATACCCAATCTATTTAGCGCCAGGTAAACTTATTTTAGATGATACATACAATGCCAATACCAGCTCTATGATTGCTGCTGCTGCTGTTTTATCTCAAATGCCTGGATACCATATTTTAGTTGTTGGGGATATGGATGAATTAGGTGAGCAAAGTGAAAAATGTCATCAAGAAGTTGCCATAGCAACTCAGCAAATGAAGCTTGACAGAGTGTTAAGTATTGGTCAACAAAGTATCATTATTAGCCAAAAGAGTAGTTGCGGCGAGCATTTTACTTCTAAAAAAGAGTTAATTGCAAAACTGATCCCCTTAATAAGAGAACACGAAACCATATCAGTTTTAGTTAAAGGTTCGCGCAGTACAGCAATGGAAGAAGTTGTACACGCCATACAGGAGTGGTTTTTATGTTAGTTTATTTAGCCAAATATTTAGTTAAATATTTTTCTGGGTTTAATCTTTTTGCTTATTTGACATTTCGAGCTATTACCAGTTTGTTAACGGCTTTGGTAATTTCGCTATGGATGGGACCTCATTTAATTTTCTATTTGCAAAAATTACAAATAGGTCAAATTGTACGTGATGAAGGTCCAGAATCGCATTTTAACAAACGTGGTACACCTACCATGGGAGGTCTGTTAATCTTATGTTCTATTGTAATTTCAGTCATGCTATGGGCGCGCTTAAATAATCCATATGTTTGGTGCGTATTAGCCGTTTTGTTGGGATATGGTGTTATTGGCTTTATTGATGATTATCGTAAAGTGGTAAGTAAAAATCCCAGAGGGTTGATCGCTCGTTGGAAATATTTCTGGCAATCTATATTGGCTTTTGGAGTAGCATTTACTTTATATATCACCGGTAAAAATACGGCAGTCACTCAATTGCTTGTACCTTTTTTTAAAGATGTCATGCCCCAACTTGGTCTGTTTTATATTTTACTGACTTATTTTGTTATTGTTGGCACAAGTAATGCAGTTAATTTAACTGATGGACTAGACGGCTTAGCAATTATGCCAACTGTTTTTATTTCAGCAGGTTTTGCATTAGTGGCTTGGGCAACGGGTAATTTTAATTTTGCTAATTATTTAAAAATTCCTTATATCAAGCATGCAGGTGAATTAGTTGTAGTTTGTACGGCAATTGTAGGTGCTGGTTTGGGGTTTTTATGGTTTAACACTTATCCTGCGCAAGTTTTCATGGGTGATGTTGGCTCGTTGTCATTAGGTGGTGTATTGGGAACGATTGCGGTTTTATTGCGGCAAGAATTTTTATTATTGATAATGGGTGGCGTGTTTGTCGTTGAAACTTTATCGGTAATTTTACAAGTGGGATCATTTAAACTACGTGGTCAACGCATTTTTCGGATGGCGCCGATCCACCATCATTACGAATTAAAAGGGTGGCCTGAACCTCGAGTTATTGTACGTTTTTGGATCATATCATTAATGTTGGTATTGATTGGATTGCTAACATTAAAGGTACGTTAATAATGGCTAATTATCAGGGTAAAAAAGTTATCATCATTGGATTAGGTCAGACAGGTCTATCTTGTGTCGACTTCTTTCTCTCTCGCCAGGTTGTGCCACGCATAATTGATACTCGAATAACACCAGCATGTAAGGATAATTTGCCGCCGGAAGTTGCCTGTCACTGTGGTAGTTGGAATACTGAATGGTTGATGGCAGCTGATTTAATCGTCGCAAGCCCTGGGATTTCGCTTGCTACCCAAGAATTAAAAATAGCCGCAGATAAAGGTATTGAAATTATTGGTGATATTGAACTTTTTTGTCGTGAAATAGCTAAACCGATAATTGCTATCACCGGTTCTAATGGTAAGAGTACGGTTACAGCATTAGTTGCTGAAATGGCAAAAGCAGCTAATTGGCAAGTGGGAGTTGGTGGCAATATAGGAACGCCAGCGCTAACATTATTAGTAAAAGATTATGACTTGTATGTATTAGAGCTTTCTAGTTTTCAGCTTGAAACAACATCGAGTTTAAAGGCTGAAGTAGCAACCATATTGAATGTGGCAGAAGATCATATAGATCGATATTTAACAGACGTTGAAAAGTACCGTATGACTAAGTTAGGAATTTATGCTGGCGCTAAAGTTTGTATTATTAATGAACAAGATCCACAAACTTGGCCGTTACTCGGCTGTGATGCTCGTTGTATCAGTTTTGGTATTAATAGTGGCGATTATCAATTAAATACTCGTTGCCAAGAACTGCAAATAAAAGGGAAGCCGATTATTAATACTGCTGAATTAAGGCTAATTGGACAGCATAACTATCTTAATGGACTGGCTGCCCTGGCTTTAGCAGATGCAGTGAATATTCCACGTAAGGCTAGTTTAGCAGCGTTAACTCAATATGCAGGTTTACCTCATCGTTGCCAATTAGTTCATCAGCATCAAGGTATTCAATGGATTAATGATTCTAAAGCAACTAATGTTGCCAGCACAGAAGCGGCTTTAAAAGCTTTACAAGTAGAGGGAACGCTTTATTTATTATTGGGTGGAGATGGAAAATCAGCAGATTTTTTACCATTAAAACAATATATTTCAGCAAAAAATATTAAATTATACTGTTTTGGCTATGATGGTTATCAATTAGCAGAGTTAAAACAAAATAGTTTCCTACTAGATACAATGGAGCAATGTCTACGTATCATTGCACCAGAATTAAAAGCCGGTGATATGGTGCTTCTCTCACCAGCTTGTGCCAGCTTCGACCAATTTCGTAATTTTGAACAACGTGGTGATAGATTTAGCCAATTAGCGAAGGAGTTAGGTCAATAATGATATTTAACTTCAAACGACTAATAAGTTGGGCTGACGGTGAGCCTAATAACGATATTCTGGATAAGATCCTTTATGATCGTACCTTAGTTTGGCTTACATTAGGTCTGGCTATAATTGGTTTTATTATGGTGACATCAGCTTCGATGCCGGTTGGAGAGCGTTTAATGCAAGATCCTTTTTTCTTTGCTAAACGTGATATTCTCTATCTAATTTTATCATTTTGTTTAGCTTTATTAGTCTTAAATATTCCAATGATGTGCTGGGAAAAATATAATTTTTTATTGTTAATAACCGCATTAATACTGTTATTACTTGTATTGGTTGCCGGCAGCTCAGTTAATGGCTCCTCTCGTTGGATTAATACCGGTATTATCCGTATACAGCCGTCTGAGATCACAAAATTAGCCTTATTTTGCTATCTATCAAGTTATTTAGTCAGAAAAACCGATGAGGTGCGAACACGATTTTTGGGCTTTATCAAACTGATGTGCATTTTAATATTAATCGCTATTCTGCTGTTATTACAACCTGATTTAGGTACAGTAATTGTGTTGGTTGTGACAACTTTAGCATTGCTATTTCTTGCAGGTGCTAGATTAGTACCGTTTATTATCGGTATTGTTATTTGTGCGGTAGGTGTTATTGACTTGATCTATTTTGAATCTTATCGTTTACGTCGAATAACCTCTTTTCTTAATCCATGGGCAGATCCTTTTGACAGTGGTTATCAATTAACACAATCTTTGATGGCATTTGGGCGTGGTGAATTATGGGGCCAAGGTTTAGGTAATTCTATCCAAAAATTGGAATATTTGCCTGAAGCACATACTGATTTTATTTTCTCGGTTTTAGCAGAAGAACTAGGTTATATCGGCGTTTTGTTAGTGCTTTTAATGTTATTTTTCGTTCCTTTTCGCAGTATGATGATTGGCAAACGGGCGTTAGATGCGAAGCAAAATTTCTCTGGTTATTTAGCTTGCTCAATCAGTATCTGGTTCACTTTCCAAGCCTTGGTTAATGTTGGAGTAGCAGCGGGAATGTTACCAACTAAAGGATTAACACTACCGTTAATTAGCTATGGTGGCTCTAGCCTATTAATTATGTTTATTGCCATAGCTATCTTGTTACGTATCGATTTTGAAACACGCCTTAAGAGAACACAAGCCTTTGTAAGGAGAACTAAATGAGCCAACCAAAACGCCTCCTAGTGATGGCAGGCGGTACTGGAGGACATGTTTTTCCTGGATTGGCAGTGGCTAATTATCTAAAGCTACAAGGTTGGGATGTTCGTTGGTTAGGAACTGCTGACCGGATGGAGGCAGATTTAGTTCCTAAACATGGCATCGAAATTGAATTTATAAAGATTTCAGGTTTACGTGGTAAAGGTATTAAAGCAGTGTTGCTAGCACCGTTTAAAATTATTAAAGCAATAAAGCAGGCAAAAGTGATTATACAGCGTTATCAACCTGATGTCGTATTAGGTATGGGAGGATATGTTTCTGGCCCTGGAGGTATTGCTGCATGGTTATGTAATATTCCAATTGTACTGCATGAGCAAAATGGGATAGCAGGCTTAACCAATCGTTGGTTAGCTAAAATTGCCAAGCGTGTTTTACAAGCATTTCCGAGTGCCTTCTCTGGTGCTACGGTAGTCGGAAACCCAGTTCGTGAGGCGGTATTAGGCTTACCTGAACCTCAAGAACGCTTAATTAATCGTGATGGTGCTATTCGAATTTTAGTAATAGGTGGTAGTCAAGGAGCAAAAATTTTAAACCAAACATTACCAGAAGTTGCAGCTCAATTAGATGGAAAAGTGACTATTTGGCATCAAGCAGGCAAAGGTGCTCAGCAAATGACGGAAACTTTATATAAAAATTTATCTGATAAATCATATGCTTATAAAGTAACTGAATTTATTGATGATATGGCTGAGGCTTATGCCTGGGCTGATATCATCGTTTGTCGCGCAGGTGCTTTAACAGTTAGTGAAGTTGCTGCTGCTGGCTTACCAGCAATTTTTATTCCATTCCAGCATAAAGATCGGCAACAGTATTGGAATGCGTTACCGTTAGAAAAGGCTGGAGCAGCGAAAATTGTTGAGCAGCCACAATTTTCAACGAATGCGTTGGTAAAACTATTAAAACAATGCTCTAGGCCACAGTTATTAGAGATGGCAAAAAAAGCACGAGCGATATCGATTACAGATGCAACTAAACGTGTAGCGGCAACCTTAATTGAAGTTGCTAAATGAAACCGATTTTGCATTGAAGAATGATGAAATCAGCGATATAAATAGTGAAGAATAAAGTGAGTAAAGTGAAGAATACACAACAATTAGCTAAATTAAGAGCAACAGTTCCTGAAATGCGTCGGGTTAGGCATATCCATTTTATTGGCATTGGTGGTTCTGGCATGGGAGGTATTGCTGAAGTATTGGCTAACGAAGGTTATGAAATTAGTGGTTCTGATTTGTTATCTAATACAGTTACTGAGCAATTAATAGAGCTTGGCGTAAAAATTTTTTTTAATCACCGGCCAGAGAATATTGCAAATGCTTGCGTTGTCGTCGTATCTACGGCAATAGCTGCAGATAATCTAGAAATTATTGCTGCACGCAAAGCTGGTATTCCGGTCATTCGACGCGCTGAAATGTTAGCGGAATTGATGCGTTTTCGTCATGGGATTGCTATCGCAGGAACACATGGCAAAACAACGACTACCGCGATGATTGCTAGCATTTATGCGCAAGCCGGTTTAGATCCAACTTTTATTAATGGCGGATTAGTAAAAGCAGTAGGGGTACATGCACGTTTAGGGACTAGCCGCTATTTAATTGCAGAAGCCGATGAGAGTGATGCTTCCTTTTTACATTTACAACCACTAGTTGCTGTTATAACAAATATTGAAGCAGATCACATGGAAACTTATGATGGTGATTTTGAGAAATTAAAACAGACTTTCATCAGTTTCTTACACAATCTGCCATTTTATGGTCGAGCAGTATTATGTATCGATGATCCTGTGGTGCGTTCTCTGCTACCTAAAATAGGACGTTATATTACCACTTATGGCTTTAGTGATGACGCAGATGTCCGTATTACATCCTATAAGCAACGCGGCAATCAAGATTTCTTTACTGTAGCACGAGAAAACCAAACTGATTTAGCTTTTATCTTGAATGTACCTGGGCGTCATAATGCATTAAATGCAACTGCGGCTATTGCAGTAGCAACCGAAGAAGAAATTGATGATAGTGCTATTTTGACTGCACTAGAAAAATTTCAAGGGACAGGGCGACGTTTTGATTTCTTAGGTAATTTCCCTTTAGCTGATGTTAATGGGAAAAAAGGTAGTGTTATGCTTCTAGATGATTATGGTCACCATCCAACAGAAGTTAATGCTACTATTAAAGCAGCAAAAGAAGGATGGTCAGATAAACGTATTGTGATGGTTTTTCAACCACACAGATATACTCGCACACGTGATTTATATGATGATTTTTCCAATATTTTAGAGCAGGTTGATGTATTGTTAATGCTAGATGTCTATCCGGCAGGAGAGAAACCTATCCCTGGCGCAGATAGTCGATCATTATGTAGGACAATTCGAAATCGAGGAAAATTAGATCCTATTTTTGTGGTTGAGCATGATAAAATTAGCGAAACATTAGCACAAATTATAGAAGATAACGACCTGATACTTATACAGGGAGCTGGCAATATCGGCAAGATAGCACGAAATTTAGCTGATACAGATTTACGGCCAATTCTAAGAAATGAGAGAAAGTATTATGGCTGATAAAGTTGCCGTACTTTTAGGCGGAAATTCGGCCGAAAGAGAGGTCTCAGTGCAATCTGGTGAGGCAGTAGTAAATGGCTTATGTGATGCTGGAATAGATGCCTATCCAGTTGATATTAAAGATTTTGCTATCATTAAATTAAAAGAAGCTGGTTATAATAGAGTTTTTATTGCCTTACATGGCCGAGGTGGTGAAGATGGTACTGTGCAAGGTGTCTTAGAATTTTTAGGTTTACCCTATACTGGCAGTGGTGTTTTAGCTTCATCACTTTCAATGGATAAGCTACGTACCAAACAATTATGGTCGGGAATAGGTTTACCTGTTGCATCCTATATAGGCCTGGATAAACAACAGCTAGCAATGATATCAGATAATATGCTTTTTGAGTCTGTTTATCATTTAGGGTTACCACTTATTGTGAAGCCAAGTCTTGAAGGTTCAAGCATTGGTATGAGAAAAGTAACCACTTTGGCTGAATTAAGAATAGCGATCGAGTTTGCTTTCCATTATGACAAAGATGTGCTGATTGAGAAATGGCTAAATGGACCTGAATATACTGTGGCAATTGTAGGAGAGCAGATACTGCCATCAATTCGTATTCAACCGGGAGGTGTTTTTTATGATTATGATTCCAAATATCTTTCTAATAAAACACAATATTTCTGTCCTAGTGGGTTAAAAACAGAAGAAGAACAGCAATTGAATGAATTGTCGCTAGCGGCTTATAAGGCGCTTGGTTGTACTGGTTGGGGACGCGTTGATCTCATGAGAGATAACAATGGTATTTTTTATTTATTAGAAATAAATACTTCACCGGGAATGACTAATCATAGTTTAGTACCTATGGCTGCGAAACAAGCAGGAATGAGTTTTTCACACTTAGTTAAAAAGATTTTGGAATTAGCGGAGTAATATGCTGCAGGCATCACTGAACGTTCATAATAAAAAGCCTAAAGAGCGGCGGAATGATGTAGGTCGAAGTAATGGTTCTTATTTTTCAGGCATTATCTTCTTCTTGATAGTATTGGGTACTATCATATGGGGGGTGTGGATGGTGTTAAATTGGATGAAAGATGTTAATCGATTGCCTATATCCAAGTTGCTGATCACTGGAGAACGCTATTATACCCGTGACGATAATGTTAGAAAAGCAATATTGTCACTAGGTATTCCGGGTACATTTATGACTATAGATGTGAAGGCGATCCAGAATCAAATAAAAACCATGCCATGGATAAGCCAAGTTATGGTACGTAAACAATGGCCGGATGAACTAAAAATTCATTTAGTGGAATATAAACCTTATGCAAAATGGAACGATACCTTTTTTATTAATCCAGAAGGCACTGTTTTTAGCTTACCAGCGTTATTAAATGTTAACGGTAATTTTTTGATGTTATATGGTCCACAAGGCACTCATCAAGAAGTATTAGAAATGTATCGTGTTATACAACAGCAATTAGGGCCTCATAATTTTAGTATTAAGTCAGTATCAATGACTGCACGACGTGCTTGGCAATTAGTTTTAGCTAATGATATTCGATTAAATATAGGTAAACAGGATATTAAAGAACGATTAAACCGTTTTCTTAAGCTTTATCCACTATTAAAACAAGTGAGAGATAAACGTATTGGATATATAGATTTGCGATATGGTAGCGGTGCTGCGGTAGGTTGGTTACCACTTTTAGCTGAACCTGTTACACACTGAATTGAAATAGTTTTTAAAACTGCTAACTGTGAACAGATACAGGCAAATAACGATGATCAAAACGACGGACAGAAAATTAATAGTTGGTCTTGAAATTGGAACTTCTAAGGTTTCTGCGCTGGTTGGTGAAATTTTGCCTGATGGGATGGTAAATATTATTGGTGTCGGTAATTCTCCATCTCGAGGGATGGATAAAGGTGGTGTGAATGATTTGGAATCTGTCGTTAAATGCGTGCAGCGAACTATTGATCAAGCAGAATTGATGGCGGATTGCCAAATATCATCAGTTTATCTGGCGCTTTCTGGGAAGCATGTTAGTTGTCAGAATGAAATAGGTATGGTGCCTATTTCTGAAGATGAAGTCACTCAAGATGATGTAGATAGCGTTGTACATACAGCTAAATCTGTCCGGGTTCGTGATGAACATAGAATTTTACATGTTATTCCACAAGAATATGCGATTGATTATCAAGAAGGAATTAAAAATCCAGTAGGACTTTCAGGTGTACGTATGCAAGCCAAGGTACATCTGATTACTTGCCATAATGATACGGCTAAAAATATTGTTAAAGCAGTTGAACGCTGTGGATTAAAAGTAGATCAATTAATTTTTGCCGGTTTAGCATCAAGTTATTCCGTTTTAACGGAAGATGAGTGTGAATTGGGGGTATGTGTCGTCGATATTGGCGGTGGAACCATGGATATAGCCGTTTATACTGATGGCGCACTGCGCCATACCAAGGTTATACCCTATGCTGGTAATGTCGTGACAAGTGATATTGCTTACGCATTTGGTACCCCACCAAACGATGCTGAAACGATAAAAGTTCGCCATGGATGCGCATTAGGTACTATTGTTAGTAAAGACGAAAATGTTGAAGTACCAAGTGTAGGTGGTCGGCTACCGAGAAGTTTACAACGCCAAACATTAGCTGAAGTTATCGAGCCACGTTACACAGAATTACTAAACTTAGTAAATGATGAAATTTTGAAATTGCAAGAACAATTACGTCAGCAAAGTCTTAAACATCATCTGGCGGCTGGCATTGTTTTAACAGGAGGCGGTGCTCAAATTGATGGTCTAGTCGAATGTGCCCAAAGAGTATTTCATACTCAGGTACGCATCGGTAAGCCATTAAATATAACTGGTTTAACAGATTATGCACAGGAGCCTTATTACTCCACAGCTGTAGGGCTTTTGCATTATGGCAAACAGACTCAGCTTGAAAATGAAGCCGAACTGAATAAGTGTACATCACTGAGTAGTTGGTTTTATAAAATCACTAGTTGGCTTAGAAAAGAATTTTAATTTTGTAAGAAGCAAATCTTTCGCTTCTATATAGGTAAAAAACGGAGAGAGATTATGTTTGAACCAATGGAATTAACCAATGACGCGGTGATTAAAGTCATCGGCGTTGGTGGTGGCGGTGGAAATGCCGTTGAACACATGGTGCGTGAACGCATCGAAGGTGTTGAATTCTTTGCTGTTAATACGGATGCTCAGGCATTACGTAAAACAGCAGTAGGACAAACTATTCAGATCGGCAATGGTATTACAAAAGGCTTGGGAGCAGGAGCGAATCCTGAAGTTGGTCGTAATGCCGCTGAAGAAGATCGTGAAGCTTTGCACAATGCGCTTGATGGGGCAGATATGGTCTTTATTGCTGCTGGTATGGGTGGTGGTACGGGAACCGGTGCAGCCCCTGTTGTAGCTGAAGTTGCTAAAGAGCTTGGTATACTGACGGTAGCGGTTGTGACAAAACCTTTCAACTTTGAAGGTAAAAAACGGATGGCATTTGCTGAAACAGGAATCTCAGAACTGTCTAAGGATGTTGATTCCTTGATTACCATTCCGAATGATAAATTATTAAAAGTGCTTGGGCGCGGTATTTCTTTGCTAGATGCATTCGGTGCTGCAAATGATGTGTTAAAAGGTGCAGTACAAGGCATTGCTGAGCTTATTACTCGTCCTGGTTTAATGAATGTGGATTTTGCTGATGTTCGTACCGTCATGTCTGAAATGGGTTATGCTATGATGGGATCAGGCGTAGCACGAGGTGAAGATCGAGCTGAAGAAGCAGCAGAAATAGCAATTTCTAGCCCATTATTGGAAGATATCGATTTATCTGGCGCTCGTGGTGTATTAGTTAATATTACCGCCGGTTTTGATTTACGGCTTGATGAATTTGAAACAGTGGGTAATAGCATTCGTGCATTTGCGTCGGATAATGCAACGGTTGTTATTGGTACTTCACTGGATCCTGAAATGAATGATGAGTTGCGGGTGACCGTCGTTGCTACAGGAATTGGTATGGATAAGCGTCCAGAAATTACGTTAATTACTAATAAAACACCTCAAAAGTCATCGCTAGAGCAGCGTTATCAGCAGATGCAAGGCTCAATGCCGGCTATCACACCGTTAGCAGAGGAAAAAAAATCTGTTGCTAAAGTGGTGAATGAACAAAATTTGCAATCAAATAAGGAGCCAGACTATCTTGATATTCCTGCTTTTTTAAGAAAACAGGCTGATTAGTTAAGAATTGATTGGTTTCTCTGCTATTTTTGTGCTAAAAAATTTTGCTCATATTAAACGAGCAAAAGAGAGAAAGGCAGTTAACGATGTGAGAAAATGATGATCAAACAAAGGACACTAAAATGTATTGTTCAAGCGACGGGTATAGGTTTGCATACGGGCAAGAAAGTCACTTTAGCATTGCGTCCAGCACCGGCTAATACCGGGGTCATCTACCACCGTACAGATTTAAATCCACCGGTTGATTTCCTGGCTGAGGCAAAATCAGTACGTGATACCGTGCTATGTACATGCTTGGTTAATGAAGATAATATACGTATTTCAACGGTAGAACATCTGAATGCCGCATTAGCAGGGCTTGGAATTGATAATATCATCGTTGAGGTAGATGCACCAGAAATCCCAATAATGGATGGAAGTGCCGCTCCTTTTGTATTTTTATTATTAGATGCAGGCATTGAAGAGTTAAATAGTGCCAAGAAATTTCTTCGTATTAAAAATAGTATCCGAGTTACAGATGGTGATAAATGGGCAAAACTAGCGCCTTATAATGGATTTAGCTTAGATTTCACTATCGATTTCAATCATCCCGCTATTAATAGCAGTACTCAACATTATAAACTAGATTTTTCGGCAAAATCTTTTGTTAGAGATATTAGCCGTGCGCGTACGTTTGGTTTCATTCGTGATATTGAATATTTACAATCTAAAGGGTTATGTTTAGGCGGTAGCTTTGATTGTGCTATTGTTGTTGATGATTATCGCGTTTTAAATGAAGATGGCTTACGTTTTGAAGATGAATTTGTGCGTCATAAAACGCTAGATGCTATTGGTGATTTGTTTATGTGTGGTCATAATATCATTGGTGCTTTTACCGCATATAAATCAGGTCATGCATTGAATAATAAATTATTACAGGCTGTTTTAGCAACAGAATCTGCTTGGGATATGGTGACGTTCGAAGATGAATATGAAATGCCAGTTACATTTAAAACACCTTCAACAATAATAATCTAAGATAGATTATCTTAAACATGGTATTCTATCTATTTTAGATCAGTGGATTATTCTATCTCTTACAATACTTTCATTTATGCTTTTTACTCAATACTAATCTTTAGTGTTAGTTACTTTCCTATTCTCTCCGGCCAATGCAGCTAGCCGCTCTAATTTTTCCTTTAGTTTTTTTGGACTTCTTTTTGCTAGGTTACGAATTGTCTTTGCACTCTCTTTGGTTAGTTTGCTTATTATCTTTTTTGATGGTTTTATAGTTGCTATTTGCTGAATTAATAAGAAATTTTTTGAATTTTTAGATGATAATGATGGATTAATTATTATCTTGATTGAAGATAAATATGGTAAAATAGTTTTACGTAATATTAAGAGTAGCGTAGGAAGTTCATAGTTTAATCGTATTTTTCGGCTAGCATTTGTAACTTCTAGAATAAGAATATCTTGACGATAATTAGCGACTCGACACCAAGCCTTTAACTCAATAGGAACTAGACTGATAACAGTATTATTGAGTTTAATTAATGCCTGTGAGCGCTGTTGAATAGTTTGTAAGGTATTTGAATCAAGATTGCTCTCTTTTAACAAAAGATTTAAAGATTGCGGATAACTATCGTACATTTCTATTCCAAGTCTTATATTATAAGATATTCAATGAATATATTAGTTCTTTGGTGATGTTTTGGTAAACGATATTTTTTGGTGCACCTGTTATTAGGTATTGTAACGAATAGATTACTGTCCTACAACTTTGGTAAAAGTGATTAAAAATATGTTATATAGTAGCTATATTATTACCACATTACCAGTAAATTTTAGCATCAGATCATTTGATAGTAGTTACTAACTAACGTCTATTTATAATTGTAAAGCAAATTATTTGGCATCAGTATTCTTCACGTATACGTAAGAGATAAAAAATTCCACGACAGCTGATTTTTATTTTTTAGCTAAATAGATACAAAAACAGCTGAATATCAATTTAAGTGGAAACAATAAACCAATTTTGTTTTATAATATAGTTAACACTCTTTACTCTATGAGTAATTTAAGTGTTTTTTTATCTTAACGAGAAAAATTTCATTTATTCATTAATATAATCTTCTTACTACATTACTTACCAATGTGCACTATAGCTTGCTTGGGTTTCAAGGTATTTGAGTTTGCCCATATAACACAAATTTCATTAACTTTTCGTTAATTCTTAGTAGCAACCATATATTCAACTGAATATATTAATTATGTTTGTTAAAACCAGATAATATAGGCGAATCTAAATAAAAATACCGTCTTAATTGAGAAAAACATTTATGTTAACCAAGTTACTAACAAAAATTTTTGGTAGTCGTAATGATCATACTTTACGACGTTTAGGTAAATTTGTTGATATTATTAATCAGTTAGAGCCTGAATTTGAAAAATTTTCCGACCAAGAACTTAAAGCCAAAACTGATGAATTTCGCCATCGCCTTAAATCCGGTGCAACATTAAATGATTTGATCCCTGAGGCGTTTGCAACCGTTCGTGAAGCCAGTAAACGGGTGTTTAATATGCGGCATTTTAATGTTCAGTTGCTAGGGGGAATGGTACTTAATGAGCGCTGTATAGCAGAGATGCGTACTGGTGAAGGAAAGACATTAACATCTACATTACCTGCATATTTAAATGCTTTAACGAGGAAGGGTGTGCATATTGTTACCGTAAACGACTATTTGGCTAAGCGTGACGCAGAAAATAATCGACTACTGTTTGAATTTCTTGGTATGACGGTAGGTATTAATTTAGCAGGTATGCCAGCGATATTGAAGCGCAAAGCTTATTCCATGGATATTACCTATGGGACTAACAATGAATATGGTTTTGATTATCTGCGTGACAATATGGCTTTTAGTCCAGAAGAGCGTGTGCAGCGTAAACTTCATTATGCATTAGTCGATGAGGTTGATTCAATTTTAATTGATGAAGCTCGTACCCCATTGATTATTTCAGGACCTGCAGAAGATAGTTCAGATCTATATAAAAAAATAGATAAACTAATCCCTAATCTTAAGCAGCAAGAAAAAGAAGATTCAGATACTTTTCAAGGTAAAGGTCATTTTTCTGTTGATGAAAAATCACGTCAAGTTACGTTGACAGAACGAGGATTAGAGTTAATTGAGCAATTATTAGCAAAAGCAAATTTAATGGAAGAGGGCGAATCACTATATTCTCCAGCTAATATTATGCTTATGCACCATGTTATGGCTGCTCTACGTGCTCATGCACTTTTCAGTCGTGATGTAGATTATATTGTCAAAAATGGTCAGATTATTGTTGTTGATGAACATACAGGACGTACAATGGAAGGACGCCGTTGGTCAGATGGTTTACATCAAGCCGTTGAGGCAAAAGAAGGTGTTGAAATCCAAAATGAGAATCAAACATTAGCATCAATTACCTTCCAAAATTATTTTCGGCTATATGAAAAACTAGCCGGTATGACTGGTACTGCTGATACAGAAGCTTTTGAATTTAGATCTATCTATAAATTGGACACAATTGTTATTCCAACTAATCGTCCGATGATCCGTAATGATTTACCTGATTTAGTTTATATAACTGAAGCGGACAAATTCTCTGCCATTATTGATGATATTCGTGAATGTACTAGCAGAGGCCAACCTGTATTAGTAGGTACTATTTCAATTGAAAAATCAGAGCTAATTTCTCGTGAGCTAACTAAAGCTAAAATTATGCATAATGTTTTAAATGCTAAGTGTCATGCGATGGAAGCAGATATTATTGCTGAAGCGGGGCAGCCAGGTTTAGTAACTATTGCAACTAATATGGCCGGGCGAGGTACAGATATTGTATTAGGAGGCAGCTGGCAAGCAGAAATCAATAAACTAGAGAATGCTAGTCAGGAGCAAATTAATCAAATCAAGACTTATTGGCAAGAGAGTCATAAGGCGGTAATTGCTGCTGGTGGTTTACATATCATTGGTACAGAACGCCATGAATCTCGTCGTATTGATAACCAATTACGTGGACGTTCTGGACGCCAAGGTGATCCAGGTTCATCTCGTTTTTATCTTTCAATGGAAGATTCTTTGATGCGTATTTTTGCCTCTGATCGAGTGACTGGAATGATGCGTAAATTGGGGATGAAATCTGGTGAAGCGATTGAACATCCTTGGGTAACGAAAGCAATTATTAATGCACAGCGTAAGGTTGAAAGCCGTAACTTTGATATTCGAAGACAACTTTTGGAATATGATGATGTTGCTAACGATCAGCGTCGAGCTATCTATTCACAGCGCAATGATTTATTAGATGATGCTGATGTTAGTGAAACAATTGACAGTATTCGTGAAGATGTAATAACCGTAACTATTGATACTTATATCCCTCCAGAATCTTTGGAAGAAATGTGGGATATTGATGGTTTAGAAAAGCGATTAAGTAATGATTTTAATTTAGAATTACCTGTTCAAGACTGGTTGGATAAAGAACCCGAATTAGATGAAGAAACCTTGCGTAAATGTATTCTAGAAAAAATGATTGCAGCTTATAAGGAAAAAAAGAAAATTATAGGTAGTGATGAGATGATGCGTAATTTTGAGAAGGGCATCATACTACAAACTCTTGATACTTTATGGAAAGAGCATTTGGCTGCAATGGATTATTTGCGCCAGGGGATTCATTTACGAGGCTATGCACAAAGAGATCCAAAACAGGAATATAAGCGTGAATCTTTTGCTATGTTTGCGAATATGCTAGAAACTCTGAAATATGAAGTAATTAGCACATTAAGCAAAGTAGAAGTTCAATTAGCAGAGGAAGTAGCTATACTTGATCAGCAAAGGCGTGAAGAAGCAGAACGTCTTATAAATAAACAGTACCTTATCCATGAAATTGAAAATGAACCATTGATGTTAAAAACAGAAGCTAAAATGGTAGCCAAAGCCAATAAAATTGGTCGCAATGAACCTTGTCCATGTGGTTCATATAAAAAATATAAGCATTGTCATGGTAGGTTAAATTAAAGCTCAGTTCATAAAACAATTAAAAATAAGAGCAGATAATATAGCCCTATATTATTGTAAAACTACAAAAATAATTAAATTATTTTATTGTATAATACCAATTATATATTGCTGTTGGTTTTATTAGAAAAATACACAACAAGAACTTTAGCTATGTTGGCAAAGGTTGTTGGTAGAAGGCTCTTATACTCTATGAAGAATTTTTGCTACAGAGAGGTTCCATAAAAAAAGCAAATAATCATACAGATCAAAAAGATTTTTCTCACTCCATGCTAACATAAAGCTGGATCTCATTAATTGGCTTGATGACAATCTGTCGAATAATCTTGATTTATGCATTAAAGCAATTCATTCCACTTTATCCTGCCAATATTGTCACAGTGAATATGTTAACCGCTTGGAGACCATTATTTAGGGTTACAGCAATATCGTTACAAAATTTCCGATTGTAGAAAAACATTTAAGAAATTTAGCAGAATTCCTATTACGAAGCTACATCACAAGGATAAATGATTTAGTTATCTGCGATGTATGTTAAATAGCTTGACTTTATAAGTCAGCGAAACAAACAGGCATTGATTTAAAAACAGCGTTTAAATGGCGTTATTGCTTCCTTACTTCAGCGGCAGCAGCAGCCGCTAATATAAATGCACTAAGTGGTTATTGTTGAGGTTGACCAAATATTTTCCTGAATCCTTTAAAGGGGATTCATGCTCATGTCTGGTGTTTATGGGGTTTCTAGAGATGGTACATATCTTGCTGATTGATTTTGTAGATGATTTCAACAACATAGAGATGATATGCCATGAAAAATCTACCCTACTACAGGTATCCACGAAATTAGATATTATCTGTGATTCCTTGCATGAATTCATCCGTAATGATTTCCAGGCAGCTGATAATAACCACCGTCGATTAATGGTGAGCTTAAAGCCATGCCGCGACAACAACCATGCTTGAACGAGGGATGGGGGCGTCCGTAAGAATTATTTATCACAGGAAACCATACAGACTGCTATTGGCGATATTGAGATTTAAAGTGTCTAAGATCAGAAATCGTAGCAGCAACGGAATATGCTTCAATGGCTGGTTGTTATCGGCCCGGCTTATCTGAAACGTGCAAAAATATTGAAGAGTTGCTATTAACATGGCTGTGCCTGCGAAGGCATCTCCAGCGGTAATTTTCACAAAGTTCTGTGTGAGAGTGGTGGAGGCTTGCTTCTCGGTAAAAAGCACATTGTCTCTTTGGAGGTACCATCATGATGAGACTGAAATAGCAATGCTCTGAAGAGTACAGGAAACGGTGCCTGCGTGATTAAGGAATATGCGCTACGTTTATTTCTTAGCTAATGGCATATACAGAATTATCTCAGGCAAGCTGATCTCCTTTTTCTTCTAGTGCTCATTATCAGCAGCACTGATTCATGGAGATAAGAAGTTTAGTTGCGCTCGAATATGCTTCTCGATAGTTAGAAGAAAAAATTTGGGCGAATTTCTCAATGCCCTGTGAGAGCGTGCCTTAAGCGTATCTTTAGGCTTGCTACGGCAGACGATGCCATTGCTTTTGGTAATGCAATACCAAAGATATTCTCGGATTATACGCAGCATCAATGCTGTTGGGGGGTACACAAAAACAGGTATGTGCTGCCTTCATTTCCTAAAGGCATGGAACTAAAAGTTAAGGTTGAGCTTCGGGCAGTCTGGCTAGTAGAGAGTCCACATGTCGGTAATAAAGCCATTGATGGTTATGAAATTGAATTCCTTTTTAAGTGAAAAGGAAAAGCCGTCTTTTATTGCTAAAAGGAGATAGAATTGCTTTACTGAGTCTATTATAAGTTAAAATTTCATCGGAGTATATATTCTTTGACCTAATACACTAATTTTAGAGACTAACCCTAGGTGATGTTGGCTTAAAACCGTTGTTTTCCATTTTATACATTCTTTTTGAAAACAAATCTATTGCCTGTTTAGCAAGAGCTGAGCGTCGATAAAAAGTAGGCTGTCATCAGAGGCACACAGAATCCATTTGTACGGATTGGATCTGTGCACAGGAATCCTTTCATCAGAAAGGCAAATCCTGCTGGCCTGGTTTTTCTAGTTTTTTGGGAACCATCATCTTCAGCGCCTTATATACCCTTCTGTAAGGGTCTGCTTTGTTTACGATTCGATAAGAAACTATCGTAACGGCACCATCTTAAATGCTTCGCCGGAATATAGTTGATATATCGACAGATCATCTCTTCCTGCATCAATGGTCTAGTGCCCGGTACTGCTTAGTCCTGTGGTTATAGTAATGATGTACAACCAACTCTCCCTCCGGGTAATGCTGTCGTTTTGACGCGTATACACACCGGGGTGGTTAAGGTGTGTAGAGCCCGATGTATTTCACGCTATTGCCACGCCCCTTTCATCTTTTTAGCGAACTGCACTTTCCAGTAACCTCCGTAAGATACTTTTAGCTATCACTGCCAGTGCTTTCCCATGGGTGGGGATATGTCACAGAAACCAGGAGGAAGAGTAGTAGGATTTATCAGCTCATAATTGTGAGGCAGCAGCTGGATGACAGCACCTTGCCAGATTTTTCGATCGCTCTTTTTTTAAAGAACAACTCATATCATATAGCATGTTTAATATCTAGAGCGTCATAGGTATGTGACGGAGACATGAAGATACGGATCTTAATTAAGTTGTCAACCATAAGTGTGGAAGGCAAAGAAGATACCAATTTCGATACCCTTTTTGCGTGCTTACTGCAGTACAGCTTGGTGACGCAGTGGCCCACAGGTGCCGGGGTGGGGGCGGCGCGAAACAGAGTCTTAAGTAGCGGCTAGTTATTGTTGAAAAGGGCAAATAAGATGGGATATAGTAAAAGTAATATCTTGCTAGTCGAGTCGCAGTCAGGCAAATATGAATTTGCTGTGCTAACCAGTTGCTTGGTAGCTTAGCTTTGAAGCCGCATAAACTGCAAGCTTTTAACTTATAACTTTAGCAGAAAAACTGCGGTTGGGACATACTTAGTAGAGGTACAGCAGTAGCGCCAGAGAACCTCATGGCAAAAGTGCTGCAGGCAAGCATTTGTTTTATAGATAGACGGGTACACGAATTGACACTTTCAGCATGTTTTTCAAGAAAGTTATTCTAGCCGTCATCAATGCTGAAAAGCAGTTTAGTTTGGTAGGAAATATTATATATCTGGATAAATTACTCTCTAGGTATCTTACCAGAGAAATAGAAATTGTCATCTTGTCCGCATTCATCAGGTCTATCAGCCAAGTTATCTTTGTGTTTGTCCAATGGAGAAATGAGACAGGAATTATCCTCTTTAGTTCCATATAGCTAATGAATTCATCGGCAAGCATACTTTCAATTATTTTCCCCTTAATGCAGTTGTATCCAGCGTTCTATCGGCTTGATACCTAGCTTTTTTTATTGCTTAAAATCCCAGATAATCGTGACTAAAGGCGGGATAATACCTGTGTGCCGAGAAAAAATTAGGGACGCAGAGTCGGGAAGGTGGGAAGTTAGACACATTGTTTATTGCTGTATGGGCTTCTTTTTTTTATGAAAAATTCAGTCGATCTGTCACCATTAATTTCAGGAGAGAGATCATAAAGCGCTTCAGATAAACAAGCGCTGCAATACCTGAAGTTGCGTCTTGTTTTCCTGATTTACTTGGTTACGCTTTCTAGGAAATTTATTCCGAGGCATCTGAATGAATTCCTAAAAAATTAATATATCGCAAAGTATAAAAACAGTATTCAGTTCATGATGAACATCCTCTCAAAGCGCGTAGCTGTCGTGCCAGCCACGCTCATACCACCATAGTGTGCTATATTCATGTATTTTGTTGGCAAGGTTTTCAGCGAAGTACCTCTATGCAGGGATGAAGAAACTGGAGAAAGATCGAGAAGAATTTCTTACATTCTCTATGACTTCCTATCAGCGCCCACTCTGATTTGTCAATACAAAACGACGAATCTAATTAAATTAGCTTTTACGACAGTGAGAGGCCCTACCCCCTAATAATACGATACGAGAAGAACTGTGGTTCGAAAAAGAAGCCTTTCAATGGTATTTAAGGTGCTACCGTCTGCTCAAAAAAGCTTGAACCGTCTAAGTGGGAGGGGATTTGACCTGCTAATCCTGTTGATAAACAACGTTCAATCAAGGATAGAGAAACAAATTCACGTAGTATCATACTAGAGACGTAGTCTGATCTCTATACACCAGATTTGCTAATAACTCGTAAACCGATTCTATCTTCATTTAGTAAAAAAGGATGGCTTTTGCACTTCACTTAAATAGTGATTTAATTTCCTAAGCATCAAGGCCAAGACCGTTATCAATGCTCGACGCTTCTCTTACACGATCTTAACCGAGCTTCTCCAATAGCTATGCATCGAATATTTACAGACAACGCCAAAGAATTTATAGACCGTGTTTTTTGTCTGCAAAAACGTTTAGCTACACAGAGAAAACATAAATTCGACTGTTTGTGTATACAGAGCTTGCTATAGAACACCGATTTTTAGCCCACCGGTGTGATTCATGCTAAAATGAATGATATGGTCAAGCGATTTAATGGACACATAGAATATGGGCTGTAAAGCCCTCATTTCAATATGGAATATATGTTTGGTTGTTGTACAATAGGAATTACCATAATCAGTATTAGGTAGTAACACTCTATTGCAGTTTATGAAATATTGGTTCAAAATTAAACCTGAATTATTCAAAAAAAACTATACCATTTCATGGTATGTAACAGTTAGTACTTCTTAAGCTATATCAATAGCTACTATGATAACTTTATCATAAATAATCGTGCTGCACAGATCAAGGAAGCCCTCTCCTCCTCCTCCCCTATTTTCTATTACTATTCTTCGCCATTTAAATATCCGAGATAAAATAGCATAAAGAGATATTTTAAAAACTAAATAAAATAGTTAATGTTTTATTAAATTTATTTTTAACTTAAAAAAGTTGTATAAAGACGCATATATTATTTTATAACCATATAAAATATACCAATGTAATTATTGCTTTATTTTTAATTCATTTAGCCTAAAAATGACAAATGATTGTATCGGGTACACACCCCAACCACACCTTATACGGAAACAATTGCTACTGAAATTAGTTGATTAAAAACTTTTTAACCTTTAGATTAAAATCGCTAAATCAATCTGATGTGGAAAGAACTCTACTCAATATAGAAAAAGAAATTCTTACTATGCAAAATCTTAAATAAATATAAGTTTTCAACGAATAATTGAATAAATCAAAACTGCCTATCTAAGTTAATAACCACCACAAACATAATGAGATTGGTAGGGGGTTATTGTTTTATCGATTAAGATAAGTGCCCATACGTAAGGCTTCAATGCGTTTATCAAGAGGTGGATGAGATAAAAACAACTCACTAAAAGATTTAGAACGGCCATTAATACAAAAAGCTAGCAGACTCCCAGCTTCCTCCGGTTCATAACTTGTTTTCAAGCGCTGTAGCGCAGCAATCATTTTTTCTCTACCTACTAAATCAGCCGAACCTGCATCTGCGCGGAATTCACGATAACGTGAAAACCACATAGTAATAATGCTAGCCAAAATACCAAATACGATTTCCAGCACCATTGACACCGCAAAGTAAATCATTGGATTACCCTGGCTATTTTCATTTTCATTTTCATTTTCATTATTGCTATTTGATAAAAATCCAGAGGCCAATTGAGCAATAATACGTGAAATAAAAATAACAAAAGTATTTACTACCCCTTGTAATAAAGCCATTGTTACCATATCACCATTAGTAATATGACTGATCTCATGAGCGATAACCGCTTCGGCTTCATCACGATCCATACCTTCTAGTAAACCTGTACTAACAGCAAGAAGTGACGCATCACGACGAGCTCCAGTAGCAAAAGCATTAATATCTGGTGCATGATAAATAGCAACTTCTGGCATTTTAATACCAGCTTGATCAGACTGACGATTAACTGTATTTAACAACCAATGTTCCGTTTCTGTTGTCGGGCTTTCAATCACTTTCCCCCCAACAGAACGTAATGCCATCCATTTTGACATTACTAATGAGATAAATGAGCCACCAAAACCAAAAAGACCAGCCATAATTATTAACCCTGAAACGCTTTGTCCCTGGATACCAGTCAAGCTCAAAATAATTCCAAATACAAACATTACTGCCAAGTTTGTAAGTAAAAACAAGGCTATTCGCATCATAAAAATTGCTTTCCTTATATTAATTAATAACGATTAATACTAAATTAGTCATATATAAATAATGTTTTTTAACTATTTTTCAAGCTCTTTCTTATGCAGATATAAAAAAACTTAACTTTACATTTTAAAAAACTAGCATATTTATATTAAAAAAATTTATAATAAAACTTATTGTTTTCTATAAAATCACTGTAGTTAAAAGTTATATAAAAGAGTTATTAGAAAATCTAGTGTATAATGGTTAATCCTCCGAGCTCTGCTCTGATGCTTTGTAAATCGGTTCTCCATCCTTAAATTAGACGTTGTTTACCACCATGATCAGCAGCTCAAATCCCTTTAAGCCGGTTCAGCCCCTTCTGATCAAAAGGGGCTGTTTTTCTTGAATTGAATTCTTCTCGATCTTTCTCCTGCTTTTCTTCATTTTCATCGCTGCATAGAGGAGACACCACAGGAATACTTCGCTAAAAAGCTTGCTAACAAAACATAAAGATCTTTATTAGTGGCATCCTGTCTCTCTTTTCTGCTAGGCAGACCTCTTCAGAATCTCAGGCTTAACTTTCGGTTATGATGTTTTTTAGAACTGAAAGTTAGCATACTACTTATTTTCTATACCTAACAGCGTACCCAACAGCGTTGCTGCTGCCTGTCCGAGAATATTTTGCCACATTACATTCCAAAAACCAAGGAAACCATATCCTTTAGCAAGTCTAGGAGATACGGTTAAGCTTATACGCTCGCAGTACATTAAGAAATTTGGCCAAGTTAAATTCTAACTCTCGATAACCATCTTAAACCACAACTACCTCCTTAGCTCTATACTCACTGACGTCAATAATGATCAGCAGGCAAAGTCTGGTTAGCTTGCCTGAGATAACCGTATATACCATCGGCCAAGAAATAAAGCTAGAGTGTATCGCTTAAATTAAGCAGAGCAGCATTGCCTCTGCTATTCAAGCCATTCCTGTTTCAGTCTACTGATCCTACTGGCAGATAGACCATATGCTTTCACCGAGAAGCACGACTATAGCTTCGTGAAAATCACCGCTTGGATATCCCCTCGCAGGTACAGCCAAGCTAGCAACTCTTCGACGTTTTTTGCACGCTTCAGATAAGGCGGTAGAGCAACAAGCTCTTGACCCATATTCATTTGCCGTTGCGATCCCCTCCCCCTCACCTTAGGCACTTTAATCTCAACATCGTCAATAGCAGTCTATATGGTTCACTGTGACAAATAACCGTTACTGACGATAGCATGTGGGACGCCTGTCGACAAGTGGATACCTGTATAGGGTAGCTTTTCCATGGCAGATCAGCTCTCTGTTGTTAAAATCATCCACGAAATTAATCAGTAGGATATACACGCCACCATCTATATCCGAAACCCCATACAGCGCAGAAATGAGCATAACTCAGAATTAGTTAGCAAAATTTCGTATGGCATTTAATTTAAAAACTTATTTTATTATTGAAATTACTTTTTGAATTTTAACTAGATAACTATGCTATGCTAAGCTAAAGTCTTTTTCCTGCATAAGGCTAAAGATTATTTGTTATGAATAATTAATTTTTAGCTAAGCATTAATATTTGATTGAGGGACTCAATTGTGGTTGGTAGTTTACTGGATCTTCCTAATTATATTAAGTTTTTTTTAAGTCTTTTTGCATTAGTGAATCCAATAGGAATTTTACCTGTATTTATTAGTATGACTAATTATCAATCTGTGGCAGAAAGAAATCGTACTAATTTAGTGGCTAATTTTTCTGTAGGAATTATTTTATGTATTTCGTTATTACTGGGTGAGGTTTTTTTAAAATTATTTGGTATTTCTATTGATTCTTTTCGTATTGCTGGCGGAATAGTTATTGCGGCCATTGCTATGTCTATGATTAGTGGTCGAATAGGTGAAGATAAGCATAATAAAGAAAAAAAATCAGAAACTGACATTCGTGATAGCATTGGAGTTGTTCCTTTAGCACTACCATTAATGGCTGGGCCTGGCGCAATCAGTTCATGTATTGTCTGGTCATCTCGTTGGATGGGATGGCAAAATTTAGTTGGTCTATCGTTAACTTGTATCTTTTTTACTTTATCTTGTTGGTTACTTTTTCGCTCAGCAACAATTCTAGTTAAGTATTTAGGGCAAACGGGTATTAATGTTATTACTCGTATTATGGGATTATTATTAATGTCACTTGGGATTGAATTTATTATCACAGGAACCAAATCTGTTTTCCCCGGATTACTTTAAATGAGTAATTATATTATAACTCATTTTAATTATAAATTATTTAAAAATTTTATATATTTTTATTGGTATAAAACCTATTTAATAATTTTATTTATCTAATAATTAGAAATTTTATGAATTAAAATCCATTATAAAAGAAATACCTATGCTTAAAAAACACTTACTTCCACTAAGGGGAAGTTATGCTCATTTTGGTTGTCTGGTCTGATGTTTCAGAGATGCTGGCAGTATCCTGCTGATTAATTTCATGGATAATTTCAACAATATAGAAATAATATTGGCATGAAAAGTCTACCTTATAGGTATCCGAAAAACCAGATATTATCTTTGATGCCATTCCATAAACTCATCCTTAATGGTGCCAGGCAATTGATAGCCACCGTGATTGAGGCTGAGTTTGAAGCCATGCTGCAAACCAATACATGCTGAAGGCCGCCTTCTTGACCTGGCAGCGTCCTACATGCCGTCGCCCGTAATGATTATTTACTACAACGAACTATACAGACTGGTATAGACGATGTTGAGATTAAAGTGCCTAAGGTCAAGGAGATCGCAGCGGCAACGAAATATATTTCAACAGCTTATTTCTACTGCCTTATCTGAAGCATGCAAAAACGTCGAAGTGTTGCTAGCATAGATCTGTCCTGCGAGACATCTCCAGCGGTGATTTCATAAAGCCATGGTGATGGTGGCGCTTCTCAGTAAAAACTATATGGTCTCTCTGTCAGAGTACCATCAGCAGACTAAAACAACAATGGTTTGAAGAGCACAGGCAATGGTACCTGCGTGATTTAATCGATACGCGTTACGTTTATTTTTGCCCGATGCCATATACACTCCGCTCAGGTAAGATGAGCTCATTTGCTTGCTTGTATCATTATTAGCGTCACTGAGCATGGGTGTAAGTAATTAGTTGCTGTTGAAGATGTTTGTCGAGAGTCAGAAGCTAAGTGAGCTGAATTTCTCAATAGCCTGCAAGCACGTTGCTTAAGTGTATCTCCCATGCTTGCTACGGGAGACAGTGCCCTTGGTTTTTTAAAATGCAATAGCAAAGATATTCCCAGATACGTAGCAGCAAGGATGTTGGGTACATAAAAAAGCCAAAATGTGCTGGTTTCACTCCACAAAGGCATGCAACCGAAAGTTAAGGATGAGCTGCAGGATGGCTAGCTACCGAAGAACCGCAATACCGGTAATAAAGCCCTTGATGTTTTGATGGCAAGGTTTTAGCGAGGTCTTCATCCTGCAGTGATGAAGAAGCTGGAGAAAAATGAACGTAGCACAGACTATGGTATGAGTGTGTGCAGCCAGAGCTACGCTGCTTCTGGGAAACTCATGATCTGAATACTTTTTTATACTCTACAATATGTTAATTTTTTAGGAATTTATTCAGATGGCTCAGAATAAATCTCTTAGAAAGGAGAAAACAGATAAATCAGAAAGAGATAACAGGTGACTTCACGTGTTACATCACCTGTTTATCCAAAGCGCTTTATGATCTCCCTTCCTAAATTAATAATAACAGACCGACTGAATTTTTTATTACGCCAAAAAAGAGCTCATACAGCAATCTGTCCAACTAACTCAGTCCATAATTTTTTATCGATACGCAAGTATTATTCGCCTCTAATCATGATTATACGAGGTTTTGAGCAACTAGGGCCAAGCCGATGTGACCCTGGATATAACTGTATTAGTTGGTTATGAGTGAAAGTATGCTTGCCGATAAATTCATCCCTTATAGGAAACTAGAGATAATCACCCTTCTTCTTAGCCTCATGACAAACATAAAGATAACTAGGTCGATAGACATGACTAATGTGGACAGGATGACGATTTCTATTTCTTTAGCGATACCAAGAGGGTAATTTATCTAGATGTATATATAATCATCCATCCGTTCAATTGAACTACTTTTCAGTATTGATGATGGCGGAAATAACTTTCGTAAAAAATACGATGAAAGTGTTAACTCGTATGAACCCTTCTTTTCTATTAAGAAAAGACTTACCTGAAGCAATTATCCCATGAGAAGGTATCCAGCGTTACTGCTGTGCTTCTCCTGAATGTTACCATTGCCGTTTTTCTACCAAAGCTATAAGTGTGAAAAGCCTGTAGTTCATGCGGCGTTAACGCTACCGAGCACTTGGTTAGAACAGCAGGCTCATATTTTATTTAACTAAGACTGGCAACACATTACTTTCACTATGCCCCATCTTATTTAGCCTTTTTCAAGAACAACTGGCCACTACTCAATACCCTGTTTCGCGCTGGCGCCCAACGTGCTATGCTGCAAGTGAGCACGCAAAGAGGGTATTGAAATTGGTATCTTTTTTGCCTTGCATACTTATGGTTGACAACTTAATCAACATCTACATATTCATCTCTTCCTCACCCCTAGCGGTCTGAATATTAAACATGCTGTATGGTGTGAGCTGTTCTTCAAAAAAGAGCAGAAAAGAAATCTAGCTAGGCGCTGTCATCCGGCTTCTTGGTCAGAGGTATGACCTGATAAATCCCACTAGTCTTTCTCCTGGTCTGGAGCAGATCATATCAGTACTAGGAAGCATTGGTAGTGTTACCTGAATGCACAGTATGGAGTTTACTGGAAAGTGCACTTCGCTAAAAAATGAAAGTGGTGTTGTTGGTATAAGTGTGAAATACCTCGAGCGTTAGCTTAAACGCCAATCAGTATCTCCGTTAAAACTATGGCATTACTGAAGAAGGAGTGGTTGTACATCATTACTATGATCAGCGGACTAGGTAGTACCAGCAGGAGATCCTGACGTAAGAAAAGATAATCGGAGGCGCACTATATCATCCATATTCTGGGGATGTATGTTAAGATGATATGTTACTATGCTTTCTTATCGAATCGTAAACGTGGAAAACATTATTGCCGAAGATGTATATAATGCACTGGAGATGAAGCCACATAAAAGCCTAAGAAATCTGGATTTTCTCCGTGCTGATAAAAGTATTCCTGCGCACAAATGTTTACAAATGCATTCTATGTAAAGATAAGCTACTTTTTATCGAGGCATAGCTTAGCAAGCAGGCAACGGAATTCTTATTAGAAAGAATGCATAAAATGGAAAAACGATGCTTATTAAGGTAAGCTTCCTAGGGTTAATGTCTTTAAAATTAGTGCATTAAATAAAAGAATACACACTCTTATTAAAGTTTAACTTACAATAAACCTAGTAAACTGATTCTATCTACTTTTACTAATAAAGGATGGCTTTTAGTTTTCACTTAAAGAGTGATTTAATTTCCTAACCATTGGAGAATAACTGCTGCCATTCTACGGCTTCCAGTCAGAGCACACTGCTCACCAATAAAAACGAGGAATCTGATTGAATTGGCTTTTGCTACATGTGAAGACTACGGAATTCAACACGCGAATAAGTGTGGTTCGAAAACAACTCTTTCAATGCTATTTAAGCTGCTACAGTCTGTTCAGAAAAATTGAAACTAGCTAAGGAGATTTGACCTGTTTGACAACCCTGGTGGTAAATAATGTCTAATTTAAGGATGGAGAATAAATTCACCAAGCATCAGAGCTTAGCGTAGCTAGCCTGCTGACCGCGTCATACACTAGATAGATTAGCTAATAACTCGCTTTGGGTTTATAAAATAATAATTATTCATCATGCTAAGCCTAATCTAGCTGTAAAAAATAATGTCAAGGGTCAATTGATAGCTTTCGGCTAACTTATCGATTAAACCGATGTGATCAGCATTTTATATTAATCCATCATAAAAACCACTATTTTCCATCCAGCTGATATTGATTCTATTTGTCCCTAGCACTTGTCACATTTCGGAAGGTAGTATGCTCATTTTTTGAATAATTTATGTTTAATTTTGAAGTAATCTTTCATAGACTGTAATGGAGTTTTACTACCTAATACTAATTAGGGTAATTCCTGATTGTACAACTAAACATATCGATGCAGAGTGATCTCAAACTCTTGAGCAGAATTGAAATAATAGCTTTGCAGCCCACCTTATACGCCCATTAAATAGCTTGAGCATAAGATTTCTTTGAGAATGGTCGGCAACTAATCGGTTTTCTATACCAAGATTTGTACAAAAACGAGAAAATTCATGTTTTCGGTGCCTGAACCTTTTCGCAAACCAAAAAGGCGGTCTGTAAATTCTTTGCCATTATCTGTGTAAGTACCCGATGGATAACCTCATGGGACATGCTTGCTTAAGATCATGTAAGAAGCGTCGAGTATTCATTGGCCTCTGGTCTTTGCCTTGTAAAAACAGATAAAAATTCATCAAATTCCGTGAACTATACCTACGAAAAGATAACGTCTTGAGGTTTTATTTGGCAATTTCAGAAAATATTTTACATCTACGTGCAGATAACTAGGATCGTAGCTTTTAAACCATTTATGCCCAGACTTCTGGTGGGGAGAAATACTTCTCTCCTACTTCATCTCATACAAATTCCCTCCCCAGTACCTACGTAAACAGCGATCCATGTCAGATCAAGATACTTATGGCCTTCAGGAATTTTCGTACGAGTTGCCAGGAGATCGTTAAGAGAAAGAAAATGTTTTTTAAAGAAAAACGACTATGGTTTCCTGATCGGGCGACAGCATCGTCAGCAAACAATGGAGAATATGGCTATGATTATCAATATCATCTTGTTTTTATTATTTAGCAACGATAAAGTTCGGATATACCATAACGATTAACTAAACTAAAATGCAGATTTTTTGCTGACCTGAATAGCAGCTCTGATTTTATGTACTGTAGTTACCTGACAATGCAGCGTCATCGTCATGATATTTTCCATCAACAATATCCATCAGTACCTATCTTGCCATGAATAGGGCTAGCGACAAGAGTTTATATAATGATCTGGGACAAAAGACCTACCGTCGTTTTGATTCTATATCTTGAATAAATTAATTCTTATATAAAGAAGATCACACAGGAGTTATTAGCAAATTTGATGTATCATGGTAATTCTCCACTCCGGTCTGGATATTTCATAAATCTATTCTCCATCCTTAAATTGGATGTTGTTTACTATCATGGTTAAGCAGGTCAAAATTCGCTTAGGCATTTCTAGCTTTTCTAAGCAGATTCTAGCAGCTTAAATACTATTGAAAGGGTTGTTTTCTTAAACCACACTTCTTCGCGCCTCAGCTTCATCTGACTGTTGAAACCGTCGATTTAATTAGATTCTTCGTTCTTATTGACACCCAGTGTTTTAATGAGAAGCCATAGAATGCCAGCAGCTATTCTCAATCTTTCTGTGGCTTATTCATCGCGATGCAGGATATTTCACTGAAAATTTTGCAAAAAAAAGATCAATGGATTTAATTATCAGCATCACGCGGCTATCTCTGATAGCTAGACCTTGCGCAGATCAGTCTTAACTTTCGGTTACATACCTTTGGTGAGTGAAGGCAGCACATTGGCTGTTTTGTTTACCTAACAGCGTTGATGCTGCGTGTCTTGGAATATCTTTGCTATTGCATTCAAAAAAGCAAGGGCACTCTCTCCCGTAGCAAGCCTTGGAGATACACTTAAGCAACGTGCTTACAGGCTATTAAGAAATTCAGCTCACTTAGCTTCTGACTCTCGACAAACATCTTCAACAGCAATTAATTCCTTATACCCATGCTCAGTGACGCTAATAATGATACCAGCAAGCAAAGGCGATCAGATTACCTGAGCGGAGTGTATATGGCATCGGGCAAACAATAAACGTAGCGCGTATCGATTAAATCATGCAGGTACCATTGTCTGTGCTCTTTAAACCATTGTTGTTTTAGTCTGCTGATGGTACTCACAGAGAGACCATATACTTTTTTACTGAGAAGCGGCATCATCACCATGGCTTCGTGAAAATCACCGCTGGAGATGTCTTACAGGACATATCCATGGTAGCAACACTTTGACGTTTTTGCACGCTTCAGATAAGGGAGTCGCAACAAGCTGTTGAAGCATATTCCGTTTGCCCCTGCGATCCCCCCTCTAAACTTTTAGGGACTTTAATCTTAACATTCCCAATACCCGTCTGTATTGTTCGCTGTGGCGAATAATCGTTATGGACGACGGATATGAGACACTCGTCGACAAGGTGGCGTTTTCAGCATATTATCGCGTCATGGCAACTTCGAGCTCAGCCTCAAAACTGTGCTGGGTTATCAGCTAGCTGCCTGGTACTATTACGGATGAATTCATGCAAATGATCAGAGATCATATCTAGTTTCGCGGATATTTGTGGAATAAACTTTTCATGGCATATCATCTCTCTGTTGTTGAAATTATTCACGAAATTAATCAGCAGGGTATACGTCAGCATCTCCGAAATCCCATACACCAAAAATGAGCATAACACTTGTTCTGTTCATGCTATGCAGCTAGTAGGTAGTAAATCCATTATGGCGATTGCAATATTAGGTTTGCCGATTAATAAAATTCAAGCTGAGCTAGCATAGCAAGTAATTGAAGAAGGCAGATGATTTGTCAGGATCGTAATATATCACTCGCTGGTGGTCATTCGATTGATGCGCCAGAGGTGATATTTTTGTCTTGCCGTGAGAGCTATTATTAATACTACTTAGCTATTCAGCTTATATGTCAATTAAATAAATCAGGCTCAAAGTTAGCAAATATTGATGGGGGTTAAACTGCAATGACTGATGTAACTAGTTTTGGTTTGTTTAGGGTATTAACTGAAAATTATTGGGCGCCTGATTTACAGGCGACGGTGGCTTTTTTGCAAATTGCTAAATTAGCGTATATTAAAAGTTATATTGAGCAGGAGAGTACCATTAAGCAGATTTAACCCAACGTAATTTTTTGAGTTACGCCTATTTTTAGGCTAGATAACAAACCATTACAACGCAAATGTATTATGTTTTTCACAAAAATTAGAAGGATTATTAATTGGAGTCTTTTTACCCCTACAGCAATTGCTGAAGTTAAATAATTTGTCAGACAAGATAATTTATCTTTTAGTGAATCAGCCAATTAGAGCAAGCAAAACCTTGGTAGAGCGATGATTGAGGTAATTGAATAACCCTATTCATCGTTTATTTTTTGGAGAAAATCCAAGTTTAGCACGTGCTATTCTATTGCTGATGTTTTAGCAAAATCACATAAACGACAAGACGGGTTTATTGTGTGTTGTGATATTTGGAATATGTGACTTGCTGTATTGCTCATCTATTAGAGCAATATGAAACTCAGGCTTATAATACCCAGTCCCGGTTCGCCAATTGGTCATTAACTGATTTAGCGATCATTTCTGAAAAATGGCAATTGAAGCCACTAGCCGCGGTTATGAAGCCACTAGCCGCGGTTATTAAGAGACTTAACACTATTAAATCCTATCTCCTGGCCGATGAAATTGTGCATACTAGGGATCCTGATCATAAAAGACAATTCCTGCTGAATAAAGTGTTAGATTTTTTAGCCTTACTCGATGATAAAAAGCAGCGCTGTTCAGCGCTGCTTAATTAGCGATTTTAATGCTTAATTGGTAGTTAATGGCATTGAACGGTTAAGAAGTAATCGAGATTTCATTCCACTTTGTATGTCTGCATTGGCTCAAAATAGAGCAGATTGATTATATAGAATAAATATGACGCTAGCTTATACTTTGCTTGGCTAGTGGTTGGGTTATATCAATGGGTATTATCTGTTTGTCGAGTTCAAACGGCAGTATTAGAATTGGTAATTAGAAAAGATGAAGAGATTGAATATTTCCTTGCCAAAAATTTTTTGAAGTAAAAGCGCATATAATCACGCCCAATGAAGAACATTTCATCGCTATCTAGTCTGGCAGGCAAGTAGCCAGTATTGATTATCAGGATGAAAAAGGTGTTAATTAATCGCTCCATTAGCTTTGAGTGTATCGCTATATGAATTATTCATCAATCAGGCTTAGTTATTTATATTAAAATAAATAAAAATCAGAAATTGCGCCCTTAGCTTATTCATTGTAGTGTTGGGTTTACAAATTGAAGCGGATAAAAACATGCCTTGAGTGATAAAGAAGTTATTGATAGATTGCAGCAATTATATGAAAATAAAGTTATTACTTATCCTCATTCCGATTATCATTACTTACTGAAAGAGCCTTTTATCAGTCGTCATGGAATATTAAAGCTTATTGTTGTTCATCAAGCCTGGCCTCATAAAATTTGAGCTGGCTAAGTTATATAAGCAAAATCTCTGTTTAGATGATAAAAAAGTTGGTGCACATCATGCAATTATTCCTACCGATAGAGCAGAACTGGAGTGAAGCTGACCAAAACAAAAGCAAAATTTATGCATTTATTGCTGGTCAATATATTATCCAGTTTATGGCCAGTATGAAATTTCATAAACGGGTTATTGAACTGGATATCATAGAAAAGAAATTTATTGCCAAAGTTCGCTTTTTTATAGAACCTGCTTGACGAGCTATTTTTAGTGCTAAAGAGCGGGATGCGGATAAAGATAAAAGATAAACTATTTTTCAAACGCTGTGAAGTAATAGAAAGAAAACTCCAGCCACTCAAACCCTTTACTGATGCTACTTTGTTGTTTGTCATGACCGGAAATTGCCAGTTTTGTGCAAGATAAAGCATACTTTAGGGACAGAAGCGATGCTACTGGGTATATTGAATTGTTATTTAAACAAAAATTTTAGTTAAAAAAGGCCATTATATTCCTACTGCTCCAGTAGGAATTGCCTTATTTAAGGTTTTAGCGCTGGAGACAGTATTGACTGATATGACCCAGCTTACTGGAATCTAGTTAACACAAATCAGTAAAAAAACAGTTTTGTTATTAATATTTTATCTTAGATCTAGATGAGATACACTGAAAATGTTAATCCAAGAAACCAAACAGCAAATTGCTTTAACCATATTTCGTACCATATAGGTCATCGAAGATAAAACGGAGAAAAGTTATCAGTAAAGAAGAATAGAAGAATTACCAGAAAATTAAAATAAAATGATAGTAAACATAATGCTATTATTTTATTTTAATTTAACTCAAATTTTGCCCAAATAGAGGCATGATCTGAAGGTTTTTCCATACTTCTAATGTCATAATCAATCCCTGTTTCACCACAACAGGAAAACAAGGAACTTGATACTAGGATCAAATCAATTCGTAAACCTCGATTATCGACAAAACCTTTTGACCGGTAATCAAACCACGAAAATTGATCAGTAATCTCTGGATTTTTTTGACGATAAGTATCTATTAATCCCCAAGATTTTAATTTATCCATCCATTCTCGTTCTTCAGGTAAAAAAGAGCATTTTCCCAAACTTAACCAACGCTTTCTATTTATTTCACCAATTCCGATATCATGATCTGTTGGGGTAATATTCATATCTCCCATAAGAATAATATGGGATTGAGGTGAAAGATTATTTTGCAGATAAAGCTGTAAGTCTTCGTAAAATTTTGCTTTTGCTGCAAATTTTTTTGGATGATCACGGCATTCACCTTGTGGAAAATAACCGTTTATTATGGTAATTATTCTTTTTTCTGTCTCAATATCTGCCATAATAATACGACGCTGGGCATCAATATCATCACCAGGGAATCCTTTTTGAATACTGATTGGTTTTTGTTTGCAAAATAGTGCGACACCATAATGTGCTTTTTGTCCATGGTAGCAGACATGATAGCCTAGCTGATTAACTTGTTCTAAAGGAAATGTACAATCATCAACTTTTGTTTCTTGTAAACCAATGACATCCGGTTGATGTTTTTTAATGATAGCTTCAAGTTGGTGAATGCGTGCTCTTAGGCTATTAATATTAAATGAGACAAATTTCATTTTAATTAGTTATCTAATTGAAATTCTTTATTAGAATAATTTATCAGATTGAATATATAAATGTAACCCATTATATAAAATGTTTTCTTTTAGTTATTAATGAGTTATTTTAATAATTTAAATTATTTAGCGTGATTGCTAATCATAAGATTTTAAAAATAACTTAAATAATTAATTTAATTCAAAGTAATAAACTATAAGTAAAAATATACTATATGAAAATTCCATTTTTATTAGAAACTAATAATTAGATGTAATGAAATGATGTCGTTTGCTAAAAATTAATTTATGAAATTAATTAAAAAATTTAATTTTTTCTTTAAATTATTAGCCACTAAGTGTTTTTCTCTTAAAGAGTTGTAAAAGCTATTTTTTTGAATTTCTGTATCAGATCTATTTTATTAAATAGATATTTAAATTATCTCTTTGATATTTAAGATTGAAGTAGAGTACTTATTATGTCTTTCTCAAGAAAATTAGAAGCTTTTATAGCGATTGTTGAACA
This sequence comes from Arsenophonus sp. NEOnobi-MAG3, assembly GCA_052171895.1. Taxonomy (GTDB): domain Bacteria; phylum Pseudomonadota; class Gammaproteobacteria; order Enterobacterales; family Enterobacteriaceae; genus Arsenophonus. The sequence goes on from JBQMRN010000003.1 coordinate 101,549, forward strand.
AGGTTCATCATGTAAAGCGGCAAGAATATTGCATTGTATGGGGCTCTCTGTGTGTGGCTGTGCAAAAACTCCCTGTAGCAAAATCAATTAAAGATTTTGAGGCCGTCTTAATTAAGACGCTATTTAAAATGAAAAAAATTCGGTATGACCTTAAAAAAGGAAGGGCAAGAAGCTTTATAAGTATTTTAAAATTTTACTTTTCAGGAAAAATAAATTACTAAAAGATATGTTGCTTAATGAGCATAACTCAGCATCATCCATAGATGCCTCCTTGTTAAGCTTAACTTTTATTGCAACTATTTTAACTAATTGAATAGGTAGAAATTGCGCAGAAATGACGATTTTTAAGTATTTTTTTCAAAAAAAGAATATTATCATCGACCTTCCTGTATAGTAAGGAAACATTTTCATTCAGGCTTGAATAGCAATAAAAATATTTTTAATTATTCTATGAGTTATGACTGACAATTATCTTATGTCCTTTTAACATAAACATGTTAATCATATAATTGGAGATCGCATGCGAAACCCATGGAATTTAATCGCAACCTTTTTTAAATTTAGTTGGCGATTACTTAATTTTATCAGACGATTTCTCACCAGTTTTATCTGTCTTTTTTTAATCTTTATCGCAGCAAATAGTTATTTTTCCTATAAAAGTGAAAAAAAATCGACTAGCCCATATCATGGTGCCCTAGTTATTGATTTACAAGGTGTGATCGTTGATCAAGTCTCTATCCCTAATCCTCTTAGTAAAATGAGCCGTGAATTATTCGGCTCATCAAGTAACCTCATGAAAGAAAACTCCTTATTTGACATTGTAAATATTATTCGCCGGGCAACTTATGACAAAAAAATTACCGGTATAGTTTTACAACTTGATAATCTAATTAGTTCCGATCAGCCATCTTTACAATATATTGGTAAGGCATTGACAGAGTTTAAGCAGGCAGGAAAACCTATTTACGCAGTGGGTAATAGCTATAATCAATTGCAATATTATTTAGCCAGTTTTGCCAATCATATCTATATGTCACAACAAGGTAATATCGGAATTTATGGTTTTTCAACCAATAAACTCTATTATAAGACACTACTGGATAACCTAAAAATCAATAGCCATATTTTCCGTATCGGCACCTATAAATCAGCAGTAGAGCCATTTATTAGTGATGATATGTCACCTGAAGCGCGTGAAGCCGATAAAATCTGGATTGGTTCACTATGGCAACATTATTTATCAACTGTTGCGCAAAACCGCAAAATAATGCCAGGAAATATTTTTCCAGGTGCTGATAAATTGATTGAAGAAATGAAAAGCGTCAATGGTGACAGTGCGAAATATGCGCTTAAACAAAAACTTATTGATCATATTTTTAGCGGTGCAGTTATAGAGAAAGAGTTAAGCAAAAAATTTGGTTGGAATGATAAAGATCAGTATTTTAATTACATTAGTATCTATGATTATGCCAATGAACAACCACAGCAAACTCAACTAATGCAACAAAATCAATCTGATGATCAATCTGGCAATATTGCTGTGATAATTGCCAAAGGCGCTATTATTGATGGACAGCAAAAGCCTGGTATGGTAGGCAGTGAAACAACTGTGGCGCAAATACGTAAAGTAAGACTTAACCCTGATATTAAAGCGATTATTTTACGTATTAATAGTCCTGGTGGTAGTGTTACCGCTTCAGAAGCGATACGTAATGAATTGGTTGCTGCACGTGACGCTAATAAACCCATTGTAGTCTCTATGGGAGGAATGGCAGCATCAGGTGGTTATTGGATTTCAACACCTGCCAATTATATTTTTGCTAGTCCAACAACCCTAACCGGCTCAATTGGTATTTTCGGTGTAATAAATACCTTTGAAAGAAGCTTAGATACAATTGGTGTTCATACTGATGGTGTTTCCACTACTCCGTTAGCGGATATCTCAGCGACAAAAGGGATTAATAAACAATTTTCTGACTTGATGCAAATCACTATTGAAAATGGCTATCAGACCTTCTTAAAATATGTGGCTCAGGCTCGCAATAAAACACTAGCAGAGATAGATAAAATTGCTCAAGGTCGGGTATGGATAGGTTCAGATGCGCTACAAAATGGCCTGGTTGATAAACTGGGTGATTTTGACGATGCAGTAAATAAAGCAGCTGAATTAGCTAAAATTACTATACCTTCACTTGAGTGGATTCAGCCTGAACATTCTTTTATTGATCAATTAATACTTGAATTAAATTCAAGTGATGAGGTAATGCTGCCAAATACACTGCAATTGTTACTACCACAAAAAATGGCTAATAAACTTCAGCAACAAATTAAATTTTATCAGCATATGAATGATCCACAAAATCGCTACGCATTTTGTTTAAATTGTGGTGATGTATATTAATAAGACTACCTTAGCAAAGGTTATTTCTTTGTTCGGAGAGCAATTTTTATCTACGTCTATATTTCAATTCTTGTGGTTTCAAACAATCTTCTTCAAGCTAGATAATTCGGTAAATAAAACGACCTTAGACTATAGAATTTACTCAGGCATTCTTTTAATCGGCTGATATAACTATTCACAGTTTGAATATGGAATTTTTAGCAATAATTCTTTAATTATCCAACCTTATTAGTCAATGGTGACTAATTTCATACTCTCTGCCAAAGGTTTCATATCATTTAGCTCTATATCCTAAAAAAATATGGACTCTTTATCGATGATCGGCTTAAGAAAAGGACTAACACCACACTATGCATTAAACTCTTCAAGAATCTCATCGATCATATGAGCCTGTCGATCTCTGGCAATTAAGACAGCGATTCGTTCTTTCCTTCTTATCTCCTCTCGCGTTTTCTAGTTTTCTCATCTGAGATATAACGCTACCTTTTAAAGGATTCAAGGAAAAATATTTTCTCGACTTCAAATACTACTTACGCATTTATGTTAAGTGTCACCGCTGAAGTAATGCCTGTTTATTTTTCTAATCCCGTAAAGTCAAGATATTCAAAATATATTACAGATAACTAAACCATTTATCTTTGTAATGTGGTTTTGCCAGAGGACTTCCACTAATATTATTAATATGTTTTCCTGCAATCGGAAAATTTACAACGATACCACTGCAAAACTCTAATAAATGTTCCAAGCGGATAACATGTTTACTGTGATAATATGACCAGATAAAGTAAAAATCACTTGCTTTAATGCATGAATCTATATCATTCGATAGATTATCGCCGAGCCAACTAATGACCTGCAGTTTTATGTTACCAGGGATTGAGGAAAGAGTCTCTTTGATCTATATAACTATTTGCTTTTTCATGGCAATCGGTGTTAGCGAAAATTCTTCATACAGTATAATGGATTTCTACCAATAACTTTTGCTAATATAGGCTGATATTACTATTTATCCTGGGATTACCGAGTTATTAGCAAATTTGGTGTATGGCGGTCAGTCAGATGGTTGCCTAAGCTCCAGTTAAATGCTTCGTAAATCTGTTCTCCATCCTTAAAATTAGAAGTTCTTTATCAGCAGGGTTAAGATCAAATCCCCTTAGCCAGTTCTAGCTTTTCTGAGAAAACTGTAGCAGGTTAAATAGCATTGAAATGGTTATTTTTCTCGAATCAGAGTTATTCGCGCCTAGGCTTCTGTAGTCTCACTATCGCAAAAGGGGATTCAATCGGATTTATTTTTCTTATTGACCCACAAGTTCTCTGACGGAAAGTAAGAGAATGCCAGTAGTTCTTCTTGATCTTTCTCCAGCTTCTTTATCGTTGCATAGCGATACTACTTTCACTGAAAATCAAGCTAACAAACATCAATAGATTTATTAGCGGTATCACGCCTCTCCGCTATCCAGAACCTCCATGTAACTCCTCACCCTTAACTTTCAGTGCATGTCTTTGGAGAGTTAAGGCACAACAATTAGCTATTTTGTGTACCAAACAGCGTTTATTGGTGCTGGGTATCCGTGAATATCTTTGCCATTGCCATCATTGTGGCATTGCATTCTAAAAACTAAGGACACTGTCTCCCGTAACAAGCCTACAAGATAAAGTTAAGGCACGTTGCTCGCAGGCCATTGAAAAGTTTTCCCAAGTTCGCTTCTGAGTCTCGATAAGCATCTTCGACTTCAAGTAGCTCTTTACGTCTATGCTCAGTGGCCCCGATAATAACACCAGCAGACAAAGGGATCATTCTGCCTAACAGGACTGTCTATGCCATCCATCGCCTAAGAAATAAATGTAGTGCGTATGGCTTAAATCCTGCAGCCCCTCCTCCCATTGCCTGTTCTCTTCAAGCCATTGCTATTTTCAGTCTGCTGATGGTGATAGTACTGCAGATGCTTCACAGGTACAACTGCTAGCAACACTTTGACTCTTTTTACATGCTTCAGATAAGCCGGTAGCAACGAGCTTTTGAAGCATATTCCTTTATTGCTGCTCTATCTATGAACTTAGGCATTTTAATTTCAACATTGCCAATACCAGTCTGTATAGTTTGCTGTGGAAAATAACTGTTACGGACCTGATGGGTATCGTGACATGCTAGTCGAGAAGGTGGTTTTCAGCATGTTGTTGCAGCATGATTTTGAGCTCAGTTTTAATAACGCTGGCTATTCAGCTATCTGGCCACTATTACGGATGAGTTTATGCAATGGATCACAGGTAATATATCTAGTTTTGTGGATAGCTGTAGGGTAGACTTTTTTATATCATATCATCTCTCTGTTGTTGAAATTATTTACTAAATCAATTAGCAGCAGGATACGTAAGCATCTCCAAAAACCCATACAGTAGAAATAAGGATAACTCTAAACTATAAAATAGTTAGCAATAAATAAAATGGAGCCAATTGGCATGAGCATTAAAAGGTATGGTGTTTTATTAGTTAACTTAGGGACGCCTGATGCACCAACGCCAGCAGTAGTAAAACGTTTTTTGGTAAAATTTCTTAGTTATGTAAGATTTATTGATATTTCAAAAATAATTTAGAAACCCCTATTACATTTGGTTATTTTACCATTACTCTCACCAAGAGTAGGTAAATTATATCGGTTAATTTGGACCGAAGCTGGTTCGCCATTACTAAATTATAGTTTGCAACAGCTAGCTGCACTGACAAAACAACTGCCTGCTATTCCTATCGAATTAGGTATGAGTTATGGTTCGCCTTCTATTGCAGCATCAATTGATAAACTATTAATTAAGCAGGTTAAAAATATAATTATGTTACCGCTTTATCCGCAATATTCTTGTTCAACCACAGCAGCAGTTTTTGATGCAATCAGCCGAGCGTTAAAAAAATATAGAACCATACCCGGCCTCCACTTTATTCCTAGTTATGCTGATCATCCATCTTATATTGATGCATTAAAAAAGTCAGTTGAGTTAAGTTTTAAACGATATGGTGAACATGATCAATTATTGCTTTCTTATCATAGTATTTATAATCGTTATGCTAAAACAGGTGATATTTATCCGAAGGAATGTGAACTGACAACCCGTTTACTCAGTGAGTTAATTAATTTCCCTATTGATAAAATCATCATGACTTATCAGTCACGCTTTGGCCGTAAGCCCTAGTTTACGCCTTACACTGATGTAACCTTAAAAACCTTAGCCAAGAACGGCGTTAAACATGTTAAGCTATTATATCCAAGTTTTTTGATGGACTTTTTAGAAAAACTAGAGGAGATTGCGGTGCAAAATAAAAAATTATTTTATGCTGCTGGTGGCGAAAATATCATTACATCCATGCACTTAATGCCTCTGATAGCCATATTATGCTAATGGTTGAATTAATCAGAAATTTAGTGATTAGTTAAATAAAATTTAAGCTAAAATTAAAAGCTATATTAGTGATTGTAACGGTAACGGCGTTATTACATACTTAAATTTTCCAGTTAACTATTTATTTGGAATAGTTAATTTTAACTAATATTTGTTAAATTCTATATTTAAAGTGCAATATGAATCATTGCATTGATGAATTATGTTCATTTCTGCTATATGTAGGGAATTTCGGAGAAGGCGGCTGGTGTGCAGCCTTTATTGATTTCGTGAATGATTTCAATCTTATAGAGATTGATATAAGATAAAAAAGTCTACTCTATAGGTATCCCTAAAATAAAATATTACCTCTTATCCATTGCACGAAGCTCATCCGTAATGCTGGTGCCAAGGCAGCTGATAGCCACTCTCATTTGAGGCTGAGCTCAAAGTATGCTGCGGATAACATGCTAAAAACGCCACCACCCCGTTGTTAACGGGGGTGGTAATTTGTGCTCTCGATCTGTAACGCTTATTTGCCACAGCGAACCATATTACAGAATGGTATTGGCAATGTTAAGATTAAAGTGCATAAGGTCATGGGGGGGCTCTCGCAGCGGCAACGGAATATGCTTCTAACAGCTTGTTGCTACTGTCTTATCTGAATTATCCAAAAAGCAGCGAAGAGTTGCTACCATGGCTATACTTTGCGAGACATCTCCCATCTCCAGCGCTGATTTTTACAAAGCTAGGGAGGAGGCTTTCTTGGTGAAAAACATATGGTCTCTCTGCAGTACTATCAGCAGGCTAAAACAGCAATGGGTTGAAAGAGTACATAGAGAATGCTGCTTGGCTGATTTAAGGGATACGTATCTACGTTTATTTATTGGCCGATGGCATATATACAATCTGTCAGGCAAGATGATCCCTTTGCTTGCTGATCCATTATCGGCGTCACTGACGCATAGACGTAAGGAGTTCGTTGTGCTTGAAAATAGTTATCGAGAGTTAGAAGCGAACTTAGTCGAACTTATCAATGCCCTGCTAGCGCGCGTCGCTTAACCGTATTTCCCAGGCTTGCTATTGGAGATCAGTGCCCTTGGTTTTTTGAAATACGATGGAAAGGATATTTCCAGAGACGCAGCAGCAAAACGCTGTTGGATACACAAAATAGCTAATGTGCTTGCTTCACCTCCAAAAAGGGATATAACTGAAAGTTAAGGCTCTGAACTCTGCGGGAGATCTGTCTAGCAGAGAGCCGCGATGCCGCTAATAAAGCCCTTTATATTTTATTAGGAAGGTTTTCAGTGAGTATCCTGCAGCGATGAAAAAATTGGAAAAAGATCAAGAAGAACTGCTGGCATTCTCTTACTTTCCGTCAGAGCATTGGTGGGTCAATAAGAAAAATAAATCCGATTAAATTGCTTTTTCGATAGTGAGACTACGGAGAAGGCTAGGCAAGAAGAATTGTAGTTCAAGAAAAACAACCCTTTCAATGCTATTTAATCTGGTACAGTCCGCTCAGAAAAGCTGGAACCTGCTAATGGGATTTGAGGTGTTGACTATAGTTCTAAACAACGTCTAATTTAAGGAGGGAGAATAGAACAGATTTGCGAAGAATCAGAGTGAAAACGGTAGCTTGAGCACTATACACTAGATTTGCTAATACTCGAAATCTTAACCGGTTCAATAACGAAAGTAATTATAGTTATCTTTGCTTTTTACTAAAATATACGGATTGCGGCTACTATCGTTTCATCACTCTGCACTTAGTTATGTTGCTCTAACATACAATTTAATACCGCGATTAATTAATATGTGTTGTTAATCTAAATGGTTTTTTAAAGTGATTAATAATTGCTATAATATAACGTTTCAATAATTATCGATATATTTTATACCTGTTTGCATCTTTTGATGGAAGTAATGTTAGCGTAAACTTTTAATTTTTTACTATCCTCGTTCAAGGATAGAGAGGTGAGTAAATTTTGTTGTTAATTAGACTAGTTGCATGAATACATGAATAAAAGGTAAGGTAATATTCTTACTTTTTTTGATCACTTTAAATTCATGTATTGGATAGCTTGGATTATCCTAATTATATTTTTGATAAAAAATTGGGATAGGTTTATTAATAAAATCCTCGCATAGGGTGATAAATAAACAGCTAAAACTTCTCTTTCAAGCAGAACCGATAATTCTTTTACTACCACGAAGAATAGTGGTAGTTATGTATAAATACTAAAAACTAATGTTAATAGTTATTAGCAAATCTCCTGTATGGCGGTCAAGCTATCTGTTCTACTCTGATGCTTAGCAAATCTGTTCTATTCTCCCATCCTTAAATTGGATGTTGTTTACAACCAGAATCAGCAGGTTAACTTCCCCTTAGCCACTTCCACTTTTTTAAACAGACGGGACTAGATTAAATAGTATTGAAAGGTTTGTTTTCTTGAACTACATTTCTTCGCGCCCCGGTTCTCGTAAGCTTTACTTGTTGGCAAAAGCTGATTTAATTGGTTCCTGGTTCTTATTGACGGGCCAGTGTGCACTGACAGAAATTCGTAGAATACCAACAATTTTTGGTTAGCATTCCTTTTGGGACTGAAAACTAGCACACTACCTGTTTTTTGTACCCAACAGCGTTAGTGCTGTGATCTCCATCCTGACACATTAAGCACTTTAATATCAACAATAACATTGCGAATACCTGTCTGTATAGTTTGCTGTGGCAAATAATCAGTATGGACGACGGCATCTGAACACTTGTCGATAAGGAAGTATTCAGCATATTGTCGCAGCATGGCTTCGAGCTTAGCCTCAAGGATAGTGGCTATACCTGCCTGGCACCATTAACGGATAAGTTCATACAAGGAATTAGAGGTAATATCTAGTTTTTTAGATACCTATAGTAGACTTTTTTATGGCATATCATTTTTCTGTTCTTGAAATAATTCACAAATAAATAAGCAAGATAGGCTACTTTCTCCAAAACCTTATACACCAGAATTAAGAATAACTCAATTATAGATTTTCACCAGCGTTGGTTATTAGTATGAATTTCATCATAAAGGATTCATTAAAATAATTGGCACTCTCATTCAAATGACAAATTAATCGGAAACCATTTTAGTTTGGTATTATTATTTAGTCTTTATTAAAGATAATTATATTTAGTTTGAAAACTTTTTTGTTATTTTTTATTATATCTTACTGTTAATAGTCAGATTGTTGCTTTATACATTGTCAGCATTTTTACTAATCATCTACATGATCGTGGAAAATTTGATAGCTGGTTGTTGTTAGCTTTTGTGCTATTTTTCCATCGATATTAGTTTATTCAGCCCTTTTTTTTAGCAGTGTTGGGGGGTGTTTTTTATTGGATGATTCCTACCTTTATTTAGTTTATTGTTACCATATTATTTTAGATTCTGGTAGTATCAAAAGTTTGGATAAAGCAAATCGTTATGGTAAAAAAACTGAGCAAGTTAAACTATCTTTTAGCCTAATTAATTTTTATTTTACAGCTGCTTACCAATATTGTTCATTAGTAATTTGACCAGGTTTACGGCGTAAGTGTTTATCCATTCCTCTTTGTGTTTTTAGTAATTGTTGGGTATCTTTAAGCATTTGTGGATTACCACAAAGCATAACATGGCTAGTTAACGGATCAATTTTTGCCTTTACTGCCTGTTCTAGCTGCCCGTTTTTAATTAGTGCTGGAATATGACCAGTAAGTGAGCCAATTTTGTTTTCTCGACTCACAATGGTTTGGATCTTCAATTTCCCCTGATATTTTTTTTCAAGTATTTTCATTAATGGTAAGTAACTCAGATCTTCTGCGTAGCGTACCGCATGTACTAAGATCATTTCCTTAAATCGCGCTAAATTTTTGCCAAGTTGCAAAATAGATAAGAAAGGTCCAATTGCGGTGCCTGTCGATAGCATCCAAAGCGTTTTACAATCAGGCAGTTCTTCTAATATAAAGAATCCTGCTGCCTCTTCAGTGATGTAGATAGAATCACCAGGTTTTAATGCTTTAAGCTGTGGGCTGAGTTTTCCTTCCGGTATGGTGACCAAATAAAATTCTAGTTGATTATCATTGGGTGCATTAACATAAGAATAGGCGCGTTGGATACGCTGGCCATTTATTTCTAACGAAAGTTTAGCATATTGCCCAGCAATAAAAGGTTTAATTGGCGCATCAAGGATCAAACTAAATAATGAGTCTGTCCATTTGTGGTTTTTAATGATTTTTCCTGTTACCCAATTAGCCATACTACTGGCCTCCCAATGTCTCAAATAAAGCGTTAATGTTTGGTTATATTATCTTAAATCTAGGAAAAACCATTATTGATAATATATTTTTACTATTCAGTTAAGTTATAATTCTTACATTATGATATAAAATTGTAGCTATGTTAGCAAAGGCTGTTGCTAGAAATTCTAGATACAGTAGGAAGAATTTCTAGCAACAGCGGTTGTCATAAAAAAGCAAACAGTGATACAGATCAAAGAGACTCTTTCCTCACTTTCTGTTAACATAAAGCTGCATCTTATTAGTTAGCTCGATGACAATCGAGCAGCTGATATTGCTTCATGCATTGAAGCAACTCATTCTACTTTATTCTGCCCATATTGTCACAGTGAACATGTTATCTGCTTGGGGACAAATTCATTAGGGTTACACAGATATCGTTGCAAAATTCCTCAAGATTGTATGATTGTAGGAAAACATTTAATAATCTTACTGGAAGTCCTATTGCGAAGAAAGTACATAACAAGAATAAATAATTTAGTTATCTGTGATGTATGTTGAATAACTTGAGTTTAGCTGAGTCAGCGAAACAAAGAGGCCTTGATTTAAAAACAGTGTTTAGATGGGGTCACTGATTCCTTGCTTCAGCTAGGCGAAAGCTAATATAAATGCAGTAAGTAATATTATTAAAATTGACGAAATATTTTTCTAAATCCTTTAAAGGGAAACGTTATATCTCACATAGGAAAGCTAGAAAATACAGAAAATTAGGAGATAAAAAGAAAGAATAAATCATAGTCTTAATCATCTGAGATTGACAGGTGTCATGTAATCGATAAGATTCTTGAAGAGTTTAATGTAGGCTGTGTTAGCCGTTTTCTTGAGTCGATCATTAATAAAGAGTCCATCCTTTGCTAGGATGTAGTTAAATAGTACAAAACCTTTACCAGCAAGCATAAAATTAGTTACCTTATCCTAATAAGCTTAGATAATTAGAGAGTTATTCCTAAGGAATTCCAAATTCAAAATGTGAACGATTATATCAGCCAATTAAAAATTGGCTGACTTGATTCCATGGTGTCTAGTGTAGTAGGGTCGTTTTATTTACCGAATTATCTAGCCTGAAGAAAATTATTTGAAACCACAACAATTAAAATACAGATGTGGCTATAAATTGCTCTCCGAGCAAAGCAACAATTTTCCAACATAGCTAAAATTGTACAGTTATATTTACAAAATAAGTCAATTGAATTCGGGTAGATAGAAAAATAATTTAATTGATTAGTTCAAAATTTTTAATTTCTTAGATTAATTGATATTAACAGATAAATTTTATGTGATACTTTTTATTTAACCATTTGATGGTATCATCTATTAAAAATAGGTTATATATACCATAAAATGGTTAAATAAAAATTAGAACACTTCAATTTGCTACTAATGATTATTTCTGGTGTATAGGGTTTCGGAGATGGTAGCGTATCCTGCTAATTGATTTCATGAATGATTTCAACAACAGAGAAATAATATTAGCATGAAAAGTCTATCCTACAGGCATCCGAAAAACCAGATATATTATTACCTGTAGATTCCTTGTATGAACTTATCCGTAAGGCGCTAGGCAATTTGATAACCAACCTCGTTGAGGCTGAGTTTGAAGGCATGCTACAACAACAGATGCTGAACTCGCCGCCCTTGTCGACGGCGGTGTCATACCATGCAGTCGTCCGTAACGCTTATTTATCACAGGAAACAATAGAGACTGGTATTTGTGGGATATTGAGATTAAAGTACATAAAGTCAGGGAGATCTTGCAGCGACAATGGAATACGCTTCAACAGCTCATTACTACCGCCTTATCTAAAGCGTATAAAAACGTCGAAAGTTGCTACTACCATGGCTGTACCTGCTAGGCATCTCCGCCGGAGATTTTCACGAAGCTCTTGATGGGATGATGCTTCTCGGTGAAAAGTACATTGTTTCTCTGCAGAGAATATCACCACATCAGCAGAGTGAAACAGGAATGGCTTGAAAGAGTAGAGGCAATGCTATCTGTGTGATTTAAGAGATACGCGCTACATTTATTTCTAGACCGATGGTATATAGAGTTATTTAGGCAAGCTGATCGCCTTTATCTGCTGGTTATTATTGGCATCACTGAGCATGGACATAATGAGCTAGTTATAGTCGAAGATGGTTATCAAGAGTCAGAATCGAATTTGGCCGAACTTCTCAATAGCCTGCAAGAGAAGGGTGGATTAAGTGTATATTTAAGCCTTGCTACGTGTGGGAGGGGATACCTGAACCATTTTTTAAAAATGCATGGAAATATATTCTCGGACAAGCAGCAACAACGCTATTGGATAAACAAAACAACTAATATGCTGGCTTGACTCCTCAAAAAGCATGCAAAAAAAGTTAAGATTAAGCTGCGAGGAGGAGATCTGGCTACCAGACAGAAAGCAGACGCAGGAATAACTGTAATTTAGAAAATAAGCCTTTCAATGGTATTTAAAGTGTTAAAGTCTTCTCAGAAAAGCTGGAAAACTAGCTTAATTGAATTTGATCTGCTTGACCTTGGTAGTAAACAACGTAAAATTTAAGGATGAAGAACAGATTCACGAAGCATCAAAGTAGAACGTAGCCTCCAATACACTAAATTGCCTAATAACTTAATGAGGCAGATAATTTATGTTCTCGTTATTACAGAAATTCCTGCTTATTTGCTGAACTTGATAATGCAGTAGAAAGGATAATGGGAGCGTATCTGCTATTTTATTGGCAGATATTCGATCACATTAGTTTTAGTTGTCGTCCAGTTATTTTAGTTGGTTTAATTATTTATTTGATCGCAAGGATCATCTCAACAATTTCCAGGCCTTCATTACATAGATCTTGATTATTCCCAATGCACTGCAATGGAATAGGGTCGTTGGGGGGTTGTCCGGCGTAATTGGAATAACTATACCGCATGATCTCTATATCGGAACCCCGCATTTTGTTATACGAGTAGCATATTGAATATGAGAATATTAATACTCTATAATTGGCGGGGGCAATTGCCTATTTTTGGCTGGCATGAAACTTATATTTCCCTGTTTTTGTTAGCTACTTTTATGTTAATAAGTATCTGGAAATAGTTTCCTAAAAAACTTGTCCACCGCTAGCTTCTGAGAAAAGAAATATCCTTTCTGCTTATTATTCGTTGTTATTAAATTCTATTTTTGATGCTTAGCTGGTCATATTAATTGCTGGATTGGGCACTGGGGGCACTGGGGGGACTGATGGCTGGTTTTGTAGTATTTAAATCAAGGAGTGGCCTTTTATTAGGGGAGTATTAAATTTAAATAGTATTATTGTTAGTATTCTATTTATTTTGCCTATTCCTGCGGCATTTTTAGGTACTTAAAGTATGGTGTAGATTAAGGAAAAATATTTTATCAGTTAATCTGGCATGCCTATTTTCTCTGTATCTGTTGCTATTATCATGTGCTTAGCGGGTTGATTTGAATTTATGAATGAGTGGTCATTACTTGGACACATGTCGAATTTTTTCTTTGGTGCAGCTATAATTATTTCTATTAGCAACCACCATAGCAATGGTGCTTTTCCTTATTTAGCGCGGTCTCGTCTGCACTAATTAGCGGTTTACAAAATGTGGGTTCAGATGTGAGCATCTTGATTTCCTGTTCATTTACTTCAAACTGAACAATTCAGTTTAAGAATATTGATGTTTGCTTATGGCTATCCTTATTTTATTATGTTGCTTACCATTTAGTTATTAGCAAATCTGATGTATGCCTGTCAGGCTAAACTCCGCTCTGATGCTTTATGGGTCTATTCTCAATCTTTAAGTTTGACGTTGTTTACTACCAGCTTAGCAAACAGAAATCCCCTTAGCCTGTTCCAGCTTTTTGAGAAGACTGTAGCAGTCTTAAATACTATTGAAAGAATTATTTTTCTTGAACCACAGTTTATAGTTAGGAAATTGGATCGCTTTTTAAATAAAGAGCAAAAGCTATCCATTATTACTAAAAGAAGATTGAATTTCTTTTAGGTGTCTATATTGTAAGTTGTAAGTAGTTGAAATTTCATTCGAGTGTATATTCTTTAACTTAATACACTAATTTTAGAGATATTAACCATAGATTTAACTTAATAACCATCCTTTTCCTATTTTATGTATTCTTTCTGATAAGAATTCCGTTACCTATTTGCCAAGCTGAGCCTCGATAAAAATAGCCTGTCATTATACAAGAATACATTTGTACGAATCTGTACATAAGAATCTTTTCATCAAAAAGAAGAACCTCGGTTTTTCTAATTTTTTGCGAGCTATCATCTCCACCGCCTCATACACCTTCAGTAATAGTGTGCCTTGTTTATAATTCAACAAGAAATCATAGTAATGGACCATCTTAAAATTCCTCACCGGGAATATGGCTAATATAACGCCAGATCATCTCTTTCTACGTCAGGGTCTGCTGCCGGTATTGCTTCTTAGCTCGGTGATCATAGTAATGATGTACAACCAACTCCCCCTTTGGTAATACTGCAGTTTTGACGCGGATACCTGGAGGCATTTAAGGTAGTAGCTTGAGGTGTTTTAGGGTGGTATGCCATACCTCTTTCGTCTTTTTAGCGAAATGCATTTTCAGTAACGTCGTATTGTGCCTTCAGATAATACTCTGCTACTGCTTCCTGGTGCAGATATGCCAAAGACACCTAAGAGGTGGCAAGAGATACTGGAATTTATTAGGTCATAGCTGTGACGCAGCTGCCGGATGACAGGGCCTCAGCAGATTTCTTTGACCGTTTTTGAAGAATATCCCCCGGCTGGGGGCCATATAGCATTTTAATATCCAGACCGCCAAAGGAGGTGACAGAGACATAAATATGGGGATATTGATTGACTTGTCGAGATAATTGTGCAAGCTTTAGAAAATAGCAAGTTCAATACCCTGTTTGGATACCCACTTTACAGCATAGCTCGCAAGTAGTAACCGGCACGAAACAGAGCGTTGAGTAAGCGCCCAATTATTGTTGAAAAAAAACAAAAGAAGATGGGTGGATACTCAAAGTAATATGTTATCAGTCGTAGTCGGGTAAGATATGAATCTGCTGTGCTATACTAACCATTGCTTGCTAGTTTTGACGCAGCATGAACTGCAGGCTTTTCAATTTTATAACTTTGGCAGAAAATAGGCTCTGAAAACATTTAATAGAGGTACAGCAGTAGCGCTGGAGACCCTCCACCTGACATAAGCAAGCATTCGCTCGACAGATTAGAGATGGGTCCAGAAGTTAATACTTTCACCGTATTTTTTAATAAATTTATTCCAGCTGTCATCAATGCTAAAAAGCAGTTTAGTTAGGTGGTATTATCTAGGTAAATTACCCAAATTTACCCTATAGGTATCTTGCAAAAGAAATAGAAATTGTCATCCTGTCTCCCCCTGCATTTGTCATGTTTATCGGCCAAGTTATCTTTCTGTTTTTCACATGGGGAAGAAGGTAAAAGAGACGGAGATTATCCATAGTTTCCTATAGGTGATGAATTCATCGGCAAGCATACTTTCAGTCATTGCTTTCAATGCAGTTGTATGCATCAGCATCGGCTTGGCCTTGGTTGGTTTGCTCAAAACCACAGATGATCATGACTAGAGAGGAATAATACTTGTGTGTTGAGAAAAAATTGTAGACTGAGTCTGCCGGACACGGACAGATTACTATGTATACTATGTATGGCCTTTTTTAGAGAGTCATAAAAATTTTAGTCTGTCTATAATCATTAATTTTAGGAGGGAAATCCTAAATGGCTTCGAATAAACAAGGCGGTGTATAACACGTGAAGTCGCGTGTTGTTTTTTCCTGATTTTATCCAATTTACGCTTTTTAGGAGATTTATTCTAACCTATCTGGACAAATTTCTGAAAATTAATATCTCGGAGAGTATAAAACAGTACTCAGTTCATGAACTTCAATGAAGCAGCGTAATAGCTGCGCCGTTCACTTCATAGTGTTCCTTCGTATGTTCTTCAGGCATCGGCATTTATAAGGCTTACTGTCGCAAAAATCAATTCAATCAGATTCGTTGTTTTTATTGACCTCCCCTGCTCTTATAGGAAGTTATAAACTGCTACCAGTTCTTCTCGATCTTTCTCTGGCTTCTTTATCGCTGCAGGATACTTCACTGAAACCTTGCCAACAAAACATCAATGCTTTTATTAGGTGCATCACGTCTATCTGCTAGCTAGAGAGACTATCCGAAGCCTCAACCTTAACTTTTTGTTGCATGCATTTGGGGAGTAAAGCCCGCACATTAGTTGTTTTGTGTACCCAACAACGTTAGTGCTGCATGTCTCTGGAATATATTTTCCATTGCATTCCAAAAACAAAGGGAACCATCTCTTCCCGTAGCAAGCCTGGAAGATACGGTTAAGCAACGCGCTTTTGCAGGTCATTAAAAAGTTTAGCCCATTTCACTTCTGACTCTCGATAAATATCTTCAATCGCAACGAGCTCATTACGTCCATGCTCAGTGACGCCGATAATATGAGCAGCCAAAAAGGAGCAGCTTACCTAATAGGAGTGTATATGTGCCATCTGTCAAGAAATAAACGTAGAGCATATCGCTTAAATCCCGCCCCGCGGACACCATCCATTGCCTGTGATCTTCAAGCTATTGCTATTTTAGTTTGCTGATGGTACTGGGAGAAAGACTATATATTTTCTCATCGAGAAAGCACGTCTAGAACTTTGTAAAAGCTTCGCTGTAGATGCCTCTCGCAGTTACAGGCATGGTTAGCAATTCTTCGACGTTTTTTGCACGCTTTAGATAAGCGTGGTAGCAAACGGGCTGTTGAAGCATATTTCTGTTTCCACTGCAATCACCCCCATGAGCTTAAGAACTTTAATCTTAATATACCCTATACCGTCGGTATAGTTCGCTGTGGCAAATAACCATTATGGACGATGGCTGGCGCATGCCCGCCAGCCATCAACATGCCTGCGTTCAACATAGCTTCGAACTCATCCAATTCAACGGCAATAACTATCAGCTGTCTGGCGCCATTACAGATGAGTTCATGCAAGGGATTACTGGTAATATCTGGTTTTGTGGATACCTGTCGGGTAGACTTTTCCATACCATATCATCTATCTGTTGTTGAAATCATTCATGAAATTAATCAGCATGAGATACGCCAACATCTCTCTGAACCCCCCATACACCAGAAATAAGCATAACTTTAAAACATCAAATAATACAATTATTTTTATAATCAGCCAGAAAATATTCTCTATTATAGAAATAAATTAAGGTGATGGATATTACTATCTGTGAAACTGAGCATTTATCCGCTTTCTCTAATTTTTGACTAAAATACAAAAAAGGAAAATCATCATAAAATGATTGCAGAATATTAATTAATAATTTACTATATCCAGTTATCCATACTATATCTCTTTCAAGCCATAATTCTCTGAGCCTCTCTGGTTCAACACTATTATGATTAATAACTTTGAGAAATGAATGCCTTGAATATGGAAAGCTTGAGCTTGAAACACATGCGCTTTTACCAGCCAGCGTCCCAGCCTCCTTGTTTGGTTATTAAGTCAATACGATTTACATCTCGTATCATATAATTAATGCCAAAAGGTTTACTAAGGATCGCTTCACGATTACTGATCATCGATGTGATTTGGCTCGTATCATTAACCAGAGTCTCTGGTAAATTATTTGCCACTAATGATAATAATCCTGAAGAACAAATGCTTAAAACTTTGCTTGAACTTAATAAAGATGACAGTTAAAAAGGCTTTTAATGCGATCAATAATACCTGCTTATTTTCAGTCGTTATTGTCAATAATTCTATTTTGGACATATCAATTAATAGTTCCTGTGTTTGTTAGCTATCCTCCATAGATAATCTTTCAATACTTACAGGAGCAAGTTAGCAAGCTTTTATCCCTACCTATCAGGTAGGTAGGGGTTTATTACTTATTTTCAGTATAATAATGTCTTGAATTTGATACATTAAGCAGCTGTAATCCGGAGCCAGTCACAAGAAACTTTAATATATAGACTTCTGTACACCATTAATTAATAAGTTATTATCTAAAAACTTTTATCTGTCAGATAATAGCAAGGATATTTCCAAAACTATCTAGCCGTTTATTTTGCATAAAAATAGAAAAATCATCAAAGCTGTAATGATTAGTAGTATTAAATTCTTGCTAGTTTTATCTGATAGAATAAATATATCAACTAAGCCATCATGAATTTATCTTACCATTTTGCCTGGTGTATTAGAATGATACCAACATGTCTCAGCTGTTTGACAGATCGGCAGCAGTACAGGCACTTACAAATCAACATTGGGTGAGATTAATCTTGCTACTTAAGCAATTTGAGTTCCAGTAACTTGCAACCACTAACTTGTCATAACAACTTTTTCAGAAAGTTGATTATTATATACCAATTTTAAATCACTATCATTTTCTACAAGAAAGCTTGGCCCTAAAATAATAGTCATTGCAGGCAATAGTATTACTCCAATGGCTCTACCATCATCACAAAACATCGAAAGACAAAAAATTTTCAACGTAAAAAACAGTAGTTGAGTGAAATGAGATTTCAATAAAGACAGGATTGGTAATAATGGGTATTTTTAATTTTTTGCTACTCTAACCGTAGCAAGAAGCATAGAAACTCTCATAGCTATACTTGATATCTTAATATCCGCTAATAATTATATTATAATAATTGTTTAATGATAACTATGTTCAATTAAGACAATATATTAATATAACTTCAAATATTAATATACTTATTAAGTATGACAATTTAGAAAATAATTTGCTTAAAAATAAAGTTAATTTAATTTCATTTTTTGCTCTATTTCTGCTACTTCTTTATTTAATTCTGTAATTTTAGCTTTGAACAAATCATGGCAATATTTTGCCAATTCAGACACGTTTTTCCGATTATACTTTTTTGTATCAATAGGCGGTAGCATTTCGATAATCACTACTCCATTATTCCAACGATTAAGTTTAATACGCCCTTCAGTTTCAGATAAACAGATTGGTACTATCGGAACTCCAGCTATAACTGCTGCATAAAATGCACCAGTTTTAAATGGTAGTAAACCTCGACCACAACTACGGGTTCCCTCAGGAAACATCCAAACAGAAATTTTTCTTTTTTTTATCTCATTAACAACCTGTAAAATTGTATTGTGCGCTTTAGTTCGATTAGCCCTATCAATAAGAATATTACCAATCAACCAATATAGTTGACCAAAAAAAGGGATAAATACTAAGCTTTTTTTACCTACAGTAACGGTATTTGGCTGTACCACATTTGATATAGTTACCATATCATAATTATTTTGATGATTCCCGACATAGATACTAGGACCATAATCTTTCGCTTCAGAAGGCAGCCGATGAATAATGGTAATACCAAAAACATAAGATAATTTGCCAAATAGCCGGCCAAAGCACATAACATGGTGTGGATTTCTTGGACTTAATAAGCAATAAAAACAACCTAACACGCAAATCAATATCGTAAATAAGATCACGATAATAATACGAACAATACCTAACATATATTACCTTAAATAATAAGTAACTTCACACACCAATAAAAATCGAAAATTTATCCCTTACTATGAGGAATTATTTCTATACGCTCAATACTCTGTAATCCACAAGGTAATGAAAAACCTCTTCGACCTCGTTCAGCACGATATTTGTGCAAAGCTTCTGGATTTAATTTCAATTTTCGTTTACTAAAATAGAGCGTAATTGAAGACTGAGGCTGCAAAAACATTAACCAAACTAGCAAATCATCTCCGCTGGCTGATTGAGCCGCTGCAATATTAATAATTTTATTGCCTTTACCTTTAGATAATTGAGGGAGATCGCTAACAGGAAATATTAACATTCTTCCTGCTTTAGTAATTGCCAATAATAAATCTTGCTGTTTATTATTGACTTCTAATGGCGCCAATACTTTTGCGTTATTAGGTAAAGTAATTAATGCCTTACCTGCTTTATTTTTTGCCACTAAATCACTAAAAGTACAAATAAAACCATAACCTGCATCTGATGCTAAGAAATATTTTTGCTCTTTGGGAGCAGTCAATAAATGTTCAATCGTTGCTCCAGGTGGTAATGTCAATTTACCAGTAAGCGGCTCTCCCTGTCCGCGGGCAGAAGGAAGATCAAGCGGATCAAGAGAATAACTTCGTCCACTACTATCAAGAAAAACAACTGGTTGATTTGTTTTACCTCTTGCTGCGCTACGGAAACCATCTCCCACTTTATAATTAAAATTAGTTGGATCAATATCATGGCCTTTTGCACTTCTTACCCATCCCATAACAGAAAGAACAATAGTAATCGGCTCACAAGGCAAAATATCATGTTCATTCATGGCTTTTGCTTCAATATGCTCCTCCTTAAGCGGTGAGCAACGATCATCACCATAAGTCTGTGTATCTGTTTCAATTTCTTTCTTGATTAAGGTATTTAAACGCCGCTCAGAGCCTAAAATAGTTTGCAGTTGATCACGCTCTTTAGCTAATTCATGTTGCTCAGCACGTAATTTAAATTCCTCTAGTTTACCCAAATGACGCAATTTTAATTCCAGTATAGACTCAGCCTGAGTTTCTGAAAGCATAAAACTTGCCACTAATACTGTTTTAGGGTCATCTTCATTACGGATAATATGGATAACCTCATCTATATTAAGATAAGCTATTAATAATCCATCAAGGATATGTAAATGTTTTAATATTTTGTTTAAACGATGATTTAAGCGATTACGTACGATTTCTCGTCGAAATAATAACCATTCATTTAAAATTTCAACCAGTCCTTTAACTGCAGGGCGATTATTCAGGCCAATCATATTCAAATTGACTCGATAACTTCTTTCTAGATCCGTCGTGGCAAATAAATGCGTCATCACTTGTGCTAAATCAATCCGATTACTTCTAGGTACAATTACTAAACGTGTTGGGTTCTCATGATCTGACTCATCACGTAGATCTTCTACCATAGGTAATTTTTTTGCGCGCATTTGCAAAGCAATCTGCTCCAATACCTTAGTACCTGAAACTTGATAAGGTAGTGCAGTAATCACGGCATTACCATCATCCATTTCCCAGACAGCGCGTAACCGAATAGAACCACGGCCTATTTGATAAATTTTTTTAATATCTTCTTTTGAAGAAATAATTTCTGCTTCTGTTGGGTAATCAGGAGCAGGAATAAAATTCATCAACATTTTAAGATCAGCTTTTGGATTTTCCAATAAAGCAACTAACGCGCTTCCTACCTCCCGCGCATTATGTGACGGAATATCGGTCGCCATACCAACGGCAATCCCTGTCGTGCCATTCAACAGAATATTTGGTAATCTTGCTGGTAGTGTTTTTGGTTCAGTTAAGGTTCCATCAAAATTAGGTGTCCAGGCTACCGTTCCTCCAAATCCTAATTCACTGAGTAGCGTTTCAGCATATTTTGACAATCTTGACTCAGTATAACGCATAGCAGCAAACGATTTAGGATCATCTGGCGCTCCCCAGTTTCCTTGACCATCAACTAATGGATAACGATAAGAAAATGGTTGTGCCATCAATACCAAGGCTTCATAACAAGCGCTATCACCATGTGGATGATATTTTCCTAATACATCACCAACTGTACGAGCTGATTTTTTATACTTAGCGGCATTACTTAAACCAAGCTCAGACATAGCATAAACAATTCGTCGCTGAACAGGTTTTAACCCATCACCAATAAATGGCAATGCTCTATCCATGATGACATACATGGAATAATTAAGATAGGCATTTTCAGTAAAAGTATAAAGTGGTTGCTGCTCTATAACATCGTGAGTTATCTCACTCATTCATTTAGTTCCTTAATCTCTGGTTAACAGAGACGATTACACTTCAATTTCTATTGTATCGCCTTTATTTTGTAACCAATTTCGACGATCTTCTGCCCGTTTTTTCGCCAATAACATATCCATCATTGCGAGTGTTTCTTGATAATTCTCATCATTAATAATGAGCCGCACTAAGCGTCTGGTATTAGGATCAAGTGTAGTTTCACGTAATTGAGCTGGATTCATTTCGCCTAAGCCTTTAAAACGCTGAACATTCGGTTTACCGCGCTTATAACTCAGCCGATCAAGAACAGCGATTTTTTCAGCTTCATCGAGCGCATAAAAAACTTTTTTATTTAGATCAATACGGTATAAAGGTGGCATAGCAATATAAATATGCCCTGCTTTTACTAAAGTAGGGAAGTGACGAACAAAAAGCGCGCACAGTAATGTTGCAATATGCAGCCCATCCGAATCTGCATCGGCAAGAATACAAATCTTACCGTAACGGAGTTGCCTAAGATCATTGTTGTCTGGATCAATACCAATAGCCAGTGAGATATCATGAACTTCTTGTGAAGCTAAAACTTCATCGGAAGAAACTTCCCAAGTATTCAGTATTTTCCCTCTTAACGGCATAATCGCTTGATATTCACGATCACGAGCCTGCTTAGCCGATCCACCAGCTGAATCTCCTTCAACTAAAAATAGCTCAGTAAAATTAAGATCCTGAGAAGTACAATCCGCTAATTTACCAGGTAATGCAGGTCCGCTGGTCAGTTTCTTGCGCACAACTTTTTTCGCTGCGCGTAGACGCCTTTGCGCACTAGAAATGGTAAGTTCCGCTAATTGTTCAGCTTCTTGAACATTTTGGTTTAACCACAAACTAAAAGCATCTTTTATTACCCCAGAAACAAACGCCGCACTCTGGCGAGAAGATAGACGTTCTTTGGTTTGGCCAGCAAATTGTGGGTCTTGCATTTTGACTGATAGAACATAAGCACAGCGTTCCCAAATATCATCACCCGTTAATTTCACACCGCGAGGAAGTAAATTACGGTATTCACAAAACTCCCTCATCACATCAAGTAAACCCTGGCGTAACCCATTAACATGGGTACCACCTTGTGAAGTTGGAATAAGGTTAACATAACTCTCTGTTAATAGTTCTCCACCTTCCGGTAACCAAAGCAGTGCCCAATTAAGCATTTCTATTTGGCCAGTAAAATTACCAACAAAAGCTTTCTCCGGTAAAGTAACTAAACCGTTAACTGCCTCCATTAAATAGTCGGTCAAGCCATCGTTATAACGCCATGTCTGGTCAGTATTATTTATTTTATCCTTAAAGAGAATTTCAATGCCAGGGCATAGCACAGCTTTAGCTTTTAATATGTGCACTAAACGCGAAATAGAAAAACGTGGGTCATCAAAAAAATGACTATCTGGCCAAAAACGCACGCAAGTACCGCTTGTGCGTTTAGCACAACTACCAATTACTTTGAGTTCCTGAACTTTTTCGCCATTTTCAAAAACAATTCGATATATTTGGGTATCACGACTAATAGTTACTTCAATGCGTTTTGATAACGCATTGACCACGGAAATGCCAACTCCATGTAGGCCGCCAGAAAATTGATAATTTTTATTAGAAAATTTCCCACCGGCATGTAACTGCCCTAAAATTAGCTCTACAGCCGGTACTTTCTTTTCTGGATGAATATCAACAGGCATACCTCTGCCATCATCAATCACTTCCAGAGACTGATCATCATACAAGATGACATCGATATGTTTAGCATAACCGGCAAGCGACTCATCCACACTATTATCAATTACTTCCTGCGCTAGGTGATTTGGTCGAGAGGTATCGGTGTACATGCCTGGGCGACGACGTACAGGTTCTAAACCACTGAGGACCTCGATTGCCTCTGCATTATAATTAGATTGAATCATATTATTTTCTGTGGTAATTGACAATTGATTAGGCAAATAAATGCTGATAATAATAAGCTATGTGAGCAAAGGTTGTTGCTTTGCTCACATAGTAATTTATAGCCACGTCTATATTTCAATTCTTCTAGTTTTAAATAATCTTCTCCAGGCCAGATAATTAAGTAAATAAACCGACCCTACACCATGGAATTTAGTCAGCTATCCTTTTAGTCAACTGATATAACTCTTGTTCACATTTTGAATGTGGAATTTTTAATAACTTTTTAATTATCAAGCCTTATTAGGCGATGGTGACTAATTTTATGCTTGCTGGCAAAGATTTCGTAGCATTTAGCTCATCCGAGCATAAGGATAAACTCTTTATCGATGATCGGCTCAAGAAAACGCCTAACACACTCTGCATTAAACTCTCCTTGATACAGTAGAATGGATATCTACCAACAACCTATTACCAGCATAGCCTGATAATAACAGTTATTAGCTATTTTGGATAATTTTTTAGTTATTTTGTTTTGCAAAAGCTAAAAAACGTATAATTTGTAGAAATAGGAGTCAAATCCAACAAAAGCATGGTTAGCTCCTCCCTGACACTGTTATTTGATTACTATCTATAAGATAGGTATAACAACTTCACGATAGTCTAATATTTCATCACCTGGTTGTTGTAATAACAAAATTAAATCAGGTGCCGTTAATTCATTAGTTTATATCACCTGTAGTTTATTTATATTGTGAGATTGTAAAATGTAACGTTCCTTTGTGTAAGAATTGACTTATTTAGCTAAATACTGCTAAAATAAATTAAAATAGCGTACGAGAGTCAAATTGACAACAACAGGAGATAAATTAAGTTATCTGCAATAAGTAAATAGCAAAATAACCACCAAATGAAGAACTTAATAACCTAATCAGCTTTCCTGTGTAAATGGCTACTATGAAATTCTGTAATAACTTAATCGCTTCTGCCACATAACAAAGAAGTTGAGTACAAGATTTAAACCATTTCCCTTCTGTAAAAAAAGGGAAAGGTAGAACTATTAAAATCATCTAATTAAATTAATCTTGATATTAATAACTGCCTGAATTAAAATCTGAAAAAATTTTATCCCTAAGCCAATCTAAAAACTTTTGTATCCAACACATTTTTACCGTCATGATTGATAGAAAGATAAAGATAACGCCAACCTGGTGCCATTGTATCTAATGTAAAATTAGTACAATGAGGTTTAAATTGTATACAGGTTGATGGTGTTGCCATCATACGAATCCATTGCCAATATTTATCTATTTCTTGATGAATATGCCCACATAAATACATTTAATTTGTTGATATTGTTTTAAACATTCAGCAAAAATATGAGAATTACGCAAGCTATGTTGGTCAAGCCAGGTACAACCAGATAGTAAAGGATGATGATGTAACATAAGTAAATGACTATGTTCTGTATATGCTTCAAAACAGCGTTTCATCCATAACAGCTGTTGCTTAGATAATTTTCCATGCACAGCACCATGAATTTGGCTGTCCAACATAAGGATTTGCCAATTATTATTAATTAGCACCTGTTTAGAAGGTAAAATTCCTGCTTTTGCTAAACTCATAACCATTGCCGGTTGATAATCGTGATTTCCCGGTAACCAAACACAAGGAGCAGATAACCGTTTGATTCCTTCTGCAAAATGCAGATAAGCTAATGCGGATTGATCTTGAACTAAATCACCGCACCGGTAGCAACAACCAAATCAACATTTTCATTGCGCGCTAAAATTGCATCAATCACTGCATGAAAACTACCAAAAGTATTGATGCCAAGTAGAGCATTATCAACATTAGCAAAAAGGTGAGTATCGGTAATTTGCAAGATCCTCACTAGACTTTTTTGCTTTGTTGTTAACTTAAACAGACTATCCAAACAATTTCCTTAGTTTCTACCTACTTTATAAGTTATATTAACATTAATACTTTATCAATATCTGTAGGCTAATACACACTTCAGTTTTCATGTAATGACTAAACTATTTTTAAGTTATTCAACCAATTATTTTTAACCTAATATGATTTAATTGTAATCATTGATTACGATTACTGGGGTAGTCTCATTATCAATTATGTCTAACTCTACCAATTGATAAGTTTGTTCACGACCAATAACATGGACACGAATACCTTCATTTTTACAGCTTAATCTACTATCTTGTCAGGATAGATAGCTGATGCATCAATTTTACCGATATGAATATAAATACGCTAGGTTGTACCATCAGCTTGCTTGGTAAGATAACTTAGTGCAGCCTTACAAGGCTGAATAAATGATAATACTACCGGCTTCTTTTTTGCTTCACAACGAACTAGTAGCTGTTCTAAGGTTTAATTTGTTCTACCATCCCAGTTATCGCTTTTAATAAGCAGGGTATTTTGCTCGGCTCAATCCCTGGAACTCGTACTTTTTTAACTAATATTAATTTATCAATAGAAAGATCATAAGCTAAAATAACACCTGTATTACCTTGTTATTCAAAAATGTTTAAAACAAAAAGAAAACTTCTTGCAGAATTTCTCCTTGCACCAACCACCATTAAATAACTTATGTTGAAAACGGTGACTTATTAGGAAATTTAGTGTATAGCGCGGTCAGGCTATATGTTTTCCCCCAACTCTAATACTTCGTAAATCTGTTCTTTATCCTTAAATTAGACGTTATTTACCACCTGGGTTAGCAGGCTAAATTTCATTACCTGGTTCCAGTTTTTCTGAGGAAACTGTACCAGCTTAAATAGCATTGAAATGGTTTTTTCTCAAATCATAGTTCTTCGCGCATGTTGGCCTTGTAACCTCACTGTTAAAAAAGCTTATTCAATCGGATTTGTCGTTATTATTGACGTCCATGCGCGGACTAAAAGTCGTAGAGTGCCAACAGTTATTTTGGATCTTTCTCCAGCTTCTTCATCACTGCAGGATGAAACCTCGCTAAAAACTTTGCCAACAAAACATCAAGGGGTTTATTAGAGGCATTACAACTCTCTGCTAACCAGACCCTCTCCTCCTAAACTTAGTCTTAACTTTCAGTTGTATCCCTTTTAGAAGTGAAGCCAGCACATTACCTGTTTTTTGTACCCAAACAGTATTGGCGCTACGTGTCTTGGAATATCTTTACCATTGGATTCGAAAAAAGCAAGGACATCATCTTCCGTAAGAAGCCTGGGAGATACGGTTAATCTCCGCGTTCGCGCAGGCCATTGATAAGTTTCATCCAGTGCACTTTTAACTTTCGATAACCATCTTTGACCATAACTAGCTCCTTACTCCATAGTCAGTGACGGCTATAATGACCAGAAAGCGAAGGTAATTATCTTTCTTGATAGGACTGTCTTATGCCATCGCCAAAAAATAAATATAGCGTATATCATTTAAATCAACGAAGGCACCATTGCTTGTGTGATTTAAGGCATTTCTGTTTTAGTCTGCTTGATAGTACTTGACAGAGAGACTATGTGTTTTCCATCGAGAAGCGCCTTTATATGCCACCCAGAGCTTCATAAAATCACCGATAGAGATCCCCCTCGCAAATACAGCCGATGCTAGCAATTTCTTCGCCGCTCTTTGCACCCTTTAGATAAGGCGGAGCAACGAGCTGTTGAAGCATATTTTGTTGCAACTAAGATCCTAATGACCTTAGGTCACTTTAATCTCAACATCCCCAATACTAGTCTATATGGTTCACTCTGGAAAATAACAGTTATGGACGCAGATGATGCTCATAGACAAGGCGGCGTTCAGCATCTTCTCGCAGCATGGCTTCGATCTCAGTTTCAACGGTGTGCTGGCTATTAGCTGCCTGCACCATTACGGATGAGTTCATGCAAGAGATCAGAGGTAATATTTGGTTTCACGGATACCTGTATGGTAGACTTTCATGGCATATAATCTCTATAAGATTGAAATCATTTATGAAATTAATCAGCATGGTACTATAACTTTCTTCGAAACCCCATACATCAGAAATGAGCATAACTTATCAAAAACTGAGTTTTTTACTAAAATATAATTGCTCTAATTTATTACTCAGCTTGATTCTGGTATTCGTTACTAACTAAATTAACTAAAATCCCTATCTTGTGGCAAAGATTATTGCTTTTCTCGCAGAGCAATAATCTTTGCCACAAGATAGGCAAAAATATCCAGTAGATACCAATAAAATACCTGAAAAATCATCAATAAGCTGATAAGCTGATAAGTATCAATTCCTTTATGACTAAATAACGATATTGCTTATGGAGTAAAGATGTCTAAAGTTCGGACCTATACTGAAAAAGAGATCAGTTGGTTATCATTCAATGAGCGAGTTTTGCAAGAAGCTGCAGATAAACGTAATCCGCTTATTGAACGGATGCGATTTTTGGGCATTTATTCCAATAATCTTGAGGAATTTTATAAAATTAGATTTGCCGATGTTAAGCGACGGATATTAATTAATGAAGAACGAGGAACCGCATCTAGTTCACGCCAGCTACTGAAGCAAATTGAAAGCAAAGTTGCCAAACTCGATCAAGAATTTGACTCACTGTATAACGAACTATTACTTGAAATGGCGCGTAACCAGATTTTCCTAATTAACGAACGACAAATTTCGCCTAACCAAGAAATTTGGTTACGACAATTTTTTCGCCAACAACTTAGTCAACATATCACGCCTATCCTAATTAGGGGGGAAACTGATTTAGTTGAATTTTTAAAAGATGATTATACTTATTTAGCTGTAGAAATTATCAATGGAAAGAATATTCAATATGCCTTACTAGAAATTCCAGCAGGAAAACAACTTCGATTTATTCCCTTACCGCCTGAAATGCCAAAATGTAGGAAATCAATGATCCTGCTTGATAATATTTTGCGTTATTGTCTAGATGAGATATTTAAAGGCTTTTTTGACTATGAGCAATTAAACGCCTATGCGATGAAAATGACGCGCGATGCGGAATATGATTTAACTACTGAGATGGAATCCAGCATGCTAGAACTGATGTCATCTAGTTTAAAACAGCGTCTTAATGCAGAACCGGTTCGTTTTGTTTATCAACGCAATATGCCTGATGAAATGGTAGAGCTTCTAAGAAAAAAACTCGGACTATCTAATGATGACTCAGTCATAGCCGGCGGCCGTTATCATAACTTTAAAGATTTTATTAAATTTCCGAATGAAGGTAATAAAAATTTATTAAACAAACCACTGCCGCGCTTACGTCATCGTTTTTTTGATAACTTTCGTAATGGCTTTGATGCGATCAGAGAAAAAGATGTTCTCCTCTATTACCCCTATTACACTTTTGAACATATAATAGAATTATTACGGCAAGCCTCTTTTGATCCAAATGTATTGACAATCAAAATCAATATTTATCGAGTGGCCAAGGATTCGCGCATAATTGAATCGATGATTCATGCCGCGCACAACGGTAAAAAAGTCACCGTGGTGGTTGAATTACAAGCTAGATTTGATGAAGAAGCCAATATCCATTGGGCTAAGCATCTTACTGAAGCCGGTGTACATGTTATTTTCTCTGCACCTGGTCTTAAAATCCACGCTAAACTTTTTATTATTTCTCGCCTTGAACAAGGTAAAATTATTCGTTATGCCCATATTGGAACTGGAAATTTTAACGAAAAAACCGCTCGCCTTTATACTGATTATTCATTATTAACAGCAAATCAAGAAATTACTAATGAAGTAAAGAGGGTATTCAACTTTATTGAAAATCCTTATCGACCCGTTACTTTTGAAAATCTAATGGTTTCGCCGCAAAATTCACGAACTCGGCTGACTCAATTGATCGATCGGGAAATTACCAACATTCAGGCAGGAAAAGCAGCAGCTATATTGTTAAAGATTAATAACTTAGACGACAAAGAGTTAATTAATTCTCTTTATGATGCCTCCAATGCTGGCGTAAAAATTCGTTTACTGATCCGTGGCATATGTTCGCTAGTTCCTGGCCAAGTTAATTTTAGTAAAAATATTCAAGTCACTAGCATTGTTGACCGTTTTCTTGAGCATGATAGAGTTTATGTATTTAGCAATAATGGCAACGAAGAAGTCTTCATCTCATCAGCTGACTGGATGACACGCAATATCGATTTTCGTATTGAAGTTGCCGTTAAATTGCTTGATCAACAGCTAAAACAACACGTACTCAACATTCTTGAATTACAATTTAACGATACCGTTAAAGCTCGTTATATCGATAAAAAGTTAACTAATCGTTACGTACCTCGCGGTAATAAACGTAAGATCCAAGCCCAACTTGCCGTCTACAATTATCTAAAATTACTAGAGCATCCAGAAAAAAGAGCTTAACACTATGCCATTAATAAAACCTTCACCATCCAGACCGATGGAAATTGCTGCTATTGATCTTGGCTCTAATAGCTTTCATATGATTGTCGCGCGAATTGTTAATGGCGCCTTACAGATTTTAACCAGCATTAAAAAACCAGTTCATCTGGCTGATGGTTTAGATGAGCATAATAAATTAAGTAAAAAATCAATTCAGCGTGCCTTGACATGCTTAGCACTTTTTGCTGAACGTTTACAAGGTTTTTCCGCTGATAATGTTTGCATTGTTGGGACTCATGCCTTACGAGAAGCAGTTAACGTTAAAGAGTTTCTGCAAGACGCTAAAGCCATTATACCTTACCCAATTGAAATTATTTCAGGCCAGGAAGAAGCGCGACTTATTTTTATGGGAGTTGAGCATACCCAGTCAGAAAAAGGCCGAAAGTTAGTAATTGATGTTGGCGGTGGCTCAACGGAACTTATTATTGGTGAATATTTTAAGCCTTTATTAATGGAAAGTCGTAAGATAGGCTGCATCAGTTATGCCCGCCAATTTTTTGCTAAAAATATAATTAATGAAACTAATTTTTCGCGCGCCTATTTTTCTAGTCGGCAAAAACTGGAAAATCTTGCTTGCCAATATCAAATGCAAGGTTGGGACTATGCCTTTGGCTCTTCAGGAACCATAAAAGCAATCCATGAAGTGCTTTATCAGTTGGGTGACTTAGATGGCATCATCACCGTTGAGCGCTTACTTAAGCTAAAAAAATTAGTACTAAAGTATAAAAATTTTAAGTCACTCGCTTTACCCGGGTTATCGGCAGAGCGTGCTCATGTTTTTGTTCCTGGATTAGCTATTTTATGTGGTATATTTAATACTCTGCAAATCAAGCAATTAACACTTTCTGACGGCGCTTTACGTGAAGGGGTTCTCTATGAAATGGAAGGATGTTTTCGTCATCAAGACATTCGCCAGCGCACCGCATTAAGTTTAGCTGAACACTATAATATTGACAGAGAACAAACGCAGCGAGTATCAAAAACCATTGAGATCCTTTATCAACAATGGGCAAAACAAAATCCAAAGTTAGCTAATTCAGAATTGAAAGTGCTACTTATCTGGGCAGCTATGCTGCATGAAGTCGGATTAAATATTAATCATAATAGCTTACAGCATCACTCTGCCTATATTTTATATAATACCAATCTGCCAGGCTTTAATCAAGAGCAACAGCTTTTACTGGCAACATTGGTTAGGTATCATAAAAAAAGCATTAAACCTGATGAATTCCCTAAATTAAATCTATTTAAGAAAAAACAATATTTACCCATGATCCAACTATTACGATTGTCTACCCTACTTAATAATCAACGTCAATCAACAACCATGCCAAACTCGCTACGGTTAAAAACCGATGAGAATCATTGGACACTCTATTTTCCTCCTCATTATTTACAGCAAAATGCGTTAATGCTGCTAGATTTAGAAAAAGAACAAAAATATTGGCATGACCTGACTGGCTGGAAATTAAAAATTAAAGAGGAATCTTCTTTATGTTTTAGTACATTAAAAATTAAAATTTAGCAACCATAAATTTAACTTAATTACTTGATTTCTATTCAATAACTTATCTATTCTGCTGCTGATAGGAATTGTTTAAACAATGTGTGCATTTAATCGAAAGTCATTAAAAATAATAATACCTAACAATATGTTACGACTATTACTATTTAAGAATAATAACCATGTCTCACAACTACTCTTTTCATTGAAAATTACCTCACTTATTAATCCACATTAATAAAAGGTGACATAAATTAGTCAAGATATTTTGAGTCTTTTCATGGAGAATGAAAAGACCATTTAAAATATTAGCCAGCCAACTTGATAAACAACAAGGCTTATCTTATCTCTCGTAAAGCACGATAAAATCACATAAATTAAATCACTGTTTACATGCCTTACATGCAACCAATATTGCTGATCTATTAGAAATGTTAGCTTATGATAAACGCTCATGTCTATGGTATTTAATTGATAATTAAATTTTCGGCCAAGTATTAGTAGAAATCTCAACCTCGATATGGAAAAGTTTACTAAAGAAGATCTCAGATAGAGATGTTGGTGCGTGCTATTGCTAATTTACAGCTTAATGAAGAAGCCTATATTTAGCGAATACTTACCGCATAATACAATGCATTGTTTACTAACTTATCTTAATACAACTAGATAATCAGATCCATGAAGTACTGCAATATCCTAAAGAATAGCGTTGGCTAAATGATAGATTTTAAATTTGTTACTGACAGATCTAATTTTAGTCTAAAAACCATTCAACGTTATCTACCGAAGCGCGCTAATATCCCTGAAGCAACCGATAGAATTTTTATTATTAATATACAAAATCGCTTACAAAAGGAACTGCCATTAACGACAATTTTAACCGCATCATCAACAAAAAATAGTGACTGATTGATGAAAACAGCGACAGTTAGCTTCTTGTCTGATGAAAAATAAAAAGATGCCGCAAATGCTTTTGAATAATACGATTTGATCTCAGCGGCTATGGTTTTGATAATAATGATTTATTAATGGGACGTGGACAGGGACGCCTAACTGTTGAAGATATAGTTTATAATTTTAATCAAGAGAGTGATAGCAATAGCAGGCGTATGGGAGGAGAATTAACTCCTGAATAAGATATTTTTGCAATGTTGGGCAAGCAGTAAAAACTCGCTGGATTTGACTTCCATTAATATCTATATCCCTTTCAGTGCTTCACGGCTGATTGGCGTATTCAAAAATGCCATTTAACAACTTATTGTATTGGCAACATTAATACCTATTAATATGCAGGCATTGGTGGCAATACTCCCAATCAAACTATCATCATGATTGTTTTGGCAATTGCCTTGCATGAGATCTAAAGCGATAATTTCTTATTTTTGTTACTAAGAATAATTAGGTGTAGCCATAATTAATGCTATTGTTTTTAGCGAGATTATGGGCATCATCACCTATTTATTTTATGGTAATTTTGAGATGAGTGCGGTAATGACTTTAGCTATATGATACTAAACTTAATGATGGCCGCATTAATGAGTGTTATTATCCCATTAATTATACTAAAACTGGATAGAGATCCGGCCATTAGCTCGAATGTGATGATAACCGTAATTACTGATACTGGCGGCTTCTTTATTTTCTTAGGCTTCCTAACTCTTTTTTTAATTTAAATTGTTAGCGCTAATTCCCCCTATCACTACAACATTAGAATAGCTCCTTAAAATACAACTTATTAAACCTCATTTCTATTTCAATCTATTTATGTTAATTACAGATTAATCTAATTAAATGGTCAAAATAGAATGGATTACTATTTAAATTCCATCCTTTATTTTTCTAGTTATGATTTAATTAAAAGCAAATAAGGCAATCTTTCTATTATTTAAAAGTTATCTAAAGTAGGACAAAATAGAAAAGTTATCCCTATTTCTGGTATATGTGGAGTTTCGGAGATGGTGGCGTATCCTGCTGATTAATTTCGTAAATGATTTCAACAACAGAGAAATGATATAGCATAAAAAGTCTACCTTAGAAGTATTCGAAAACCAGATATTATCTGTTAGATCCATTTCATGAATTCATCTGTAATGGTGCCAGGTAGCTGATAGCCAAACCATCGTTGATGGGTGAGCTTAAAGCCATGCTGTAACAACATGCTGACGCCATCCCTTGTCGATGGACGTGTTTATACCGTCGTCCGTAACGGTTATTTGCCACAATGAACCATACATACAGGTATTGGCGCTGTTGAGATTAAAGTGCCTAATCATGGATCGCAGCGGCAACAGAATATGCTTCAAGAGCTCGTTGTTACTACTGATTTATTTAAAAGGTGCAAAAAGTGTTAAAAAGTTGCTAGCATGCCTGTATCTGTGAGTCATCTCTCTCCACCGCTGATTTTACGAAGGTCGGCGGGTGCTTTTTCTCGGTAAAAAGCACCAGATCTTCTCTTTGCAGTAGTAGAATCAGCGAACTGAAACAGTAATGGCTTGAAGAGAACCGGCAATGCTGCCTACGTGATTTAAGTGATACGCTGTACGTTTATTTTTTTAGGCCAATGGCATGTACAGACTCATCTTAGGCAAGATGATCGCCTTTGCCTGCTTTGGTGGTCAATTATCGGTATCACTGAGCATGGATACACTAAGGAGCTCGTTGCAGTTAAAGATGCTTATTTAGAGTCAGAAGAGAACTTAGCTAAACTTCTCAATGCCATTCAAGCGCATCTAGCTTAACCATATCTCCTAGGGTTGCTAGGGAGAGACGGTGTGCCCTTGGTTTTTAGAATGCAATCTTAAAGATATTCCCAGACATGCAGGCTGCACCAACGCTATTAAGTACATAAAACAGCTAATGTGCATGCCTTCACTCCCTCAAAGGCATGCAAACCGAAAATTAAGGCTGAGCTTCTGGAGGTCTTGCCTAGCAGAGAGACGTAATGCAGCTAATAACGCCCTTGATGTTTTGTTTGCAGGTTTTCAGCGAAGTATCCTGGAGCGATGAAGAAGCTGGAGAAAGATCAAGAATAACTGCTGGCATTCTATGACTTTCCCACCATCAGTGCACTGGGCGTCAATAAGAACTACGAATCCGATTGAATCAACTTTTTGGACAGTGAGGCTACGAAGCCGACACTCAAAGAGCTGTGGTTCAAGAAAAATAACCCTTTCAATGGTATTTAAGCTGCTCCTGTCTGCTCAGAAAAGCTGCAACCACATAAGGAGGAGTTGACCTGCTAACCCAGGTGGTAATTAATATCTAATTTTATGATGAAGAATAGATTCACGAAGCATCAGAGCAGAGAGCGCTAACCGTCATACACCAAATTTGCTAATGACTCATGATAGAATGATATCCCATTTATGTTTAAATAAACAATGCCGATAAAAATGCCAAATTATTAGTTATTATTCCCTAATAATATAGAGCTAATTATTTTCTCTAAATGAAGATATCATTATTTTTATTATTAAATATTTAGTCCAGGATCGTTATATAGACCCTCATCACACAACCATATTCATGGTAAGATGGCTACTGAGGAATATAGTTGAAGGAAAAATATCATGATAATGAGGATCTATCGTCAACCTATATATTTTCCAAAAGATAGTATGATTTTTGAATAATTTAGGTTTAACTTTAAATCAATCTTTCATAGACTATAATGAAGTTTTATTACTCAATACTGATTGAGATAATTCCTGATTGTAAACATAAACATATCTGATGAAGAGTGATCTCAACCTCTTTACTAGAATTTTATGATGGGTTTACAGGCCATCTTCTATCTACTCATTAAATCGCTCTAGCATACCATTTGTTTGAGTCTGCCTCGGCAGACTAAGTTGGTGTTTTATACAAAGCTCTGTACACAAACAAGCGAATTCATGTTTTTTCAGTGGCTGAACGTTTTTGCAGATAAAAAGGCGCTCTATAAATTCTTTAGCATTGTTTCTAAGTGTAGCCGATGGAGAGCTATGGAAAATGCTTGGTTAAGATCAGGTAAGAAGGATCGATTATTTAGGCATTGGCCGCAGTCTTTGGCTTTTAAAGACGGATAAAACCCCATCGAGTTGCGCGATCTATACCTATGAAAAGATAATGTTCTAAATTGATAACTCCTCGTAGCTTTTAAATGCTCTATGCTTCTGGCTTCGGTGCTTCCTGCCTTATTTCATGCAAATTTCTTCTGCCCGGTTTGTCGTAAATAGCATCTCCAGGCTAGATCGAGGTACAACAGGGTTCAGAAATTCGCGTATGGATGACTGCTAACAAATCCTCGATAGAGGATAAAGGTTTTTCACAGGAAAACGACTTCGGCTTCCTGATCGAGTAAAATAGCTTTGTCGGTAAACAATGGGGAATATGCCTGTGATCATCAGGCTATATTAAGTTAGCAAAGGCTTGTTGCTTTAGCAACATAACATAGTAATTTTTAGTTTTTCAAGGATAGCGTGCTACATTGTTATCGTTTTTATTGACCACTAAAAGGTATTACTATCTCAGGTGCAATTGGTAAGAGTAATAGTGCTTACTGACATGCCGTAACAATTGCTTAATGAAGGTTTAATATAGTATTATTAATAGATCGTTTTGCTGACTGCTTTTAACTTCTCGATCACAAGATGATGTTCAGCTAAATAGAGAAAGTAATCAGAGCAACGATTTAATTTTACTACTGGGATACGGTACCGGTTATAAATTTTTAAAACAAGCAACTAAATCCTAGGGGATAACTAAGCTAACAAAAAATTTTTCTGCATCAATATGTTATTGCATCAATAATCTTATGTTTAGCTAAATGATAAATCAAATGCAGCGCATCAAACGATGATATTCCTTTTTTAACTGGTTGTCTTCGTCAAGATATCCTGTGGCTCTATTTCTATTTGTGGATAAATTAACTACTAATTGCCAATTTAATTTTGTCTGTTCTAATTCACTAGCTAATTAATGTGGTGTAAATATGCTTTAATAGTGCATTTCCATTATGGCTAAGGGCCGTAACAATAACTTGCTGTTAGTTAGCAGTAAATAGTAATGCAGTATTATATCAATTTAGGATACTTTTTAGATTTTGCTGCTTATTTTAATGGTACCAGCCTCTAACAATATAGGCTTTGATGATTGCTACACAAATGATAAAATAACAGACAAGGATAAGGCTGATAATTAATATTATTCTCTAATATGCTAAAAGTTGTTTGATTGACTGGTATATTGTCTATGTTGGTTGCCTTTCCTATTATATTTAATTAGCTATAAAGCCATCGCTTTATGGAGCGATCTAGTGTAGTCTTGCGTTATTTTCATACACCGCAAGAAATCAGCCAATTTAAGAGAGTTTTGTCACCAACAGATTTTAGCGATAGTAAAATACTAATATCATTTTTATTTTTTCCTTGCAAAGTGTCAATAAATAATAGATTAGCTATATTACTAACTATTTTTATTAGTAAAAAACTAAATCAATAGAATTGTGTCAACTAATTTATGCTATACTATAAATTTTCTTTGTTTATCAGTAATAAATAAAGGTAAAGTTTTAGCACACAACAAACAATAAAAAGCTACCTGTTATTTATGATCTACATAGTCATACAAAACCTTCTGATGCTGCTCAGAGACCCTTAGAATTAATAGATAGAGAGTGGTATTGATGGGAGATAGACGTATCGCTGATCACGATATGGTTAATGGAATTTTGCCAAAATAGCAGTATTTTAATCAAAAAAGTATGCCACCATAACATTAGTTATTGGTGGTGTTGAAATTTGCACATTTTAGAAAATATGAAATTTATATTCAAGATCTTAATCTTATAACCTGGAAGCAAACTCTCTTAAACATTTATTTGAAATAAAAACTACCCGACGTAATCAACAGGTATGGGGGAATAGGCTATAAATTAGAAAATTCGCTATTCCTGATATCTGGCAAGCTTCTAAAGCTTATGTCGAAGGAGGAGAGAAGACAGGTGCTAACACGTGGGTTTTTTGTTATATCATTGCTTATGATAAAGAAAAAATATCGGGCATATTTTTAAATATGTTTAACGCTAGGTAAAAAAGTAGGTTAAATTCCGGCTGATTGATATGTAGCTTGATAAGGTAATAGACGCTATTCATCAAGTGGGTGGAGCGTTGCTGTTTTGGCACATCCTGGTCGTTATGACCTATCGGTAAAATAGAAAATAGGTTAGTTTTATACTTTAAATAGCAACATGGTGTTGTGATTGAAGTTGCTCAATGGCAACAATTGCCGGATAAAAAAATTTAACCGAGTTAGCTGGACTACATGATTTATATGTTTCAGTCCGTTCTGATTTTTATAGCCCTTGTGTCTGGACTGAGCTAGATAAAAATCTTTGGTTTCTGGCAAGTGTTATTCCCCTGTTTGAGCAAACAGGGCAATGGATAGGGGATTATCGTTCAAGATTAAATATTATATAGTAAGTAAAGTAGCTTATGCATATTAATATGCTTACTTTTTAAGTTTAATTAAATTATATAGTAATTAAATAATTTATAGAGAAGAGAATATTCATGAGAGAATCTCTCTATATATTCATCTACAAAATTCACAACTTCCATTAATCACCCAATGTATCGATATATTAAACAAAGGCGGTATTATTCTTTATTCAACTTATTCTGGCTATGCATGCGGGTAAGTTAGATAATAAAAATGTGCTTATGTAAATTTTGTTGTCTACCTCAATTAGATTTCTCATCACAATTTTTTACCCTGATGTATCATGATTTATCCGAAATAGATGAATATGCCTATCTAGATAATCAAGTATTTAAAGTGATTAAAAATAATACACAGGTGTCATTACACTATTATTTTATGTGAAATAAAAGAACTCAAACCTTGAATAATAAATAAAAAATATAAAATAACAAGATAGTGGGATAATGGATGATACGTTTGCCTAATAATTCAATTTCAAGAGATCTAGTTAACGAAATTGACAAACCTTTATTTTCGGCTAGCTTAATATTGCCTGGTAATAATTTTACGCAGTCTTCAGTAGATGAATCGAAAGTTTACTTACCCAATAAGTTGATTTGATTATAAATGCTGGTTATTTAGGTGAAAAATTAACCACTATGGTTAATTTTTCACCTGCTTGAAATGGATATCCATGATAGCATTTGAATAAAAAAGGTATAGATGAGTTTAATAAGAAAATGATGTATAATAACTGCAGTTTATTTTTAGTTATTTTTATAATTATGACGCCTGTGAAGATGACATAAGAGGTTTATGCTATGAGTGTTAAAAAGCAGAAAAGTAAAAAATTACAAAAAGTACTTGTTCGTTGTGGTTATGGTTCGCGGAAAGAAATAGAAAGTTTTATTCAATCCGGCAGGATTGATCAGTGTTGATGGTCAATTAGCGAATTTTGGTGATCGAATAGAAGTTAAACCTAACACTAAAATTTATTTAGATTATCAGCTTTTAAAGATCGAAGAAGCCAAGAAAATCATTTGTCAGCTCTTAGCTTATTATAAGCTGGAAGAGGAACTATCTACTCATCATTATCTAGAATCTAGAAGGACGTCCAACCGTATTTGATCGCTTACCTAAATTAATGGGTTCTCACTGGATTCCGATATGGCACTTAGATGTAAATGCTTCTGGTTTATTATTATTTACTACAGATGGAGAACTGGCTAATTGTTTGATGCATCTACGTCATGAGATTGAACGTGAATATTTAGTTCGTGTTTTTGGTGAAATTAATGATGCTAAAATTCGTCAATTAAGCAAAGGTATTCAATTAAAAGATGGTGAAGCTAATTTTAAGACACTAACCTTTCGTGGTGAGAAAGCATGAATCAATGGTTTAATGTTACTTTAACTGAAGGTCGTAATCGTGAAATAAGGCTTCTATGGGAAGCTCTAGGTATACAAGTTAACAGCCTGATCCGCGTCCCTTATGGTGATATTTATTTACCAAAAGGATTACCTAGATGAAGGTGGACGGAATTAGATTTAGCCAAGATTAATTATTTGTGTCAACTGGTTGGTCTTATAAATGAAAGAGCCAGTCAAATATAAGTTGAGCAAGATAAAGGTCATATTAAAGCAAATCAGATCCGTCTGCTGTAAAATGGCATATATAACTTTCTTTCATGAGAGTTGCAAATAAACGAGCAATAGGGCCTGCTAAAAGCAGCATAGTACATACTTCTCATAAAGTATAATATAAAATTAAAATCAATATTTTATTATAATTTAGCTTCATAAAAATTTTTAAAAGATAAAAATATCACTATATAAATAAATACTTTTAATTAATTGAGAGATCCTTAGAAAAACTACTTCTTTGGTCCCGGATCATTATATAGAGTTTCGTTGTACCCCCCTATTCATGGCAAGGGGGCTAGTAATGGGTCAAATATCATGATGTTGCTCTATCTTCAAGGAAGTATAACATCTAAAATTAGTGCTAGTTTTCAGGAAAGCAAAAAACCTGCGTCTACTTTGTCTAAGCGTTATGCATATTTAAACTTACCATTTTCTAAATGGTAAAAACGAGATAATGTTGATGATCAGGTATGTTGACAAAAGTTGTTGATAAAAATCCATTATACTGTTATGAAGGATTTTCGCTACAGAGCTTGCCATGAAAAAGCAAACAGTCATACAGATCAAAGAAACTTTTTCCTCACTCCCTGCCAACATAAAGCTACATCTTACTTGTTTGGCTCGGCGACAATCTTTCGTATGATGTCACTTCATCTATTTAAGCAATTTATTCCACTTTATCCTACCAATATTGTTACAGTGAACATGTTAACTGCTGTGGACATTGATTATAGTTACAGCGATATCGTTGCAAATCTCTGATTACAGGAAATATTTAATAATCTTACTGGAAGTCCTCTAGCAAAACTACATCAAAAGGATAAATGGTTTAGTTATCTACGATGTATCTTGAATAGCTTGACTTTACTGGAGTCACTGAAACAAAGAGGCATTGATTTGAAAACAGCGTTTAGATGGCAGTGTTACTGCTTCCTTTCTTCAGCGGCTACAATAGCCAACATAAATGCACTAAGTGGTATATTATTGAAGTCGACGAAATATTTTCTCTGAATTCTTTAAATGGAAGCGTTATATCCCAGATAGGAAAGCTAAAAAACATAGGAGAGCAGGATATAAGAGAAAAGAAAGAATCATGCGGTCTTAATAGCACAAGATCGACAGAGTCATCATGTGAGAGATAAGATTTTTAAAAAGTTTAATACAGAGTGTGTTAGCTATTTTCTTTAGCTGATCATCGATAAAGAGTCCATCCTGTGGACGGATGGAACTAAATGGTACAAAACCTTTGCCAGCGAGTATTAAATTAGTCACCATCGCCTGATAAAGTTGGATAATCAGAAAGTTATTGATAAGGAATTCCACATTCATAAATATAGGAGACTATGGTGTGAGCGGCGCATGTATGCTACTTTACTTTAGGAATCTTCATAATCTGGTACTGTTTTATACTCTGCGATATATTAATTTTTTAGGAATTCATCCAGATCACTCGGAATCAATCTCCTAGAAAGAGTAAATCGGGTAAATCAAAAAGATAACGCACGAGTTCACGTGTTACAGCGCTTGTTTATCTGAAGCGCTTTATGATCTTCCTCAAAAAATTAATGGTGACAGATCGAATGAATTTTTCATGATACCCAAAAAGAGAGCATACACCAATGCCTCCGATTACTTGGTCCTTAATTTTTTCTTGAGATACAAGTATTATTCACCAATAATTACGATTGTCCGAAGTTTTGATTAATGCCAAATGTAAAAGTCGATGAGCCTAGATACAACTGCATTGAGGGATGGGGTGGGGTAATGACTGAAAGTATTCTTACTAATGAATTCATCACCTGTAGGAAATTAGGGATTAAATTCCCCTTTCTAGCGCTCGCTACTACTGTGCCTCTCATGAATATTCCTACAGCCGTTTTTTCTGCAAAAGCTCTAAGTCAAATACCTGAAGTAGTTCATGCGGCTTCAAAGCTACCGATCACTGGTTAGCACAGTAGATTCATATTTTATCCGACTGCAACTAGCAACAAATTAGTTTCAGCATTTCCCCATTTTCTTTAGTTTTTTTAAGAATAACTGGCCGCTACTCAACGCTCCTATTTTTCGTTAGCAGCCGAGCTATGCTGCAGTAGGCGTGCAAACAGAGTATTGAAATTGGTATCTTCTTTGCCTTGTACACTTATGGTCAACAACTCAATCAACATCCGCATGTTCATGTCTCAATCATCCGTTGCAGTCTGGATATTAAACATGCTCTATGGCGTGAGCTATTCTTCAAAAAATAGTGGTAGAAGAAATCTGGTGAGGTACTGTTATCCAGCTGCTACAATCACAGGTATGACTTGATAAATCTCACTAGTCTTCCTGATCTGTGGTATATCAGCACCAGGGGAACCACTGACAGTATTATCTGAAAGCACAGTACAGACGTTACTGGAAAGTACACGTCGCTAAAAATATAAAATGGGAAGGTGGCATAGCATGAAATACCTCTGGCACTACCTTAAAGGTCACTCCACGGGTTTCAAATAAAAACTGCGGCATTATCGATGGATAGGAGTTGCTTGTATATCATTAGTATGACCACTGGACTTTTAAGCAGTACCAGCACTAGACAATAAGGCAGGAAGAGATGATCAGGCGTTATATTAGCTATATTCCTATGAGGCATCTTAAGATGGTGCGTTATTATAGTTTCTTGTTAAATCATAAACGAGGTACACTATTACCGAAAGTCTGTAATGGTGGTGCTGCAGATGAGGGCTCGTAAAAAAACAAGAAAAACCAGGATTTAGATTTCTAATGAACGGATTCCTGCGCATAGATCCGTACAAATGCATTCTGTGTGAGGACATGGGGATACTTTTTATCGACATTCATCTTGGCAAACAGGCAACGGAATTGTTGTCAGAAAGAATGCATAAAATGAAATGCTTATTAAGCCAAACCTAGCGTGATTAATGTCTCTAAAATTAGTACAGTAGCTTAAAAAATACACACTCCGATAAAATCTTAACTTACTAATAGATCCAAAACCGATTTTATCTCCTTTTAGTAAAAATGGATGCATTTTTGTCTTCACTTAAAGAGCGATTCAATTTTCTAAGCATGAATGGGCATAAAGTGCTAGTTTTTTTGTTATCGATAATGATATTTTAGGTTGTAAAATGCGTCTTTTACATTAGATAAAGTACTATCTAGCCTATTTTCCTTTTTCGTTATGTTCGAGCATTGATAGCTCTTTTGCCATATCAATACTGATGTAATAGTTTCTCATCGGACGTTGAAGAGATTTTTGCACTACTCAAATTTAAGTAGCTCAAATTTTCAACAATAATATAGTAAATGTTCTCTTCAAAAACCATATTCTGCTAATGCCTATTTATTCAATCATTAAATCGTGTAATCATTTCTAAAAACCCATGTAAATTAAGGACATTGCGTATCTCCATGCATGGAGATTACCTAATAACATTTAATAAAATTACTTAATAACATCGATGGAGATCACTTTTATCTCACTTTGTTATTTGCTAATTTCCATCAATGTTATTCTAATCATCATAGGTGTGATGATACTGTATTCTTTTGGCCATGTTATCAAAGGTTGTTGCTTTTATCGTAGAGCAATTTGTACCCACCTGTATTTTAATTCTTGTGGTTTCAAACAATCTTCTCTAGACTAAATAATTCGGTAAATAAAACAACTCTACATCATGGAATTTACTCAGCCATCCTTTTAATCAGCTGATATAACTGTTCATATTTTGAATGTCGAATTCCTTACCAATAACTCTCTGATTATTCAACCTTATTAGGCGATGTTAGTAATTTTATCCTAGCTGCTAAATGTTTCCTAGTATTTAACTCCATCCGAGCAAAGGATGCAGTCTTTATCGATGATTGCCTCAAAAAAACGGTCAGCGCACTCTGCATTAAAT
This sequence comes from Arsenophonus sp. NEOnobi-MAG3, assembly GCA_052171895.1. Classification (GTDB taxonomy): domain Bacteria; phylum Pseudomonadota; class Gammaproteobacteria; order Enterobacterales; family Enterobacteriaceae; genus Arsenophonus. Next base: position 145,346 of record JBQMRN010000003.1, read on the forward strand.
TCTTTAAGAATATCATTGCTCACATGACTGTGTTGATTTTTGGCAATTAAGACAGCGATTCGTTTTTTCCTTTTATCTCCTCCTCTTTGTTTTCTAGCTTTCCTATGTAAGTAAGAGATAACGCTTCTCTTTAAAGGATTTAGGAAAATGTTTCGTCGACTACAACAATACTACTTAGTACATTTATGTTAGCTGTTACTGCTGAAGTAAGCAGGAAGCAATGACGCCATCTAGAGGCTATTTTCAAATCAATGCCTCTTTGTTTTGCTGACTTCCGTAAAGTCAACCTATTCAGAGTTATGCTTATTTCTAGTGTATGATATTTCGGAGATGGTAGCGTATCGTATCTCTTGCTGATTAATTTCGTAAATAATTTCAACAACAAAAAGATGATATGCCATGGAAAAGTTTACCCTACAAGGTATCTGTAAAATTAAATATTATCTATATCTCTTTCATAAACTCATCCGTAATGCTGCCAGGCAGCTTAGCTTGATAGCCACCTTCGTTGAAACTGAGCTCAAAGCCATGCTGCGATAATATGCTGAGGGTTGCCTCATCGAGGAGCTTTATGCCCCCGCCCGTCGTTTATAACGGTTATTTGTCACAGCGAACTATACAGACTGCTATTGGCGATGTTGAAATTAAAGTCTATAAGGTCAGGCAAGGAGAAGGAGATCGTAGTGCCACCGGAATATGCTTCAAGAGCTATCGTTGCTACAGCCTTATCTGAAGCGTGCAAAAAACGACGAAGACTTGCTACCATCGCTGCACCTGCCATGAGATCTCCACCAATAATTTTCATAAAGTGGGGGTGTGGCACTTATCGGTAAAAAGCACATGGTCTCTCTGACTATCATCAGAAAACTAAAACAGCAATGGTTTGAAGAGTACAGGCAATGTGGTGCTGCCTGCGTGATTTAATCGATACGTGCTACCTTTATTTCTGTGTAGATGGCATATACTCCCCCGTATCAGGCAAGATGATAGCTTTTCCTACTTGTCATTATTGGCGTCAGTGAACATGGAGATAAAGAGCTCGTTGGAGTTGAAGATGCTTATCGAAAGTCAAAAGCGAACTTGGCCGAACTTCTCAATGCCATGAGAGCAAGGTGGCTTAACGGTATCTCCTAGGCTTGCTACTGGAGACAGTACTCTTAGTTTTTGGAATGCAATGACAAAGATATTCTTGGATAGGCAGCGCCAACGCTGTTAGGTACACAAAACAGCTAATGTTCTAGCTTCACTCCCAAAAGGCATGAAATAGAAAGTTAAGGCTGAGCTTCTGAATGTATAGCTACCAGAGAGAGCCATGATGCTGCTAATAATGCCCTTGATATTTTGTTGGTAAGATTTTCAGCGAAGTATCCTGCAGCAATGAAGAAGCTGGAGAAAGATATAGAAGAACTGCTAAAATTTTTTACAACTTCCCGTCAGCGCACTTAGCGTCAAATAAGAACGACAAATCCGATTAAATCGGCTTATGCGACAGTGAAGCTACTAAGCCAAAGCCAGAAGAAGAACTGTTTAGTTTGATAAAATACTCTCTTTTAATGCTATATAAGCTGCTACAGTCTGCTTAAAAAAGCTGGAACTGCTAAATAGGAGGATGATTTGACCTGCTGATCCCCCCTTTTCCTTCTGGTGGTAAACAAGGTCTAATTTAAGGATAAAAAATAGATTCAGAAATCAGCAAAGACGGAGCGCGGTATCCTGACCGTCATACAGTAGATTTTCTAATAACTCAACGAGGATGCTTTTCTGTTTTTGCAAAAGCAGTTTCCAAAAATGCCTTGTATAAAATGATACATATCATTGCTAGATCAATAAAACATTTTAATGGTTTTGGAAATAGATGGATAAAATTAAACATCATGAGTCCCCAAACAAAAAGCATTAATAATTTTCCAGGATTTAAGGAAATAATATTTCCTAGTTGATTATTGATGACGAATATAAAGGCAGTAAGCGATTCGACCGGCAACTTTTTTACGATGAAGCTGCCAATTTTTAGGTAACATGGCTAAATTAGCTTCTATTTCTGTCTCAATATAGATCCAACAATTTTTGCTTAACCAAGCATTCTGCTCTAATAGCAAGGTTGTTTGTTGCAATAAATCCTTGCGAAAAGGCGGATCAAGAAAAATGACATCATAGGCTGTGCTGGCTGCCTGTTTTAAATAGTTTAATGTATCTCTATTAATCACTTGTGCATTTTTTCCCTCTAATTTAACTAGATTAGCCACAAGTTGTGTTGCTACGAAGCGCTCTAACTCAATTAAGGTAGCTGAAGCAGCATAGCGAGAAAGTGCTTCAATAGCTAAAGCGCCACTACCAGAAAAACAATCAAGACAGCGAGCCTCTTGAATAACAGGCATTAACCAATTAAACAAAGTTTCTCTAATTCTATCTGTTGTTGGACGTAAACCCTCACTATCAAAAACAGGTAGTTTACGTCCTCGCCATTTTCCCCCAATGATACGAATTTGGCCACGTGATCCAGATTGTATTTTTCTTGCCATAATTTAAATAATTTAGTTATTATATATTGTTAATATAAGTAGTAATAATAGAGTATTTTGGTAAAGTAGTAATAATAGAATATATTTGTAAAGATTGTTGCTTTGCGAGCAAAGCAATTTATAGCCATGTATGTATTTCAATTGTTGTGGTTTTAAATAATTTTTTCTAAGGCCAGATAATTCAGTAAATAAAACGCTCCTATAGCATGAGAATCTATTCAGCTATCCTTTTAATCAGCTGATATAATTGTTCATATTTTGAATGTAGAATTCCTTACAAATAATAATTCTCTGATTATCTAACCTTATTAGACAATGCTGACTAATTTCATACTTGCTGGCAAAGGTTTCGTAGCATTTACCTCCATCTTAGAAAAGGATGGACTCTTTATCGATGATCGGCTCAAAAAACGGCCAATACACTCTGCATTAAATTCTTTAAGAATCTCATCCATTACATAACCCTGTCTGTTTCTTGCGATTAAGATCGCGATTTGTTATTTCCTTTTATCTCCTGTGGTCTCCTGCTCTCCTGCGTTTTCTAGCTTTTCTATGTAGAATAGAATTCTTCCCTTAAAATAATTCATGAAAATATTTCCTAGACTTCAATAATACCAATTAGTGCATTTATATTGCCTGTCGCCGATGGCCGATTAAGCAAGGAAGTAGTGAGGCCATCTAAACGCTATTTTCAAATCAATGCCTATTTGTTTCGTTGACTCCTGTAAAGTCAAGCTATTCAAGATACATCGCAGATAACTAAACCATTTATCCTTGTGATGTAGCCTTGTTAAAAGACTTCCAGTAAGATTATTAAATATTTTCCTGTAATCGAGGATTTTCAACGATATCTTTATAACCCTAATGAATGTCCTAACGGATGAGGTATTAACTGTGACAATATGCGCAGGATAAAGTGGAATGAGTTGCTTCAGTGCATAAATCAAGATATCATCCGACAGATTGTCCGGCTAGCCAACTAATGAGATGCAACTTTATATTGGTAGGGAGTAAGGAAAGAGTTTCTTTGATCTGTAGGATTGTTTGCTTTTTCATGACAAACTCTGTAACAAAAATCCTTCATACAGTTATAAGAGATTTCTAGCAACAACCTTTCCCAACATAGCCTGATGATCATAGCTATATTCTAGATTATTTCCAGACGACGGAGGCTGTCGCCTACTCAGGAAGCAGACCTTTCCTGCGAGAAATATTTTTCTCCATCTTGACAATTTGCTGGGAGTTATACAAGAATTCCTTGAACCACGCAGAAGTATCTTGATTTAGCCTTAATCGCTATTTACACAGGGACGGATGGGGAGAATTTGCGTAAAATGAAGCAGGAGAAGAGCCTAGGAAGCGAAGCTTAAAGCCTTTAAAAACTATGAGCTTAATTATCTCACATAGATATGAAATATCTTCTGTAAATACAAAATAAAACTTCAGGACATTATCTTTTTATAGATATAATATCATTCACCTAGCCATAGATGGGTTTTTATCCATCTTTACAAGCCTAAGACCGCGAGCAATGCTTCGACGCTTCTTACCTGATGATCTTAACCGAGTATATCACATAGCTATTCATTTGGTACTTACAGACAATGGGAAAGAATTTACAGATAGCCTTTTAGTCTTCGAAAACGTTGGCCACCGGAAAACATAAATTTAGCAGATTCTGTAGAGAGCTTGGTATAGAACACCGAGTTAGCCCGCCGAGGCATCCTCAAACGAATGGTATTGTTAAGCGATTTAATGGGTGTATAGAAGATGGGCCTTAAAAAGCTATCATTTCAATTCTAGTCAAGAGCTTGAGAGAGTCTGCACCGCGATATGTTTGGCTGTACAATTAGGAATTACCTAAATATCAGTATTGGCTAGTAAAACTTCATTGCAGTCTATGAAAAATTAGTTCAAAGTTAAATCTGAATTATTCAAAAAAACTATAGCATCTTCCTGGACGTAACATTTGTATTATACCGCCTGTTTATACGAAGCGATTTATGATCTCCTTTCAACCAGAAAGGGCTTATGGTATAAGCTAACTGAATTTTTCGTGATACAAAAAAAAGAGGCTATACAGCATTATATCCAAACTCGGCCATCAATTTTTCTCGACACCAGTATTATCCGCCTACAGGACGATTATTCCTAGTTTTGAGCACGCCATCCATAGCCCAAGCTGATGACGTTGGATACGGCTGCACTAAGGATAGCCACTTGAAAATATAGCTGCCAATGAATTCATCAAGTATACGGAACTATGGATTATCCCCCGTTTCTTTTGCTCCATGGGGAAATACACGAATGTTGGGCTGACAGACCTAACGAAGGCGAACAAAATAACCATTTCTGCTTTAGTAGTAAAAGAGACCCTCAGAGTAATTTACTCCAATATATACTCCTAGCCCTAATTAAACTGCTTTTTACCATTAATGAATGAAGGTTGGAATAAATTCCTTAAAAAATACGCTGAAATCATCAGTTTCTAAACGTGTCTATCTGTAGAGCGCATGCTTGCTTGCAGTACTTTGTACCAATGAAGCTATAATCCGGCGCACCACTGCTCTCCATCTTCTGAATGTTTCCACCGCCGTTTTTTCTAGCAAACCTCTAAGTCAAAAACCTCTAGTTCATGTAATTTCAAATCTACAGAGGAGTGCTTAGCACTCCAGGTTCATATTTTATCCGATTACGACTAACAAGACATTACTTTCACTATGTCCCATCTTCTTTGGCTTTTTTTAACAATAACTAGCCACCACTCAACACCATGTTTCACACCGCCGGGGAAAACCGGGAGAGCTAGCACGCCTCCTCGCTATGCAGTGGGGACGCAAAACAAGGTATTGAAATTGCCATTTTTGCCATCTTCTTGTGCTTTGCACACTTCTGGTAGATAACTCAATGTTACGGTCGCATCTCCGCGACAGGAACCAGTAAAAGCGTTATCCTGAGGCATAGTACGGACGTTACTGGACAGTGCGCTTTTTGCTATAAAGACAAAATGAGCGTTGCATATATGAAATACCTGGGCCGTTACCTTAAACTTCCGTTTGTATCCGAATCAAAACTTTGGCATTAGAATCGCGCGTGGTGGGGCTACCCCGGCGGGGCGCATCATTACTATAAGTAGCTTATTCAAAAACACTAGAGCAGCCAAACACTAATACAAGAAGAGATGATCAGGCATTATATTAGCCATATTTTAGCCAGGCATTTTAACATGATCCGTTACTATGCTTTCTTCTTGAATTGTAAAAGAAGAACCCTATTACCTAAAGTGTATAAGGCGCTGGAGATGAAGGTCTGTAAAAAATCCAAGAACCTGCCGCATGGGAAGGTAGGTAAACAAGTAATGAAATTATTTTTAAAAAGAATGGATAAAATGGAAAAACGAGGGTTAGTAAATAAAACCTAGCTTTAATGTCTCTAAAATTAGGGTGTTAGGTTAAAAAAAACATACTATCCAATGAGGTTTTAACTTATAATAAACTTAACAAATCTATTTTATCTCCTTTTAGCAATTATGAATAATGAATGGCATTTGATCTTCAATCAAATGGTGATTCAATTTCTTAAGCATCAAGCTGTACAACCATGGTATCCCATACCCACAATTAATCATTTATTTGGATAAATCATTAGACTTAAGGAATTAGATGGTGTTAAAAGTGTTTATCCTCTATCGCGGGAGAGTATAGCCATGATTGAGTTCCAAAATTGGTCAGGATTAGATTCAACACAGCATTATACCTGTTAGAAAAATCCTTTACTAATATTAGCAATTATCACGCCTAAAATTGATCTCTAAAATTTAGAGCCATTGATAGACCTGTATAATAAAGTAGGTCAGTTAGCCAAAATTGAAGATGTTCAAATGGACGATAGTTGATTTGTCCATTTAGCTGTATTAACGGATCTGATTAGGAAAATTGTAATGTTGATTAATATTTATGCTCATGTAGGTGTTTTTAGTAATTGCTAATACTATAAGGCTAAATATTTTTACCAGAATGGATACGATTAATATCATGAACTAGAATTGTGGCAACAGATGATTTATACGTCCATTTCTTAAATAGCAGTATTATATATGGACTCTTTGGTATTTTACTCTCATTAATACTTTCTCCATTATTAGCATTTTAATTAATCGGTATCGTTTTACAAGTAGCGACTGTATTTGATACTACATTTCATGTTCAAGGTTTTTTTGAGATGAGCTGCTATTAGTCATACTGGTTGCCGCCATGATTGGCTGGTTAGCGAGTTTGGTTGCCTACAGCTAAACACTTAAAACGTTTCATGCTAGAGTGATATTTCTTTGAAAAAAGTGATTTGGGTGATCAATATTAAACTTTTATCCTAATAAAAGTGTCGAAGTTAAAACTTCAATGTAATTAAGTCAAAGCAATTTTCTTCGATACCAAGCAATCCTAAACTATTCAATATCATATTAATCGCTGAGCAATGGAATCTACTTAAATATAAGCTTTTTATTTAGAACTAACTCTTAGTTAATTAACTTTAAAGAGGATATTAATGACAAAAGAGATACAATCATTAACATTAATTCAACAAGGTAGCATTGAAGCTTATGTAAGATCAGCTAATGCTTATCCGATGCTGAGCGCAGAGGAAGAAGAAGAATATGCAAAACGGCTCCATTATCATGGAGATTTAAATGCGGCTAAACAGCTTATACTCTCTCATTTACGTTTTGTTATTCATATTGCACGTAATTATTCAGGTTATGGATTGCCACAAGCGGATTTGATCCAAGAAGGTAACATTGGTCTAATGAAAGCTGTTCGTCGTTTTAATCCTGAAATTGGCGTACGTTTAGTTTCATTTGCGGTTCATTGGATCAAAGCTGAAATTCATGAATATGTATTGCGGAATTGGCGGATAGTTAAAGTTGCAACTACTAAAGCTCAACGTAAACTTTTTTTCAATTTACGTAAGAATAAGAAACGTATTGGCTGGTTTAATCAAACTGAAGTTGATATGGTTGCCAAGGAGCTAGGTGTAACCAGCAAGGATGTTCGTGAAATGGAATCACGAATGGGTGCACAAGATATGGCATTTGATATAAATGACGATGATGATAATGCTGAAAATACGACTATTGCTCCGATTTTATATCTACAGGATAAATCTTCTGATTTTGCTGATAGCATTGAGGAAGATAATTGGGAAAACCATGCCACTGATAAATTAATGCAAGCATTATTTACCTTAGATGAGCGTAGTCAGGATATCATCCGTACTCGTTGGCTTGATGAAGAGAAAAAAACTACTTTACAGGATTTAGCAGATAAATATCGTGTATCTGCTGAACGTGTTCGTCAATTAGAAAAAAATGCCATGAAAAAACTTCGGTTAGTGATGGAAACTTAAAATAAGTCACACTAGGATGATATAAAGACCTAGTTGAAACTTTTGTTATTCAGGCAATTTAAATTTTAGCAAAAACTATATAAAAAGTTGTTGAAAGATAAAAAGATAGTAGCAAATTTATTTTAATTGTTAACTATTAAAATAAAAAGGTGCTTTTACCTGTAAGGTAAGCGCCTTTTTGCATGCATGTAAGTAGTAGCTGTAGCTTGCCTCTATTCCTTACTACGATATTAGCTAATTTTATCTATCAGTGATGTTTTTGGTATATTTATATTTTAAATATACCCTATTTAAACTACTCTAACAGACTTGATTATTGATTTTTAATATGCATCAATTGTAATACACGACAAAAGCTAACACCGAATGAGTACTAACAAATTTTTTGCATTCCATCCTTTGCATGATAACTAAATTTTACGTAGAGTAAAATATCACTACTAGATTTTTCTTTATTTTAAGCGGATTTATAATCCGGTCAAGTTCTTTAAGATCCCCGGGAAAATGCCTAGCTGTATCTGTAATAACTGTTCTACCAGGTATAAATTTAAGAACATGATCAAGCGTTTTAAGTAAAAATTCTGCATTGGAAAAAGTCCACTAAAACGTTTATGCGGTACCTACTTTGTGATACACAATATATATTTTTTGTGTTTTCTGTAGATGGTGTTTTTAATACCAGGGGTTTTATTTTTAAGATATTTGAAAATCCTCACACCTAGTGAGCCGATGAATATCACTACTTAACGAGCACGCACCTCTTTCTAAAAAAAGAAATTTCTTATTGCTACTTTTAACGCCTTTTGCAAGGATCCTCGATCCTGTGAATAACGGAGAAAATTTACCTTTTTAACAACCGGTCTTGGTTCATGCCATATATTTATATCATTAGGTTGTGGGAACCCCTCCACCCGCTAATCAGCCTAGAAGCCAGCATTATTACAGGAGTCATTTTATTTTTCATAGAAACATCCTTGTTGTTTACCGCAGCATCTGCATGATAATACTATCACCAATACAAATGAGTTATCCTCATTTCTTGAGTATGGGATGTCAGGGATGGTGGTATCTTGCTGGTTGATTTAGTAAATGATTTCAATAATAGAGAGATGATGATATGGGATGAAAAATCTACCCTACAGGTATTCACGAAACAAGATATTACCTATAATCCAGTTCATGAACTCATCCGTAATAGTTATTTACCACAGCAAACCATACAGACTGGTATTGACGATATTAAGATTAAACTGCCTAAGGTCAGGAGGATCGTAGCCCCAATAGAATATGCTTTAATGGCTCGTTGCTACCGCCTTATCTGAAACGTGCAAAAAATGTTGAAAAATTGCTAGCATGGTTCTACCTGCGAGACATCTTATATCCAACCGATGATTTTTACGAAGCACTGGACGTTTCTCGCTGAAAGTACATGGTCTCTTTGCAGTACTATCAGCAAACTGAAACAGTAATGGCTTGAAGAGACAGAAAATGGTGCCTACGTGATTTAAGCGATACGCTCTACCTTTATTTCTTGGCTAATGCCATAGAACAATCCTATCAGCTAAGATGATTGCCTTTGCATGCTTCTCATTATCAGCCTCACTGAGGATGGATATAAGGAGTTCGTTGGGGGCAAAGATGGTTATCTGGAATCAGAAGCAAGCTTGGCCTAATTTTTCAATAGATTGTGAGGACGTAATTCCTAACCGTCTATCCAAGGCTTGCTAGGGAGAGACGGTGCTCTTACTTTTTGGAATGCAATGGCAAAGATATCTCCGGAGAGCGGTACAAACGGTGTTGGGTACACAAAACAGCTAATATGCTGCCTTTAGTCCCTAAAAGGCATGCAATCGAAAGTTAAGACTGAGAGCCGCTATGCTGCTAATAAAGCCATTGATATTTTGTTGGCAAGCTTTTTAGCGATGTATCCCTTCAGCGATGAAGTAGCTGAAGAAAGATCGAAAAGAACTACTGGCATTCACAACTTCCCGTCAGCGCACTGAGCATTAATAAGAACAAGAAATCTGATTGAATCAGCTTTTTTGACAGTGAGGCTATGAAGGCAATGTGTGAATAACTTTAGTTTAAGAAAAACAATCCTTTTCAATAGGATTTAACCTGTTCCAGTCTGCTCAAAAAAGCTGGAACCCCCTAAAGAGATTTAATCTTGCTGACCGCCCCTCCCATGCTGATAAATAACGTCAAATTTAAGGATACAGAAGAGTTTCATAAAACATCAGAGTGGAAGGAGGTAGCCTAACCATCATATATTATGATTTACTAATAACTCAGTAAAATAAAAAATTTATTTTTATAAATAGAAATAGGATCTTATTGATAGTTGATAAAGATCAGTCTTTATCAAAGATTATTTGTAGCAATTAATAATAAATATTTTTGATATAAGTGTTTATACTTTATAGATATTATAATCTTTATTACTGCATTATTTTGTGTTTCTGTTTTACCTATCGCTCCAAACAATCCAGGATCTCCCCAAAAAAATAAAACCAACAATACCAATTATTATAATTTAACTAATAAGTTAATTTTATTAATTAATATTTTAAATCATAGTTCAATCTGTTGTATAACTAAATTGATTTTACCTGTAAAAATAATTTAAAACTCTTATTATTAAAAAATAATATAAATATACTTACTGAGATGTCCAGATACATAATAGTTAATTTATAGGATTGCTTAAAATAAGTTCTATGTATAAATTGCCATATTTGTTGGGATATAAAATAAAGATTGTTTACATATCAATAATAAAAATATTCGGCAATGAAATAATGATAGAAATAAGATAAAAAGCGGGCAAATCGTATTTACTTAGGAAGCACTGGTGCCATAGCTCTAACATAAAAATACCTAATACCAGCTAAGAGCCGACAGTAAGGAAATTAAGTTCTCAGAAAGAGAATGATTACAAAGCGTTATAAGTAATGTGATAAAAGCGGCACTTCCCTTCCCCTTCTCAAATGCCGGAGAAGATATTTTCAATAAAGATAACGCTGCTGATTATATAAATATTGGCAGGTGTTACTGCTAAAAATAAATAATTAAAATTAAAAATAGCATGTAAAATACCGAAAATAAGTAAGGCTTTAAATAAAGATTTTTATATCATAACTTAGCCATCATATAAAGTGCTAAGAATAGTTACAAATAGTCAAAAAGTTTTATTGATAGTGCCAACTTCACACCTAGAGAAAAGCCAAGTTTATTTGATAGAAAATTAGTACTAAGCGCCATAATAAATACATCACCAATTTTTTAGAAAATGATCTTCAATAAGCTGAACTAGGGATTATTAGGACTAAAAAATTCTACGAATGGTTCATAGATCGCTTCATATAATTTTCTTGGTGGATAAGATTGTATTAGAGCAGTTCTTTAGTGGATAGAGTTGCGTAGAGACCAATTAGCATTAAGCTAACCATGAGTAGATAGTAGAGTTGCTAGCAAGTAATAAAATGGTCAAAAAAGGATAATGCTAATTCGACTGAAACTAACATACTAATACGAGATAAACCAATAACGGATGTTGCAGCCCAAGCAACACCCTCTTCTGCTGACAATAAATTGGTTTTATAAGCATACGAAATAATATTTTGTGATGCGAGCAGAAAGAGACCAGTACCTCAACTGCAGCCAATCACTACAGATACTATTTTGGATCCATAAATCCCATAGGCCACAATGCTGATAATCAGCAAAATCTAAGTAGTTAATAACTAACCACGATGGAGGCGACACACCTAGTCAAGGAAAAGTGTAGGGATCCATCTAATTGTGACCAACGAAACTTTAATACATAAGCTTCCCAAGCTAATGAAAAACAGATCGTTTTAATATCAATATGTTCAACGATCAGCCAAGCTTGCAAAGTATTTTCAGTAAGTGCAAGCGGTATACCCCCATCCACTGACACAAAACTTAAGAAAAGTAATACATCGTGAACGATGTTGAATAAAAATGGTCAGGTACTTTTTCACAGTTGTTATGTTGCTCTGTTATTGTCAAACAGAGCTATTGCTAGTAGTACATTACTTAGCATACTAAAAAATTCATTATGCGTTTTGTTTTATAAACTGGCTTATTTCAGGATCATTAGCCATATCAGCAATAATGTCAGTTAATACTTTATTGATAGCATTAGCAATTTTTTCGTTATTAGCATGAAGAAGCCCTTGTTCATTATAACTACGCATATAGCTACGTGTACTTGTGGAGCCGTTAGATGCCATAGCTAGGACACTAATTACAACATCGATAGTAATATTGTGACGTAAGCTTCCTTCTTGTACATTGGCATACAGATTATTTAAAGCAATTTGCAAATTGATATTAGCCGGTACGCTAACCGTAAAACCTCTGGCGATCATCTGTTTTTCTAATGCTTCCTGTAATAGATAGCGTAAATCCCGAGAGGGTTTTAATACTGCTATTCTTGCATTACGATTAACTTCGGCAAGTACCGTTGAGCTTCTTTTATCAATACTAGTAATATTAATTGAAACTGCTCTTATGCTCGGATCTTGAATTGGCAGTGTAATATTTGGCTCGATAGACAGGGTGTTACTTTGGGCAACACATCCTATTAAACTCAATGAGATTAACAGAAGAATAATTAGATCAAAGGTATTTTTTAACATGTTTTCTTAACCTTATTTTTGGTATTAATTGATTTAATCGTTACCATACTTTGGTATTTTACTATTAGTCTGTTAGAAAGTTATCGGTATTTAGTGAAGAAACCCACTAAAAATAGCCTGGATTAGGCTATTATGCTTTAATCGTAATTAACTAAATCTAATCTTATTTCTAACTGATATTGCATCATATCTTAGTTAGTAATAACAAAAAAAGAGATTAATTATTTTTTTATTAGCATAAATGTTTACTTAATAAATTAAAGCGAAAGGAGTATTTAATATGATAACTAAACCTAAACCTATCCAAACCATATGTAAGAAAATTGAAGAAAAACTAGAATACGCTTTTTCGCCAGTATATTTAATGGTATTAAATGAAAGTAATCAACATAATGTTCCGCAAGATATTGAAAGTCACTTTAAAGTTATTTTAGTGACTGAAAAATTTGTAGGACAAAGGATGCTTGCTCGTCACCAAGCTGTTTATCAATTATTAGCAGATGAATTATTTAATACTAATAGTGTTCACGCATTGGCTTTACATACATATACCCCAACTGAGTGGCAACAAGACCAACAGAGAGGTTTTCCTTCACCAGCTTGCCGTGCTAAAAAGTAGGTCAATCAAGATTAAAAATAAATAATTAGGCTGATTTAACTAGGTATTCTTTAGCAATAATTACTAGTAATAAAATGTTTTTATCGTTTTTAGCTTATGCTGATTTAATCATATCAATTTTCCATAAAAGTTAGTATTTAGGGCGCTTATTTACTATTTTATTATTCGCTTTTGTTCGAGTTAATCCTTATGCATCTGTATAAGATCAGGTATAATTTTTATAAGGTTTCATAACACCCCCTACTTAATAGGGATCCTTAAAATAGGGCATAAATTCGAGTTTTAAGAGCAGTGTATTATCAGAGTTAGTGTCTGATAATATTCACTCTGAAGTTGTCCTGGTACTAAGATTCTTTTGAGGTAAAAAGATGCAAGTTTTTATTAAAACAACTCAAAGCTTCTAGGGGCGGGTCGTGTAATAATTACCATTCCTAATGCTGATATTGAAAAGCGGTGAATACTAAACTCATTTATATATCAAAAAAAGTGTGCATTAATGATTTTTCGTTAAAGACAAAGTGTCAATGAATATTGTCAATCAACATTATGCTACTTCTGTATTCCAGAATGTGCTTGACAAGCAAGGCAGCTTAATTTTGTTAATGCAATCATAAAATAAAAATTAATTCAGCTTAGGCGCTTTGGGAGCAAAATATCAACTTGAACAGGTTAAAACGAGTGAAGATTTTACCTATAGCGTTAAATTTGAACTCTATCTAGAAATTGGATTAAAGATTTTAGAAAATATCAAGGCTAAAAACCAATTATTTGCGGTAAAAGATGAAGATGTTGATACAATGCTGAAAACATTACGAAAACAACAAGCTAGTTGCTAAAAAACAAAAGAAAAATTACTCCAGATTCACCAGTAACTATTGATTTTAAAGGCATAATTGATGGTGAAGTGTTTGTATGTGAAAATATAAATAACTTTCTGGTGGTAATGGGTGAAGGTCGTATGATTTCCGGTTTTGAAAATGGTATTATGGGTTATCAGAAATGTGAAGAATTTACCATCGATGTATCGATTTCAGCCGATTATCACGCAGAGAATTTAAAAGGTAAAGCGGCTAACTTTACTATTACTTTGAAAAAAGTGAAAAAGGTGTATTACCAAAACTGACCGAAGAATTTACGTATAAAAAGTACACAAAAATGTGGAGAATAACCTGAAATAGCTGTTCGTAATCGAATCAAGATGCAAATACTTGATGGTTAATTAAGGAAAATAAAAATTAAGAGTGAGGAGGCTTAGTGCTGTTATTAACAGTGAAATAAATCTACTACACCGACAAGCCTCACAATGCTTTGTGGCAATGAAAACAAGCATAAAATTACCAGGTGAAATATTTGAATAGCAAGCTGAGCATCGCGTTATTGTTGCTTTATTATTAGATGAAGTTATCTATAAAAACTCCCTAACTGCAGATTATTTTCGTGTAAAATTACTAATTAAAGAAATGGCTTCAGCTTATAAAGATCCCTACGAAGTGATAGAATACTATAGTAAAAATAAAGAGTTAATGGATAGTGGTTCGTAATTTGGTTCTAGAAGAAAAAACCATTAAAATATTATTAGAAAAAGCAGAAATAACTGATAAAGAAACTGAATTCTAAGAGTTAATGAATCAACCTCAGATGAGGTAATTGCTCAGTAGCAAAATCTTATTATCTGGTTTTGTAAAAACCCGTAGTTTTATGCTGCGGGTTTTTTATTATTAAAAATTTTTCTTTTTTTTAACAAAGAAAAGAATAACCCAAGATAATTTTCTATTTTATTGAATCCCTTTATAAGGGAGAATATCCATATTATAGATAATGCTTAAGTTTGTAATTATAGTTATTCTTATTTATCTCGAGTAGAATTAGATAAATTAGATACCATAAAGCGTTTAATTTAGGAGATGGTAATGTTATATGATAATAATCAAGATCAACTTGAGCTGCATATGGCATTAGTGCCAATGGTAATCGAACAGACTTCACGTGGTGAACGTTCTTATGATATTTATTCTCGCCTACTTAAAGAAAGAATTATTTTTTTAACTGGCCAGGTTGAAGATCACATGGCAAATCTAGTGGTTGCTCAAATACTATTTTTAGAAGCTGAAAACCCTGATAAAGACATCCATCTTTATATTAATTCACCGGGTGGGATTATTACAGCAGGTATGTCAATTTATGACACGATGCAATTTATTAAACCTGACGTTAGTACAATTTGTATGGGGCAAGCATGCTCGATGAGCGCTTTTCTGCTCACTGCTGGTACTAAAGGGAAACGTTATTGTTTGCCTAATTCTCGTGTCATGATCCACCAACCTTTAGGCGGATTTCAAGGACAAGCATCGGATGTCGAAATTCACGCCAAAGAGATTTTAAAAATTAAATCGCGCATGAATGAATTAATGGCTAAGCATACGGGTAAAAAAATAAAAGAGATTGAAAACGATACTGAACGGGATCGTTTTTTATCTGCAGAGGAAGCAGTTAGTTATGGTTTAGTAGATAAAATCTATACTAATCGTAATTAATTTACTTAAATGTATAGCATGCCTGATATAGTTATATACGTGATTAATTAGTAACAGTTTTCTATTACCCTCTTTCTTAAAATTAGGGTGATGGTTAAAAATGAGGTTATCTGAATGACAGATAAACGCAAACAGAGTTCAGGAAAGTTGCTGTACTGCTCCTTCTGCGGAAAAAGCCAGAAGGAAGTTCGTAAATTAATTGCTGGTCCGTCAGTTTATATCTGTGATGAGTGTGTTGAGCTATGTAACGATATTATTCGAGAAGAAGTTAAAGAGATTGCACCACATCGTGAACACAGCGCATTACCGACACCCCATGAAATTCGGCATCATCTCGATGATTATGTTATTGGACAGGAAAATGCAAAGAAAGTATTGGCAGTAGCCGTTTATAACCATTATAAACGGCTAGGTAATATTTCTAACGAAGGGAACAATGGAGAAGGGATAGAGCTAGGTAAAAGTAATATTTTGCTTATAGGGCCGACAGGAAGTGGTAAGACACTATTAGCTGAAACTTTGGCTCGTTACCTAGATGTACCATTTACCATTGCTGATGCGACAACATTAACGGAAGCAGGTTATGTTGGCGAAGATGTAGAAAATATTATTCAGAAACTTCTACAAAAATGCGACTATGATATAGAAAAAGCTCAGTGCGGTATCGTCTATATTGACGAAATTGACAAAATATCACGTAAATCTGACAACCCGTCAATTACACGAGACATTTCAGGTGAAGGCGTTCAACAAGCTTTACTTAAGCTTATTGAAGGTACAATTGCTGCAGTTCCCCCTCAAGGAGGCCGTAAACATCCACAACGGGAATTTTTGCAAGTTGAAACTTCTAAAATTCTATTTATTTGTGCTGGGGCATTTGCAGGTCTTGATAAAGTAATTGGACAACGGTTAAATATGCGTTCAGGGATTGGCTTCTCAGCTGAGGTGAAAAGCGAATCAGAGCGTGCAACTGAAGGTCAGTTACTTTCTCAAGTAGAACCAGAAGATTTAATTAAGTTTGGTTTGATTCCTGAATTTATTGGTCGGTTACCAGTCGTAACTACTTTAGGCGAATTAAGTGAAGAAGCATTAATTCAGATTCTAAAAGAGCCTAAAAATGCGTTGACTAAACAATATCAAGCACTTTTTGAACTTGAAGGCGTTAATCTGGAGTTTCATGAAGAAGCATTAAAAGCAATTGCGAAAAAAGCCATCTTGAGAAAAACAGGAGCACGTGGTTTACGTTCTATTATGGAAGGCGCTTTACTAGAAACCATGTATGATTTGCCATCAATGGAGCATGTTGAGAAGGTACTAGTTGATGAAATGGTAGTTGCCGGTCAATCAGAACCTTTAGTAATTTATAGTCAGCCTGATATACAAGCATCAGGTGAAAAATAAATCTTAATGCTTTTCTTAATTGAATTAAGTAAAGAAAATAAGGGCTTTTCCTATCATTAAAAGTTTAATACTGGAATTAGGTTATTGAATGTTAAAATTTTATCCCCATATACCTTTATATTTAAACTGAGGTTTCTCAAAACTTTTAAGGAAACCCTAAAATTGGCATAAGCTAAACGAAGAGAGAACATTATGAATCTTGATCGTTCTGAACGCATTGAAATTCCTGTACTGCCTCTGAGAGATGTTGTGGTTTATCCATATATGGTGATCCCATTGTTTGTTGGGCGCGATAAATCAATTCACTGTCTTGAAGCTGCAATGGATCATAACAAACAGGTCATGTTGGTGGCTCAAAAAGAAGCGTCGAATGATGAACCAGGTGTAAATGATCTTTTCTCTGTAGGAACAGTTGCTTCTGTTTTGCAGATGCTAAAATTACCAGATGGTACTGTTAAAGTCTTAGTTGAAGGTCTGCGTCGAGCAAAAATTAGTATGCTAACAGATAATGGAGAATATTTCATTGCACAGGCTGAGTGCTTTAATTCTCCGACTGTTGATGAAAAAGAACAAGAAGTCTTAAATCGTACAAGCATTAATCAGTTTGAAGGCTATATTAAACTGAATAAAAAGATCCCGCCTGAAGTATTAACATCATTGCATTCTATTGAGCAATCTGACAAATTGGCTGATACAATCGCTTCCCATATGCCGTTAAAATTAGCGGATAAACAGCGTGTATTAGAAATGGGGGATGTAGTTGAGCGCCTTGAATATTTGATGGCAATGATGGAATCTGAAATTGATCTACTACAGGTTGAAAAACGTATTCGTAATCGCGTTAAAAAGCAGATGGAGAAAAGTCAGCGCGAATACTATTTAAATGAGCAGATGAAAGCAATTCAGAAAGAGTTAGGTGAGATGGAAGATGCACCTGATGAATATGAAATGTTTAAACGAAAAATCGAAGAAGTCAAAATGCCAAAGGAAGCTCAACAAAAAGCAGAAGCAGAATTACAAAAATTAAAAATGATGTCACCTATGTCTGCTGAAGCAACAGTTTTACGGAGCTATATTGATTGGATGGTGCAAGTTCCGTGGAATGCTCGTAATAAAGTTAAAAAAGATTTGCTGAAAGCTCAAGAGACACTAGATAGCGATCATTATGGTTTAGAACGTGTTAAGGAACGTATTCTTGAATATTTAGCAGTACAGAGTCGTGTGAGCAAAATTAAAGGACCAATTTTATGTTTGGTGGGACCGCCTGGTGTTGGTAAAACATCATTAGGTCAATCAATTGCTAAAGCGACAGCTCGTAAATATACTCGTATGGCACTCGGTGGTATCCGTGATGAGGCAGAAATTCGTGGACACAGACGAACTTATATTGGCTCTATGCCGGGAAAACTCATTCAAAAGATGGCAAAAGTGGGTGTTAAAAACCCCTTATTTTTATTAGATGAAATTGACAAAATGTCCTCGGATATGCGTGGTGATCCAGCATCGGCTTTACTTGAAGTACTTGATCCAGAACAGAATATTGCATTTAATGATCACTATTTAGAAGTTGATTATGACCTTTCTGATGTGATGTTCGTTGCGACTTCAAACTCAATGAAGATTCCAGCACCATTATTAGATCGTATGGAAGTTATTCGTCTTTCAGGTTACACTGAAGATGAAAAACTCAATATTGCAAAAAAACATTTGTTACCTAAACAGATTCAACGAAATGCATTGAAAAAAGGCGAGCTTACAATTGATGATAGCGCAATTATTGGTATTATTCGTTATTATACCCGAGAGGCTGGTGTTCGTGGGTTAGAACGTGAAATTTCCAAATTATGCCGTAAAGCAGTAAAAGCTCTACTGATGGATAAATTATTAAAATATCTAGTTATTAATGAATATAATTTAAAAGACTATCTTGGTGTACGTAAAGTTGATTATGGCCGTGCTGATACCGAAAATCGTATTGGTCAAGTGACGGGTTTGGCTTGGACAGAAGCTGGTGGCGATTTATTAACTATTGAAACGGCTTGTGTACCGGGTAAAGGTAAACTTACCTATACCGGATCGTTAGGTGAAGTTATGCAAGAATCGATTCAAACTGCCTTAACTGCAGTTCGGGCTCGAGCGGAAAAGCTAGGTATTAACGCTGATTTCTACGAAAAACGAGATATTCATGTTCACGTACCTGAGGGGGCAACACCAAAAGATGGTCCCAGTGCAGGAATTGCAATGTGCACAGCATTAATTTCTTGTTTAACTGGTAATCCTGTACGAGCAGACGTAGCGATGACCGGAGAGATAACATTACGAGGGTTAGTGTTACCTATTGGTGGTTTAAAAGAAAAACTGTTAGCAGTTCACCGTGGTGGTATAAAAATTGTGCTAATTCCCGATGAAAATCAGCGAGATTTGGAAGAAATACCTAAAAATGTTATCGCAGATTTAAAAATCTACCCCGTAAAAACGGTTGAAGAAGTTTTTTCCATTGCATTAGAAAATCCTCCATTTAGGAGAGAAATAGTGACTAAGAAATATTCTTAATTTATTGATTTAAATTTAAAATTTAACATAAATTTAAAGCTAAAAAAATCTTAAATAGATTATCAGCTTTTTTAGCTACTAAATAATTTAAATAAAGGAATCTATAATTATTTGGCTATAATATGTTTTCTTGCCACATCTTTTATATCATTGATATGATCGTTTCATCTTTTTTTATAAACCGTTAGAAATATGTTTGTTTAGACCATATATAATAATATGGATGATGATAAGCATGAAAAAGAAAGAGCTAGTAAAAAAATTACAAAAGAGTTAATGGCTATTTACTCTCTTATTGAGAGTAAGAGTGTGTTAAATGCATTTGTTAATGTTGTATCTCAATCTCTAAAAAAAAGATAAAGTTTAAATTAATAGGTTTTAGCTCTTTTAAAGTAAAATATCGTGATGTAGGTTTTAGCTGCCTGATGCCAGTAATTCTAAAACAAATAAGGTAATTAAAATAGCCGCTGCTAAGATCCCATCGTTTAAAGGCGGCCAAGGCAAGAATTAAAAATGCTGTTAACGGCTACAAGAAAAATAAGAGTTATTAGCAAATATGCTGTATATAACTGTCAGGCTACCATCCAGTCTGATGGTTCGTAAATCTTTTCTTCATCCTTAATTAGGCGTTGTTTACCACTATAATTAGCAGCTCAAATTCCCTTAGCTAGCCCGGTGTGTGGGTTCCAGTTTTTTTGAGCAAACTGTAGCAGATTAAATACCATTGAAAGAGTTGTTTTCTCGAACCACAGTTATTCGCGTCAGCTTTCGTAGCCATCCTATCCTCAGTGCTGCAAAAGCCAATTCAATTCAATTCATTGTTCTTATTGACGTAAACTGCCTCTGACAGAAAACTCGTAGAATGCCAGAAATTCTTCTCGATCTTTCTCTAGCTCCTTCATTGCTGTAGGATCCTTCGCTAAAAAGCTTACCAACAAAATATCAATGGCTTTATTAGCGGCATTCTAGCTTTTTGCTAGTTAGATTTATTGTAGCTAACCCTTAACTTTTTCTTGTATGCCTTTTGGAGGAAGCCAGCATATTAGCTGTTTTCTGTATCCAACAGCGTTGGTATTGTAGTGCGTATCTGGGAATATCTTTTCCATTGCATTCTAAAAACCAATTGCACAGTCTCTCTTACCAACCATGGTGGAGATAAGGTTAAGGCACACCGCGTTTGCTGGCCATTAAGAAGTTCGGCCAAGTTCGCTTCTAACTCTTGATAAGCATCTTCGACCGCAAACGAGCTCCTCTACGTCCCGTCCATGCTATGCGATACCGATAATAACTAGCAGGTAAATATAATCATCCTACCTGATAGGACTGTGTATATGCCATCAGCAAAGAAATAAACATAGCATCCTATCGCTTAACTCACGAAGGCTCCATTATCTGTGTTCTTGAAGCCATTGCTGTTTTAGTTTGCTATACTAATGGTACTGGCAGAGAGATGATCATGTGCTTTTCACCAAGAAGCGCCCCACCAGACTGCTTCGTGAAAATCACCGCTGGATATGGCCTCGCAAATACAAGTATAGTAGCAAGTCTTTGACTCTTTTTGCACACTTCAGATAAGGCTGTAGTAACAAGCTGTTGAAGTATATTCAGTTGTCGATGCGATTCATGACATTAAGCACTTTAATCTCAATATCACACTATCACTAGTCTGTATAGTGTTTGCTGTGGGAAATAAGCATTACGGACAACAGGATGATGAGCCAATCAACAAGGTGGCGTTCAGCATGTTGTCGCAGGATAGCTTTGAGATCAGGCTTTAACAGTGTGGCTATCAGCTACCTATAGCACCATTACTGATGAGTTTATGCAAGGGATTACAGGTAATATCTGGTTTTGCGGATAGCTATATGGGGTAGATTATTCATAATATATTATCCCTATGTTGTTGTAATCATTTACAAAATTAATAAGCATGGATACGCCAGCATCTCCAAAATCCCAATACACTAGAAATGAGTATAACTTAAAAATAAAACTTTCGGTATACCGTTAATAAATAAAATAAAACCAAATCAATTTTTTAGTAAGTTAGAATCGAGCGCATCACACATAAAATGATGAGTTTTTTTCTTTTAAACTAAAATAGTTTAATATAAGCTTATTTACTTTAACTAAACGGAGAGTAACCTTTTTATGATGGATAGCCTACGCACAGCGGCGAATAGTCCTGTGCTTAAAATAGTATTTATGATTATTATCCTATCCTTTGTGCTTACGGGGGTTGGTAGTTACTTGATTAGGGATTCAAGTAATTACGCGGCAAAAGTGAATGGCACAATAATTAATCAAGTTCAATTACAACAAGCTTTTCAGCAAGAAAAGCAAGCATTACAAGAACGACTAGGTGATCAATTTGCTGAAATTATCAGTACTGAGAAAGGGATCCAGATGTTGCGTCGCCAAGCTTTAGAACGTTTAATTGGTGTGATATTACTTAATCAATATTCACAGCAATTAGGTTTAACGGCAACTGATAATCAAATTAAGCAAGATATCTACAACATGCCGATATTTCAAACAGACGGGCATTTTGATAGTGAAAAATATCGGACTATTTTATCAAAACATAATGTTAATGCCGATGATTTTGCCCAAGAAATACGAGAAAATTTAATTAACCGTCAACTTAGTAAAGTATACGTGATGGATGAATTTGTCTTACCTGGAGAAATTAAGTCCTATGCTGAGTTACTTTTACAGCAACGTGAAATAAAAACAACAACTATATCTATTGCCGACTATCAATCTAAACAAACAGTTACAGATAAAGAGTTACAAGATTACTATAATACGCATCAGAACAGTTTTATTTCACCAGAACAGGTACAGGTTAGTTATATTAAGTTAAATGCTGCGTCTCAACGTAATAATATGGCAGTCAAAGATGAAGAGCTAAAAAAGTATTATGAGCAAAATATAACTAAGTTTACTCAACCAGCGCAAAAACATTATAGTATGATTCAATTAGCAACAGAAAAAGAAGCAGATTCTGTTGTTAAACTTTTAGCTAGTGGGGCAAATTTTAAGCGATTAGTTGCCGAAAAATCGACAGATAAATTTACTGCAGCAAATCATGGAGATCTAGGTTGGATGGAAGCGACTTCAACTCCAAGTGAAATTATTGCTGCGAATTTAATTAAAAAAGGACAGGTTTCTGGTGTGATAAAATCAGCTACTAATTATATTATATTTCGTCTTGATGAAATTAAACCTGAATTCATAAAACCTTTTCAGTCTGTGAAAACTGAGATTGCTAATACCATAAAAAATGAAAAAGCGATTAATGAATTTTATTCATTACAACAAACTGCAAGTCGTGCGGCAATGGATGATAATGAATCTTTAACAACTGCTGAAAAAGTTACTGGTATTAAAGCGATAACTACAGGTTGGTTTAGTCGTAATAATCTTCCAGAAGAAATAAGATTTGATAAGGTAGCTGATACTATTTTTAACAGTAACTTAGTAGATAAAAATGGGCCAACAGGTATTAATTCAGATGTTATTAATATCGATGCTGAGCGTGCATTTATTATTCGAGTTGAAAAATATAAACCAGAGGTAACACAACTATTTAATGAGGTAAAAAAAACAGTAGCTGAATTAGTGAAATTTAATAAGGCTACAAAAGAGATGGAAACAGAGGGTAATAAATTGCTGAGCGCCTTAAAACAAGGGCCAGCAAGTGGTGACAAGGCTTTGGTAAAACAGGGTATTACCTTTACTAAGGCTAAGATTATTGATCGTTTTGATCAAAATGATTCATTAGTTGAGAAAATTTTTCAAATGCCAATTCCTAAAAAAAATACAGCGACTTATCTTAGTACCAAAGATAGCAAAAATAATTTAATTATTATTCAATTGGTCAAAGTTATTCAAAGGCAACCAACAAAAGCTGAATTAAAGGTCTTTTCGCAACGTTATAAAATGATACTTAGCAATGTGATAGTGGAATCACTGATGTTGAATTTACGTGATAGGGCTAAAGTCGATTTAGGGCGAATCGAGTAATTTGCAATCGACTTCCAGATAATTGGATACAATTACATAAATTATAGAGGGGCTGCGCGCTGTAGCTCTTGTTGTTATATCATTTATTGTCGCAATATTTTTTATTCTTATATCTTATCTGTTTTATCCAGGGTCATTATATAGATATAGACCCTCCTCGTAGAGCTCTATTCATGGCAATGATGGCTACTTGATGGATATAGTTGAATGAAAATATCATAATGATGACGCTTCCATCGAGTTATGTTAATTTTGATATATGGAGTTTTAGAGATGATGGCGTATCCTGCTAATTGATTTAGTAAATGATTTCAACAATAAAGAGATGATATGCCATGAAAAGTCTACTCTATAAATATCCGCGAAACCAGATATTAGCTATGGAGAAGATCCCCCTTGCATGAATTTATCTGTAATGGTACAAGACAGTTGATAGCCACCGCCGTTGAGGCTGAGCTCAAAACCATAGCTACGACAACAGGCTGAACGCCGCCTTGTCGATTGGATGGGAGGTGCTTCATGCTGTCGCCAGTAATGGTTATTTTATAGCGAACCACCGTAGAGACTAGTGTTGTCGATATTGAGATTAAAGTGCCTAATGTTACAGGTGGACGGATCTCAACGGCAACGGAATATGCTTTTCAACAGCTCATTACTATCGCCTTATCTGAAACGTTTAAAAAGCCTTGAATAATTGTTATTATTCCTTACACCTGCAAAACGTCTCAAACGGAGATTTTTATGAAGGGCTCTCTGGGGGCCTATCATGTAATGGAGTACATAATCTTCCTTATAAGACCATAAATAGACTGAAATAACAATGCATTGATGTGGCATTAGCCACATAGTGCCTACGGGATTTAAGTGATACGTGCTCCGTTTATTCCTTAGCCAATAGCATATACTGTCCTGTTAGGCAAGCTGATCGCATTTTCCTGCTACTTATTATCGGCGTCACTGAGCATGAAGGTAAGGAGCTAGTTGTGCACAAAGATGCTTATCGAGAGTTAGAAACGAACTTGGCCGAACTTCTCAATGGCCAGCAAGCACGGTGTACCTTAACCTTATCTCCCCCAGGGTTAGTACGGGAAACGATACCCTTAGTTTTGGAATGCAATGGCAAAGATATCCCAAGATCCAGATACGCAGCACCAACGCTCTTTGGTATACAAAAGAGGTAATGTACTGACTTCATTTCCAAAAGACATGCAACCAAAAGTTAAGGCTGAGCTGAGGGAACTCAGGCTACTTGAGAGCTGCGATGCCGCTAATAACGCCATTGATGTTTTGTTGGCAAGGTTTTCAGCGAAGTATCCCTTCAGCAATGAAGAAGGTGGAGAAAGATCAAGAAGAACTGCTAGAATTTTGCGATTTCCCATCAGCGCACTTGGCGTCAAATAAGAACGACAAATCCAATTGAATTGGCTTTTGCGACACTGAGCTTACGGAAGCTGACGAGGGAAGAACTGTGATTTGAAAAATAACCATTTCAATGGTATTTAAGCTGCTAGAGTCTCCTCAAAAAGCTGGAACCGGCTAAGGGGATTTAACCTGTTGTGACCCTGGTGGTAAACAACATCCAATTTAATGGTTGGAAAAGATTCATGAAGCATCATAGCAAAGCGTAACCTGACCGCGCTATACACTAGATTTTCTAATAACTCTAAACCTAATAATATTTGTTAATATGGCTATGTTAGCAACGATGTTGCTTTGCTCTCACAGAGCAATATATAGGCACATCTCTATTTCAATTGTTGTGGTTTCAAACAATCTTCTCCAGGCTAGATAATTCGCTAAATAAAACGACTCTATGCCATGGAATCTACTCAGCCATCCTTTTAATCAGCTGATATAAAACTGTTCACATTTTAAATGTGGAATTCTTTACCAAGAACTCTTCGATTATCCAATCTTATTAGGCGATTGTGACTAATTTTATCCTCGCTAGAAAAATTCTTCCTACCACTTATACCTCTATTCAAATAAAGGAGGGACTCTTTATTGATGATCGGCTCAAGAAAACGACTAACACACTCTGCATTAAACTCTTCAAAAATCTCATTGGTCACATAACGTCGATCTTGGGCGATTAAGAGCGTGCGTTCTTTTCTTTTATCTCCTCATCTCTAGGGTTTTTTAGCTTTTCTATGTTGTATATAACGCTTCCCTTTAAATGATTCATGGAAAAGTATTTCGTCAACTTCAACAATACCACTTAGTACCTTTATGTTGGGTGTCGTCACCACTGAAGCAAGGAAGCAGTGATGTCATCCTAAATCCTGTTTTCAAATTAATGCTTATTTCTTTCGCTGTGACTCCTACGTAAAGTCAAGCTATATCGCAGATAACTAAATTAGTTATCCTTGTTGAGTAGTTTCGCCATAAAACTTTCAGTAAGATTATTAAATCTTTTCCTGTAATCGGCGATATTTTGCAACTATATCGCTATAACCATAGAATCTATCTCCAGCAGATAACATGTTCACTATGATAATATGGATAGGATAAAAAGTGAGATGAGTTGCTTCAATGCATGAATCAATGTCATCCAACAGATTATCACCGAGCCAACTAATGAAATGTAGCTTTATGTTAATAAAGAGTGAAGAAAGAATCTCTTTGATCTATATGACTGTTTGCTTTTCATGCCAAACTCTGTAGCGAAAATCCTTCATGCACTATAATGGATTTCTAGCAACAATTTTTACCAACATAGTCGTTAATAAATGGTTGTTTCTAATTCGGATATCATAGATGATAAAAGCATTATTAATATGCTTTTACATTGAGGAACTATGACAATGAATAAGGCGGCAGATACTCGCCAAAGAAATTTCATTTACCAGATTATTGATGAAGATTTGGCTACAGGTAAACATACTCATATATATACCCGTTTTCCACCTGAACCTAATGGTTATTTACATATTGGTCATGCGAAAGCAATCTGTTTGAATTTTAGTATTGCAGAAGATTATCATGGTCAATGCAATTTGCGTTTTGATGATACTAATCCAGTTAAAGAAGATATTAAATATGTTAATTCCATTCAAGAAGATGTAAAGTGGCTAGGCTTTAATTGGAGTGGTAACGTTAAATATTCGTCAGATTATTTTGATGACCTTTATCAATATGCTATTGAGCTAATTAAAAAAAGCTTAGCTTATGTTGATGAATTAAGTCCTGATGCTATTTGTGAATATCGTGGAACTTTAAAGCAGCCAGGTAAAAATAGTCCATATCGTGATCGCAGTATTGAGCAGAATTTGCAGCTATTTGAGAAGATGCGAGCTGGTGGATTTGAAGAAGGTAAAGCTAGTCTACGTGCTAAAATCGATATGTCATCCCCCTTTATTGTTATGCGCGATCCAGTATTATATCGGATAAAATATGTTGAACACCATCAATCAGGTAATAAATGGTGTATTTATCCAATGTATGATTTTACCCATTGTATTTCGGACGCATTAGAGGAGATTACTCACTCACTTTGTACCCTGGAATTTCAAGATAATCGCCGGTTATATGATTGGGTATTAGATAATATTACCATTGATTGTCATCCAAGACAGTATGAGTTTTCGCGTCTAAATCTTGCCTATACAGTGATGTCAAAACGTAAACTAAATCAGTTAGTAGCAGAAAATAGAGTTAAAAACTGGGATGATCCAAGAATGCCAACCATTTCAGGTTTACGTCGTCGTGGTTATACGGCTGCATCGATTCGAGAGTTTTGTCTGCGTATTGGTGTAACTAAGCAAGATAATACTGTTGAAATGGCAGTATTAGAATCTTGTATTCGTGATGAGCTAAATAAAAATGCACCACGAGCAATGGCGGTATTAGATCCAATAAAATTAGTGATCGAAAATATGTCCGCCGCTGAACAAATACTTATTATGTATAATCACCCTAATAAACCTGAGATGGGCACTCGTCAAGTGGTATTTAGTCGAGAGCTTTATATTGATCGGGCTGATTTTCGTGAAGAACCTAATAGGCAATATAAGCGCTTAGTTTTAGGTAAAGAAGTACGTTTACGTAATGCTTATATTGTACAGGCTAATCGGGTTGATAAAGATGCAGAAGGTAACATTACCACAATTTATTGCACTTATGATACTGATACTTTAAATAAAGATCCAGCCAATGGAGCTAAAGTCAAAGGGGTTATCCATTGGGTAAGCGCATTACATGGTCTGCCAGCAGAGATCCGATTGTATGATCGCTTATTTACTGTGCCTAATCCTACCACTGAAGAGGATTTTTTAGCTGCCATTAATCCTAATTCTTTGATGATTCGGTATGGATTTGTTGAACCAAGTTTAATTACTGCACAACCAGAAAAAGCTTATCAATTTGAACGAGAGGGTTATTTTTGTGCCGATAGCCATGATCATACTGCCAAGCAGTTGGTATTTAATCGCACTGTAGGGTTAAGAGATAGTTGGGCAAAAATAGTCAGCTAAGAAATTAGCTCATTAATAAGTTATGTTAAAATCATGGTTTTATAGGGATATGTTAGCAAAGATTATTGCTAGAAATCCCTTATACTAATATGAAGGATTTTTGCTGGAGAAGTTGCAATAAAAGCAAACACTCATACAGACTCTTTTCTTACTCTCTGCCCCAACATAAAGCTGCATCTCATTAGTTAGCGCTTCGGTGATAATCTGTTGGGATGATGTCGATTCATGCATTAAACCAACTCATTCCAGTTTATTCTTCCCCTATTGTCACAGTTAACATGTTATCCACTGGGGATATTCATTATGGTTATAGTGATATTGTTGCAAAATTGCAAATTGCAGAAAAACATTTAAGAATCTTACTGGAAGACTCCTCTGGCAAGACTACATCATAAGGATAAATGGTTTAGTTATCTTGGATATATGTTGAATAGCTTGACTTTACGAAAGTCAGCAAAACAAACAGACATTGACTTAAAAAGAGCATTTAGATGGCGTCTCAGTGCTTTCCTTGCTTTATCGGCAATAGAAACACATAAATGTAGTAAGTAGTATTGTTGAACTCGATGAAACATTTTCCCTGAATCCCTTAAAAAGAAGGGTTCTAATCCCACATAGGAAGACCAAAAAACGCGGAAGATTAGGCGATAAAAGGAAAGAATGAATTGCTGTTTTAATCATCTGAGATCGACAGGGTTATGTGAGCGATGAGATTCTTAAATGGTTTAATGCAGAGTGTGTTAGCCGTTTTCTTGAGGCCAATTATCGATAAAGAGTTCATCCTATGCTCGGATAGACCTAAATGGTAGGAAAATTTTGCTAGCGAGGATAAAATTAGTCACCATCGCTTAATAAGGTTGGATAATCGAAGATTTTTTGGTAAAGAATTCCACATTTAAATGTGAACAGTTTTATATCAGCCGATTAAAAAGATGGCTGAATAGAGCCCATTATGTATGGGTTTTTATTTATAGAATTATCTAGCTTGGAGACAGTTATTTGAAACCATAAAACTTGAAATAGAGAGCTAGCTAGAAAATTGCTCTGCGAGCAAAGCAACAACTTTTGCCAAAATAGCCGTTTTTATCCATCTTTACAAAATTAAGACCGCGACTAATGCAATGCTAGACGCTTCTTACGTGATCTTAACCGATCATTGCCTATGTCTATCCCGATCAGGTACTTTTACAGACAATAGCAAAGAATTTACAGACCGCTTTTTTATCTGCAAAAACGTTTAGCCACTGGAAAAGATGAATTTGAGCGTTTGTTGTACATACTTTGATATAGAATACCGACTTTTAGCTCGTCGATGCATCCTCAAACGAATGGTATGGTCAAGGGATTTAATGAGCAAATAGAAGATGGGCTAGAAAGCAATCATTTCAATTCTGGTAAAAAGCTTGAGATCACTCTCTGCATCGGTATGTTTAGCTGTACAATCAGGAATTACCCTAATAAGTATTAGGTAGTAAAACTCTATTGTAGTCTATAAAAGATGAGTTATTAGCAAATCTGGTGTATGATGGTAAAATTCTGATCTGATGCTTCGTGAATCTGTTATCTATCCTTAAATTGGAGGTTGTTTACTACCAGGATCATAATAGGTTAAATCCCCTTAGCTAGCAGGTTCACCTTTTTTGAGCAAATAGAAGCACCTTAATAGCATTGAAAGGTTTGTTTTCTTGAACTATAGTTCTTCGCGCTTCGGCTTTCCTACCTTACCCATCAGTGTTACAAAAGCTGATTCAATCAGATTCTTTTTTTTATTTGCGCTAAGTGCTTTGACGGAAATCATAGAATGGCAACAGTTTTTCTCGATTTTTTTCAGCTTCCTCATCGATGAAGGATACCGATGAAGACCTTGCCAATAAAACATCAAAGGGTATTTATTAGCAGCATCACAATTTTCTTATAGGCCAGACCTCCCGAAGCTTAGCCTGAACTTTCAGTTTCGTGCCTTTATGGAGTTAATCCAGCACATTAGCTGTTTTATGTACACAACAGCGTTAGTGCTGCTTATCCGCAAATATCTTTGGCATTGCATTCCAAAAACCAATGGCACTCTTTCTTGTAGTAAGCATGGGAGATAATGTTAATAGACCCCCTCTCACTCTGGGGTCTATTAAGAAGTTCAGGTAAGTTCGATTCTAACTCTTGATAAGTATCTTCGACTGCAACGAGCTCCCTTACGTGCATGCTCAGTGATACGGATAATGAGTACCAAGAAAAGCGATCAACTTACCTGAGAGAAGTGTATATGCCATCCCTGGCCAAGAAATAACCTAGCCTGTATAACGTAAATTACGGATGCACCATTGCCTGTACTCTTCAAGCTATTCCTGTTTCAGTCTGCTGATAGAGGTAATCTCTCAGAGAGAGAGCATTTACTTTTTTACCAAGAAGCGAGCCATCAGAGCTTCGTGAAAATTATCGATGGAGATATCTTTTAAGTATAAAACCATGGGAGCAATTCTTCAAGGCCTTTTGCACGCTTCAGATAAGGCGATAGGAATGAGCTGTTGAATATATTCCGTTGCCGCTGCGGATCCCCCCGCCTGACCTTAGGCACTTTAATTTTAATATCCTCAATATCAGTCTTATCTGGTTTGCCGTGCTAAATAACCATTACAAACGACGAGGAGGCATGAACGTCTGCCGACAAAGGTGGAATTTCAGCATGTTATCGCTATATCGTAGATTCGAGCTCACCATAAAAACGGCAGAGGGGGCAGCTGCCTGCTACCTGGCACCCTTACGGATGAAGGTCATGCAAGTAGGGATAAACAGCTAATATCTTATTTCGCAGATACCTGTATGGTAGACTTTTCATGGGATATCATCTTGATGATGATAAAATTATTTACGAAATTAATCAGCAAAATACGCCATATCTCCGAAACCCATACACCAGAAATGAGCATAATTCATGAAAAATTATTTCAAAATTAAATCTGAGTTATTTAAAAACCCATACTATCTTCTTGGATAGTAATACATAAGATCTCAATTTTATCTGTCCATTAAAAGGTATTCATAACACTGTTATCGGTATATTTTCGAGGAAAAACCATTAAAGGATTTGTATATTTATCAAATGTTAAATTTTCCAATAAATAAAGTGAGCAGTAAGGAACATTATCATAATGCTCTGTTGGCTAATTTTTTACAACCTTAACTTCAAAAAATCAGAAATAACCCAGTGGTGGAGAATTGATGCTAAATTAGTGAAGTTTATGTCTAAAATAATTAATATAAAACTTCATCTACAAGATGGTAGATGATAGCAATACTAGATTAGTTGCTTATATTATTTTCAATAAGGTTGTGCAGAAAAAATTTAATTGGTATTTACTGATACAATCTGTTATCAGAGTGTGTATAAGTGGTGGAGCTCTGCATTATATAACAAAATTAATAATTTTATTATATAATCCAGAGCGAATGTTTATAATGTATTTGGCGGCTATTATCTTGCTTGTTATAAACAAGCTGCTCAATTAATGCATAAATATGCAAAAACTACTTAAAATAGATAAGAAATGGGGGTATAGGGCTGGATATAAGCTTTCAACCAGTGCTCATTCATTATAAGCTGGTTTAATGACTAATATAGAACTAAAAGTTAAAAGTATCTAAAAATATTTTTCTGTGTAATGTCTTAGGTTTATAGAACTTTGCCAATGTTTTTACAGCTCGGTTTGTTAAAGCAACATGATAGTTTAGACTTAGAGAAGGTTATGAATGATATCAATCACCTTCACCATTATATCGAAGGTGATCTCATTCCTAAGATGGATAAGTTTTTTGGTTGATCATATCGGTAAATTTAATATTTATCCCCCAAGCATTTAGCAAAAAAACAAAAATTTTGCGGTGAATTTTATTAAAAATCTGTCAAGCATAGTCTTATTTATGCTCAATAAGCTTAAAAGTAAAATAATTTTTTTCCATAAAGTAAAAGGATAAACTAGATTAGCATCCTCTTTCTATTTTTAACTGATTAATAATAAAAACAACGATAAGGTGGATTATTTTCTTCTTTTATAATTGCTGAAGGAATAGAGATAGCTGCCCAATCTAAAAAAAATCGTTTTCATCACAATGATCTTTTTTGGAGCAATACCCATATAGATAAAGACTATGATTAGATAGTTTAATACCATGACGTTCCGCAATATTTTTTTGCTGTGTATCAATAAATTCATCGCTGAATTCAATAACTTTACCGCAATCTAAGCAAATTAAGTGATCATGGTGATGTTGTTGTGTCAATTCAAAAACTGATTTACCGCTTTCAAAATTATGACGAGTAACAATACCCGCGTCATCAAATTGATTTAGAACACGATAAACCGTTGCGAGGCCAATCTCTTCCCCCATATCAATGAGTTTTTTATAGAGATCTTCCGCACTGATGTGATGACATCCTGGCTCTTGTAATACCTCTAAAATTTTTAAACGTGGAAGTGTTACTTTAAGCCCTGCATTCTTCAATGCTTTATTGTTGTCTGTCATGCGGATCCTACCTTGTTGCATTAGCAGTAAATTCAATAATATTAAAACAATGTATAACAGTAATATACTGTTTATTTCAAGCTAAATTTATAATTATACAAGTCATAATATCATTACAGAATTTGCAGGAATTATATCATATACAAAAAATATTGACATCTATCTATCGATGATAGATTGCAAATTTAGCTCTTCGGATATTTGTTTTACCCACCTTTTCACCCGCTCAGCAGTTAGTTCAGGTTGCCTATCTTCATCAATAGCAAGACCAATAAAGTGAGTGTTATCAGAGAGTCCTTTTGATGCCTCAAAGTGGTAACCTTCTGTTGACCAGCGCCCAACAATAATACCACCATTAAGTTTAATAATCTCTTTCACAGTACCCATTGCATCACAGAAATATTCTGCATAATCCTCTTGATCACCACAACCAAAAATAGCTACTAGCTTATTGGTAAAATCAATTTCTTCCAATGTCAGAAAGAAATCGTCCCAATCACACTGTGCTTCACCATAATACCAGGTAGGAATACCGAATAGTAAAATATCAAATGCTTCAATATCCTTTTTACTGCTTTTAGCAATATCATGAATTTTAGCAATATCAACGCCACCAAGAGTTTTTTGGATCATTTTGGCAATATTCTCTGTATTGCCAGTATCACTGCCGAAAAAGATACCTATATTTGCCATAAAGTAAATAAACCTCTTAATTTTAATTTAAGTTGTTTTGTTATCTGAATCTTATTGTTATTAACAGTAGTAATTAGAAAAATAATAACGATTAATATAATTAATAACTAATTGTTAGTTTTGACGAAAATAACTGCGTAATTCCCTAATTTTTTGTACTTCATGGAAAAATAAACTAGTAAAAGTGCAATTCATCGATTTTTCTTTGCTAATTGTATTAATAATATTTGTTCTATTAATTCATTACAGATTATTTTTTGTTCTTAAGCTAACATATTTAGTTACTGCCGAAACAGCACGCTCATTGATTTTTAATTAGATACGGCATAAACCTTTTTTGTTACAATTTAACTGATTAGGTTTATTAATTTTTAGTTGTTCATCTCAAGATATAAGGAATTAGTTTTCGGGTAGGCGGGGAGCCCATTCCCTTGGTCTAAGTTCATCAGCGAATAAATCCGGAGTTATGTGATTAGCCTGCTCTTTTGACATAAATTTAAAAGTTGATGGAAATTTATTAGTTACTTAAAACAATCATACCCTAGCAAGATAACTATCGCTACTTTTAAATAAAATTATCCTATTGATAAAGCAAGCTATTAGTTAACATGTGAAGTTAGAAATAGCTAATAAAAAAATAAAATATGATCTTATTAGAAACTCCGCATTACTTTTAAGCATTAATTTTTAGCAAAGTTCCTTTTTGTTGATACTAGAGTTGAACATAAAACCCATTTAACTTGAGTAAGTTATCATGGCTATCGAATTCAACTACTTATCCTTTATTAATCACACAAATTTTATCAGTATAATTAATGATATTAAGACGGTTGGCAATACTAATAATAATTCGAGCAGCAGACAAATAATGCATATTTTTCATAATAGGCGCTTCTGAGTCAGAATGTAGTGCAGAAGACTGGCCTTATCAAGAATTAAAATACAGCTTATCTTAACAACAGGGAATGAGCAAATGTTATACATTGCCGTTTGTCTACTTGATAAATTTATACCTCTCTCTGCTAACCGTGTATTAAAATTTTAAGAAAATTTTAAATAAAATTTACCACGCATGCCATTTTTGCTGCCTGATTTATATTATGGCTTCGTCAGGGCGCTCTTGCCGGTTGGCTTAATCGGATGTTGTTTACTATCGAGGCTGCAAATAAAATACTTTTTAAGTACTACACTCATATTAAGACGTAAAGCAACGGAATCGGCAACAACTAACGAGTTATGCTCATTTCTGATGTATGGTTTCAAAGATGGTAGCGTATCCTGCTAATTGATTTCATAAATAATTTTAATAACAAAGAGATAATATGCCATGTAAAATTATCCCTACAGAGGTATCCGCAAAACCAGATATTATTTGTGATCCCTTGCATGAACTCATTCGTAATGGTGCCAGGCAACTCTGATAGCCACCAGTCGTTAAGGCTGAGCTCGAAGCTATGCTGCGATAACATGGCTGAATACCAACCTTATCAACAGGCGTCGTCATGTCGTGATGCTGTCATCTGTAACGGTTATTTGCCATAGTGAACTATACAGACTGGTATAGGCGATATTGAAATTTAAGTGCTTAAGATCTGGAATCGCAACGGCAACAGAATATGCTTTAACAGCTCGTTGTTATCGTCTTATCTGAAGCCTGTAAAAAGCGGCAAAGAGTTGCTACCATAGCTGCTTTGTACCTATTACGAGGTATATTCTACCAATGATTTTCAGGAAGCTCTGGTAGGGGCCATCTCTATGAAAGGACATGATCTCTCTGCCAGTAGCATCAACAAATTGAAACAGGAATGGCTTGAGAAGAGTACAGGCAATGGAGGGTGCCGCCTGCATGATTTAAGGAATATGCGCTACGTTTATTTCTTATCCGATAGTATAGACACAGTCCTATCAGGCAACCTGATCACCTTTGCTTGCTGATCATTATCCGGCTCACTAAGCATGGATCTAAGAATAGGCTGTTGCGCTCAAAGATACTTATCAAAAGTTAGAACCGAACTTACCTGAACTTCTCAATAGCCTGCACGAGCGCTGCGTGGATCAACCTTATCTCCTCAGCCTTGCTATTGGAAAACGGTGCCTTTGTTTTTTAAATGCAATGGGAAAGATATTTGCGGATAAGCAGCATCAACACTTTTGGGTACATAAAAGAGATAATGTGCTGGATTCACTTCATAAAGGCATGAAACAGAAAGTTCAGGCTGAGCTGCTGGAGGTCCTGCCTATCAGAAACTTGTAATGCCGCTAATAAAGAGGCATTGATATTTTATTAGAAAGGTCTTCATCGGTATCCATCAGCGATGAAGACTCTGAAGAAAAATCGAGAAAAACTGTTGGGATTCTATGACTTTTCGTCAGAGAACTTAGCGCCAATAAGAACGAGGAATTCGATTGAATCAGCTTTTGTAACAATGAGGGTAGAGGAGGGAGAAGCCTAAGGAGCGAAGAATTGTGGTTAGAAAAATAAGCATTTCAAATGGTATTGAAGCTGCTATACCCTCTTATCAGAAAGAGCTAGAAAGAGGGCTAAGTGGCTAGTTAACATTTGCTATGTGACAAACCACCACCACCGTGGTGTAGTAAATAATGTCCAATTTAAGGATGGATAACAGATTCAGGAAACCTCAGAGTGAGGAACGTAATCTGACCACCATACACCAGATTTGCTAATAACTATCAGGAATGAGATTCTACTAAGAAAAGTGAGAATAGTATCGCTATACAGATCAAACTTTTTAACAAAAATTGAAGAACGAATACTTTATCCAGTGATGCAATTATCATTGCTCAATTTTAATCGGTTATTCGGAATAAAAAATGAATGAACCTAATCAAGCTAAAAAGGCAGAGATGGTATCAATGCTATATATTGTACCAACTCCTATTGGCAATTTAGATGATATCACTCTGCGTGCATTGCAGATCCTTAAGCAAGTAGATCTTATTGCAGCGGAAGATACCCGGCGTATGGGTTTATTATTGCAGTATTTTGCTATTAATACCCGTATGATCTCATTACATGAACATAATGAACAGCAGAAAACAAATCAATTAATTTCTCAATTAAAACATGGACTAAGTATAGCGTTAGTTTCTGATGCAGGGACACCACTAATTAATGATCCTGGTTATTATTTGGTAAAATATTGTCACCAAGCAGGTATTCGGGTAGTTCCTTTGGCTGGGCCATGTGCAGCAATTATGGCCCTTTCTGCTGCCGGTATCACCTCAAATCGCTTTTGTTATGAAGGATTTTTACCAGCAAAAAGGAAAGGTCGACAAGAGGTATTACAAGGGTTAATGGAGGAGTCTAGAACACTGATTTTTTACGAATCGCCTCATCGTTTGTTAGAGACATTAGCGGATATGGTCGATATTTGGGGCGCTAAGCGTTATGTTGTCTTAGCTCGGGAATTAACAAAAACTTGGGAATCAATTTATGGTTTGCCGGTTGGAGAACTCCTTGATTGGGTAAAAATTGATGGAAATCGTTATCGTGGTGAAATGGTATTGGTAGTTAAAGGTTATCGAGTAGCAAAAGATAGTAACGTAGCCATTCCCTTTGATGCGATGAAAACGTTAGCGTTATTACAACAATCATTGCCGTTAAAAAAAGCGGCGACCATTACAGCAGAAATTTATTGTTTAAAGAAGAATACATTATATAAATATGCTCTTGAACAACAAGTTAGTGCTGATAGTACAATCAAGTAGATTAGCAGTTGTGTTAGCAGACTGAGATAAAATAAGTATACAATTTAATATTAAATCCCTATAATTCTATATTGGAGTTAGTCAGACAACCGCTGCTTTGCTATTGATTAGCATCGCTAATTTGATAATAAAGGAGAGGAAAGTCCGGGCTCCATAGGGCAGGGTGCCAGATAACATCTGGGAGGCGAAAGCCTACGACTAATGCAACAGAGAGCAAACCGCCGATGGCTATTAAGCACAGGTAAGGGTGAAAGGGTGCGGTAAGAGCGCACCGCGTAGCTGGCAACAGTTTGCGGCACGGTAAACTCCACCAGGAGCAAGGCTAAATAGAGGTTCAGTATATATGATGCGGCCCGCATCGAACCTGGGTAGGCTGCTTGAGTCAGTGCGCAAGTGCTGACCTAGATGAATGGTTGTCCACGACAGAACCCGGCTTATAAGCTGACTCCAAAAAAGCAAAAACCCATTGTGAGTAAACTTACAATGGGTTTTTGCTTTTTCTATTTAGCATGCAATAGAATTGATAAACCGATTATTTATTATCAATAATGTTTATAAGCACTCCTTAGTCATTTTAAAGTAAATTTAAACATCCTCAGATAGGGTATTGCCGGTTGCTTTATCGATGATAGGAGAGGGAGGAAACTATAAATATAAGGAATAATTTTTATACAACTATTAATACAATTTTAAGAATTTCCGTATAATTGTTTAAGTCTATACACCATTGGTTGGTTCAAGATAAAAATTACAGCTAGCACCAACTCTCTGCAAGAACTTTATTTCTCTCTCTTTCGCTATATTTTTATAACTCTAGTATATTAAAATTTCACTAAAACTTAATGCCCATATTTTTAAAATTATAATTGCCGTTTTTCAACAGGAAGAATGGCATCTGGATAATTTGAGCTTAGCTGGGGGCACACCACGCCTAGTAGAATTTTTTCTTTATCCAGTTCGCCAGTTGGCAAAATAAGCGCATTAACAATAATTTAATTTTTACCTAATTTCCTCCAGATCATTATATAGAGACCCTCGTTGTACACCCCTATTCATGGTAAGATGGCTACTGAGAAATATAGTTGCAAATATCATGATAATGGGCTCCATCGTCAGGCAACTACAACACCTAAAATCAGTGCTGCTCTTTAGAGGTAACCAAAGAGCCTGCGTCTACTTTAGCTAAGCGTTATAGCATATCCGAATTTGCTGTTGTTAAAGAGAAAAATCTAGATGATGTTGATAATCACAGCCATATATTCCCCATCCTTTACCGACATGGCTGTTATCCGCTCGAGCTGGGAGGGAAGCCATAGTTATTTTCTATAAAAAACGTTTTCTTCATTTCGACGATCTGCTGACAAGTCATACGCAAATTCCTGAACCCCGTTGTATCTCAATCTAGCATAGATCGCTGTTTATGCAGGTGCAGTGTGGGGAATTTTCGTGAAATGAGCTAAAAAGCACCGGAGCCGAAGCATAAAACGTTTAAAAGCCACGAGCCTGGTTATTTCACGTAGATGTGAAATATCTTTCGAAGATCCTAAACGAAACTTCACGACCTTATCTTTTTGTAGGCATAGATCGCGCCACTCGATGGGTTTTTATCCCTCCTCTTTACAAGGCTAATAGCGCGCACAATGCCTAAATGCTCTACGCTTCTTACCTGATTCTTAAGCTAGCATGTTCAATAGCTATCCATCTGGTACTTACAGACAATGGCATAGAATTTCAGACAGCCTTTTTGCTTTGCGAAAACGTTCAGGCACTCGAAAAACATGAATTCATTTGCTTGTATAGAAAGAGCTTGCTATAGAACACCGGCTTTAGCCAGCTGATGCATCCTCAAAGAAATGCTATGGTCAAGTGATTTAATTGGCGATAGAAAAGATGGGCTACAAAGCCATTATTTCAATTCTGCTGAAGAGTTTGAGATCACTCTGCATAAATATGTTTGCCTATACAATCAGGAATTATCTACTAATAATTAGTATTAAGTAGAAAAACCTTATTGAAATCTATGAAAGATTGGTTGAAATTAAAGCTGAATTATTTAAAAAAAAGATACTATCTTACGGGATGTGACACTTAATAATGCACGACTGGTTGCGGCACCAGTAAATAGCTGCTTTACCTGTTGAGGCTAAATAATTTTAGTAATTTGCGAAACCATATTAGATTAATTAGGATCGCGTGCACCTAAATAAACAAAAAGTATATTATCAATTTTATTAGCATATTTCATACCATACTTCATAGTAGTATTTAAGTCAGCAAGCATAGCTTTTCAACAGTACACCAACCACAAGATAAGTTTTAGGAGCTTGATAAATCTCTTTAGCATTTTTAGTAATATAGCCACAGCTAGAACATTCAGACAAACACGATCATAATAGAAATTAGGGGGTTAATTATTTTCCCATTATTTGACTTCAGTAACAAGTTGGCGTATGCGTGAGAAAATTATTTCAGTTGTTTGTTAATTAACACTACAGATATCAGTTTCAACTTTCTCTTCATTAGCTTTATTTTTGCGAAAATAGATAACGGTATCGCCCTGTTTTAATTCTGCCATCATCACATTAGTTATTACTAATGGC
This sequence comes from Arsenophonus sp. NEOnobi-MAG3, assembly GCA_052171895.1. GTDB lineage: Bacteria > Pseudomonadota > Gammaproteobacteria > Enterobacterales > Enterobacteriaceae > Arsenophonus. Next base: position 185,083 of record JBQMRN010000003.1, read on the forward strand.
TTTCTGATCAAAGCTTATTTCTGCCAGAGCAATATCAGAGGCATCATTCCAAATAATTTTTGCTGACCCATTTGATTTTGTTGAGATCATCGATAAAGTCAATCATCCTTTTAACCATTTGTGTACCGGTTCTTTTTTTTGCACTTAGGTAGAGTTCAATCGCCAGTGTTAAGGCTAAAATACCTTCTTTAGCAACTGTCATAGCACGAAAAACCAATGGCGATACTTTCTTTCTTGTTTAACCCATTTAATATATTGATGTTTATCAATGACGAGTCTAGTAGTTTGGCCTTCAATTGCTTTAGCTCTACTAAAGATCACTAAATCAGAGCAATCTTGATCATAAGTCACTAAATCTTCTTTGAGTTATCCTCATTTTAGTGTATGGGATTTCGGAGATGGTGGAGTATCCTCCTGCTGCTTAATTTCGTAAATAATTTCAACAACAGAGAGATCATATGCCATGAAAAGTCTATCATACAGATATTCGCGCAAACAGATATTACCTATAATCTCTTGCATGAACTCATCTTTAATGCTGCCAGATAGCTAATAAGCAACCCCACGTTGGGCTGGTTAAGCTCGAAGCCATGCTGTGATAACATACTGAACGCAGCCTTGTTAATAAGCATCATGCCATCGTACATAACAGTTATTTACCACAGGAAACCATAGAGACTTGGATAGGCAATGTTGAAATTAAAGTGCCTAATTTCATGGATCGCAGCGACAATAGAATATGCTTCAACAGCTCGTGTTGCTACCGCTTTATCTGAAACGTGCAAAAAACATCGAAGCGTTGGTAGCATGGTGTACATGCACAAGGCATATCCACCGGTGAAAAGCAATGATCTCTCTGGAAGTAGCATCAGCAGACTAAAACACCAATGACTTTCAGAGCATAGGCAATGCTGCCTGTTGATTTAAACAGACACACCCTACATTTGTTTCTTGGGCGATGGCATATACCGTCCTGTTAGGCAAGATAATCGCCTTTGCCTGTTACTATATTGTCAGCGATAACTGAGCATGAACGTAAGGAGGTAGTTGCTGTCAAATATGCTTATTGATAGTTAGAAACGAACTGTGTGTGGGAACCGAACTTTTTAATGCCCTGCGAGTACGTGACTTAACCGTATCTCCCATGCTTGCTACGGAAGACTAGGGTCCCTTTTGTTTTTGGGATGCAATGCCCAAAGATATTCCTAGACACCAAGCAGCCAACACTGTTGGATACACAAAACAGCTAATATCCTGGCTTCACTCCTAAAAGGCATACAATCAAAAGTTAAGACTAAGCTGCTGGAGGTCTACCTAGCAGAGAGCCGCGATGCTGCTAATAAAGTCATTGATGTTTTTTTGCAAGATTTTCAGCAAAGTATCATCCATCATGAAGTGATGAAGAAGTTGGAGAAAGATCTATAAGAACTACTGCTATTCTACGACTTCCTGTCAGTACAGTTAGAGTCAATAAGAATAACGAATTTGATTGAATCAGCCTTTGCAAGCGTGAGGATACGAAGGAAGCCGACACGTGCGAATAACTTTAGTTAGAGAAAAAGGAACCTTTCAATGGTATTGACACTGCTCCCATATGCTTAGAAAAGCTTGGACTAGTTAAGGCGATTTTTACTTGTTGACCTTGGTGGTAAATAACTTTTAATTTAAGTTATTTAGAACAGATTCACAAAGCATCAGAGTAAGAATGTAGCCTAAGCCATCGCCATATACTTGATTTGCTAATAACTCATCTTCTTTTACAGGCGCATCAAGTTTTAAAGAAATTTGATGTTTTTTAGCAACCGTGCCGCTTTTTTTACCGTTAACATCTTTTTCTGTTTGATCAGTAATTTTTGCAGCACTACACTCATTAGCATAACTGGGTTCGATAACTTCATCACCATAAAGTGAAACTATGGTATTAATTGGTACACCATAATTAATGTTATGTCCTTTCGGCATGACAATTTACGGGCAACAAATTGATGTGAAGCGTGAAGATTATAAAGTAAATCACCATTATTTTTTACGATCACAGCAGGGAGGAATGGATTGCGGAATTTCTGCTCTGCTGAAGCGTAAGACAAGCACCACATTTCACCTCTTGAAGAGCTTGGCAATATATTGCCTAGTTTTATTTTGGTTTATCTTGGCAAAGGTTATTAATAGAAATCCCTTATACTCTATGAAGGATTTTCACTACAGGGAGGGTTGCCATGAAAAGTAAACACTTATATAGATCAAAGAGACTTTTTTCTCACACTCCCTGGCAACATAAAGCTGTATCTCATTAGTTGGCTAGGCGATAATCTGTCGGATGATCTCGATTCATGCATTGAAATAACTCACTCTATTTTATCCTGCCCATATTGTTACAGTGAACATGGTTATCCGCTTGGGACATTCATTAGAGTTACAGCGATATCGTTACAAAATTCCCGATTGCAGGAAAAGATTTAACAATCTTACTGGAAGACTCTTCTGGCGAGACTACATCAAAAGGATAAATGGTTTAGTTATCTGTGATGTATCTTGAATAGCTTGACTTTATGGGAGTCAGTAAAACAAACAGTTATTGATTTGCAAACAGTCTTTAAATGGGTATCACTGGTTCCTTGCTTCATTAGCGACAGCCAATATAAATGCACTAACTGGTATATTGTTGAGGTCGAGGAAATATTTTCCATAAATTCTTTAAAGGGAAGGCTTATATCCCACACATAAGAAAGCTAGGAAACGTAGGAGAGGAGAAATAAAAAGAAAGAACGAATCGTGATTTAATCGTCCAAGATCAACAAGATCATGTGAGCGATGAAATTCTTAAAGAATTTAATGCAGAGTGTATTAGCCGTTTTCTTGAGTTGATCATCGATAAAGAGTCCATCCTTTGCTCGGATTGAGTTAAATAGTACTAAACTCTTACCATCAAGGATTAAATTAGTCATCCATAGCCTAATATAAGGTTAGATAATTAGAGAATTATTGCCAAAAAATTCCATATTCAAAATGTGAACAGTTATATCAGCTGATTAAAAGGATGGCTAAGTAGATTCCATGATGTATGGTTGTTTTATTTAGAAAATTATCTGGCCTAGAAGAAGATTTGTTTGAAAGCAGAACAACTGAAATACAGACGTAGCTACAAATTCGCTGCGAATAAAGCAACAACCTTTTCTTTGCCAAATACAGTCTAATTTTCAAGAATGCATCCAGATGGCTAGGAAGAAGTCTGCTAAAAACATAAACTCAAAAATCAGAGCAACTAACTTCCCATCTTATACCGCCTGTTTATCTAAATCGCTTTATGATCTCCTTTTCAAGCGAAAGTGATTATGGTAAGCCCACTGATTTTTTATGACTCTCTAAAAGAGGCCATACAGCAATACGTCCAAACTTTCAGGTATCAATTTTTTCTCGGCACACAACACAGTATTGCCTACAGTGAAGATTATCTGTTGTTTTGAGAAAAACCTCTATATGCCAAAGCCGATGACGTTGGATACGGCTGCACTGATGGGCAATGATTGAAAAATATGCTTACCGATGAATTTATCACCTACATGTAACTGGAAATTATCCATGTTTCTTTTGCTGCATGAAATAAACATACGGATAACTTGGCTGACAGACCTGACGAATATGAACAGGATGACCTTTTTCTTCACTAGAAAAAGAGACCAATAGGGTAATTTACTCCAATGTATACCACACTCCGCCATCCTAAACTTCTTTTCAGGATTGATGACGGCTAGAATAAATTTCTTGAAAAACAGGGTAAAAGGCGTCAGTATCAGTTTCTGGACGCGTTTCTATCTGTAGAGCGGCTAGCGCATTCTTACCTGTGTTTAGGTTATTTGTGCCATTCTAGAGGGTGTTCGACGCTACCTGCTGCGCCTCTCCTTAATGTTTCCCACCGCCGCTTTTTTTGCCAAAGCTGTAAAACAAAAAGCCTCCAGTTCATGTGTCTTCAAAGGCAGAAAGGAGTGCTGGTTAGCACAGTAGATTCATTTTTGCCAGATTCTAACTGGTAACAACACATTACTTTCACTATGGCCCATCTTCTTTGAAGTTTTTCTCAACAATAACTGACCGCTACTCAACACTCTGTTTCGCGTCACAAGCACCCAGCGGCGGAGACGCCCTATGCATGATGGAGTAGGCACACTGCAAACAGGTTATCAAAATTGCTATCTTCTGTACCTTGTATACTTATTGATCGACAACTCAATCAACATCCCCATGTTCATTTCTGTTCACCCCTGACGGTCTCAATTATTAAACATTCTGCTCTATGGTGTGAGCTGTTCTTCAAAAAAAGCAGTCGAAGAAATTTGGAAAGGCACTGTCATACAGCTGCTGCGTAATAGCTATTACCTGATAAATTCCAGTATCTTTCCTAGTCTATGGCATATCTACGCCATATGAAGCAGTGGCACTGTTACCTGAAGGCAGAGTACTGACGTTACTAGAAAGTGCACTTCACTAAAAAATGAAAAGGGGCTTGGCATAGACTGAAATATCTTATGCAGTATCTTATAAATACTCCACCCACTGGACTATACCCCAGCGTCAAAATTTCTGCATTATCTACCACAAATGGGGAGTACTTGTACATCATTAGTATATGAGCACCCGACTAAGCAGTACCAACAAGCACAGACCATAACCTTGACGCAGGAAGAAATGATCTGGCGCTATATTAGCCGTATTCCGGCGAGGCGAAGCATTAAGATGGTACTTTACTATGATTTCTTCTCGGATCGTAAACGAGGCAGACTATTACCGAAGATATTATAAGGCGCTACAGATGACGGTTCGTAAAAAATCAGAAAAACCAGAGTTCGCCGTTCTGATAAAAGGATTCCTGCGCACAGATATCTGTACAAATGCATTCTGTGTGGTGATAGGCTACTCTTTATCGACGCTCAGCTTGCTAAACAGGCAACAGAATTATTGTCAGAAAAAATACATAAAATGGAAAACGAGGGTTAGTAAGTCAAATTTATGGTTAATGTTTCTAACATTAATGCATTAGAAAAATACACACTTCGATGAAATGTTCACTTACAATAAATAAATCTAATTAACCGATTTTTTCTCCTTTTAGCAATAATGGATAGCTTTTGCTCTTTACTTAAAGAGCGATTCAATTTCCTAACCATAAACTCTTTAGTTTTAGCTGTCAGTTTTTTAACTACAGCATTCTTATCAAGAATAATTTTTGAAAATGGAAATTCTTACTTGCTGTCTTCAATACTACTTGGGACAAAAACCACTTCCAAGAATTGGATTATCAGTATTTACTATTGTCGTTGTTTGATATTTTTCTAATTAAATTTCTTTTGTTTAATTACCTCTGTTAATGGCTCATGAAGCTTTTTATCGGAAAGAAACCAGGCAATATATAGAATTGTTCTTATTTTCTAGCAATTTCTTTAGTACTCTCTAATCTCGATAAAGAATTATTAGCAAATCTAGTGTATGACAGTCAGGCTATACTTTGCTCTAATGCTTCATGAATTTATTTTTCATCCTTAATTTGGAGCTTGTTTACCACCAGTGTTATGCATGTCAAATCCCTTTAGCCGGTTCTAGCTTTTCTTAGCAGATGGGGATAGCTTAAATACCATTAAAAGGATTGTTTTTTGAACCACACTTCTTCGTGCGTCTGGGGTTCCGTAGTCTCACTATTGCAAAAGCCAATTCAATCGGATTTATCGTTCTTATTTAACGCCAAGTGCTCTGATGGGAAATTGTAAAAGACCACCAGTTCTTTTTGATCTTTCTCCAGCTTCTTTATCGCTGCAGGATACTTCACTGAAACCCTTGCCAACAAAACATCAAGGACTTTATTAGTCCCATCACGGCTCTTTGCTAGCCATAACTCCCTCAGCTCTCAAGCCTTAACTTTCGATTGTATACCTTTGTGGACTGAAAGCAGCACATTAGCTATTTTATCTACCAAACTAGCTCGTTGGTGCTGCGTATCCGAGAATATCTTTGCCATTGCATTTTAAAAATCTATGGGCACCAGCCTTCCGTAGTAAGGCTGTGAGATACGGTTTTAAGCTAGGCACGCTAGTAGGCCATTGAGAAATTCGGCTCAATTCTCTTCTAATTCTCGATAAGGATCTTCGAGGACAACTAGCTCATTACGGCTATGATCAGTGATGCCGATAATATGGACCAGCAGGCAAAGGCAATCATTTTTCCTGATAGGAGTCTAATATGACATCGGTCAAGAAATAAAGGTAGCTGGTCTGGTATCGCTTAAATTACGTATAGGCCATTGCTTATGCTCTTTAAAGCCATTGCTATTTCAATCTACTGATGCTACTGGCAGAGAGACCAGCATATCATTTTTCACCGAAAAGCAGCCCCATAGCTTCATAAAAATCATCAGTGGAGATGGAGATCCTCGCAGGTACAGTATCATGCTAGCAACAACTTCTTCAACGTTTTTTCACACTTCATATAATTCGGTAGCAATGAGCTGTTGAAATATATTTCGTTTTGCTACGAGGATCTTCCTAACCTTAGGCCTTAATTTCAACATCGGCTATACCAGTCTGTATAGTTCGCTGTGGTAAATAACCGTTACGAACAACTGCCATGACATCACACCCGTTAACAAGACGGCGTTCAGCATGTTGTCGCAGCCATAGCTTCAAAGTCAGCCTCAAGCGCGGTGCCTATCAGTTTCCTGGCACTATTACGGATGGGTTCATGCAAGGAATCAGAAGTAATATTTGGTTTCACGGATACCTACCTATAGGATAAATTTATGAGATATCATCTCTCTGTTGTTGAAATCATTCAGCAGGATACCCACCTTCTCTAAAACTCCATACAGCAAAATGAGCATAACTCCTCGATAAATAAGTTTACCATTTTCATTCAATAAAAGTTTGCCTCGATCTTAGTGAGATAATTACGGCAGGTAGCGCGCTTTATTGATTTGAAATGTGGTAGTTAATGCAGAAAAGGTGAGTTATAAAATTAGTATTGGTCTGATCTCTTTTAACATAGTGCGCCTCGTTAATTTTTTCTAAACTGGTTATTGATGATTGTCATCGTTTTTTAACATAACCAATCTTAAAATGTCTTTGTTACAGAGAGCTTCTCTTCTTTAGCACATACAGCAAAAGTTATTAAGGTACAAAAATGAAAAATATTGTAATGATTATTCAAAACTATTTAACCAGTTATCATGTTATGTAAAATCATTAAATTTTATTGAAAAAGGAGAACTAAAGCTTCTAACGAGAGTCTATAATTATAGGAAATGTATTATAACTCACGTTTGTGACTTCAAAATTAATAAATTGGAGGAAAAGTTGAATGAAAATTTTTTACCATTATAATCCACTGAAGATTGCGCGTTACGTTAAGATATTATTTCGTGGTCGATTGTATATCAAAGATATGGGAGTATTTGAATTTGATAAAGGAAAAATATTACCCCCTAGAATTAAAGATAAGAAGCATTTCAATATAATGAATGAAATTAATAAAGAAGTGCTTATCCTCCAGACAGAAATAGGTTAACTTGTCTGATAAGTTGTGCGCCCATACTCCTAAGTGAGTAGTGGCGCACAATAAAAATATAAAGTAATCATTATCTAATATGATTTAATCCATAAGTTTTACTACATATTGGATTAGCAAAAAATTTTTATACTTCGCTTTACGTTAAATTTGATGTTTAACCACATTTCATTTTGTATTTAGCGTTGAATAATTTGGTTTTGAATATGTAAATAGCGATTTTTTGATTAAAAAAGATTTTTCTTTTGAAAAATTCAATTTATACCTATATTTTTATTAAAAATTGAACTGGTATGTATATATACTTTATCAATACTTGTTGATGAAAGATATCAATCTTAAAGAAGAGAAAGCCTTTCTCCTATGCAAAAAACTTTTTTAGCACTACTTATTAGTCTGTCTGCTATGATAGTCACCTCACGGTGAACAAGAAATCATACTGTCTAATTCTATTTTTCTGATAATTATTTTAGCAATATCTTAATCATGGTTGGATAACCCATATAAAAATCCAAACTTTAGAATGTTACGTATTAATTCTTTTGTTGAGTTACATCTCAACAAAGAAAAACAGCTGTAAGCACTGATAAATAAACTTGAAGTTCAACTAAAAACTGAGCTTGATTATAATCAACCCAATATTCGTAATTTTTATCGCAGTTAATCGCAGTTATTTAAATGAAACCGGGGGTTTGAGAAAGGAGATTTAACGCCGGTAGAAAATACACTTAATTTTATCAGGGATGCATCAATTCACATTGATATTGCTAATCTAATAGAAAAACCAGATTATCTGGTATTTATTTCCTATAGGTTAGTTGAATTGGATGCAAAAGTACCTAATATTTAAATTCTTTATTTATTTTGGAGAAAGTTTGTTTAATCTATACCAAATAGAAATTACTATCTGGATAACACTAAAGAGATGGAAACATATTCGTCAGGAAATATATCGCTTATTGGCACTATTTTAGAATTAGCAGAAGAAGGAAAAAGAAACACAATTAAAGGTTAATTGTTGAGTTATCAGCAAATCTAGTGTATAACCGGTCAGGTTACGTCGTTACACTCTGATGCTTCATAAATCTGTTTTCCATCTTTAAATTTGCCTTTATTTACTAGCAGGTTACCAGATCAACTCCCACCTTAGCCGCTGTCCAGTTTTTTTGAGCAGACAGAAGCAGTTTAAATAATACCATTGAAATGCTTGTTTTTCTCGAACTACAGTTTTTCGCACCTCGGCTTCCGTAGCCTCAGTGTCGAAAAAGCCAATTCAATTGGATTCGTTCTTCTTATTGACGCCCAGTACGCTGAGGGGGAACTCGTAGAATGCCAGGAATTCTTCTTGATCTTTCTCTAGCTTTTCATCGCTCCAGGAGATGAGATACTTCACTTAAAACCTTGACAAAAAACATTAAGGGATTTATTAGTGGCATCACAGCTCTTTTCTAGCAGACCTCTCATCCACAGCTTACCCTTAACTTTTGGTTGCATGCTTTTTTGAGTAAAGCCAGCACATTAGCTGTTTTATATTCCCAACACCGTTGGTACCGCTGTCCTGGGACATCTTTGCCATTGCATTCAAAAAATCAAGGGTACCGTGTCCATCATAGTAAGCCATGGAGATACGGTTAATCTACTCGGTTGCAGGGCATTGATAACTTAGGTCAAGTTTGCTTCTAACTTTCAATAGCATATTCACACGCAACGAGCTCCTTACCTCCAACCTCCATGGCTCAGCAACGCAGATAATAACCAGCAGGCAAAGGAGATCATCTTTCATGACAGCAGTATATATGTCGTCGGTTAAGAAATAAACATAGCGCGCGTATCGCTTAAATCACCTAGGCGCCATTACTTATCCTTTTAAAGCTATTTGCTATTTTTAGTCTACTAATGGTACTCCAGAGAGACCATCTGTTTTTTACCAAAAGTCCCCCCACAACTTCATGAAAATCACAGGTGGATATACCTTGCAAGTTGCTACCACCCATGGTAGCAACTCTTCGACATTTTTCACACTTCAGATAAAGCGCTAAGAACGAGCTGTTGAAGCATATTCTTTTGCCGCTGCAATCCCTGATCTTAGACACTTAAATCTCAACATCGCCTATAGCAGTTTGTATAGTTTGCTGTAGCAAATAACCATTACGGACGGACGAGGCAGGCTCTTGGGAAACGCCAGTGTTGATAAGCCGGCATTCTGCATGTTACAGCAGGATGGCTTTCGAGCTTAGTCTCAACGGCGGCAGTAGCTATCTATTAGTAGCTGCCTGCCACCATTACAGATGAATTCATGAAATAGATCTAAGAAGTAATATTTGGTTTCGTAGATACTTGTAGGGTTGACTTTTCATGGCATATATCATCTCTCTGTTGTTGAAATTAATCACCAGGATATGCCATCATCTCCGAAACAGCATGCACAGAAATTAGCATAATTTGATTGATTGAATACTAATATCTAATTCTGCTAATTCATAAACATGACGCATCACATCGTAAATAATACTACCTTCCTATTGGTTTTCCATGGCAAATTATTGTTAATCCAGCATCAAATTAGCGCTTTACGTACATAGCCTCCCTAGTATCAATTAATAAGATCTAACCCCATTCCCTGTTCTTCCAGCAAATCGTAGATGATGCCATTTTCTTCAAAACAATTCACTCTTACAATTTGAGCACTAAATGAAGTATGTTGCTAAAGTTAGAGAATAAAGGTTCGACTACATTTATCTCTTCTTGGTAGATATCACAGAGTTAGGAAGTATCATACTTTATACTATTTCTGTCTATTTAAATACAAGGGAAGTTCATTATATCCTTACATGGTTATTTTTTTGCAAAAATAGCTCATAAAAACACTGAGAAAAATTGAAGTTATAATAATTAATTTAAAATAACTCCAATAGAAAATAGAATATTGGTCAATAATGCCGCTTTAAGCATATTTTCTAATAAAGGTTTTATACCTTCATTGGTGGTGGTATTCATAAATAACTTTCTTTATATGATTTAATAACATTAATATAGTGAACAGAAATAACCAACCCGGCCAAGTGATGAAATATAATACGCTAAAGAGTATTAAACAGAAAATCGCAATTAAGATGAGTGTAACATCATACAGTTTACCGCCTAATATAACTGCTAAAATATTTACCTGTTTTTATATCATTTTCTATGTCGCGAATATTATTAACATTTATTATCGCTACTGACAGTAGTATATAAGCGGTTGCTGATAATAATAAACTATGTTGGCAAAGGTTATTACTAGAAATCCTATATTACTATATGAAGAATTTTTCTACACAGAAAACCATAAAAAAGAAAATAGTCATACAGATCAAAGATACTTTTCCTCAGTCCTTGCCAGCATAAAGCTGTATCTCATTAGTTAGCTCAGCGACAATCTGTCGAATAATGTCAATTCATGATTGAAGCAACTCATTCCACTTTTTATCCTGCCCATATTGTCATAGTGAACATGTTATCCGATTTGGACACATTCATTATGGTTACACTGATATTGTTGAATATCCCCGATTGCAGGAAAAGATTTAATAATCTTATTGGAAGTCCTCCAGCGAGAGTACATCACAAGGATAAATGGTTTTAGTTATCTGTAATCTATGTTGAATAGCTTGACTTTACTCTGCAGTGGATTTAGCGAAACAAACAGGCATTGATTTGAAAACAGTGTTTAGATGGCGTCACTGCTTCCTTGCTTCATCGGCAAGCAACAACCAACTTAAATGCATTAAGTGTATTCTTGAAGTCGACGGAATATTTTTCATGAATCCTTTAAAGGGAAGCGTTATATCCCACATAGGAAAGCTAGAAAACGCGGGAGAGTATGAAATAAAAGAAAAGAACGAATCGCAGTCTTCATCCCTCGAGATTGACAGGCTCATGTGAGCGATGAGACTATTGGAGAGTTTAATACAGAGTGTGTTAGCCGTTTTCTTGAGCTGATCATTGATAAAGAGTGTCCATCCTTTGCTTGTATGAAGTGGAGCTAAATGCTATAAAACCTTTACCAGCTAGCATGAAATTAGTCACTATTCCCTAATAAGATTGAATAATTAGAGAGTTATTGGTAAGGAATTCCACGTTCAAAGCGTGAACAGTTATATCAGCCGATTAAACAGATGGATGAGTATATTGTTCCATGGTGTAGGTTGTTTTATTTACCGAATTATTTGCCATAGAGAAGATTGTTTGAAACTAAAAAATTGAAATAGAGACGTGATTACAAATTGCCACCTTACGAGTAAAGCAATAACTTTTGCAACAAGAACTATAGCCAATTAAATTCATGTAATTAATCCATAAATTTGTTATTATAAAATAATAGAAGGCTCTCCTCTTAGCCCCTCCTATCCAAGATTTTAATCAGTAAAGTTAACTACACCAGATTATAAAATAAATCGACTCAGATCTTCATCAGCAACTAGCTCATCCAGATGCTTAGCGACATAATCAGCGTCAATTGTAATATCTTGACCATTGCTTTCACTGGCATCAAAAGAGATATCTTCCATCAATCGCTCAAGAACGGTATGTAATCGACGAGCACCAATATTTTCTGTTTTTTCATTAACTTGCCAAGCTGATTGAGCAATTTTACCAATACCTTCTGGTGTAAATACAATGTTTAAACCTTCGGTTGCCATCAATGCTTTATATTGTATAGTTAAAGACGCATTCGGTTCAGTTAAAATACGGTTAAAGTCTTCTGCCGTCAATGCTTGTAATTCAACTCTGATAGGTAATCGGCCTTGTAGTTCAGGGATCAAATCCGATGGATTTGTAACCTGAAATGCACCAGAAGCGATAAATAAAATATGGTCAGTTTTTACCATTCCATGTTTAGTGGAAACGGTGCAGCCTTCAACTAAAGGTAGCAAATCACGTTGTACGCCTTCTCGAGATACATCTGGACCAGAAGTTTCTCCACATTTGCATATTTTGTCGATTTCATCGATAAAAACAATTCCGTGTTGTTCAACTGAATCAATGGCTTGCTGTTTTAGTTCTTCTGGATTAACTAGTTTTGCTGCTTCTTCTTCTATCAGAATTTTGAAGGCTTCTTTGATCTTCATCTTACGGGGTTTATGTTTTTGCCCAGCCAAATTTTGAAACATAGATTGCAATTGATTGCTCATTTCCTCCATACCAGGAGGAGCCATAATTTCAACGCCTACTGGTATAGAAGCAACTTCAATTTCGATTTCTTTATCGTCTAGCTCACCTTCTCTTAGTTTTTTTCGGAAAGATTGACGTGCGTTAGAAGGTTCTACATGGAGATCAGGTTGTCCCCAATTATTTTTAGCTGGAGGCAATAAAACATCAAGAATACGTTCTTCTGCCAGTTCTTCTGCACGGTAACCGTTTTTTTCTATAGATTGAAGGCGTACCATTTTTACAGCAGCATCAGTCAAATCACGAATAATAGAATCAACTTCTTTACCCACATAACCAACTTCAGTAAACTTTGTTGCTTCTACCTTGATAAAAGGAGCGTTAGCCAGCTTGGCCAAGCGACGGGCAATTTCAGTTTTACCTACGCCAGTTGGACCAATCATCAAAATATTTTTCGGTGTTACTTCTTGACGCAATGCTTCATCAAGTTGCATACGACGCCAACGATTACGTAGCGCAATAGCGACAGAACGTTTTGCTTTCTCTTGACCAATAATATGATTGTCTAATTCACTGACAATTTCACGAGGCGTCATTTCAGACATGTTTAAATCCTTAAAATTTTGAAGAGAGTTCTTCAAAGTTAAAATTATGGTTGGTATATATACAGATATCACTCGCTATATTTAAGGCTTTTTCTGTAATATCACGTGCGCTTATTTCTGTATTTTCTAACATGGCACGCGCAGCGGCTTGTGCATAAGCACCACCAGAACCAATAGCGATCAAATCATTTTCTGGTTGAATAACATCCCCATTACCTGTAATGATCAATGAACTGTTTTCATCTGCAACAGCTAAAAGCGCTTCAAGTTTTCTCAGCATACGATCAGTACGCCAATCTTTAGCCAGTTCAACAGCTGATTTTGTTAGATGTCCTTGATGAAGTTTTAGTTTTCGTTCAAAAAGTTCAAACAGTGTAAATGCATCAGCAGTACCGCCTGCGAAGCCCGCGATAACTTTATCATTATAAAGGCGGCGTACTTTACGGACGTTGCCTTTCATAATAGTATTACCCATTGTCGCCTGTCCATCACCACCAATTACAATTTGGCCATTACGGCGAACACTTACGATTGTAGTCATGAGTTAGCCCTTGGTTATTTTATTAGGCGAGTATATAAACATACTTTTTAGCTTTTTTATTACACAAAAAGTCTGTATTTACGCTATTAGGAATTTAAATGGGGGATAATAATCATTTTTCAACCCTTAGTTGTATGAAGAATACATCCTGATAGACCGACAGATTTAGCTAGATCACGTATTTTTTTTGCTGTTTCTTGGTTATAAGGCCCAAGTATGAGTTGATGCCAACCTTTTATTGAGCTAATTCTACTTTCTAAACCTGAAAATGCCAGGTTAGCTTTAAGGGATTCTGCTTGCTCCATATTCTTAAATGAACTACAGTGCACAACTATTTTTTGTTGGATATTCGTTGCTTGCTGAGACTGTGGTACGGGTTTTAACCATAGAGGTGATTCTATTGATGGCCCATTAATGATGACGCGTGAACGGGAGACATTATCATTATTAGGTACTTCGGATAGATTAGTGGCCGGATTACTTCTATCCGCATCAATCTGCTCAAGGAAGTAACGTTGTTCGTTGGTTAAATCGGTTGTATTATTAATATTTGATTTTGTTGAATTGTTAAAGTTTAGTAAATCAGTGCCAATCCCCCGCTTTTCCAACTCTTTTATGTAACGCCACCGTTCTTCTGGTTTAGGTGGTAGACTGCTGACTGGCTGACTATTATTGAGAAAGGTTGTTTTGTTAAGCACAAGAACGGGTTTATTTTGCGTAACGTAATATAAGACGCTAATAAAAATAACAACGATGACAATAGCGACAGCAAAGGTTGTTTTCAGCAATCCTTGATTTAATTTTTTCTTTCCTGAATGCTTATTTTTATGCGGCGTTATACTACGCCCTCGTCTTACGTAATCTTTTTGTGCCACTTTCCAATTCACTAATTAATAAAAAGTTAAATTAATTCATTATATGTTACTTAACCTAATTACTTTTGACTAGTTTTTAGGTGGGCAAACACTATCACGAATAATTTTATATTTTATCTATTTCATGTCCTTTGATTGTTGCTAAAGTAGTAATATTGCCTGATGAGCAATTTTAAAGCGAAGTTTCTCAATTTATGGTGAGAGCGACTTCATCATTAGGAAATTGAATCGCCATTTAATTAAAGATAAAATCATCCATTCTTGATAAAAGAAGATAAAATCGATTTATTGGGTTTGTTATAAGTTAAAACTTCATTGAATAGTATCTTTTTTTTAACTTAATATCCTAATTTTGGAGATATTAACCCTAGGTTTAGCGCAGTAACCCTAGTTTTTCTCCATTTATATATTCTTTCTGACAATAATTCCATTGCTTGTTTTACTCTTCCACTATACCTCCTAGCGCCGGTAAAAAGTACCCTGTCTCCACACAAAAATGCATTTGTACAGAAGATCTGTGCGCAAAAACCCTTTTATTAGCACGGAGAAACCTTTTTTCTCGGATTTTTACGGGTCGTCATCTCCAGCGCCTTATATACTTTTGGTAATAGTGTGCCTCGTTTACGATTTGAAAAGAAACCATATTAATAGTCTATTTAAAATGCCTGGCCAGAATATGGCTATATAGAGCGCCGATCATCTCTTCTTGTGTTAGTGTCTGCTACGGGTGTATTGTTGAGTGCGGTGCTCATAGTAATGATGCACAAACACTCCTCATCGCTAACGTTGTAGTTTTGATGCGGATACATCAGGTGGCGTTTAAGATAGTGCGCAAGGTATTTCACGCTATGCCAGGCCTCTTTTGTCTTTTTAGTGATATGTATTTTTAAGTAACGTACGTACTGCACCTTCATGTGTAACACAGGCACTACTTTCTGTCTAGAATATGCTCAAGACCAGAAAGAGTAGTGAGATTTATCAGGTTATAACTGTGACATAGCAGCTGGATGACAGCGCCTCGATAAATTTCTTGAAGTGCTTTTTTGAAGAAAAGGTCATCAGCATATAGCATGTTTAATATCCAAACTACCACAAGTAACAGCGACATGAACATGTGAATATTGATTAAGTTCTTTACCAATAAGTGTGCAAGGCACAGAAAACACTAATTTCGATATCCTGTTTGGGTGCCCACTCAGGCATAGCCTCTGCTTGGGCGCGCGCGGGGCCCCCACATCCAGGCGGAGAGAAACAGAGCGTTGAGTAGCGGATAGTTTATTGTTAAAAAAAGGCAAAAGTAAATGAGGCATGGTAAAAGTAATTGGTTGCCAGTGTGTAATCGAGAAAATACAAACCTGATTCACTAACAAGTACTCAGTAGCCTTGAAGCCGCATGAATTGCAAGCTTTTGACTTACAGCTTTAGCAAAAAAACAGCGGGGGGAACATTCATGAGAGGCACAGCAGTAGCCGCTAGAGACACCTATAACACAAGTGCTAAAAGCAGCATTTTCTCGATAGGTAGACGCGTCAAGAAACTAACGCTTTTACCATGTTTTCAAGGAATTTATTTCAACCATCATCAATCCTAAAAAGCAATTTAGCATGGCATAGATATACATTGGAGTAAATTATCCTATGGGATCTCTTTCGATAGTTAAGAAGAAATGATTAACCTGTACACATTCATATTCGTCAGGTCTGCCATTCCAGTTATCTTTTATTTGTTCAATAGAGCAAAAGAAACGAGGGATAATCCACAGTTCCGTATAGGTGATGAATTTATTAGCAGGTATATTTTTAGTTATTTCTCCCACGCAGTATAGTCGTATACAGTATCATCGAGTTAGCTAGAGGTTACTCAAAATCATGGATAATCGTTCACTGTAAGCGGATAATACTGGATGTTGAGAAAAATTAAGGCGTGTTGGGAGGAGTGGGGCTGCCATGAAGTTGGTGCAGTGCTGTATGGTCTCTTTTTTTTGTCATAAAAAATTCAGTTGACTTACTATAAATCACTTTCTGGTGAAAAGGCGATCATAAAGCACTTCAGATAAATGAGCGGTATAACACGGGCAGTTACGAATAGTCGCCATAATTTGCTGATTTTACGTTTTTGGATGAGATTTTATTCCGAGCTATTTGGATTAATTCCTAAAAAATTATGCTATGTTGTGGCAAAGGTTGTTACTAGAAATCCCATATTTCTATATGAAGAATTTTCCACACAAAAATCATAAAAAAGAAAACAGTCATACAGATCAAATAGATTATTTTCTCGC
The DNA here is from genome assembly GCA_052171895.1 of Arsenophonus sp. NEOnobi-MAG3. GTDB lineage: Bacteria > Pseudomonadota > Gammaproteobacteria > Enterobacterales > Enterobacteriaceae > Arsenophonus. Next base: position 202,084 of record JBQMRN010000003.1, read on the forward strand.
GTCCTGGGGTCCACTTTGCCAATATAAACCTACATCTTATTAGTTGGCTCTGCGGTAATCTGTCGGATGATCTCGATTCATGCTATTAAAGAAACTTCCTTCTAGTTTATCCTGCCTATATTGTCACAGTGAACATGTTATCCGCTGGAGATATTCATTATGGTTACAGCGATATCGTTGCAAAATTCCAGATTGCAGAAAAACATTTAACAATTTTACTTGAAGTCCTCCTCTCTAGCGAAACTACATCAGAATGGATAAATCCTTTAGTTATCTACGAGGTCTCTTGAATAGCTTGACTTTACGGTAGTCACAGAAACAAACAGGCATTGATTTAAAAGAGCGTTTAGATCGCCGCGTTTGGCTCATCATTTTCTTCCTTGTTTTAGCGCAAACAACCCAACATAAATGCACTAAGTGCTATTGTTGAAGTCGACGAAACATTTTTCTTTGATCCTTTAAACAGAAACGTCTTATTCCACATAAGAAAGCTAAAAAAACGTGAGAAAGGAGAAGATAAAAGGAAAAAATAAATCGCGGTATTAATCTCCAGAAATTAAGAGGGGCATGTGAGAGCGATGAGATTCTTGAAGAGTTTAATGTAGTGTGTAGGGTGTAGAGTGTAGGATGTATGTTAGCCGTTTTCTTAAACCAATCATCGATAAAGATTCCATCCTTGTTGGATGGAGCTATAAATGGTATGAACCATTGGCCAGCAAGCATGAAATTAGTCAGCATCGCTTAATAATATTGGATAATCAGAGAGTTTTTAGTAAGGAATTCCACATTAAAAATGTAAAGCATTATATCACTTGATTAAAAAGATGCCTGAGTAGATTCGATGGTGTAGGGTCGTTTTATTTACAGAATTATCTGGCTTGAAGAAAATTATTTAAAACCATAATAATTGAAATACAGACATGGGTTACAAATTACTACTGCAAGTAAAGCAGCTATCTTTGCCAAGATAGCCAGAAATTAACATACAGCAGAGTATAAAATAGTATTCAGATCATATACATCTCCAAAGCAGCGTATAGCGCATCTCCTCATACTACGTTCGCTATATTGTGTAAATTAAGATTGCAAAATCCAATAATAAATAAATTTTTTGTAATGTTACTTCCATAGATTTGGCCTGCGATATATTACACCAATAGGCTATAATATCATTATAGCAATATTATCCTAGTTGGCTTTTATAATGCAAAAAATTTTTATCCCTTCACAGGCGGTCCCTCCCTACCCCACGGACAACCTTTGTAACTAAAATCACTATTAATAATATATTCCTTTTGTACCCTATTACCTTTACCTGGCTGCTGTATCGCTTGAGTGTAACCCTAAAAACCATATTGACAAGACAGAATGATTTCTGAACCGCTTATGTAAGCAATATATTTATAATCGCAGTTTTTATAAATAGTTAATTGTATTAAAAGAATAGGTTAGATACCTTAATATTTATAGTAGCAAGATTGAATTCAGGCATAAATTCATTTGCAACAACTATTGCCGACAAATCTTTTAGTTTCTATTGATGAGCAAAAATGGAATATCAGAATTAAATAATACGATGCCATCAATTTGTTGGCTAATAAATATCTCAATAAAACTATATTGTTGTTTTAACAATGTTTACATTAGATTAATAAGTAACATATATGCTTGTTCAGCAAGCACTTGTTCAATGCCATTAATAATATTAAGATAAATAGTATTGATAATATCGAGTATATCGATTTAAATAATTTTAGCTTTATTTGATTTTGTCTTTATTTTCAGAGATGAGAATAGGCATCATAACCCGTTTCAACGCAGCTTCTTCAACTTTTTTGCGCGTTTTGACAATTTATTTGGTCCTAAATCATTATATAGACCATCATAGCATAACCATATTAATGGCAAGATATGGCTACTGAGGAATATATTTTAGAGTAAAATATCATGATGATAAAGCTTATAGTCAGGCAACTATAACACCTGAAATTAGAGCTACTCTTTAGGAAAGCAGAGAACCTGGCTCTACTTTAGCTAAGTGTTATGGCATATCCTAACTTATCATTGGCTAAAGGAGTTATTAATAAATCTGGTGTATGATGCTCATAAGCTATGCTCCGCTATGATGCTTCGTTCATCTGTTCTCCATCCTTAAATTAGGCCTTGTTTACCAGTAGAGTTAGCAGGTCAAATCCCCTTAGCCAGTTCCAGCTTTTCTCAACAGACTATAGCAATTTAAATACCATGAAAAAGTTATTTTCTCGAACCAAAGTTTTTCGCGCGTCATCTTCATAGCCTTACTGTCACAAAAGTTGATTTAATCTGATTTGTCGTTCTTATTGATACCAAGTTCGCTGATGGGAAGTTGTAAAATATCATACCATTAGTTCTTCTCGATCTTTCTCCAGCTTCTTCATCGCTTCAGGATGGATGATATTTCGCTGAAAATCTTGCCAACAAAATATCAAGAATTTTATTAGCCGCATCACGCTTCTCTGCTAGTCATCCTCCTCCCGTGTAGAGCTCACAGCCTTAACTTTCGCTTTCATGCCTTTGAAGAGTAAAGCCAGCACATTAGCTGTTTTATGTACCCAACAGCGTTCTGCTACGTGTCAGGGGATATTTTTACCATTGCATTCCAAAAACAAAGGGTATCCTCTTCCGTAGCAAGCCTAGTAGATACGGTTAAGCCACCTTCTTGCAGGCCATTAAGAAGTTCGGCTAAATTCGCTTCTGAATCTCAATAAGCATCTTTGACCGCAATGAGCTACTTACGTCCATGCTCAGTGACGGCAATAATGACCAGCAGGTAAAAAGGCGATCATCTTACCCTGAATAACTGTATATGCCATCGGCCAAGAAATAAACCTACTCCATATGGCTTAAATCACGCAGGCAGCATTGCTTGCACTCTTCAAGCCATTGCTCTTTCAGTTTGCTGATAGTGTAAAGTGTAGCAGAGAAATCATGTGTTTTTCAGAGAGAAGCACCTCAAGAGCTTCGTGAAATCAGCGGGAGATATGCCTCGCCATGGTACCCACCATAGCTATTTTAGTACACTCTTCAGCGTTTTTGCACGCTTCAGATAAGGCTGTAAGAACTAGCTCTTGAAGCATATTCCGTTGTCTCTGCAATCCCTGACATTAAATACTTTAATCTCAATATCGCCCATACCAATCTGTATTGGTTTGTTTTAGTAATAACCCTTACTGACGGAGAGAGGCATGCCTGCCCCCTCAAGAAGGCAGTCTTCTTCATGTTGTCGAAGAATATACCTTTGATCCCACCTCAACGGAGGTGGATTGATAGCTATCAGTTACCCTTGCACCATTAGGAATAAGTTAATACAAGAGATCACAACTAATATCTAGTTTCGCAGATATTTCTAGGGTAGACTTTTCATAGCATATCATCTCTCTGTTGTTGAAATCATTCACGAAATTAATTAGCATTGTACAGCACCATCTCCGAAACCCCATACACTAGAAATGAATATAACTTTCAATAACTATTTAATTTTATTAAATAATAAACATTTCGATTGAATAAAATGTTATCTTTTTCAAATAAAAATAGCTCTCCCACTTATTTAAATCAAATAAGTGGAACTATAACAAATTGAATAATTTTACAAGAAATTTATTTTATTGAAAATAAATAAATTATTTTCTTTACTTTTGAATTAGGTAAATTAGTAATATTTTTCTCAAATACTTCAACTAGCATATCCATTAACTCGTATAATGTCTGGTGAGGCTGAATAGTCAATGCAATATCTTCTGCATTACACCTTATTTAAATCGCTAAGCTAATTACAGCAAGTAATTCGCCAACATTAACACCAACAACTGCTTCGCCAATAACGCAATGGCTTTCTTTATTAAAAAGAAACTTAGTCTCACCCATCTGAACAATCAGATGTAATAGCACGAACAGAAGCAGTCCATGGTAAAGTGGCTACTTCATAAGTAATACCTTTGTTCTTTAGCTTCTTTTTCTATCAAATCAATCCAAACAACCTCAGCCTCCTTATAAGCAATTGAAGGGGTAACTTTTAGATCAAAAGAATGACTTCTTAAGCTAGAAATCACTTGAACCAGAATAATGGATCTTCATGGACACTTTTATTGGCAACATTGGCTTAGCGAGAATGTCACCACCAATCACATAAATATAGGGAATATTGACATTGGTAGGGATCTATTTATCGCTGTGGATAAAAGATCGCTTATCCACTTCTACTCCCGCTTTACCTAACATCAACCAATTTGCCATTGGGTACACGAGCAATTTCCAGTAAATTACCATCATAGATAGCACTGTAGATTTACAGATATCTGCTTGACTTCTATTCTGACGTAGATACCATCTTTTTTTGGCTTCTAGCCAGCGCTGTCATTTTCGTCTTGAGCATTAAATTAAACTTCTTACTTCTGTGTTTAGTAAAAAGCTTAACAATGTCCTTATCTTGTCTAGGAATAAGCTGTTCGAATATTTCAACAACATTGATTGCTGATCCTAATGCATGATATACGGTACCCGATTCTAAATTGATGATACTGCCCCCTATAATTAAGATAGATTTGGATACTTTTTTACTTGCAAATCATCAGTAGAATCTCATTCTTTCTGGTCGTCATGAGGAATAAATGGAAGTTAGATCGGACGGGACCCCCAGCAATAATAGCATTATCAATGTTTATAATTGTTGTTTTTTTACTTTAACGAGCAATATATTAGCACTGGTAAATTTACATAACCTATTAACAATTTTAATTTTACGGCCTTTTGGCATCCACCTCGCTAAATCGGTTCTCAATTAATAAATAACTTTTTATTTTTACAACCTACTTTATCAATATCTGTATTTTGATTCACCAAATACGATCCTATATGCTAGCAAATTTCTTGGCTTCTTGAATTTACTTTTGCAACATCTAATAATACTTTTGAAGGAAATACAGTAGAGATTAAGATAAATATAGCCTAATGCGCATAGCATAGCGCTCGATTAAAACTGTTTATAAACAAAGATCTCCTCACCCAAAACATGCTAAATAACCCAAGGCTCTCTGCACCCACATAGAACCACTACTTGTGTTTTAATTTCAGTAGTCATCATGACCTCTTACTTTTCTTGTCTGGAGGGGGGAAGAGAGTACAGACAAAAAATTTATAGCTACTGAGACGATACTAGAGGTAGTTTACAGAATTGTTAACTTCCCTGAAAGTATTCTAACGTGACAGAACTTCTAACCTTATAGAAGGAATTAGAAAAATCCTGTAATTACTAATAATAAAACAGACCAACATTCAGTTGGTCTATAAATTAGATAATTAAACGGCGAATATCACTCATTAACTGTGCAATACGAATGACGAAACGCGCGCCGTCTGCACCATCAATAACACGATGATCAAAGGAGAGTGACATAGGTAATATCAGACGTGAAATAAATTTACTGTCATTCCATACTAGTTTCATTGATGAGCGAGATAGCCCCATAATAGCTACTTCTGGTGCATTAATAATCGATGTAAAACTAGTCGTACCAATACCACCTAAGCTAGAAATAGTAAAGCTGCCACCTTGCATATCAGACGCAGTCAACTTGCCAGCACGTGCTTTCTTCGAAACTTCCATCAATTCCTTGGAAAGCTCAATAATACCTTTCTTATTAATATCGCGAATAACAGGCACAACCAAACCATTTTTTGTATCAACAGCAATACCAATATGAATATATTTTTTCAATGTTAATCGCTGAGCATCCGCAGAAATTGAACTATTGAAACGAGGAATTTCTTCTAATGCTCGAGCAACCGCTTTCATGACAAAAACTAATAGTGTAATTTTTACTCCCGTTTGTAACTCTTCCATCTCTTTATTTTGCTCCTTACGGAAAGCTTCTACTTCGGTAATATCAGCATCTTCCATGACAGTCACATGCGGGATCATTACCCAATTACGACTTAAATTAGCGCTAGATATATTTCGAATGCGACCGAGTTCAACTTCTTCAACTTCACCAAATTTACTAAAATCAACTTTTGGGCATGCTAGCATGCCTGGCAAACCACCTGCTGTAATCACTCCAGATTCAGAACGTTTTACCACCTCTTTGAGATAAGCTTGAAGGTCTTCACGCAGAATACGAGCTTTACGCCCAGTTCCCTTAACTTTAGTAAGGTTAACACCAAATTCACGCGCTAAACGGCGAATAAGCGGTGTTGCATGCACATAAGCATCATTTTCAATAAATTTATTTTTAATTTCAAAAGCACCACTTGCCTTCGTTTGAAATGAAGCTTCTGATTTCATTTTTATTTCAGCGCTGCTAGCTTCTGCATTGCCAGCGACCAGAGCTGCTGTGGTAGCATCAATCGAAAAAATCATAATAAGTGAACCAGTTTTAACTTTATCACCCTTAGCAATTTTGATCTCTTTAACTTCGCCGGAAAAAGGTGCTAACACTGCTATCGATGCCTTTTTACCTTCTACAGTAATTAACGATTGCTCAACGGAAATTTTATCACCAATGTTAACCATTACATCCGTAACTTCAACCTCATCATTACCAATATCCGGTATAATAACTTCCTTTAATGCACTTTTTGCTCGATCTCCATCTTCGCTATCTGCTTTATCCACGTTTGTGTCTGAGGTTGTTTTAGCGCTAGATTCTATTACTGTTTTCAGTCTATCAAAAACCATGATCAACTTACCGGTTACCACTTTATCACCAACTGCAACTTTAATTTCTTTCAGAACTCCAGCTTGTGGTGATGGAATTTCCATTGAGGCCTTTTCACCTTCTACAGTAATTAACGACTGCTCAACATCAACTTTATCGCCCACTTTTACCATAATTTCAGTAACTTCAAGTTCATCTGCACCAATATCAGGAATATTAATTTCAATAGACATTGATTTTACCTCTTATGCCAAACGCGGATTAATTTTTTCTGGACTGATGTTGTATTTTTTGATAGCTTCATTCACCAATTTTACATCTATTTCAGCACGTTTGGCTAATTCACGCAATGCCGCAACTACCACATAGGAAGTATCAACCTCAAAATAATGACGGAGGTTTTCACGACTATCTGACCGACCAAAACCATCAGTACCCAAAACACGATAATCAGTTGCCGGAATGTAGGAATAAATTTGTTCTGCAAATAATTTCATATAATCTGTTGAAGCAACTGCAAGCAGGTCATTCATGATTTGAGCAACATAAGGTACACGAGGTTTATCAGATGGATGTAACATATTCCAACGCTCACAATCCTGTCCTTCACGAGCTAATTCGCTAAATGACGTTACACTATAAACATCGGAAGCAATAGCGTACTCAGTAGATAAAATTTTTGCAGCTTCACGAACATGACGCATCATTGATCCGGATCCCAATAATTGAATTTTACCCTTTTCACCTTTTAGTGATTCAAGTTTATAGATACCTTTACGAATACCTTCTTCAACACCAACAGGCATCGCTGGCATATGATAATTTTCGTTCAAGGTAGTAATATAATAGTAAATATTTTCTTGTTTCTCACCATACATACGAACTAAACCATCATGCATAATTACAGCAACCTCATAAGCATAAGCTGGATCATAAGAGATACAGTTAGGTATGGTTAGTGACTGGATATGGCTATGCCCATCTTCATGCTGTAAGCCTTCACCATTCAATGTAGTACGCCCTGAAGTTCCGCCAATTAGAAAGCCACGCGCTTGCTGGTCTCCAGCTGCCCATAACAGATCACCAATACGCTGAAAGCCAAACATGGAATAATAAATATAAAATGGGATCATTGGCAGATTATTCGTGCTATATGATGTAGCAGCAGCTAACCAAGAGGCTCCAGCACCCAATTCATTAATACCTTCTTGAAGAATTTGACCTTTTTCATCTTCTTTATAGTAAGCAACTTGTTCACGATCCTGAGGTGTGTACTGCTGTCCATTTGGACTATAGATCCCAATCTGACGGAATAAACCTTCCATACCAAAAGTACGTGCTTCATCAGCAATAATTGGCACTAGACGATCTTTAATTGAGTTATTTTTTAAAATTAAATTTAAAGCACGTACAAATGCGATCGTAGTAGAGATCTCTTTATTTTGTTCTGCTAATAATTGGCCAAAATCTTCTAGGCTAGGAATATCTAATTTTTCATCGAATATAGGATTCCGTGCCGGTAAATACCCACCTAATGCCTGACGACGCTCATGCAGATACTTATATTCGTTTGAATCTTCTTTAAAAATAATAAAAGGCAATTTTTCTACTTGATCATCCGCTACCGGCACATTAAATCGATCACGGAAACAACGAATCCCTTCCAGGTTCATTTTTTTTACCTGATGGGCAATATTTTTACCTTCAGCAGTATCGCCAAGGCCATAGCCTTTAACTGTTTGAGCTAAAATGACTGTTGGCTTACCTTTAGTCTCTTGTGCTTTTTTAAAAGCAGCATAAACTTTTTTCGGATCATGCCCACCACGATTTAATGACCAGATTTCATCATCAGTCATATCCTTGACTAGTGCACTTGTCTCAGGGTAACGATTGAAGAAGTGTTCACGAACATAAGCGCCGTCTTTAGACTTAAATGTTTGATAGTCGCCATCCAAAGTTTCATTCATCAATTGAATTAGTTTACCTGAAGTATCTTTACGCAATAATTCATCCCATCGGCCACCCCACAGAACTTTAATGACCTGCCATCCTGCACCGCTAAAAATACCTTCTAATTCATTCACAATCTTAGCATTACCAGTAACTGGCCCATCAAGGCGTTGTAAGTTACAGTTAATCACAAAAACAAGGTTATCTAACTTTTCACGAGTTGCAATCGTGATACCACCTTTAGATTCAGGTTCATCCATTTCACCATCACCAAGGAAAGCATAAACTGTCTGATCTTTAGTATCTTTTAAACCTCTATGTTGTAAGTATTTTAAGAATTTTGCTTGATAAATGGCACTAATTGGACCTAATCCCATCGATACAGTAGGAAATTGCCAAAACTCAGGCATCAATTTAGGATGAGGATAAGAGGAAAGACCTTTGCCACCAATTTCTTGTCGGAAATTGTCCATTTGCTCTTCACTGAAACGACCTTCTAAAAATGCACGTGCATAAATACCAGGCGAAATATGTCCTTGGAAATAAACTAAATCTCCACCATTTTTATTATTTTTTGCCTGAAAGAAGTGATTAAAACAGACTTCATATAAAGTTGCAGAAGACTGAAAGGAAGCCATATGACCACCTAACTCCAGATCTTTTTTAGAAGCTCGTAAAACCACCATTAAAGCATTCCATCGAATCGTAGAGCGAATACGACGTTCTAAATCTATGTTGCCTGGATAATCAGGTTCATCCTCTACGGAAATAGTGTTGATATAATCATAGTTTCTAGAACCCACTGTGATATTAACGCCGCCCTTACGTGCTTGTTGTAATACTTGATCAATAAGATACTGAGCACGATCAACACCTTCTTCACGGATAACGGATTCGATCGCCTCTAACCAATCCCGAGTTTCGATTGGATCCACCTCATTCTTAAACATATCTGTCATGCTCTATTCCTTATCTATTATCTGTTTCTAATCTAGTTATTGAGGAATCTTTTGAATCTGATTACTAAACCAAAAAGAAGAACAAAAGATAGTTCCTATTACCGCAACTTTCTCTCTAATTAAATCAGAGCGGTAATGAAGACGTGGCAACAAAAAAATCTGCACTACTAAATTAAATTTTGATATTGTTGTACTCGACGTAAAGAAGGCTCACGACTGATGTCAAGCAAATCTTCGCCCCTCAATAAATGCTAAATAACGATGTGAAGCTTCCGTCTTATTTTTCAAGTTCATGTGCAATAATAGCCTAAAAAATTTGAGTTCTATATTTACTTACTGCTGCGTGCATTTCTCTATGGGTATATAAACAGTCAAAATTTGTTTAAAATTCTGCTATAACATTGGAGCATACAACAAAGTATATGGAGTAATATCACATTATGAGCCGCTTCAGTAACAAGGAGGTTAATATTGCAAAACAGCCTAGATTTCAGTATTAAATCCCAAAACGTTCTTCAATTACCCTGAATTTATAGATAATTGATCTTAATTCAGCTTAGATCTTCATCGGTTCCGCTTAAAGTTAAAGCAGCATAAAATAAGCAACAATATTTTCAAGCGCATGATATCTTTCTAAAAGATCAAATTATGATTCCATATCCCAAGCTAATAATTGGATAAGCTGATTACTAAAGCTTTGCCATAGATTTGTTTGGACGAACGTCTATCTCCCTTCTTTTGTTGGCTAAGAAGAAAAGCTTTTACTTCCCGCCTCTGAATAGCCTCACCTCACGCAAAGAGGGACAAGAAACATCAAATTACTTGGCTAACAACTCACGTTCAGGTAGCAATTTTTCTTCGAAACGCGATATTTCTTCAAGGAAGAAATATTCAAAGGCCTGTTCAATAACATCAGATAATTTAGGTTGGCGAATTTTACTATAAAAGTATATCTACAATAGACGACTTATATTTTGCGTAAATATTTATTTAACACTATAAAAGTCAATTGGTAATACCAATACACCCTAGATGTATATAAACTAACAAAGTATTCAAGAATTGTCCATAATAGCTTAATTTTAACATTAATAAACTCGTATTTTAATAAAGATTTTTAAAATTTTAAAAATAATAATTTTTATTTTTTAGTAAAAATGTTAATTTTCAGCAATCTTAGCAAAGATTGTTAGTAGAAATCCCTTATACTGTAATGAAGAATTTTCCCTACAGCGGTTGTCATAAAAAAGCAAAACAGTTATACAGATCAAAGAGACTTTTTCTTCACTTCCCCTATCAACATAAAGCTACATCTCATTAGTTAGCTCAGCGAGAATCTGTAAGATGATCTCGATTCATGCATTTAAAAAACTCATTTCATTTTATCCTACCCATATTATCACAGTGAACATGTTATGCGCTTGGGATATTCATTAGGGTTACAGCGATATCCTTGCAAAATTCTAGATTGCAGCAAAACATTTAATAAATTTACTGGAAGTCTTCTAGCGAAACTAGATCACAAAGATAAATGATTTAGTTATCTATGGTGTATGTTGAATACCTTAACTTTACGGAAGTTATTGGAATTATTAACAAATCTGGCGTATGAGACTAAGGCTACACTCCGCTGCTTTGATGCTTCATGAATCTCTTCTCCATCCTTAAATTGGATGTTGTTTACCACCCGGATCAAGCAGGTCAATCCCCTTAGCCGATTCTAGTTTTTCTGAGCAAATTGTAGCAGCTTAAATAGCATTGAAAGGCTTGATTTTCTTGAATCATAGTTTTTTTGGGATCAGCTTCGTAAGCTTATCCTTGAAAAGCCCGATTCAATCAGATTCGTCGTTCTTATTGACCATCAGTGCTCCTGATGGGAACTCGTAGAATACCAGCAGTTATTCTCGATTTTTCTCCAGCCTCTTCATCACTTGCAGGATACTTTTCTAAAAATCCTGCCAACAAAACATCAATGGCGTTATTAGAGGCATCGCAACTTTTCTAGTAGCTAGAACCTCCCCCAGCTAAGCCTTAGCTTTTAGTTGCATGGCTTTGAAGAGTGAAGCAAGCATATTATCTGTTTCGTGTACCCAACAACGTTGATGCTGCGTATCCTGGCAAATATCTTTTCCATTGCATTTCAAAAACCAAGGGCACCGCATCCACTAGCGCATAAGAGATACGGTTAATGCACGCGCTCCTAGCAGACCATTGATAAGTTCAGTCCAGTTCGCTTCTGACTCTTGATAAGTATTTATGACTCCAACTAGCTTTTTGTCCATTCTCAGTAAAATCAATAATAATCCCCAGCAGGCAAAGGCGATCATCATCTTACCTGACAGAATTGTCTATGCCATCGCCCTAAAAATAAAGGTAGCCGTATCGCTTAAATATCACAGGCAATAGTGCCTATGATATTTAAGCGATTGCTGTTTTAGTCTACTGATGATACTCAGAGAAACCCATGTGCTTTTCAGCAAGAAGAAGCCACCCATAGAGCTTCGTAAAATCACCGCTGCGATCCCTGATCTTATGCACTTTAATCTCAACATCCCCCTATAGCAGTCTATGTATAGTTCGCTATGGGGAATAACCGTTACGGACGACGAATGCCGCCCATCGACAAGGCGACATTCAACACCTTGTCGCAGCATGGCTTCTAGCTCAGCCTCAAAACGCGGCGATGCCTATCAGCTGCGCTGGTTGACATCATTACGGATGAATTCATGCAAGGAATCAGAGGTAATATCTGCTTTCTGGGATACCTAGGGTAGACCTTCTCATGGAATATCATCACTATATTATTGAAATAATTAATGAAATTAATAAGCAGGATACGCCACTATCTTCGAAATCCCCATACACCAGAGATGAGCATAACTCGATCAAAAGCTATCCATTATTCCAAAAAGTAGATAAAATCGGTTTACTGGACGGACTTATTGTAAGTTAAAAACTTACCAGCGTGTGTATTCTTTGAGCTAATGCACTAATTTTAGAGACATTAACCCTAGGTTTGGGTTAATAAGCCTCATTTTTCATTTTATGCAATCTTTATGACAACAATTCCCTTGCCTGTTTATCAACAAGCTGAGCGTCAATAAAAACTAGCCCTGTCGCCATACAGAATGTATTTATATGGATCTCTGCGCAAGAATCCTTTCATCAGAACAGCAAACTCTCCCGTTTTTCAGGTTTTTTACGATCAGTCTCATCTTCAGCGCCTTATATAGCTTTGATAATACCGCAGTTTTGATGTGAGGATACCAGGAAGCGTTTAAGATAGCGCGCACGAGATATTTCATACTATGCCACGCCACTTTCATATTTTTATCGAAATGCATTTTTCCCAATAACCTCCGTACTGTGGCTTCAGCTAACTCTGCCACTGCTTCCTAGTGCGAATATGCCCCAGACCAGGAAAAGACCACTTGGATTTATCGGCTTATACCTGTGACGCAGCACAGCCGCTGGTAGATGACAGCACCTTACCAGATTTCTTCGATCGTTTTTTAAAGAAAAACTCACACCATACAGCATGTTTAGTATCTAGACTGTAAAAGGTAACGGAGAAATGAACATACGGATGTTAATTAACTTGTCTACCATAAGTGAAGTGTGCAAGCCAAAAAAGATAGCAATTTGATACCTTGTTTGCATGCCCACTGCAGCATAGCGCAGGATGAGTTGGCGGCGAGCGGCGCGGAAAATGGACTGAGTCGCAGCTAGTTATTGTTGAAAAAAGCCAAAGAAGATTGGGCATGGTAAAAGTGTTGGTAGTCGCAATCGAGCAAAATATGAACCTACTGTGCTAATCGCTGCTCCGTAGCTTTGAAACCGCATGAACTAAAGGTTTTTAATTTACAGCTTTGCAAAAAAAATAGAGATGGGAACATTCAGGCGAGACAGAGCAATAGTCTCCTGGATTTCCAATGGGAAAACTGCCGAAGACTAGCATTTGCTCAACAGATAGAGGGGTCCACAAAAGTTGACACTTTTAGCGTGTTTTTAAGAAAGTTATTCCAGCCGTCATCAATCCTGAAAAGCAGTTTAGTTGATCGGATGAATTATATACATCTAGGTAAATTACTCTCTAGGTATCCTCCCCCTCCTCTTGGCATCTTGCTAAAAAAATAGAAATCGTCATCTTGTTTGCATTCCTTAGCTCTATCTGCCCAGTTATTTTTCTGTTTATCCAAGGAGGCAAAAGAGACAGGGATTATCGCTTAGTTCCTTATTAGGTGATGAATTCATTGGCAAGCATACTTTCAGTTATTCTCCCCCCTCAATACAATTTTATGCAGCATCACAGTTATATCCAGCATCATCAGGCTTGGCCTTGGCGTTGATCAAAACCATGGATAATCATAACTAAAGGCGGATAATACTTGCATGTCAAGAAAAATTGAGGACCAAACTTATACACATTTCTGTATGACTTCTTTTTAGGTGTCATAAAAAACTCACTGAATTTACTCTAATCTCTTTTGGATGGAAAGGAGATCATAAAACGCTTTGGATAAACAGGCGGTATAACACGGGAAGTTAGAAGTACTGGTCCTGATTTGCCAGTTTTATATTTTCGAGGAGACTTGTTCTGAGCTATTTGGATTAATTCTTGAAGAAATTAGGGTATGTTGGTAAAGGTTATTGGTAGAAATCCCTTATATGATATGAAGGATTTTTGCTACAGAGGAGAGGTTGCCATGAAAAATCAAACAGTCATACAGATCAAAGAGATTCTTTTTTTGTGCTCCCTGCCAATATAAAGCTGCATCTAATTAAACTGGGTTAGTGACAATCTGTTGGATGATGTCGATTCATGCATTAAAGCAACTAATTCCACTTTATCCTGCCCATATTGTCACAGTAAACATGTTATCCGCTGGGGATATTCATTAAGGTTACAGGGATATCATTGCAAAATCCCCAATTGCAGGAAAACATTTAACAATTATACTGGAAGTCCTCTAGCGAGAGGATATCACAAGGATAAATAGTTTAGTTATCTGTGATATATGTTGAATAGCTTAACTTTACTGGAGTCAGCAAAACAAACAAGCATTAATTTGAAAACAGCGTTTAGATGAGTGGCCTTACTGCTTCCTTGCTTCATCGGCAAGAGCCAACATAAATGCACTAAGTAGTATTGTTGAAGTCGATGAAACATTTTTCATTGAATCCTTTAAAGGGAAGTGTTATATCTTACATAGGAAAGCTAGAAAACGCAGGAGAGGAGGAGAAAAAAAGAAAGAACGAATTGCGGTCTTCATCGCCTAAACCCAAGATCGAGAGGGTCATGTGAGCGATGATGAGATTATTAAAAAGTTTAATACAGAATATATTAGCTTTTTTTTGATTTAATTATCGATAAAGAGTCCATCCTATACTTGGATGGAGTTAAATGGTAGGGGAACCTTTGCTAGCGAGCATGAAATTAATCAGCATCGCCTAATAAAGTTAGATAATCAGATAGTTATTGGTAAGGAATTCCATATTAAAAATGTGAATAGCAGTTATATCAGGCAATTAAAAGGATGATTGAATAGATTTCATGGTGTAGGGTTGTTTTATTTAGCGCCTTATATATTTAGCGCCTTATATAGTAGAGAAGATTGTTTGAAAGAATAATAATTGAAATACAGATCTAGCTATAAATTGCTATGCGAGCAAAGCAAGAACCTTTGCCAACATAGTCCTAAAAAAACAGATAAAAATATTTATCCTAATATTGAACTCAGCTGTTTGTACCCATATCTTGATTACATCTCTTATTTACATTTAATTCTACCTACCAAGTAGAATAATTAATCACAGGATGTTTTTATTATGAGAAATCCTTTACTAACAAAATCTGTATTACCCCATTTTTTAACCATCACATCGAAAGATGTAATGCCTGCGATAAAAACTGTATTAGACAACTATCGGCAGACAATTGAGACCATACTTAAAGAAAATAGCACTTTTAGCTGGAATAATTTATGCCAACCATTAGAAGAAGCTAAGAATAGACTATCCAGAGCCTGGTCACCCATTTGTCATCTCAATGCAGTAAAAAACAGCAATGAATTACGAGAAGTTTATGATACATGTTTACCGATGTTATCGGAGTTTAGTACATGGATAGGGCAACATATTGATCTTTATCAAGCTTATAAATCACTAAAAAATAGTGCTAAATTTAATTCCCTCAATCCAGCACAACGTAAATCAATTGAAAATACGTTACGTGACTTTGAATTATCCGGTATTAGTTTACCAATAGAAAAAAAAAACGTTATGGTGAGATTGCTATTCAAATTGCTAAATTAAAAAATAAGTTTAGCAATAATGTATTAGATGCAACGATGAGTTGGACAAAACTGATTAAAGATTGCGATAAGCTAACTGGTATACCAGAAAGTGCTCTTTTAACAGCAAAAGCATTAGCTAAATCTAAAGCAGAAGAAGGATGGTTATTCACGTTGGATATGCCGAGTTATCTGCCAATTATAACTTACGCTGATAATCGTGAACTACGCAAAGAAATGTATCATGCCTATAATACCCGTGCTTCTGATCAGGTCCCAAATGCTGGTAAATGGGATAATAGTGATATTATGGATGAAATTTTAGCGTTACGTTACGAATTAGCTCAATTACTTGGTTTTAATAATTTTGCTGAAAAATCGCTAGCCACTAAAATGGCCGAATCACCCAAACATGTTATTGATTTTCTTAATAATCTTGCTCAACGAGCCTATCATCAAGGTAAAAAAGAGTTTGCCGAATTAACTCAATTTGCTAAGAATGATTACGGAATTAAGAAACTTGAGCCCTGGGATCTAGATTATTACAGTGAAAAACAAAAACAACATCAATTTTCAATTGATAATGAACAACTACGAGCGTATTTTCCAGAAGAACTGGTTATCAAAGGTCTATTCGAAGTCATTAACAGAATTTATGGCTTAACAGCTAAAGAGCGCCATGATGTGGAGGTATGGCATCCTAATGTGCGTTTCTTCGAATTATATGATGAACACGGTGATTTATGTTGTAGCTTCTATTTAGATCTCTATGCCCGAGAACATAAACGTGGTGGTGCCTGGATGAATGATTGTGTGGGTAGATTAAAACATCCCGATGGCAGTTACCAAAAACCTGTGGCTTACCTAACCTGTAATTTTAATCAACCAGTTAGTGATAAGGCAGCGCTGTTTACCCATAATGAAGTTATTACGTTATTCCATGAGTTTGGCCATTGTTTACACCATATGTTAACTAAAATTGATGTAGCGGATGTTGCTGGTATTAATGGGGTACCATGGGATGCTGTCGAACTACCAAGCCAACTTATGGAAAATTGGTGTTGGGAACCTGAAGTGCTTACCTTTATATCAGGCCATTATAAAACGAATGAACCGTTACCAAAATCAATGTTAGCTAATATGTTAGCAGCTAAAAATTATCAGGCCGCAATGTTTATTCTTCGTCAATTAGAATTTGCCTTGTTTGATTTTCGCTTACATACTGAATTTTCTCCAGAAAAAGGGGGCCAAATTTTATCAACCTTACAATCGGTTAAACAACAGGTTGCTGTGGTGCCGTCACCTGACTGGAATCGTTTCCCTCATGCATTTAGCCATATTTTTTCCGGCAGTTATGGTGCCGGTTACTATAGTTATTTATGGGCCAACGTTTTAGCCGCCGATGCATTTTCACGATTTACAGATGAAGGCATTTTTAATCGCAGTACTGGTTTATCATTTCTTGATAATATTTTAAGTCGTGGCGGTTCAGAGGACACCATGGTTCTCTTTGAACGTTTCCGCGGACGAAAACCTAACCTGGATGCAATGTTAAAAAGTTATGGTATTAATGAATAAATGGAAATTGACATTCAATTAATTTGTGAACCTGACGCTTCTCAAAGCACCTTATCGCTTATTGCTGATAAATGGCAACTCAAACACACGCCTGCTGCATTAATGGCATTAGTATTAACATCCAAGTATTTACAACTAAAAAAAACAGACGAACCTAAATTAGGCGGCATTTATGTTGATTTTATTTCGGGGGCGATGAAACACCGGCGTAAATTTGGTGGTGGGCGCAATGAAGCTATTGCAAAAGCAACTGGTATAAAAAAATCTTATTTACCTACGATTGTTGATGCTACTGCCGGTCTTGGCAGGGACGCTTTTATCCTTGCAGCACTAGGCTGTGAAATACGGCTGTATGAACGTCATGCTGTGGTTGCAGCACTTCTTTATGACGGATTACAACGGGGTTATGCTGATCCTGAAATAGGAGGCTGGTTAAGACAAAGAATGATATTGGTACACGCGTCAAGTATTGATGCATTAACAACATTGTCACCCGCACCAAATGTAGTTTATCTCGATCCGATGTATCCACATCGACAAAAAAGTGCCTTAGTAAAAAAAGAAATGCTAATTTTTCAAACTCTTGTTGGTAATGATGAAGATGCTCACAGTCTTTTAATTCCGGCAATGACAATAGCTAAACGCCGTGTTGTGGTTAAACGACCCAATTATGCATCCCCACTAGCAGAAATTTCTCCACAAGCGATGATCAAAACAAAAAATCATCGCTTTGATATTTATTCATTTTCAAGTAATTTATCCTATTCTGTTAAATTTTTACAAAAATAATTAATAACTAAAATTTTTGATAAAAAGAAAAATATTATATCAATAAGAACTTTTCTATAAAAACCTCCCATTTCTTTTTCTGAAAAAAAGAATTTTTAAACAAAATTTAAATCATAAATATGCAAATAAACTTACAAAAACCTAAAAACAAATACTAGTTTAATAACCGTTGTTGTTTAAATGGATATTGTTAATATTATTGGAGATAATTTATAAAGAGTTATCAGAAAATCTAGTGTATGGCGATCAGGCTAGGTAGAGGGCTAGGCTTCACTCTGATCCTTCCTTCATGAACCTGTTCTTCATCCTTAAATTGGACATTGTTTACCACCAAGAGAGGTAACCAGTTAAATTCCTTTAGCTGGTATTAGCTTTTCTGAGCAATAAGGGAGTAGCTTAAATACCATTGAAAAGTTTGTTTTTTTGAAGCACACTTCTTCGCACGTAAGCTTCATAGGCCTCAGTGCTTAAAAAGCTAATTTAATCGGATTTGTCGTTCTTATTAACGCAAACTGTGCTGATGGGAAGTCGTAGAATGCTAGCAGTTCTTCTCTATATTTCTCCATATTTTCATCGCTGCAAGATACTTTATTGAAAATATTCTCAACAAAATATCAAGGGCGTTATTAGCGGTATCGCGGCTCTCTGCTAGGCAGACTTCCAGCAGCTCAGCTTTAACTTTCTGTTGTCTGGCTTTGTGGAGTGAAGCCAGCACATTAGCTGTTTTATGTGTACCCAACAGACATTGCTACTGCATGTCTGGAAATATCTTTGCCATTGCATTCCAAAAACCAAGAGCACTGTTTCCCGTAGTAAGCCTGGAAGATACGATTAAGGCACGTGCTAGCAGATCATTAAGAAGTTTATGCCAAGTTCGCTTCTAACTTTAAATAAGCATCTTCAACTGCAACTAGTAGCTCTTTATGCAACTAGTAGCTCCTTACGTCCATGCTCGGTGACACTAATAATCACCAGCAGGCAAAAGTAATCATCTTGCCCTAACAGGACTGTATATGCCATCGGCCAAGAAATAAATGTAGCACGTATCCAATAAATCACGTAGGTACCACATTACCTGTGCTATTCAAGCCATTCCTGTTTTACTCTGCTTATGGTGCTGATGCTACTTGGCATAGAGACCATGTGCTTTCAGCGGAAAGTACTCTCAGAGCTTGATGAACATTCCAGGATGGTGGGGATGCCCAATTACAGTTACAGCTATGGTAGTAACTCTTTGACGATTTTTCACGCTTCAGATAAGGCGGTAGCAATGCGCTGTCAAATATATTCAGCTACCGCTGTGATCCCTGATCTTATGCACTTTAATCTCAACATCCCATATAGCAGTCTGTGTATAGTTCCCTATGGAAAATAACCGTTACGGACGACGTATACCGCCCGTCGACAAGGCGGCATTTAAGATCTTGTTGCAGCATGGCTGGCTTCGAGTTCAATCTCAGCAGCGCTGGCTATCAGCTGCCAGCCAGGATTACGGATGAGTTCATGCAAGGGATCACAGGTAATATCTGGTTTCTCTAATAGCTGTATGGTAGACTTTTCATGGCATATCCTCATCTATATATTAAAATTATTCATAAAATCAATCCGCAGGAGATATCCCTCCATCTCCGAAATCCCATATTTACCAGAAATGAATATAACCCTAATATGGTTTAGGTATTAAAGGACAATTTATTATTTTATTAGTTAATTTCATTCTGAAAGAAAAATAATTTTTTTAGCCTCAACAGAATTTAATGTAAAGTTAAAAACTGAAAATAAAGAAATCAAATTATCATCAAGTATCTCATTAGGTACTTTACAATCAATAGCTTATCAGCAAATAATAGAAAAAAAGAGATAGATTGACAATGTAAAATATGGAATGATAAACATCAAATAACTTGAATATTTAATTCATTAGTAGAAATATTATAATTATTACTTTTCTTAGAATTGTTTAATCTCAGGCCAAATTTCTCTATTTTGCTATTTATTTGCTGCATTTTACTGCTATACTCGGCGCAAACAGTTGTTGAAAATATATCAGTCACATTTCAGATATTATTAATATATTGTATTTAGGTAACTTGGAAGAAAAATGCAATTAAAAAAAGCGGCAAAAAAAGTTAGCAAAGCAGTTATACCTGTCGCTGGATTAGGAACTCGTATGTTGCCGGCAACGAAAGCGATCCCTAAAGAAATGTTACCTTTAGCGGATAAACCACTTATTCAGTATGTAGTGAATGAATGTATATCTGCTGGTATTCATGAAATTATCTTAGTTACTCACTCTTCAAAGAATTCAATAGAAAATCATTTTGATACGAGTTTTGAATTAGAAGCGATTTTGGAAAAACGAGTTAAACGGCAATCATTAAATGATGTACATTCCATATGTCCAAGTCATGTCACAATTATGCAAACGAGACAAGGTATCGCAAAAGGTCTTGGGCATGCTATTTTATGTGCCAAACCATTGGTAGGAGAAGAACCTTTTACTGTGCTTTTACCTGATGTAATTATTGATCAATATTCATTGGATTTGAAAAAGTATAATTTAAGTGCGATGTTAAAACGTTATGATGAAACATCAGCCAGTCAAATTCTTGTTGAGCCTGTACCAAAGGAATCTATATCCAATTATGGTGTTGTAGATTGTGATAGCTATGAATTAAAACCTGGTGAAAGCAAAATTATTAAAGGTGTTGTTGAAAAGCCTAAAATTGAGCAGGCACCGTCTAATTTATCTATTGTAGGTCGTTATGTATTGTCAGAGACAATTTGGTCTTTATTAGAAAAAACCCCAATGGGTGCAAATGATGAAATCCAGTTAACTGACGCTATTGGAATGTTAATAAAAGGAGAAGCCGTTGAAGCTTATCATTTACAAGGTAACAGCCATGATTGCGGTAATAAATTGGGTTATATGAAAGCATTTGTTGAATATAGTATGCAGCATGAATTTTTAGGCGACAAATTTTCCGCATGGGTAAAAAACATCTTAGATTCTAATTATTGATATAATTTAACTCAAATCAATAAAAAAACTATATGATTTTTATGTAAAATAATTTATTTGTTATAATAAATTATTTTAACAAATTTTGTTCATGCATAAAAATAAAAAGAGTTATCCTTATTTCTGGTGTATGAGGGAGCTTCGGAGAGATGCTGACATATCCTGCTGATTGATTTCATGAGTGATTTCATAATAGAGAGATTATATGCCATAAAAAAGTTTATCCCATACAAGTGTATCCGCGAAACCAAATATACCTATGATCTTTTGCATGAACTTATTCGTAATGATGCCATGGAGCAGCTCATACCCACTGCGTCGTTGAGGATGACGCTCGAAGCCATGCTGCGACAATATGCTGAACGTCGCCTTATCAGCCAGACCTGTCACATGCCAGTCGTCAGTAACGGTTATTTGCCACTCTGAACTACACAGAGTGTATAGTGGCGATGTTGAGATTAAAGTAAAGTATCTAAAGTAATCATGGGGAAGGGGGATCGCAGCCGCAACGGAAATATGCTTCAATAGCTCGTTGCTACCGGCTTATTTGAAGCGTGCAAAAATATTGAAGAGTTGCTACCATAAATGTAGCAACGAGGGATATTCATAGATGATTTTCATGAACCCATACCCAGGGTATGGGACGTTTTTCACTGAAAGCACATGATTTCAGCCAGTACCATCAGCAAAGTAAAACAACAATGGATTGAAGAACACAAGCAATATGATGCCCTGCACGATTTAAGTGATACCACTATACATTATTTCTCTGCCGATGTCATATAGTGTCCCGTCCTGTCAGGTAAGAAATTACCTTTGCCTGTTGCTATCATCAGCAACACTGAGCATGGACGGAAGAAGATAGTTGAGGTCGAAATACGTATCGAGAATCAGAAGGGAACTTTGGGGAACTTTTCAATTCTATGATCCGGAGCCCATAAAGATTAACCGTATCTTCCCTCTGGCTTGCTAGGAAAGAGGTATCCTTTTTTTTGTGGAATACAATCCCAAAAATATTTCCAGACATATCACCACCAACGCTGTTTTTGGTACACAAAACAGCTAATGTGCTGGGTTCACTCCAAAAAGGCATGCAACCGGGAAGTTAAGGCTGAGCTCCGGTGAAATCCTGCCTAGCAGAGATCCGTAAGACTGCTAACAAAGCCCTTTATGTTTTGTTGTCAAAGTTTTCAGCAAAATATACTTCAGCGATGAAGAAACAAAAAAAATCGAAAAGAACTGCTAGTATTCTACGACTTCCTGTCAGTGCACTTGCTGGGCATCAATAAGAACGACGAATCCGATTGAATCAGCTTTTTCGACAGTAAGAATATAAAGCCGACGCGCAAAGAACTGTGTTCGAGAAAGACAACCCTTTCAATGCTATTTAAGCTGCTATAATATGCTCAGAAAAGATGGAACCGGCTAAGGGAATTTCACCTATTGTGATCCTGGCGGTAAACAACATCTAATTTAATGATGGAGAACGTGTAGCATACTATGCTATGAGCAGCGCAGCTAGCCTGCTTTGGGGAAGTTCATGATCTGAGTACTATTTTATACTTTTTGATATGTTAATCTTTTCAAGAATTCATCCATATGATTCGGAATAAATCTCCTAGAAACCGTAAACCTACTAAATCAGAAAGATAATAGGTTGACTTCACGTATTACACCGCCTATTTATCTAAAGCGCTTTATGATCTACCTTCAGAAATAAATAATAACAGACCGATCAACTAATTTTTATGACTCCCCAAAAGAGCCAATACAGCAATTCATCCGGACTTTCCGCTCCCTAATTTTTTCTCGAGACACAAGTATTATCCTCCGTCTCTAGTCATGATTATCCGTAGTTTTGAGAAAAATGCCAAGGCAAAGCCAATGACACTAGATACAACTGAATTGAAGGCAATGAATAAAACTATGCTTGCCGATGAATTCATTACCTATATGGAACTAGGGATAATCTCAGTCTCCTTTGCCTCCTTGGGCAAATACAAAAATAACTTGGGCGATAGATCTGAAGAATAGGGACAGGATGAGGATTTCTATTTCTTTTCCAAGATAGCCAAGAGGATAATTTACCCAGATGTATATAATCCTCACGCCTAACTAAACTGTTTTTCATCATTGATGATGGCTAGAATAACTTTCTTGGATGATGGCTAGAATAACTTTCTTGAAAATCATGCTAAAAGTATCAACTCGTGGACCCCGTCCTATCTGTCTAGCGAATCCTTACCTGCGGCAACTTGTGACACTGGTATTTCTCCTCCTGCGCTACTGCTTTTCCTCTACTGAATATTCCAAGAGCCGTTTTTCTGACAAAACTGTAAGTTCCAAAAGCCTGCAGTTCATGGGGCTTCAAAGCTACCAAGCAGTAACACAGCAGGTTCATATTTTACCCTACTGCGATACTGGCAACACATTACTTTCAGTATCAACCATCTTCTTTAGCCTTTTTCAATAATAAGTGACCGCTACTCAACGCTCTGTTTCGCGCCGCTACCCGGCCCGAGCTATGCTGCAGTTAGCAAGTAAACAAGGTATTAAAATTAGTATCTTCTGTGCCTTGCACACTTATGGTCGACAACTTAATCAACATCTGCATATTTATATCTTTCTCATCATGGCGATCTGGATATTAAACATGGTATATACCGTGAGCTGTTCTTCAAAAAAAGAGCAGTTAAAGAAATTTGCTGAGCCCATCTCATCCTGCTCATGCGTCACATCTAATAACTTGATAAATCCCAGTGTCTTCCTGATCTGTGCCAATATCCACGCCAGGAAATAGTGGCTGGCATTAGCTGAAGTGAAGGGCACAGTACAGACATTACTGGAAAGTGCATTTCGCTAAAAAGACGGAAATGGGGTAGCATAGCGTGTAATACCTCTGGCGCTATCCTTAAGGCCCACTGGTATCCATGTTAAAACTGCAACATTACCGATTAAGGAATTAGTTGTAAATTATTACTATGAGCACTACCTGACTAAGCAGTACCATGGTAGGGAAACCATGATGCAGGAAGAGATGATCGGGCACTATATTAACCATATTCTAGCTATGTATTTTAAGATGCTGTGTTACTATGGTTTCTTGTCGAATTGTAAATGAGGCACACTATTACAAAAAGTGTATAAAGCGCTGGAGATGAGGGCTCGAAAAACTGCAAAAACCAGAGTTCCTTGTTCTGATGAAAGGATTCCTGTGCACAAATCGATCCGTACAAATGCATTCTATGTGGAGACAGACTACTTTTTATCGACGCTTAGCTTGGCAAGCAGGAATTTGAATTGTTGTCAGAAAGAATACATAAAATTAAAAAACAATGATTATTAAGTTAAACATATTGTTAATATCTCTAAATTTAGTGTATAATATCAAAAAATACGGACTCCGATAAAAATTTAAGTTACTATAACAATAGTCCAAAGTAAACCGATTTTCTTTCCTTTTAGCAATAAAAGATGACTTTTAGTCTTCACTTAAAGAGCGATTTAATTTTCTTTTCCTATTCCTAACCATGAACAGATTCACGAAGCATCATAATAGTGGAACGTAGCCTGACCGGCATACAGTATGATTTGCTAATAACTCGGTAGATACTATATTGATCCATTGTATTTAACATATAAAGCACGTGAATATGGCGTTAATAGTTAATTTATAAAATTATCGGGTAAAATTAATCGAACTACTACGGCTGAATATATTTTAACAAATTGATTGATGATCTATAAATAAATAGGGTAAGCCGTAAAAAAAACAGAAAGATATTATTAGGTATTGCTTATAAGCAAAATGCTGATAACATGAGATATCACTATAGTAGTGGGATTATAATTGAGCTTATTCAACAGAGAATGCAGACTCCTTGCTTATAGTGACCTTCATTTTATGCTCGTTGTCTTGACAACGAATCATGATAAACTTAACCATCTACTGATTAAAATCCATAAAAAATTACTCATTCATACTCCTATAGTATATCACAAACCAGGAGAAAATATAATTAAAGGGCAATATTTTAATTTTAAGTTAATGGGTTATATTTTATTAAAATTTTAATTGATGAAAAGAAGTGTACTCAAGGCAGGGTTTTATATCATACCTCCTCATATAAAAGCGATTACAAAAACGAATAATGAATTAACTGTTGCTTTATACTATTAAAAATAGTAACTGAATCTCTGATATCATAAAGTAAGTTTTTTACTGAATTTAAGGGTTTTTATAATTTATTCCCATCATTTAGAATGTAAATTAGCTATATAATTAGATTATATAGCAATATGATCACTAAACTATTTTTATCTTCCCCATATAACTTAGGTTTTATGTCTTGATTGCGATGTTATTTGTGAAAACCCTCTTAGTTTCAACACTAGAGCAAGTTAATGAACTGGCTTTAGTTGAAAAATATCTTATTATAAGATAGCAAATAAATATGATATTATTCTAACTTATATTAGTTAGTTATTAGTTAGTTCTCATAGCAAATGGTATAATAGAAAATTGGAAAGGTGTGATCCACCTAAATCATATTGAGTTGCTACTAATATTGTGCTACATTATTTTTGATATGCTTACGCTGCATTTTATATGCGGTAAGTTAGAAAAATTACCTGCATTATACTAATAAACAAAAAGCAGCTGGTTATTATCTTGAATACAAAAAGTGCAAGTTCCTTGGTTCTTATCTATAGATGCTAAAGATATTAGCTAAAGTAGTTAAAAGTAAACAAATAACTTATAGCTCAATTACTATTGATAATGAAAATTAAGTTTTATAAAGAGTTTACTGACTTATATACACCATTATCTATCAAGATAATATTACCAGGAGGTAGCTATGCTCTTTTAGCATGATGCAAGTTACTGTATTGAAATTGTCAATACAATAATGTCTCTGCATTACCTATTAAAGGTAATGCAAAAGCAGATTATCTTTTTATCTAAATTAATTAAATAATTATTATGGTAATATCATGAGCTGTTATCAGCATCCTACCACTATTATTGACGAAGTAGCATAAAAATAGATAATGGAACTTGAGTGTGGCACATTATACAATGTGCCTATGATTGAACACTTATAAAATAAAATTTTTCATTATGGCAAATGTTTTATTGGTAATAAAGTTTTCATTGGAAATGATTGTAAGATTTAAATAATTTATCTATTTTATGATATCTTCCTTCAAGAAAGCATATTTTATGGGGCTAGTAGTATGGTATTTACCAATGTTTATAATGCTTACTCGCTGATTGAGCGTAAAAATCAATATAAGAATACCATTATTAAAAAGGCGCTACTTTTAGAAGATAATTACAGTATTGCTTGTAGGATAAAAACATAGGATAATTTGCATTTATTGATGCAGAAACAGTAGTGAATAAATATGTGTCTGACTATGCGTTGATGATTGGCATACCATCTAAGCAGATTGGCTAGATGAATAAATTTGGTGAGCAGTTAGATGCCATTAACTAGAGATGCGAAATCAATTTGTTCCCATAAATACTAGCAATAAATATCGTTTAAGAGAGAATAAAGTTCAACGTATTGAAACATAAAACAGATAATAAAATTAAAAGCGACAAGAGAAAAATGATGAAATTTATTGATTTTAAACACTCAGCAAACGCGTATTAAAAATAAAATTGATCTGGCTATTCAGCGTAAATTTTAGCCAATTGTCAATATATTCTTTAGCCATAAATTACTGAATTAGAAGAAAAACTTATGGCCTATATTGGCACTAATATAGGATTGGTGTGAGGCAAAAATGGTATTGATGCGTTATAGATTACTCAAATGGCGTTTGCTGTATTAGTTATAGTGATGAGAGCTTAATCACACCAGGATTTCATATATATAGCAACCGCAAAAACGTTAGCTCTATTCGATGCTAACCCAGTATATTTTGATGTATGCCATAAAACTTATAATTTAGATCCGCAAAAACTTGAAGCTGCGAGATTACCGAGTTTAAGGGTGGGCGCCAAGAATAAAACTTATTATTTCGGTATCACATTTATGCTCAATGTTAAGATTTTAATGCGATTAAGTATCATCAGGTTTTGATTCGCTCTATCAAAGATATATTATTCATATAATTTAACAATAAATTCTCTCTTATATCAATTTTTTAAACTAATCTATTGGCTGTTATGATGGTATGATGCTGGTTAAATTTTTACTAATGATGAACAATTAGGATTAGTAATAAGACACAGATTACGTGACATGGAGAGGATTGTCATTATCAACATGTACGAGTTGATGTTAATAGCTCCTTGGATATTTGCAAATAACGATATTATTATCAAAGTTAGAAACTTTTGCTGAAAAATACAACTTCGCCAAGAAGTCGCTAAATGCTATGATTTTATGTTAAATTAACCAGGAAAATAACAACCTATTATATTGAAAGATATAATACTAGTGCTCTTAATGCACAAAATACTTTTTAACTAAAAAACAGTAGTTAATACAAACTCAATTAAAAATAGCAGGTATAAAACCCCATCCTCACTTACAATAGCAGGAGTTCATTATCCCATCCATTTAAATAAACAACCTTCAGTTGCCGATGATCCATATTTGCCAGAGAGTATGCAAACTAAAATAGTTCATGTATTAAAAAGTTAATCCTTGTGATTAACAGAATAATGCCACGAACTAAATTTTCTTGTAATGTAGTGACTTTAATAACAGACACAACTATTGCATAGACAATAGCTATAGCGATAATCCCTCTACTGAAAAAAAGATTTATACCAAGAAGACTTTGGTATATTAGCACTTAGCACTCTTCGTTTCAAAATAACTATTTTGGAAGCATTGCTAATGCCAGATATGAACTAAAAATTATTTTACCTAAAAAAGATGAAGGTGAGATAAATACATTTCATTATAGTTTTTATTAACTTTATATTATTATTTTATCTTACTGAAAATTATGTAAAATTAGTATTTAACTGAATTGCTAGATAATGAAAGAGACAGATTTCTAGTTATATTTATGCAGTTATCTGTATTTTTACATGGCTATTTAATTTATTTAAATATTCAAATAATTAAAAATATAAATATTCAAAATTTTTAATTATTATCAAATCTATATTTTAGTCGTAATAAAGTTAAGTATTGAATTAGTAAAAAAAGTACTAGCAAATTAATTTCACATCATATAATTTCAATTTTTACTTAAATTAATAAAAAGTATTTTAAAAGATAAAAATTAGTAGCAAAATATCAAAAAATAAAATAATTGCTTTAGCTAAGCATTATAAAATATTTCTAAATATTTAGTTTTAACTATTATAATTAATAAATTATCTTCAGCATTAAATTAATATTTAACTTTTATCTTTATTTAAAATAATTACTTTATGTCTTATTATATTGTATAACGTATACTTGGAATGCCTTCAAGATTAATTGGTAGTTCAATAATGCTAGTTTAGCAAAAAACTATTTAATAGTACGATTAAAAAATTATTAATTAGATTAATACACCTATTTATTTTTATTTATCTAATAGAATAGGCATTATTTATTTTTGTATTTGCTAAAGAATTGAGAGTGATTACCTATTATGCAGTAGTTAATTCTTTCTTTATTTTTATAAAATTTATTATATCAAATGTAATTATAATTAATTATGTAATGAAAAATAGAATATATACTTATTATTTAATAAAATGTTATTAACAATTAGTTTTATTATTATTTATATTTCTAATAATAATTTATTTAAACTATCTTTATTAAAATATTCAATTGCTATAAGTATTATTTATATCTTATATAGCCATTTTATTAAGTAAAATGGCTAATTGGAAAATTAAATCTTAATATTAATTATCTTTTTGCTTATCTGTTTTATCTTTTATATTCTAAAATTTCATTCCACTAAGTTTTAAATATAGATAATTTTTATTTTATGTTTCAATATTAATAAAAACGTTATTATTGAACAATTATATAATTTAGGAGTTAGTAAAATAATATTGTGCTAATTGCAGCAATTTTAAAAATATTAAGTATATTGAGAGTTCAGCACTTTGTTTTATTGATGATCTATTAGATAGATACGGTTAATGAAGATGGAACTATTATTTTTAGCTTTTACTAAAGGTAGTTCATTTATCAAAAAATATAAAAATTAAAAATGCATTTAATATATTAAAAAAAGCTATGACGAAGCCTTATATAATTCAATTTTATGACAAAAATGCATTAATAAGTAAGCATACAATCTGTTCTTATATTGCTATAGGGAAATATTTCAGTTATTGAACACCTGATTATAATGAAAATTCTTTAGCATATGAACCTATTAGAAAATTAATCTATTTAGAAGAAAATGTGTACTTATAGAATGTATTAAAAGTAATCCTAGTTTTTTAATATAACTCACCTATCAGAAACAGTTTTAGGATTACTTAAGTTAAATATCTTTACTGCCTTAGATCAGGTTTATTATAAATTTCTAATGAAAATATAAAATTTTTAAAAGAAAAGATCCGAGAATTTATTCTAATTCTTACTATAAATTCTATTCTCAGTATGTTAATAAAAGAATTCTTCATTCTAGTAAAATAGAAAAGCCTATTCAATAATAGTACCTGCGAAAGAATCTTATCGAATTGAAAATAAATATTAGAATTAGATAGAAAATTGAATATTTCTGATCATCCTGATTATTTTATTTGTAATGTCAGGCTGGAGGAATCAAGTACATAGAATCCCTTCTTTTTATACTAAGAAAATTATCAAAAAACTATTTTAATAGTTTAAATAGACTACAAAAAACTAATGTTTATTTTATAAAAATTTCGTTGAAAGTGATGGAATGTTGTGAAATGATTTAATTAAATTTTTATTAAGGTATCATTGCATGTTAGATAACAACTCGGGGAGTTATACTTATTTAATCATCCTTATTATGAAAAGATTTTTGTTAAAGTTATAATTATTTACGCCTTTCTTCTATCGGGTTATCTTCATCTCTTGTCTGTTTGGGGAATGCAGTATTATTTTATGTGAGCTATTTGGTTGATGCATCTCAATCTTAGGCATTAAAAGCAAGTATTCAGACAGAATTACAGTTAAAACATGAAAAGCATTTTCTTCATCAAGGAGAAAATTGCTATCATGTCCAAACCTTTCACTTATTGATGGATAATTGTAATTTTTAGCGATCTATGATCTATAAAGGAGCTTAAGTTGTTTCAACTAACTCATATCAACTCATCAGGTGAGCTGCATATGATAGATGTGGATACTAAAATGGAAACCATTCCGTAAGGCACTGGCTGAAGCATTTATAACAATGAATATTGAGATACTTAATATGATTATCAATGGTACTTATCACAAAGCTGATGTTTGTGCTATCGCGCGGATTTCTGGTATTCAGGCAAGCAAAAAACTTGGGATCTGATTCCGCTTTCTTATCCGCTATTACTCAGTAAGGTAGAGCTTTACTGGAAGCACAAATAAGCGATAATCGTACTCGGATTGAGTCATATTGTTAGTTATCAGCTAAAACTGGCCTTGAAATGGAAGGAAGGGGTTGACCGCTGAATTAACCATTTATGATATATGTAAAGCGGTAAAAAAAAGATATGGTTATTAGCCTTGTTATATTACTGGAGAAAACAGATAATAAATTCCTGGAATTTAAGGTAACAGCATGATAAAAATCCTTTTTTTTAACTCAATGAATTGACAGGCACCGATAAATTAGAGTTAGAAAATCACTATTTCTACGGTAGAAGAATTCGTGATGCGATGCATTAAGTCAATGTGGTGATAGCGTTGGGGTTAAGCGCTAGAAAATAAAAAACTGCATTCTTCGGTAAATCATACATTTTTACAGCTAGCTCATCCATTACTGCAGACAATGAAATTGCATTTTACAACCGATAATGGGAGGATAAATAACAGATACCCACTAATTATTCAATAAATAAATTTTAATGTTGGTGAATAATATAAATGCTTAGCACAATGCCATAATGATGATGATGTCCGGTGGCGTTACTTTAAGTAGTAAAATACGTAATCAGAACTTGGGTAATAGTTAACCACTTTCACTTTTGAAGATATTCTGGGATAACAAAGAAAGCGTTACAGAATGATGTGCCAATGAAGCTCCTTCTACGTTGGCAATTGAAACGTATCTATATTATCTTCAGATTGGCACTTTACAGCCGGGTGAGAAAATCGTCTTTCCTGGTGGTGTTAGCAGCGCGGGGGGATTATAGCGTAGCACTGCTTCTTTAGCCAAAGAATTTATTATGGATTATATGAAAAAACTAAAGCACTTTATTGGAAATAAAGAGCATTTAACTTAAGGGAAAGCAGTCGTTTTGGGGGTTGAGGCAAGACAGGGAATAATCAACCCATATTCAGTGTTGGCAGTGTTGGTAATATCATTTTATTGAACTTATTTCAATTTATTGAAATTTAGTTCAATAAATTAAAAGTAATGTAAAATCTTTGCTTATTTTGGCATATCAAACCATGCTTTTAGAAAAAACTTATGATAGAATCATTTCAAGTTTACTGAGTTATTTAGTTAAATAAATAGCTTTATCTTTAACACAAATGATGAGGGTAATCATCATGGATCGATTTGAACGTCAAAATGATTCGATCGTCCAGCGCGCTGGCGCAGGTATTCAAACCTATATGGCGCAAGTTTACGGCTGGATGACGGTGGGTTTGTTATTAACTGCGTTTGTTGCTTGGTATGCTATTAATAATAGTAATATTACTATGAATCTAGCAACGCATAGTTGGGTATTGATAGGGCTCACTGTTGCTGAATTTGCATTGGTTATAGGATTATCATTTCTGTTGCCTAAATTGAGTGGATCGCTGGCAACAGCAATGTTTATGCTATATTCTGCGCTGACAGGCTTAACGATTTCCTTAGTATTAGTTGCTTACACTGGCGCTTCTGTGGCAAGCACCTTCTTTATCACTGCTGCTATGTTTGGAGCACTTAGTTTTTATGGTTATACAACCAAACATAGCTTAAGTGGTATGGGTAGCTTCTTATTTATGGCTCTAATCGGCTTTATTATTGCTTCGTTGGCCAATATTTGGCTGCAAAGTTCTGGCTTAATGTTAGTTATCAGCTACGCTGGTGTATTAATTTTTGCAGGTTTGACAGCTTATGATACACAGAAACTAAAAGACATGGGCAGTCAAATTGATAGTCATGATCAAGAATCTATGCGTAAATACGCTATTCTTGGTGCGTTGACACTCTATTTAGATTTTATTAACTTGTTCTTAATGATGTTACGTATTATTGGGGATCGCCGTTAATTTAATTTTTAATAAAAATCCCGCTAAAACAAAATATTAGCGAGATTTTTATCTTATCCTTAAGATAATTATTCAACTGAATAATTATATAAGCCGGTGCGGTTTTGCTGCTGTAATGAATTAATCAATAATGGCTACAATTTTTGTGATACAACAAAATTAGTATTTTTAAATAAATTTGTATAGTAATAATCAGTAAAATGTTAAATATAATTAATTCAAGTGAATTTTTATAACAAAACTGACATATCTTCTATATAGCGAAACACATACCCTGATAACAATAATACTGCTGGCATCATAAAAACAAATACAGCAATAAATGTTTTATGCTGAGTTGAAAAAGCTGGCGGAGTGTGTAATAAAGAAAAAGCGACTAATGAGAAACTATAAATCATCATCGTAGTATTCGAATAAACAATTAACTGTAAAATAGAATTACATAACAGAAAATACCAATAATCAGCACTAATGTTATTGCCTGGAAAGGTGCTAATAAATAATACTGTCATCACTTTAGTCATAAAATTTTGCCAGGTAATTAACAGTGAAACCAGTAACTCTCTAATCCAGTATGTCTTGTTCAGACTAGCGAGAATTTAACAATGAAGTGACGACTATTACAGCAATGGTCATAATTAAGGTTACCAATCAGCAATAGCACAATAAATCGTTTATAATCAATAATAGGATTATACTTTTTATTATACCGCCCAATGGCGAATTGATTATTCGCCATTATTTTTCCTATTTGCATTTTAGTGAACTGTAATTATTTTCAATAATTTGGATAACCATGTTAGCGGCGATCTGGGGACTATTAGAATTTCTAGCCTTAAGAATAAGGTTCAGTTGAACCGGCGTTGATTTTCTTTTCGCCGGCTGGGGGAGTACTAAAATTTTGCAGAAATGTACCACTAACTAATATAGCCCATTACGATTATTAATTTTTTCAGCAACTTATTGATTGTTCTTGAGTAGTAGTAAGAACTTTAGAAAAGTCGTCAATTTTGATAATCTTTATATCAATTCAATCAAATATTAGCCTTTATCATCGTTAAAAATACCTATTGTAGTGTTACTGACATCAAAAGATAGCGGACAATAGAAATAAGATCATTTGAAAATAATAGGCAGGATGATCAAGGATTAGGCAGGTTTCAGCTCTTGTAGTAGTAGTGACTCTAATTCTTTAATAATCAATGTATAGAGACGATGTAGCGTACTCTCTCCATAATTAATCTACGGCGCATTTTTAATGCGTGAACTCGATAAAGATAATAGCAGTGGTGACAATAAAAGAAAATTACTCAGTAGAAAGCATAAATGTCACCACTAGCCAGAAATATGGTTTTTAAAACTATTAATAAAATAATGAGCTGAGATTAAAATAGGGGGTTACCAAGGAGTTATTACCCGTTGAATAACTAACTAGTGTAGGGGATACTATCAATTTTAAAAATAAACTCTGAGAACATTATGCCAGATAAAAAAGCGGTATTTAATGCAACGATAGCAGCCTTAAATTGGTTACGGGTTTAAAGTAGAAATCAGTAAATCCAATATCAAGGGCAGTAGCCCAAGATAGAGATACTGCTAATAATAAATAATAAACAGAGTAAATCGAGATAAAGAATATACAAAATAAATACCGTAAAAATATGCAAAGTAGCATGATAAAGATGCCTAATAGTTGATAGGTTGATAGGGGTGGTAATACAGCTTAGAAAGCAATAAATTCTATGAATGTTATTTTGGTAGAAAGTAGTAAGACTTCCATTATGTCTCCTTCCAACTGACGGGCACAAAACCCTGTTAATATAGTCAGAGTATCACTGATACTACAGTAATAATGATAGATCGCACCTGGAATAATAAAATTCTGACTAATGGGCTTGTTGTCTGCTGCCGGATTAAACCAAAAGGGTAATTCAGTAACAATTAAGGGTTTAAGTGCCATAACCTCTGTTTTTGTCTTGCTGCTGCTAGATTTGCCAAATTCCTTTTAGTGTGTAAACCTGTACAAAATAAGCTATGTTAGCAAAGGTTCTTGCTTTTTGCTCGCAGAGCAATTTGTAGCCACGTCTGTATTTCAATTGTTGTGCTTTCAAATAATCTTCTCCAGGCTAGATAATTCGGTAAATAAAACGACCATACAGTAGGCATCTACTCACCTATCCTTTTAATCAGCTGATATAGCTGTTCAGATTTTGAGTCTGTTATTCCTTAGGAATAACTTTCTAATTATTCAACCTTATTAGGCTATGGTGAGTAATTTTATGCTTGTTGACAAAGTTTTATACCATTTAGCTCCATCTGAAGAAAGGATGGACTATTTATCTATAATCAGGTAAAAAAAACGGCTAATACACACTCTGCATTAAACTCTTCATAAATCTCATCGCTCACATGGCCTTGTCGAATATCATGATATTAAGATCTCGCTATTCATTCTTTCCTTTTATCTCCTCCTCTCCCACGTTTTCTACCTTTCCTATATGGGATATAACGCTTCCATCTTTAAAGGATTTAAAGAAAATGTTTTGTTGACTTTAACATTACCACTTAATGCATTTATGTTGGCTGTCGCAGATGAAGCAAGGAAGCACTGACCTGATCTAAAGGCTGTTTTCAAATCAATCCCTATTTGTTTCACTGACTCCAGTAAAGTCAACCTATTCAAGATATATCTCAGATAACTAAACCATTTATCCTTGTTATATAGTTTCTCCAGAAGGATAGTCCAGTAAGATTATTAAATCTTTTTTTAGAATCGAGGATTTTCAACAATATTGCTGTAACCATAAATGAATCTCCCCCCAGCGGTTAACATGTTCACTGTAACAATATACCAGAATAAGTGGAGTGAGTTGCTTCAATGCATGAATCAAAATCATCCAACAGATTATCGCCAAAGCGCCAAGTAATGAAATATACCTTTATGTTACCAGGGAGTGAGAGGAAAGAATCTCTTTGATCTGTATGACTGTTTGCTTTTTTCATGGCAAACTATCTGTAGCGAAAATCCTTCAGACAGGATAAGGGATTTCTATCAACAACCTTTGCTAAGATAGCCGTTTATTTATAATGTCAGCGCGCCCTCTCTCTATTTCTTTACGCGCTCGACTACCCCCCCAGTCTGCTAAGAAAAGCTAGAACCACCTAAGGGGATTTTGAGCTATTTACCCTGCTTGCTGGTAAACAACGTATAATTTAAAGATGGAAAATATTCACGAAGCATCAGAGAGAGCGAAGCGGAGCTTAACCGCCAATACATCAGATTTACTAATAACTTATATGTATTTAGAATAATAACCATGCATTACCGAGTGAAAAATGTTATCAACATAACACAGCATTTTATCAAATTAACAAAAATGTTCATTTATTTTTTGATATCTCTTCAATGGCTTCTAATTTAATCTCTTTTTTAGATTGATGTTCAATTTTTTCAGACTGGCCAATGAATATACCTCCACGCTTAATTGACATATGACTAACACGACTGATCCCTCGTAATTCACCATTTTCCAGAATATCCAGGTTATTTCCCAAGCAAGCACCATCAACCAAACCATCAATAATCATATCCGGTGCTTGAATTTCACCTTCAATTTTTCCACCCTGCATGAGGTAGATCGTTCCTTCAATTACTGTGACATTACCTTTAATATGTCCCAAGACATGAATATCGCCTGAAATAGTAAGATTACCTTTAAAAAAACTCTCTTTTGAAATAATTGTTACCTTTTTTTCTTTAGAATTATTTTTTTTATCAGCTTTGACTACAAATATATTTGTATTTAAAACATCTGACTTTTTATTTTTAAACACCAAGATCAACCTCCCTCTTATAAATAGCAAAATAAGAACGAATGAAAAAACTAAAACAAAAAACCATGTCTTTGCAATTACATTTGCCATATACAACACCACTACTAGCACCCATAGGAACCAGATAAAATAAAGACACCAATTTTCTCTATCGCTAAATGTTTTCATTTTTATCTAATAAACCCATAAGGGTACCCCTAAGCAAAAATTATGAAACTGAACTATTAGTATAGAATACCAACTGACTTTAGTATTGATATAATGATTAACATGATAGAAAAGCAATTAATATTAAAATTAATAGCAGACCAAAATATTTTTGAAGCTAATGGTAAACAGAGTAAAAATCCACATTCCCTATTAAGATATACGTAAATCCTTATGCATTATTTAGCTCGGAATACCATTAGGGTGCTCACTATAAGTGATATAGTGAAATGGAATGTCACGTTTACCGCAAAGATTTATTACATTTCGATGGCTTATTTAGTAAAATTAGCTAAAAATTGTTCTAATTATCAGCTCTATTTGTTAAAAACAGTTTAAATAATATTAACTTAAGTTTTATTTTTTTACTTCTCTCTAAGTCAGCAACATGGCAATGATAATCAAGATGAAAACTAGTATCGTGTATTAATGTCAGATCGTTATGTTACTCATCGCTGGTTATTCGAGGATTATTCAGTGCCGGTAAAAGATAAGAGATTTACTACTGACCTCACCAATAATAGTATCGTTCGCCACACTGGCCGTCCATCATAAAGCGATTAATGAAACTGATTATCTGCAACAATGTATTGATTGCGATAAGTGCCTGCAGATTTTTTGCCAACTTTCCTCCTTATGGCCTGATTTCAATTAATCATAATTTAGCTGAGATCAATATTGATTTTTTCTGCTGTACGACACACAACTCTTTAGTATATACTTTAATTTTTAATATAAGCGCACTCAATCCGCAAATAAAGCCAAATACATCCATTTGCCTAGAAATCTCTCAATCTTACTTTTCACCGCCATGATAATAGTTGTTGTTTATATGTCCATGATTGCCTACAACAAGCAAGTGCTCTCATTTTCAGTAAAAAATTATCCAATCACTGATGAAGTAAAATCTGATAGCTGCTGCGATCAATGTTAAATTGCATATACAGATGAATCACTGATTTTAAAACTCAGCCTACTACAATTGACACAAACGTAACTTTACAACCCTTAAACTAAATTTATAAAGTATAATATAAGTAATTTTATAGTAAGGTAAAATAGATAAATATTAAACAGGCAACAATCACCAGCGACTTTTTGGTTAATTAATCATAATTTGAAAAATTTGATACGCCCGCCGCTACCTAAAATTTTTTACCAGAAAATTAATAGGCATATTAATTACTCCTATTAATTTTAAAAAATTATTTATCCAATATTGATATTTATATGTCAGTAGAGTTAGGATTATTACTTTTATGATGATTAAAAAATTAGTTAGAAATACTATTTATCTTACCCATTTCATGCGGTAATAGCTTTAGTAAAGAATTGATCTGCAGCATCCAATGGATCAACTTCGCGGTCAATGAAGTTGATCTTAAGAACGTAGCACCTGCCCCAGCTACGCCTGTGAGCTGCGCAGCTACTCTGCTTCGGAGATATTTCATGGCTGAGTATTGTTTTTATACGCTGCATATAACGAGCGCGGTAAATTATTTGATATCGAAAGGCAAAATGTTTGATACTCTGAAAAAAGCAAAAAAGGCAAGTTATTTGATACTAACTGCTCTCTATATCGAAGTAACTATTTTACTTCTCCTA
The DNA here is from genome assembly GCA_052171895.1 of Arsenophonus sp. NEOnobi-MAG3. Taxonomy (GTDB): domain Bacteria; phylum Pseudomonadota; class Gammaproteobacteria; order Enterobacterales; family Enterobacteriaceae; genus Arsenophonus. The sequence continues at coordinate 240,376 of JBQMRN010000003.1, forward strand.
AAAACATCATGAACTTGATTTTAAAATTTCTGGCTTAGGAGATAAAGTGGAATGAGTTGCTTCGATGCATGAATTAACATTATTCGAGAGATTATTGTCGAGCCAACTAATGAGATACAGCTTTATATTTTGAGGGAGTAAAGAAAGAGTCTCTTTGATCTGTATGACTGTTTGCTTTTTCATGGCAAACTCTATAGAAATTCCTTCATATAGTATAAGGAATTTCTACCAACAACCTTTATTAACATAGCCTATTTTATTCATCTATTTTATTCTAATGGAGTAATTGTCTGCCCAGTAATGCGCGCTTGCTCTTGCAATGCCTCTTCAATCGTATGTTGCAATACGCGGATTTTTTGTTCCATATTATCAGTATAGTCCTGTGTTTTGTTTTTTTCTTGCGCAAGTTCATGGCAAATATTTAAAGCGACGATAAAAATAAGTTGCTCGGTATTTGTGACACCAGTTCTATTTTTTAGATCTTTTAGCCGTTGCTCAAGCTCAGCCGCAGATGATTTTAAGGCATTTTGTTGTTCTTTTGGGCAATTAACTCTTAATGTTCGTCCTAAAATTTGAATATCAATAGGGTGTGTAGTCATTATACCTTCCTGATTATCTGAAGAGACGGAATATACTATTAATATTTCGTTGCCTATAATTATTTTCATGCTATCAAAATAATTATAAATAATATATGTGCAATTTATGCACTTATCTACTATAGCGACTGTCCTGTGTCCTTGATGGTAGCATATTAGATATCAATATTATTAACGTAACTGAGGAAACATGCCAATAGAGAAATCTTTAGTTAATTATCAAGCTATTGAGGTGTTATTCTAACAACAGAATGTTGATTTAACAGCCGCAAAAATACGCTGCTTAATTATGGGATTAATTTATGATGGTAATTACGATTGATGGATTATCTTTTTTTAGAAAAATTAACTAACCTACTACGTGAACTTTATGAGTTTAGATTAGCATCTTTAGATAATAATCATTTCATTTTTAATTTCTTATTACCTGAAAATGGTAAGGTATCTGAGCGAGCTGATGCCACTTCGCCGGTTGGGTTAAGTATTTTTATTAAGCTTGGGTATTATGCAAACTAAGTTGATGGGAGAAAAAAGAATTAAAAGAAATTGTTACGAATTTACCCAATATTGGTATATTAAGTTATGATAAAATGAGGTTGAAAATGAATTAGAACAAACTTTGGAAGCAATCATTAAGTATGTGAATATTGTAATTCAGCTCTCTTTTATAACTCTTATAAGAGGTAAAAGATCGATAAATAAAAAAAAACGATAAACCTGTATTACATTAATAGGGTTAATATTCTAACCTATTTTGTTGTTTAATCGCTTGAAGGAACGAACAGGCATGGAGTGGAGTTATGCTTATTTCTGGTGATGGAAATTCTAAGATGCTAACGGATGGGCGTATCATCCTGATTGATTTCTTGAATGATTTAAATAAGAGAGAGATAATATGCCATGAAAAATCTAGCCTACAGCTACAGGTATTCGAAAAACCAGATATTACCTGTGATCCCTTGCATGAACTCATCCGTCATAATGCTGCTAGGCAGCATAGCTACTGCTGTTGAAAATAAGTTCGAAGCCCCATTGCTGAGATAACATACTGAACGCCCATTGTCGACGTGCATCCATGCCCTCGTCCTCTCTAACGCTTATTTATTACAGCGAACCATACAAACTGGTATTGACGATGTTAAGATTAAAGTGCATAACATCAGGGGGAATTTTCGCATAGGCAACGAAATATCCTTCAACAGCTCGTTACTACCTCCTTATCTAAAACTGGCAAAAATCAGCGAAGAATTGCTAACATGGCGGTACCTGAGAGGCAGCTTTACCAGTGATTTTCAGGAAGCTTTGCTTGGTTTTTCGATGAAAAGCATATGGTTTTTTTGTTAGTACCATCAGCAGACTAAAACAGTAATTGCTTGAAGGATAACAAGGCAATAAATATTAGTGTCTATGTGATTTAAGCGATACGCGCTACCTTTATTTCTTAGCAGATGGCATGTACACGCTATTAAGCAAGATGATCACATTTGCCTGCTGGTATTTTATCGGGATCACTGAGCATGGACATAAGAAGTTCGTTTCAGTCGAAGATGCTTATAAAAGAGTCAGAAAAGAGCAAGCTATCAAAAACTTCTCAATGCCATCGAGTGCATGGCTTAATTGTATCTCCTAAGCTTGGCTACGAGAAACAGTACTCTTGATTTTTGGAATGCAATGGCAAAGATATCTCCGGACACGTAGCACCAACGCTGTTGGGTAAAGAAAACAGCTAATGTGCTGGCTTCACTCCAAAAAGATATGCAACCGAAAAATTAAGGCTGAACTGTGGAAAGTTTGGCTACCAGAGAGACGTGGTGTGTTGCTAATAAAGCCATTGATGTTTTATTAGCAAAGTTTTAAGTGAAGTATCCTTCAACGATGAAGAAGCTGAAGAAAGATCGGAAAGAACTATTGACATTCTACGACTTCCAGTTAGAGCAGTATATCTCAATAAGAACGACGAATATGATTAGATTGGCTTTTGCGGAATGAAATATTACGAAGCCGACAGACGCGCGAAGAACTGTAGTTCGAGAAAAATAACCCTTTTAATGCTATTTAAGCTGCTACAGTCTGCTCAAAAAAGCTGAAACCGGCTATAAGGGGGGGATTTGAGCTGTTGACCCTGGTTGGTAAACAACTTACAATTTAAGAATAGAGAACAAATTTACGAAGCATTAAACTGAAACGGTAGTAGCCTGACCACTATACACCAGATTTATTAATAACTCGAAGGCATGATTTAACAACCATTTATATCTCAGATCTTTTCCTCATTAATTATTAAAAAATAGCAGCACACACCACATGCCAGCGCGGCTATTTTTTTTGGCGCTCATCTTCATCTGCTTTGCAAAATGAAGATTGTGAATAACCTTATCTGCAACACAGTGATTTTCTCTATTTAATTGGCTTTAGTAAACTTGAAGCAAGTGTTAGTTATGATTAACTATCATAAAACCTTTAATAAGAACATACTTATTTAATCGTATGCATGATCAAGCGATGGGAAAAACCTGGTTTGCTCGTCGTTTAGGGTGGGTAGCAAGATAAAATTATAAAATTTTTCGTCAATTAGGCATTACCGTACCGTTTGCTGAAATTGATGAACAATTTTATAAATTGTTAAAAATAGTTTAGCAGTTATTTATCATCATCAAGCTGAATTTATCTATGTGGATCAGATCGTTGGTGCAGTACTTAATCAGATAAGGCAAGATGGTCTGAAAAAATTAAAAGCTCCATCTACTTAAATTGATTGACGGGCCAATGCTTCATGAAATGGGATTATTAAAATCACCTGAATAACTTGCTATAATATATGAAGCTAGCAAGATTTATGCGATACAAATTTGCCAGCCTGATATGTATAAATATCATCTGGCTATAAAAATTAAACATCAGTTTGCTAGTCAAGACTAAAATCACCTGATTATACTATTATTGTAGGCGGAAGTGTAGGGGGAAGGAGAATGGTTATATTTTAGATTACATAAAAATGATGTTGTGACGAAGGCAGGCGATTTAGTCCTAGTTGATCCTGGCGCAGGATATCAAGGTTATACCAGTAATATTACGTGTACTTTTGCAGTTAATGGAAAATTCAGTCAAACTCAACGTGAAATTTATGAGATTATATTAACGGCACTAAATACCGGTTTAACCTTATATCGACCGTGGAGGGTGAGTATTTATGAAGTGATGACGGCAGTAATAAAATTAAAGGTCGAAGGTTTAATTAAGTGGAGTCTTTTGCAGGTGAGACCTAGATAAACTCATCTAAAGTAAAGCTCACCTGTTTTTTTTATGTATGCTTTAATTCAGTTGTTAGAGTTTGATGTCCATGATGTTGCTGACTATGGAAGCAATTGCGATCGTCTGTTAGAGACTGGCATGCTATTGAGCGTTGAACTAGAGCTTTATATTGTACCGGATGTTAATATGCCTGAGGTTATCGAGGAATTAGTATTCTTATTGAAAATAAGATTTTTATCTCTAAAGAAAGTAATGAAAACCTGGTGGTAGCAGCTATTATTAAAGATCCTGATGAGATAGAGGCACTGATGGCAGAAGCTAAATAAGCAGGGGATTTGAAGCGATGAAAGTGATTATTGTTGGCGGTGGTATGATAGGAGCGTCATTAGCACTTGCTATTTCGGCATTCAGTCAGGGAAAGGTACAAATTTCATTAATTGAAGCCAGGTTACCTAATCCTAATAAGACACATCCTAGTTTTGATGCCAAAACAATTGCATTAGCTCATGGCACTTACCAACAATTTAATCAAATTGGTATATGGCACGGATTAAATAAGTATGTAACACCAATAACTAATATTCATGTTTCTGAATATGGGCATGCTGGCGCGGTAAATATGTACGCCAAAGATTATTCCCTAGCTGCACTCGGTTATGTTGTTGAGTTGCATAATGCAGGAAATTATTTATTTGAGCAGCTTAAAAAGGCACCGGGTGTTGAATTATATTGTCCTGATAAAGTTATTGGTCTTGAGCGTACTATTGATGATGTATCAGTCAAATTAACTAGTAATAAAGTTTTAAGCGGACAATTATTAGTTGCTGCTGATGGCAGCAATTCCATGATAGCTAAAGCCAGTCAAATTGAATGCCAGCGAGCATCATATAAACAATGTGCAATTATTGCTAATATTTTAACTAACGAAGCACCACAAGGCCAAGCCTTTGAACGTTTCACCAAATATGGTCCATTGGCAATGTTACCTATGTCTAAAGGACGTAGTTCATTGGTTTGGTGTCATCCATTGGAAAGCCAGCAATCTATTATGCAGTGGAGTGATGACCAATTTATGAGAGAATTACAAAAATGGTTTGGCTGGCGCTTAGGTGAAATTAAGGCCATTAGCGAGCGTTACTGTTTTCCATTGTTACTTTCTCAAGCAAAAAGATTAATTACTCATCGATTGGTTTTAGTTGGCAATGCAGCACAAACTTTACATCCTATTGCAGGTCAGGGGTTTAATCTTGGGATGCGTGACGTCATAATCCTTGCCAATATAATTAATGAAGTAGCCAATCATAGCGGTGATATGGGAGCTTACTCGGTTCTTATGCAGTATCAAATGCAACGCCGTGATGATCGTAAAAACATCATAAAGTTAACCGATAATCTGGTTCATTTATTTTCAAATAATCATCTAATTTTTGCTATAGGCCGTAATGTTGGATTAATTGTAATGGAAACACTACCAGTTATTCGTGACGTTTTAGCCTATAAAGCAATGGGACGATCATTTTATCTCTAGCTATTTAAGAAGGAATATTTTAACTATGCAATTCTTTGATGTGGTTATAGTTGGTGGTGGCATGGTTGGCCTCGCTCTGGCTTGTGGACTACATGGCTGTGGTATGAGGATTGCCGTTATTGAACATTCTTCTTTGCAAGATCAATTTGATCCGCAAGAAGCGCCTTCACTCAGAGTGTCTGCTATTAATGCAGCTAGTCAAAAATTATTCGACTATTTAGGGGTTTGGCAAACAATCGTACAAAAACGAGTTGGTAGTTATCAGAAAATAGAAGTTTGGGAGCAGGATAGCTTTGGTCGTATTCAATTTGATGCCAAGGATTATTATTTACCTGGTCTCGGATATATCATTGAAAATTTAATTATTCGTGGATCTTTATGGCAACAGGCTCAATCAAGCACAGATATTACTTTATTAACAGACAATATATTAAAAAAAGTTGGTTTTGGCGAAAATGAAGTATTTATGACTTTTGATAATGAGCAAATGTTAACAGCAAGATTGGTAGTTGGTGCCGATGGTACTAATTCATGGGTAAGGCAAAAAGCGGATATTCCATTTAGCTTCTGGGATTATGAACATACGGCATTAGTCGCCACGATTCGAACTGAGATGCCCCATATACATACTGCTCGTCAATCTTTTCATAAAGATAGCATTTTAGCTTTTTTACCACTTCACGATCCTCATCTTTGCTCAATTGTTTGGTCATTGCCAGCAATGCAAGCACGTAGACGCCTAAATTTAGAGATTTCTGCATTTGAAAAAGAGTTAAGTGTAGCTTTAGATATGCGCCTTGGTTTTTGTCAGTTAATTACTGAACGTCAGATTTTTCCACTTATTGGCCAGTATGCACGAAATTTTGCTTCTCAACGTATCGCTTTATTAGGTGACGCTGCTCATACGATACACCCTTTAGCAGGGCAAGGGGTAAATTTAGCCTTTATGGATGTTGCCGAGTTGATTGGACAATTAGTGCGTTTGAATAACGAAGGTAAAGATATTGGCAAGTATCTTTACCTACAAAGTTATGAACGTAAACGTAAGCATAGTGCTCTACTGATGTTGGCGAGTATGCAGGTATTTCGGCAATTATTTGATGGTAATAATCCAATAAAAAAAATAGTTCGTGATGTTGGATTACAGTTGGCTAATAGACTACCAGGCATAAAACCACAATTGCTAAGTTATGCATTAGGAGAACATGATATGCCTGAATGGTTAGAAAAGTTATGATAAATTACTTAAAATAGTGAACTTATCTGTACTTTCCTATTAATCCATCATTTTACAGAGAAAAATACTGTTAGCTTGAAATAGTTATATTAATTTAATTCAGCAATTTATTTATTAATTTTAGCAGTGTTGCTGTGCTATCTTTTTAAGATTAGTATTTTACTCTGCTAATAGGTATTGTGATTTTACAATTTAATTTATCTATACCTATTAATGAGGAAAACAGAGCGATCACAGTAAACAGAATTCATTATATGAGCAGGGTTTAGCGTGTAATATAACTATAATCGATTTTTATGATTGCCAGATGCCCATTGCATTACGGTTCTTAAATTAATGAACACCATACTATTCGCACTGCAAGCTGGCATGTTTGATATTTCTTATTTAACAAATATTGATCTGCATGGTGAACGGTGCCAAAAATTTTTACGTTATTTATTAGCCAATGATCTAGGAAAGCTGAAGAGAGGGACCTACCCTAACACTTTAGGGGTGGGATGTTAAATACTTCTATAAGCGTGATCGATGATTTAGTTATCTACTATTTTGATGATGAATAGTATTGCTTAATTGCTAATTCTGCTACCAGGCAAAAAAATTTAGCTTGGATCAATAAACATATTGAAAATTATCTAATTGATGTACAGGTAAGTGATTATCTAGCATTCATTGCTATTCAAGGTAGCTAAGATGCTTAATTGAAAGTGCAACCTCTGCTTAATAAACAACACTTATCCTTAATTTTTAGTTCCATGCCTTTGAAGAGTAAAGCCAGCACATTATTGTTTTGGTGTACCAAACAGCGTTGGTGCTTCGTGTCCTGAAATATCTTTGCCATTACATTCCAAAAACCAAGGAATCCATCTCCAATAGCAAACCTGGAGATAAGGTTAAGCCATGCGATTGAAAGTCATTAAGAAGTTAGGGCAAGTTCGCTGCTAACTCTCGATAACCATCTTCAACCGAAACTAGCTCCTTACGTCCATACTCAGTAACCCGATAATAACCAGCAGGCAAAGGCGATCATCTTGCCTGATAGGACTGTCTATGCTATCGGCTAAAAAATAAATGTAGCGCGTATCGCTTAAATCCAGCAGGTACCATTGCCTATGCTCTTCAAGCTATTCCTGTTTCACTTTGCTGATTGTATTGGAAAAAAGGAGCTATGTATTTTTTCACCGAGAAGAATCGCCCCCACTATGGCTTCATAAAAATCATCGGTATAGATATGCCACTCGCAAGTATAGCCATGGTAGCAACTCTTAGAGGCTTTCCCATGCTTCAGAGAAGGCAGTAGCAACGAGTTCTGTTAAAGCATATTCCGTTGACGCTGTGATCCCTGATCTTAGGCACTTTAATATTAATATCTCCCATACCAGTCTGTATAGTTCGCTGTGGTAAATAACCCTTACGGAAGGAGGGATGACCGGCCGTCGAAAGCTGGGCATCAGCATATTATAGCAGATGGCTTCGAGCTTAGCCTCAACGTCGGTAGCTTATCAGGTGCCTGGCACCATTAGAGATAAATTCATATAATGGATCACAGATAATATCTGGTTATGCGGATACCTGTAGCCTAAACTTTTTCATGGCATATCATCTCTTTGTTATTAAAATCATGCATGAAATTAATCAGTAGGATGCGACACCATCTCTAAAATTCCATATACCAGAAATGAGCGTAATTCAAAGCACTGATTATCCTCACTGTAGGAGGATAATCGTGCGTGACAAGAAAAATTTGATGACTAAGTAGTCTCATGGTCAGGGGACCGCAGTGCTGTATAGCCTCTTTTGGGATGTTATAAAAAATTCAGTGAGATTATCATAATCTATTTAGGGTGGAAAGGAGATCATAAAACGCTTTGAATAAGCAGAAATTATAACACAGAAAGTTACGACTAGTCGCCATGATTTAGTGGATTTAGATTTTTTTTAGAGACTTGTTCCGAGCCATTTGAATTAATTTCTGAAGAAATTAAGCTATGTTAGCAAAGGTTGTTTGTTTTCTTGCAAAGAAATATGTAGCCATATTTGTATTTCAATTGTTCTGATTTCAAACAATCTTCTCCTAAGCCAGATAATTTGGTAAATAAAACGATCCTACACCATGAAATCTACTCAGCCATCTTTTTAATCGCTGATATCACTGTTCATATTTTATTGAATGTAGAATTCCTTACCAATAACTCTCTGATTATCTAACCTTATTAGGCGATGCTGACTAATTTCATGCTAACTCCCAAAAGTTTCATAGTATTTAGCTCCATCCAAGCAAAGGATAGACTCTTTATCGATGATTAGCTCAAGAAAACTGTCAATACAGTCTGCATTAAACTCTTTAAGAATCCATTCGCTCAGATGACTCTGTCGATTTCTTGAGATGAAGCCGCAATTCGTTCTTTCCTTTTATCTCTTCCTATCCTGCGTTTTCTAGCTTTCTTATGTGGGATATAATTGTTTCTTTTAGAGGATTCAGGGAAAAATGTTTCGTCAACTTCAACAATACCACTTGGTGCATTTATGTTAGCTGTTTTCGATAAAGCAAGGAAGCACTTAACGCCATTTAAACACTGTTTTCAAATTAATGCCTGTTTATTTCGCTCACTCCTGTAAAGTCAAGATATTCAACATACATTGCAGATAACTAAACCATTTATCCATTCTGATATAGTTTCACCAGAGGACTTCTCCAGTATGATTCTTAAATGTTTTTCTGCAATCGGAGATTTTGCAACGATATCGCTGTAACCATACTAATAAATCTCCATAGAAGATAACATGTTCAGTCTAACAATATGAGCAGGATAAACTGAAATGAGTTGCTTCAATGCATAAATCAATATAATCCGACAGATTCTCACTGAACTAACTAATAAAATACAGCTTTATCTTCGCAGGAAGTGAGGAAAGAGTCTCTTTGATTTGTATGATTTTTTGCTTTTTCATAGCAATCTTTATAGCGAAAATCTTTGATACAGTATAAGGGATTTTTACCAACAACCTTTGCTAACATAAATAAAATTAACATACCATGGAGTATAAAATAATACTCGGCTCATGAATATCCACGAAACAGCCTATATGTTCTCACCACTCACGTATAGCGTGTAGCACAACATACCCTACACGCTATACGTTCATCTGGATGAGTATCATGGCAATTCGTAATATCCAGTTACTAAATTCAGCATTTCTAGCCTTGCGAATAATATTTAGCCTATTCTGACCACCATTGTTCTTTAAAAGTGGTATGGTATTACTATGATCTCCATTAATATAATAAATATTTTCTGGCATTAATTTGCTACTAATCAAAATTTAAAGCACTATTCTTATAGTGGTATTTAATGACTAAATCGGTTATTTGGTTTGTAAAATTGGTTATCATTAAGCATTTTGACTAAAAAACTATAATTTACTAATCAGATCTACTATAATAAATGATTTATATTTTTATGACTTTTAATGAAAAAACATAAATAAGATATAAGGATATGTTTGAAATTAATGCAATAAAAAATCAAATTCAGGATCTGTCTGAGCGGACGAAGATCTTGAGGGGGTATCTTTAACTATGATGCTAAGAAAGAGCGTTTGAAGAAAGTAACCGTAGAACTTAAGCAACCTAATATCTGGAATGAACCGAAGCAAGCCAAAGCGTTGGGTAAGGAATGTTCTTCTCTCGAAGGAATAGTAGAAACTATTGATGCCTTGATACAAGGTTTAGACGATATATCTGGTTTACTCGATCTGGCAATTGAAGCTAATGATGAAGAAACTTTTCATGATGCGGTTGCAGAGTTAAGGCAGCTGCAAGGAAAACTGGGACAATTAGAATTTCGTCGTATGTTTTCTGGGCAGTATGACAGTGCTAATTGTTATCTTGATTTACAGGCAGGCTCAGGAGGAACTGAGGCGCAAGATTGGGCTAGCATGTTGATGCGCATGTATCTACGCTGGGCAGAGTCAAAAGGTTTTAAAACAGAAATTATTGAAGCGTCAGATGGTGATATTGCTGGATTAAAATCTGCCACGATAAAGATTATTGGTGAATATGCTTTTGGGTGGTTACGGACTGAAACTGGTGTTCATCGGTTAGTACGTAAAAGTCCTTTTAATTCAGGCGGTCGCCGCCATACCTCATTTAGCTCTGCTTTTATTTATCCTGAAGTGGATGATGATATTGATATTGAAATCAATCCTGCGAATTTACGCATTGATGTTTATCGAGCATCTGGGGCTGGTGGACAACATGTTAATAAAACAGAGTCAGCTGTACGTATAACCCATATTCCAACTGGCATTGTTACCCAATGTCAGAATGACCGTTCTCAACATAAGAATAAAGATCAGGCTTTTAAGCAACTAAAAGCAAAATTATATGAGCTAGAGATGCAAAAGAAAAATGCTGATAAACAAGCATTAGAAGAAAATAAATCTGATATTGGCTGGGGTAGCCAAATTCGTTCTTATGTGTTGGATGATTCTCGAATTAAAGATCTACGTACTGGTGTTGAAAATCGCAATACTCAAGCAGTACTGGATGGTGATCTGGATAAATTCATTGAAGCCAGCTTAAAAGCCGGACTATGAGGGAAAAAGATGTCTCAACAACAGGATACTGAGAAGTCCATTAATTTAAATAATGAATTAAAAACTCGACGAGAAAAACTGGCGGGATTACGTGGTAATGGTATTGCTTTTCCTAATGATTTTCGCCGGGAATATTTATCTGGCGATATACATCGTAAGTACGATGAAACTCATGCGAAAGAACTTACTGCACTGAATATTAACATCTCTGTTGCCGGGAGAATGATCACACGCCGTATCATGGGCAAAGCCTCTTTTGCAACTTTACAAGATATGGGTGGTCGGATTCAAATTTATATTTCTTTTGAAGATTTAGCAGAAGGTATTTATAACGAACAGTTTAAGAAATGGGATCTTGGTGATATTATTGGTGTTAAAGGTAAATTATTTAAGACCAATACAGGTGAGTTAACCATTCATGCTTATGAAATTTATTTATTAACCAAAGCATTACGGCCTCTGCCAGATAAATTCCATGGGCTGGTAGATCAGGAAACGCGTTATCGCCAACGTTACCTTGATCTTATTGCTAATGAAGAATCACGCCAGACTTTTATTACGCGTTCACATGTGATCTCAGCTTTACGTAACTTCATGGTTAGTAAAGATTTCATGGAAGTTGAAACACCCATGATGCAGGTTATACCTGGTGGTGCAGCGGCACGTCCATTTATTACTCATCATAACGCGTTAAATATTGATATGTATCTGCGTATTGCGCCAGAACTTTATTTGAAACGTTTAGTTGTTGGTGGATTTGAGCGTGTTTTTGAAATTAATCGTAATTTTCGTAATGAAGGTATTTCAGCACGCCATAATCCAGAATTTACCATGATGGAACTGTATATGGCTTATGCTGATTATAAAGATCTTATTGTGTTAACTGAAGAGTTATTCCGAACGGTAACGCAAGAAGTATTAGGCACAACCCAGGTAAAATATGGGGAGCATTTATTTGATTTCGGGCAGCCTTTTAGGAAAATGACAATGAAAAAAGCAATAATCAAATTTTGTGCCGAAACAGATCCAGTTGATCTGGATGATATGTCTAAAGCGATAAGTATCGCAAAATCACTCAATATTGAGATAAAAAAATGCTGGGGATTAGGTCGTGTTCAGTGTGAAATTTTTGAGGCAGTCGCGGAAAGCCATTTGATCCAACCGACATTTATTACTGAATATCCGGCAGAAATCTCTCCATTGGCTCGTCGTAATGATAATAATCCATTTATTACCGATCGATTTGAATTATTCATAGGTGGTCGTGAAATTGGTAATGGTTTTTCTGAGCTTAATGATGCAGAAGATCAAGCAGAGCGTTTTACTGAACAGGTTCGTCAAAAAGATGAAGGTGATGATGAAGCTATGTTTTATGATGAGGATTATATTACTGCACTGGAGCATGGATTACCGCCAACAGCTGGTTTAGGTATTGGTATTGATCGGATGATCATGTTATTAACCAATAGCCATATAATTCGTGATGTCATTCTTTTTCCAGTATTACGGCCTGATAAATAGCTTAGCAAAAAATCATATAAAAATAACCATCCATTCCTGGCATCAGGAATTGATGGTTATTTTTTATTAATCTATTATTTGTCATTAATGTAATATTTAATGCCTGCCTACACATTTAACTACCTAGCTTCATTACCTTCATTAGGATTGCTTGTTGCTAATGTAATACTTAACTCCGATGCGAATAATCTCCCGCCCTTGCGAATGCCTATTTTTATTGGTATCACGTAGAGAATAGATACAACCGCAATATTCTTGTTGATAAAATTGTTCGCGTTTACTAATTTCAACCATTCTTGCTGAACCGCCTTGTTTACGCCAGTTATAGTCCCAATAAGTTAAGCCATTGTAATGGCTGGCGGCACGTTTACCACAATTATTGATCTGTTGCATATTTTTCCAGCGAGAAATACCTAATGAACTGGAGATAATGCTAAACCCATGCTCAGCTGCATAAAGGGCAGTACGCTCAAACCGCATATCAAAACACATAATGCAACGAATTCCACGCTCAGGTTCTTGTTCCATTCCATTGGCACGTGCAAACCAGTTATCACTATCGTAGTCAGCATCAACAAACAGCACGTTATGTTGCTCAGCAAAACGAATATTTTCGTTTTTTCGGATCTTATATTCTCGTTGTGGATGAATATTTGGATTATAGAAAAAAATAGTATAATCAATACCTGACGCACTTAGTGCTTCCATCACTTCACCTGAGCAAGGAGCGCAACAAGAATGCAGTAATAATTTATGGGCGCCATTAGGCAGCGTTAGTTTAGGACGTGTAAATTTATCCATGGTTAAAAATTTTTATAGTAATCGATACTAGCGAGCGGTAATAATAACAGCAAGTAAAATATACATAATAGTCTTTTTATTTTTTAGTTTAAATTTATTTGCAAGAATAGCCAGAAAATTTATTACCGCTTTTAATCAATAAAAGTATTCAGTACATTTAACTTAAAATAATTTCAATCGATTTAGATTGATATAAAAATTTATTTTTTAGATCTCATATTCAGGAATATAGTATGCTTTTTGAATAATTCAGCGTTAATGTTAAACCAATCTTTTATAGATAGCAATTAAGTTTTATTACCAAATACTAATTAGGGTAATTCCTGATTATACAGCTAGACATATTGATGCAGAGTAATCTCAAACTTTTGACGTATGCTAATTTCTGATGATTGGATTTCCTAGATGGTGCCAATCCTGCTGATTGATTTCGTGAATAGTTTTAACAACAGAGATATAATATGTCATGAAAAGTCTACCCTACAGATGCGCGAAACCAGATATTACCTGTGATGCCTTGAATGAACTAATCCGTAATGATCCAAGGAAGCTAATAGCCACTGCTGTTGAGGCTGAGATCGAAGCCATGCTGCGACAACACATGCTGAACACTGCCTTATAGAGGCGGCATCTCCCCATGCCCATCTTTCATAACGCTTATTTACCACAGGAAACTATATAGACGGGTAAAGCTTAGAGATCTGCAGCGACAACGGAATATACTTCAACAACTCGTTACTACTGCCTTATCTGAAACGTGAAAAACCACGAAAAGTTGCTTTTATGGCTGTACTTGATAGGCATATCCACCGGTGATTTTCAAGAAATCCTATGGGCGTTTTCTCAGTGAAAAAATATATGGTCTCTCTGCCACTACCATCAGCAGAACTGAAACAGAAATGGCTTAAATCACAGAGGTAATGCTGCCTGCGTTATTTAAGCGATACATGCTACGTTTATTTCTTAGCCGATGGTATAGACAGTCCTGTCAGGCAAGATGATGATCGCCTTTGCCTACTTATCTTCATTATCGGCGTCACTGAGCATGGACGTAAGAAGCTAGTTGTGGTCTAGGATGCTTATCGAGCTAAAGTCAGAAGCAAATTGGACTGAACTTATTAATGGTCTGCTAGGAACGCTTGCCTTAACCTTATTTCCCAGGCGCTACGCTACGGGATACGGTGCCCTTGGTTTTTAGAAGGCAATGGCAAAAAGATATTCTTTGACACGCAGCACCTAACGCACTCTTAGCTAGCAAGAACTGTGATGCCACTAATAAAGCCCTTGATGTTTTGTTAGCAAGGTTTTCAGTAAAGGATATACCATACCACAGCGATGAAGAAGCTCTAGAATAACTGTTGGCATTCTACGACTTCCTCTCAGAGCACTCCGCTTCAATAAGAACGACGAATTCGATTAAATCGTATTTTGCAACAATCATATGAAGCCGACCACACACGCGAATAACTGTGGTTTGAGAAAAATAACCCTTTCAATACTATTTAAACTGCTCCAATCTGCTCAGAAAAGCTAGAACCGGCTAAGGGAATTTGACCTGTTTGACCTTAGTGGTAAACAACATCTAATTTAAGGATAGATAACAGATTTACGAAGCCTCATAACGGAAAATAACCTTGAATAATATACACCATATTTGATAATAACTCAAAGTTTTATCGTATAATATAGTATGCTGAATCAATTCAGCCAGTTATTATGGTCATAAGTAAAATGAACGAAATGATAGTTTTTATACTTCTAGCAAAATATTAAATCAGAGGTCAGGATGAACAAAAAAGTAATAAAAAGAGTTGCCGTTTTAACCAGTGGTGGTGATGCGCCAGGAATGAATGCTGCTATTCGTAGTATTGTGCAAATGGGACTTTCTGAAAATTTAGAATTTTATGGTATTTATGACGGCTATATAGGACTTTATGAAAATCGAGTAAAAGAACTTAACCGTTTTAGTGTTTCTGATATCATTAATCGCGGTGGTACTTTCTTAGGCTCTTCCCGTTTTCCTGAATTTCGTGATAGTGAGAAGGTAAGAGATCAAGCTATTGATAATATGAGAAAAAATAATATTGATGCCTTGATTGTCATTGGTGGAGATGGCTCTTATCGAGGAGCAAAGAAGATCACTGAAGTGGGCTTCCCATGTATATGCGTACCAGGAACAATTGATAATGATGTTGCCGGTACTGATTATACGATTGGTTATTTTACTGCTTTGGATACCATTGTTGAAGCAATTGATCGTTTACGTGATACCTCAACTTCCCATAAACGTATTTCGATAGTTGAAATAATGGGGGGTTACTGTGGTGATTTAACTTTATCCGCTGCGATTGCTGGAGGCTGTGAGTTTGTGGTATTGCCAGAAATTCCTTTTGATAAGGAAGATTTATTGAGAAAAATTAAATCTGACTTAGCAAGAGGTAAACGTCATGCAATCCTTGCTATTACTGAACATATTTATAATGTTAATGAATTGGCAAAATATATTGAAAAAAAAACAGGGCATGAGACACGAGCAACTGTTTTAGGCCACATTCAGCGAGGGGGTAGTCCAGTAGCCAGTGATCGTGTTCTGGCATCCCGCATGGGTGCTTACTCTATTCAGTTACTTTTACAGGGGTATGGTGGCCGCTGTGTTGGTATTCAAAATGATAAACTAGTTCATCATGATATTATTGATGCAGTTGAGAATATGCAACATAAGTTTAACCAGGATTGGTTAGATATGGCAAATAAACTTTATTAACTATCTTGATTGAGTTGTAATCGATAAAGTTGCGATAGAGAAGCCTCATAAATTTATGAGGCTTCTCTGGTCTTATTGTCTTCTTGTTATATTTTTAGTCACCCATTGTGTTATTCGTTATTTCTTGTCATTATTGAGCCAGATGCCTAATTTCTTTCTATGCCAAATAGCATTTTCTAACTCTCTAACCCATTTATTTTCAAATAAATAACGTAATTCAGATTTATATAAATTGTGGCCAAAAGCTTCAGATAGATCCTATAAGGATTGTCCTTATTTTAAGATAAAATTCCGGTTACTTCCGTAAGTACAGGAATATCGCAATGCAATTTCTTCTGGTAAACATGGGTAGTCTTTCCGTAATAGTTGGACATATAACCTGTCATGATCACAGCCTTCGATATCACCAGAAGGTGATGGTGCTTGTTTAGTCCAGGCTTTTTCGGCATTAGGGTAGTAATGAGCTAATTTATCTATCGTATTTTCTAGAAGTTTACAATATGTGTTTAATTTATCGCTGAAAATAGATACTAAAGGTGCTTTTCCTTATTCATCATGAATCTTGAATGTGTAATCACGTGTAATAGTTTGAGGTGAATCAGATTTATCATCAGATGATAATGCACGTACTCAAAAGTAGTAACTCTAGACAATATCTTGCTATGATAACTATTTTTTAAAATGATCGTTATAAACTTTTAACAGGTAATTGATTTCAATATTATCAATGTAAACATCTTTTGGATCACCTCAATATTCGACATCGCTAATACCGATAGTAAAAAACTTGTCCACCCAAGGAATAATAAAGACAATACGGTAATCTTCATTTTGTAGAATATAAGCTTGCTAGCCATCGTATAATTGGCTAACTATAATATAGTTGCCTTTAATTAGTCGGCTCTCTTAGGGAGATTTTATTCTAATTCTTTATCAAACAAAGATTTAACTCAAGCAAAAGTTGTGTTTACTAATCCTTTTGGATGCAAAGTTTTTTTACTCGTACGTAAGTTCTTCTGTTTATAGGATCTAGAGTCCATTCTCACCCCAGGGCTCTTTTTTCCTTGGTACGACGAGTTCGGACTTCACATTTACATTTGAGAATTTCTTGTGCATTGAAGACGACTAAATCTGCATCTCATATCCACCTAACAATATGAATATTCAAAATATTTTGTTAATTCTCTTTTTAAGACAGAGTCTTTAGTAAATTTTAATCTTTAAAACACATAAGGAAACAATATGAGGGAGGAGCAAGCTTAAGCAAAGCTTCACGCTCGGCAAGCGCTTCAGCTTCACTAACTAAACAAAATTTATAATGTTCTAAATAGCGCAATCTACCATAGATTAGTTTAGAACTAGTAAAAAAGTTGCGCTAGTAAGATCTTGAGCTTTTAGTAGTAATACTGATAATCCTTGAACAGAATTAGGAATACCAAGAATCTAAGCACAATCAAATCTTTTGTTTCCATGCATAACAAAAATGTTCGATATTGCTCAAATATGTTCGTTCCAAATCATAAATTTAATCAAAATTAGATTTGAAATCTAACTATTATTAAGCAGAGAAAAAGCATTAAATTGATTCTATTTATCGTTTGCTACAAAATAGACCAAAGTATCAAACTAATTTAAAAAATAAATATTAATCTGGAGTGTGAATATCAAGCTTATAAAGAGTATAACTACAGAATAGAGCACGAAATAAAAATCTTCTGTGATAGGCGGGCGAGCATTAGCATATTTCAAATGTTTATATTCTGATGCTCAATCATTTTGTGGATGATTTGTGGAGATACTTTTTCAGTAAAAGATGTTATTAGCAAATCTAGTGGTATAACAGTTAGGCCACCTACTCTCTGATACTTCATAAATCTCTTCTCCATCCTTAAATTGGACATTATTTACCAGAAGCCTTAGCAGGTAAATCCCCCATATCCGGTTCTAACTTTTCTAAGCAAATACGAGAACACCTAAAATATCACTGAAAGGATTATTTTTCTTGAATTACAGTTCTTTGCGCGTCGGCTTTCATAGTTTTACTCGCAAAAATCGATTCAATCAGAATTGTCCTTTTTAATTGACGCCTAGTACTCTGACGGGAAGTCGTAAAATGCCAGCAGTTCTTCTCGATCTTTCTACAGCTTTTCATCGCTCAAGGAAAGGATATACCCTTCGCTAAAAATCGTGCCAACAAAATAGCAAAGGCTTTATTAGCAGCATCATCGATCTCTGCTCTAACTAGACCTCCCATAGCTCAGCCTTAACTTTCGGTTCCATGTTTTTTTGGAGTGACGCTAGCACATTAGCTGTTTTATGTAACTCAATAGCGTTTTATGCTGCGTGTTCAAGAATATCTTTGCCATTACACTACAAAAAACCAAGAGTACCATCTTCCGTAGCGCCTGGGAGTTATGGTTAAGCCACGCGTTTGCATGGCCATTGAGAACTTAAGCTCAGTGCGCTTTTAACTTTCGATAACCATTTTGAGTGCAACTGGTTCCTTACATCTATGCTCAATGACGCTGATAATACTAGCAAGGAAAAGCTGATCATCTTGCCTAACAGGACTAATTATATGCCATATGCCTAGAAATAAACGTAGCGCGTATCGCTAAATCACGCAAAACCACCATTGCTTGTGCTCTTCAAGCCATTACTGTTTTAGTCTCCTGATGCTAGTGGCAAAGAGAACTTGTTCTTTTTCACCAAGAAGCGTCCCATAGCTTCGTGAAAATTACCAGCTAAGGAGATGACCTCGCAGTGGGGTAAAACACACAGCCATGGTAACAACTCTTTGATATTTTTGCATGCTTTAAATAAGGCGGTAGCAATGAGCTGTTAAAGCATATTCTATTGCCGCTACGACCTCCCACCTTGACCTTAAACATTTTAATTTCAATATCGTCAATACTAGTTTGTATAGTTCGCTGTGGTAAATAACCGTTACAAAAGACAGGAGGGCATGATGCCAGTCGAGAAGACGAGGCTTAGCATATTATCGCAGCATGGCTATCAAGTTGAGGCTTAAAAGTGCTAGCTATCAGCTGTTTGTCACCATTACGGATGAGTTCATACAAGGGATCACAGCTAATATCTAGTTTCGCGGATACCTCTACCTCTAGGATAAATTTTTCATAGCATATCATCTCTTTATTTTTGAAATCATTAACTAAATTAATTAGCAAGATACGCCAGCATCTCCGAAATCCCATACACTAAAAATGAGAATAATTTCAAGTGACATCAGTCACACCTTCATGAAATGTGAGATTATGATGAGCGCCCAGCCAATAGATTTGATCTACGCACTGAAGGATTTTTAGCCAGTTATCTACATTTAGCCAATTATCTACATTTAAGGCTTATGCTAAATATAAAAAAGTATTATAGTGATTAATGGTATCAGCCTTAATACTGGTCTATCAACCAGTAATTTGATAGATAATCCTTCTGGCTTCATCTTTTTGGCTTAAGTAAACCCATTTCATTATTATTGACCTTTAAAACCCAGATTTCGCGTAGCAATACTAAGGAAAGTAGAATTGGTATGGAATTAGCATATTGATTCGAAGTCTTACTAGCTGAAGAGGTTAATCTCGATAATATTGATTTAATGCGTAGTTTTGGCTGGGGGTAATGGGGGGGGGGAGTAAAAACCATTATGATTTTATTGATCCTAATTAGGATATGCTCATATAATACCGTAAGCAAGAATTTTATTTATTTCTTTTCCAGAAAAGACTAATGGCGAAGCAACACATATTATGCCAGATAATAGTCAGAGTTAATAAAGCAAAGTTAATAAAGCAAAATATGGCTTAAAACAAGTTAGCTTGAATGGAAAAGGTAAGAATTAATTGCTCAAGGTGCTAATATTCAAGTTATCTCACCAACTTCAATTAACTTAACCTTACTGGCTTATATTTTCAAAAAATAAGCAAAAGCTGCTCGATCTTACCATATATCTTAGCAGAAACTGTTGATTATGAACATAATCAGTCTAATACCCTAGTTATGGTGATCAATGTCACTCCATCATAAGATAGCATCCGAGCAATGAAGTTAACGCTAAATAATACGGAAGTAGCCAATAATAGCGATGCTTATCTTGCCACTTCATTAGTTAGAATAAAAACATCAAGCACTTTCCCGGTAGAGTAATTACTTTTAGTATTGATGTATTCAAATCTAGTGGGTAACACTGTTTAATATGAATGGCAAGCCTGATAATAGCCTGAGGCTATAAACTGATAGTGAAGGTAAGGGGCTAATGTTAACATTAAGAGTAAGGTCATTGGCAGTGTAACATTAAGGAAAGCAATGAAAATGGCAATAGAAATAGTATCCCTATTAGTTTTGCGCCAGATATCAGTATCAGCACCACCAAAGTTAAAAGTTTCACATTAATTGATAATGAAACGAATAAAGCGGCTGATGGAATAAATCGATTTAGTTTCTGGGCATTAGTGACCAATCTAATTCAATAATCCGGTACCCAATGTTAATGTTAATTGGTCACATAATAAAGGTAATACTGCAATCTTATCGGCAGAACAGAGCTAAACTGATAAGAATGGACGTGTGATGATTACTATGATCAGTAGTATTGTGGTAGATAATCCTAAGATTACTGACCATTATAATAATCCCAGTAACAAAATAGCGATGAATAAAGCAGTAAACTTTATTTACATTTTGCATACCTAGTAAGGTTGATAGCATTACCTTAAAAGATAGTAAGAGACAAATAGCCGATAATAAAAGCTTCTTTATCTTTACATTTACCGCTCAATTAGTTGATGGTAACGATAATCTAATTAAGCAAAAAGGTGATAGGAGGTGAGATATTAAAACAGGAAACGTGCGATAGATATAGATCTATCTAGGACAAATCAAGTGATTAAGTTACATATAATAAGCCAGGAATTATCATTTAAATTGACCGATTATTAAAATCATAACCACTGCCTGAGTTAGGATATAAAGCTAAATATTGCTACTTATTAGTATTAATAGGAGAATTTTAATGAGCAATTAAGAATGATAGACAGGATAGTGTAGAGTATTCAGAAAATTTAAAGAAAGAAGAGATTAATCATAGTCGAAAGGGGGGTGTTAGAAATTTTATGTCATTCCAGTAATATCTCAAAAGAAGGATTGATACAATAGATGCCTTCCTAATTCTTCTATTTCAATGCAGCACTAAAAGTGCTTTAATCTGCTCAGAGCCTTACAAAAAAAGATGGAATTTTAACACTGCTAATCAAAGACTTAACAAAAGCAACATTAGCCGGCAAACTCGATACCCATCTTGCTCAAGAGATTGATTCGAATCAGCGAAACGGCAAGACATTACAAAAAAAGCATTAAGGGCACAAGAGACTGGTAATTTTGAGCTTGAGGACACACCGCGATCTCAACGATACTTTTGAGCCGCAACTGCTAAAAAACGGCTATGATATTGGCAACAGTTGTTGCTAGAAATCCCTTATCCTATATGAAGGATTTTAGCTACAGAGGTTACCATGAAAAAGCAAATAGTCATACAGATCAAAGAGACTCTTTCCTCACTCCCTACCAACATAAAGCTCTGCATCTTATTAGTTAGCTCGGCGACAATTTGTCGGATGATGTTGATTCATGCATTGAAGCAACTCATTTCATTTTCCTACCTATATTGTTACAGTGAAGATATTATCTGCTGTGGAGATTCATAGGGTTACAGCGATATCGTTGAAAAATCCCCGATCGCAGAAAAACATTTAACAATCTTAGTAGAAGTCTTCTTGGAAAACTACATCACAAAGATAAATGATTTAGTTATCTCCTATGTATGTTGAATAGCTTGACTTTACTGGAGTAAGCGAAACAAACAGGAATTGATTAAAAAACAGAGTTTTATATAGCGTCACTGCTTCCTTGCTTCATCAGCGACAGCCAACATAAATGCACTAAGTAGTATTTTAAAGTTGACGAAAAATTTTTCCATGAAGCCTTTAAAGGGAAGCGTTATATCCCAGATAGGAAAGCTAGAAAAAGCGAAAAGGAGGAGATAAGGAGATAAAAGGAAAGAATGAATCGCGGTTTTAATCACTAGAGATCGATAGAGTCATCTGAATAATGAGATTCTTGAAGAGTTTAATGCAGAGTGTGTTAGCCGTTTTCTTGAGCCAATCATAGATAACAGCTCCATCCTTTGCTCAGATGGAGCTAAATAGTATGAAAACCCTTTTTCAGTAAGCATGAAATTAGTCAGCATCGTTTAATAAAGTTGGATAATCAGAGAGTTATTAGTAAGGAATTCCACATTCAAAATGTGAACACTATATCAGGCGATTAAAAGGATGCCTGAGTAAATTCTATGGTGTAGGCTCGTTTATTTACCGAATTTCTGGCCTGGAGAAGATTGTTTTAAAACACAATAATTAAAATACAGACATGACTACAAATTACTCTGCAAGCAAACCAATAACCTTTGTTAATATACCCATTATTTACCCCAGATCTGCAACTTCATCAAATAGGTGGCCTCAAAGCACTATAAAGCCTTTATAGCTGACCTAAAGCCAAGTTAACCGCGCCCTGTGTGTGGTTTTTTGTGCGTGTATTAGAAAATCGGCGGCAGAAACGGCGCTATGGATGAGTTTTAAGCCAAATGATCTAGCAGTAGTATCTGATGGTTATCCAGTCATGCCGTCAAAAATAAAAAATCTGTCTAGGTACTTCCGCTATCCGACAAATATTTGCAAAGTGATCTACACCAGCAATACCATTGAATTAGTTCACCGGTAGTTATCCAAACTGAGGAAAATAAAAGGCTCGTTTCCTAACGAAAATAGTCTGTTGAAGTTGCTTTATCTGTGTTTGATGAACCAGAAAAGAAGTTGACAATGCCCATCCATAATTGAAATTTGATATTTTCTCAGTTAACCATTTATTTTAATTAGCGATTTAATAACCTGATTAGGCTGTAATCTTTCTAGCGTAACATAGAATTATAAAGACTCCAATTTTGATTTTGATGATCCCATTCTCTCTTTGGATTTTCTGAATACTATACACTATCCTGTCTATTATTCTTATTGGTCATTGAAACCCTCCTCTTAATACTAATAATTAGTATAGTATTAAGCTTTGGATCCTAACTTAGGCAGAGGTATGATTTCAATAATCTCTTAATTTGACTGATGATTCTTGTTTCAGTATGTATAACTTAATCACTCTAACTTCTCACAGATAGAGATCCAGTTTGTCTCAGGTAGATTCAGATCTATCATACATTTCTGTTTAACTATCTCATGTCCTATCAGAATACCCATAAAAGACCTGAGCACAGAAATTCGTACAAATGTATTCTATGTGGCAACAGGCTATTTTTTACCAGTCCTAGGGGGTTAAACAGGTAATAAAATTCTTGTCAGAAAGAATGCATAAAATGAAGAAAAACGAGGGTTAGTAAGGTAAACCAAGGGTTAATCCCCCTAAAATTAGTGGATTAGGTTAAAAAAGCATATTGTTCAATAAAAATTGAATTTACAATAGAGAAATAAACCAATTCTATCTCCTTATTAGGAATAAGGGATGACTTTTGATCTTCAATTAAATAGGGGATTTAATTTCCTAATCATAAAAAAACCGTCAGATCAAGTTAGGACATAGCGATTATTTGACGAATGGGAACATAACGTTTTGAGTTCATAACTTAGTTCCGGTTACGACTTATACGTAAAACATCAGGCATGATACGAATTTTTTTCATAATATTAGCTAATTGAATGCGATCCTTAGCGGTTAAGCGAATAAATGCACAATATACACGCCCATCTTTCTCTTCAGTATTCATACTTTGAATACTAGAATTTGCACTATTAATTGCTGCTGTTAAATTAGCTAATGCCCCTTGATGATTAATCATATCAACTTTTATTTCAGCAATAAAATTGTTATTAACGTCCTCATCCCACTCTACTTGCATAAACTTCTCTGGCTCTTTTTGATAGCCTCGAATATTACGGCAAGACTCATGGTGTATGACTAAACCTTTACCAGGGCTAATATGAGCGATAATAGGATCACCGTGAATAGGGCGACAACACTTAGCAAAAGTAATTAATACCCCATCTGCTCCTTTAATCGGTAGTTTACTACGGTTATCACTATTATCTGTAATAAGGTTATTTATACTAGCATTACCTAATAAATTATGCGCTACAACAACACTTATAGTATTACCAAGACCAACTTCAGCAAGCAAATCATCAATTGAGTGAAGTTTCATTCTTGTTAGTTCTTTATTGATATTTTCTTGTGAGATATCGCCAAATTTTTTACCATTACCTAAAGCATGGTTTAGTAAGCAGCGACCTAAACTAATCGAATCTTCTCGTTTAAGATTTTTAAGTAATTGGCGTATTTTTGCTCTCGCTTTGGAACTAACAACGAAATTTAGCCATGCTGCGTTCGGCCTTGCCCCAGGTGCAGTAATAATTTCTATGGTTTGTCCGGTACTCAACGATTGAGATAAAGGATAAGGTTGACGATCTACGCGAGCTCCAACACAGGCATGACCTATATCGGTATGAACAGCATAGGCGAAATCAACCGGGGTTGCACCAGTAGGTAATTCGATAATTCTACCTTCGGGGGTAAAAACATAAATTTCGTCAGGAAAAAGATCAGATTTTACACTTTCGATGAATTCAAAAGAATTACCTACGCTTTGTTGTAGTTCCAGTAGGCTTTGCATCCAGCGTTGTGCTCTAATTTGAGTAGTTGTGCTAGATTTTCCTTGTTCTTTATATGCCCAATGAGCAGCGACACCCATTTCTGCCATTTGATCCATATCTTCTGTACGAATTTGTACTTCAATAGGTATGCCATGTGGGCCAATCATTGAGGTATGTAAGGATTGATAGCCATTTGCTTTTGGGATCGCAATATAATCTTTCACACGTCCTGGCCGAGGATTATATAAACTATGTACCTGTCCAAGAACGCGGTAACATATATCAAGAGTCTTCACAATAATCCGAAATGCATAAATATCCATAATTGAATGGAACCGTTGCTCTTTCATGTACATTTTCCGGTATATTGAATAGAGATGTTTTTCTCGACCACATACACGGCAATGGATCTTGGCTTCCAATAATCGACCTTCAATTTCTGCCAATATTTTTTGTATCATCTCTTTTCGGTTACCACGAGCAGCTTTTACGACATCTTTAATAACTTGATAACGATTTGGATAGAGTGCTTCAAAGCCTAGCTCTTCCAATTCAGTTTTGAGATGATGAATACCAAGCCGATGTGCCAGCGGGCTATAAATTTCTAATGTTTCTTTTGCAATCCGGCGGCGCTTATCAGCACGAAGGGAACCTAAAGTACGCATATTGTGAGTTCGATCTGCTAGTTTGATTAAAATGACACGGATATCTTGCACCATGGCCATAATCATTTTGCAGAAATTTTCTGCTTGAGCTTCTTTTTTATCACGAAAGTTGAGTTTATCTAGTTTTGATACTCCTTCAACCAGACCAGCAACTGTTTTACCAAAAAGCTGTTTTATATCATGGAAAGTTGTCAGGGTATCCTCGATAATGTCGTGTAATAATGCGGCCATTAATGTTTCATGATCTAAACGCATTTCTGCTAAAATGCATGCTACCGCGACTGGATGAGTAATATAAGGTTGACCACTTGAACGGGTTTGGCCTTCATGTGCATCCCTGGCAACAAGATAAGCTTGTTTCAGTAACGAAATCTGCTCCTTTGGCAGATAATCCTGAAGGATTTGATTGAGGCTTTCAAACAGATACAAGGCAGCCCTACCTTTTTAGTTAACGACGACCTTAAGCAATACCGGACACTGCTTGCATTTTTACAGCTTCTTCTTGTTGTTCTTGACGTTCGCAAACATCAAGAATTTGAGCATTAATCAAGCCTGATTCTATTTCGCGAAGTGAAATAACAGTGACCTTATCCTTTTCTTCTTTAACTAAAGGGCTTTTAGCACTAATTTGTAATTGACGCGCACGACGTGCCGCTACTAAAACCAAGTCGAAACGGTTACCAATTTTTTCTACCGCATCTTGAACTGTTATACGTGCCATAATATGACTCCAAAGATAAAAAAATAACAAGATATAATACTGAACATTTACTCAATCTTCCAATAATTTATTAATTAAAGCATTATGTCGCTGAATCTGACGTTCTAAACGTAGCCGATCAGAACGAATAATAGATTGTAAATCTCCTAATGCAGTATTGAAATTATCATTAACAATAATGTAATCATATTCGTTATAATGTTTTATTTCAGCGACCGCTTGTGCCATCCGTTGATTAATTGTTTCTTCGCTATCTTGCCCGCGACCGCGTAAACGACGTAGTAACTCATTTTTAGAAGGCAGTAAGATAAAAATAGTACGAGCGGAGGGCATTTTTTGGCGGATTTGTTGTGCGCCTTGCCAATCGATATCTAAAAATATATCAACCCCATTATTAATAATTTTTTTGATAAGTGTACGGGAAGTTCCATAATAATTTCCGAAAACGCAGGCATACTCAAGAAAATCATTATCCTCAATCATTTGCTGAAATTTACTTTCACTAATAAAATAGTAATCTTCACCATTTTTTTCACCAGGGCGTATCGCTCTACTGGTATGCGAAATAGAAACTTGTGTGTCATATAAAGGCTGAGTTTTTAATAAAGCCTGAATAAGACTTGATTTGCCTGCACCACTTGGGGCAGACACAATATATAACATTCCTTCTTGGATCATAATAATTTCTTGATTAATTAGCTAATTAATTAATAAAATTTTTAAAAAGTATAAATACTCTTTAATAGTATATAGATTTAATCTAAACATACAGCTTTAGTAAAATTTAATGAAAGATCTGAATTATTATTAATAATAATTACTATTTTTGCGAAATGCTTTGAGAAAAATAATTAATAAAAATATTTATAAATATTTTTATGAATGGAATAAATAGATGATTTATTAAAATCATCTATGTATGCTATTTATTATAGCTTCTTTTATTTTAATTTAAGTCTACTATTGTTGAATTTTTTATTATTAATTGTATTAAATATAAACTCATCAATAACGGAAAGCATGCAATCTCCTAATTGGCTTAAATTAATTTTACGTAGGGAAATTAAAGGAGTTAATTCAAAATTAAAAGGTAGAATGAAGCATATTATATTAAATGACCAAAGCTTTTAGTTAATAACGAAACTTACGATTAATTTTTTGCGTTATGGAAACATTGGTCAAATTATCTTTATTTACCGATAGACAAAAATCATTTGCTTTCTTTAAGTTATTAGCAAATTTTGTGTATGAGAGTCAGGTTCTGCTGTGATGTTTCCTAAATCTGTTCTTCATTCTTAAATTAGACCTTGTTTAGAACTAGTGTCAAAAAGCAGGTAAATCCTATTAGCCGATTCCAGCTTTTCTTAGCAGACTGTAGCAGTTTAAATAGCATAAAATGGTTGCTTTTCTCGAACCACAGTTCTTTGCATCTCGGGCTTCGTAGCCCTCAGTGTCGAAAAGCCAATTCAATCTCAGATTTGTCCTTCTTATTTTGAGGCCCAGTGCGCTGATGGGAAGTCGTAGAATGCCAGCAGTTCTTCTCAATCTTTCTCCAGCGCCTTCATCGC